>NZ_JAXHBS010000013.1:0-1846930 GCF_042466085.1 Vibrio sp. R78045
GTGCGTATTATGGATATGAATTATGTTGAGTGGTTTGCTTGCTTAACTGAATAAGAACGTGGGCGAGTAACATGCTCAATGAGGAGGTCAGCTTGTCTGGCCTTTTTGATGCTCGTTAGGAAAATCGTTGTTAAAGGTTAACCCGTAACATAATTCGCATAATACGTTTGGGATAGGAATAATGATAAAGAATCCTTTACAATGTAATAGAGGCTTGTATTATTAGGGGGCCACCTAATAGTAGGATACTAGGTGGCCTATAAAGTTTTATGATATTGAAACTAGAAGCTCGACGACTGCCTGAAGCAGTTCAACGAGCTTGATGATGATATCTATATATCTCATCTTTATCTCCTATGCTGAATGACCATTTACTAGTACCGACGCCAATCAATTAGTAAATGGGAAGTTTAAAATAAAAGCCACTTAATTGTGGTTTTTGTCGTTTCTATAGATAAATGTGATAGTTCGTATAATCCCATGCTTTTAAGCTGTGAGCAAATACGACACACTTATTGTCTTTTGGTCTGAGACCAAAGACTTAGGTATTGATGATTTTTGTTTATATCGTTTTGTCCTCCTTACCAAGGTTGTATCTACTTTATCATACTTATCAAGGGTAAGTTGAAGCTATTTTTAGCGCTTAGTTTTTAGCAATTAACTCGATTTTCACTGCTATAAGCTTGCTTGTAGAGTGAAAATGAGTAGCCAAGCGCTCGCTTAAATTAAGTATTCGTTTTAGTCAATCGCGCGGCAGTTTTTACTGTCGCTTTTTTATATCTGTCATTCAGCTTGGCCTGTAACGAATGCTGACGAGCGGAGACTGAGCGAGGAGAAATGAGGAGCAGGTCAGAGCAAGACATTTCGAATGGAAGGGGCCCCGTTTCGTCGGGGAAGGAGCCATTCGTAAATGGCTCGTTCTTGGCGAAGGTACACTATCTTTAATAGTGTACTCTTGTCTCATTTTGAGACATTCAACTCTTAAGTGCTTCTTCCCAAGCACTTAAACAACAATCTTTTTCTTCTTCATTGTTGAACTGAATAGAACCATTTTTATAAAGCTCTAACATCGTCTTAGCTTGTTCTCTTTGTCTTTCTTTATGAGTAAAGAAAGGGGTGTTAGATTTTTCTGAAAGGGCAAATATAAACTTTTCTGGATCTTCTAGATGCTCATAGATCGTCAGTATTAGATCTGTTTCTGATGCATCGCGTATGCATGAGCTAACCAATTTTAAAAAATCGAAAGGGTCGATACTGCTTGAGCTGCGCTTACCTTGACAAATTTCTTTTTCATTTAATTTAAGGATGCTAGATAACTCAGCTACTTGGCTAGCTTTAGGTTCTGTGATTCCACGTTCCCATTTACTAACAGTTTGCACTGTAACATCCATTCTATCTGCAAGATCGTCTTGTTTGATTGATAGTTCAATTCTGCGGTCTTTTAAGACCTCACCAATACTCATGTTTACGTTTTCCATATAAGAACCTTACTTTAGTTTAAGTTTACACCCACTTTTGTGTTGCCAATCATTAGCTCATACTTTAATGTATGTGTAAATACACAAAAGTAGCTGTTAATCTTCTTGACAGGTTTTTAGAGTGATAGACAAACTTAAGATATCAATACCGTTTAAGACTGAATTTACCCATACGACTCATCAAGAGAAGTCGGGTGAAGCCGTGTCTTACGCAGATATCAAGGAATGCTCTCGTCGAGGAATTGGCCTTGAGGCAAAAACGATCTTTTTTACTGGTGAGGTTGGGGCGGCTCAATATGAAGTTGCTGATCTACGCCATCCATTTGAGTCATTACCAACTCACTTTACAGGTATGGCATTCAAAATTTACCAAGGTACAAAATACCGTTCACCTTGCATTGAGCTGAAAGCGTCGCCCGCAAAAATCCTTCAAGGTCATAATGTATATGGCCCAACTTCTATCGAAGTCGGTGCTATCGAAATGCTTATGGCGTTCTACAACAGTTACCCTGATGTGTACGACATGCTAAATGTTCCATCATCAACACTTGATGCTGTAGACGCTACATATTCGGCGCGAGTAAAAACAGAATTAGAAGCCCGTCAAGTTATCCAACAACTCAAAAATGTCTCTAACAAACAAATGCGTACAGCTGTTCGCAATGAGCACGAAACAACAGTTTACTTCAGCAAAAACTCACGACACTGCGACAGAAAGGCTTATTTAAAGGGACCTGAGTTTAACCGTCAGTTACGTGACTTCCGCGCACAACAAGAAAAAGGTAATCGTTCATATGATCGGGTCATAGACGTCATGTCTGACCCAAAGCTCATTAATTATGCTCGACATTTAGTTCGTTTTGAAGCCGGAGCACACCGTAGATACTTAGACGCAATGGACATCCCAAAGAATTTATTTGACGCAATTAGCTACCAAAAAGAATACGAATCGACAGGAAAAAACTTAATTGCAGACATCTGGAAGAGATCATTTACACCATTACTTGAAGCGCTAGAAGGACAACGTATGAACATATTTAACGATGAAGAAGTGCATCAAAAACTCAAACAGACTTATTTTCGCTATACACCTAAAGGAAATATTTCATATGCCAAAGCCGATAAGTTGTTCCGGTTCTATCGCTCACTTATCTCAGATGGTTATAAAGCGGTATATCAATCATTTACGTCAAGACAAACTTTTTCTAGGCATTTGAATGACTTGCTATCAATCGGATTCTCTAAAGCTCAATTACAAAACTTGCAAGGCAATGGAAGTGACAATGTAGTTCCTTTACTTCAAGTCATTAATATTGATTTCTCACAACAACATCCGACTGATTATGTTGAGCCAATAGCAGGCCATATATCAAAACTGTACGGATACGGTGGTGACAATGTTATTCGTTTATCCGCTTAGTTTTATGTATGTACTTGGTACGCGCAGCGCACCAGGTACATACATAGAGCTAAGTAATTACCCAACCAAAGGAAATCAACCATATGTTAAAAATCGAAATATTCCCAGAGAACGCACAAGTCGAAAGTCGTTCAATCCCAGCCAAAGACAATAAGCCACCACGTAATATCTATGAACAAATAGCTTACGCATACTTAGGCGGGAAGTTCCCAGTTGAAATGAAACTGCAACTCGAACAAGGGCAACCGGCTTACGTTGCCGGAACTTATACATTGCATCCATCGAGCTTTGTCATAAATCAGTACGGCTCACTAGAGCTGAAACGCTTCGGTATACTGATAACACCAACTAATGATAAATAGAAAGCTAGATGAATCCGCACTAAAGCCCACAAATCAAATTAGTCTAAGTGCGTATTATGGATATGAATTATGTTGAGTGGTTTGCTTGCTTAACTGAATAAGAACGTGGGCGAGTAACATGCTCAATGAGGAGGTCAGCTTGTCTGGCCTTTTTGATGCTCGTTAGGAAAATCGTTGTTAAAGGTTAACCCGTAACATAATTCGCATAATACGTTTGGGATAGGAATAATGATAAAGAATCCTTTACAATGTAATAGAGGCTTGTATTATTAGGGGGCCACCTAATAGTAGGATACTAGGTGGCCTATAAAGTTTTATGATATTGAAACTAGAAGCTCGACGACTGCCTGAAGCAGTTCAACGAGCTTGATGATGATATCTATATATCTCATCTTTATCTCCTATGCTGAATGACCATTTACTAGTACCGACGCCAATCAATTAGTAAATGGGAAGTTTAAAATAAAAGCCACTTAATTGTGGTTTTTGTCGTTTCTATAGATAAATGTGATAGTTCGTATAATCCCATGCTTTTAAGCTGTGAGCAAATACGACACACTTATTGTCTTTTGGTCTGAGACCAAAGACTTAGGTATTGATGATTTTTGTTTATATCGTTTTGTCCTCCTTACCAAGGTTGTATCTACTTTATCATACTTATCAAGGGTAAGTTGAAGCTATTTTTAGCGCTTAGTTTTTAGCAATTAACTCGATTTTCACTGCTATAAGCTTGCTTGTAGAGTGAAAATGAGTAGCCAAGCGCTCGCTTAAATTAAGTATTCGTTTTAGTCAATCGCGCGGCAGTTTTTACTGTCGCTTTTTTATATCTGTCATTCAGCTTGGCCTGTAACGAATGCTGACGAGCGGAGACTGAGCGAGGAGAAATGAGGAGCAGGTCAGAGCAAGACATTTCGAATGGAAGGGGCCCCGTTTCGTCGGGGAAGGAGCCATTCGTAAATGGCTCGTTCTTGGCGAAGGTACACTATCTTTAATAGTGTACTCTTGTCTCATTTTGAGACATTCAACTCTTAAGTGCTTCTTCCCAAGCACTTAAACAACGATCTTTTTCTTCTTCATTGTTGAACTGAATAGAACCATTTTTATAAAGCTCTAACATCGTCTTAGCTTGTTCTCTTTGTCTTTCTTTATGAGTAAAGAAAGGGGTGTTAGATTTTTCTGAAAGGGCAAATATAAACTTTTCTGGATCTTCTAGATGCTCATAGATCGTCAGTATTAGATCTGTTTCTGATGCATCGCGTATGCATGAGCTAACCAATTTTAAAAAATCGAAAGGGTCGATACTGCTTGAGCTGCGCTTACCTTGACAAATTTCTTTTTCATTTAATTTAAGGATGCTAGATAACTCAGCTACTTGGCTAGCTTTAGGTTCTGTGATTCCACGTTCCCATTTACTAACAGTTTGCACTGTAACATCCATTCTATCTGCAAGATCGTCTTGTTTGATTGATAGTTCAATTCTGCGGTCTTTTAAGACCTCACCAATACTCATGTTTACGTTTTCCATATAAGAACCTTACTTTAGTTTAAGTTTACACCCACTTTTGTGTTGCCAATCATTAGCTCATACTTTAATGTATGTGTAAATACACAAAAGTAGCTGTTAATCTTCTTGACAGGTTTTTAGAGTGATAGACAAACTTAAGATATCAATACCGTTTAAGACTGAATTTACCCATACGACTCATCAAGAGAAGTCGGGTGAAGCCGTGTCTTACGCAGATATCAAGGAATGCTCTCGTCGAGGAATTGGCCTTGAGGCAAAAACGATCTTTTTTACTGGTGAGGTTGGGGCGGCTCAATATGAAGTTGCTGATCTACGCCATCCATTTGAGTCATTACCAACTCACTTTACAGGTATGGCATTCAAAATTTACCAAGGTACAAAATACCGTTCACCTTGCATTGAGCTGAAAGCGTCGCCCGCAAAAATCCTTCAAGGTCATAATGTATATGGCCCAACTTCTATCGAAGTCGGTGCTATCGAAATGCTTATGGCGTTCTACAACAGTTACCCTGATGTGTACGACATGCTAAATGTTCCATCATCAACACTTGATGCTGTAGACGCTACATATTCGGCGCGAGTAAAAACAGAATTAGAAGCCCGTCAAGTTATCCAACAACTCAAAAATGTCTCTAACAAACAAATGCGTACAGCTGTTCGCAATGAGCACGAAACAACAGTTTACTTCAGCAAAAACTCACGACACTGCGACAGAAAGGCTTATTTAAAGGGACCTGAGTTTAACCGTCAGTTACGTGACTTCCGCGCACAACAAGAAAAAGGTAATCGTTCATATGATCGGGTCATAGACGTCATGTCTGACCCAAAGCTCATTAATTATGCTCGACATTTAGTTCGTTTTGAAGCCGGAGCACACCGTAGATACTTAGACGCAATGGACATCCCAAAGAATTTATTTGACGCAATTAGCTACCAAAAAGAATACGAATCGACAGGAAAAAACTTAATTGCAGACATCTGGAAGAGATCATTTACACCATTACTTGAAGCGCTAGAAGGACAACGTATGAACATATTTAACGATGAAGAAGTGCATCAAAAACTCAAACAGACTTATTTTCGCTATACACCTAAAGGAAATATTTCATATGCCAAAGCCGATAAGTTGTTCCGGTTCTATCGCTCACTTATCTCAGATGGTTATAAAGCGGTATATCAATCATTTACGTCAAGACAAACTTTTTCTAGGCATTTGAATGACTTGCTATCAATCGGATTCTCTAAAGCTCAATTACAAAACTTGCAAGGCAATGGAAGTGACAATGTAGTTCCTTTACTTCAAGTCATTAATATTGATTTCTCACAACAACATCCGACTGATTATGTTGAGCCAATAGCAGGCCATATATCAAAACTGTACGGATACGGTGGTGACAATGTTATTCGTTTATCCGCTTAGTTTTATGTATGTACTTGGTACGCGCAGCGCACCAGGTACATACATAGAGCTAAGTAATTACCCAACCAAAGGAAATCAACCATATGTTAAAAATCGAAATATTCCCAGAGAACGCACAAGTCGAAAGTCGTTCAATCCCAGCCAAAGACAATAAGCCACCACGTAATATCTATGAACAAATAGCTTACGCATACTTAGGCGGGAAGTTCCCAGTTGAAATGAAACTGCAACTCGAACAAGGGCAACCGGCTTACGTTGCCGGAACTTATACATTGCATCCATCGAGCTTTGTCATAAATCAGTACGGCTCACTAGAGCTGAAACGCTTCGGTATACTGATAACACCAACTAATGATAAATAGAAAGCTAGATGAATCCGCACTAAAGCCCACAAATCAAATTAGTCTAAGTGCGTATTATGTACGTTATGTTAAATATGATTTGACGTTTATAAGGCAGGTATCTTTGTGTGATGCCCTGCCTTTATTTGGTGTCGGTATTCTCTGATTTATACTGTGTATTTAACCATGTTGGCTATTTACCATAAAATACCTAATAACCAGTGATAATAATCTTCGATTTTACCCCTGGCATTAGTTAGAGCTTAACCGCCAGCAAACTTAACTTTGTAGCCTTTCTTTTCAAGGTGCGCTTTAATCTTGTCGCGAGCGTCGCCTTGAATCTCTATGTTGCCATCTTTTACAGAGCCACCGCAACCACATACTTTTTTAAGTTCTGCAGCCATTAGTTTCAATGGTGCGTCATCTAGATCTAAGCCTGTTACGACAGAAACGCCTTTGCCTTTGCGGCCTTTGGTTTCTTTTTGGATTCGAACGATACCATCGCCTTTAGGACGTTGGACTTTCTCTTCTTCAGGTTTAATGCGACCTGTTTCTGTTGAATATACTAGGCTCATAAATTACTTCTTTTGTTGCTCTGCTTTTTGTTTAGCGAGTAAGTAAGCTTCTATATGACGTTGGATTGCAATTTTGCCGCCTTTAATTAAGCGACCGTTAAACATGCAATACCACGCATTAGGCTCTCCGGTGTCATTCTTTATCTGGTAGCCGTTAAAGTTTTCACTTGCGCCGCCAGCTCCTCTGGACTTACTTAACGCTGTGAACTCTTTTGGATCAATAATAGATGCGGTGTCAATCCACCAATCAATACTCTTCTTCACGGCAGCTAGATTGCCTTGAATAACATTGTTTTTTAACTTCGCACGCCAAACCGTGTTATTTGCATCTATCGACTGAAGATGGACGCTTCGGTAAATTGAATTAGCCATATCTATTAATCATCTTTTTGTTTTCACTGCATTAATCATAAGTATACTTTTAATGATATCAAGCATAATATGGTAAAAACAGCTGTTCAGGTACGGTAATTTGAGAAAAAAAGTCCCTATTTTAACTGACTTTGTGACAATTAATTCATTTGTTGAAAAATTAAACAGCAAAGCGACAATTGAAATTATAGATGAGTTAACAGGACATCAGTACTCTCATAATTCACTGTTAGGTATCTATAGTGATTGGAATCGCTACCATGCGTTCTGTACTAAACATCGTATCAACACACTCCCTGCATCTATTACTGCTGTTCGTCGTTTCCTCGAAACTGAATCCAATGACAGAAAGTACGCCTCTCTAAAACGTTACACTGCAACACTTAGTTTGTTGCATACTGTGCTTAACTTTGCCAACCCGATTAAACATAGGCAAGTTCGCTTTACCCTACTCCACTTGCAAGCTCAAATGGCCGGTGACGCTAAACAAACTAATGCGATGACATCTGCACACCTGACTGAATTGAACATGTTGCTTTCTCATCAAAAAGCAAACTTAAAAGAGGTTCGTGATATTGCTATCTATAATGTGATGTTCGAGTGTGCGTTAAAACGTTCTGAGCTTAAAGCGTTAAAGATGAATGATATCGAGAGTTACGATGAAGGCTATCAGATAACCATTAAGGATTCGGCTTACAAGCTGTCACAAGTGGCTAGTGTTGCACTACAGCGATGGCTTTCTTTTACTGGTTCAGAAGATGAACTTCCTATGTTTCGTGCAATAGATAAGCACGAAAATATTAGGCTTCAACCTTTGGATGATTCTTCTATATACCGAATATTAAGAAGAGCGAGTGATATACTCGGTTTAGCAGATAACCACCATTTTTCAGGTAACTCGATTCGTGTGGGTGCCGCACAAGAGTTATCAAAACAGGGTCTTAAGGTAAGAGAGATTCAGGATTTTGGACGTTGGCTCAGTCCTGCAATGCCCGCGCAATATGTGGGCTATACCGGTACTGCTGAGAGCGAGAAAATGAAATTTAAAGCGATTGTACCTTGGCAATAAGTTGATAATGCAAAGGTACAACCGCTAACGAGATCAGCAAACGCATAACGATCAAATTATCGCGTGACCCAAGGTATGACTTGTTATAAAACGGCTAGTACCTTGTTGATCAAGCTCAAGGCACTATGCAGATAACCGTTTAGATTCGTTTGGTATAAAGCGAACTAAGCAAGACTGGTTCTTACGCAGTTTTCTAAGAACTGGCTAAATTTATGTCCATCGTGTTCAACCATTTTAGGGAACATAGAAATTGGCGTCATACCTGGGAAAGTATTGACTTCATTTAGGTAGATCTCGTTGTCTTGCGTTAAGAAGAAATCAATACGAGACAAGTGACGTAGCTTCATTTGTGTAAATACTTTGCGTGCACTGTCTGCAATCAATTCACGCTGCTCATCCGTTAGATTACTTGCTTCCACTTCAGTGATTGAGTGACTGTCTGCGCTGTATTTCTCTTCATATGAGTAGAATGCGCCATTTGGTGCAATCACTTCGCCTGGCTTACTAATGTGTAGCTCACCATCGATTTCATATGCGGCAACTTCTAGCTCTCTTGGTACGACTGACTTTTCAATAAGTACTTGATCTGAGAAGGTAAACGCCTTATCGATCGCTTCACTCAGTTCTTCAACTTCATTTACCTGGTAACAACCAACAGAAGAGCCTTGGCGAGCGGCTTTTACGAAGACTTTCCCCCAAGTTTCAAAAGCTTGGGTTGCTTGTGCGTGTGTTTGTTCTGTGTTGTCTGATAGGAACAAGTAAGGTGTGTTTGGGATACCAAGTGCATCGTACCAAAGCTTTGAAGTGATCTTGTTAAAGCTATTGTTACTCGCTTCAGAGCCACAACCTAGATACGGAATCTTAGCCATTTCAAACAATGACTGGATGTCACCTGTTTCGCCAGGAAACCCGTGAATACAAGGTACAATGAATTCGACTTTAGACTCGAAGTTATCGCCACGTAGTGTTTGATCGTTAATATCAAGGTAAACTAATTCACCAGAATCTAGACACCAACCTTCACTCTTAATTTCAACTCTCACAACGTTAAAATCAGCAACGCTGTCGAGCTGTGCAAAAAGATAATTGGCTGAAACTAAAGACACTTCATGCTCTGAAGATCCACCGCCGCAAAGAAGAAGGATGTTTGTGGTGTTCATGGGTAAATTCGGTCCTTGAAACTAGGAATACTGACTTCAATGATAAACAAAAGTCGAAATAGGTACAGTGTTTTGAAAGCTAAAATCGCCATCTAAAGATCGAGCGATTAACTATTAGACAAAACGGCTCGTCATAAAAAAAAGAAGGAGCAATTTGCTCCCTCTTTCTGAATTAAAACTTAGTTTAACTTGTTAAGCGTTGGGTATTCAGAGTTCTTGATGTCATCAATGCTCTTAACGAATGGTTTCAGATTTTGGAAAGTTGCTGGCAGGGTCGAAATTGCTTTCTTAGCTTCTAAGCGTGTCGCGTAGTCACCATAAAGAACTGTGAACCACTTAGTACCGTTAACCATTTTGTAGTTTTCCCAAACGGGTTGTGAAGTCGTTGGTAGCATTTTCACGAAAGAGTCGACCTTGCTCTGGCTGCCAACAGCAACAACTTGAACCGTGTAACCAAAGCGCTGGTTCATATCTTGTTGTTTCTGAGTTGGACCAGTCACTGTTGCTACTGGCTTAGTTCTCGTTGTTTGAGTCACTTTTTGTTCAACAGGCTCTGACTTAATAACGTTGACGACATTTTCTTCTACAACGCCTGTTTGCTCAGACTGAGATACAACTGGAGCTTCAACTTTGGCAGTTTTGTACTCTTCTTGATAGCTATCTGAAGTTACATTTGTAACGTAATCGTCTGATACACATGCAGCCAAGAGCAGTGGCAAAGTCACAATTGCAAATTTTTTCATGGAAAGCTCTATATCCTTAATAATAATTACTATAAATCATGCCGATACGTCGGTTTAGAATCAAGTTAACTTTGATATTATACACCATTAGTGGGTGACCTATTTCACAAACTTTATGCAGTGTTTGCTTATTCATCTTAATTCGGTGAATTTGCCATCAACCCGCAAAGGGAAAGTAAGTTACGATGAACTTACGTGCATTGCTAGGATATGTCTATGAATCATCTTGATCCCCTACTTAAACCCCGTTCGATTGCCGTTGTTGGTGCTTCCCAACAAGAAACACGAGCGGGATATATCGTTATGAACAACCTATTACACGGGGATTTCAAAGGTGCAGTGATGCCTGTTACGCCAAAATACGACTCTGTTGCTGGCGTACTTTCTTACAAGAACATTCTATCGCTTCCTATCGTTCCTGACCTCGCGGTTTTATGTACTAATGCTATGCGTAATGTGGCCATTTTTGAAGAGTTAGCTGAGAAAGGCATTGCCTCCGTGATCGTTCTGTCATCAGACATGCACCAAATAAGTGACAACGGCGAAACAATTGATTCTCGATGCCTAACTATAGCCAAAAAACATAACATCCGAGTGCTTGGCCCAAATAGCCTTGGCATCATTGTTCCGTGGTTAAAGTTGAATGCCTCTTTCTCTCCCGTGACTGCGCTGCCCGGTAAAATTGCTTTTGTTTCTCAATCTGCCGCTGTTTGTACCACCATTCTCGATTGGGCGAACGACAAAGAAATCGGTTTTTCTGCATTTATCTCGATCGGCAACGGCAGTGATATTGAGTTCTCTGAACTGTTGGATTATCTCAGTACTGATTCTCACACTGAAGCCATCTTGCTTTATGTGGACAGCATTAAAGATGCAAGACGCTTTATTTCGGCTGCGCGTGCAGCATCTCGTAACCGACGAATTCTGGTGTTGAAAGGAGGTCGAACAGCGAAAGGTCGAGCCGCTGCCATAGCGCATACTGGTGGTGCTGACACATTAGATATTATCTATGACTCAGCTATTCGACGTAGCGGTATGTTACGAGTTAAGAACTTACATGAGCTGTTTGCCGCGGTAGAAACACTGACTCATTCGGTGCCCTTACGTGGCGAGCGTCTTGCTATTGTTACCAACGGTGGTGGCCCCGCAATTATGGCCGTGGATACTTTATTTGATCGTGGCGGCAAACTCGCTGATTTATCAGAACAAACACTAGAAAAATTAAACAAAGTCTTGCCATCGAGTTGGTCACACAGCAACCCGATTGATATTGTTGGTGATGCGGGTGATCAGCGTTATATCGATACACTAAATGCACTACTCGACGGGGATGAAGCTGACGCAATTCTTATTATGCACAGCCCTTCTGCGATTGCTCATTCAGCCCAGACAGCTGAGCGAATTATTAAAGCAATTAAAAAACACCCTCGACATAAGCGATTTAACATTCTAACCAATTGGTCGGGCGAGCTGACAGCAAGGCCTGCAAGAAAACTTTTTACAGAAGCCGGGATTCCAACGTATCGAACACCAGAAAGCTCAGTCGTTGCTTTCATGCACTTGGTCGAATACAGACGTAACCAACGCCAATTGATGGAAACACCGACCACAGCTGAGAAAGTTCATATTGAAGATTTAGCTGATGCGAGAAATTGGATAGAACGACAACTACTGGATAAAGAAACAGTTAGTCTTGATACTCACCAAAACAGTCAGTTTTTCAAACACTTCAATCTTGATGTCTTACCAACTTGGATTGCTTCCGACCCAAGTGAAGCGGTACACATTGCTGAAACGATTGGTTACCCAGTTGCCGTTAAACTTCGTTCTCCAGACATTGCGCATAAATCAGATGTGCAAGGTGTAATGCTCAACTTACGAAACAGTAATGAAGTGGCTAATGCTGCTCAAGCGATCCTTGATCGTTCTCAGCTGTCGTACCCTACGGCGCATATACATGGTTTGTTGATTCAAGGAATGGCGAAACTCGCGGGCGGGCAAGAACTACGTGTAAAGGTCACCACCGATGAGACTTTTGGCCCTATTATTTTACTTGGTCAAGGAGGTTCAGAGTGGGATGAATCGATTGATGCGGCAGCTGCATTTCCACCACTTAATATGACACTGGCTCGTTACCTAATCATTCGAGCAATAAAAAGTGGCAAAATTCGTCTGCAAAAGCTTCCTAATCCGATTGATATAGAGGGACTCTCAGAACTGCTGGTTCGTATATCTCAAATGGTGGTTGATTGCCCTGAAATACATGATTTGGATATCCATCCAGTACTAGCCAATGGAGACAAGTTCACAATATTAGACGCAGATATTATCTTGAAAGCTTATGAAGGTGATCCTCAAGAACGGTTGGCAATACGTCCTTATCCTGTAGAGCTCGAAGAAAACATTCAACTCAAGGATGGCACAGAGGTGCTGTTACGCCCTATTCTCCCTGAAGATGAACCACTTCACGCAGACTTCATTAATAGAGTATCGAAAGAAGATCTTTATAAGCGTTTTTTTAGTGATGTGGGTGAATTCAATCATGAGGCATTGGCTAATTTTACTCAGATTGATTTCGACAGAGAAATTGCTTTTGTGGTTGTTCGCAAAGAACAAGGTGTTCCGGCTATTATCGGTGTATCAAGAGCGCTAATTAACCCAGAAAACACAGATGCAGAGTTTGCGATATTAATTAGGTCTGATCTGAAAGGTGTCGGATTAGGTCGAATTCTTCTGACTAAAGTTATCGACTACTGCCGAGCAAAGCAGACCAAGCAAATGTCTGGGATGACGATGCCAACGAACAGAGGCATGCTAACACTAGCTCAAAAGTTGGGGTTTGAGCTAGATATTAGTTTTGAAGACGGTACTGCGGATATGGTGTTGCCGTTACTTGAGTGACCATGTCTTTTTAATGTGCTGAATACACCATGATTTGGCGTCGCCCATTTTATTGCGTCGCCAAGCCATGACGATATCAATAGCTTGGGGTTCCGTTCCTACAATTCGCTGAAGCACACCAGATTCAATCAGTGGTTCCGCGATAACACTCGGTAAAGTGCCTATGCCTAACCCTGTTGTTAGAGCTTCTACTTTTGCTGGGAAACTCGTTACGGTTAAGCGTGGTTGTTTTTCTAATATATTAATACTTAGTGCGGGTTGATCGCGTGCTGTATCGGCAATTGCAATAACCCTGTAACTTTCTCTGGCCTTCTGGTCGAACTCACCAGAACGTTTGTGAACATAATGGTTTGATGCTGCCACCCAAACCATTTCTATTTTACCTATTACGTCACTTTTAATGTCGTTTGGAATCGTATCAAGCTTTGGGCACACAAGTAAGTCAGCTCGGCCATCGGCCAGAGATTCCCAACATCCGGCTAAGATTTCTTCTTGTAAACGAACGCGTGTTTTACTGATTTTACCTAGTTCATCAACCAGTGAGAAAAAATTACTAATCGGAATAATACCATCAAAGGCGATAGTTAGATCTAGCTCCCAACCATTAGCAAGAATACTCGCATCGTTAACGAGTTGTTCAGTCGCACCAAGAATTATCCTGCCTTGTTCTAGTATTAACTGCCCCGCTTCCGTGAAATTTGCACGATGCCCAGACCGATCAAAAATCATGATGTCTAGATCTTGCTCCAACTTCTGAATTTGGTAACTCAATGATGATGGCGCTCGGTCCATTTCATTCGCTGCTGCGGCGAAACTTCCACGACGATCGATAGCATCTAGTATGTGTAATGCTTCAAGTGTTATTGGGCTATGCATAGCTTTCCTACTATAAATTGAGATTTACATCACAAAAACAGAAGCATTCACAAAATGAATGGAACTGAATAAGTCTTTTTAATACAAGTGATTAAGAGCATTAATTATGAATTAGTTGATAAAGTTGAAAAATTAATTAAATGCAAATAATAGTAATTATCATTTAGATCCAATATCATCTTCGCAAATCAAGATAATACTATGGAACTAAGGTAACTATCAGATGTATAAGCAATCCCTACTCTCTGCTTCAATCGTTTTAGCGCTTTCATCAACGTCAGCCTTTGCTGAAGATTATGCCCTATTTGATGAGGTTGTTGTATCCTCGACGCGCACGAATCAAACACTTATCAATACAGCGGCTTCTGTTGCAGTCATCTCCGATGAGCAAATCGAAGAGAACATGGCAAAAAATGTTAACGAAATCTTCGAATACACTCCAGGTGTAACGATGAACTCGAGCTCTCGACAAGGTGCACAAACCATCAACATTCGTGGCATGGAAGGTAAGCGCGTAAAGATTTTAGTGGATGGCTCATCGCAACCAGGTTCATTTGATGGTGGCCCTTACGCATTTATTAACTCTAGCGGTATTTCAATCGATCCCGATATGCTGAAAAGTGTCGAAATTATCAAAGGTGCGGCTTCAAGTTTACACGGAAGCGACGCTATTGGTGGTGTTGTCGCCTTTGAAACTAAAGACCCTTCTGATTTCTTAAAAGATGGAGAAGACTTTGGCGGTCAAGCGAAACTGTCTTACTCTTCAGAAGATAACTCTTTCAGTGAGCACGTTGCATTAGCTAATCGATTCGATGACCTAGAAACATTGGTAGCCTACACTCGTCGAGATGGTGAAGAGTTGCAAAACTTCCGTAACCCTAACGACTTAGAGAACTACGCTGTAGAAGGTCAAGATACTTCAGCAGATAATCTTTTGGTTAAGTTGCAATATCAGTTAAACGAAAGTCATCGTATCGAGTTTTTAGCTGAGCTAATCAAAGATACTTCAGACTCTGACATCTACCACTCAAGCTACGATAGCTATACAGGTGCTGATGACACAACGCAAAATCGATTCGCTATTAAGCACATTTGGTTCGCTGATGGCACAATTGCCGATACTGTAACGAGTAAAGTATCGTACATTTCTAAAGAAGAGAATGGTGTAACTAAGCGCTTTAAACCTGCAGGCCCAGGTATGCCACCTTGGGTACCAGCTAACAACGACAACTTACAAACAAAAGACTACGAGTACACTGAAAATAAGCTTGAAATCGAGACTCAGCTAGATAAAGAAATTAACAACCATTACCTAGTGTATGGTGCAACTTATACACATAGTGACATCAGCAACACCAATATGGAGTATAACTCTGATCCTGCTACTGATAACCAACTTTATGTATATACTCCAGATGCTAAGGAGCAAAAATTTGGCTTGTTTATTCAAGACGAAATTAGCTTAGTGAATGACAAACTTATTGTTACCCCTGGTGTACGCTTTGACTATTTCTCAACTGATCCTGGTAACAACACCACTGAGACGTTGAGTGATTTCTCAGATTCTGCGGTAACTGGTCGTTTAGGTTCAACATACAAACTTACAGATACAGGCACTATTTTTGGCCAAATTAGCCAAGGCTTTAGAGCCCCTTCTTTTGATGAACTTTACTATACATATGATAACCCTGGACATGGGTACGTAAATGATCCAAATCCAGATCTTAAATCAGAAACCAGTATTTCATACGAGCTAGGCTATCGTCACAACACTCAAGCTTCATCATCTGAAATCGCGGCCTACTACAGTGACTACGATGACTTTATCGAGACAGTGGTTACGAAAAAGGTTGGTGGAACAACGCACTATTCTAACGTTAACTTGGATTCGGCAACGATAAAGGGGATTGAATTCTCGAACACGTTACTTTGGGATGTCTTGGTTGGTGCGCCTAAGGGTATTTCAACTCACTTCGTAGCTTCATACACAGAGGGTGAGGACGGAAACGGAAATGCACTAAATAGTGTTAACCCTTGGAATGCGGTGTTAGGTCTTAACTATGATGCGCCAAACCAAAATTGGGGTACTAGCGTTAAGTTAAACTACACAGCTGACAAATCTGGTTCAGACATCAACTTCGATGACGAAAGTGGCGGTAACGCAGGCCAGGCTGAGCTTCCAAGCGCAACAGTTGTTGATTTAACAGCTTACTACAAACCAATGAAGGATCTGACGATTCGTGGTGGTGTGTTCAACTTAACTAACGAAGAGTACTACCGTTGGAATGATATTCGCGGTGATGATGAACTTTACAAAGAGAACACTCAAGCGGAAAGAAACTACGGTATTTCAGCTAAATACGAATTCTAACTCGTTAGAAAACTTAACGACAGAATCTGATACAGCAGAAACTAAAAAGCCAGCTTAATTGCTGGCTTTTAATTTATTTCACTAAAAAATTGTATAAAAAAGGTAATAAGTGAAATTACTTCTCTGCCATCTCTTTTTTAACCATTACTGCAGCAGCAACGATGAAAGTGATGATTAGGCCTAGTTCCATGATTAACTCCAAAGAAAATTAACATTAAACATATAATTCGCGAGCATAATAACACAGCGGATACAGAATGATACTTTTTAACCACTAATTTACTTTTTATTCGATTAAGATCAAAAAAGATGCCCGAAAGCATCTTTTAATTTTTGAATTATTCACGAAACCACTAGGTTAACCAGGGAATCCATTCGGGTTTGTTGACTGCCAGCGCCATGTATCTTCGGTCATTTCAGCCAATGTGCGGCTTGCATTCCAGCCCAGTTCTTTCTGAGCTTTAGCTGGATCTGCCCAACACTCTGCGATGTCACCAGGACGGCGTTCAACTAGCTTGTAAGGGATCTCTTTACCGCTTGCTTGTTCGAATGCTTTAACCATGTCTAACACACTTGAACCGTTACCCGTACCAAGATTGTAGATATGAAGACCATCTTTGCGCCCTACTTTCTCCAGTGCTGCAATGTGCCCATCAGACAGGTCCATAACGTGGATGTAATCACGTACGCCAGTACCGTCTTTTGTTGGGTAATCGCTACCAAATACAGACAGGAATTCACGTCGGCCAACAGCTACTTGAGATACGAATGGCATTAGGTTGTTTGGAATACCTTGTGGATCTTCTCCTAACTCACCACTGGGATGAGAACCAACAGGGTTAAAGTAACGCAACAAAGTGATGCTCCAATCTGGGTTTGCATTTTGGAAATCTGTTAAGCACTCTTCAACCATTAGCTTACTGCGCCCGTAAGGGTTAGTCGCACTTGTTGGGAAGTCTTCAGTAATTGGTACACTTGCAGGATCACCGTAAACGGTCGCTGACGAACTAAAGACCAACGTTTTAACATTAGCCTCGCGCATCGCATCAACAAGAACTAACGTACCATTAACATTGTTGTCGTAGTATTCAAGAGGCTTAGCAACTGATTCACCAACTGCTTTTAAACCCGCAAAGTGAATAACTGCTTCGATGTCGTGTTGTTTCATCGTCTCAGTTAAAAGCGCTTTATTGCGAATATCACCTTCAATGAAGTTAGGGCGAACACCAGACACTTTCTCGATACGTTCTAGAACGCTTGGTTTGCTGTTGTACAAGTTATCAAAAAGCACAGGCGTCATGCCTGCATTGATCATTTGGATACTTGTATGACTACCAATGTAGCCCATGCCACCTGTAACTAAAACATTCATGTTTAGCAGACCTTTTAATTAAAATATTCAACCTATCACTTATGATACAACAACTTACAGTGAGTTCACAAACGCCTAGTTTCATTGATGCTCTTTAAAGAGCATCAACTGGCCACATTCTTTTCATTTGGCTCAATATATCGTGTGATTATGTTGAGTGGTCCAGTCACAAAATTTAGAATCGAACATTCTTTAACCGAACATTAAGCGTTCACTCTGCATTAATAATGAGTGCTAGATTAACAGTAGTAAAAATTTGAATTCGGTCACTGTTTAATTTATTCATATATACGAGTGTCATCAGATACCCAAACCTAAAGGAATAGCGACAAGTGACGACGAAGATTTTGCTTAATTGCGATATGGGAGAGAGTTTCGGCAACTGGAAAATGGGCGATGATGAGTCGGTTATGGAATGGGTCGATATGGCAAACATTGCTTGTGGCTTCCATGCGTCTGACCCTCACGTGATGTCAAAGACAATCAAACTTGCGCAGCATTACCATACTCAAATTGGTGCTCATCCGGGCTACCAAGATTTGGTTGGGTTTGGACGTCGCTCAATCCCGCATACCATGGATGAAATAAGTGAATTAGTTTGTTATCAAGTGGGCGCATTACAAGCGCTTTGCCGCTATCACCATACCTCTATTGGGTATGTGAAACCTCATGGTGCCCTTTATAACGATATGATGGCGAACACCGATGTTTTTAACGCAGTCGCTCAAGCGGTAGCTGAGTTTAATATTCCTCTGATGATTCTCTCTTCTTCTGATAACCAACAGTATTTAGATATTGCTGATGATCAAGACTTACCTCTTTTGTTTGAAGCTTTCGCAGATCGAGCGTACTTGAATAATGGCCAACTTGCGCCGCGAACCCGGAAAGGTTCGGTTTACGTTAATCAAGATGACATCTATAACCAAGTCATGCAAATTGTTAATTATGGTTCAGTAACGACGATTGAGGGTGAAAGACTGCCCATTGAGGCAGATACAATTTGCGTGCATGGTGATAACCCTCAATCCATCGCTCTGATTAGAAAAATCAGACAAGATCTTAATACGTTTAATTAGTACGAAGCGTAAGTCTATCGCACGCTAATTATTAAGTAATGATTGTTAAATCCTATGTGACTTAGGACATGGAAGTTAAAAAGCTAAAGCTAAGTTGAAAAACAAGAATATCAAAATGTATGGAAACGAAATGACGACGAATCCGATTGAATTTAATATAGCGCCGGTTGCCGAATGTAGCGTTTTAATCACGTTAACGTTGCCGCATTTAAAAGGTGATACTAATGCGATCAATGCGCAGTATATGGCTCATTTTGCTGATGCCATTCGCCAGAACTTAACAACCGTATTGATGAATGTGACACCCGCTTACCACACTATATTGGTTGACTACTTACCTTATCGAATCTCAGAGCAACAGTTTATCAAACAGCTTAATTCGCTATTAGCTGCAGCGCTTTCTTCCTTCTCAGAGACTCAAGAAACGCTCAATGTTATTGAACTACCCGCCTATTACTCACCTGAAACCGCGCTTGATTTAGATAGGTATCAGGAGAAAGGCTTATCGATTGAGGATATCATTGAATATCACACCTCTCAGACCTACAGTGTCAGCGCGATAGGATTTATTCCCGGCTTTGCCTTTATGTCGGATGTGGTGAGTAGGCTTGCGTTACCACGTCACTCAACCCCGCGTTTAAGTGTTCCTAAAGGAAGTATCGCAATTGCAGGATCAAAAACGGCGGTTTACCCATCGGAGTCACCAGGTGGTTGGAACATTATTGGCAACTGCCCTTTGTCGCTGTTTGACCACAGCCAATTGAAGAACGCAGATACTACACAAGTTCCGCTATCACTGCTGAATGTAGGTGATACTGTCCGTTTTAAAGCGATATCAAAACATGAGTTTATGGATCTTAGGTTTATAGCGCTTGGTGGAGATATCACATATGGGTAAATTAAATAATAAACCGACGCTTACAGTAGTTAAACCAGGCCCTTTGAGTTTGATTCAAGACTTTGGCCGATTTGGTGTCGCTCACCTTGGGTTGACACAAGGCGGGCCAGTTGATGATTACTCTTATAGTTGGGCTAATTATCTATTAGGAAATGCCGTTAACTTAGCGGCGTTGGAAATTACACTCGGTCAATGTGCGTTAAAAATAGATTTTGATTGTGAGATGGCGTTATGCGGCGGCGATCTACAAGCGAAGTTAGATGGTATGCTTTTAGGGAACTGGAGTACTTTCCAAGCTTTTAAAGGACAAGTCCTCTCATTTGGTCTACCTAAAAATGGATTAAGAGCGTATTTGGCAATTAAAGGAGGCTTCGATGTTCCTTCCACCCTTCATAGCTGTTCGACTGTAACGAGAGAACAGATTGGTGGGCTTGATCAAGATGGAGAACCCTGTAAACAAGGGCAACAAATTGGTTTTTCCAAGCATCGTATTACTCGCCCTTTTAAAGCGTTGAGTGTGACCTTCCGCTATAAACCGGATTACAACCTACCAGTAAATTTAAGAGTTATTGAAGGTTACCAAAGCAACCTCTTCTCAGAACCAGCAAAAGAGACGTTGTATAATACGCAATATAACGTTGACCAGAATTCGAATCGAATGGGCTATCGACTCAATGGCGAGCCAGTCGATTCCCCTGATATTTCTCTATTGTCCGAAGGTATCGCCCTTGGTGCGATTCAAATCCCACGAGATGGGCAACCGATCGTATTGCTCAATGACAGACAGACCATTGGGGGTTATCCAAAGATTGGATGTGTTGCGAGAATCGACTTACCGCGCTTGGCACAAGCCAAACCAGGGCATCCAATTTCGTTTAGTAGAGGCGATCGCTTAGGGCTTCAAGATGTATGGTGTCAGTGGGCGCAGTTTTTTGGTTATTGATCTTTTCTGTTTAGAATGGCTATTCGAAGCTTCCGCGACTATGTTCGCATAAAAAGGCGTTTAAATTATAAACCCAGCTTACTACTTGCTAGTAAGCTGGGTTTGACTTTTGGCATCTTGGTTTGGGTAACAAACAAGGCTGAATAAGCTTTTAGTGGTGCTCTTGCCCTGATATTTTAGCAAGAGCGTCCGGGTAACCACGTTCCTTGGTCAAGTCTATCGCTCTGTTTTCAATATCATTTATGTTAAGTGACATTGTCACTGAGTGTGCGCTTTCAATCGGCATAGTCTCGGTCACACCAAACCAACGTTGAGCAACCTTCTGCGCGGCCTCTAGTGTTGAAGACGCCTTTACGACTTCAAGTCGAGCATAGCGATCACCACAGAATGAAACATCTGAAGCTCTTAGACTCGGATCGGTTCCTGGAATCTGCTGCGCGCCAAACAGAGGTTTGCCACCAACCATTGCAGAACTAAAACTTGGGATGAACTGAGACATATGCGTAATTGCAGCACGAGTTCTTAATTCAAGTTGCTCTTCGCTCCAACCGGATACGATTTTCTTAAGAAGCTTTGAAGGCAACTGTGGCTGGGACGAATCTGTTGATGAAGAAACTAGCCCACCCTCAAACAGAGTAATCCCTTCTGTCATACCGTGAAGTTGGAACACACCATCAGCATACGGCGTTAATTGCGCCATACCTTGCGGGGTGCCTCTCGGGCCATGGAAGATTACCTCTGGCCACTCTTCTTTGCATTCTTGAGAATATGGCCACTCTGTCACGTATGCAGCTTTGAACTCAACAAGTCTTTGTTGTTTCGAACCGACAAAATCATCCACAATACCTGTTTCAAACCCACTAGCATTGATCAAGTAGTCAGTCGTCAGATGTTGGTTTTGGTTTTCATGGTCTGAGTAAGTCAAAGACCAGCCTTGTCCTGTCGATTCAACAGACTTTAAGCGACTGTTGGTCAACACAGTACAATTCGGTTGCTTACCTAAAGACAGTTGAGCCGTCGCCGAAAGTCGAAATACACTCCAGCCATACTCTTGAACCATTGCGACCGGGTATTTAAGCGTATCTAAATTAGTATGCTTAGCAAAAGGAATGCACCAGTCGTCGAGTGAAATCGGTTTTAGAGGCTGAGTTTTTGTAGAAAGGGCTAACAACTCATCTTTGCTATAAAGTTTGTAGTACTCATCCGGGTCACCAAGCACTTGATTGCTGTTATCTTGTTTAACAAGCTCAGCGTAAGCGTTTTTGATTATCTTTAAACGAGGAAGTAGATCCATTGGTTCCCCACCATCACTATGCGGCACAGCAATGATTGTTGGGCGTATATTGATGGTGTGTGGGAATAAACGGACGGTATCAATAGACTGAGTGAGAAGTTGTAGACATTGCTCTACAGAAATATCTCGATACAAATTGCCGCCCGCGTGCAGGTGGCAAATAGGTGGGCCATTAACCAAACTCGGCCCTTTTTCCAAGATAGTGACATTAAAACCCAACTCACTAAAGTGAATCGCACTTGTCGTTCCGGCAATGCCGCCACCAACAATGGCAATAGAAGGTTGATTTGTATCCGTTTTGTTGTGGTTCATCGTGTTCTGTAGAATATGATTAACTGTCTCTATTCTACTTTTGTTCTGCGACGAATTAAAACACATTTTTATCAAGGTCTTAGTTGGGCACTTATTAATATCTATGTAAAAAATATAAATAATCTCTTGACTCAATAACTCCAGATAGAGTTTTAAAGGTTATTCTAACAGTCGAATTTGCCCTAAGTGACGCCACATAAAGGCTGCCTCAATACTTGTAAAACAATGATGTTAACTTATCCCTAAAGTTATCCACCGTTTTTGTGGATAACTGTTGATAACGTTCTTGCTAAGTTGCGCAAACCCTTTGTTTACAGGGACTAACCGTTGTTCATTAAATCGGCATTATTGCTCAATAACTTTTAATTAATGCTAAAAAATGTCGATTTTAAGGTGTGAAATTTTTTACTTATACTACGAGTTGGTCAAATAAAAAACGATCTAAAGCGGTGTATTATAGATAGTGCATGACTAAGTATAAAAAATTCACTTTAGACCGTTTGACTCGATTTCGTTAATTTTTAATCTTTACTTGCCGTCTGTTGGTTTTTAACCAAAATCTTTGTTCATTGGCGCTAACAATCGTTTAATCAAACTATTCACGACAGCAGCTAGCGTGATGAAAGTAAGAATTGGTAAAACAACCCAGAGCATTGGGTGAAGCGATGGTTCTAACTCAAAACCAAAGTTCATTACACCGGCTACGCTAAGTTCTGAACCTAGAGCAGCAATAGAACCCGCGACTAAAGCCATTAAGCCATATTCACACCAAATCGTGTTGAGAATCCGCTTCTTACTTGCCCCTAGAGTTCGATACAAGCGTATTTCTTGTTGTCTTTGGGATAAACTCAACCTTAGTAAGGTAAAAATGAGTAACAGCCCCGCTACAACACCCAAAGCCGCAAGCACGGTAATAGACCAAACAATCTGCTTGAGTAGTTCCTGGATCTTACTACCCATTTTACGAATATCCATCAAACTGACGGTTGGATGCTTTCGGGACAGTTCGTTGAGCATTTGATTGTGTTGCTCTTCGAGCCTGAAGCTCACTAGCCAGGTTGACGGAATCGAACTCAAAACATCAGGAGTAAAGATAAAATAGAAGTTCGGTTTCATTTCGCGCCACTCTACTTCTCGGATGCTATTCACTTTTGCGGAAACGCTTTGGCTATTAATGGTAAACGAAAGTTCATCATCAATCTTCAATCCAAGTTGATCAGCCACATCAGATTCAACAGACACGCCCTGCCCTTGTGTCCAACTGCCTTCTAGCACCTCATTGTATTCAGGCAAACTATCACCCCAAGTGAAATTAATCTCACGACTAAGAGCGTCGGTCTGATCAGATGTATCGCTGTATTCTGCTGCCTCTACGCCATTGATTGTCGTCAATCGTCCACGAATAATTGGAAATGCTTGAGTACGCTCTACTTCATTCGAGTCAATGGTCGCGAGATAACTGTCTTTTTCATAGCTCGCAATATTCAGTGCGAAAGCATTGGGTGCGTTTTCAGGTAAGGTTTGTTGCCAATCGGATAATAAATCGCTTCTTACTAACCAAATAATCGATAACAACATTAAAGACAAAGCCAAAGAGCCAAATTGGATGCCCGTTGCTAATGGTGTTCGATTAATTCGGCTTAACGCCAAGCGCATCGATGTTGACGTTGGCAACTTACTGAATAGGCGAAGAACAACCGTACTCACTATTGCTAGCACTAGGAACAGGCATGCAATACCCACTAAGACTATCCATACCAACAAGTTATCGCCGTACATCAACATCATTGGAATAATAGGAACGAGCAATAACAAGTACTTCTTATAACTTTCGTTTGACTGGTGGCTCGATTGAATCACGCTGATTGCTGAGGTCGAGACCAAGCCAATCAATGGAATTCCGAGTGCAGGAACACCAATCAAAAGACTAGATAAAATGGCCAAAATAGCAGGTTCTGCACCATAGCTAGGAAGCGGCGTTGGCAGTAAGTCTCCGAGCGGAATTCGAAGCAAAAACTCTAGGCCTATACCTATAGCGATGCCTAATACTGCGCCAATAACCACAAGTAGAAAGACCTGTACTGACAGCCATTTAATGATCCATTGCTTACTCGCCCCCAAGCTTTTAAGCATCGCGATGGTTTTACGACGACTCGCCACATAGTGCTGGCAAGTTAAAACTAAAGTCGTTGCAGCCATAATCACCACGATGGCAACGGTCAGTGACAGGTATTGCGTGGTGCTTTCAAACATCTCATTGGTGCGGCTTGCTGAATCTTGCGTGCGCCATCGATCGCTTGGTGTTAATTCGATACTGTCTTGAGCGGATTGAAGCTGTGTTTCATCGCCGTTCAAAAACAATCTAAAGCTAACGCGACTGCCCGGTTGAATTGCACCTGTGGCATCGATATCACTTTCGTGTATCAATACTGCAGGCATCTGTTGGAATGGGTTAAAGCTCAACCCAGGCTCTTGGGTGATTCGCCCTGTTATCGTTAAATCCGCATCGCCAATCGTGACATTGTCACCAATTTCAACTTCAAGTTGAGCAAATATACGTTCATCCAGCCAAAGTTCCCCCGGCTCTACGTGATTTCTAAACGTATCATTAGCTTGCTGAAGTATCATTTCGCCGCGTAATGGATAATTGCTTTCAACAGCCTTAACCGTGACTAACTGCATTGAGTGGTCACTAAATGCCATGGTTGAAAAACGGGTTAATTGGGAGCTTTCTAACTGCTCAGCTTCAGTGAGTTCGAGTAAGAGCTGTGGGATTGGGTTCGCCGAAATAAACACACTGTCCGCTGTTAAAGCATCCTTTCCCTGCTTAACAATGACTTGTTCCATACGCTCCGCCAACGCTGACAACGCGAATACACAGGCAATAATTAGCGTTAAAGCGATCGATACTGGCCACAGTTGTCCGTGTCGAATCTCTTCTATACTCCATGAAAACAGGCGTTTGTTGAGTCCCTTTGATGAATTCAATTTAGACTTCCTCTATATGACCGACGTGCATTTTCAAAGTTCGCTGGCAACGTTGTGCAAGCTTAGGATCATGTGTCACTAAGACTAACGTTGTTCCGTGGGAAGAGTTGAGCTCAAACAACAGCTCGATAATTTTTGCTGCCGTCTGTTGGTCTAGGTTGCCGGTAGGTTCATCGGCAAACAAGATTTTTGGTTTGATCATAAAGGCACGGGCTAAAGCTACTCTTTGTTGCTCGCCGCCAGATAGTTGAGATGGTAAGTGATCGAGCCTGTCTTTTAATCCGACAGACTCTAATAAAGCGGTCGCACGTTCGATGTCTTCGTCTTCACCTTTAAGCAAACAAGGTAGTGTGACATTTTGCAGTGCAGATAAACTTGGGATTAACAAAAAGCTCTGAAATACAAACCCGACAGATTCACTGCGGATTTTTGCTCTAGCTTCATCATCAAGTTGTGATAGAGGCTGACCTAATAAACTGATTTCGCCCATTGTTGGTACATCAAGACCCGCAAGCAAAGTCATTAAGGTCGATTTACCAGCACCGGATGTCCCCACAATCGCCACAGTTTCGCCTTCACGAATATCGATATCGACGTGTTCTAAGATTGTTAAATGTTCTTGATTAGTAGACACTGTCTTGGAAACAGCTTCTGCTTTTATGATGGATGTATGCATGACTCGACTAATTTCCTTTTTATTTTTTATTTTATTTTCAACCGCTTCGTTGGCTCAAAATACTGACCTAGTTCGAAATCCTACGTTAGCTCCAAGCGCTACTTTATTGATACTTGGCGATAGTTTGAGTGCTGGCTACAACATGGATATCAAACAGAGTTGGCCAAGTTTGCTGCCGGACGCTCTTACGAAGCATGATAAAGCGATTACCGTGGTTAATGGTAGTATCTCTGGTGACACAACAGGCAACGGTTTAGCACGTTTACCGCAGCTACTTGAAGAGCATGCGCCTGACACCGTTCTTATTGAGCTAGGAGCGAATGACGGACTTCGTGGCTTCCCACCTAAGCTGATGTCTGCAAATTTAGACCAAATCATTGAGCAGATAAAAGCCTCGGGCGCCACACCAATCATGATGCAGATAAAAATCCCACCTAACTACGGTAAGCGTTATAACCAACAATTTGAATACGTTTTCACGTCACTTGCTGATCAAAAAAATGTACCGCTTTTGCCATTTTTCCTGGAGCATATCATCCTTAAACCTGAGTGGATGATGAACGATGGATTGCATCCAAAACCTGAAGCTCAACCTTGGATCGCTGAATTTGTCGCCGAAGAATTATATCAGTATCTTTAGGTTTTAATGGTCTAGCTCAATAAATTTTACACAGCTTTACGTTAGCCTGAGTGCATATCACCGTTAACTGTAAGGTTATTTATGCTGATCGAACCTATTATCAAGGGTGTGGTAGCCAAAAGCGCACACCCTCTCGGCTGTCAAGAAGCTGTCAAGCAACAAATTAAATTTGTTAAGAGTGCGCCGCAAATCAAAGATGGCCCTAAACGAGTACTGATTCTCGGCGCTTCCTCGGGCTTCGGCCTCGCCTCTCGTATCGCTCTTACTTTTGGCGGGGCTAAAGCAGACACCATCGGTGTTTCATTTGAACGTGGTCCTAATGAAAAATCGCTAGGGACCGCCGGTTGGTACAACAACATCTATTTCAAAAAAGAAGCCGAACGTGAACAACGTACTGCGATAAACATCGTTGGAGATGCTTTTTCAAAAGAAACACGTGCACAAGTTGTCGAAGCCATTGAAACTTACTTCGAAGGTGAAGTCGATCTCATTGTATACAGCTTAGCTGCTGGCGTTAGACCTAAACCCGATTCCGATGAATTCTGGCGCTCCGCGATTAAACCTATTGGCGAAAGCGTTACTGGCGCCACCATCTCTCTTCAACATGACAACTGGGTGACCAATACGCTTGAAGCTGCGACGGAAGAAGAAGCCGAAAGTACACTCAAGGTAATGGGCGGAGAAGATTGGGAAAACTGGATAGATGAGCTCATTAACGCAGAATCTATTGCCCCAGGGTGTAAGACAATTGCGTTTTCTTATGTTGGCCCAGAAGTGACACACCCTATTTATCTAGACGGCACTTTAGGTCGTGCCAAGATAGATCTTCACCAAACCAGCCACGCGCTCAACCTTGAGTTGGCAAACTTTGATGGTAACGCTTACGCGACGGTTTGTAAGGCATTGGTGACTAAGGCAAGCGTATTCATTCCAGGATTAAGTCCTTACCTACTTGCTCTGTATAAAGTAATGAAAGAAAAGGAGACACACGAAGGTTGTATCCAGCAGATGCAGCGTCTTTTTAGCAGCAAATTATATGGCCAATCAAAAGTACCACTTGATGGTGAACGCCTGATAAGAATGGATGATTGGGAGTTAGATCCTGAGACACAAGCGCATGTTGCAGAGTTACTTGATGTTATGGATGGAAATAACTTCCAAACCCTGGGTGACTACAAAGGGTTTAAAGAGGAGTTTCTGCAGTTAAATGGATTTGCTCAGCCATCCGTAGACTATAATCAGAAACTTAACACTGAAGATTTTATAAAGTTAAAGCCTTAATTGAAACTTATCTCATTACTGAGACCCAGATTCATATTTGAAAACCTCTGTGAAATTGCAGAGGTTTTTTTCTATAACATTTCTTATACTTAGTTTACGTAAGATTCACAGTTTTTGGTTCATCATAATTGACACAGGATGTGTTGATGCATTTAGCATAATAGACTCGGAGTCATATGAAGAAAATCAAAACTCTAGATTTAGACATCCCAGACGATATGGAGTCTAGTTGGCAAAATATTGTTGACCTTTTAGCTCAAATCACTCAAGTGCCCGCTGCACTCATCATGCGTGTTCACACCAATTACCTTGAAGTATTCTCTACTAGCAGCAGTGAAAACAACCCATATAAGAAAGGCGATACAGAAATATTGGGAAACGGGCTTTATTGTGAAAGCGTTATGGAGTCTCAACAACAGCTCGTTGTGCCCAACGCTTTGGCCGATCCAAAATGGAAAAACAACCCAGATGTCGAGCTCGGCTTAGTTTCTTACTGTGGTATTCCGCTGCTATGGCCTAATGGTGAGCTTTTCGGCACCATATGTATTTTAGATTCTAAAGAAAACCATTACACACCTACCTACATCAAGCTGTTAGAAAGCTTTCGAATCTCTATAGAATCTCAGCTAAAAACCCTGTTTCAACACGCTAAGCTGACTCAAATGAATCGAGACTTGAAAAATCGCGTTTATACTCGAACCAAGGATCTCGCAAGCCTCAACTATTCCTTAAATCAAGAAATTGATAAACGAAAAGCCGCTGAGCAAAAGATAAACTTTCAAAAGAATCATGATTTAGGAACCGGTTTTTTAAACCGCAATGCGTTTGAATCCCGCTTAAACAACAAACTTTCAGCCAAAACAACGCTAACTAGCCGTTCATTCGCTGTCGTCCATATTGGATTTACTAACGGAAGACGCATCCAAGCACGCTATGGTTACAACGCATTAGATCAAGTGCTCGTCGAATATCGACAACGAATCGACAGCATAGCCGATCTTGAGGTATTAACCGCGCGCCCTACTTCGATTGACCTCGTACTTGCGTTCAGTGTTAAAGATTTAGACCATCGCCTTGAAGAGCTTTGTCAAACTTTGGTTAGAGTGGGACATTCCGAGTTCGATATTGAAAACGATAAAATTCACTTACATGCATTTATTGGGATTGCGGTAACGGATAGTGAAGACGATGCGGAAAGTGTATTGCAAAAGTCATCAGAAGCGATGCTTGCTTGTAAAGATTCAGGACAAAAATTTGCTTACTACTCGCAAACCCATGCCGAAGAACAAAGTCACATCAATAAGATTGAGAGTTACCTACTACAGGCCGTTCGTAATGATGACCTCATGCTCTATTTTCAACCCAAAGTCTGTCCATTAACTCATCGCTGGGTTGGTGCAGAGGCTCTACTACGTTGGCGTCACCCAGTTTTGGGAGACATCTCCAACGAAACTTTGATACACATGGCTGAGCAAAACGGTTTGATTTTTGAAGTCGGTAGCTTTGTTCTACGTCATGCGATCGAAAAAGCCAAAGAATGGTCGAAACACGTTCAAGACTTCAAAATGGCTGTTAATGTTTCAGCAGTCCAACTCAAGAACGTCCACTTTGCAGAACAAGTCGTTCACCTATTAGAAACTTACCACCTTGAGCCCTATTTATTAGAACTGGAAGTCACTGAAAGTGGACTGATTGCAGATGAAGTTGTTGCCAAGAATACATTGGAATCACTACACGACATTGGCGTTACATTGTCACTAGATGATTTTGGTACCGGTTACGCATCATTCAGTTACCTTAAGAAATTTCCGTTTGATGTTATTAAGATTGATAAGAGTTTCATCGACCAAATGCTCAACTCAAATGAAGACTCAGAAATTGTCCGATCTATTGTTCAAATAGCCAAAAAGCTCGACTTAAAAGTGACGATTGAAGGAGTAGAATCTGAAGTTCAAGAGAAGTTTATTATTGATGAGGGTTGTGATGTGGCTCAAGGATATCTTTACGGTAGACCAATGCCGAGCCAAGAATTCGAACACAGCTTAATCAATCAAAACTATTTAGGGACAACTCGTTACGCTTAAAGCGAAAAAGATCAGTTAGTTTTGGATTTAGGCCTACTTTCTCTTTACTCTAAAGGTGGTGATTTTTATAATCGCCGCCTTTCTGTTTTTATCTTCCCTTTATATAGGCATTCCTCGTTATGGATCAGTTGACTGCAAAGCTTAAAAAGCTCGAAAAACAAAACTTCCGCGCATATCAACAAATTAAAGGTCAATACGACTTTGCTGATTTCGAATTACACATCGACCACGTTCAAGGTGACCCGTATGCATCATCTTCACGTTTTCGCGCAACACGCGCCTGGTCGTTAACAGGGTTAGATTGGCTTAAAGAAAAATCTTATGAATACCAAGTAGCAGCTCGTGATTTTATTGCACGCAGCTTCTCTGAGTTTGCTAAGCAAGAAGCGACGGTCTCTATTGCACTGACAGGTCAAACCGTTTTAGACAATACTGCTGTTGTTTTCACTGATCACGGTATCGAAATTCGTTTTCGTATCAACCTACCTGCTGATGGTCGCAGTATTCTTGCAAAGAAAGCAATTAACATCATTACATTCTATTTGCCTAAGTTTATTCGTCGCGCAACGCTTGAACGCGAACTCAACATTGAAGCGATGATTAAACATTGTGAAGCTGTTGAAGACCAAGACGCATTACGTGCTCAATTAGAAGAAAACAACCTAGCGGCATTCGTTGCAAATGGCAGTGTATTACCTCGTATTGCAGGTAACTGTGACCTGCCAATGAAAGGTGCGGTTCCTTTCCTAGCACCAGAGTCTTTGAGTGTGACGCTAAACACACCAAACCAAGGTGATGTGACAGGCCTAGGTATTCCAAAAGGTATCACACTGATTGTTGGTGGTGGTTTCCATGGTAAATCTACACTATTGAACGCCGTAGAACGTTCTATCTACAACCATATTCCTGGTGATGGTCGTGAAGGCATTGTTACTGCTACGGATACAATGAAGATCCGAGCGGAAGATGGCCGATGCGTACATAACTTGAACTTATCTAACTACATCAACCATTTACCGATGCAAAAAGATACGTCTGATTTTAGTACTCAAGATGCTTCTGGCTCTACATCTCAAGCTGCTTGGTTACAAGAATCGATTGAAGCGGGTGTACAAACGCTCCTTATCGATGAAGATACGTCAGCGACTAATTTCATGATTCGTGACGAGCGTATGCAAGCGCTGGTATCAAAAGGGGCTGAGCCTATCACTCCACTTGTTGACCGTATTGGTCAACTTCGCGAAGAGATGGACATATCAACTATCGTAGTAATGGGTGGTTCTGGCGATTACTTAGATGTGGCAGATACTGTGATTCAAATGCACGACTACCAAGCCGTAGACGTCACTGAAAAAGCTCAAGAAGTGATCGCTCAACATCCTACTCAGCGAACTAACGAATGTGAGACGGCATTAGAAACGTTTGTTCCTCGCTCGTTAAACCGCGCTGCACTAATGAACATTCTTACTGACGGAAAATTCAGAGTTAACGCGAAAGGCAAAGAGTCACTGCGTTTTGGTAAGGAATTTGCTGACCTTTCAGCATTAGAGCAATTAGAGTCGACTTCAGAAGTGAACGCGATTGGTTGGGCTTGGTTCCAGTTTGCACAAACGCCGGGTTGGTCAAACAACCCTGCAAAAGAATTCAACGCAATTCTAAGTGATGAATGGTACGCAAACATGCCGAAATATGGTGACTTAGCAAAACCAAGAATACTCGATGTAATGGCGGCTCTAAACCGTATGCGTAAATCTCAGTTCAAACCTTCGAACTAGATATACCCAACAGCACTAATACATATCTTCGGCTCTCACTCATGAGGGCCATTTTTTCGCGTGTATTCTCTAAATTTCTCGTGGATCCCCGTCTAATTTAATTCAGTTTTCTTTATTGCATTCGTAATATCAGACAATCTTGTAAATAATGACACAGCTTTTACAAAGCCATGGTGATATTCAGATAAAGTCCTGCCTCGACAAATGTAACTAAATGTAACTGACTGAGGTTTTGATGAACCACAAACGCGTAAAAATGCGTGATCATAAAAGCGAAGTAAATTTATTCAGAAATCGTGTCATCGTGGCATTTCTCGGGATTGTGATCTTCACCCTCGTCTTGATTGGAAATCTTTATAGACTCCAAGTCCAAAATTTTGAGAGCTACCAAACTCGCGCCGATGGTAATCGAATCAAAGTACTGCCAATCGCTCCGACTCGTGGGCTGATATACGACCGCAATGGTGTGCTATTGGCTGAAAACCAACTCGTCTATGATTTGACAATGATTCCTGAACAAACGGATGACGTTGAGTTGATGATCGAAAAGCTCAATAAGTTTATTCCTCTAAATGAGGAACAAATCGCTCGTTTCACAAAGCGCTTTAAGAACACTCGCCGTTTTAAGTCGGTAACAATACTGGAAAACCTCACAGAAGAAGAAATCGCTAAGTTTTCTGTTCATCAATATCAATTTCCGGGTTTATCCATCAATACCAGCCTAAAACGTTTTTACCCTAGCGGTGAAATACTAACTCATGTTTTAGGGTATGTTGCTCATATCAATGATAGCGATCTAAAAAAGCTAGAAGAACAAGGTAAAGACGCTAACTATCAAGCCACTACCACCATAGGTAAACTCGGCGTGGAGCGATATTACGAAGACTTACTCCACGGACAAAAAGGTTATCAAGAAGTTGAAGTCAATAGCCGTGGTCGTGTTGTGAGAACAATCCAATACGTCCCCCCCGTCGCAGGTAAAGACATCGTTCTCAACATCGATATCGAGTTACAAAAGTACGTGTTCGAGCAACTCGAAAATCGCACTGGTAGTGCTGTGATTCTTGATCCGAAAGACAACAGTGTTTTAGCGATGGCATCGAGTCCTAGTTATGACCCAAATCTGTTTGTTGATGGTATATCGAGTAAAAACTATCAAGTATTACTGAACGATCCTGCTCATCCCTTGGTGAATCGCACAACGTTAGGCGTGTACCCGCCCGCCTCTACAGTTAAACCATTTATGGCCGTTGCTGGGCTACAAGAGCATGTCATTTCAGAAAATACCGTTCGTAATGATCATGGTATATGGCGAATTCCAGGTTCTAAATCCAATTCGAAAGCATGGCGAGATTGGAAGCGTTGGGGACATGGTCCTGTCGATGTGACACAAGCGATTGAAGAATCGGTTGATTCATTCTTTTATCAAACCGCTTTTGATCTGGGCATCGATCGTATTTCAACTTGGATGAATCGCTTTGGCTTTGGCAAACCAACAGGAATTGATATCTATGAAGAGAGTAACGCCAATATGCCGACACGTGAGTGGAAAATGATGCGCTATCGTACGCCTTGGTATCAAGGTGATACAGTTCCAATCGGTATTGGCCAGGGCTACTGGACTTCTACACCTCTACAATTAGCTAAAGCAACGTCAGTTTTGGTTAATCACGGTAAAGTCATGCCTCCCCATATTTTACGAGCAACGTTAGATCACGGAGAAGATTTTGACACGCAACAACTTGTTAAATCTGATTCAATGCCGTCTATCACTGAGGTGCCAGATAATATATGGGATGTGCCGATCAACGCAATGCGACTCGTAAACCACGGTAGTAGAGGCAGCGGCAGACGTGCATTTAAGGGAACTAATTATACTAGTGGTGGGAAATCAGGGACGGCACAGGTGTTTGATCTGGCGAAGGATCAAGTTTACAACTCTAAAAAGCTCGCAACGCACCTACTCGACCACGCTCTTTACACAGCCTTTGCACCTTATGAACACCCTGAATATGTCGCAACTGTTGTAATTGAACATGGTAACGGTGGTTCAAAAGTAGGTGCGCCTTATATCCGCAAAGTTCTGGATTATGCTTTTGAGCATAAAAGTGGTCAGAACAAAGATCACTCCTAGCACTAACAAATAAAATAGCACCAACACATAACGTATGTTAAAGCACATAGACGTAATGACGACAAAGCCCTACTTGTTTCACTCACTAGGTAGGGCCTTCTATTTTGGGCTTCAAATCAACTAGGTATCAAAAAGTTACGTTCGATTACGAGCTTCGCAATACATGCCACGCTTCACAGAGCGTTTGAAATTTTGCCGTGTTGCCTTCGTCTCTGTCTGGATGCCATCTCAACGCCAGTTGTCTCCATCGTTTTCTAATCTCATGGTGAGTGGCGTCTAAAGGTAACTCAAATAAGCTCAACGCTCGGTTTCGATCCATATCGAGCTCATCACCACCAACAAACTTCCTGTATCGAGTCCAAAATTCGTTCAACAGCCTTTTGACTTCGCCTTCATCAGCTTCATAGTTAACCCAGTTAATGTAGTAGTCTCTAAGTGGGTCTTGATGATCGATGCAGTGACTGCTTTCGTGATAACGACCATTCATCAATTCGATATCCATCGCTTGGACTTGCAGCCAGCTATCAGGGTGTAAGGTTTCTTGAAGCTGATAAAGCGCATTCATGATGAGGAAGTTCTTTTTGAACAACTCTTTCTCAGCCACAGCATCTAACACTGGAACAAGCCCAAGGTCATTGAGGTGCGCTGCTAGTGTATGCACTTTCCAGCCACTTGGCTTATGTTTGAGTACTTCCATAATTGGCCAAAGCAAAGGGTTTTCCATATGAGCTTGGAAACTACAGCTTATGTCTTGATTGCTCGATGTATTTAGCTTGTCTAGCATAATGAATGGGCCCGTGGCCAAGTACCTGAAGTTCTTTAATTGAAAGCGATTTATGGAAATTTGTCGAGTTTCAAATAAAAAAAATTCAAACAGTTAAACGTATATAAGCAAAAGGACCAGCATTACGCTGGCCCTTTAGAGAATAAAACTTATTTAATTAGATAACGCCAAGCTCTCGTAGACGTTCCATTAAATATTCATTCGCAGTGTATTTTTCTGATAATACCACTTCTGGTTTCGGGTGTAAGAATAGCGGAAGAGAGATACGTGACTTCTCTTGGCGCTCGCCCGATGGGTTAATCACGCGATGTGTCGTTGATGGGAAGTAACCGCCTGACGCTTCTTGAAGCATGTCGCCGATGTTGATGATCATGTTACCGAAGTCACATGGAACATCTAACCACTCGTCATTTTGAGCTTTAACTTGAAGGCCCGGCTCGTTTGCAGCAGGAAGAACAGTCAGTAGGTTGATATCTTCGTGTGCTGCTGCACGGATAGCGCCTGGCTCTTCGTCACCTTGCATTGGTGGGTAGTGAAGTACGCGAAGTAATGTTTGCTCGCTACCGTTAATCATTTCAGACAGAGCAATTGAAAATTTCTCTTGTACTTCTTTAGGAGCATGCGCTTCAACCCAACCCAATAGCTCTTGAGCAAAAGTGTTAGCACGTTGGTAGTAATCTAGAATCTGTTCTTTCAACTGATCAGGAATCTGGCCCCAAGGGTATACGTGAAAGTACTCTTTGATATCTTTTACAGTGTGGCCCTTTGCAACTTCAGACACTGAAGGTGGAAAATATCCATCTTGTGTTTCAACATTAAAGTGGAAGTTCTCTTTCTCTTCAGAGATGAAAAATTGGTACCAGTTTTCGTAAATAGACTCAACAAGCTCTTTCGGAATTGGGTGGTTTTTTAGTACGCCAAATCCAGTTTCACGTAGAGAGCGAACAAATTGTTCTGCTGCGTCGTCAGCAAGATAATCGACAGTTTCCAGTTTCATGACTTTCTTTCTTGTTATGTAGTGATTGAGAGATTTTATGGTTCGCTTTGTTGTAAATCAAACTTTTGTGAAACTCTCGCAATCGTTTGTCTAGATACTGGGCTACAACACTAATTTTCAACAAATTTGGTAATACACCCCAATTGAACAGTGTTCAAAACTGTGTAACTATTAATGAAACTTATATTGGGATCTGATGATGACAACTACACCACTTGTTCAAAATAGACCTTTACTTACGTTAACCGCCTTCTATTTGGTTATCTTTCTATTCTCTGCATTTTCGCCTTCTTCGAGAGCTGTGTGGATAGCGGAAATTGTACCTGCATTATGTATTCTCGTTGGTATTTGGTGGCTTTCGACTAAGCTTACTTTCTCAAAAATGTCTTATGCTCTAATGTTTATCTGGCTTATCTTGCACACGATTGGCGCGAAATATACTTTCGCAGAAGTGCCATTTGATTGGTTCAATAACATGATAGGTTCTGAACGTAACAACTTTGACCGCGTGGCGCACTTCTCTATTGGTCTTTATGCTTACCCACTCGCTGAGTACTTGATTCGTAAAAAGCTGGCTCAACCGATATTGGCCTGTTTCTTTGCGCTATTTGCGATCATGAGTGTGGCTGCAGGTTATGAAATTATAGAGTGGTGGTACGCGGAGATTGCAGGTGGTGATGAAGGTATCTCGTTCCTTGGTTCACAAGGTGATATTTGGGATGCACAGAAAGACATGCTGTGTGATACCACGGGTGCAATTGTTTCACTACTGCTTCTTAAGCTTCAAGGGATTGTCAGAGCTTATTGAGCTCAATCTTTTATTCTGAGTATCAAAAGCAACGTTGAAATGCCAAACACAAACAGTGTTTTGGCATTTTTAGTGGGTCATCATACTTGGTATTTGATAATGACTGTTTATTTCATTGTGACCTTTCCACCAACAAATTTGTAAGCAGGCGTCCCTCGAACCAAGGTGTCTCGCGCAAATTCAACCCCGCATTCAGGGCACACACATGGCTCTGTCGTGAAGTCTTCAACAATACGCTCCTTAAAACACTTCATGAGTGCACCTTTGCCACCTTTGCGATACTTAAAAAGTTGCGTTTTACATTTCGCACAGAAAATGTGAACCGTTTTGATCGGTTGTTTCTTATTTGGTTTAGCCATAGAAGTTAATGATTCAACTCTTTATTTCTTAAGTTTAGGTGCGACAAGAACCAAGCTGATCCCAAGTAAAATAACCGTAGATGAAACAACAAACTGCATGGTTACTGGTTCAGATAGTAATAATACGCCTCCAAGCGTTGCTATTACTGGCACAGAAAGCTGCGCGATCGACGCAACCACAGTATTGAGCTTTTTCACGACGTAATACCACACGCTATAACCCACTCCCGAAGCAACAGAACCTGACATAACCGCGTAAATCATGCCTTGTTCGGTGATAGATATTTGAGGTAACACGCTAGGTAGAACAACAAATATACTTAACACTACGATAATGGCTAGTGAACCGAATGCAAAATTGGCAGTCGTTGATTGAAGAGCGTCTGTGGATTTTTTACCTGCTAACGTGTAAATACCCCACGCGATTCCTGCTAATGACATCAATACAATAGAGAGCAAATCTGGTGAACGAGCAGATCCTGTCGGCATCAATAAGTAAGCGAGACCTGCGACAGACAATAGACATCCCCCCCACTCAAGTGATGACATTCTATTTCCTGACAACAAGTGTGCCGCAATCATAGTAAATTGCACAGCGACAAAGAGCACGAGAGCACCAAGCCCGGCTCCAAGTTCCAAGTAAGCAAACGAGAAACCAAACATATAAACGAGCAGCGACAATATTGAAGTCAATTGAAATTGAGACCTAAGCTTTGTGAGAGCGGATGCACTTGTTTTTGACTCCACAAGCTTAGGTTCAGATGTCGATTTAGATTGGGAAGATAAGGTTAATAAAATCAGAAGTGTCGCCGCACCAGACAAGATACGCACGATCGAAAAACTCAAAGGATCAATCGTTTGATCCATTAATGCCCAGCGACACAAGACTGAATTGGCAGCAAAGGCCACCAGCGTAATAAGTGTGATCATCGCAGTTTGCATTGTTTTGTCCTAATTGCATTTTCTAGTATTTCAATCAACTTCAGGCTTAACCCAAACTTGGCTAAAGTCGAACCAACCAAGTGCATTGCACTTGGCATTTTGCAGCGTACCGCATTGATCTTTATTAACACCTAACCAGCAATGGAACATAGGTATCAATTGATTACTTTGTACGAGTTGTTTACCAAGTTGTCTTGCAGGGAATTGCTCAAATTCACCGGACCGCCAACGATCAATCATATGACACCACTGGTCAAAATCGTCCGCTGGGCTAGATTCATCGAGAAAACTGTAATCCATCAACCAACCCGCCAACGCATCGTCTCGATTATTAGCAATACCCATTGGGTTGATCCAAATATCAACGTCATCGGCATGTGGTGGTTCTGTTTTGTAACCGTGAAGTTCAACATCAACATTGTATTGCTTTAATACTGTGACAATCGCTTTTGCTAACGTTGGAAACATTGGATGCTGGCATTGGTACGCCAGTCTTATAGTCGGTTTACTGTTTGCTGGTGGACAAACTGGAGTCTTCAATTTGATGTCATACCAACCAGGCTTGATTCCATATGCGTGAAGTACGCCCAGGTCTATGACAGTTTCTTTGGGAATATGCACAAACAGATCAGCCGCATTCAAGGTGTTCGATAAAAACTCTGCCCACGCCGGATCTTTTGCAATACCCTTTTTTCTGTTCAGTAACAAATACGTACAACCAGGATCAAGTTCAACTTCATCACTGTCGCCACGGTCTGCCATCACAGGCTTAGAAAGACTTGGATAAACCATTGATGAATACGCCTCATCGACAACCCAAACTTCAACACGGTCTATCAGAGGCCTAAAACCAAAGTATCCATTAAAAGCATTTAACACGAGTTGCTTTTCGTCGTTCTTCTCTACGCGATACGGGCCGGTGCCGATAGGTCTAATATCATAATCTTCGCCACGTAAAGTCATCGGTAACGTGACTTTAGCAACCGATTCAGTGAGAGCGAGGGGGAAATGCCTATCCGGACGCGTTAAAAAAACATCGACGACGCAATTTGCTGGCGATGAGACATCTTTAATATGAGAGAACATATTGAGCGGCTCAAGTTGTAAAAGCGTATCCACTACATGATAAGTTAATAGCGGTTCTCCGTTATGAAAGCGGACCCCCGGTCTCAAGAAAAATCGCCATTGATAGTCATTTATTTTTTGCCAAGAGTGAGCTAAATCCGGCTGTAGTTGATCATTTTCGTCTAGGCGGGTTAAACCACTAAAAACCTGACAAGCAATGTGTTGTTCAGAACGGCGCATTGATTTGGTAGGGTTGAGCATTGATAGTGGACGATAATAAGGTAAACGTATGACCTGTTCACCCTCTTGATACTGTACACCTAAATAGTTCTGTATAACTTGAGTGAGTTTTGCAGCATTGTGGTCGAGCACTGAAAGTGCCTGTCCAATTTTGCCTTCTTGTAAATAGCGCGTAGCTAAGTTTTCGCTTACATCACAACGATTCTGCTTAAAGATAAGTTGAGATAATTTACCCCGCCCCGCAGCAGGTAACCACTCTACCCACCCTTCTTCTTCGAGCTTGTTGAGAACCATTCGGGCATTTCGGCGCGTACAACAAAGGACATCTGTGATGTCGTCTAACTGAACATCAGAATCTTTACCGTCAAAATGTTCAAATAGAGTTTCAAATTGAACACGAAGTCTTGGGCTACTCATAAAGAGGAAAACTTATTCAAAGGATATTGAATTCAGTTTCCCTATTTTACGAGTCAAAATCAATCGAACTTATGATTTATTACGAAGAGATTATGAATGTGAGTCGGTTTAGTATCCTTAACAGAAAGCGAAAGGTTTGAATAAACGCTGTCATAGCCAGTAATTACATCACATCGCAGCCAATTTCATTGGCGATGTCACGGAGCTGTTGTTCATTGTCTAATTTAATCGACCATTTACATTCTGAACCGTTGGCAGAAATAACGTTTGCCCCTTTTCCGATCAGTTGAATCGCATCAACTTGCGCTTGCAGTGTGACTCTATGCTCACCATTCAGACGAACAACTAGCTCATGTGCTGTTGCGATGACTTTTCCACTTTTAAACGTTATGACCATGGATTTCTCTAACTAAAATAAACAGTTTATATGAGGTTCATAAGCTGAGGATGGATTGATTCCTGTCCCCAGCCTTTCTTATCGAATTAACGTTTGTGCTTCTTCACTGCAATAGTTAGCCGGCTTGTACAGACTAAGCGTTGACGCTCATCAGTAATGTTTATCTGCCATACTTGGGTAGACACGCCAAGGTGAATAGGCTCGGCAGTGCCGATAACATGGCCCTCACGCATTGAACGAACGTGGTTGGCATTAATGTCTAATCCAACGCAATAGTAACCATCAGGAACGCAGAAGTTTGCTGCGAGTGAACCTAGCGTTTCGGCTAAAACTACCGATGCACCGCCATGAAGCATGCCCAGCGGTTGGTGCGTAAAGTGACAAACCGGCATCGTCGCCACTAAAGAACGATCGTTAACTTCAGTGTAAACAATGTCGAGGTGCTCAATTAAGGTATTCTTTGAGGTCGCGTTGAAAATATCGAGGTCAACGGGCTTTTTCCAGATCGTCATGTTGGGTCCTTAATTATTGATTTTGCTATCGCGTGAGCCGCTTTTTTTGTCTTAAAGCTATAAGTTATCTTACAACTATTAGTTATTACGCAAGTTGATGTTAACATGCATAAAAACCGAATATACAGAGGATATTGTATGACGTCATGGATGAAGTTTGCCTTGCTTCTCACACTTGCAGGCCTAACCGCATGTAGCGCTTCCCCGACAGGAAGAAACCAATTGCTGCTTTTTTCAGATCAAGACATGTCTCAGCTTGGAGCACAGTCTTTTGAACAAATGAAGAAAGAACAACCAATCAGTAAAGATGCAAAAACCAACGCGTACGTTCAATGTGTAGCGAACAGTATTACTCAACACATTCCTAAACAAGGCTTTAGTGAATGGGAAGTCGTTGTTTTTGATAGCGACCAAGTGAACGCCTTTGCGCTACCTGGCGGAAAAATTGGCGTATACACGGGTTTGCTCAATGTTGCGGTTAACCAAGACCAATTGGCGACAGTTATCGGCCACGAAGTTGCACACGTATTAGCGGATCACAGTAATGAGCGTCTTTCTCAGTCTCAAATAGCTAATACAGGTTTATCTATCACTAGCGTCGCCTTGGGAGCTTCGGAGTACAAACAGTACCAAGGGATGACGATGGCAGCCCTAGGTTTAGGAGTTCAATACGGTGTTATTCTACCTTATGGCCGAACTCAAGAGTCAGAAGCCGATGTCGTAGGTTTAGAGTATATGGCTCAGGCCGGCTTCGATCCTAACCAGAGCGTCGACTTGTGGCAAAACATGGCAAAAGCATCAGGTGGAAGTCAACCGCCAGAACTGTTGTCTACGCACCCTTCTCACAGCACGCGTATCAAGGATCTGCAAGCAACCATCAAAACGTTACCTCAGTCTGGTGCCACGAAACCAAATTGCAAAGCATAATTTACCCATCAGTAACATGGCTTAATACAAAAGCGCCCTATCCATTTTGGTTAGGGCGTTTTTGTTGGTTTCATGAGCTATTCGAACGGGTTCAACTCACAGATTAAGTGCCTAGAATTTGTAACGGAAGGCTTAGTAGTTCATCACCTGTTGACGCGAAGTACCAAATAACGCCAATCAAGCTACTCACCAAACCAACATACCAGACGAATGACACTACTTGTCCATACCTATCTAACGGCAGCAAGTGACTGTGATGACGCCCTTTCCATTCGAACAGAATCTCAACACTACCCATAATTAATAGGAAACCAAACAGGGTTAAGTTCAATTGGTAACTCAACACGACACCTGCAACGGCGGCTGCGACACAGAGTACAATACCCAACACGCTGTTCATCGAAAAGCTGATACTTTTCAACACGTGGCCGCCATCAAGAGGCAAGATCGGTAGCAGATTGAATAAGTTTAACAAGGCATTAAATACTGCAAGCCCGGCAAAGAACATCTCACCAGTTGCCCAATACAACACCATAAATACCAACGACAATATCAACCCAAACAGTGGTCCCATAATCGAGATCACCACGTCTTGCCAGCGTGTATTAATCTTTTCGTCAGAGAGCGCCAAGCCACCGAGGAATGGTATTAAATAGATGCCTTTAGTCTTCATACCAAAGTACTTCATCGCTCTGATATGACCATATTCATGAAACATTAGACAAGCGATCAAGGCCAAAGCGAACTGAATAGAAAACAACCATGAATAAGCCGCTAAACTTGCAGAGGCTAAAACTACTTTAATCAACTTAGCGCTTTTGAGCGCTTTCATACCAAGTGATACTAAACCGATTAAGCTAAAACGCTTCTCTGTTTTAGGTGCTACAACGGGTGTTTGTTGCTCGATATCTTTAGTATTACGAGTGCCTTCAGTAATGGTTTGGCCATTAACTGACGCTTTATACGTCATCTCAAACGGTTGCCATTGAACCAAGGCTTCAACGTGACACTGCAACGTATCTTCACCAGCACGTAACGTAAATGTATGAATTCGAGCGTTATCTAACTCCGTAGTTGCATCAAGTTGCGACACTAACGTATTGTCCCAAAATAATTGCTGCCATCCTGCCATTGACCCTTCTAAACGAAGTGGCTTCCCAAGAAATTCTACAGCGAGTAATTCCAAATTTAAATTCCAATCTAATGACTTTCAAAACGAATCAACATTATGCCGATTTAGTGATAAACGGTAAACATAAACAAAACTGTTACATATTGAGCAATTGGACACTATTTATGCCGATAGTGTGCATAAACATTCTGGTCACACCTCCAACCACGAATAAATCATTGATTACATGCATATTATTGATGTTAAAGTCCCGCCCCCTAAAAATATAACTTCACAAAATGACAACTCATTCTTTGACTTTACATGAAACATGAATTTAACATGTTATTTACATTAGAGCATCGTTCACAAGAATGCTCCCTGTGTTTTCAACAATAAGAATGAGATTTGATGCCCTAGGAGGGTCAAGGATGAAAACAATACAACGCTCTCTCGTTTCACTTTCTGTGCTATTTGCATGTAACTCACTTGCGGCTGGTTTCCAAGTTGCTGAGCACTCTGCCTCAGGTCTTGGTCGCGCATTCTCAGGTGAAGGCGCGGTAGCGGACAACGCAAGTGTACTAGCGAGAAACCCCGCCGCGATGACCCTATTTGATACAGCCCAATTTTCAGGCGCGGTTTCTATCGTTGATCCAGAGGTTAACGTCACTCAAACCAAAATTAATGATAGCGATTTCAATCAGAAGTCTTCTGACGTAGCCCCTTTGCAAATAGTCCCGGCCGCTTACTACATCAGTCCAATCAATGAAAAGTGGGCATGGGGGATTGGCATGTTCACTACATATGGCGTTGCTACTGATTATCCCGACGATATTTATGCAGGTGATTTAGCTGGTGACACATCTTTGGTGTCCGTAAACCTAAATCCAAACATTGCTTACAGAGTAAATGAAAGCTTAAGCCTTGGTGCTGGTATCAATCTGGTATATGCGGAAGCTGAGTTAAATAGACACAAAGGAAGCCTGCCTGTTGGCGGATCGCCAAGTGATAAACTGATATCAATGACTGGTGAAACGTTCGCTTTTGGCTGGAATGTGGGTGCGTTGTACGAACTGAATGAAAATAACCGTTTTGGTTTTGGCTATCGCTCATCTGTTGAACTTGATTTTGATGACGGAGAGTTCACGGATTACACCGGCTTAAAAATGGAGAGTGGTGCTCCAGGTAAGACAACCGGACGCTTAGAAATTGAACTACCCGATATCTTTGAACTATCTGCTTTTCATCAACTTAGCGATGCTTGGGCAATACATTATGGTTGGCAATTAACCAAATGGAGTAAGTTCAAAGAATTAAAAGCAACGAGTTCAGATTGTAAAAATAATGAGTGTTTCTTAAAAACCGAGCATTACGAAGACAACCAAAGATGGTCTATAGGTGCTACTTACATGGTTAACCAAAGCTGGACTCTACGTGCCGGTTTGGCATATGACGAACAAGCTGGTGAAGCAACGTTAAGCATCCCCGATAGCGACCGTATGTGGTATTCAGCCGGTTTAACTTATGCAGTTTCTGAAAACATGACTGTCGATGCAGCATTTGCGTTAGTACAAAGTGAAAGTGGTTCGTTTACCGAAACCGATGCAGCAGGACAAAAGCTTACATTTGATGCTGAAGGCGTTGCTTACCTTTCAGCGATACAACTTAACTACACGTTCAACTAACCGTACGGGAATAATTACATGAATAACAAATTTTCTTTATCTCTCGTATGCTCAGCTTTACTTCTTGCTGGCTGTGGGGACAACAGTGAAAGCTCTGGCGATTCAACGGCTGCACCTTATTCCGATGCAATCAATCAGTCATTGGCTAGAAGTTCTAAAATTAGCTTTACGCTTTTAGGTAGTGAAGCGGATGTTCCTCTTCCCTCTTTCTTTCTATTCGATACCAATGATCACACATTGAACATTCCGTTAGATTCAAATTCAACGGGGTTATTGAATGATCCAAAAGTAGCGATGGGAGAAGCAGATGGTTGGAGTACTATCATGCCGTTCACCATCAATGTGAACCTTTCTAATGACAGAACGTTGAAGAATGATGTCGTAATGATGGGTACGACACCGTTTAGCGCGCACTTAAATGCTGGCGTAAAAGTCGCTAAAGTGGATGTTGATCTGGGCACCGGTGTAATGTCTAACTTTACTGCGCTAACTGCTGGAGTTGACTATTTAGTGGCATCTAGCGATTTTAAGACCATACAAGTTTTACCTCTTAAAGGTTTAGATCCTAGCTCTGACTACATCTATGCATTAACTGACTCAATTGTTGATAGCGCAGATGAACCACTAGGAACATCAAGCTCCTACGCGTCTTTAAAAACTACAGATATAGACCAAGCAGGCTCGCTCGATTTACCACAAAAAATCATCCATCAAGTTGAAGCGTTATTCGCTGGCTATGGTGAAGTGTCAAGTTCAGATGAGATCATCTATTCATCTTGGTTTACGACTGCTTCAGCTGGTAACGTTATGAACGGTGCTAAAGCTGCAATTGCACAAACGATTAGTCCCGCAGTTACCCCTTCTGATATATGGAAGAACCTAGCGAATCCAAATAATATTTCGGTAGCTGATCTCGATAAGCTATATACTTTTACAGTTGATGGAGCGAAACAGGATTTTGCTACAGCTGTACAAGCTGACGCGATGTTTAAGAGCGCATTTGGTGACGATGCTGCTACACAATTAGCGGCTGGTTACAACGCTAACTTCTCAGCACCAGCTGCTGCTTCTATTCAAGTTTATCGCGGAACAGTTGAACTGCCATATTTCTTGTCTGATTCATTAACAGACGATGAATGGAAAACAACGCCTTGGCGCAGTGCTATGCCTAGTGTTTTAACTATCTTAAGCGTACTCAGCTCAGGAAGTGACGCGGACAAAACAGCCGTTGCTACACAGCTAGCAGGTTTAGGGATTACTGAGCCTACTACTCAACTCTATCAAGCAGAGTACCAACAATTACTCATTGGAGAAAAGTTAACCCTCGCAGATGGAGAACAGTTAGACAGCGCGCGTATCATGACTAAATACAGCGCTGTACCGCAAATTCGAGCAGTAACGTCAGTGCCGTTCGTTATGTTTGTGCCTGAAGGAGTAGCTATCGACAGTAGTTTACCAATTTTACAGTATCAACACGGTATCACTAGTATCAAAGAGAGTGCTTATGCTTTCGCGATTCAGCATATTGGCGGCGCACTTACTGGAACAGCGCCATACAAACCCTATGCAATTATCGCTATTGATCAACCACTTCACGGTCAACGCGCACTAAGTGCGGATGCCGTGACGACACCAACGTCACCTACCGTATACATGAATCTTGAGTACTTGCCTGTTGCTCGAGACAATATTCGCCAAAGTGCAATTGATGGGCTTGGGGTTCGATTTGCTTTAAATTCAGCTACCGATGCTGCATTCAGTAACCTAGATAAAACAAATGTATCTCTATTTGGGCATTCCATTGGGGCTATTACAGGAATCAACTCTTACACGGTAGGTAATACTGTGTTGAACCCTGCTATCGATTCTATGTTTAGTTATACAAGTGCAACCCTTGCTAACCCAGGTGGTGGTATTGCTCCTTTCTTGCTTAACTCAGGTTCTTTCTCTCCTGAGATCAAGCATACCGTTAGCCTATCAAGTGTAACAGAGTACCAAGCACACTATTCAAGTAACTGTGTTCCAGTGAGTAAATCTGGTGGCCTTTGCTTTAATGAGTATTACACGACCTTAAGTAGTGACAGTGCGCCTAGTTCAGATAAAGCAATTAAAGCGACAATTGACTCTACTCTTACTTCATTCATGTATGCTGCGCAAACAGTTCTAGATAACGTTGACCCATATAATATTGCATCTACAACTACCGGACCTGTACTTGGTATTCAAGCAGATGGTGATGGAACAATACCAAAACTCTGTTGCTGAGATCCCAACAGCCGGAACTGAACCACTGTTTAAGAAATTATCCTTGGTTAATACTGCAATCGATGCTTCAGGGACGAGAGTTGCTTCTTACTTTGACGCAAACTCTTCAGCTGGGCATTCAACTGTAATTTCAGCGAGCACTACTGGTACAGATGTTGCTGCAAATACAGAAATGACCTCTCAAATCATCCAGTTTACTCTTACTCAAGGTAACGCTACTGGAACGTTAGCAGTAGACGATACTCTACTGGATGCTTCTAAAAATGTTCAGTAGACGCATACGGAGATAAACCACCCTCTAATGCCAGCTTAACCGCTGGCATTTTTGTATCTGTCGTTCGAACAATCTCCCTCGTTAACCGTTTGCATAGAACCTTAAAACACAAATGGTTGATCTCAGCTAAAATTAATCAAGACAGAATACCGTACGACCTCTTTCTTTATTGTAAATAAAGTGGATAATAGCCTCGTAATTTAATACCTAATAAATGTGAGTCCATTATGTCTTCTGAAGCTACTATGCTAGAACGCTGCCAATCTAAATGTGAACTATGTGGTTCTGATTCTTCTCTTACTGCATACGCAGTGCCGCCACACAGCCACGTAACAGTGGATCACGGCATCATGGTATGTGACAAATGCCTTGGTGAGATTGACGATCCTAAAGACATCAACCACTGGCGTTGCCTAAGCGACAGCATGTGGAGCCAAGAAGCGCCAGTTCAAGTAATGGCGTGGCGTCAACTAACACGTCTGAACTCTGAAAGCTGGGCTCAAGACGCGCTAGATATGATGTACCTTGAAGAAGAAACATCAGTTTGGGCACAAATCGGTATGTCTGCTGATGACAAGCCTCTTGATGTGAACGGCGTTGAACTAAAAAAAGGTGACGACGTAACAGTAATTAAAGATCTGCCAATCAAAGGTACTAACCAAGTGATTAAGCAAGGTACTGTTATCCGTGGTATCAGCGTTGGTGACGATCCTAAGCTTGTTTCTGGTAAAACAAACGGCGGTCAATCAATGTACGTAATCGCTGAGTTCTGCCGTAAAAAGTAATTATTCTTTTAGCTGAACAAAATCTAAAAAGGCGCTAATGAATAATTAGCGCCTTTTTTATTAGAAAAAATCAAACCGATTTAGTAGTTCTAGAAACCACTGCCTATATTAAAGTAGATAGCGCGTTCTTCATGGCTTTGCGCGTAGTCCATACCAAGGTGTAAACCATAACGTCTCGCAATTTGATATCTGAAGCCCACTCCACCCGCATTCACCTTGTTACTTTGATCAGCTCGCTCCGTTGCTTTTCCTGAACCATAGAAGCCTGATACTTTCCAACGATGATTGATACTGTAACTCAGCTGCCCTTGAAGGGTTTCAACTTCATCCCCTTGATAGCGAAATGAAGACACACCTCTTAATTCAACATAGGGCTTAGCTGTGGGAGACACAAATCCATCACCTTGCTCATAATTTTGATAGTTACCCGCTAACCCAAGTGTCCACTTTTCTGACACTGGAATGTAACCTTCCCCTTCAATATTTAAGTTTCGATAGTTTGAATCACTACCAATCACCTCGTCAAATACCATGTAGTCTGCAGAAAATCGATATCCTTTTGTTGGATAAAACAAATTGTTCCTTGTATCGAACTCAGCTTCAATACCTAAACCAGATGTCACTGATTCAGTGCCTAGGGTAAACTCCATGAGTTTGTCGACCAAACGATTATCAGATTCAACTTTAGACTTGGCGAATAACTGTTTCAAACCTATCATCCAAGGTGTATCACCGATTCTAAATTGCACCTTTTGTGAAAGTACCGCGACCGACGTTGATGTGCCAAATTTCAAGTCTAATTCTTTGCCACCAAAAGAAAGTTGCTTATATAAATCGATATTCGCAACACCGAAACCACCGCCACCGGTATAACGAATTGAATCATTCATCCATGAACGTCTGTGGCCACCAAAAACAAACCAGGTTTCATTTTCTGTTCCTAAAGCACCAACAACACTCATCGCAGATGGAACAAGTTGCGCACCACCATCAATAGCCTTTAACGCTGCTTCTTTACGGATTCGTTTTTCTTCTTCGTCCTCGTGTAAAAACAACCCAGCAACACCACCACCATAACCAACCGCAGGCTCGGTAATTAGTATAGGTATAGGTAAAAACCCCGTTGCATTTTCTGCAATGTGATGTCCCATATCAAATTGACTATCAACAGGATCATAAAACGATGCAAAGGAAGGTGTTATCGTAAGCAAAGAGCAAGAAAAAAGAGCAAAGCCGCCGCAGCGATTCATAAGATTGGCCTCAATAAAAAGGCCGGGTAATTACCCGGCCGAAAGTTTGCTTCCTTGCAATAAACATAGAAATTAAACACTTATTGCCAATAAAGGGGGTCCTTAATCGACTGGGTTAGAGTAGGTCAAACTGTGGCATTGCCCTACTCTCATATGGAGGATCTAGCCCTACAAAATCAAATCATTCTAAAGATGACAAAGACGAAAAAGGCTCATATAAATGAGCCTCTGTGAACAAGTAAACTGTGTTATTGGTTCATTAATCTCGCTTTAGCAATCGCTCTACGTTTTCTTTGATAACTGATAATACTGATGACTTAACTTCGCTAATTTGTTTAGAATGAGGGCACCATAGTGCAAAGCCAAATTTAAATCCTTGTTCCATTTCAGACGATTGTATAGGTTCGATGTCGTAATGCGAAAATTCAGAATGAGCGAACGTTTTTGGTAGAAGTGCCCATCCTAGACCTGCTTCAACCATTTTGATAACTAGCGCTAATTGGTCGACTTCTTCATTGTCAGAACTAACGGTTATTTTTTCGGACATTCCTTCTTCAATGAAGGATTTTAAGACAAACTGCTTCGCATTTCTTAGCGCTAAAAGTACATCTTCTTTTGCCAAAGATGAAAACTCACCATTTTTTTGAACGAAAGGAAAAAATTCTATATGGCCTAAAAAGGTGGCATCAAAACTGTGTATTCCACGACTGTCATGCACGTTGACCAATCCAAAATGATACTCACCGCTCTGAAGGCCTTGCTTAATGTCTTTTTTATTTCGTACAAGAAAATTCACTCGCATCATCGGGAAATCACGACGCAACTTCTTTCGAATATCCACAAGGATTTGATGAGGTATCACACTTGAATAAGCAAAAGTAATGTTTTCCAAACCGCCATAAGACAAGCTCAAGGCTACCTTGTCGAAAGTGCGTGCTTGTTCAATCGTTTGCTTAGCATAGTGATAGAGATGGTGCCCATCTTCTGTTGGCTTAACCGATCTTCCAACCCTTTCAAATAGACTTACCGCGAGTTGGTCTTCAAGGTTAGTAATAACCTGGCCGATTGTTGTTCTGTGCTTGTTAAGCTTAACCGCAGCCTTGCTAAAAGACAGTTGGTCATAGACAGTCACAAACGCGAGAAGTTGTTCAATGCTGAAATTCATTTTGTTGTGCTTACTTTTAGTTGTTATGTATTTAAATTATCACAGGTTGACGAAATATCTACTTTGTCAGAATAATAATAGTGAAATGAATTTGTCTGGTTTAAAAAAAAACCTACTTAAGTCAGTAGGTTCTATCATTGACGTGTAACGAATACTTAAATGTATTCGATAATTCGTGCTAAGTAGTTAAAGTCGCCTGAATCACCGTGGTAATTGCGGTAAACATCGACACTAAAATATCTAGGTTGATCCGCTTGAATATGTTCAGCAATACGCTGCTCAATGGACTCTAGAGTTTCACCCGTTTGCGAGTAAATGTATTTTTTGGTGTTTTTTTGAAGCTGGCGTTGCTTGGCTTCTTTGTGTGTAACGTAATTGTTCACTTCACCCCACAGACCAATGTAATCAATCGCCACATAGTCTGAATTTTCTTCAATCATGATCAACGCCGCTTCTTGCTGAACGTCGGCCAGTTGTAGCATGTCATTATCGACTTTCTGTTGTTCCATTAAGGTTGCGTTTTGGGCTATTACACAGGTAGACGTTGTCATTAAAAGTATCGCTAATGTTGTTTTTCTCATTTTCTAATATCCCTAACTAAGGTAATTCGGTTACCCAAGGTTTCCCGCGTGTTGCTTTGTGATAACCATATTTGTATATGGTTAATAGGTAATGTTCATCAAACATGTCTTTGGTGCGTTTTGCATAACTAAAGTCGTGTTCCATATAAGTAAATTGCATATCGATATTGTTGATTTCGCAGATGTATTTCATTCGATATAGGTCACCACGTGTTTGAGCAAGAGTCAGGCTTGATACGCTCTTTGCTACCAAATCGAGCCCCTTATCTCTGAGTGAGTGATACGGTGCTTTCAGCGAGCCATTTCGAATAATATCGAGTTGTGGTGATGTCTCTAACCCAAGTGAATCTGAGATCTGTTGATAATCGAAGTTAGATGGATTGAAGAACACTTGAGTCGCTAAACCGCCATCGACATGCAACTCTTCAAAAATTACACCTTCATGTTCCACATTAATAAACTGCGGTGGGAATACTCCGGGAATGGAAGCACTTGCCGCCAAGACCTTATAAATGAGTTCAGACTTATTTGGCATGTCACTGTTTGCTATTGCGCCCACATTCCAAATGACAAGCTCGCCAGAATCAAAATGTGTGGTGCCAATAAACAAACGTTTGCCGCTGCGATGTTGCGTTGCAATTTGCTCAATCATCGGTTCAGGGAAAGCCTCAGCAATAAACTGGTACAAGTGTTCTCCATCGGTAAACGCATCTTTAAAGACAGTGTTTAAAAAGTTCTTTTTTCCGAGCACTGATTTATCATTGATGTTCAACATTACTTTTTTCATCTTCGAAAACGCATCTCCCCCGATAAACACAAACGGTGCCATTAATGCTCCTGCGCTGATGCCAGTCACTATCGAGTAGTCCTTCAGTTGGCCTGATTCTTCAAGCCCTATTAAGATACCCGCACCAAAAGCTCCGTTTGCGCCACCTCCTGACAATGCCAAGATGTTCAGTTGATCGCCTGATACGGTAATCGGCGTGGTTTGATCGTCTGCAGAGTATAAGAAGTCTGGCGCCTCACTCGCCCAAATACGCAGTGGCTCTTCTACTGATGATGCATCTTCTACAATGACGTCTTTGTAATTGTCTTTGTTTACGCGTACATCCAGTGTGTGAGGTGAACTACAAGCCACTACTAGAAATGACAAAGCAACGGTAAGACCCGAAGAGATTAGACGGTTCATATTTAGGCTCATTTAATTTTCTCTAACGTGATTCAGAGACTCTGTTTAATAAAATTAAAAAGCAGAGAAGTTAATAAATAGGATAAAGTGAAGTCCATCTCTTTGTGGTCGTAATATAGCTAGAATCGGGCTTAACTCGTAATCTCGTTTGTAGGACTCTATCCATCGAATAGTCACCCTGTTAGCCTTCGTCTTAAACACTGTTGGAGTTAAACGCTCTAGCCTATTTTAACTACGTTGAAGTCGTGAGTAGGCTCAACAAATTCATATTGAGCATTAATCGTTTGTAGTTCCCAAGTGCCATAGCTCTTAGTCAGCTCCAATACACCGTAGACGGCGTTGTTTGCGTGACGGAGTGCAGCCACCGGAGACATTTTTTTCATTAATCCTGCAGTAAATAAGCCCGAAATAAGATCGCCAACACCAACCGGTTGTTTATCAAATTCGATGTTCGGTCGTTGAGCTAAATAGCATGCTTTTTTCGTTGCGAGGATCATACTGAATGCGTCGTCCGGTAATGAGTGTAGATGTTTCACTAGCACGATTTTTGGCCCAAGCTCCAGAGCTTTCTTACAGGCTGTAACCGCATCATAAAGCGAGTGAATTTTGGTGTCGGTCAATTCACTCAGCTCAAATTGGTTTGGTACGATCACATCAGCTATAGGTAGCAAATGCTTAGCAATAGCCGCTTTAACGCCTACATCAACAATGCAACCTTTGTCCGGGTCTCCCATTACAGGGTCACAAATATAGAGCGCACTGTGGTTCTTTTCTTTGATGAGGTTCACCGCCTCGGCAACCGCTTTGCATTGGTCTGCACTTCCCTGATAGCCCGATAAGACCGCCCCACAATCTTTCAACGCACTGATGTTGTCTAAGCCTCGAACTAAGTTTCGAATATCGTCCGAACTAAATGTTTGCCCCGTCCAACCTTGTTCATATTGAGTGTGATTAGAGAACTGTACAGTATGGATTGGCCACACATCGAGCCCCATTCTTTGGATTGGAAAAACCACAGAGCTGTTGCCTGCATGCCCATAAACCACGTGAGATTGAATAGAAATAATGCTTTTCATACGCCGCTCTTTTTTTAATTTTAATTAGATTTTGGATTACTAGGGTAAGACGACTAAATAAACGCAACGGAACGTCAAGATAGGCAGTTTTTGCCTTCTAACCACTGTGCTTATTTGGTCGGAATAGCCTCGACATCGCCGAGGCTTATTCTTAGTGAGTTGAACGTCATTGACTTAAAATCGAGTCTTCAGTTTTAAGTTTTAAGTTTGACTAAAACTTATTCGCCTTGAAACTCAGCGAAGTGTTCGTCTAACACCTTGCGTGTTGCGCGGCCAATCAGTTCGTACTCGTGGTGAGTCAAGTTAGCCAGTGACACACGAACAGAAGCGTGTACTACATCGAAGCCTTTGCCAGGAAGCAAGATAACGCCAGTTTCGTGTGCAAGGCGGAACAGGAAGTCTTTACCCTTCTCGTTCGCTTTGAACCATTCAACGAAAGCTGGGCCATACAATTTGCCACCCAAAGTGTCGAGCTCAAGCAATGTGTAGTAGTCCACACGGTCTTTGTTTTCTTCAATTTCAATACCCATATTTTTGTACAAAGTTTTGTAACGCTCGCGAATAATACGTTTGCACGCTTCTTTGTAGTTTTGCTCTGAGTCCATTAGGCAGTTCAATGAGAACAGCGCCATTTGAACTTGTTGTGGTAGTGAAAGACCGGCAGTGTGGTTTAATGCAACACTTCGGCTGTCTGCAACGATACGGTCAATGAACTTAATGCCGCGTGGTTCCGGGTCTAGCGTCTTGTAGCGATCATCCAGTTCCAGCTGACGAGTTTCTGGTTGGCTGCGCATTGCATCATCGAACACGTTGTTGTGCTGAATCGCAATCGAGCCAAGGCGCCAGCCTGTCGCACCGAAGTACTTAGAGAATGAGTAAACACAAAGCGTGTTGTATGGAAGTTTGGCAAACAGTGAAACGAAATCGTCTGCGAATGTACCGTATACATCATCGGTGATAATGAACAGATCACTACGTTGTGTGTTAACGAAGTCTGAAAGGTTATTCAGAGTCTCATCGGAGAACTTCACTGATGCAGGGTTTGCTGGGTTTACCACACATAGCAGTTTGATGTCTTTGTCTTCAAGCTTCTCGATTTCAGACATAGGTAGCTGCCATGTTGTCTCATCTAAACGAAGTTCTACAATCTCAAGTTCGTATTCTGAAAGCTCAGGGATTTCTAGGTAAGGTGTGAAGATTGGTGTGATTAACGCAACCTTATCGCCTTTCTTTAGTAGACCGTTGTGAAACATGGTTTGGAATGTGTACGTCATTGATGCCGTGCCACCTTCCGTTGCAAACAGATCGAAATCTGTCGTCATTGGCATAGGACCGTACATCTCTTCTGCAATGTATTGTTTTACAACGCTTTCGATATTCGTCAGCATTCGTGGTGGTACTGGGTAGTTACACGCTAAATACGCATTCACTAGCTCATTTAAGAACACTTGCTTCTCGATACCTAATCGATCTTTTGCGTAACTCAGAGCTTTTTCAATGAATTGAACACCTGGGTTCTGTTGATTGTTGTTTGCGTAAGAATCAAAGCGCTCAACAATACCAACACCATCTGGAATGCCGCCAAAACTTCCGTCTAAGTAAGAGTATGTGCGCTCCGCTTCCATTACTGCGAATTCACCCAAGCGAATAAATGCTTTACGTGGCAATGTTGCTAGGAAGTTTGGATTACCACGACCTGCATCTAATAAAGTACGGTCTGGCACTGTTTGCGCAACTTCAATTAATTTGTCTTTTAATTCAAACGGGCTTAAATCAGCGAATTTAGAAAAGTCGATAGTTGTATTTTGTGTAGTCATGATATTTGCCTAATAATTTAATCTTAAACACTTTCAATTAGAATGAAGTGTTTTACTTAAGTGTGATTATTCAGGCCTACCCTATTTCGTTATTGGGCAGGTCTTTTAATAAGGTGATAATTTTTTAGTGTCTTTTAAATCTGTAATGAATTCTTAGGTTCAATTACATACCCGCATTAACGGTAATAATGCCGACGATAATTGGTCCCCATAGAGTCAGTAACACGTTGGCTACAGCGTAAGTCACGGTGAACGAAAATACTGGCGTTGCATTGCCTGTTTTCTCCATCAATGCTGCGAATGCTGGGTTTGCACTTCGACCACCAGTCACACAACCTAAAGCTTCTACTGGGTTCTTGATCTTCAACACAAAGTACGAGAAGAAGAATGAAATAATCTGTGGAATGATGGTGACTGCCATACCCAAGAACAGAAGTGACATTCCGTGTTCTTTGATGGTATCAACCGCTTGAGGGCCTGCTTGTAGGCCAACAATACCTACAAATGCCGCTAGACCAAAGTCACGAATGAAGTTTGCTGCACCCACTGGGAACTGAGCCACATGTGGGTTTCGGCTACGTAACCAACCAACAAGTAAACCAGAGATCAAACAACCTGCACCAGAACCAATCGTGACGGGAATGCCTGCAATCTTGAAGCTAATTAAGCCAATAAGAAGGCCCAACACCATACCGAAACCCAGTACGATGAAGTCAGTCATAGTCGCAGAACCCATGCGCTTACCGATGTATTTTTCAACTCGGTTAATGTCTTGAGCGGTACCCGTTAGCTGGATAACATCGTTCTTCTCAACAATAAGGTCTTCAGTAATCGCCACTGAAGTACCTGCACGCATGTAGTCTGTCACATACACGCCACGGAATGAGCGTTCGTTTGAGCTGTCTTTGATTTTTTTTAGCGAGCGACCTATTAGCTTGCGGTTATCAGCGATAAGTTGACGATTTTCTTCAATAACTTCATAGCTTTCCGGTAATGCTACTTCATTGCTTTGTGCCTTGCTCTGTAGCTCATGAACCGCATTTCTACGGCCGGTAACCACAACAAGGTCGCCGGCTTTAAGCGCAGTGAACTTGTCTGCACTTAGCTCTTTTCCATCGCGCTCAATAAGTTCGATACACGCAGCAAGTGATGATTGATTCAGTTGTGCTAGCGTTTTCCCAACCAATTTATCGTCGTGAGTTACTTTAAAAGCACGTGTCACTAGAGCGGTGACTGCGTTAAATTCGCCTTCTGCTAAATCGCGTTTGCCGTTAGAGTTTTTCTCTTCTAGGGCTATCGCTTCAGCTCGAATGTCCCATTTCATCAGTGTTGGGAATACCCAAGTCACCATCAAGATTGGTCCTAAAGAACCAAAGATGTATGTTACCGCGTAACCAACCGCTACGTTTGTTTGCATCAGGTGTTTGGCTTCTTCAGATACGCCGCCTAAACGTGCAATCGCATCGCCTGCAGTACCAATGATCGCGGATTGAGTTAAGCCACCAGCCGCTAGACCTGCAGCTGTACCTCTATCTAGATCAAATAACCACGCGGCAGCAAGCACACACAATAAGCCTGAAACCGTCATAACAACCGCAGAGAGCAGAATGTTAATGGTTCTGAAGTTAAGGGCTTTAAAAAATTGCGCGCCGCCTTGATAACCCACAGCATAAATAAAGAGCGCAAAGAAAATACTTTTTACGCCGGGATCAATCTGAACACCAAATTGCCCAATAATTACACCCATTAATAATGTTCCGGCTACCCCGCCTAAAACAAATCGGCCGATAGTAATTTTACCAACCATATAACCCAATGAGAGTGTAATAAATAGTGCGACAAATGGTGCCATGTCAAACAGATTAGAAATAATGTCCATGACAAATTTACTCTTGTTACTAAATATAAGGAGTAAATAATCTAACGAATAACTTAATAATGATATTTGTTGGATTATTAAAAATAAATAAAGCATCTCGTTGCTTCGAACCGAATATTAAGAACAAAAGGTTTTAATATGTAATCTCATTTGATGGATCAGATCATCACTTTGACTATTTGGATAACTCTTAAAGCGTAATTTACTTCTAAAGTCGTTGTTTTAACTGCATTAATCTGGCACCAGCAGAAATGAGTTATTTTCGAAATAAATTGCGATTAATTGTTTTTAAACCCTGAACGGTAACCTACCTGGCCTTGTTCTAATGGCTTGCGATACTAAAGAAAGACATGGCTGGCATAGCTACCTAGTAAAGTCGATTTTTTGATGGATCCGGTCCTCTATACGCGATTATCACAATAAATCGAATTCCGTTATCTTTGTATTCATCAAACAAATAGAGAAAAGAACCATGAACACAATGCCACATGAACTTGTGTGGGGTGAAGTCTACTTCCCACCGCTGTTATTGGTTATCGCACTGGCTTACATATTGACAATGCTAACAGGGTCAATCGCTACCAGGTTTGGCCTTCATAAGTACGTCGCCTTTCCTGCAATAGCAGAACTGAGCTTGATCGTGATTTTTACTGGCGCTATCGGCCATTTTATTACCATTTTTTGAGGCACTTACTTTGATCAAACGTTATCTCATCACACTTTTATTATTGGCTGCTGCGGGAACTGTGGTTTATAGCTATTACCAGTCGTACTCAAGTAACCCGTGGACCAGAGACGGGCAAGTGAGTGCTTATATTGTCTCGATTACACCTCGAGTAACGGGTCAAGTGATTGAAGTACATGTCGAAGACAACTCTAAAGTGAAAAAAGGCGATCTTCTTTTTGAAATCGATCCGAGTATTTACAAGGCGACCTACAGAAAAGCACTTGCCACACAAAAACAAGCGTTTGCCCTACTCGCCAAAGCCAAAAATGAAGAACAACGCGCCTTGAATTTAGAGAAAAGAACGCCCGGTGCCGTGCCCGTGCTCACTCTAAACAACTTAAACAACGCGGTAGAAACAAGCGCCGCGAATGTCGAACTGGCAAAAGCTAACGTAGAAGAAGCACATCTTAACCTTGAGTACACCAAGGTATATGCACCTACTAACGGCTATATTACTAACCTGACCCTACGCGTGGGTTCTCAAGTCGTCGCAAATTCACCTGTGGTTGCGCTAATTGATGAAGATAGCTTTTGGATTGAAGGTTATTTCAAAGAGACTGATTTAGTCGGCGTCGACGTTCAGGACACTGCCTATGTGACCTTAATGATGCACAACAATGTTCAACTAGAAGGACATATCAAAAGTATTGGCTTTGGTATTGCCAAGCAAGACGGCAGCACTGGTAATGATTTATTGCCAAATGTGAATCCAAATTTCCAATGGATACGTCTCGCTCAACGCATTCCTATCAAAGTTAAGTTAGACAAAATACCTGAGGACGTACAACTGCGTGTTGGTATGACTGCCTCGATTAAAATAATCAAAAATAGCTAGGTGGTTCTAATGTTCACTGCATCGACTAAAGACGCGATTAAAGCCGCACTGTCTATCGTTATCGCAATCTGCCTAGCGTTGTGGTTTGGCTGGGAAAAACCCTATTGGGCTGCGATAGCCGTTGCAGTGATGACATTGAACGAAAGCTTCGCCCATTCAATAAACAAAGGCCATAACCGGTTAATGGGAACCTTGTTAGGGACCGGTTATGCCTTTTTCCTTATCGCCATGTTTTCTCAAGATCGTTTCTTGTTTCTAGCATTTTTTACGCTGTTCCTTGGGGTGTGTATCTTCATGTCGAACGACGAGAAGTACGGTTATATCTTTTCAATTGGATTTGCCGTGTGTTCAATTGTTTCATGCATGGGCGGGTTTGATAGCCAAACCACCTTTCACTTTGCTGTTCTTAGGCTTCAAGAGACACTACTAGGAGTTGTGGTCTTCTCTTTTGTGTATCGCATCGTGTGGCCTGTGAATACTGAGCTCAACTTTGTACAACGTTTCGAAACAAGTAAACAAGCGTTGTTAGATGCAATGGAAAAATCAGACGACATCGATATTGCCGCACTTGAAAGCAACACCGCAAATATTGATAAGCTGTATCAACTTTTAGATTTACCACTGACCGGAAGTTATCATCTTAAAGAGAACATCCAAACATGGCGTTTGCGTATCGATGAAATGGCGCATATCCAAGATGCATTAATCAAACAAAGTAACAGTGAACCTAACTTGGGTATCCAGTGGTCGGTTATTATTAAGAACTTGAAGACGTTCGATGTCTTAACACCAGAACAATCTCTTGTTGAAGGCGAACTCAATGTAATGGGCGATCATAAAGAAGTTTCTTGGCATCATGCTCATCGCACGTTTGTTGAACATTTGAATGAAGATGGGCGCAAAGTGCTGCAAGGCGTGTCGATGTTTATCACATCACTATTGATTTGGATTTATCTTCCAGTGCCGGGCGGGTTTATCTTTCCTATGTTAGCCGGTGTATTCTCTTCTATGGTGCCGACAATGCCACCAAGCGTTATTAAGGATGCCTTCTATGGTGTATTGGGCACAGGATCGGTGATTCTGTTGCAGTACATCTTTGTGATGCCCTCAATGACGGAGTTATGGGCGCTCGGTCTATTCTACTTCCTTAACATTATGGTGATATGGAAAGTGTTCGCCACGCCTAAACTCATGGTGCATCGAATACTAGGTGTTAATTTGTTAGTCGTACTGACATCTGGAGCTCTCAACCTTACGCCCGTTTACCAAATTGAAACACCGCTATTAATGTTGGTTAATATCTTAATCATTTTAATGATAGCCAAGCTGTTTACTGATCTATTTAGGGTGAAGGTCACCGCTTAAAGCTCAATACATAAACCACTTCAACAATACGGCCTGCCCAGCATTTTACTTAGCAGGCCGTTTTTTATCTTATAAAAATCATATAAATCAGAATGTTAGAGTAGTTATTCATTAAAGTAGGATAGCGTCCATCAAACGCGATTAACGCGATCTGCCACCTCCTCTTAAAATCCTCTCATTGATTGACGCAATGCATTTTTAGTCGCGACATTCACACTAGCAATCCTAACGGATAAATACATAACAACTGAACACGACGTTCAGTATTACATCGACTGTTTGAGTCTCGAAGGTTTGAGGCCACTCAGCGTGGAAACCGTCATGAGTTTTTTTGAAATACGCACCAGCGCCTGTAAGACCCATACTCTTTCTGTGTTAGCGAGCGCCCTATTACTTATTACTCCCACTTTTGCGTCAGCAGCAAAAACCAAGACTTACACCGAAGTCAAAGAGCAAGGTCGAGTACTGTTTGACAAATATGGCATAAGTCATGACTTGCCAAAGCTAGCAATAAGCTCACTAGTACAAGGTCAGCACCTAGTTGAACACGCACATCGTACACTGCAAGTTGGTGATGATGTTCGTGACTCAAGCGTCTACCTCGTCAAGAACACCGACACTAAAGGCAACATCGACCTTCGTATCAAATATAACCCAGATGAGCTGGATGATAACGAAAACCTACTCGATGAAATAGAAGCCTTCACACGTACCGAATATCGCTTACGTCACTATGCAGAAAGCTTTGATTCATCTTCGGTTCGAGTAAAAGAAATCGACGATAACAAAGTAATCATCAGCTTCGATTATTCGAAGTATGGACTCCCTCAAGATATCGCATATTTCCGTTTTTTGAATGTCGACATTGAGTTAGTCGACGGTGAACCAAAACGAATGCTGATCAGCAATGACAAGCCGTTCAAACACCATACCTACAAGGTAGAAAGCTATAAGCAAGAGATTGAGTTTCACACTTTACCGACGGATAAGTTAGTCATCGCAAATAAAACAACTGAAGTGGTTGGTACAACCAAGAACAAGCCAATGAAGATGACGAGCATCATCGAACCAGTCGCGTTTTATGAAGAGGATAACGGCGTACAAGTGGTCAACGAAGCGAGGCTTCAAGAAGTATCAGACCCAAGAATGTTAGAAGCGAGCGTCAAGCTAGACCGAGTTTTTCCGTTAATGGGTGACATGGTACGACGTCAAGGCATTGATTTACCTCTTCCATTCGGCGTATCAGTGGCTTATCGCAACCAAGACATGGACATTCCAATGACTGATTACGTGATTGGTGGTGTTCGCTTGAACGACTTATTTGATCCTGAAGATAGCGTTGCGACGGTTAAGGCTGAGAGTCTTTCTATACGTGGTGACGTTAATATCCTGCCATTCTGGAATGTATTCGGATATGTAGGAAAGGTAAACGTTGATGCGAATGTGGATGCGGCTTATACCGGCGCAGCAGGTGAATACCTAAAAGACAAACTCAATGACAAATTACCTGGGCTAGGTAACGCACTTTGCGAAGGTGTCTCTGCCTTATGTAACAGTGGCCGTTTGAATGTACCACTTCATCTTGAATATGACTTACGCGGTGCGGGCACCACATTATCTGTTGGTTACAAAGAGTTCTTTGCCTCAGTCACAGGTACCTATTCACAAACACGCCTGAAAGGAATGGATGATTGGGGCGATGGCATTGTTACGGTTCAACCTATGTTGGGTTATCAATTAGTCGATTATCGAGCTCAGTTTTTCGTTGGCGCTGAATACCAAGGTTTAAATTCTCGTATGCAAGGCACTGTAAAAACTGATGACATCGAATTTGATTATGACGTTGGTGTCGACATCGATCAGTGGGCATTCCTAACAGGGGTTAACAAACAGATCGGCAAGCATTACAACATGACCGTGTTGTACAACAAAGGTGAAACTCGTTCGGCTGTAACGCTGAATCTTGGCTACCGATTCTAGTCACTGAGCTTGGGATACCAGCCTAACCTTAAAACTAGGTTGTTCTTAATAAGAAATTTTGTAGCTCTGTTATCTACGTAGATGACGATTAAACAGACTACGCCGAATACTATTGTGGAAACTCTTTTTATGACTATTGCATACCGCTCTACGATCGCCCTTACTATTGCTGCTGCGTTAGCAGGTTGCGATACTGATACTGCCCCTACAGTTCCATTGCCAGACAAACCAGAACCGCTAGTTCCGGCACCTGTTGAACCTTTTACCGCTCAAATCGGTGACGTAACGATTAAAGCGACCAAAGAAGAACTGGTTATTACTTCAAATACCGAAGACAACAAACTGACTTCTGTTGAGTCTTTTAAAGGTATTAAATTTGCTGAGGCAGAGCGCTTTGAGCACAGTGAACTTATCGATCTTGGGACTGACATTGATGCGACTGCGTTTGGTGATGCTTGCCCTCAATTGAAGACCGTTTCACAGACACAATCTGAAGACTGTTTGAACCTTAACATTTGGCGTCCAGTAGACTTAGATGCTGATGCAGATCTACCGGTTTATGTATTCATCCACGGCGGTGACTTTGAATATGGCTCAGGTTCTGAAGCACTTGTGCACGGTGATACCGTGGTTGCTCAAGGAAGCGACGATGGTAAGCCTTTCATCTATGTAAGCTTGAACTACCGTCTTGGTCAGTTAGGTACTCAATGGATTAAAGGCGCAAACGAAGATGGCAACTATGGCCTAGGTGACCAAAAGCGCGCCTTAGAGTGGGTACACAATAATATTACCGATTTCGGTGGTAATGCTCAAAATGTAACCGTTATTGGGCAAGGCTCAGGTGCTATGTCTATTGGTTTCTTGCAGCAAGATGACGATATCGCAGGTCAATATTTCCAACGTTCCATCATGCAGAGCAACCCGTATGGTTTTGAGTACGCTAGCTATGACGTGGCTAAGGACCGCAACAATGATTTTGATGCAAACACTTCGATCGACGAGATCATGGCGTCGCAAGAAACAGCTTTGAATGGTATTGAACAGCTAAAAAATTGGTTGTTAGGTTCTTTGCAAATCCCAATTCTGAGCCCAGCAGCAGATGAAACTCCAATGTCAAACCTGATGCCTTTTGCTCCCTACATCTTGTGTGAAAAAACTAGCTTACTTGGTAGCTGTAGCGAATCAGCAGAATCACCAATACAAGCAGGCTTCTCAGTACCTACTGTCCTCGGTGAAAATGCACATGAAGCGAACAGCTTTGGCATGCTCTTTACTACAACGTTCTTGATTCCGACAGTCATTGAACTACTAGCAAATGATGAGCCTGAACTGCTTACTAACGAAGAGCCAGCACAGCTTGCACTTGCAATGGTTAACTGGTTAGAAGATCAAAACAACATCGTTCTTCTTCAGCAAAAACTATCTGAGCGAGCAAGTGATGAAGTTTCAGCAGAGCTTGTATTGCCAAGCAGCGCTTACAGCGCTGTAACGAGTTTATTTTATGGTGCCAAGCTAGAAGGAGATCTACTTGAAATGACTGGATGCATTGATACCAGTGATATTGCGGGTACCTTAGGTTGCTTGGTCGACATTGTTGATATAACTAGCCACCAACAAACCCAAGACATTCTGGCTCTAACTGATTTTTACCCTAACTCAGAAGCAACTCTGGGCGACGCAACAGCGAACATGAAGCAATTTAAAACCTTGCTAAATGACACACTATTCAATGGCCCTGCTCGTTATATGGCAGCAAACAGCGAAGTACAAGCAACGTTATACTACTTTGAGCACAAACCAAGTTTTAACATGTGGAACTTTAAAACAGCTCTAAATGAAGAAACAGGCGAATACGACCAACTGTCAATCATTGATCTATTCAAAACGATTGGTTGCATCAGCGGTGCATGTAACGGTTCAGAACTACCATTTATGTTCAACAAAGCTGTACGTTTTGACGGTAGTGAGATTCACCCAACAAGTAATGAGAAGGCATTAATGAACGAAATGTCACGCCTATGGTTTAGCGAAGAACTATTCACTAACTACCAGTACAGCGATTCTGCCGACAATGTATTAGTTATCGAATCTCAAGGCTTTAGCGATAACACAACCTATGACTGGGACTATGTCACAAACCCAGGTGTTGATCCTAAGCTTCGTGAAGGTCGCTTAACGGGTCTAACAGAGCAAGGTCTTATGCCTTGGGACTGGTACCTAAACTAAACATATTCCCCCCCTCCTACTTTAACGGCCAGCTCGCTGGCCGTTTTTATATCCAATTTTACGCTCAAACGCAGGTTAGTTATGACACTTAGCAAACTAAAAACAGCATGCACAATGATGTTAATTGCTTTGGTCACAGGATGTGCCCAACCTTACCCCGATGTTGAAACAGACTTCGAAGCAAACTGGCAAAGCACCGAACACCAAGCAGAAGTGTATTTGATTCCTTCTGCGCCAGAAGCCTTCGCTCGTCGTATCGACCTCGTTCGCCGAGCACAACATTCGATAGATATGACTTACTTCTCTTGGGAACGTGACACGCTAGGTTTGATGCTTCTAAACGAGCTAAAGCAAGCAGCGGATCGTGAGGTTCACATCCGACTGACCTTAGATGACCTACTGGTTTTTAATGATAAATGGTTAGCGGAATTGGACTCACACCCCAATATTGAGATTCGACTGTTTAACCCTTTTGAGTCACGTAAAGCTGGCTGGGTTGGCCGTGCGTTCAACTTCTCGACTCACCAAAAGCGACTGGATAATCGACTTCACGAGAAGTACTTCAATGTTGACCATCAATCGATGATTTTGGGCGGAAGAAACATCGGTAATGATTACTTTGGTTATAGCGAAAATGCCAATTTCTTTGATATGGACGTTCTATTTCGAGGTACGGTAATAGCGTCTTTCGATCGCAACTACCAAGCACTTTGGGAGAGCGAATATGTTGTGCCAATTCAAGAACGAATTAAAGTCAAAGGTCAATACAAAGCATTTATTAAAGCAATGAACAATGGCGAAAAGAATAAAGAACAGATCACGTTCGATGTTGAGAAACAGATAAATCACCTAGGTGAACCAAACTTTATTGAAGCATCGGTTACTCCTCTATTTGATTCGTTAAAGAAGCTCGATGACAACAAACCCTACTTTCGTCAACGTACAGAGTACTTAATGAAGCAAAAAGTAGCGACCCCATCTAAGGCTATAATTTCTACGCCTTATATGGTGCCAAGCGATAACCAGTTTGTGTTTGTCGGTGCGCTTAGAGAGAACCAAGCTGAAGTAACCTTACTAACCAACTCATCTGCTTCCAATGATTCAGGCTTTGTGCCAGCGTATTACGAAAAACACCGTGAGACTTTACTCGACAGAGGCGTAAGTATCTATGAGTACAAAAGCCAAGCTATCAATGATGATCACTACTTTCATGTTGATACCTACTACCATAACAAGACCGTCATTTTAGATGAACGAGTGACCTATATTGGCTCTTCTAACTTCGATCCAAGATCAGACTTTTTGAACGTTGAGTTTGGTGTGTTGATTGAGAGTGAAGAGTTTGCGAAGCAAGTGACACACTACTTAACGCGTCAGAAAGAGGATTTGTTCTGGGCTGTTTCGCGAGCCCAATCAGGCGAGACTATTTGGATTTCAGGCGAACAAACACACACAAAGAGCCCAAACTACAGTCCATTGAATAAATTTCCGGATTGGTTGTTTCGAAAAATGAACGGCGAGTTTGAGCTGTAATCCAATGGCTGAATGCTTGTCTTAGCTAGAGCAAAACTCTGTAAACTAATCTCTGAACCATAAAACAAAGAAACCGCGTCACATGCGCGGTTTCTTTGTCTGAAGAAAAACTAATCTTACATGCTTGGTGTAATGGTTCTATTGTCCACGTTATTGACCATTCTAACGTAGTTTAGTAGGTCCGCATCGTAAGTATGCCCACATCCTCCTGCCGTTGATAAATACCGACTTTCAACTCTGGATTCGACTCTTTAATTGGCTTGAATACCCATTAGCGAGAGCTCAAACAAAGTACGAGCATCAGAATTGAGTACCCAAAGAAAAGTGAATACGAAACTCATCACCTTCAGGGGCATCTAAACCGTATGCAAAATCGAGTTTTACAGGAATGAATTGTGATTTCCAAATCAAGCTAAGGCCTGTGCCACGCTTCCAATCTGCTTCATCGTCAAACGCATCACCAACATCGAGAAACGCGCCCATCCAAATTGACTGATACACCTGATGCTGATATTCAAGGCCTGCCGTTAACATGTAGCGCGCGCCGGTTAGTTCGCCGTTATCGTCTTTCGGAGAAATCGATTCATAACCATAACCTCTTAAGCTTCCATCACCACCAGCAAAATAACGCAGTGAAGACGGTACGTCCAACAATGATTTCGCAATGTTAATGCCAACGTTTGAACGGAAATGGAGCTTCTGATTATCACTAATATCCCACGAAACTACACTGTTTCCTTCCAACCGCAACAGCCTTGAATCAGAGAACAGATTAGGGTCAGAATATTCAATAGAATAGATGTGTCGATGATTAATCTCCAATTGATCATTTTTACGATCAACCTGAGAGAAGCTGATGCCAGGTAGCAACAATTGCGATTGGTCTTCCTCAGACGCCTGAATGTACTGTTCGTGCAAGTACTTGACGTAAATGGTGCTTTGCCAATCACTATCTAATTGCCAGTAACGTTCGAACTTAAGATCGTTTGTAAGACTATTGGTGTCTCGATGATCAATTCGTTTCGATTCAAACTGAATACCAAAGTAATCAGTTGTGACCTTTTCCGCTGGGATTTTGTACCCCAACTGCAGTGATTGCTCTTGTTCAGACAAATATGTCTGTGTTTCAAAGCTATGGCCTCTTCGGTTATACCAAGGCTTTGACCAACTGAGCGAGGCTCGTAAACCGAGATCGGTAGAATAACCGCCACCCACCTGCACAATATTACGAGAACTTGGCTCGGCAATGATATCAATTGGAACTTCTAGGTTGTCATCAAGCTTATCAAAGTCACCATGTACGATGACACTTCGAAACCATTGAGTGTCAGACAAATCGGATTGCAGTTCACCTAACTTGATGGTGTCAAAGTCGTCACCTTTTTTGAAAGTTGGTATTTTCTCGATACGGGTAGGATCAACGCCATCATCTGGAATACTTATAGAACCAAACTTGTATCGTGGCCCACTTGAAAAGTGCAGGTAAATGTTGGCGATGTTCTCGCTGGGAATAACTTCAATCTTTGACTCGATAAACCTACCGTCAAAATAACCTTTCCGCTTCGCTAAAGAAAAAATCGCACGCTTAGTATGGTCGTATTCTTGATGAGACAAAGTTAAACCTGAGCCTAACTTGCTATGATTGAGTATGTTGATGAACTCTTTATCTTTACTCGCTTCGCCTGTGACTTTTACTATCGATTCTGCGATGCGCATGACAGGGCCAGAATCGATGTTAATGATCACGTTATCAGAATCATTGAATTCGATATCTAGCTGAGGGTGATAATAACCATAAGGATTGAGCGCATCTTGAATACGTTTAGATAGCTTAGTTTTCGATAGCTGTGAAGCAGGAACATCAACCAAAGGTTCTAAGTATAATTCTACGTTTTCGGTGAGAGTTTTATTAACCCCTTTAGTCTCAAATTCAGCAGCTCTCGAAGAGTGTTGGGTAAACAGGAAAAATGAAGCTACCAGCACTAATTGTTTAATCGAGGTCTTCACGCGGTTACCCAATTTGCTCAAAACCCGAACAGGTTATGAGCAAAGCGTTAAATCGCTGAATCTCTTATGGAGGATCTGACCCTACGAACTAGCGACCGGGCTTTTTGCTAAGATTAGGTTATTACCAGAGCCAAAATGTAAGTACAAAAAAGGCGCAATTAAGCGCCTTTATAAATTTTATTTTTTACTGACTCTATATTAGTTATTTCTCAACCAAACATCTTGGTTTTTAGGTGCTTTCTTCTTTTTCTTCTTGCCTGTGCCAGCAGGTGGCGCAACAGGTTTGAGCGCTGCAACCAGCTCAGCAACCGCTTCGGAATCTACTTCAAAGCCTTCGATTTGCTCACGCTCAAGACGGATTTTGTTCTTCTTCTCAATGATTGTGAAGTGATGGTAATCTTCGTGGTCGATCAAAGATAGCGCTAGACCAACCTCACCCGCACGACCACTTCGGCCAATACGATGCATGTAGTCTGATGGGCTACGCGGTAAATCAAAGTTGATTACTACTGGTAGCTTTTCGATATCCAGACCACGTGCCGCGATGTCTGTCGCGATAAGAACGTCAATCTCGCCAGATTTAAAATCTTCAAGAATACGAGTACGTGAACCCTGCCCTTTATCGCCGTGGAATACTTCTGCGATGATACCGCGCTTGTATAGCTTGTCTGCAAGGTGCTCACAGCTGTTTTTCGCGTTTACGAAGATAAGAGCTTGGCGCCATTCGTGCTGTTGAATCAGGTGCGCTAACAATGCTGTCTTACGACCTTTTTCTACTTCGAATACACGCTGAACCAATGTGCTCGCATTAGCACTTTGAAGTTGAACTTCAATTGGATCATTCAGTAGTTCGTGAGTCAGCGTTTTAACTTGCTCGGGGAAAGTCGCAGAGAACAACAAGGTTTGTTTTTTGCTTGGCAGAAGTTTCAAGATCGCGTCTAGTTCTTCTGTAAAACCAAGGCTTAACATTCGGTCAGCTTCATCAAGTACTAACGTTTTTGCTTTATCGAGTTTGATAGCGTTGCTTGAGATCAGGTCAAGCAATCGGCCTGGTGTTGCCACCAAGATATCTGTACCACCACGTAGCGCTTGCATCTGAGTGTTCACCGACACACCACCGAATACACAAACGGTTTTAATTGCACCGTTGAAATGCACTGCGTAAGACTTAACGCTATCGGCAACTTGCTTAGCAAGCTCACGTGTTGGAACCAAGATAAGGCCAGAAACATAGTTACCTTTGCCCGAACGACGGTCTAAAGGTGCATCTTCATGGATCTGCTGTAATAGTGGAAGTGCAAATGCCGCGGTTTTACCTGAACCGGTATTTGCGCCTGCAATTAGGTCGCGTCCTGCTAACACACTCGGAATAACTTGCGCTTGGATAGGCGTTGGCTGTTGGTATTCAAGCTCGGTAAGACGAGCCATCAATGGTGAAATTAAGCCAAGATCAGAAAAGTTGGTTGGTGTTGTGGTGTTAGTCATTAATTGCAGGAACTCAAAGCTAAAATAATAGCGCGCTATACTAACGTATTTCAGCCGTATTACGTAACTAAATCGCCCCTTTCTCCCGTGTTTCAGCGATTAAGCCCCTCTAAAACACATCCAGATACCAAGTTATCGCAAATTTAGTTCAGCCACCCTGCTACTGTTTGTTCCGGTTCATACGAGTTAGGCTCTGTTAACCACACGGCTACTGCATCAGGTGTGGCAACTAACGGGGAGAAGTCGATATTGAATTGCCATTCAGACTCACCACGTTGGTAGCCATCGTAAACCACGACAAAATCGTGCTCAAGTTTCTTATCTCTGTTCTCGCCCGCTTTAACGCTGGTGACTTCGTTCATCGCCAACAAGGCAATATGAGCGACATAGTCCCCTTTTCCTTCATAACTGACACTGAACGTGTCGCCTTTATGATTGACTGTAAGCTTGGGGTTATTTTGTTGGGGGAGCGAAGGCAGCGTTCTATCAAGCCAATTGAAATAACCGCGCCACTCTTTACCGTCGACAACGAAGCCTGGCGTATAAACGCCACTTGTTACCCCATAAGCTTTGTATAAACGTTGCTTCTGACTGAACGCTTTGCTGGCAAACTTGTCTCCCCAACCTAGGTAATCCCAGTAGTCAACGTGATAAGCGAGCGGAATAACTTGTGTCCAGAGTTTCGGATGTTCTTCAAAAGTGCTGAGGTATTCATCAGCAGGCGGACAACTCGAACAACCTTCAGAGGTGAACAGTTCGATCACCTGAGCAGGTTGCCCTTCATTACTCCAGGTTTGTGCAAGCGACACTGAGGAATACAAACTGATCGGTAAGGCAAATAAACAAAGTTTAATCAATGATGGATTGAGTTTGGCGTGTGACATACCGAGCTCCTTGTACAAAGCGAATTGATTGGCGCTCAAATACAGACCGTTATGCCTAGGTTTTTCTTTCAGGAGCTTAGTTTGCGAAAAGATAGAGTTTATTTCAGATACAAAAACGCCAGCTTCAAAAGCTGGCGTTTCTTAATTCTGTATTTCTTTAATTCTATGCATTTACGCTGAGATTAACGGTTGATACCGATATCGCGCTGCATGTGACCCGATAGGTCGCTTGCGTAGTAACTACGTGGAGAGTTGTCTACGAAAAGAATATCGAAAATGTGTGCAATCAATCCTTTGAAGTTAACCGAGTAGGTCTTCTTATCCATAGAGTTAGGAACAGCGATAGTATTCATTTGCATTGCTTGAGCCATGATTGCCTCTCTATAAACTTGTTTAAGTATTTCGTTCTGATGACAAGAATAATAGGTGATATTTTACCCGTTAAAAAATGACTAAAATTGAAAATTCAGATTAGTTTTTCTAATAAAACAAGCCATTAACAAGCTGGGAGAATACATATTCACTCACCATGCTTATAAATTCAATAAGACATCAAAATCATGCATTTAGTTCAAATAACCCCCTATACAAAGCGGCCAATGTCACAGAAAATTTACATAAATAAATTATCCACTTCATCGGCCACGGACTTACTATCGAGTTTTCGATAAGTTATATTTGGTTTAATTTACTTGTTCAATGGCAGGTTTCTTCGCATAAATCGACGCTATAATAGCAATGGCCATCGTAGAGATAAGTACCAAAAGTGACCAATGCGTAGGGATTGCCCACTCACTATCAACTAGCAGCATTTTCACACCAATAAAGACCATGATGAATGAAAGCGCTGGCTTCAAGTAGATGAACTTGTCCATCATACCTTGGAGTACAAAGTACAGTGAACGAAGGCCAAGTAACGCAAAAACGTTTGCAGCCAGCACTAAGAATGGCTCTCGCGTAACGGCGAAAATCGCAGGAATCGAATCCAATGCAAACATTACGTCCATCACTGCAATTGCACCGATCACCAACATCATTGGAGTGAATGCCCATTTAGCACCCTGTTTAACCATTAATGCAGGACCATGGAAATCCTCGGTTACGGGCATCACTTTACGAAGTAGCTTTTCAGGCAGTGTATTTATACTCTCTTCTTCGTCTTTATCTAACGCCAGTTTAATACCTGTACCAATTAGGAACGCAGCGAACACGTAAAGTACCCAGTGGTATTCAGCTAATAATTGCGCGCCTAACGCGATCATGATTGCACGAAGTACCAACGCACCAATAACCCCCCAAAGAAGCGCACGCGGTCTTAAGTGCTCTGGAACTTGATACTGAGCGAATATCATCGCGAATATAAATAGGTTGTCTACGCTAAGGGATTTTTCTAGCAAGTAACCGGTAATGAATGACACGGTTGCTTTTTGAGCTGTGTATTCACTATTCGGCGCATAGAGGTCCCAAAACAAGTAAATAGAACCAGCGAACAAAAATGCGAGCACAAACCAGAAAACACTCCAGATCGCCGCTTTCTTGATGGTGACATTACCTCCGCGAGTCTGATAGATATCAATAGAAACAAGAATCACAGTCAGCAGGAAAAAGCCCGCATATGTCGTCATGACTGGCGATGAAAAAAAGGATTCACTATTGGTAGATAATAGAGATTGAGTTGAGTTCATTATTCCTCCGGGCGGAAGAACTTTACAAAGACCTTCCGCAAACAAAACATATCAAGCTCCACGACGGATCTTGATTGTGATTGCGTTGGTCTCGTTGAAGTGAAATATGGGATTTCACCTTTACATACCGGATAGACTCTTGGCCTAACGAGATGACGATATGTAAACTTGCGCTAACTACTCCCCAAACGCGTGGATAATATTCCTCTAACATTGTTTCGTCTAGATAAATTTTAAAAATAAATAAAAAAGAAGCACAAGGCTCCTTTTTTATTGCTGTAAGCTTATCAAAGCGACACTTGTATTGATTCAAATAATCCCCCTAAGAGGTTCACCGATTTTTGAAACTGAGTGTCATTCCAAGCCTGCAACCCTTATGTTGTTGTGGTTTGAAAATCGCGTTCAAACCGAATCATCTTATAGCTTTGTTAAGTTATAAAATCGACAAGTTATAAACCTGCAGTAGGTACTAAGTACACCAATGCAGACCAAACAGACACCCAACCGACAACAGCTGCAGCGTCGAACCAATCTTTCTTATCCATGCTTTGCCTCCACAGAAAGTTACCTGGAAAACTAAGCATAAACAGTGCCAATTTTATAGATTTACTTAAGCAATAATAATACGTCTAAATAGGCTAAATGGGATTACCTAAAACACTCCATGCAATTCAATATTTCGCTCTGCTGAAGTGACTCTGGGTTGTCTTGAAGAAACGCAATAAAACAGTCTGACATTGAATCGGTGGTCACTGTACCATTCCCTATCATATCTAATACAGCATCATAACCTTCTTTACCTTTCATTGTGTAGGCAGACGATGCGCCGCGGTATACCTGTTCACGATCAACATCTTGCCAACCAGCCTCATCAGTGTGTATTTCTAGGTGGTGAATTCGGTGCCCTAATGGCGCCTCTTTGTGATAACAAAACCTCAAGTTGTGAGTATAAGGAAAGCTACCTGAGCCAGTACCAACAACGCCATTGTCTAACGCATTATTGATCGCACCTTCTAACATACCCGCGATCGTTTCACCTTTTACGTCATATACACCAATAGGTACGGCAAACGGTAGCAGTTTTCCGGCAATATCGGCAACCGAAACATCACCACTGTTGAGCGAATTTCTAACGCCGCCAGAATTGTGAATAGCGAAGTCTACTTGATGACCTTTTTCGTTCATCAAGTAATGGAAAGACTGAGCAACCAACGGTGCCAGTTGGCTTGGCCCTTTTTCATCAGGAATGCGCACATGACGCAGTTTCGTATCTGCATGAGCAATAACCTGTTTCTGCAGTTTTCGAACTCTAGGCTGATATTTGTCAGTAAGTATGCTTTGCAGTTCAGGATCTTTTTTACATACCGCAATATTCTGGTGGTTGTTCAAGAACTCACACGCCATATCATGGGCATCGTCTTGACCTACTTCACTTAATTTAGCGTCTATAAACAGTCGACGCCCCAACAGCAATTCGTTTTTGCCATTAAAGTGAGTCACCTTACCTTTAGAATCGAACTCGATTTCACAGTGCCCTAGGCTCATTGCGTGAAAACCAGATTGAACCACATACGTGTCGCCAACTTTCACACCATAATCGTCATCTTTAACTAAACCAATATCAGAGAAGTCACCTTGCAGGCGGTGACTATGACCACCAACAATCACGCCAATGCCTGTAACGTTTGCCGCTAATTCTAAATCAGCTTCATAACCAAGGTGACTGAGTAATACGATCTTATTAATACCCGTTTGGTGAATTTGCTCTATTGTGGCTTTTGCCGTTTCTAATGCATTTTCAAATGGTGTGTCAATATCAGGGTTAGCGATACCCGCCATCTTGTCGATGCTTAAACCGAATATCGCAACTTTCTCTCCATCAAACTCTTTCGTTATAAAAGAAGCACTTCGGGTTTCAGTCAGGAAAGGCTTAACAATGTCGTTGTCCGCTAAAGTATGAATTTTATTGATATCCTCATTCGATAAGTTCCAGTTACCCGCCAACAGTGGGAATTTGATTCGTTTGGCGAAGATTGCAACTGGCTCGTTACCCATATCAAGTTCATGATTACCGAGCGTCATGGCGTCAATATTAAGAGCATTCAACAGATCGGCGTTTGCTTTTCCCTTAAATAATGAAAAGTATAAGGTGCCCTGGAAGCAGTCTCCAGCATGCAAAAACAAGGTTCCAACCTTTTGTCGTTGCGCATCTTGTTCTATCTGTTTAAAGCGCGTTGAGATTCGAGCAAAGCCACCAGCACTGACATAAGGTTCAATGATGTGGTTATTCATTTTAAGTGATAGCTGTAATGACGTTGGTTCAAAGTATGAGTGGGTGTCGTTAATGTGTGCCAACACTATTTTGGTCGGCTTATTATTTTTAGTCATATTGTGTTCTCTCTTTGTCCCTTCATACTAGGTCGAGAATCATGACAGAATCGTGAATTTTATGAAACTGCACTGCAAAAAAATACTCGATATAGATCAAAAATCTGATTTTGCACCGTATTAATAAAGAGCGGTTTTTGTGACAAGCGAACATACTGAACACGTGTTTTTCGATTATGATTAAAGATATCTGTTAGCTTTCAAACAATTAGCAGAGCCTTCCGTTAGGAGTAAGCCTATGCAACTAGAAAGAATCGAGATTTCTGGCTTTCGAGGTATAAAGCGCATGTCTCTTGCGTTTGATGAGTTAACCACGCTGATTGGTGAAAACACTTGGGGCAAGTCTTCATTATTGGATGCTCTATCCGTCGTACTTCCATCAGATGGCGTTCCATATCATTTTAAAATGACCGATTTTCATGTCGATTACTCTGTTTCACACCCACAATCTCAACACCTCCAAATAGTTCTCGCATTAAAAGCCAGCGATAAAAGTGAACTAAATGCCGGGCGTTATCGCAAACTAAAACCCATTTGGGTTCAAGATGAGTTCGGTGTGTTCCGTATCTATTACCGAATCAGTGCGACGTTAGAGCAATATGAAGCCACCACTCATTATGCTTTCTTAAATATAGAGGGAAACCCACTAAAGTTGCACCATTCTGAAAAGCTCGCTCAAGAGTTGATGACATTGCACCCAGTGATCCGTCTGCGTGATGCAAGACATTTTGATCGTCCTTTCAATAGTAAATCACTCAACCACAATGCTCATCTCCATACCAATGGGCATAATGGTAACGGCAACAACGAAAATGGTAGCGCGAATAGCCACGCCAGTACTGGTCATGGAAACGGGCACAATGGCAATGGGCGTCAAGCTCGAATAGAGAAACGAATTGATAATACATGCCGACGATTGATGGCGATCCCTGGCCATGTAAACAAAGGCGAAATGCGTAGCAGTCTAGAGTCTATGCAAAGCCTAATTGAGCATTACTTTTCTTTCAAAAGCACTGCTCGCCGCAACCCTAGAAAACAGAGGGACGGTTTACTCTACTCTGCAGGCGCAAACGATAAGAGCATTCATCAGCTTGTAGAAGAAACTAAAAACAAACAAACTCGCCTATTATTCATGGGTTTGCTCAATGCCTACCTTCAAGCAAAAGGGCCGAATGAATTAAGGCGATGTGCACGCCCCCTTTTGATCCTCGAAGATCCAGAAGGCCGCTTACACCCAACGCACTTGGCAAGGGCTTGGAGCTTGATGCAGAAATTACCGATGCAGAAAATCCTCACCACCAACAGTGGTGACCTTCTAGCTGCGGTACCTCTACAATCGATTCGTCGATTGGTTCGCCATTCAGACAAAACCATCGCTAACCAACTCAACATGAATCACTTCAGCAAAGATGAGTTGAGACGAATTGGTTTCCATATTCGTTTCCACCGCTCTGGTGCATTGTTTGCCCGCTGCTGGTTATTAGTGGAAGGTGAAACCGAAGTTTGGTTATTCAACGAATTAGCTAACCAATGTGGCTATAACCTTGCCGCTGAAGGTGTTCAAATTATCGAGTTCGCTCAGTCAGGTCTTAAAGCGCTCATTAAGGTTGCACAAGAGTTTGGTATCGACTGGCATGTAGTGACCGATGGCGACGCGGCAGGTAAAAAATACGCAGCGACCGTTTTATCAAAGCTTGGTAATGACCAAGAACGACACCGCTTAACTGAATTACCTGATAAAGACATAGAACATTACTTGTATATGAACGGCTTCGAGAACTTTTTCCGTGACATGGTGAAAATTCCATACGATCACCCTATTCCTCCAAAGAAAGTAGTCGCTAAGGTACTCAAAAAACACGCAAAACCCGACCTTGCATTGGCGATAGTTTCTCATTGCGAAAATCAGGGGCAAGAATGTATTCCATTATTGCTGAGGTGGACCCTAAAACGCGTCATCACTATGGCAAACGGGAATACTTAAATAACTAGCACCTAGCACCTAGCACCTAGCACCTAGCACCTAGCATTCAATTTGTCTGATCGATGTTATAATTTCAATTTTAAACAAATACTTAAGCTTATTATCACAATAACAATCAAACAAAAAAGGCACACCAAACGGTGTGCCTGTATAAATCGATATACAAATTAATTGGGGATTATCTTGCAAGAGTTAACCGTGACTAAAGCGTCAATACTTAACGTATTTATTAAGCCTTTGCCTGTTTAGCGTGTTGTTCAACAACTTCCGAAGATTGAGTCGATTTCTCGTGAAGCCATAGCCCCGTTGCTTTCATCAAGTATCCGAATACACCACCAAGCAGCAAAGACGGCACTACAAGTTGCCAATCGCCACCTGCAGCAAACGTAGCACAACAACCAATAAAGGTGCCGGGGATATAACCTAGCCACGCTTGTTTCGCTTGAATACACATAAAGAAAGCAACGATAGCGGTAATCATATAGCCTAAAATCTCTAGACCTGCGAAGGTTGAGCTTTCGATAATCACCATTGCCCAGAATACACCTGTCATATTGGTTAATAAGCTGCTTGCTAGCCCTTTTACACCGCCCATAGGCGAAGCAAAGTAACTGGTGCAACCTAAGAAACCTGCCCATGACAACAGACCGAAAGAGATAGCAATCCATCCCCATAGACCTGACAAGATACCTGTTGTTAATGAAATCGCGACTAATGTACTCATACTATTTCTAAAGCCTAACTGTAGGGTTTCTACAACCGGATTTAGCCTCACTTAAAATCAAGTGAGTATATTATGTGAAGAGAGCTCTGATTTAGCCGATCATGATCACATTAATAATGTATGCAAATGTGCATTTATCACGATATAGAGACAGAAATCGCTTATTCAACATATTTGGTTATTAGTATTTTATCAAATCTAGGTTACAGAACCGACCGTTTACCTTTCATCATGCGTTTACCTTCACGCTTAATGCACTCAGCGAGTGGGTTCTCTGCCATGTCAGCACGCCAAATAAAGGACAGCGTTCTTTCCATTTCTAGCTCAGGAACATTCAACGTCACCAGTTGGCCTGACTCAACAAATTGTTCGACATCTAGATAAGGTAAACACGTTAAATATGGGCCGTTTGCAACCAAACTTCTTAAAACAGGAACGTGTTCGTACTCTCGCCAAACATCGAGATCGCCAATTAAATGATGAATAGAGCTATCAAAAACTTTGCGGGTACCTGAGCCGTGCTCGCGTAATACCCACTTCGCTTGCTCTAATTGCGCCAAACTTACTCGTTCTCGCTTGGCAAACGGGTGATGAGCCGACGCAACCACCGTTAAATGGTCAGTACACCATACTTCTTGGTGAACACGGTTGTCGTCACAACGACCTTCGATTACGCCCAAGTCGTATTGATAATCTAATACGCCATCTATTACTGCATCCGTACTTTGCACCCCAAGTGAGATTCGCATCTCAGGAAAGTCGTTATCAATAATACTGATGAGATCTGGGACGAGGTGTTCCGCAGGGGTTTGGCTTGCACCTAATTTGAGCTCACCACTCAGTAAATGCTGCTCATAAAAACCCATCTCAATTTGCTGCGCATCTTGCAGTAAACGCTTCGCTTTTGGTCTCAACCACATGCCCCAATGAGTAAGGGCCATTTGCTTGCCTTGCCTTTCAAACAAAGGCCTGCCAAGCATTTTTTCCAACTGTGCAAGAGACATACTTGTCGCCGACTGAGTTAACGCCAACTTGTCTGCTGCCTGACTAACACTCCCGGAATCTGCTACTGCATCAAATACCGCGAGTTGCTTCAATGAATAACGCAAAATTGATCCTTAATGCTTCTAATTATTTGTGTCCAAATGCTCGTTTTTTATAAAGCCGATGAGCAATCAATTTCATTCTACGCGTAACCAAATCTATATCAATAAATTTGATGTGGTTTCTAAAAATTATCAATTTTACCTCTACCTCTCAACCCCCTAATCTGTAATGGCAGGACACAACGAGCCCTGTAAAACACTACTGATTAACTCAGTCATTAACACTAGGAATTAAACATGACGGATTGTTCAAGGGGGGAATATGGCAACAGGCACTTCTGAAAATCATCAACTGTTCTCACCAACAGAAATGATGGCGGAAGCAGAGAAGTTTGCACTAAGTAAGGCAAGTAAAACCAGCAGCATGACATTGAGTTTGGCAATCATGGCTGGTGCATTCATAGGGCTTGCTTTTTTATTCTACATCACGGTTACCACCGGTAGCGCTGATGCGGGATGGGGATTAAGTCGCTTAGCTGGCGGCCTAGCATTCAGTATGGGTTTAATCTTAATTGTTATTTGTGGTGGTGAGCTGTTTACCAGTTCGGTGTTATCAAGCATCTCATGGGCAAACAAGCAGATTACTTTCACCAAGATGCTTTCAATCTGGGGCAAGGTTTACGTAGGTAACTTTGTTGGTGCGATGTTCCTTTTGGCGTTAGTCAGCGCCGCAGGCTTGTATCAACTTGATGGCGGACAGTGGGGCTTAAACGCTCTTAACATTGCTCAGCACAAGCTACACCACAGCCCTGTTCAAGCTTTTGCTTTGGGTGTGCTTTGTAACTTACTGGTGTGTTTAGCAATTTGGTTAACGTTTAGTTCTGCGAATGCGATGACTAAAGCAATGATGACCGTATTACCCGTAGCGATGTTCGTTAGCTCAGGCTTTGAACACTGTGTGGCAAATATGTTCATGGTTCCACTAGGCATCACGATTCAAGCGTTCGCACCAGAGAGTTTTTGGATGCAGATTGGCGCGACACCAGCTCAGTACGCAGACCTTAATGTCGTGCAATTTGTTACCGCAAACTTAATACCAGTGACAATAGGCAACATCGTAGGTGGCTCGGTATTAGTCGGCTTAGCTAATTGGAGCATCTACCGTCGCCCACAACTTAAAGCAACAAAAATTACAGCAATTACACAAACAACAGAAATCACGTCAGTTAAGGAAATCACTATGAACACAGCAACTACTATCAAGCAAATCATGAACACTCAACCAATTACACTTAGCGTAGAAATGCCTACCTCTGTTGCAATTGATACACTTTTAGACGCTCAACTTGTTAGCGCTCCTGTTTGTGATGTTGAAGGCCGCCTTGTAGGTATCTTCTCTGTTCATGACGTAATGGTTGACCTATGGTGCCAGGATTACATCCCTACTAAAGGTCAAAAAGTGGTAGACCTAATGAGTCGTGACGTAGTCGCTATCGATGCTAACGACAAGCTAGTCGATGTTGCTGAGTTCTTATGTATCGACAAAGAGCAACTATACCCAACAACAAGTATGGGCTTCGCCACTCGCCTGACTTCTCTTTCTCTAGAAGAGCGTGCAAAAGCGATGAAAGTAAGCCAACCACACATGCTTCCAGTACTAGAAAATGGCGTGATGGTAGGTGTACTGACTCGCATTGAAGTTATGCAAGCACTGCGTCCTATCTATGGCGACCGACTAAACGTGGTTCCACAAGCTGAGCTAGAAACGGCTTAACTAACGGCTACTTGCAAAGCTAGAAACAGATTAACGAATCTAAAGCTGAACTATTAGGGATTAGTAGTTCAACTGGATAACTCAGTCATAGCAACGTTGACTGGCTAGAGGCAAATGGTGGCTTTTGACGTAATAAAAGGTTTGACACAAAACAGACCTAAACGCGTTGCCATTTATCTCAATAAAAAAGGCGCAAAGTGAAAACTTTGCGCCTTTCTCTATTTCTAACTGTCGCTTTCTTGATATCAATTAAACTTTTGATACTTTTTAAAATGTTGATATCAGACGACCATTGTGAATAGCTAGATTACTTCTTTACACCTTCAACGTGCAGGTCCATATCGACATAGCTTGAAGCTCCCATTACAGGAATATTGAAGTCAGCAAGTTCTAGGCGAGTCGTACCAACAAAACCAGCACGCTCACCACCCCATGGGTCTTGGCCAGCGCCAATGAATTCAGCTTCGATAACGATAGGCTTAGTGACACCATGAAGTTTAAGGTCACCCATTACTTCAAGTTTGCCGTCGCCTTTATCAACCACTTTTGTGCTGTTGAAAGTGGCATCTGAAAATTTGCTTGCATCAATGAAGTCAGAGCTACGGATGTGCTTATCACGTTCTGCGTGGTTTGAATCTAGGCTTGTTGTATCAATAGTTACATTTATTTTTGATGCTTCAATATTGCTTTCATCAAATGAAAAATCACCTGAGAACGTATTAAAACGACCCTGGATAAAGCTGTAACCTAAGTGGCTAACTTTAAAATTAACTGAAGCATGTGCGCCTTTTGTATCAATCACGTAATCAGCGGCGTTCGCAGCGAAAGGCATTGCCATAGCAAATGCTAATCCTGTAGCGATAATTGACTTATTCATTTTGAAGCTCCTATCATTTTTCGTAGCGTATCGTCTTTGTCGATAACGTGGTGTTTTATCGCCGCTAAGGCGTGTACTGATGCCATAATGATCAGTACCCATGCAGCGTAGTAGTGAATCGTTCCTGCAAGATCAGATTGGTTTGCAAACAGTTCGCCCATACTTGGGACAGTGAACCAATTGAATACCTCTATCCCGCGACCATCTGATGTAGAAATCAAATAACCTGAAATAAATAAAACCGCTAAGTTTATGTACATAAAACCGTGAGCAATCTTAGCAGCTGCGACTTCATAGCTTTTACCTTCCACCTTGGGTGACGTGGTAACTAGTTTCCAAAGCAAGCGAACAACGGTCACTGTAGCTAAAAGAATACCTACCGAACGGTGATAGTCTGGTGCTGTTTTGTACCACTCGCTGTAGTACGAAAGATCAACCATCCACAGGCCCACACCAAATAAGCCAAAAATTGCTAGAGCTGAAATCCAATGCATCGCTCGTGCTAAAGGGTTGTAATTTCTAACGTTGTTGTCCATGCATCTTTTCCGAATGTTAACGAGTAGTGTAGTTTTAAAAAGCGTACCCTACACCAAGTTTGTGTAACATATTATTTACCAAGCTTTACATTAGTTACATCATTTCAATCTAAACGAGTTATTCAAATTTTTTGAACAAGTGGCTATTTTCTTGAACCAGTCACTCTTTTACCTGAACAACGCGCATTGTTTTTAAATTTCAACGATTTGTTCAATCTCGTAAAGCTCATCTGCAATATCTAACATTTTACGTTCCATCACTTTTTGAGCATCTTCTATCCCTTTGTTGTAATAAATCGCGCCAAATTTTTTACTGATGAAGTCCACTATAAACTCGGTATCAAATTGCCCTACTTCTATATCGATCTCATCCTGCAGATACTTTTGAAGAGCATCAGTAAGCTCAGACTTTTGTTTTGAATCTAATTGAATAGTCATAAATGTTTCCGAATAAATACGAGTAGAAGAACTGTGATTAGCTGACTAAGATTAGGTGAGCTAAACGCAATTGATAATGAGAGATGGCTACAATTCTGGTTGCTCACTGTAATCCTAGTAACTCACTATAATTCCACATAATTTAGAAGACAGACCACTAGACTGCCAGTGCTATCCATAAAAAAGACTTGGAATAGCTAATTTTGATAGAGGGATCAAGAACTCGCGTTTTGCTCATAGGTAATGGCACACAAATTACCGTACTATTGCCCATCAATAAGATAGTAACTATGTATAAGGGACTTCATTGTTATTAGATCTCGTGATTAAAAGCGTTAATCAATTTCAAGACGACTGTCTAAAGCTCTGTGAACACCATTACCCTACCGTACACAACCAAGGGATCAGTGAACACCACATAGGAAAAGCGTTTGCTCGACGAATGGAACACACCTTCGTGAGTTTTAATCATGTGAGCAACATCAGCCCACTCGAAATGTTCTCTTCTGGTGATAGCCCTCGTCACTTCCGAATTTCTTCTGAAATTGGTACGGTTTGGATGATTAGCCATCATATGGTGAGCGCCGGAAAAACGTGCCGCAAAAAGTTAATGCTAGACATTCATAAATGGCAATCAGAGTACGGATTTGCCATTCAACCTAACGATCTTTTGATTATTGTCTCTGACCATTGGATCAGCAGAAGTAAGACTAGCGGTGAGCTTTTGCACTGGTGGATGGGAGAGTTGCCTGACGAAATATCCGAATACAACCAACAGGGAATCACATTAAGAGAGAGTGAATCTCAGTTTGCTACTGATTTGAATCGTAATTTTAGAATTAGCCCGTGCTTTATTAAATTCGGACATCCATTAAAACGGTCAGGAAATCAACAATTAGTTCGTAAATACTTACAACTTTATGCAGTACTTCAATGGCAATAAGAATACGAGTCAATTTTTAAATTTAATATTTAAAGTAAATTTTTGACTTTCACAAAGTATTTTATAACCGAAAACTTTTCTTGTGTTCATTAATTATCCAAATGTCAATTTTGAATGATTAATAACCTTTACGCTAACTTTATCGATTATGAGAGATAGATATCATTTCTATGTAACTGGTACAGTCTCTTTAATTCTTAACTTTGATGCCCTCCCAAAATCTAAGTCTTTAACCCTAGTTTTCTCTGGTGTACTGGTGCTCTAGCCTTATATTAGTTGTGGTTACTATGCGATAGGTTCCTTAGCTATTAAATTCAGTGCAGCAATGAAACGACAGGAAGTGATAATTGAGACTAATTACTGATATCATTTATCATCCTGATTTTTCGTTAATTATATTTATTTAAATATTGACGCTGTAAATGAATTTTTATTAATTGACAATTTACTAACACCTGTCAATATTGTGACAGCCATGGCGAATGTTTTCGTCACTGAATAAACACCTTTACTAACGACTATGATTCTATCAAACAGAAGTGAATTTATTAGCTGTATATCCGTGGATACCGATATGCAGTTTATTGCTAAATACCAAGATCTAACACTTAAAAGTGTCTATCAACCGATATTTGATTGTTCTATGGCTCAGATAGGCGTAGAGGCTTTAGTTCGCCTATCGAACGGCAAGGGTGAAATTGTTCGTCCTGATCACTTCTTCCATTCCGACGAAACTTTATGCGTTGATAAGATCAATGTAGAAAGGCTGAGTAGAGCTATCCATATCCGCAACTTTGCACAATCAAAAATTCGTCACTTACACCTGTTTTTGAACGTGCTCCCGAACGTTGGTGAGCTGTTTGCCGCAGAAAAAGTAAGCGACAGTCTGTTGGCTAAACGCCTCCATGAACTTAACCTATCATCGTCTCAAATAGTAATGGAATTGGTTGAACTTAATGCAGAAAGTGAAGAGCGCTTGAAAGATGCTGCTCACTCTCTTGCAGAGAACGGCTTTCAAATTGCTGTTGATGATTTTGGAACACAAGCGTCAACAGAACAGCGCGTTCGTCATATCAATCCTCATATAATAAAAATAGACCGATCTGTTATGCTCGACTTCGAAAAAGGCAACACTCGTGAAATGACCTTAGTACTAGAGCTTGCTAACCAAATTGGCGCCAAGACCGTAATTGAAGGAATTGAAACTCAGCAACAACTCGTTGCAATGCAAAGTTTAGGCTTCGATATGTATCAAGGCTACCACTTAGCCATGCCACAGCCGATTGAGTTGGATATACGCCTCGCTATCTAAAACCGCTTATCTATAGAAGCTGCTTTTCCATTAATTAGCGGCTTTTTAACTCCTGTTGGTTAACTCTCTTTTATAAACTTAACGCTTAGCCTTAGCACTTATAAAAAAGCCCAGTCAAGATGACTGGGCTGGCTTAAAAGAATCTGTTTTATATCAATCCCTAATAACCCGCAGTGGACGGTTTGATTCTATAAAGGATAGCGAACATCACTGGTACTACTATTAGCGTTAGTACTGTAGCAAAACCTAAGCCTGCCATGATGGTGATCGCCATCGAGCCAAAAAATGCATCAAATACCAAAGGTATCATGCCTAAGATAGTCGTTAACGCTGCCATAGAAACCGGTCGCACACGGCTGATCGCGCTATCCACAACCGCTAAGTATGGGTCTTTACCGGTTGATAATTCAGTGTTGATCTGGTCAAGCAATACAATACCATTCTTCAAAATCATGCCACTTAGACTTAGTAAGCCTAAGAACGCAGTGAAGCTGAATGGCATATTGGTACCTAACAAACCAATCGAAACACCAATGATTGAAAGTGGAACGGTAAACCAAATCACAAGCGGCTTACGAACCGAGTTAAACAGAAGCATTGTGATGATAAACATCAGCAAGTAACCCATTGGTAGTGAACCAAATAGAGATTCTTGCGCATCTTTGGAACTTTCGTACTCGCCGCCCCAACTAATCTCGTAACCTGCAGGTAGAACGAGTGCTTCAACCTTTGGTTTTACCCTAGCGAACAAGCTAGCTGGCGTTTCGTCACCCAACACATCGTGGTCGGCAAGTACGGTTAACGTGCGTTTTCTGTCACGACGTTGAATCAGCGGTTCAGACCATTGAAGTTCAACCCCATCGATCACTTGTTCAACGGGAATGTATGTTTGCAACGATGGACTCCAGATTTTCACATTATTCAGTGATTCAAAATCAAAACGTTCGGCTTCAGGCAAACGCGCTACGATAGGCAACATATGAGTACCATCACGCAATAACCCAATGTTGTAACCACCAAATGCCATTTGTAACGTCTCAGACAAATCAGTCTTTGAAATGCCAAGACGACGAGCCTTTGATTCATTGAACAGTGGCACTAACTCTTTAGTACGTTCACGCCAGTCATGACGAACATTTCGAGATCCCGGATCCGCTAACAAAATATCTTCTACTTGAACCGCGATGCTGCGAAGTATCTGTGGGTCTGCGCCACTAATACGTGCTTCTATTTTTGAAGCTGGTGACGGGCCAAACTCAATCAATTTGAATTGGAACGTCGGTTGTTCAAATTGGTTGGCTAAGTCCTTGTCTAACTCTTCTAGCACTTCAAACATGGTGTCACGGTCAGTCGTTCGAATTTGTAGCTGACTGTACGCTTCGTAACTTTTCTCTGGTTGATATGTAAGCGCAAAACGTTGCATACCCTGCCCAACCGTTGTTGTCACAAACTCCACGTTATCTTGCTGGCGAATATAACTTTCAACCTTTTCGGTCTGCTTGATCGTTTCACGAACATCAGTGCCTTCCGGCATCCACATGTCTACATAGAACATTGGTGTGTTTGATGGTGGAAAGAACTGCTGTTTCACCATCCCAAAGCCGACTACGGAAACTGCTAATAGCGCAACCATACTGACAACAGTAAGCCATCTAAATCGAAGCGCTACTTTCAGACACACACCAAATACAACGAACAAGATGCCTTTGTAAGGGTCTTCGTTTTCATCAACTTTGTCTTCTTCTTTAAGCAACATTTCAGCAAGGAAAGGCGTTAATGTTAGCGCCGTTACCCAACTTAAGAATAGCGAGAAGCACAGTACCCAGAACAACGAGCCCATGAACTCACCTGTTGCATCTTTCGACAAGCCGATAGGCGCAAAGGCTGTGATAGCAATAATGGTCGCACCCAATAGTGGCCATTGTGTTTGTGTCACGATGTCTTTCGCTGCTTGAAGTTTGGTCTTACCTTTTTTCAAGCCAACCAGAATACCCTCAACAACAACAATCGCATTATCCACCAGCATACCCAATGCGATAATCAGTGCACCCAGTGAGATACGGTGCAGTTCTACATCGTTGTAGTCCATAAGAATGAAGGTACCAAACACCGTCAATAAAAGTACCAAACCAATGATTAAGCCACTGCGTAAACCCATTGCAAACAGCAGCACAATGATAACGATAGCAACCGCTTCAACTAAGCTAATCAAAAAGTCTGCAACTGATTTGTCTACTTCTTGTGCCTGGTTATAGAAGTAGTTCAATTCTACACCGGCAGGTTTAATGCTTTCTAAGCGATCCAACTCCGTATCAAGCGCATTGCCAATTTCGACTACGTTTACACCTGACGAAAAGGCGATACCTAGGTTTATAGCCGGCTTGCCGTTGTAAGTAAGCACATTGCCAGGCTTTTCTTGAATGCCACGCGTAACATCAGCGACATCTTTAAGGCGAATTAAGTTACCCGTGTCACGACCATGAATGATCAGGTTTTCAAGTTCTTCAACGGTATTGAGCGTACCATTAGGTCTAATCGTTAAGCTTTGACCGTTTAGCATCACTTCACCAGCCGATACCACACTGTTTTGCTGTGCTAATAAGGAGGTTACGGTCGACATATCTAAGTTCAACGCAGCTAAGCGTTCAAGTGACATTTCAACAAACATTTGTTCTTGTTGATCACCGGCAATGCTGACTTTCCCAACGCCTTCTACAAGTTCAATTTCACGTGTTAGATAGTCAGCGTATTGCTTCAATTCAACAGAATCATAGCCGTCCCCCGTTAGCATAATCATGACACCGAACACATCACCAAAATCGTCGATAATCTGAACAGAATTAACACCACTTGGAAGCGTAGGTTGAAGATCATTAATTTTACGACGCATCTCATCCCAAATCTGTGGTAGCTCGTCCGGACCGTAATCCATCTTCATACTGACCATTATTTGAGACATGCCACTCGATGAGGTCGACGTAATCTTATCGATATAAGGGAGCTGTCTTATCTCTTTTTCAAGTGGATACGTCAGCTCTTCTTCAACTTCCATTGATGTGGCGCCAGGGTAAGTTGAAATAATCATGGCATCTTTGATGGTAAAAGCTGGGTCTTCTAAACGGGATAGATTACCAAAAGATGTGACACCACCGATGGCCAAAATGACGAGAAACAACCAACTGATTACTTTGTTCTTTATTGAATATTCTGCGATGTTCATTCTGCTTTTCCTGACAATTTGATTCCGTCACGGAGTTTTCTTAAATTTGAATTTACGAGTTGATCACCTTGCTCAACACCGTGAGCGACAAGTGCGCCTTTACCACTGATCTTTTCAACTTCAACTTCGCTTTTGAACGCTTGTCCATCTTCGAGTTTCCATACAAAAAACTGGGTTGCTTCACCCCCAGCTTGTAGCGTTGTCATGGGTAATTCATAGCCTTGAACATCACTTAGACCCGCTTTAGCCATATCTACATTTACCGTAACACTTGTACCTGGTAAAACTTCGTTCTTAGGCTGTGGCATCTGCATCCAAAATTCATAAGTACGAGATTGTGGGTGTAATTCACTGGTGTGTTCTAAATACGTCAATGGATATTGACCAGTATGCCCACCGAAAGTCGCTTGAGGGCGGTAACTGTTTGACCGCATATTTGGGCTGATTGACGCTAAGATTGAATCTGAGACTTGAATTCGCACATACACCTTTTCGTTTTGATACAAGCTCAATAAAGTTTCACCCGGTGTTACATTTTCAAAGCGCTGTTTATCTACTGTTGAAACCGTTCCAGAAAATGGTGCTAAAAGCTCGGTGTAACTCAGCTTACGCTCTGCCGCAGCCAAGTTAGCCGATGCCAATTTGTAGTTAGCGGTTAGTTGATCGTGTTCAGATTGAGATAGCATCTTGCTGCTGAACATCTCAGTACCACGCGCAAGTTGCTTACTCGCTAGCTCAAATTGAGATTTAGCGTCCGTCAAACCTTGCAGGTAGGTATCGTTATCAAGCGTTGCGAGCAATTGCCCTTTTTCTACTCTGTCTCCGGCCTCGACCAAGACTCGCTTAATTTCACCAGGCAGCTTAAAAGATAAAGGCGTTAACTCAGCAGGCATCACTTGACCGTTAAAGCTTCTGAACTGTTCAGTGAGAGGAGCACCAACTTCAAAGGTAGAAACGAAAAGAGAAGGTTGCTCGCGGTGATCAGCCTCGCTGTTACAGGCTTGAAGAAACAAAGTAGATGCTACGACAAATGATAATTTAGAAAGGTTCATTAAATACCGCCCTCACGTTGCCACGCCTTGACTTGCTGGCCCTCAGATAAAACATCGACACCCGCTTCAACGATAAGGTCGCCAGGAGACAAGCCATCAATAACGTTGCCTTGTGGGTCAAGAGATACTTGTACTTTAGAAATCAATTGAGACTCTGGGCTATAACGCCAAAGCTCGCCGTGGTTCGTTTCTCTGCTTAACCATGCAGAGTCAACGATTCCGATGCCTAGCTGAGATTTACTTTTCTGAACTTCAACTTGGGCAGTCATGCCGGACAACAGATTTATCCCGTCAGGTTTTACGATAGACACAACCGCTTGATAGCTGTTGGTGTCTTCGTCGGGCTGAGTCGATATCTCTTTAAAACGAGTGGGAATACGAATGCCTCGGTGGCTATCCATCACTACCCACATGTTTGAACTGGTTAGGTCTTGAATAGAACGGTCTTCAAGCTTTGATACCGGGATAGAGAACGTCACGTCCATTTCGCTGTGATTCAAAATGTTAAGCACTGGCTGCTTTTCTGCGATTAATTGGTATTGCTTACCGAACACCATAGACACTACGCCATCGAATGGAGCAACTAATGTGGTGTAACCAAGGTTTGTTTTTGCTTGGTCCAATTCAACTTCAGCGGCAGTAAATGTATTTAAAGCTTGGTCATAGTAATCAGTGCTTACTAGCTTTTTCGCGTATAACTTTGAAGCTTGTTTGAACTGGCTATTCGCCAAGTCAAATCTTGCTTGAGCCGCATCAAGCGCAATTCGGTAATCCGTTGCATCCAACGCTGCTAATACTTGGCCTTTCTTCACTTCCTGCCCCATTCGAACAGAAAATATTTCAATGTCTCCACTAACTTGGAAAGAAAGCGCAGCACGATCGGTTGCGTCAACTTTGGCGATAAAGCTATCTAGGTCAACATCACTTTGTTGAGGAATTTCAAAAAGCTTTACAGGTTTAACAACTTGAATAGTTTCTTCGGACTGGGCTTTATTACACCCAGTTAGAGAACCCGCAAGCATGATCGTGGCGATCGCTAGCAACGCATTCTTTCTTAAACTGGTTTCGATAGACAAATTGGATTGCATGATGCTTCTCCATTTAATTATTATGTTTTATTACACAGGCGGGCAGTATATTTAAAATTAGATAATTCTCAAGCTTTACTTTCCACCTGTGCAGTATTTTTTATTTTAATAAAAACAGTGTAGAATGTGGTAATCAGGTAAACGTGTGAAGTAAAGATGACAGAAAAGAAACAAGGTAGAAGAAGTGCAAAAGACGCGGAGGAGACGCGATTTTTGATCATGACGGTTGCTGCGGATATGTTCTGTGAGCATGGTTATGATAGCGTTTCGCTTCGTAACATCAGTGAAAAAGCAGGCGTATCGCATAGCCTTATCCGCCACCACTTTGGTAGCAAAGAAAAGATTTGGCATGCTATAAGCGATTGTTTACATGGCTATTTTCAGTCTTATATTGCTAAAATCATGGATGAGCTTCCAAAAGATGCAGCGCCAAACATTACTATCTATTTATTTAGTATGCGCCTCTTTAGCAACATGATTCACTCACGTAAGCCGATGCAACTTATCACCGACTCTGTTCGCCAAAAAGATAACTTAGTTGATTACTTTATCGACAATGTTGGCAATGTTGAAAAAGAAATCAATATGCTAGCTGAGCAGTATAATGAGGCGAATCCTGAAAACTTGATCAACATTTATGAGATTAAGTGGCAAATGATCATGTACGCGCATGGAGCCGTATGCCTAACTCCGTTCATGGAAAGCACATGGAACGAAGGCGAGATGCAGTCAACACCTGAAGAAGCATTATTAAAACATTGGCAGTTATTCAACACACAAATGCTCAGCACGTTCAACATCAATGAAGAATGGGCACTGAATCCTACCTCGATCGAAGAATTAGTTTATGACGTACCTTGCGTATGGAAGTGCGAACAAGACTAAGTAACGCTGAGGCCTTTGTACTCGACATTTAAATTGCCTTGATACGAAAATGCCCCATGACTGATCACAGTCATGGGGCATTTTTATATTGGCTCAGGTTAATACTTTCGAATTAATAAACGCGATAAACATCAACTCCAACAAGACTAGCGTCGCGCTTTACCGCGGTTTTGGTGAATTTTTAGCTTTGCTTTCATCTTACGTTTTTCTGATGAACGACTCTTACTACGCCCCCCTCGTTCTGGTGCCACGTCTTTTTCAAGGCTTGGTTCAAAGCCCTCTAACCACTCTTGAGGCAAGCGTGTATCAAGTAATCGCTCAATGTCACCCAGGAGATAAGCTTCATCCTGACTCATCAAAGATATCGCTAAACCGCTGTTGCCTGCACGGCCAGTTCGTCCAATACGGTGAACGTAGTCTTCTGCTTTGAATGGCAGGTCATAATTCACAACTTGTTCTAACTGCTGAATATCGATACCACGAGCTGCTACGTCTGTCGCAATAAGCGCTCGTACTTTACCCGATTTAAAATCGTCTAATGCTTTTTGGCGCGCGCCTTGGCTCTTATCACCATTGATAGATGCCGCTTTAATGCCATCTAGCTTAAGTTCTTTAACTAGAGCATCAGTGCCCTGCTTAGTTTTCGTGAACACCAACACTTGTTGCCAGTTCTTCGATCCGATTAAGTAAGCCAACAGTTCACTCTTACGCGATTTATCTACAGGGTAAACCATTTGGGTAACTGTCTCTGCTGTACTGTTTTTTGGCGTGACTTGAATTTCACTTGGCGACTGCATCATACGATGTGCAATCGCTTTGATTTTGTTATCAAACGTTGCTGAGAAGAACAAGGTTTGACGAACTTCGTTCATGCGAGAAAGAATGCGCTTAATGTCCGGCATAAAGCCCATGTCTAACATGCGATCCGCTTCATCCAGTACCAATACTTCGGTATGGCTTAGCATGATGTTCTTGGTAAACATATGGTCAATAAGACGACCAGGCGTCGCTACAAGAATATCAGCGCCGCCGCGCAGGTTATCAGTTTGAACCTTCATGCTAACGCCTCCATAAGCCACAACGACTTTAATATCGGTACCTTTTGCGTACTCGGTTACGTTATCAAACACCTGTTGTGCTAATTCACGCGTTGGCACTAACACAAGCGCACGCACTAACTTTGGATTTGGAATAATGTTGTCTTTGGTCTCGATTAATCTTTGAATAATCGGCAAACCAAATGCCGCTGTTTTGCCTGTACCCGTTTGAGCACCAGCTAATACATCTTTGCCTTCTAATACCAATGGAATCGCTTGTTCTTGAACACTGGTAGGAGCCGTAAAATTAAGCTCTGCTAACGTAGCAAGAAGGTGCTCAGATAATCCAAGTTGGTTAAAAGATTTGGTAGATTCAGACATAGTATGATGCTCAACGATTAAATAGGCGCGGATTGTAGCAAACCTGCATTACGCTGTTTACCTTTCCTTTTGATTTTTCTTCAATTGAAGCGTACTAAACTGGTTAGCTTGCTCTAAAACCAATGGATAAAGCTCATTAAAGTGACACTGCAACGTATCATAGTGGTACTCAAGGTCAGCATAACAGTTTTTGAGCATGCCTAGTTTGGGCCTTCTTATAGCCATTCGTTGCAGTACCATATCGATTGAAGACATGTCTTGATAACTTTCTAACCATCGTTGTTCCGCCATTTTCTGATGGATAGTAATAAAACTCTCAGGCCAATGTGGTTCTTGATGTGCGAAAATTTGTTGGTGGGAATCCAGGCAAAAACGTTCCAGTGTCTGTTGTGAGAATTGCTCCCAATGATTGGCTAAGCAATGATCCCAAAATACATCGAGAGCAATAGGAGCAAAGCGTCGTGTTTGAACTGAAAAGAGTGATTTGGCTGAGCGCGACACATCATGGAGGTCGGTGTAACTGTCCACGAATCGATGAAGTCTGATGCCATTTGCAAGCGAAGTTGAATAATGCTTATTCGGATCGCCTTTAACAAAATCACCTAACAGATTTCCTGCCAAGTTACTCTTGCAATGTTGCGCGATGTGAAGATGTGCGAGAAAGTTCATTGAACCTCATTAAAGTATCGAGAACTAAGTAATATGGTAAACGTACTCGTTTATCTTCGCGAACTTTAATGAGGATAGTTTTGATTGACGTGTGAGCAAATGAGGTTTGCTCAGTTTAAGAGTTGTCTAATTTGGGAAACATTGAGCTATGGAAGTATTGAGCTTTAGTATACCCAAAACTTAATAAAACTTTAGTTTGAAGAGTTAAAAAGTTCTTCTGCTAATTGTTTAACCGTCTGCTCATAGTCAGATAAATCAATACCAATTTCCATGGCATCTAACAACTCAAGACTTTCGTCATTAAAAGATTGGTCACTCATAGTGCCCCCTCTATTCCTTGGTGTGGACATAATGTCCTGTTAACTAGTGCACCATCTTGGACTTATATTATGTCACTTTGATGAACGCACTCTACTTTACCCATTCCATATTTATAGCTTAAAGCTACTCGCGGTCATCAGCGCCTTTTTACGCTAAAGGGGTATACGCGAACGACATATGTACTGCCACCTTACACTAAGTACAACCATTTACTCTAACAATTTTGAACCAGATCATAGTCAAACGTTTGCTTAGGCCATCAAGTTTTTGAAAATACGCCTCAGTGTAAACCAAGATTTACACTGGATGTTTTTAATTACACAAAGCATTGCATTTGGAATTAAACTCAATCAGAATACTTGAAAATCGAGATATTCTTTGGGTTTATGCACTTAAGCTAGAAGAATTACAATGAAAATACACTCTAACGTAAAGAATTATATACAATGAATAAATCAAAGGTTTTTGGTAGTACTTTGATCATTGCTGGTACCACAATTGGTGCTGGCATGCTCGCTCTTCCCCTTGCTTCTGCAGGTATCGGCTTTTCCACTTCACTTTTCTTGATGTTGGGTTTGTGGGCATTAATGGCATTTACGGCTCTATTAATGGTAGAGCTTCATCAATTCGCAGAATCTGACGCAACCCTACACACTTTAGCTCACACAATTTTAGGGACAAAAGGAAAGTGGATTGCGAGCTTCGCGGTGATGTTTCTGTTTTACGCTTTATGTGCGGCATACATCGCGGGCGGTGGTGCCCAGTTTAACCAACGTATTTCGGATATCGCGGGTATCGAGCTCAACTCTCAAATCACCACTCTTCTATTCACACTGTTAGTTGCAGGCGTTGTAACTATTGGTACACACAGTGTCGACAAAGTTAACCGCGTTTTATTTGGGTTAAAGCTAATCGCAATGGTTTTAGTTCTAAGTTTCTTAGCACCAAACATTACCTCTCAGTACCTAATGAGTATGCCATTGCAGCAAGGTCTTATTGTTGCAGCAATTCCTGTCGTATTTACTTCTTTCGGTTTCCACGGCAGCATTCCATCGATCGTTCGCTATTTAGATGGCGATGTTCGCTCTTTACGTAAAGTAATGATTATTGGCTCAGCACTACCTTTAGTTATCTACGTTTTCTGGCAGAGTGTGACTTTAGGTGTGATTAGCCAAGAACAACTATTGTCAGATACAAGCTTGGGCGCGCTTTTAGTATCTCTATCGCAAACCGTTCACCAATCCAACCTGAGCGTGATCGTCGGTGTATTCGCGGACCTTGCACTACTGACTTCTTTTATTGGCGTAAGTTTAGGGTTATTTGAATTCATGGGTGATTCTCTTAGCAATAAGCTTGGCAACGGCAAACGTGCAAAAACAGCGGTTATCACCTTCTTACCACCACTTGGTTTTGCTCTGTTTTACCCTCAAGGATTCATCACAGCATTGGGCTACGCAGCTATTGCGCTTTCTGTGCTGGCAATCCTTTTACCTACCGTCATGGTTTACAAGATTCGTTACACTGACTTCTCTGTTCAATCGCAAGGGACAGGAACGACTTACCAAGTATTAGGTGGAAGCAAAGCACTGTTTTTAGCTGGCACTATTGGTATATTTATCATTGCTATCCAAATCTTGATTTCAGTAGGGTTATTACCGTCACTTGGCTAATAAAGGGATCTGAGATTGAATAAGTTGATCGATATCTCATAATTGATATCTCCATATCATTAATTTTCACAGTTACCTGGATTAGATCACATTTTTATTAGGGTCGGTTATTTAGAGTCCACGGTAAAGGATTTACCGTGGAGTTTTTATGAAAGAAGTACAGTTTCGAACGATAGACAAGTTGTTTATCAAAATGTCTATTAACGATAAGTTTTGGGTCATTTTCTTAATATTTTTGGCCGCAGTGGTAAGCTTATCTGGTTTAAACTACGTCAGTAAAATGGACCAAATTGACGCTAGTGCAAAACAGCAGGTTGAGTATCAACTTAAAGGTATTTTGTCTGCATCAGAATCACCTGCCTCTATCGACTCAGTTCGCCAACAATCACGCCCTCAAGAAACCAATGTACTCAACAATGGTTCTGTTACGGCAACCGCGTTAGCGAAAGATGGTAACTACTACTCACTGACTGTTTCCGATATCAATACACAAAATCAAAAGCAACAAGCACTATACACCTTCTTACTCAGTCTCTTATGGTGTGTCCCTTTTGGTATTTTCTGCTATTGGGTAGCGACCTTCTTAGGCGGCGCGCTTTGGGTACTTTATTCAACCACTCAAAAGATTGGTGACGGTGACTTAACCTCACGACTTGGTTTCCACCCAGGCCGTGATGAGTTTGGTACGATTGGTTGTGCACTCGACCGCTCAATGGACACACTTAGCGAGCTCGTAGACAATGTAAACCACAGCGCTGCGACACTAAGCGAAACGTCTGCATCTTTTGAAACAGAGATGAAACGCAGTGAAACTCAAATTATGAGCCAAAACGCGTCACTGGATTCCGTTGCAACAGCAATGGACCAAATGACCGCTTCAGCCAATGAAGTTTCTAATATTTCAGCTCGTTCAACAGAACAAACAGAACAAGACGCACAACAAATTAACGATAGCCACGCTAAGGTTCAGCAAGCCATCTCAGAGATCACCACCCTTTCTTCTTTGATTGAGCAAACTTCTTCTTCTGTTACTAGCCTCAACGTAAACACTAGTCAAATTAATGAAGTCATCACGACGATCAACGCTATTTCAGAGCAAACTAACTTACTTGCATTAAATGCTGCGATTGAAGCGGCTCGTGCGGGTGAACAAGGTCGTGGTTTTGCTGTTGTTGCTGATGAAGTAAGAACCCTGGCAAGTAGAACTCAGTCTGCTACAGTTGAGATCCAAACAATGATTGAGCGTCTTCAACAAGAAAGCCAAAATATTGCAAAGATTACCGAACAAACCGTTGACCAAGCACAAACCAGTAGTCATCTAATTTCGGATATTGGCCATGACGTTCACTCTATCGCTGACTCAGCGCAAGCGTTAATGGACATGAGTATTCAAATAGCGACCTCGGCCGATGAACAAAGTAATGTTGCGAACACGATTGCTGCAGAGCTTAATGATATTCGCAGCCAATCTGATGTAATTAAAGACGTCGCACAGAATTCTTCAAATGGTGTATCTAAGCTGACAGAAGCATCGGTTTCTCTGTCTCAGACACTAGCGAGATACCGCACTTAACGACGAGATATACGAGACAAGCAGCGTGAAGCAACTTGTTCCAAAACCAGTTAACCCAAAAGGACTCGTAAGAGTCCTTTTTTATTGGGGTTTTGTGTATCTAATTAACCATTGATAACTAAGCTTAGCGTCGCAAGATACTAAGTACTGGGGATATAGCGGGTAAAGGAAACAGAAAATAAACAAGAAAAATTGGTCCAGAATGCTTCAAAGAGACATCGTTAGACTGCTAAGCAACCCATTACTCAGAAAACTCACAGAGTAAAAACAATGCAACATGGCCACCTGTATGCCCGTTAACTATCAGATTATCATTACCATGAAGTTAGTCGCAAAGGAGAGATTATAAGCAGTCAAAACTGTCTAATAATCGAGCTTAGGAGTAATCTAATAGTACGGGTCTTATTTTCGCTTACCCTCTTGCTGCAGGTGACACATAATGAATAAAACAGAAGCACCGAACACCGAAAACATCACGTGCCCTTTATGCCAACACGACGAATATCTGCTTTCAGAAAGTGGAGAGAAGTTTACTTGCGCATCTTGCGGTTTTCATACCAAACAATTTAGTAAAGTCATTAGTCTTGAGCTCGGCTCTACCCCACCAAAGCTCCCGAACTCGGTATACCCCCACTTGAACAGTGCTTGCCATTAATCCAAACCGAAATTTCTTCCAAACTGTATATATCCTGAGCCGCTAGTTCTGTAGAGCCGGCTTCTGGATATACGCTTAATTCTTCAATACTTGGGCGCAGTCGGAACGATTGAATACCAGCACGCACACCAGCCTCAATCCCCTTCAAAGTGTCATCCACATAAATACATTCATTGGGTAAAAAGCCCATATTCATAGCTGTATACATAATAAGGTCAGGTTCTGGCTTCCAGCTATTGGCGTCAAAAGCCGAAAACACTTTGCCTTTGAAGTCGTCAAGCATACCTGTCATCGCTAATGAAGATTCAACTCGAGATTTAGGTGCATTGGAAGCAATACAAAATTCGATATCTTGTCGCTTAAGGAATTCAATAAGCTCTATAGCACCATCCATTGGCTTTAAATGGCGCTGGAACAATGCTTCTAGTTCTGTTCGATATAACGGCTCAAGCGTATCGATCGAGATAGAAAGCCCTAAACGTTCCTGTGTATCCATCAATATATCGGCTAACTTCCCGCCTTGAAAGTGAGCATAACAATCATTGACGTTTAAACTAGCTCCAAAATCAGCAAACACATTCACTAAAGCTTGGCAGCAAAGCTTCTCACTATCAATCAGCGTTCCATCACAATCAAAAATCACACATTTAGTCTGTTCTAGCCGCATAGGTATTTCACTCACATCAAATCCAAGCTTTATCCTATAGGGTTATCTTAATGCTAGAGATGACTTAGGTAACAGTTTACCGATGCGCACTTATTTATCTTCGCAAAATATGCAGCTGATCACTTAATAGCTAAAGTTAAGCAACAGGTTTCACCAAATTAAATCAACTTTATTAGAACCAAATGCTGCCATGTTTACAAAAGCAAATGAATATCAGTTCAAAATATAAAGGGACTTGGCTAATGTTCTGAAGAAAAAGGCCAACTGGAGAGTGTTATAAAGGTTAAAGAGAGCATCTGCTTAAGCTAATGATGGCGACAATCGCCTACACAGTACTTAACTCACTCTTTGCAGACACTGTTTGCTGTAGGTCAGTTGCATCTTTTGGAGCGACAGTAGCTTGTAAATTGATCACGTGACGTGAATCCTCGGTATCAGGATAAGTATCTCTTATCGCGACGAACTCAGCTAAGTGATTCAATAAGATCTTGGTCAGCTTCGGGTCGAATTGATAACCACACTCTCGCTCAAACAAGTCCACAACCATCTCTAATGGCCATGGCTCTTTGTAGCAACGAGTACTAAGTAGTGCATCAAATACATCAGCCACTGCAGTAATGCGAGCAAACAGATGAATTTCCTCACCAACCTTACCACTAGGATAACCCGCTCCGTCCCAACGCTCATGGTGCTCGTTAGCAATGATCGCAGCAAGGTTAGTAATGTCACCAGCACCGCTTTTCAATAAGTTGTAGCCAGCTGTAGTATGTAATTTCATCACCTCCCACTCTTGTGGCGTTAACTTGCCAGGCTTATCCAAGATCGATTCCGGTACCGAAATTTTTCCGACATCATGCATCGGGCTGATTATCTCAATCATCTCGACCTCACGATGACTTAAGCCGTGATGCTTGGCGAGTAATGCTGATAATTTAGCGACACGTTTAACGTGATTCCCTGTCTCACCAGAGCGGGTTTCAATGGCCTCACCCAATACATGAATCATGTCCTTTTGAACATTTAGTGTCTGCTTCTGAAGGGCTAGGATTCGTTTGTTCTTCTTCGCTAACTCTTTCTTCTGACGTAAAGTAATGAACTGCATTACGATAATCAGACTCAACCCTGCAATCACCATGATCAAACCCAACAGTATTTGGAAATTCTTACGTATGAAAGAAGCTGGTTCATTGATGACTACCGATTGTTCAGGAAGTGCACTCTTGTTAATACCAAACTTATTCATTGCAGGGTAATTAAAGACAAAACGTATATTATCACCCGGAATTAAAGGGGCAGAAAATCCGAGCGGCACGTATTTATCCAAAGCATTGACCGCCTCTTCCCCCATACTTTGTGAATGATTTACATAGCCACCGAATACATCACCTAAGATGTTAAATTGCCAAAGCGCAAATACAGGTGCCGCGCTCGAAGTTGACAGGATCTCCGCTACCTCTTTGTAAGAGTGGTAAATTGCTTTATGTAGCTCTGTGTTGTAGTGACTGAGTAACACAGCGTCATCAACAGAAATTGTCTTTAAGTATTGGCTCGCTTGTTCAAGCGTTTGACTTCCAATTTCAATCAAGTTGATATGCGGAAATTCAGCCATTACTTTATGCACTTCTTTTCGTATCAACTCAGACATGACACTGTAATCATTTACAAAATATAAGTTCTTAAGGTTTGGTCTTAATTGCGCAATAAGCGCAATATTAATATCAATATGGTCATTCTCATACAGCACGGTCGCCTTGTCGGTGACCGCGTACATATCAGTACTAATATCATTGATACCAGCAGCAACAACAGGTGTCGAACGATCAATCACTGAGCTTAACGACTTAAGAAAATTTGCTGCGTTATCGTCAGTGACAATGACGCCATCAAACTTATACTCCGAATATTTAGTTTCGAAGTATGCTGCCAAAGCGTCGTAATACTCAGGGCTATGGATACGCTTGGTATCTAAGTATTCTACAGAGAGCTTTATTTCAGCTTTTGAGTGTTTGAACGCGTTTTCGATTCCTTTTTGGAAATCCGCGGTCCATTGGTAGGAAGGTTCGTAGGAGTGCAGAACTAGAATTTGTTTAATATCCCAGTCTTTAGCATGTGTAACAGGAGAAAAAGCGCTAACACACAATACAGCGATTGATATCAATAGCTTGTACATACAAAACCCTTTTTAAAAGATGGGGTATTGTACTCAGATTAACGCTTTCTCAAAGAATCTTTAGTTCTCAACCCATACTTGATCGCCAGAAGCATGATCTTGTGCCCAAAAATCATGTAACTGTTTAGCAAAGCCGTTGATATCTTGATCATTCTTATTAACAACATCCGATATCAACAGACAACTTGCACCTTGAGTCACAATCGCACTCGCCACAACATCGCCTTTTGTTGTCCCTACATAAAGCTCATGTTCGTCCGACAGCATTATCTGGCTTAAGAATTCCAACATGTGCGCTCTTTCGGTTTCATTTTGATAGGCACTGGCTTGGTTAAGAGAGAAAAGTACGGTCAGTTTATGGAAGTCGACTTTGTGCAATTCATCAATTTGAGTAGGAGTTTGGTCTTGCGGGAGGAGTTGGTAAGTCTTTTGAGAAAGTTGGTTTTTATAGATGTCTCGACCGAGGAGGCTCTCTTTTGCAGGATATGCAATATCGAGTTGACTAAATAGCCATTTATTTTTCTGGTGTGCAATTTCAGGTATTTCGTTATTCATTCTTTTAGTACCCACGGTTAGTATCCCCAAATATCACAGTTATTTGGAAGACATATGGTCGACTGAGGTGCCGAACTACAAGCAGAAAGGATACAGAGCATGATCAAAGCCAACAAGTACTTTAAATGCTTCATCTTTTTCATTATCCAACAACATCCTTTAAGAACTTAACGAAAAGCTCTACACTCGTATTCAAGCTTTCAATATCCTTATAGTAAACAGAACTATATAAATAAAAAGGACTTCTTATGAAAAAAGCCTTAATAACAGCAGGTATCATCGCAATGTTAACTGGCTGTTCGGACAACGAGGTTGGCGACGTCTCACTGGGTTTCTTCACAATGAAAGATATCAAGATGTCTTCTTTAGATGACGATAAGATCGCAGGTGTGACTTGCCATATCGCATCAATAGAGGCAAACCTCAGCCTTTCTGATCCAAGTGATAGCTCTATTTCTTGTCGTCAAACAGGTGAAATCACACCAGAAATGATTGCTCAAATTGACAAAAGCAAGTCAGGCGAAGTGGTATTTAAGAAATCAAAGAGTATTTTCTTCAAGACAATGAAGGTTCGCCGTATTTACGATGCAGAGAATCAATCACTGCTCTACTTGTCTTACACTACAAAGGAAACAGAAGGTAGCTTCAAACACAGCCTTTCAACTGTTCCGCTATGGGGTACAAAGGCTTACGTTGATCCCGCAACGTTAGTACCAACAGAATAGCGACAAGCGAATAGTCTTACGTAAATAGTCAAGCGAATCACCTGTACAGACATTGTACAGGTGATTCAAAATGTAATAAAAATGAAAGAAACAGAAATAAAATGTGATATCATGCGGCAAAATTTTTTCACTGTATTTTTCATATGAAGTTTCCTGGACAGCGTAAATCTAAGCACTACTTTCCAACTCACGCACGTGATCCGTTGGTCAACCAAATTCAACAAACACCCAAGCTACACCGCGCAACAATTGTCGGTGTTGGTCAAACGATTGTTGATATCGAAGCCCGTGTTGATAACGCGTTCTTAGAAAAATACGAGCTGAGTAAAGGTCACTCGCTAGTATTGGAAGAAAGTAAAGCAGATGCGCTATATGAAGAGTTAGTTGAGCGTGGTTTGATCACACATCAATACCCTGGCGATACTATTGGTAATACACTGCACAATTATTCCGTACTCGCAGACAGCAAATCTGTTCTGCTTGGCGTCATGTCTAAGAAAATTGAAGTTGGCTCATTTGGTTATCGTTACCTATGCCGCACTTCTTCTCGTATGAACTTAAACCACCTACAAACTGTTGATGGTCCTATTGGTCGTTGTTATACGCTCATTACCGAAGATGGCGAACGTACATTCGCGATCAACGAAGGACACATGAATCAACTGCTTCCTGAAAGCATTCCTGAGCAGGTTTTCGAAAAGGCCTCAGCGTTAGTCGTCTCTTCATACTTAATGCGCGGTAAGCCAGAAGATCCAATGCCAAAAGCCGTGCAAAAAGCAATTGAATACGCGAAATCGCACAATGTGCCTGTTGTACTCACGCTTGGTACTAAATACGTGATCGAAGGAAATGCTGAATGGTGGCAAGAATACCTAAAAGAAAACGTTACTATCGTTGCGATGAACGAAGATGAGGGTGAAGCTCTAACTGGCGAGAAAGATCCTCTACTTGCGGCTAATAAAGCACTTGAATGGGTAGACCTAGTGCTATGTACTGCTGGCCCAATCGGTCTTTACATGGCTGGCTACACAGACGAGTTAGCGAAGCGTGAAACGACTCTGCCATTGTTACCAGGTAACATCCCAGAGTTCAATAAGTATGAATTCAGCCGTGCAATGCGTAAGCAAGACTGCCAAGACCCAGTGAAAGTATACTCTCACATCGGCCCTTACTTAGGTGGTCCACTAGAGATTAAAAACACCAACGGTGCTGGCGATGGCGCGCTTTCTGCTCTATTACACGATATGGCAGCGAACAGCTACCACCACGTGAACGTGCCGAACTCAGAAAAACATGAATACACGTGCCTAACGTACTCGTCATTGTCCCAAATTTGTAAGTACGCAAACCGTGTAAGCTACGAAGTGTTGACTCAGCACTCTCCTCGCCTTTCTCGCGCGCTACCAGAACGCGAAGATAGTTTAGAAGAAACATACTGGGATCGTTAATCAGGCTTTAGCTAATTAGATGATTAACTAATTAGCTTTATTAGCTGGTGAGACTTTCCAGAACTAAAAGGGCTGCTATATGCAGCCCTTTTTGTATCAAACGATAATGTAAGTACAACCGAAGGTAATCAAATCGAATATTTTGCTCGTTTAAGATTTGATCTCGCGCAATGACTCTTTAGATCTGTTATCTTCCAGCACATAATTCGTGTGGTTTGCCTTTACTTGGCAAATTTATACAGTACTATCGCCACGCAAACGTTTACGTACCACCTTTCTGTTCTGATATAAGGATCAAATATGCTATCTGATATTGATATTTGTCGCTCAACTCCCCTTAAAAACATCAGTGAGGTTGCCAAACACGCTGGCTTACAAAATAACGAACACCAGCCACTAGGGCAATATAAGTCAAAGGTGTCTCTAACGTCACTGGAGCGTCTCGCTAACCAACAAGATGGTAAGTTGGTTGTCGTAACAGCGATTACTCCGACGCCGCTCGGTGAAGGTAAAACCGTTACCACAATCGGACTAGCACAAGGGCTCGCTAAGATTAACCAATCGGCAATGGCCTGTATTCGTCAGCCTTCAATGGGCCCAGTATTCGGCGTTAAAGGCGGTGCTGCAGGCGGTGGATATTCTCAAGTAGCCCCAATGGAACAATTAAACCTGCATCTGACTGGCGATATTCATGCTGTAACAGCTGCTCACAACCTCGCATCTGCCGCGATTGACGCACGTTTGTATCACGAGCAACGTGAAGGTTTAGGAGCTTTTGAAGCGCGCTCTGGCTTAAAAGCCTTAGATATCGATCCCAACAGAATCGTGTGGCGTCGTGTGCTCGATCACAATGACCGCGCACTTCGTATGCTCACCGTTGGAAAAAATGAAGCCGGTAAAACGATTAATGGCTTTGAGCGTGAAGACGGATTTGATATCTCAGCAGCTTCAGAGTTAATGGCAATACTCGCATTGGCGAATAACCTTCAAGACTTGCGTAAACGTATCGGTCGAGTGGTACTTGCGTATAACCAGCACGGCTTACCGCTAACGGCAGATGACTTCAGCGTTGCAGGGGCGATGACCGTAACAATGAAAGATTCTATCGAGCCTACATTGATGCAAACCCTTGAAGGCGTTCCTACGTTAATTCACGCTGGGCCATTCGCAAACATTGCACATGGCAACTCATCCATCATTGCCGATAAAATAGCATTGAAGCTTAGTGACTTTGTTGTAACTGAAGGTGGGTTCGGCTCAGATATGGGCTTTGAAAAAGCGTGCAACATAAAAGTGAAGGCGTCGAACAAGAAACCTGACTGCGCAGTTGTCGTTGCAACATTACGCGGCTTAAAGGCGAACTCTGGATTATACGATTTAAGACCAGGGAATCCCTTACCAGATTCAATTTTTAGTGATGACCAAGACGCGCTGATAGCAGGCTTTGAAAACCTTAAATGGCATATCAACAACGTCAAGCAGTACGGCGCACCTATTGTCGTTGCAATCAACCGCTTCCCACAAGACTCAATTCAAGAGCTAAACGCTTTAAAACAGATGATCATCGATTTTGACCCAAGTGTTCGCGTTGAAATAAGCGAAGCATTTGGCAAAGGCGGTGAAGGTGCCACTCAACTAGCGCATGCCGTCGTAAAAGCTTGCCAAGATAACAATGAGTTCAAGCCGTTGTATCAATCTGAACAGAGTTTGGAAGAGAAACTGATGGCAGTTGCTGAAGTTGGCTACGGGGCATCAAGCATTACATTATCAGCTCTTGCGAAGCAACAGCTTGAAGAATTTAACAAACACGGCTTTAACGGCCTATCGGTTTGCTTGGCAAAAACGCCGTTGTCTATCTCGACAGAAGCACACATAAAAGGAGCGCCGGCTCATTTTGACGTTCCTGTTAGAGAATTAAAACTGTGTGCTGGTGCGGGCTTTATTTATGCTTTGTGTGGCAATGTGATGACCATGCCTGGGTTACCTGATAAACCTGCATTTATGTCGTTGGATATTGATGACAAAGGGGACATCATCGGGTTAAGTTAATCAATACAATATCTTAGTTCAATTGAGAAGCTCACCAACGATTTGCCTACTCGCCATCTAACGAATTAGCCTGTTACGAGTAGGCATCATTTAGCGTTGTTTATTATTACTTAATCAATCAATTATCAACCCCAATTGCAAAAAGTTGCACTAAAACCATAATAATATGCAAATCTTGTTTTAAGTTCTGGGTCAAGATCACATTAAAAACCCTATAAAATATATAGTATTGCGCTGATTCTTTAAGGACAGCGATGAATACGAGTATAAAAAAGCTAATCAGTCAATTTCTGTGCACCTTATTTGCGCTAGGATTAGTCCCTGCCCTCTATATTAACTCCGAGCTTGATAGGGTCGAGGCTCAGCACGCGTTAAATATTAAACAGTCTAGCCAAAATCAAATCGAATATAGCTTCAATGAGCTTGCTGTTATTGTCGATCAAATCTCAAACTCTGTTCCTGCCATTGCCGATTCACGGACGCTGCTACGCGCAATTGAAGAGCCTTCAACTATCAATAGAGAAACATTAGAAGATCTTTGGGTAATGCTGGCTCGTGGCCAACAATATTACTCTCAACTTCGCTATCTCGATCTAGAGGGTAATGAAGTTTTTCGTATAAATTACAACAATAAAAAAGCAAAGATAGTTCCAAATAACAAGTTACAAGACAAATCAGCTCGTGGTTACTTTAAAACACTTCAGCAGTTAAAAATTGGAGAAGTTAGCTCTAATGGGATTGATCTGGAGATTGAAAATGGTGAGATCGTCCACCCACTGATCCCAGCACTGCGAATAATGACGCCAGTTGCTTCAGGCAACCGTATTCTCGGATATTTTATTGCCAACCTAAACATGCTTGAAATATACGACCGCCTTCTGTATCAAATCGGCACATCGTATGCTGTTCCCGTCATACTCAACCAAACGGGACATGTCATCATGGGGCCCGATATTGAAGAATCATTTGGACACCTTATTGAATCTCGTGCTGATAAAACTTACGCCAAGCTTTATCCAGAACTTTGGCGAGCGATTCAAGATGATCGCTCTTCAAGCTATTTTGATGGCAAAAACTGGTATTTCCATTCAAACATTAGTCCAAAAATAAAACAGTTTGAAGGGCCTATTTATATGGTTCTTCATATAAAAAATCAGCAAGTAAACAGTCAATACCAACGAGAGCAACACTCAATCCTGGTTCAGACGATTACTTTAGTTGTATTAATATCAATGATTTCAATCGGTTTCGTGCTTTGGAATATAAACCATAAAAAAAATAGTATTGAAAGCCAATTAGCCAAGGCAGCAATGAACGGTATGTCTGCATTGGTTATCACCGACAGAAACAACCGAATCATCAAGGTGAACCAAGAGTTTACTCGTGTCAGTGGCTACGAACTGGAAGATGTAAAAGGCCGCCAACCATCAATGTTTGCTTCTGGACGCTATAATCAAGAGTTTTACATTAAAATGTGGAGCGTAATTCAGAAAAAAGGCATGTGGGAAGGTGAAGTAGTCAATCGTCGCAAAGACGGGTCCTTAATTACTGAAATACTTCGAATTCAGACCATTAAAGATTCTAAAGGTGTCATCCAATTTTATGTCGCGTCTTTTGTTGATATCAGTAAACACAAAGAACTTGAGAAAAGGCTGCGAAACCTGAGTGAAAAAGATGCACTAGCAGAGTGTTGGAATCGACGTAAATTCGATCTTGAACTTCGCGATGAATGTTCCCGTGTCAACCGTTACCCAACCCGAGAGCAATCTTGCTTGGCGATCTTAGATATTGATCACTTCAAACGTATAAATGACAGGTTTGGGCACGATTACGGTGACCGCGTCATTCAAACAGTCGCTCAGGTACTACAACGTGAGTGCCGTGAAACCGATGTTGTTGCGCGCATCGGCGGTGAAGAATTTGGCATCATTCTGCCGCATACCACAACCGAAGAAGCAGAATACGTACTCAACCGTTTAAGAATCGCTGTGTGCATCGAACTGGACAACGTCGTTACCATTAGTGGTGGAATTACCAACCTAACGAACGACCCTGCCCTCAATTACAAGTGTGCTGATCTTGCCCTATACGAAGCGAAAGCTGCGGGTCGAAACAACGTATGTTTATTCCTAGACAGTGAGATGAGTGAAATCGCCTAACAGAAAATCAAGGCCGTTCCTTTAGGTTGTTAACCAAAGCGCTTGCCCACCTATTAGTAATTCATTCAACTTGGCGCAGGATAAAACTCTAAGTTATTCCCTTCGACCACAAGAATACAGTCCATGTTCGCCGCGTGAGCTGCCTGCTTACCAAGATTTGTATCTTCAAACACAACACACTGTTCCGGCTTCAAACCCATTCCAAAACAAGCATCAAGGAATGTATCTGGGTTTGGCTTGTGATTTTTAACGTCCGTGGCGGTCACTAAAATATCAAGCTTGTTTAGAATATCGGTTTTCTCTAACAATTGCTCGGCACTTTTACGTTGGCTCCCCGTCCCTACAGCGATTTTCTTACTACCCAAGTGTTCTAACAACAAAGAATGCGTACAAGGAATAATATCGCCTTTGTCTTCAATAGCCGCAAATGAAGCCATCTTAAAAGTAGATACAGCCTGTGGGTCAAGCGATAAGCCATATTTACTGTTCACTTCACCTGCTATTTTATAGCTAGGCATCCCGCCTAAACTGTGCAGCCAAGATGCCTCAAAATGAAAGCCGAACTGCTCTGCCGTTTTTTGCCATGCTTGTACATGGGCAGGCATCGTATCGATCAGCGTACCGTCCATATCAAAGATTAGTCCTTCATATGCAGCCAAATCTATTTTCATCACTACTACCACTCTTTAAGAAAGTTACTGATACCATAACCAATATTCAGTATCATGACCCCATATTACCGTTCAAAATGGATGTTTATGTTACAAATCTCAAACTCTGTTTCAATTCAAGACTGGGAAATTCAGTTAACTGCGATCAGAGCACAAGGAGCTGGCGGTCAAAACGTCAATAAAGTATCCAGCGCGATACACTTGCGTTTTGACATTAACCACTCAACACTACCTGATTTCTATAAAGAAAAACTGTTAGCACATAAAGATAACCGCATCACCAAAGATGGCGTGATTATAATTAAAGCTCAACAGTATAGGACTCAAGAACAAAATCGAGATGATGCCCTATTGCGTTTGAAGGAGTTGATCTTGGAGGCGACTAAAGTGCAAAAAGTCAGAAGAGCAACTAAGCCGACGCGTGGATCTCAAAAGAGACGTTTGGAAAGTAAGAAGCAAAGAAGTACAACAAAACAACTCCGTGGAAGAGTAAGTTAGGCGATTCTAAGCCGTCTATAGAACACCACTCTACTGCAGCACAGCTCTGTTTATTCAAGTAAATCGAACCATCAACACAATCACTAATATTGAATATCTAAACATAGTAAATCAACGTTCCTTAAGAATAACTAAACCGACACTACTGCTGCTTTTTGACAGACAAAATCAGTTTGATTAACAACATTCTTTCTTCACTGCTTAACAAGCGACTCGCCGCGGCTACGTCTGCCTCTGTCGGTTGAGATGCCCCAACAACATCAAGAACGACATCCAAATCCGTTACTTTCAAGGTTCTCATAATCGAACGATATTGAGACATTTTGATATCCGCTTCACCGCGCTCGATACGTTGGTACGTTTTTAAACTCATTCCAGAACTGAAAGCTAATTTTTCTTGCGATAAATTGGCTTGTTTTCTACGTTCAATCAGCGCTATCACGATAGGTTCTTGAGACATTATCTATTCCTAAATGGACAGTTATGACCTAATTTCAGCAAGAAACAGACCATATTGACGAACAACAGTTTACATAAGCTATCAAAGGCATATTATTCGCCCTATAAAAAGCGTTATGTTTCATAAACCTTCACACATTAACCGTGATGAACGAGCAGTCTAAAAACTTGAATATTCGAGTATTGGGAAGTAGTTAAAATTGCAAATTGCGAATAAAAAAAATGTCGAATGGGAAATTGCGAGTCAATATGAATTGGCTTTTTCTTGTATCAAACAGGCTTTAAAATCAAAGTATGCGCTAAGTGAGATCAGAGCAATACAACATAGGCTTCTAACTTATAAAGAAGTATTACTTCACCAGAGTATGCTAGATGACAAGGAAATGAAGCAAGCTTTTGAAGCACTCAATTCAACAGAGAAACAGATAGTAAAGAGTGGTATCAAGACAATTAACGATACTGTTAAAGAGATCGATGAGATCATTGAGAAATACGGCAGGAAATCGACCCTAGAATTGAACTAACAGAGAAGGTTTGAGCTACCATCTGGGGATGGTGCATAGTCGACAGAAAAAGCGAACAACAGGTAAGTCGACGATATCCAGAGACATCATGTCGACTTACACATTACATTAAGTTCTGCGTGATAGAGTAGATCTCAAGCCTGCAAGCAACATCAGCATCCCGAGCAATCCAAATGAAACACTACCACCACTGCTACCAGAGCCAGTCGATGTATGTGCATTCACATAAGCTGTTCGCTTAGCATCAGTAGAAACGAACTTAGCGGTTTCAGTACCAGCAATAACACTGTCAATCCAAGCTTCATAGTCTTGGATTTCCGTAAATACAGACGTTACGGTTGAATTTCCACCACAAGTATCTGGTCCAAAGCTGGTAATACCAACTTGTCTATAATCAGCACCATCTTTCCAATACACTGGGCCGCCTGAATCGCCTTGACACGTACCACCGTACAAACCAGAAGTAGCCCTGTCACCAACAAAACAGATTTGATTATCAGTTAACGATGAACCGTCAGTAAAGGCTAAAGCACAAGTAGCGTTGTCTACGTAATTCAAGTCAGCCTTCTGCAACAAAGTTGTCCCGTCAAAGCCTGATCGTGTATCACCATGCCCAACAGCAACAAAGTCATTAACACCAACACGGTAACTCTCATCGGAAGGACGCTTAACCACATCGTTAACTGAATCAATATTAAGTGCGCTTTCTAACTTAAGAATAGCAACATCATTGCGTAATAGATCACTCAACGCATTTGAATAATCACTGCGATAGTAAACTTCTGAGACTCGCGCTTTTTGAATATTCCCATTAGGAAACTGAGAAGTATCTTCAATTTGAGGAACGACAACCGTAAATAACTGCCCTTCTTCATTGCCGTAAATACAGTGTGCTGCCGTCAGAATATGCGTTGGATCTAAAATTGTTGCTCCACAGTATGGGCCTGTAGAGTAAACACCGTCATAATCAATACGATCAATGAACAAGCTCGCCATCGAAGGGAAATCAGTTACTGATGCATTACTGCCATTCACAATATAAGGTGTTACACCTGCATCAGGAGTAATTTCGAACGCACTTTCCGTTGCCATTACACTGGATGTGTAAATCAATGGTACTAAAAGTCCTAAAACGGCCTTACGAACCGGGCTCATTGTATGGTTCACATTCATAGTTAACTCCTTGTAACCCCTACCACTTATACACAAAAATAATGAGTCGCCACCATAACACGCCATAACCATCAGTATAGTAAGTATTTATAACGAAATGGTCACACATCTCACTATTTAAGCTGATTTTCGAACCAAGCTGAGTGGATTAGATACGCTCCAAATAACAAAAAAGCCCATTGTCTTATTTCTCCATCCAGAGAAAACACAATAGGCTTTTTGTCAATGTGGAATAATTCTCTCAGAAGAGATTAGCCACGATAATAACGCTGAGGTACAAACGGCATTTTTTCTACTGTCATTGGTAGCTTCTTACCACGAACTTCAGCGAATACTTCAGTACCGATAACTGCTAGGTCAGTGCGAACGTAAGCCATAGAAACTGGCTTACCAGCGTTAGGACCCGCAGTACCACTTGTTACTACGCCAATCTTGTTGTCTTCAGCATCAAACAACTCAGCGCCTTCACGTACTGGCGCTTTAGTCTGACCAACAAGACCAACACGCTTACGTTGTACGTCTTTCGTTGCGATTTGCTCAAGGATGATATCAGCGCCAGGGAAACCGCCAGCACGTTCACCGTCAGTACGACGCACTTTTTGGATACCCCATAGAAGGCTAGCTTCTACTGGTGTTGTCGTTGTATCTAGATCGTGACCATATAGGCAAAGACCACACTCAAGACGAAGTGAATCACGAGCACCAAGGCCGATCCACTCAACTTCAGCTTCTGAAGTCAGCTTACGCGCTAACGCTTCTGCGTGATCGTTCGGTACAGAGATCTCGTAGCCATCTTCGCCCGTGTAACCACTACGGCTCACGATGCATTCAACGCCATCGATATCGACTTTTTGAACGTCCATAAAAAGCATATCTGCAACACTAGGTTGGAAACGAGCAAGAACTTCAGACGCTTTAGGGCCTTGAAGTGCTAATAAAGCGCGATCATCAATAACTTCAATTTCCACGTCAGCTGGAAGGTGCGCCGTTAGGTGGTCGATATCTTGTGTCTTGCATGCTGCGTTCACAACAACAAACAGGTGGTCACCTAGGTTTGCCACCATCAGGTCATCCATAATGCCGCCCTGCTCGTTAGTAAAGAACGCGTAGCGCTGCTTACCAGAAGGAAGGTCAATAATATCTACAGGAACCAAAGATTCTAAGACAGCAGCTGCGTTTTCACCATGAAGACGAAGTTGCCCCATGTGAGAAACATCAAAAAGACCGGCAGCATCACGAGTGTGTAAGTGCTCTTTCTTTACACCTAATGGATACTGAACTGGCATGTCATAGCCAGCGAAAGGAACCATTTTTGCGCCCTCTTCAACGTGAAGTGCATGCAGTGGTGTTTTTAGTAGGTCTTGATTTGCGTGTTCTTGAGTCATTTTATTCTCCATGAAGCGTTGCAGGCTTTCCTAAATCGAATCTGCCGCTTATATCTCTATTTAGAGTCGCCCTAACGATAGTGATTACCGTTAGAAACAGTAGATAGTAAAAAGTGATGTCTTTTATATAGGTTTATAAAGCTAGCGTTATAAAAACAGACAGCAGTACAAAAACTCTACAACTCACTTTCTAAGAATTCACTTCAGTAAACTTCAATCAACATGAGTAAACCGTGTTCACTATAATAAACAAGGCTGAGTCAGTTTTACACCCTTAACAAGATTAAAACAGCTCAAAATGTGACATTTAACAATTTAAAAACAATTATTCGATGCATACAAAAACGCGATATTGATGATTTTCACATCAATATCGCGTCATTTGGCAAACGTTAGAAACAAAAGCAAACGTTTGCATCCACTATAAGAAATTCGACCTTTGTTAATTTATTTTGCTGTCACCCACAAAATGAGCGCGTCTTCTGCGCTAGTCGAGATAAGCATGTGACCCATATTGGCATCGTAATACATGCTATCACCTTCACTCATAGGCACCGGTTCGTAGAACTCTGAGTAGAACATCACATCGCCGGAGATAATCATTAAGAACTCTTCACCGTCGTGACGAACCCAATCATTGTACTCTTCAAAAGTACGAGCTCTCACGCGGCTCTTAAATGGCATCATCTTCTTATTAGACAGCTCTGTTGCAAGCAGTTCATGCTCGTATGTTGGGGTTGGATGAGGTTTACCCTGACCGACTTTAGTTAAATCTCGCCGACCTGTTGCAACTTTTTTTCTAGGTGGTTCAAATAGTTGCGGCATATCTATTTGCAAACCCATCGCTAATTTTTGCATAGCTTGAAAGGTTGGCGAAATTTGTTCGTTCTCGATTTTACTGAGCGTAGAACGAGCTAAGCCAGTACGCTGACTCGCCTCTTCTAGCGTAATCCCAAGCTTGCTGCGAATATCTTTAATACGCTGACCGAGCCTAAGTGGTTCAATATTCTGGTCTAACGTTTCTTTCGCCAACGTTAAAGATGGGTACTCATCATAAATGTCTTCTGACATAGGTCCCTCATTAATTTCTTACTTCCTGTCTATTAAACTCATTGTTGCATGAAGCGCTTTGTTGATTAAAGAGCGCACACAGAAATAAAGCGTGCTCCCCGTAGCAAAACCAGAAAAGTTGTTTCCTATTGGAAATTTTTGTTGAAAATTGAATTTAACGGAGCTATGTTATCGACTTGTTAGATGAAGAGATGCTACTTCAGCTTGCTGCAAATGATAAATTTAACATTTGTAAGAGCTGTTTTTACCCGAACTTTTTTGGGAAACAATTCGTGCTGCATTGACCCTACAACGATCGCTTAGACGCTGTAAGAGTATATTTATAACGCTATTCACGTTTATTTATACCTATATAGCGCAAACGATACCGATGCAGAAATCAACGTAAGACCTAATGGACTATAAAAACAATCACCATTAGCTTAATGAAAGGTCTCGACAATGAACGCTTACCAAAACCATAGCTTAGACAGTTTTTTCTCTACAAACCTATCTGGTACTGACGACGCTGTATTTGCTGGAATCCAAGCAGAGAACACTCGTCAAAACGAACAAATCGAACTTATTGCTTCTGAGAACATCGTTTCTAAAGCAGTAATGCAAGCTCAAGGCACTTGCCTAACCAATAAATACGCGGAAGGTTATCCAGGCCGTCGTTATTACGGTGGTTGTGAGCACGTAGATACCGTTGAATCTATTGCGATTGAACGCGCTAAACAGCTGTTCAAATGTGAATACGTAAACGTGCAGCCTCACTCTGGCGCTCAAGCAAACGGAGCAGTTAAACTTGCGCTACTTCAACCTGGCGACACTATCCTAGGTATGTCTCTAGACGCTGGTGGTCACCTTACACACGGTGCACGTCCTGCAATGTCGGGCAAGTGGTTCAACGCAGTACAATACGGTGTAGACCGCGATACTCTAGAAATCGATTATGAAGCGGTACGCGCTTTAGCTATCGAAAGCCAACCTAAAATGATTATTGCTGGTGGTAGTGCTATCCCACGCGTTATTGATTTTGCCAAGTTCCGTGAAATCGCTGACGAAGTTGGCGCAATCCTAATGGTAGATATGGCACACATCGCGGGCCTCATCGCAACAGGTGCTCACCCTAGCCCACTACCACACGCACACGTTGTTACTACAACAACTCACAAAACACTTCGTGGCCCACGCGGCGGTATGATTCTTACTAACCACGAAGACATCAACAAAAAGATCAACTCTGCAGTGTTCCCTGGCCTTCAAGGCGGCCCACTAATGCACGTTATCGCGGCTAAAGCTGTGGCGTTTGGCGAAGCTCTTGGCCCAGAATTTAATACTTATATTGATTCAGTGATCGACAACGCAAAAGTTCTCGCTGAAGTGTTGCAAACTCGCGGTTGTGACATTGTGACTGGCGGTACAGACACGCACCTGATGTTGGTTGACCTTCGCCCTAAGGGCTTGAAAGGTAACGTAACTGAAGAAGCATTAGAACGTGCAGGGATCACATGTAACAAAAATGGCATACCATTCGATACAGAGAAGCCTATGATTACTTCTGGTATCCGTTTAGGTACGCCAGCTGGAACCAGTCGTGGTTTTGGCACTGAAGAATTCAAACTTATCGGTGAATGGATCGGTGATGTACTTGATGGCTTAGTTGAGAGCCCTGAAGGCAACGCTGAAGTTGAGCAACGTGTTCGCAAACAAGTTAAAGAGCTTTGCAAGCGCTTCCCTCTTTACCGTTAAACCGTTTTTAAGATTTAAATTAAAACCTCATAAATTTTTGGAGAATAAGCAATGGACAATACACTAAAGTTTGCAGACAGCCACGAGTGGGTAAAAGACAACGGTGACGGTACTGTGACTATCGGTATTTCTGAGCACGCTCAAGAAATGCTAGGTGACGTTGTGTTTGTTGACCTGCCTGACACTGGAGACGAAATAGAAGCTGGTGAAAGCTTCTCTCTCGTTGAATCAGTGAAAGCAGCTTCTGATATCTACGCACCAATCTCTGGCGAAATCGTAGAAATCAACGAAGAATTAGAAGATAGCCCTGAGTTAATTAACGAAGAATCTTATGAAGGTGGCTGGATTGTTAAAGTGAAGATGTCTGATGCGTCTGAACTAAACAACCTTAAAGATGCGGAAGAATACCTAAGCTCTATCGAAGAAGATTAATAGGTAACCTCATTACGATAAAGCTGCTCTTGTGAGCAGCTTAATTTTAGGGGCTAGCTCACGGCTCCAGAGAGAAAGTAGAACATATCATGACTGAATTACTTCAAAGCCAATTACTGAAAGACCTGGGTACTCAAAACGAGTTTGTTGCTCGTCATAACGGCCCTAATAAAGCAGACCAGCAAAAAATGCTTGAAGCGATCAACGCGACTAGCTTAGACGCACTGATCGATGAAACGGTTCCTGCACAAATCCGTCTTGAAAAACCAATGACACTTGCTGCGCCACTGAGCGAAATGGACATGCTGACCTCTCTTAAGGAGATCGCGAACCTAAACCAAGTAAAACGTACTTTCATTGGCCAAGGCTACTACAACACATTCACTCCAAACGTTATTCTGCGTAACGTTTTAGAGAACCCAGGCTGGTACACAGCTTACACACCATACCAACCAGAGATTTCTCAAGGTCGTCTTGAAGCTCTACTAAATTACCAACAAATGGTAATGGATCTAACAGGTATGGAAATCGCGAACGCATCCCTTCTTGATGAAGCGACAGCGGCTGGCGAAGCAATGACACTGTGTAAGCGTGCTGGCAAAAGCAAGAGCAAAGTATTCTTCGTTGCTGACGATGTTCACCCTCAAACACTAGAAGTTGTTAAAACTCGTGCTGAGTACATCGGTTTTGAAGTAATGGTTGGCGCTCTTGAAACACTTCCTGAGCAAGACGTATTTGGTGCGCTTCTTCAATACCCTAGTACAACGGGTGAAGTTCGCGACTTAACAGACATCATTGCGAAAGCTCAAGCTAACAAAACACTGGTAACAGTTGCTACTGACCTACTTGCTTCAGCTCTACTCAAGCCAGCTGGCGAAATGGGCGCAGACGTAGTCATCGGTTCAGCGCAACGTTTCGGCGTTCCTATGGGTTACGGCGGTCCACACGCTGCATTCATGGGTACTCGTGAAAAGCATAAGCGTACAATGCCAGGTCGTGTAATCGGTGTATCTATCGATACTCACGGTAACCAAGCACTACGTATGGCAATGCAAACTCGTGAGCAACACATCCGCCGCGAGAAAGCGACATCGAACATCTGTACAGCTCAAGCACTTCTAGCAAACATGGCGTCTTTCTACGCGGTTTACCACGGTGCAGAAGGCCTACGCACTATTGCTCGTCGTACACACCACATGACAGCTATCCTAGCGGCTGGCCTGACTAAAGCGGGTTACGAGCTAACAAACAACAGCTTCTTCGATACCATCACGATCAACTCTGAAGAGAAGACAGATGCACTGTATGCGAAAGCACAAGCAGCAGACATCAACCTTCGCCTTCTCAAGGGTAAAATCGGTATCAGCTTAGATGAAACTACAACGATCGACGACGTGAACTCACTGTTTGCAATCTTCGACGTGAAAGAAGACGTTCAAGCACTATCTTCTGACATTGCATCAAACGAGTTTGCAGCAATTCCAGAAAACTGCCGTCGTGAATCAGAGTTCCTAACTCACCCAGTATTCAATACGCACCACAGCGAAACGCAAATGATGCGTTACCTAAAACAGCTTGAGAACAAAGACTTCTCACTAACGCACGGCATGATCCCACTGGGAAGCTGTACGATGAAGCTGAACGCTGCTGCTGAGATGATTCCAGTAACATGGCCTGAGTTTGGTTCAATTCACCCATTCGCACCTCTAGAGCAAGCTGCTGGTTACACGGCACTAGCAAAAGATCTTAAAGAGAAGCTATGTGAAATCACTGGTTACGACGATTTCTCACTACAGCCTAACTCTGGTGCATCTGGCGAATACGCAGGTCTAATCGCAATTCAACGTTACCATGCAAGCCGCGGTGAAGCTCACCGTAACGTTTGTCTGATTCCAAGCTCTGCGCACGGTACTAACCCTGCTACAGCATCAATGGTTTCAATGAAGGTAGTGGTTGTTAAGTGTGATGAAGATGGCAACATCGACATGACAGACCTAGCAGCGAAAATCGAGAAGCACAAAGAAAACCTATCAAGCATCATGATCACTTACCCTTCTACGCACGGCGTATACGAAGAGCAAGTGAAAGAAGTGTGTGAACAAGTTCACGCAGCGGGTGGTCAGGTTTACCTAGACGGCGCGAACATGAACGCTCAAGTAGGTCTAACTTCACCTGGCTTCATCGGTTCAGACGTATCTCACTTGAACCTACACAAAACATTCTGTATTCCACACGGTGGTGGCGGTCCGGGTATGGGTCCTATCGGTGTTAAATCGCACCTAGCACCTTTCCTACCGGGTCACATCGAAAACGGTGTCCAAGGTTCTGACTACGCGGTATCAGCAGCAGATTTAGGTAGTGCTTCAATCCTACCTATCTCTTGGGCTTACATCGCAATGATGGGCGAACCTGGCCTTACGGACGCGACTAAAGTTGCGATTCTAAACGCGAACTACGTGATGGAGAAACTACGTCCTCACTACCCTGTTCTTTACCGTGGCACTAACGGCCGCGTAGCTCACGAATGTATTATCGATATTCGTCCGCTTAAAGAAGACACAGGCATCAGCGAAGAAGATATTGCTAAGCGTCTAATGGACTTCGGTTTCCACGCGCCTACTATGTCTTTCCCAGTAGCTGGCACACTAATGGTTGAGCCAACTGAGTCAGAAGATTTAGAAGAGCTAGACCGTTTCTGTGAAGCGATGATTGCAATCCGTCACGAAATGGCAGCTGTGAAAGCGGGTGAATGGCCACTAGACAACAACCCTCTAGTGAACGCACCGCACACACAAGTTGACCTAGCTGGCGCAGAATGGGATCGCCCTTACTCTCGCGAACTGGCTTGCTTCCCATCGAAAGCAACTAAGAACTCGAAGTACTGGCCAACAGTTAACCGTGTAGACAACGTATACGGCGACCGTAACCTAATCTGTTCTTGCCCAAGCATCGATAACTACGAAGACTAATTCGTAGCGGCGCTAAGCAGCGAAACATAACAAAGGCGAACCAAACGGTTCGCCTTTTTGTTTTCTGAAATCTGAGCCTGACAAAAGCATTGACCTTACCGTAAGGGAAAGGTTTATGGTTGTTTTAAACCAACACTGAATTAGGAATCAATGATGGGATGTTGTAACAAGGCTCCAAAAGGTGGTGCCCCTCTTGGCTTACTTTTGAAGGTAACGTTAGGGATTGGGCTTTTGGTGTTTCTGCTGGCTCTGTGGCAGTAGAAGCTAATGTAACTAGGTTTGAATCTAAGAAGTGATGGTTAAGTAAGGGGTAGATAGCGCCAAATTGCTATTGGCGCCATAGTCGTTTGTTATAAGTACAGTTTCTACGTTACTTGATTTGAACTGAGCACTTTAGCTAAGTGTTCAGAGTAGTCGATGACAGCTTTCAAGATAAGAGTTGTTACACCAAACTCATGTTGTTCAATCTCAAATATGTCGATCATACCAATTAACTGTGAGTCGCTATATTGATTCGCGCTGTACATTAGCTTCAAGCTTTCAAGAGATAGGTTCGAAATAAATTTAACAGTCACATCAAATTCACCATACTTGTCAACGAGTGTCCTAACTTTCATTGATTTCTGACTTAGTTCACTGTTCGAAATGTGAACATTATAGTTTCTTAACAACTTTATCATGTGAAGAATAGGGTTCTTAGATTTATATATAGCAAACTCCGCATTGCTCAACGTCGGATATAGTTGTTTCAATAAATCTTCAAGACCAACAAATTCACATAAAGCTGACCGTATATGAGTCGCTTCCTTTGCACTCAAAGGTATACACTTTTTTACTGGCTCACCAGATACCATCGAACAATGGTAAATGACACTGCAAACTCGATCATAGACATCTGGAAAATCTACCAACCTTTTTGCTGGCTCAGGGGTCAATAAGTACCCATGTTCAACTTTTGTAGCAAGATTAAAATCTAATTTCATACTGAGAACTCAACGTACTTATAACGCCCAATTAAGGTGTGAGCCACGCTACCACTAAACTAGACTTAGACACCGTAATCACTGAACTTGACCCAAACCAAAAATGCCAAGCGTGGGGAGTCACTCTTAAATTGTTTGTTATAACGTTTCAAAATCCAAGCGCAAATCTAATAAGTCGCTTGTTGCATGAAGTTCAAACACAATTTGTGTGCAACCTACCGTACCTGTTTTGTGAGTAGCTGTATCTTTACACATCTCATACGCGACAAAATTTAGGTTTTTGCAAGCATTAAGTAAATCTACTTCACGAGGAAGCTTCAGCAAGCGTGCCACTTTTGAATAAAATGGGATTGCTTCTTTTTTTGATAAAATTGTAGATATTATCTGGCGCAGCTCATTTTGATCATCTAGAGAAGCGTTTGCATTAGTAATTTTTGCACGATTTTTTAGGCAAAATGCTGACAGTGAACCAAGAGCCTCTTTAAAGGAAACTATCGGTTCTAGCACTAATTTCAAAACAAACTGTCCCAAAACAAAAACTAAGAAACCTGAAACTACTGTAAGTAAAACTGACACTTTAAACCCTCTAAGTTATAACGCCTTGTTAAGGTGTGAGGCACGCAATACTGACGCCTCTGCATACCACCTTAATCACTGTACCTACCGCATAGTAAAAATGCCACGCGTGCCGAATCACCCTTGAACAATTTGTTAGGCAAATTTTAAAAATATGCACCGACTACTGACATGCAGTGCTGAACCGTGTTCTCTTTTTCACCGACTGGCGCGACATAATGAATTGCCGATTCAGCATCCGCCCTACTCGACAACTTACTAATAACCCACGCAGCTAAGTACTTTGATGACAAACAACCACCTGCTGTTGCAAGATTACCATTAGCATAAAATGGCTGCTCTAGAACGGTCACTCCTGATTCGACAACCCAAGGTCTCGTTGTTAAATCGGTACAAGCTGGTATTTGATGCAGTAAACCAAGCACAGACATGAGCAAAGTACCTGAACATTGCCCACCAATTAACTGAGTTTCAGGGTTTAGCTTTAACCTTGAAAGTATATCTCTATCTTGAGCAATATCGCGCGTTAGTACACCGCTACCAAACAATACAACGTTGGCTTGATTCGCAAACTCTAGAGGCTGTTGAGATTGAATTGTAACTCCGTTCATTGAAGTGACGTACTGAGATGGACTCGTTATTTGCACGTTCCAACCTGCGTCTTTCATTCGGTTTAAAATTCCCGCGGCTATAAATGAATCAAGTTCATTAAATCCGTCAAATGTTAGTACTGCGATATCCATATCTACTCCTATTTGCCTAACAGCTATTAGATAGAAAATTCTGCATTTAAATATAGAATATTTCTATCTAGTTTCTTATGCCATCAATTGTACTAAATTTGGTTCATCTATAACAGTGACTTATGATGTGCGCATTGAAATTCAACAAGCAAATATAGAAACTTTCTATCTAGTATGATTCACATTAAAATCATCAGGTTATGTACATAGAAACAGTATCTAACACCATGTAAATCTGGCGTTCTTCCAGAGCAAATTAGCCCCTATAAATCCAATGCTTGACCCTATACGGTAAGGTGTTTATATTGTCGCCCGCCCAACGGGCACATCCTAAAATACACACCGGCCATCCTGCCATCATTCGTGTATTTATATTGGTGTTGTGAACTTCCATGCTAACGAAATTTCGTCCTTTTACTCGTGAATCGGGTGCGCTTATGCATCTTTCGATTCCAATCATTTTGACTCAAATAGCTACCCAAACCATGGGATTTGTCGATACGACAATGGCTGGCCAAGTAAGCCCTGCCGATCTCGCCGCTATTGCACTTGGCACTAGCCTTTGGATCCCAGTGTTACTGCTACTGCGTGGCGTGATTATGGCGTTAACGCCTGTTGTCGCTTACCACCGCGGCGCACGTGACTTTCAAAGTATCTCTGTTGAATTCTTCCAGATGGTTTGGTTGGCATTAATTTCTAGCGTATTACTCATCGCTTATTTGGTGAGTGCAAAACCGATCTTAGAATGGATTGGTGTAGCCGCTGAGATCATTCCAATTGGCAGTGACTATGCGTTCGCCCTAGCCTTTGGTGTACCGGGTATTGCTCTGTTCTACACCTTAAACGGCTTCTGTGAGGGTATGAACAACACCAAAGTACCAATGATCATTTCGGTGGTTGGTTTGTTGGTGAATATTCCGGTCAACTACGTGCTTATCTACGGAAAGTTCGGCTTCCCTGAAATGGGCGCTGTAGGTTGTGGCTGGGCAACAAGTTTGGTGTATTGGCTGATGTCGGGAATGCTGTATTCCTACATAAAAGGTCATCACCACTATAAAACCATCATCAGCTTTGCAGACGCTAAGCCAAAAGCAAAAGAGATGCTTCATCTTTTAAGACTAGGTTTGCCTATAGGCATGAACATCGCAGTATGTGGCAGTATCTTTGCGGTAATCGCACTGATGATTGGTCGTATTGGTGCAGAGAACGTGGCAGCAGCACAAATTGCTCTGAATATATCGAGCCTGACTTACGTGATTCCAATGAGTATCTCATTTGGCATTACAATTCGTGTTGGGCATGCACTAGGCGAGCAAGATGAACTAGGCGCAATTGAACGCAGCAAAGTCGGTATCTTAGTTGCAGCATTAATCTCACTTCTTTCAGTAGCGATGTTCTTACTGTTCCCTGAGTGGATCATTAGGCTTTACACCACCGACCCTGCGATAAGCGCAACGGCAGCGGTATTGTTGACCTTTACAGCTATGTATCAATTCAGCGATGCATTGCAAACGTCTGCTAACGGCGCACTGCGTGGCTATAAAGACACTAAGATCCCGATGATCTTAGCTATCGCTTCATATTGGGGCTTGGCACTACCACTGGGCATGGTGTTGGGCTTAACAGACCACATTGTACCTGCAATGGGTGAAGAAGGCTTTTGGATTGGTATCCTAACGGGATTGAGCGTTTCAGCGACGCTGATGTTAATTCGCTTGCGATACGTGATTAAGAAGCGTGACTTGCCGCCAGCAGATGCAGCAATAGCAAACTAAGATAGACCATTAAGCTAATACAAAAAAGCGCGTTATTGCTACTCGGCAATAACGCGCTTTTTTATTGAATTTCTATAAGTCAGTTAATGTATTTGGGTTAACATTCGTCATTCACTACACGAACGGTGCATTCACAACCACCAGCAGGACATTCATTTCCGGTTACTCGCCCACCAAAAGAATCGTAAAGAACATAACAACCTTGGCGCGTTTCTAGATCCGCGTCAGTTATGTTCGTACTATCTAATTCAGCTTGGGTAAAATCGTAGTCATACCCGACCACAGTGTGTCGATTACCAAAATCAGAAGTTAAGCTGTCATCATCTGACAAAGTCATAAAGTCGATCATCGTCAATTTGTCGCCCGACTCTCCCCGGCTCTCTGGGCAAAGCGTTCCCCCAATCAACCTCAACGCTACCGATACCAAAATCGATTACATAGTTACTCTGATCACCTGGATTTGATGCGTCAGGATCAAGCCCTGCGATAATAGCTTTAGAAGTCACCTGCGTGATCACGCCTTCCATCGCACCCGCAACACCTTCAAGTACTGCTTCTCTCGCTGACTCTTGAATATTGAGGAACCTCGGGGCTGTTGTAACGGCCAATACTCCAAGTATCACGATCACAATGATTAATTCCATTAAAGTAAATCCGTTTTTCTTCATAACACCCACATCAACTGACAACTACAGATACAATTACTGAATGAATTATCAATAACTATACATCGTGATGAGATGCGGGACACCTTATGTGTCGCGTCAGAGTTGTTGTTTAGTCGATTTTTAGACCTTGCGCATGAGAGGATGAAAATTAACGCCTTGTTGTCGCTGTCTTATTTGATCGCGTTGTTTTGAATGAGCTAAATTGTCACGATATTACACTGCAGGTACATTCTTCATTTCTGTTGCGCTCTATCGGAGTATCTGCGTCTGCATATCGCAAAAAAATAGCGCTCATGTATGACATAAGCGCTATTCAATAACTGGAGACTCACACATCTCTTAAAGAGGTATGTTGGGAAGTCTAGATTTTAAATGAACCAACATAACGATCGAGAACTTGTGACAACTCTGCCAGCTGCTGGCTTGATTGCTCTAGCTTCTCACTTGCGCTCAAACCGTTTTTGACTGAGCTATTAACCGTATCCATGTTCATATTAATTTCATTCGCCACCGCTGATTGCTGCTCAGTTGCTGTGGCAACTTGAGTGTTAATATCGAGAATGGCCAAAACTTGCGTGGAAATTTTTTCCAAAGCTTGGCGAGCCATTTCTGTTTCAGTCGTACCGTCTTCAATTAAGCTCTTACTATTACTCATCGAGCTAACAGCGTTCTTAGCTTCGGTTTGAAGTTGGTTGATCATGTTGTCAATTTCATCGGTAGACTGCGCAGTTTTTGTCGCAAGATTACGAACTTCATCAGCAACGACAGCAAAGCCTCGGCCAGCCTCACCAGCACGCGCAGCTTCAATTGCAGCGTTTAGTGCAAGCAAGTTTGTTTGCTCAGAGATACCTCGAATAACGTCAAGAATCGTACCGATGGACTGTGTATTATCAGCAAGGCTCACGATGATGTCAGAAGCACTATTCATCTCTGCTTCAAGATTCAAAATTGAAGTCGACGTTTTTTCGATTGTCTTATGACCTTCTTGAGTTTCACTCGCAGCCATATTTGCCGCACTGGCCGCACTGGCCGCGCTAGATGCAATTTCATTGACCGTGGCAATCATTTCATTCATAGACGTCACGACCAACATAGTTTGTTCGTTCTGTTCTTGTCCTCTTTGCAATGCTTGCTGCGATTGCTCACGAAGACCAATAGCGGTGCTATTTAATTCAACACCCGTATTCACCGTTTGGGTAATTATCTCGTGGACCTTACCAACAAACACATTGAAAGCCGTTGAGATTTGAGCAACTTCATCATTCCCTTTGATCGGCAGACGTACTGATAGATCGCCATCACCTTCAGAAATATCTCGTAGTGTGTTTTTTAGTACCAAGAGAGGCTGCATCAGTTTGTTCAGAAGAAACGATAGAACAACGAGACAAACAACAAAAATGAAAACCATCGAAGCGAGCTGATAGCTAATAATGCCATTCGTTGCTTGGCTAACCTCTGTGATCGGGATACCGATATCAAAAGTACCGTACAGCTCACCGTTGACGTAGATCGGTGCCATGATGTCAAACACCCACACTTGTTGAACATCTGCGTACCACTTCGAATACTGTTGTACGCCTTTGGTTGCACCTTCAACGGTATAACTATCTTCATAAACTTTATTGAGCTTATTTTTATCGCTGTGTGCGATAGCACTTACGTTGCTATCAATAACAATGGCATAAGTCACATCAGATCGCTGTTTCAGCTCACCCACCAGCTTTTGTAAATCTTGAACTGGGTTGTCCGAATTCTCTAAGATATACCCAGCGTTCCCAGCCAAGAACTCAGCTTGAACTTGAGATTTGTTCAATATTATCTCATCAATTTTTTCGCTTGAGATGAAATAAGTTGACGCCATACTCGCAGCGACGGCAATGCCAAACATTATAAAAACGGCAAATAGGATTGTTTTCTTCATTTCGGTTGTCTCGACGCAAGTTTGTTAAAATTTCTCTAAAGGTTTCAAAAAATGAAACCAAAGCTCGCACGTTTTCTCTCGTGTTCAAGCTCACCACTATTCCTTTATCTGTTAAAAGCCCGATAACTTTAGCTGAAGAATATAAAAAACATATGCTGATCACATTTGTGCAACACGAAAAATCATTCAAAAAAGTCAATTAATTGGAAATCAAGTAGTTGGATATCAAGTTAAAGGGAAGAAATATCGCTTAATAAATAAGTGCAAAAACACCCGTTAATGTAGCGTCAGTTCAGGTAGGAACAACATAATCAAATCACATAGACAGCCCAATAAGAGCCTTCCTTGATGCGTTGCGATGCAAAGACACTCTTCCCACTAATCGATTTCTAATAAAGATGTAACCCATTTTTGTAGCGGATCGTCATTATATCTCGGGTGCCAAGCGGCTATCACATCGAAACTCTCAGGCGATTGTTCCATTGGAAGTTTGACTAGGTTCAGCCCTTCTATCGCTCTGGATGGTAAGAAAGCAATCGAGTCAGTGGTGTTTAAATACATAGGTACAATCGAGAAACACGGGGCGGATACTACGACATTGCGCTTTAATCCGAACTTCCCAAACCATTCGTCAATCGACCCTTTAAAGTTTGGCCGTGATGGTGATGCAATTATGGTTGGGTAACTTGCAACCTCTTCTAGTGAAGGCGTGGTTTGTGCGATAGATGAATGAGGTGAAGTGACACAAACATGGTTCTCTTCAAACAGCTTAATGACTTTATAACTATCTGGAATGTAATCAGGAAACGCGATCGCTAAGTTCACCTTACCGCTTTCCATTAGCTCCTGCAGATTATCGATTTCGAAGTCACGCACAATCAACTTTAACTCTGGCGCTTGCTCCCTTAGCTTTGCAATTAAGCTTGGTAGGATGATCTGCTGGGCATAATCCGTCGCCGCAATTACAAACGTCCCGTTAGCTTTCTCCGGCACAAAGTTGGTCTTTGATAACAACAAATTGAAATCGATAAGTAAACGATCCACTCCTATCGATAGCTCTTGTGCAAACGTCGTCGGGACAAAGCCATTAGTTTTCCTTACAAATAACCTATCGTCGAACACTTCTCTTAATTTCTTCAAATGCTCACTAACAGCTTGCTGAGTCAGCCCCAATTGATTGGCGGCTTTGGATGCGTTCTCTTCACGTATTAGCGCTTGGAAAACCCTGAGTTGCTTTATGTCTAATCGATCTAATTTGCTCAAACTTACCTACCGCTCTGAAATTGGATTCTTTGTGAGTGTAACACTGCACAAGAAAAACCAGTAACACTCACAATTAAGCTTTGTTTCTACTTGTTTAGTTATTTGGTTAAAGTTCTTCCATCGAAACGAAACACATACAGATCGGAGAACAACATGAAAACAATCATTCTAATTGGCGCACGTGGCAAGATGGGTCAAGCAGCATTAATGGGCTTAGGCAATCATAACGTTATCACTGCGGGTCGCTCTGGCGATGTAGACCATATTGTTGACATCACTGACCCACAATCAATTGAAGCGCTGTACAAGAACGTTGGACACTTTGATGCGGTTGTGAACACCGTTGGCCTCTGCGAATACAATACCTTTGCGGATATGACGGAAGAACAGTGGATGACCACGGTAATGAGCAAGATGATGGGACAAATTAACCTTGTTCGTATCGGCCAAAAGTACATCGCTGACGGTGGTTCATTTACGCTGATTAGTGGCATATTGAACGTTAAACCAATCCCTTTTGCAATTGCCGACGCAACCACTAGCGGTGCGATAGACACCTTCGTAAAGTGTGTCGCTTATGAAATGCCAAGAAATACTCGTATCAATGTCATTAACCCGACCGTTCTTGCTGAAGCATGGGATGTTTACGGTGAAATGATGCCAGGCTTTGAACCTGTACCAAGCAAATTAGTAGGCAAAGCCTTCGAGCGTTCAGTCGATGGCTTCCTTACTGGTGAAGTAATTTTCGTAGACGCTTAGATCTCGTCAGTAAACGTTTTTGTAAGCGCTAGATTTTTATGAAAATTGCTTTGATCGATACCTAATCCGTCTATGTCTAATAAAAAAGGCGAACCATTTGGTTCGCCTTCTTGTTTGAAAATCGTGCTTAAAAAGTCATGTTTATCGATTTATCGCCAAATATGATCCAGCCGCAATCATTATTCCACCTGCACTTTGGTTTAATCTTTTATGTGCGCGTGGCGTTTTAAGTAAACTTGCCATTCTGCCCGCCCCCATTGCAATTAGCATTAAACCGGACATCAGAGCAACAGATGCTAAAACAGAAACCAAGACGATATCTTGTGAACGCAAAACCGTTAGATCAACGAAAGTTGGCAAGAACGAAATATAGAACAAAATTACTTTGGGATTTGATGCCGAAATTAAAAACCCTTGCGCAAAACTGGCGAGTTCTGATTTCTGACTTTGCTTGGCCGCGAGCTCCGCTGAACCTTGCACTTCAGGTAGGCTCTTAAACATCTTGTAGCCTAAGTAAATCAAATAAGCGGCACCAACGTAGCGAATCACCTCGAAAGAAAACGACCAATTCTCAGCAATCGTCGCGAGACCAAAACAGGCAAGCGTAAGATAAATAAGATCACTGCATATCATTCCTAACGAAAGAGTGATGCATTTTCGCCATCCCTGAACCATGCCACGAGCTAAAATGGCAAAGACTCCAGGTCCTGGAGTGATACCAAATATAAACATGGCAATAAAGAATGTAACTGCACCTTCCAATGACATCGGCTTGTCCTTACTTATAAGTCAGCGTGATTGATCCAGAACGTACCATGCAGCCTTGATTCTGGTAAAGAACGTTTTTGACTAACAACGATTCGCGCTGCGCATGTTTTGAATAAGTGTCACACGTAATTTACCCACTAAGCATGTCTAGTAAGCAAGAACCAAGGTATTTTTCGTTAAGACATAAAAAGGCAAACCTAGTGGCTCGCCTTTGAAAAATATTGATTACAAATCAACGTGACAAGATTAGTTCGCTATTGGTGACAACAACTCTGGGTTTACAACTATGTTTCTCACTCCATGCGCGTGATCTTCGTTGAAGTCATTGCCTTCACACCAGCTGCCAACCGTCGCAATGTTTACTTTCGCTACTTGTGGTCTCACGCTCCATGTTACTTGGAACGGCGAACCTTGTTCATTATAGCCAGGGCCCGTTGTAGAGCCAGCGTATTGAATAGCTGACCCCGTATTTTGTGGAATATTTGGAGCTTGGTTTAAACCGTTGACTTTAGAGTGCTTCGCTAATGCTTCGAAGTCGAGAGCTTTGCCGTCATTGACTAGCACGAAAACTTGGGTTTCTACACGCAGCTGCGGGTTGGTAATTGCATTATTAAAACAAGCGCCCAATGTTTCACCCGGTTCAACTTGCGCCGTTGAATATACGTAATGCACCTCAATAGTATCTCCCGAGTGAAGAGAACCATGGTCACTTGGACAAACCTTTTGATCGAATGGTTTAAGTTCAGCCGCACTTAGCTTACCTGTGTATTTGAAACCACTTTGGAAGCCCTTACCATCACCGTTGCCGGCGTATTGAGTAAACTCTCCACCTTTGTGCTCAGCGTTTTTGTGGAAGTGAATATTACACAAGTTCATTGCGGTAGAATCTGGTGCATCCGAAAACAAACGTGCGTTGGTCCCCTTTAAAGACCCCAAATCACGAGGGGCTTGCGGACCGAAACCTTTCCCTTGAGTATTTTCGGACAGGTTCGCTCTTTGTTCAGCGATAACACTGTCTGCCACAGACTCATGACTCGCATCTGATGCGTTCGCTTGAGCTGACAACATCACCATCGCGACGCTTAAAAATAGACTCTTATTCTTCATATCTCTTCCCTAGAATATTGATAACTAAACCCAAATACACGTTACAGCAAAGATTTTACTATGCTCACCAATGAATATAAGGGTTGTCTCTGTAAGATTAGATTTCATTGCTTAATTAGGGAGGAATATTAGAACCCTTGATGCATATAACAAGTCAAGTACAGCAAATTCCGCGAGTCCCTTCCATAACGAATAAATTCCTACTTTCGTTGACGGTCTCGTGACTCAAACTCGTAGAATACTGATTGACGAAAACCAATTAGAGCAATGAAAAAGAATGGTAAGATCTAAAAAGCGAACCCATGGCTCGCTTTCATCGTTTGATTTGTTCTGTAGAGTTGGAGCTAATGTGTAACCGCTACCCGTGACCTGTAGCAAATATCCCAAATGTCATGACGTTCAATGCGTCTGTCACGCCTTCTAGAGATTTAATCACTTTCTGGGTCGGTGTGTTATTGCGCAAAAAGTAACTTCCGATACCTTTTTCACTTCCAGCTTCAACACTATCTTCTGAGGCCAGTTTCGCATCGGCTTGAGAGTTTTCGACAGATTCAGCTTCTGTATTTGTATTTGAATTAGAGTCTTGCTTTGAGTCAGACTGCGTGTTGGAGTCTAAAGTCACATTAGAATCGTGGCTAGCTACCTCGTCATGTAAAAGCGCAACACTTGTGTCAGCATGTATCTTTATGACATCGAGATGACTTTCTTCCTCTACTACACCTTTTGACACAGTATCTTCGTTGCTCAGAGCCTTGTCTTCGAGCTTGTTATTACTCGCAGTCGAACAAGCAGTTAAGAAAAACAGGCTAACGATGAATGTGGTTAAGTTTCTAACCATAATGACAACGCATGAATCAATAAAACATTGTTCGATTGTATTTTATTTAGTTGACGACATCCAGTGATAAGACAAGTAAATATGAAAAGTCCGCTTTCGAAAGAGTATACGGGTTTAGTGCTCATTATTAAGCTTAATAATGAGAGTCCTCAATCAGATTGCTTTCAGGATCTTCGAGCTTACCAAGTGTATAGGTAATTAAATCGTCGTCTCCAACCTTGAATACCCAAACATTGTCGCCTTTGATAAACTGAAATTCGCTGTTAGATTCATTCGGTTCCAATGTTGCAATAAATTCCGATAATTCAGGAGCATTGATAATAAAGCGCCCATCTGATGTGTTGCTATCTAGGTTGTTGTTCACTTCAATCTTTTTAGTTGAGGCAGGAAGAATATCGGGTAACCAACCTCTATCAAATAATCGCTCTTTTTTGGCTTGCGCATAAATCGCATATTCACTCCTAACGACATCTGAACAGCCAGACATTAAAGCCAGAACCGAAAATGAGATGGAGAGTAATGCCCTATTTTTCATTTAATTACCAACACTTGAAGATATGGCTTTGACAGTGTGCTTGGTCATATCAACATCAAGAACTAATCACAAAGGCGATTTTATAAATCAATCGCCCTCTTCATTCAAATCAATTGACTTTATTTACATATCAGTCGCTAGAATTACGGAACCTGCTAGTAAAAGCACTCATACCTTATCGATAATTTAAGCCCGTATGCTAAAGTATATTTAAACCGAATACCTCTCTCACATCGAACAATACCTTTTGCGTTCTTTCTCTGGAGACTTGTGTGCCACTGCGTAAAATATCGATGAGTTGCGCTTTGTCATTCAGCAACTCAGATCTTCTTTCGCGAATCGGACGAAGCATTTCTTGCAAGCACTCTTCCAATACTTTTTTGGTTTGACCATCGCCCAGCCCACCTTTTTGATAATGCTCTTTTAGTTGACTGACATAATTAGCGTCTGCGTGAAAAGCATCAAGATAAGTGAACACGATATTCCCTTCTACCTTGCCAGGGTCTTCAATTCGTAGGTGATTTGGGTCGGTATACATGGATTTAACTGCAGCTCTGATCTCTTTCTCTGTCGCACCCAAATTAATGGCGTTGCCCATCGATTTAGACATCTTACTTTTACCGTCAGTACTAGGGAGACGAGATGCATTACTGAGAAGTGGCCTGCATTCATTCAAGATTGGCTTACCCGCCAACGAATTCATTTTCCTCACTATCTCATTGGTTTGTTCTAACATCGGTAGTTGGTCATCGCCGACAGGTACTAAAGTTGCGTTGAAAGCGGTGATGTCTGCCGCCTGAGATATGGGATAAGTGAGAAAGCCTGCTGGAATTGAGCGTCCAAATGCTTTGTTTTGAATCTCGCTTTTGACCGTTGGATTACGTTCCAAACGAGCGATAGAAACAAGATTGCTGTAGAACATCGTGAGCTCAGCTAACACAGGCAATTGTGATTGCAGACAAATCGTGGTCTTGGTCGGGTCGATACCCACCGCAAGATAGTCAGCGACCACATTGAGAATGTTGGAAGAAACCTTCGAGGGATTATGGGCATTGTCGGTAAGCCCTTGCATATCAGCGACCAAGATCGTTTGGTTGTGAATATGCTGCAAAGAGACTCTCTGTTTAAGTGAACCGACATAATGACCCAAATGCAAAGGCCCAGTTGCCCTATCCCCAGTCAGAATGATTTCAGGCTTGTTGGTATTGTTCTTACTGCCAGTATTATTGTTGCTGTCGATATGGCTTTTTGAGTTGGTATTCATGGTGTATCTCCAAGTTAAAAAGGCTACTGGAGATAAAAAGAGGCGACATTTTTGATGACATTCTTAGCTACCGTCCAGCAGCTAAAGAATGTAAGTATTCCGTGCTGCTCTATTGAGAGCACCACCAAAAGAAAATTGAAGTTGAAACAGAATTAAATTTCATGGTTAAAACCTATCAACAATACAGACGAGCGACAACTGTTATTTACGCGCACAAAGAAAATAGGTCATAAGATTAACCGGTTATAGTCTTAATCTTTACTGGAACACAGTTCAGTGATTCGGTCACACATAGCTTGGTTAACTGTGAAGTGGGTGTTGAGAAACACTAGTTGGGCAAGTGCCGATTCCGCCGTACGCTCGTAACCTTGGGTAAAGGTTGGTAGTAATTGAGCAAACTTAGGAAAGCGCGCTTCTAGCCTTCTATCCGACATAAACTTATCGACGAATTCAGGCTCAGAATGTTCAGTTTGATCCACAAGATCGATCAAACGATCAAGTGCGTAAGATTGAACGAACCGACTCCCAGCCAGCTTTTCGCCTCGATTGTAACGAGACATGCCGACATAAAGATTGGTTAGTGCCTCACCAATGATCCACTCTTGCGAATTAGCGTCTGACTCCCCTTTTACTGGTGGAACACAACACTGCGTATCAAATTCAGGTTGCTGCCAAACAATGCGCCCTTCAGCAAATGGAATATGCGCTAACTCATGGGATTCAAACACCGCAAATTCACAAAAGATACCGTCAGCGTAAAGCACTTTATAACCATCCACAGTATTTCTTACGGCATAATCGATAGGATGAATATCTGAGAGCCAATGCAAACTGTCTAGGAAATACTGCTTGTGCCCCGTTTGCACTATCGCGAAAAAATCGACATCTGAATACTGATCAAGTCGTTCTGTTTCAATACCGACTGAACCTAACCCTAATAGAGCATGAGCTTTACCTGACGCTTTTAAAGACTCGCCAATCGCATCTAAACGCTGTAGTAATTTTTCTGGTGTGTTTGGCTTTGGTGTTTGTATTGCTTTCAGCGCTTTATCTGTTTGCATCTCTATGTCCCTATCAAGTTGAATGCCATTCAACCTAACTGATAGTTAGAACATCTATGAAGTTTAATTTATAAAATATGTGTTTTGTATAACGATCTGCGCAAGTTATTGTTTGATTGAAAACTAAAGTGAGGAGAAAAGTAGATTAAGGACAGAGAGTGTATTTCGCAGGCAGGGAAATAACACTCTTCGATAATATCTGTTATCTAGAAACTCAGGAACTAAACTGCTGACTTAGCCAAGTACGCTGCCATTTCTTGCTCTGGCACCATACCTCCTCCGGTCGCCCACACAAGATGCGTTGCATTCGCTAGCGTCGACTCATCAATTTGTAGACGAGCAAGGTATTCGCTATTTTGCTCAACATGAATCGCACCTGGCATACCCGCGAGTGCTGAAGGCTCAAGTTGAATACCCTCTGCTTGGTTCAGTTCGCCTAGCAATTGATACATGCGTTCATCGGTTAATGTGTAATAGCCATCAAGCAAGCGCTCCATCGCGCGACCCACGAAACCTGAAGCCCGACCAACCGCTAAACCGTCTGCGGCGGTGAGGTTATCAATACCCAGATCTTGCACTGCGATCTCATCATGCAAACCCGAGTGAACACCGAGCAACATGCAAGGCGAATGGGTCGGCTCAGCAAAAATACAGTGCACGTTGTCACCAAAAGCCATCTTCAATCCAAATGCAACACCACCGGGGCCTCCACCTACTCCACATGGCAAGTAAACAAATAATGGATGTTCTTTATCCACTGAAATGTGTTGTTGTTCAAATTGCTGTTTGAGCCTTTGCCCTGCCACCGAGTAGCCAAGAAACAGAGCTTGCGAGTTTTCATCATCAATGAAAAAGCATCGAGGATCTTGTTCTGCCTCTTTCCGTCCTTGTTCTACTGCAACGCCATAATCTTCTTCATATTCAACAACGTTGACGCCATGCTCACGGAGTTTGCTTTTCTTCCAAGCTCTCGCGTCTGCCGACATATGAACAGACACTGTAAAACCTAGCTTGGCACTCATGATACCGATCGACATGCCTAGGTTACCCGTTGAACCTACCGCAATGCTGTATTGTGTGAAGAAATCACGAAACTCAGGTTCAAGCAGTTTACTGTAATCATCATTTTCGCTGAGCAAGCCCGCTTTAATAGCAAGTTGTTCGGCATACGTTAATACTTCATAGATACCGCCACGCGCTTTAATTGAACCCGAAATCGGCAAATGACTGTCTTTCTTCATCATCAAACGCCCTTTTATTGGCTGCTGATAATGGGTTTCTAACGCTAATTTCATCGAAGGAATATCGATAAGTTCAGACTCGATGATGCCATTGGTCACTTGAGTTTCAGGAAACGCCTTGGCTAGATAAGGAGCAAACCTTTGTAACCTCAAACTCGCATCATGAATATCTTGTTCGCCCAATCCCACATAAGGTAAACCGCGCTCCAGAGTCGTCACGTTTGGGTTAAACCAAACCACCTCTTCCAATGCAATCAATTGTTGAAGTAATGGGGAATCTGAGATGAGTTTATCGATATTCAATTCAGTCATGGGTGACCTTCTCTGGTAAAGCGCGTACTGCGCACGTTCAATCATTAGTAAACCTATTTAAACGGTATTTGTGTAATCATTCAATGACCTGTAGGCTAGCTTTTCTTCTCATAAGCAAACAGTAGAACAACCTATGAGCGTCTCTCTTCGTAATAGCATTTTCGTCATGTTAGGGATTCTATTTCTAGCACTTAACCTGCGTGGGCCTTTTACGAGCTTAGCTCCTGTGCTTTCTCAGGTTATGGAAGGCCTCAACCTTACGTCGTCGGCTGCTGGCTTCTTAACAGCTTTGCCACTGTTAACTTTTGCCTTATTTTCACCATTAGTCACCAAAATATCCGAACGAATTGGTCTAGAACCAAGCTTGCTCTTAGGCTTAGTTTTGATCACTACGGGTATTACACTGCGTTCTTTTGGAGCAATTCCGACGTTATACATCGGCACAGTAATGATTGGACTTGGTATCGCGATTGGTAATGTGTTGTTGCCCGTAGTAGTGAAAATTAGCTTCCCTACTCGTATTGCGACAGTCACTTCTTTGTACATTTTTACGATGGGCATCGGTTCGACGTTAGGCTCAAGTTTGATGGTGCCGTTTTCGAATCTAACCTTATTCACGATTACGGGTTGGCAATTAGCACTGTTAATGAACCTAATATTCCCAATATTAGCTTTGATGATTTGGTTGCCTAAGATCAGAAAGCGCTCTTCTTCAGCAACCAATAACAAGTATCAAGAAAAGCCTATTCCGATGCAGAAGATGATCAAGAGTGGCGTTGCATGGCAAGTGACACTAGCTCTTGGGCTTAACTCATTTACCTTCTATTCTTTGGCAGGCTGGCTTCCACAGATCTTGAACGACCTTGGCTACAGCGAAATCGACGCGGGCTACATTTATGGATTTCTACAATTTTCGACCATGGTTCCGGGATTGCTGTTACTGCCGTTCTTAGGTAAAAGCGATAACCAACAATGGCTCATCACGCTTTGTACTTCGAGTGTATTTCTTGGATTAATTGGGCTGTTGTATTTGCCTGAGTTTGCAATCTTTTGGGTGGGACTCTTTGGATTAGCCAACTGCTCTACGTTTATTATCGCGCTTTCTTTTGTTGGCCTGAGAACATCGAATAGCAGCCAAGCCGCATCGCTGTCGGGTATGGCGCAAGGAATTGGTTATGCTTTAGCAGCAACAGGCCCAACGCTGGTGGGTAAGCTTCATGCTCAAACCGATTCTTGGAGTGTTCCCATTCTGCTGATCGCATCTGTTGCTTTCGCGTGCACGATTTTTGCGGCATTGGCAGCACGAGATAAGAAAGTGAGCGTTTAGGACAAACCGAATGGTTATGGCGTCGCGACTTTATTGCTCGCGACTCTATTGCTGACGACTGTCTTGATGTATTCGCTTGGCGACAAACCAAATTTGCCTTTAAAGCGCTGACTAAAACGACCTTCTGATTGGTAACCGCAAGATTGAGCCAACACAGCAACATTCTGCTGTCCGTTTTGCATCAGATAAAGCGCATGACTCAACCGAACTTCAGCCAGTACCTCACGATATTGCATTCCTTCAAGTTTCAATTTACGGATAAGCGTGGCGCGGCTCATCGCAAAGCGTTCCGCTACCGACTCTAGCGGATGTTTCTCATCAGGTGAATGAGAAAGGTAATGACTGAGCTTTTGGCTAAACGAAACGTTGGCACTGGCAAACAATCGATGCAATACCCCTTTTTCGGCTAATTGCTGGTATAAGCCCTGCAACCAAAACTGTTGGGTCTCTTTACTCATGCTTTGTCTATCAAAGGAAAACAGAGCGTTGAGTGAGTCTTGTAAGCTTCTGTCCGCTTGTACTGTCGGCAGCCCCAGATCATTCGAGCGTTCCTCACTTAAACCAAGCATCGCCTGAGAAGGTTGGAATTGAAAGCTGAACACTCGTGATAAGAAGCGCCCTTTGTGGGGCATGTTCTCAAAACTTAGTGAAGCTGATGCCTCACACAACAACAGCTCAGAATGTGAGAGTTCTGCCGCTGAATCTTTCCAAAACAGGCGCTTACTGCCTGTAATGATCTGAATGATACTAGGAGATAGAATCCTCACATTACGTAGCTTTTGTAACTGCTCTGCACGAAAGATCGTCACTTGATATTGATGATTCATCTCATCCCCCTTGTTTACTTATTATCAACGACCAGCTATCGCATCAATAACTGGTCGCTTTATTAGCGTGTGTAAATTATCAACGTGTATAAAGCTATTAACGTGTATAAGTTGCCGTCAGTTTCGCTTTGTCTAGAGCCATGCTGTTCAACGTGAATCCAACCACAGCCGACGGCGTGTTTTCGTCTAAGTTGAGCTTATCCGTTGGCAATGCCCAAACCGTGAACTGGTAGCGGTGCATGCCACCTTTTTCAGGAGGACAAGCGCCACCGAAATCTACCGTTCCATAATCTATGCGGCCTTCTTTGCCACCCACTTTAGAGATGTCGACACCACGAGGGAGCTCGCTCACTGTTGCTGGAATATCAAACACGACCCAGTGCCAGAAACCACTTTCAGTCGGAGCATCTGGATCATAAGCCGTGATTGCAAAGCTTTTGGTTCCTGCTGGAGCATCTTTCCACATCAACTGCGGTGACAAGTTCTCGCCGTTACAACCCCAACTTGAATATTCAAACGTCTTCGCCATTGGGTGACCTTCTTGAATATCATTACTCGTTAATTCGAATGCCTGAGCCGAGCCAGCTGTTAAGATACTAAGTGCCAATACTGATTTGTTGAGTGTTTTCATGGTGGTTCCTCTGATTAGGTATGATCCCAGTATAGTCCCCTCCATCCGTTCGATAATGACAGTAAGTACACAATTATCTAGTTTAATTCATTAAGATGATACTTACTGTATGTTCCAGTTTTCTTTGGAAAATATTCCGTTTAACAGGCTCTATAACCTCGCTTATCTCAACCACGATTTAACTAAAGCAAAAATCCACCTTTTGGCTTTCAAGCATCAATCCCTATCGAGACCTAATTCTCTCTATTTTTGTGCAAGAAAATTGGATACCGACCACAATTTCAAACACAGATATTTTCACATAAACCTCAAAAGTGATATCAATATCAATATTGACCGATAATAATACAAAAGAGATATTTTTGATGAATAAGACCCTACTCGCTTGCTACGCCCTTCTTGCTTTTTCTTCTGCGGCAACGGCTAATGTTCAGTTTTCGAACCCAGAAGGAGCTTTAGGCGAACCTTCTAATTACTCTCAATACCAAAATGTTTTGTCAGAATCTGAACTTCAAATTTCAGATCCTAACGGAAAGAAAGGCAACAAAGGCTATTTTGCACTCGATAATAACTACGACGGCATAGTGAACAAAAATTTCTATGTCGACAAAGAAAGTGAAGCGCTAGTCTTTACCATGAAAAATGACCACCTGCGTAACGAGCTACGCGTTCAGGAGAACTTCCGCACAGACTTAGCAAATGAAACATACATATTGAGTTCGGAAGTGGAGATCATAAACCCTGAAGAGTCGATGAAGAACTCAGACTCTAAACAAGACGAGATTACTTTTCTACAAGTACACAACAAAGGCCTAGATAACCTCGGTACTCACAATGTCCCTCACCCTTTGCTGCGTGTTGTGTGGAAACGTGACAATAATGGTATTGAAGGGCATTTCTGGGCAATCGTTAAAAACAACGCTGTCATTTGTAAAGGAACGTTTGGTAAGAAGAACAAAGATAAGGAAATGTGCAAATCAGACGTAGCATATTCTCAGTTCGACTTAGGTAAAGCGCCAGAAGGCAAACCAACAGCATTTGACCTAATCGTTGGTGATAAGAAACTCATTGTTGACGTAAACGGTGAACGTAAAGTTGAGCAGGATATTGATTATTGGCGCCACCTATTAAGCTACTTCAAAGCTGGCGTATATAACCAATTTACAAATGGACAAAGTGAAGCTCACTTCTACAAGCTAGAGTACACAGAGAAAAAGAGCTAATTTAAAATTTGGCTTACAACCACATTGAGTCATCAGAAACAGAAAAACGGACTTGTTAGAAAGTTCGTTTTTCTGTGAGCGCTGTTGAGCATTGTTAATGAGTTAACCCGAATATCTAGATAGCTAGAGTTAAGCAGCCGATTACTTTTGTTGCTTCCAATACAATATGCCTTTATTCAGTTCTTTCGTTAACTCTATTTTGAAAGGCTGTTAATAGGTAATCGATAAAGACTTTCTTGCGTTTTGGCATCAACTGCCTGTCTGCATACACCAAACTCACGGATACCTCAGGCATGTCATACTCAGGCAATAGTCGTACTAATTTGCCTGTTTGAAAGTGATCTCGACAGATGAACTCCGGTAAAACGGCTATCCCCAACCCATCGACACAAGCAGTAAGGCAGGCTGTAATCGTGTTTACCCTCAACTGACACGGCAACTCTATCAAAATCGACTCTCCATCCTCCAGCTGCAAATGCCATTTAGGTAAGCGTGCTGCTTTGTTAACGACTTCAATCAACCTAAATGGTGATTTTAGATCTGTAGGAGTTTTGATATCACCAAACTGTTCTAAATATTCAGGACTCGCTACCAGTACACGTTTTGATGTTGTCAGATATCGAGAAACCAAACTTGAATCCACTAGCTCACCAATTTGCGCGTAAAGGTCGATACCTTCCGAAATGATATCAACTTCGCGATTCGTCAGCTCTAAATTCAATGTGACATTTGGATGTTCTTTCAAGAAACTGTGTATATATTTAGCCAACACTTGGTGACCTAGTTCGACGGGGAGTACCACATTTAAAGGGCCACGAATCAGATCTTGATTTGCGGATACTTCGAGTTCGGCTTGGCTCATGATTTCATGCATTTGAATACTTGATTGATAAAATCGTTCTCCCTCTGGTGTTAGCAGCAAACTTCTGGTCGATCGAGTGATCAACCTCACACCTAAATGCTGTTCTAACTCTGCCAATTTTCGGCTTACGGTCGACTTAGTCATGTTAAGTGTTTCAGCAGCCTGCGTAAAACTCCCACAATCAACAACTTGTGTAAAAACAGTTACAGCATTTAAGTCCATCACGTATTCCTAAAACTATCATTAGTAAAATTTTTGCAACAGTGTTTCTCTTTTTTCCTATCTTATCAATTAATGATATTCATTTACAATTCGTTACATCTAAATAAAAACAAAATGAGAAAAAGAAATGACAGAGAAAAACAACGCTTCGCACACAGTAAGCAAAACAAGACGTAAAAAAGCTCCGCTTATTGCCACTGCGATCATGCTGTCATTGGGTTTAGCAGGCGCGGGATATTGGTACGGTTATGGTCAGTACTTTGAATCAACCGACAATGCCTACCTTCAAGGCGACATTACTAACATTAGCCCTAAAGTCTCAGGCTATATTGTAAAGTCTTACGTGAGTGACAACCAATCGGTAAAAGCTGGTGATTTGTTGGTGCAAATTGATGACCGTGATTACCAATCGGCTCTTGCTCAGGCCAGTGCCCATTTATCTGTCGTTCAATCCGATGTGAAAAATCTTGTAGCACAACAGACGTTACAACGTAGCAAAATAAACCAAGCTGAAAGCCGTGTTGATTCCGCACAAGCTGAATACGAACGTGCGACTCAACAAGTAGTTCGTTCTCGTAGCCTATTAAAACGCAATTACGCCTCTCAAGATGAAGTCGACAGCATGGTAGCACAACAAAAAGTGACCCAAGCCGATTTGGAAGAAGCAAAAGCTAATCTCGTTGCGACCAATGATCAGTTAATTGTAATTGCGAGTGAGATAGAGCAAGCCAATGCATCGGTAACAGAAGCTCAAGCACAAAGAGAACAAGCACAGTTAAACCTTGATTATACTAAAGTGTACGCTCCTACCGACGGTGTTATTGGTAAACGCAGTGTGCGTGAAGGTTTGTTGATTCAAGCTGGAGCACCGTTGATGAGTTTAGTGCCAAATAATCAAGTGTGGATTGAAGCCAACTTCAAAGAGACACAACTCAGTGGTATACACAAAGGTCAAACAGTTGAAGTAGAGCTAGACGCTTTTCCGGGTCAGCCGCTTGAGGGCGTGGTCGATAGCTTCTCCCCTGCTACTGGTGCTAAATTCGCGCTGCTTCCACCAGAGAATGCAACGGGTAACTTCACCAAGATTGTTCAACGTGTCCCAGTAAAAATTACGATTCCAGATCAGCAAGGGTTAAAAGGTCGTCTTCTTCCTGGTTTATCTGTGGTAGCGACCATAGACAAACGAGGCTAGACCATGAGCAACGCTGGTGTTGTCACCCAAACTAATGATGATCACGAGGTATCCACTCGCCATTGGATTGCCCTATTTGGCGGGCTAGTTGGCGCGTTCATGGCGATCTTAGATATTCAGATCACCAACTCGTCTCTTAAAGACATTCAAGGCGCACTATCTGCCACTTTGGATGAAAGCTCTTGGATCTCTACGTCTTACCTAGTTGCAGAGATGATCGCTATCCCACTCAGTGGTTGGCTTTCTAAAGCGCTCGGTAAACGCCGTTACATAACGTGGACGACGGCTATCTTCACCATTTCATCTTTGCTGTGTTCATTTTCTTGGAATATGACCTCGATGATCGTGTTCCGTGCGATGCAAGGCTTCAGTGGTGGTGCTTTAATCCCGCTCGCATTCTCATTGGTGATTCAGTTACTGCCGGTTAACAAACGGGCTGTGGGTATGGCATTATTTGGTGTAACCGCGACCTTTGCTCCATCGATCGGCCCGACATTTGGTGGTTGGCTGACGGAGAACTTCTCTTGGCACTATATTTTCTACATCAACATTCCGCCAGCCCTACTCGTGATCACCATGATCCGCTATGGCTTAGACGATGAAAAACTCGATCTTGGTACCCTTAAAAAGGCCGATTGGTTTGGTATCGCCACCATGGCACTCGGATTGGGTTGCTTAGAAGTGGTGCTGGAAGAAGGTAACCGCGAGGAGTGGTTCAGCTCAAGTTTCATCATTGGCTTGAGTATTGTGTCGGCGGTGAGTCTGGTTTACTTCGTGATAAACGAACTCCAACACAAAAAGCCCTTGGTTAATTTGCGGCTATTGCGGGATGCTCAATTTGCCATGTCGTGTATCGCCTACCTGATTTTAGGAATGGCGTTACTCGGGTCCATTTATGTTTTGCCATTGTACTTAACACAAATACAACAGTATAACGCGATGGAAATTGGTCAGGTGCTCATGTGGATGGGGTTTCCACAGCTACTGATTTTCCCGATTGTACCTAAGCTCACACAGATAATTAAACCTAAATACCTAGTGACCTTCGGTTTCGCAATGTTTGGTTTAAGTTGTTACGTAAACACACACATGACAATCGATTTTGGTGGTCAGCAGCTGATTCTATCGATGGTTCTACGCGCGATTGGCAGCCCATTTATTATGGTTCCACTGTCTTTGGTTGCGATGAAGAACATCAGTAAAATGGATACACCTGATGCTTCGACCTTAACCAATGTGATGCGTAACTTAGGTGGTGCTTTTAGTATCGCGATTATTGCGACGCTACTTGATAATAAAACACGTGAGCATTTGGCTCATATTAAGGAATCACTGCCTTCTGTTAGTCAATTAGGTTGGCAAACACTCAAAGATCAACAAGCGTTCTTTATCCAATCAGGAAGCGATGCCGCAACAGCAATGCAACAAGCTCAGGCTAGCCTGTTAGGAACCATGCAACGTGACGCCGCAATCATGGCCTACAACGACGTATTCCTAATGATGACAGCGTTTTTGGCATTAGCTGCGGTTCTAATTTTGAACATGCGCGATTAAAAGTAAACTGGCCCATCATTCAGGTTTACCTAGCATAGAAACACGAAAGCCCGATACCGCACTCGTTATCGGGCTTTGTAGATCTTTATTGAGCTATGTTGTATCGCCAGAAATTAGTACTTAAGAAGTACTTTGACATCGCCAGTAAGTGCAGCTTCATCAACATAACCAATCGCGTTCGTGTTTGAAGCGACTTGATTGATTACGGCACTGTAATCAGCAACTTGGACCGGCGCTTCAGCTTTACCAGTGAACACTAAGCGAGCCCAAGCGGATTGCAGTTGGGACTCTGAACGACCCGTTGCTACTTCATGAAAAGCAATACGACCTTCAGCGCCATCAACAAGCTCAACAATTTGAACTTTACTGCCATTACCCAGTTGGTTTGATTTACCCATGAATAATTTTTTCACATCAGCATTGGTTAACGCATCAACACCTGCGCTATTGCCGATAACAACCATACCCGCAGCAGCATTAAACGAAATAAACGTTGCTGCCATAAGCGTTAGTAACTTTTTCATACTGATACCTTAGAATACGAAGTCTAACTTAGCTGAATACAAGATTGAGTCATCTTCAAAGAAATTGCCTGTTGCGAAATATGTACCGACTGTTTCGATATTCTCTTGGAAGCCGCCGCTAGTACCTTTGTAGTCAACGTAAGTAACATCAACTTTAAGTGACATATTCTTAGCAAAATCCCAACGTGAACCAACAGAGTAAGATAGACGCTCGTAGTTTAAAGCCTCTCTAAGAGCAGACTGAACGCCTGTCATATTAGTACGCTCTTCATTGTCAGTCGTTTCTACCCAGTTGATTGATAAATAAGGAGTAAACTCATTGACTCTATAGCCAACTAAAGCAGAAATAGATTGATAGTCATAGAACTCACCATCTAGCTGCACATCCGCACCTTCGATGTTAGCGATTAAATCACCGTTGTCATACTGTGCACCAAGTGAAATAAACTGACCGTCTTTACTGTCTAACATTTTGCCCATTCGACAATATGGGTCAGCAAACAGACTATCGTCGTTAAAGTTACAAGATGGGTTCGATTCAGCAACAAAGTAAGAACCACGGAACGTCATATCCCCTACGTTCCAGTTCGCACTCACACCCATCAATTTGTCTAATTTAACTTCGCCAACAATAGAGTCGTCTTCGTCAATGGTGCCAACACCAATAACGGGTTGAATCAATAAACTTGAATTATCGAATTCTACTGGGATCAAGAGATCAGCACCGGTATAGCTTTTTAAAACGATATTTTCGTACAGCTCTTGCGAAGGACGAATCATCGGATAAGCGTAACCAAGATCCGTGTAATCTGAGTAGAAAAACAGCGGTAGGCGTAGCTTACCAGCACGAGCAGTAAAACGTTCAAAGTCGTATGATGCATACGCCATCTCGATCTTTGGTTCGTAGTCATAACGACTATTCGCAACAATCTGCGTTACAAATTTAGCTTTCTCATTCACATTAAAGTCAAACTGAAGTCCAGCAAGCGTCTCTTGCTCCCATTGCAGATTATCGCTGGTATATCCCGCATAATTGACATCATTGTTCGCTTTACCGATTCCAACCGAACCAAAACCACTAATATTAATATCTTCCATACTTGCAGCATTTGCACCACAAGCAACACTCACCAAAGCAGCAATTAGTGTCTTTTTCATAACGAACTCCACAGTTATGTTTTAGTTTTTATTATTTTCAGCCCCAAATTCGAGGCAAACTCCCGCTGTTCTTCTTGGTGAAAACCAAGAAAAACGTCACTTAAAAAAACAGCAGGAAGAATTGAGGAAAGCTAACGGATCTTAAAGTGACCCGTTAGTTCAGATAGGTTTCGTGTGATTTTTTGAATATCCTGAGCGACTGAATCGACTTGTTGAACACTGTCAGTAGTACCTTCAGCCATATCACGGATATCCGTTACAAACATTTCAATACGAGAAGAGGTCTGTTCTTGCTCTTCAGTTGCCGATGCAATGCTATCGTTACGTTGACTAATTTCCATCACATCATTGGTGATCTGAATAAGAGATTTCTCCGCCACCAACGACTGTTCAACACAATTCTCAGCTTTGATTGCACTTTCCGAGATAATTTTTGACGCCATTTTAGCTTGCTCTTGCAGCTGAGACAGCACGGACTGGATCTCTTGCGTAGAGCTTTGTGTTCTTGATGCTAATGTACGAACTTCATCAGCCACAACAGCAAAGCCTCTGCCCTGCTCACCCGCTCTGGCCGCTTCGATAGCCGCGTTTAATGCAAGTAGGTTAGTTTGCTCTGCGATCGCGCTAATTGAATCTAGTATCGATCCTGCACTTTGCGTATTGGTATCGAGTTGCCCAACCACTTGAGAAGCTTGACGTACATCTGTGGTGAGTTCTTGTACCGCAAGAATAGTACTCTTAACTTGCACTTCGCCCATAGACGCTTGCTCGCTCGCACTTGTAGCAGACAAAGATGCATCACTTGCATTGTGAGCAATATCTTTAGCCGCGCTAAATAGCTGCTGTAACGATTGGGATACTTCTTCAATAGCCAAGTGTTGATTTTTGGACAAAGTGCGCGTGTTTTGGCTTGTGCTCACTAAAGAACGCGAAATAGAATCCAACGCCACCACGTTTTCAATGGTGTCTGTCACATTACGTTGTAAGTGAGAAACAAATGAATTAAACGAATCAACTAGTGGTTTAAGTTCATCGTTTTTCTCATGCTTCAGCCTAACTGTTAGATCACCTTCGCCTTCTGCTATGTCTCTCATTTTGTCACTGATATTGGCTAAGTCTTTACGTATTGCATAGACAACAAACCAGCCAAATAAACACAATGAAATCAATGCAGCAACACCAAGCACTCTCATGATCCGGTTTGAACGAAGATTGTTTTCTTCAAGGGAAGTTACCGAGCTTTCGAAATCAGAAATTCGAGCCTCGGAAAAGTCATTAACCCCTTTGGTTAAACCTTCTAGTATTTCACTGCTCTGTTTAGCCAGTTGCCCTGCTTCACTTAATGAAATATCTTCGTCAATCATTCCTTTAGCTATTCGATACGCTGAATCAAAGTAAGCTTTCGTACTTCTTTGAAGTTCAGTAATCGAATATTTTATGGATGGATCTAACTCAGACTGCAGTTTAAAGTTCGCAATAATCGCCTTGTATGTTGTGACGTTCATTGCCAATAATTCTTCATCACCCAACGTCACCGCTAAATTAAAACGTTCGGCGAGTTGAGGTATTAACACTCGATTCATCGAAGATGAGTCCATTATCGGATAGATAACTTCATCAATTCGATTTACTTGTTGATTGTTATTACTTAAGGCCCTTTCGCCCACAAATAAAATACTACTGAAGCCAGCAAAAGAAAAAAGGCACAAAGCCAAAACTTTATTTTTTATAGAAAGGGAAAACATCAAATATCCTTATAAACGGAATAATATACCGTGTCTTATTTGTAAGAATACTTGCGCGTGTACGCGGCAACAATTCAGATAAAGCATGATTACCATAAATAATTTCGATTAAACACATAAATACGGTAAATCATATGCACCTAGATTTGTAACAGTTATTAGCGCTTAGCATCAAGACTTCTATCGCAGACCAAAAGCTATGGACACTAAAACTCAATTCAATTCAATTGCTCTTTTAACCCGTGAATAACTAACATAGAAGCAATAACATCAAGTGGTCTCATTAAAGAATACGCCATCTTGACAATGTGCAACTTGACACCTAAATTGACCTTATAATCGAATTTTTGGGAATGACAATTTGACCTTATCGCCAGACCTAAGGGTTTTGATTGTAGACGACTCTAAGAGCGCCACCATTCTTATCAAACAGCAGCTAGTTGGTTTGGGGATTCCGCATAGAAATGTTTTCATTGCGACCAACTACCAACAAGCGATCAAAGCAGTCGAAAGTCACTCTTTCCATGTCCTTCTCATCGATTATCATCTAGAACAATCTTTCACTGGATTTGAGCTGCTAGGGATTCTCTATCGAAACCGACTGATCGATCATACCGTTGCAATTATATTGCTCTCTGGTGATATGCGTCAGGAAACGGTATTGACAGCTTTATCCGGCGAAGCGCACCACTTTATTTCTAAACCAATCAATACACTTGCTCTTGGAAAGAAAATTCAAACCGCCGTCTTTGAAGCAAAGCAAATTAGCCAGCTTACAAACCTATATCCAATCAATAATCAAGTAGCACTCAATTCAGCATTAAACATTCCAGGAAAGGATACCAAGGTACAGTTCGAAGCAACGCTTATCGAACACTTGATAGCACGCAAAAAGTGGGAATTGCTCTCATATTTACTTAATAAATCTGGAACGAACATGCATCCAACCAAACTGGTAGCAGAAGCTTTAATTTTGGACGGGTTGGGTAAGCCAAAGTCAGCCATAGACAAACTGCACAACTACCTTGTTGCTCAGCCTCTTTCTTTGAACGTGATTGATTGTTTAAGCTGTATTTACGAAAAACACCAGATGTTAATACCAGCGTTAAAATTGGCGATACGAGCCTTTGAATTAACACCGAGCATCAGCCACCGTGCGATTCGCGCCATCGATTTAGCTGAGAACGTCGACAATACTCAAGTTCTGATCAAGTTAGGGGAGATTTACGCTAACAGTATTTCATTAGCAGACCTCGACGTTATTCACTCTATATCGACCTATTTCAACGCGTTGAGAGCAACATATGAACGAGAAATGCATGTAACCAACAAAAAATTGTTGATAGAGCATGCAGGACAATTTACGACACAGGTTAATCTAAAACTACCAAATCACTCGCAAAATCAAATACTTTCAAACCTAGCGATTTTCCATTGTCATATTCTGATATTCGAAAAAAATGAAAAACTTGCTCATCATAAATTGGTAAAAGCGACTACTTTGCTTTCTCATCGTTTTTACGATGGCCCAACGGATTTACTCAACCAATTGTTACCTTTACTAGATCACTTTGGGGAATACTCTATGTACCGTGCAGTGACGAAATGTATCCTATCTCGCGGTGATCCTGTATTGCATCAAATTCAACCAGCAACACTGTCTCCTTCCACTTTGATAAACCTAGAAAGTGTGGATTCAGTAAATGATCTTAAGAACTATATTCACAATTACCCATATTCTGTAGCCGCTAAACTTGACTATTTATATGCTGTAAATAAAACTCAAATACAAGAACAACTTAGTGACGATTTCGTACAAGAAATCACCCAGCTAGAACTTCCAGAAAAATGGAAGACATGGGTTAGCGACTTATCACTCAAGGGGTTTATCACCAAGCCACCTTGCCCATTTCCCACAATCAGCCGACGGGAGTCTATATGCTAGATTTTGACGCTTTAAACACCTATTTAGACAATGACCAAGAAGTCATTTTTGCAGTATTGTCTGTGTATCAAGAAGATCATGGCAACTCATTAGACGAGATAAAAGAGTTGGTACAACAACAAGATTGGGGCAAGCTTCATTTTACAGTGCATACTTTAAAAGGCATCTTAGCCAGTTTCGGCGAAGAAACGGCCACGGCGGCCTTGGAGCGAGTCGAGCAAAACACGCTCAATAAACTCGCACCTAAAGATGAGGATCTGTCCGTAATCTACAGCGAAGTGAAGATCATCAACAAACAGATTGATGAGGCGCTTAGCGCTTATTAACAGCCTCAATGTGCAACTAACCCGTTATTATCTTCTAGTTGTTCAGATACTCGATAGAATTAAACAAGCTAATAGAGTTTAGACTTGACTCGTTACACTTATCAGCAGGACAAGATAGAGAGTTGAAGTATTCTAAGTAGAACCTTAACTCTTGCCACTTTCTTTGACGCTAGCCTTCAAATCACACAAGCTATAAACGGCTATAAATTCACACCACCTATCTGGGAACACCAACGCATAGATCACGCGTTATAACCCATGCATGTTCATGTTTTCAATGAAAAAGCAGTACATTTAATGAAATGCAAAATAGCTAAATATTTGTAGATCTTTTTGTGACTGGAGTATACGAAATTGCATTTTATTTATTGGTAAACGAGAAACTGTTATCTACACTCTAATAAAATCGAGCGTTAATCACTCAGTAGCATAATAATAAAATAAAACGTTCAGTCGGCTAAATAAGGACAAGGAAATGAACAAAGACAGTTTTGCTGCGTTCCAGGAGCTCACGGATCACCCTCCTACTAAAGGCTCATTGACTACCACGACTGAACCCTATGCGTATTATCTAAAGGATCTTGTGGGCATTGACCTTCTATCTCGTGAAGATGAAGTGTATTACGCTAAATTGAATTGCGCTGGTGATAAAAAAGCGCGCGATGTAATGATCGAATCAAACTTGCGCCTGGTTGTAAAAATCGCAAAAAGTTACCTAAAGCGTAAAGGTAATAACTTCACTCTGCTCGACTTGATCGAGGAAGGTAATATTGGCTTGATCAAGGCCATCGACAAATACGACCCAGAACCCGGCTATCGTTTTTCAACCTATGCCGTATGGTGGATTCGCGAAAACATCGAAGCCGCATTAATGAATAAGGGTCGGACTGTCCGCTTACCGGCTCATGTGTGCAAAGAAATTAATAGCCTCGCATCAAAGAAGTTAGATATAAGCAAAAAAATGAGTAAAGAAGTTTCTATCTCAGAGCTATCATCAAGTTCTGGCGTTAAGGTTGAGCGTGTCGATAAATTGGTGGCGTTAAGCGGATTTATTGACGTAACAACAACAGTAGGCATTAGCCATGCTCCACTTGTGTTGGAACAATGCGAAAGCGAATGCATCCCCGACCCTCAACAAGACTGTGAAGATCAATCATTCACACACGCGCTTGAGCAAATCATCAACACACTGCCACCGAAATTGCAGAAAGTGCTCATTCACCGCTTTGGTTTCTTTGATAACAAGGTGAAAACACTTTCGGAGGTGGGAGAAATGTTGGATGTAAATGTGTCGAATGAACGTGTTAGACAAATGCAGAAAGAAGCGATCGAAAGAATTCAAAAACGACTGAAATTTGATGGCTGGGTCTAAGCAATTAAGAACACAAAACTTAGCAACTAGAGCGCTGAATAGCTAGATTAGACATTTAAAGAACAATCATAAGGGTGAGCTTCAAAGCTTGCCCTTTTTGTTTGCCTACTTCGTTAAAACGTTTGAACGATCAGAAGTATATAAAGCAAAGTGCCATTTTGTTGGCTAAACAGTCTTACAGAGAAACATAGGAGTATTGATTACTTCAAGAAGTAACACGTTCACTGCGTAAAATAAGGTAATTCACATAGGTAGTTTCAAGGCAGTTTTGTTCCCACAAAGACAAGATGCGCTTAGTTGCAAAGTAATAGTCTTTATTCCTCAATAACATGCCAACCGTACGACTTAGTTTCTCAAACCGTACTTGGTCGCTTGCCGAAATATAATCGTCTTCACTTTGAATAATCGGAGCCAAACCATCGGCAAACCAATTGTTCAGAATTTCTCGCATCTCTAACTCAGATTCAGGCACATCGATACTCGACAACTCTCGATGTTGAGGTGGTGGCACTATGTATCTAGATGCTTGTGGTGAACTGACATATCGATACATGTCGTCCCTCCTTTTAACTGACTCTTCTAATAATTAAGGACACTTTTATTCGTTCACAAGTTTTAATGTCCAGTTTTTTATAGCAGTTTTTAAATGAGAATAATGAACAATAAATGACAAATAAAAAGCCATGCAAACCCTCTCTGCATGGCTTTAATAAACGCAACGTTATGCGCCTATTTGCTTCTTAGTTCAAAAGACGACTGAACTCATTGGGTTAAATTTGGCTTTGGTCTAAGTCGTTGCCTTGATCAGTTCCAGTTTGAGAATCTGAATCGAAGCTGCCAGAATCGTCGGTGAAGTCAACACCTTGCTCTTGACCACCTGAACTTGTCCAGTCGCTGCCGCCAGACTCCATACCTGCCATGTCCGGTTGCTGTTCTTGCGTCGAACCTTGCATGGTGTATTGATCGTCGATCTCAACTTCAACAGAACCGCTTGCACCGTCTATTGAGCTACCCAAATCATCGTAACCTTGGAATTGCACCTCGCTAGTACCTTCGTACCCTTCTGGAAGTTCTACGGATACAGGCTGATCTAGGTTGCCACTGATTGTGAAGCTACCATCACCGTTATCCAGTGCGTTGCTCACAGTAGCGCCTTCAGGTAAGCCAGACATATCAGCGTAATCAACCGATTCGTTACCACTCACCTCATCTGGAACCGAGATAGAAATAGTATCGCCCGGTGCCGCTGTAACATCAGCCACGCTGTTCTCGACTTCAGTTTCAACATCTTGAACTTGGTCAACAGTTTGCTGAACCACATCTAGTTGTTGCTCTTCTGTTACTTGAGCAGCTTGAACTGGTGGTTCATCACTTTGTGCTGAGTTATCGGCTACTTGGATGCTTAAGCTGTGGCTTGATACTTCGCTGCCATCGTTGACTTCAACATTCATCGCTAAATTGCCATCGAAGTCTTCGTTTGGCCAGTATGTCCACTGACCTTCGCCTGATTCAGCGAAGAAGCCTGCATCATTCGCGTCGGCAACATCAGCAACTTGTGCAGAATCACTCACACCTAACTCATCCACCAGCTGTGACTCTGTGATGATTAATGAACCATCACCCGCTAAGACATAGCCTTCGCTTAGGGCTAATTCTTCGGCGTCTTGTATATCAACATTGAAGAAGCTTTCGATACGGTTTTCGCCATCGGTCGCTATAAATCCAACTTGAACATCGCCGGTGTAGTCTTCAGCCGGTGTGAATTGATAGTTACCTTGGTTATCGCTCTCAATTACGCCCTGACCTTCCATCAAGCTTACTGACTCAATGCTCAAGCTATCGCCTTCTGCATCGCTCAGGTTCGCTAACATGTCTTCATCAGTGAACGACAAGGTTGTATCCGCTGCTATTTCAGTGGTTGTGATGCTGTTAATTTCTGGTGTTGCATTCTCTCGCGAGTCACCTTCTTTCACGACTACGCCAGTTTGCTCATCATGAAGCACGCCGTCTTTATCAATCACGTAAGCAATGTCTGCTTCGCCAGTAAAACCTGATGCTGGCGTGAACGTCCAGGTGCCATCGCCATTATCGACAATCTCACCTTGGCTTCGGTCTGCTAGATGAACCAGTTTCACTTCATCATCGCTATCAGCATCCACATTTTCAGCTAAACCGATTAGGTCGTCCGCGGTTAGGATGATGGAATCACCCGCTAGGGTTTCGAAATCACCTGAATCGATGCCATCTTCGAACGCTTCTGGTTCATCTCCGTAATCAACCGTTGTTGCGCTAACAGTTACGAAGAACTCACCATGGAAGTCTTCAGGAGGCGTCATTTGAATGTTTGAGATATCCCAATCGAACAGGTCGATGTATTGACCCGGCTCGGTGATCATCACGGTATTTACACCATCCGTCACCTCAAATCCAACCGGAAAACCTGTCATCACCAAGTTACTGAGTGTTTCTGAATCATCGACTAAGCCAACGTTCAATCCTAAGTGACCCGTTTCATCTTCACCGAAGACTAATGGACCGTCATGGTCAGTTGAAATAACCGCACCATCTGCGGCAGGACGTACGTACACAGGAACATCGAGAACCGTTTCGAACTCACCGTCACTTACGACAACTTGTAGGTCTGAAACGCCTGCAAAGTCACCCGTTGGTGTGAATGTCCAAGTACCATCGCCGTTGTCTGTTACTTCTCCGCCATCTTCACCGTCTGCGGTGATGATGCGTGAAACCACAAGGTCAGCGGTATCAATGTCACCGAACAAGTTCATCAAGTCGCCAGCATCAAAGGTGAACGCGCCATCTTCGTTTGTGGTCATCATTGCGTTGCCGACGTTAAATGGTGCGTCGTTAACCGGAATGACATCCACATTAAGCGAGCCATCAACCACTTCTTCACCATCAGTTGCTTGATAACCCAGTTCTACCAAGCCATTGAAGTCTTGAGTAGTCACTAAGTGATACATGCCATCTGGCTGCTGAGTTAAGGTCGCATTGGCTGGAGCACGAACCGTGATGCTTTCGATGCTGATCTCGTCACCATCAAGGTCTGTGACTTGATCCGCGATGTAAGCAGGGTCAATCACCATGACCACATCTTCTTCGCCTTGCATCTCAATCATTGGCGCTTCAGGTGCATCATTCACTGGCGTGACATCGATGTTACCGTCGACTGAAATTGTCTCTTGGCCATCACTAACGTTAAACGTCATTGGCACATCGCCATTGAAATTTTCGTTTGGCGTAAATGACCAAGTACCATCTTCGTTGTCTAACAACTCACCCAAGCTAGGATCGATTTGTAGACCAGAAGCTGACAGCTCGTCTGCGGTGTTATCGATGTCGGTAGCTTGAGCTAACAACATATCTTGTGTGATAAGAATGGTGCTGTCTTCGGCTGTGGTTAGTTCCACTTCCTCAGATTCTGGTCCATCGTTCACAGCCAGAACTTCGATACCTGCCGTTGTTGTTGCAGTCGCACCGTCGTCATCGGTCACGACCACATCTAAGCTGATATCACCGTTAAAGTTCTCACTCGGCGTGAAGGTCACAGACCCGTTATCGTTTTGAACCAAGGAGCCGTCAGAGCCTGAATAAGTCACGCTTTCAAGCGACACTTCACCATCAACGTCTGAGCTATTAGCAATCAACTGCTCAGGGCTCAATGTGATGGTGCCATCTTCGTTCATTTGGTAAGACGTTGCGCCTGCCACTGGTGCATCGTTAACGTCTGTTACCGTTACGTCGATGTTTGCATCAACCGTCTCTGTACCGTCAGATACTGAGAAGTCCAGACTTACTTCACCGTTGAAGTTTTCGTTTGGAGCAAAGGTGTAAGTGCCATCGCCATTGTCGGTAAACACACCCTCTGCGCCAGTGTAAGACACATCAGCAACTGAAAGCTCATCACCATCAATATCAGAAGCACCCGCTAGCAGTTGCTCGTCTGTAAAGGTAAGTGAACCATCTTCTTCAATGGTGTAAGCGACATCTTCTACAACCGCGATGTCATTCACTGGATTCACAGTAAGGTCGGCCGTTGCAACAACCGTTTCAGTACCATCAGAAAGGTCGAAGCTAAGGTCAATATCACCATTAAAGTCGGCATCCGGTGTAATAGTAAATGAACCATCATCGTTTGCCGTAACGGTAGCGTTATCACCCGCGGTTAGATTAGCCGCGGTAAGATCATCGCCGTCCAAATCCGATGCTTGAGCAAGCAGTTGTTCTTGGCTTAGCGTGATTGAACCATCTTCATCGACTGAGTAAGCCAAGTCACCTGATACTGGTGCGTCGTTGACTGCGATTACATCAATACCCGCAGTAGTTTGAGCCGTTGCACCGTCGTCATCAATAACCGTCACATCAAGGTTGATGTTGCCGTTAAAGTTTTCATTTGCTGCGAAGCTGTAAGTGCCATCACCATTGTCAGTGAAGATACCGTCCGCGCCAGAGTAGGAAACGTCGCTAACGGATACATCACCTTCAATGTCTGAGCTGTTCGCAATAAGCTGCGCTTCAGAGATGGTAATCACGTTATCTTCGTCAACGCTGTAGGTCGTTGAACCTGCAACTGGCAAGTCATTAACAGCAATGACGTCGATACCTGCAGTTGTTTCAGCAGTTGCGCCATCTTCATCCATTACAGAGACATCAAGACTGATATCACCGTTAAAGTTTTCGTTTGGAGCAAAGGTGTAAGTACCATCACCATTATCAGTGAACACACCATCGGTGCCGCTGTAGCTGACATCGCTGACAAACACTTCCCCTTCAACATCTGAACTGTTCGCCAGTAGTTGCGTATCGCTTAGGGTAATGCTGCCATCTTCTTCAACACTGTAAGCAGTGGTTCCAGCAACCGGTACGTCATTAATTGGGACAACTTGCACATCAATGTTTGCCGATACAACATCGGTACCGTCACTGACATCGTAAGTTAGGTCAACGTTACCATTGAAGTTCTCGTTTGGAGCAAAGGTATAAGTACCATCGCCATTATCCGTGAACACACCGTCGGTACCTTCGTAATTAACCGATTCGACAGAAAGGTTCTCGCCATCAATATCCGTTGCACCAGCCAATAGCTGTTCATCAGTAAAGATCAACGACCCATCTTCATTAATGGTGTAGTCGTGGTCGTAAATAACAGAAAGGTCGTTAACGGCTGTAACGGTGACGTCTAGTTCTGCTGGAGTAACACCACCGTTGCCATCGTCCACGTTATAGCTAATCGAGAATTCACCGTTGAAGTTCTCTTCAGGAGTGATGGTGTAAGTGCCGTCACCATTGTCAGTGATAAGCGCGTTCTCAATTGAGACGTCTCCAACACTTGGTTCGTTACCACCCGTTTCACCAGAGTCTCCATCTTCATCACCCGTTAGCAACTCAGAGATATTAATGCCGTTTTCATTCGCGAGCGCTTCTTCAGCCGTTGGCAAATCAAACGCATTCTCGCTGCCTACATCTTGGCTTGGAACTACAACACCATTAACGATATCAAACACATGCCAATGCTCACCCGTTGGATTGTCAGGCAAGTCTGGAGTAAAGGTCTCAACCAAAGTATCGCCAACAAACACCTGAACCTGCACATCTTCAACACCATCTACATCCCAACTTCTGTTGGTGTAGTTGTGTACTGAATAGTGCATGTCAGCATCTTGATAATTTGGAATAGTGATGGTTTCAGGGCCACCGCCATTTGTGTCATCAACATCTTGTTGGACGACATTGCCTTCACCAAGGTCGTGGCTCATATCGCGGTAATAGATATGGTCTAACTCATTGCCATTCTCTGTATCGTAAAGCCATAGGTGATTATCCATATCACGAGGGCTCTCACCCCAGGTCACGACGATACGCATATCTGTTTCTTCAAGGACTTCAGATATTGCGGTTACGCCACCATTGGTATCTTCACCTGCTGGTATAAGGAAGCTGCTGGTAATAGAGCCTTCTTGTTCAATAGTTACGGTACCTTGGTCAACAACTGGACCACTCACAGAGTAGTGACCAAATTGGTCTGTCACCGTAGTGTATGAGTGACCGGCGTTATCGGTCATTGTGACGTCTGCACCAACGACTGGGCTACCCGTTTCAGCATCCAGCACCGTACCGGTTACGGTCGTTTCATCGCCCTGCTCTCCGATAATTGCGGTCATGTCATCGTCTTCGATGTCAGTCGCGAATTGTAGGAGTTCTTCTTGAGTAATGGTGTACGAACCATCTTCTTCAATGGTTATCGCAACATCAGCAGAAACAATTGGCGCATCATTAACTGGATCAACCGTCAAACCTAAGTTAGCCGCAATCGGTGTGTCACCATCGCTGATACTGTAAGCCACATCGATGTAGCCATTGAAGTTTTCGCTTGGAGTGATCGAGAATGTGCCATCGCCATTATCGACAATCGTTGCATCATCTCCCACCAAGGTTAAGTCGGAAGCGACAAGATCACCACCTTCAATATCAGCGGCATTCGCAAGTAGTTGCTCCTGCGTGATCGTGATGACATTATCTTCATCAACGTTCGCGTAAACATCAGATGTCGTTGGCAAGTCATTAACTGGGTTTACCGTCAGATCGGCGTTTGCCACAATTGACTCTGTACCATCCGAAATATCAAAGCTTAGGTCGATATCGCCATTGAAGTTCGCATCTGGCGTTACCGTAAAGGTGCCATCACCATTATCAACAACGGTTGCATTATCGCCCGCACTTAGGTTGCTTGCCGTAAGCTCATCACCATCCACATCAGAAGCTTGAGACAGCAATTGCTCTTGATTCAGAATAATCGAGCCATCTTCATCAATGCTGTACGCCAAGTCGCCCGATACTGGTGGATCGTTAATTGGCAAAACATCAATACTTGCGCTGGTGGCAACTGTCGCACCGTCTTCATCTGTCACCACTACATCGAGGCTCACATCACCGTCGAAGTTTGCATTCGGTGCAAAGCTGAATGTGCCGTTACCGTTGTCAGTAAAGATACCGTCAGCGCCTGTATAGTTAACGCTATCAATCGCCACTTCACCTTCGATATCAGAAGCGTTCGCCAACAGTTGCTCGGCACTGATGGTGATAACTTCGTCTTCGTTGACAGAGTAGCTGGTTGAACCCGCGACTGGTGGATCATTCACCTCAAGAACAGTAACTCCAGCTGTCGTTGCTTCCGTTGCCCCTTCTTCATCGGTAACAACAACATCTAGACTCACTTCGCCATTGAAATTTTCGTTTGGCGAGAAGGTATATGTACCGTTACCGTTGTCTTCGAATACACCATCGGCACCGCTGTAAGCCACACTATCAATCGCAAACTCACCTTCAATATCTGAAGAGTTCGCTAGCAATTGTTCGTTACTGATCGTGATGGAGTTATCTTCATGAACCGTGTAAGACGTGCTGCCCGCCACTGGTGGATCGTTCACCTCAAGTACACTAATACCCGCGGTGGTTGCTTCAGTTGCGCCCTCTTCATCGGTAACGACAACATCAAGGCTAACTTCGCCGTTGAAGTTTTCATTTGGCGAGAAAGTATACGTACCGTTACCGTTGTCTTCCAAGACACCATCGGCACCTGTGTAAGCCACACTGTCAATCGCGACCTCACCTTCAATATCTGAAGAGTTGGCAAGTAACTGTTCGTCACTGATAGTAATTGAGTTGTCTTCATGAACCGTGTAAGACGTGCTACCCGCAACAGGTGGATCGTTCTCTGGTGTCACGCTCACATCAATATTGGCTTGAACCGTATCGGTACCATCTGATACATCAAAACTGAAGTTCACATCACCATTGAAGTTTTCGTTTGGCGCAAAGCTGTAGCTTCCGTCGCCATTGTCAGTAAGAACACCGTCGGCGCCAGTGTAAGTCACACCTTCAACCGATAGGTCATCCCCATCGATGTCTGTCGCACCTGTTAGCAAGTCTTCGTCAGTGAAGTTCAAGACGCCATCTTCACCAATACTGAAGGCTTGATCTTGTGGTTGTGGTAAGTCATTAACCGGGTTAACAGTTAAGTCAGCGGTAGCAACAAGTGTGTCTACCCCGTCGTTGATGTCGAACGTTAGGTCAATATCACCGTTGAAGTTCGCATCTGGTGTGATGGTAAAGCTACCGTCATCGTTAGCGGTAACCGTCGCATCACCATCAACCATTAGGTTGGAAGCGGTTAAGTCATCACCGTCTACATCATTCGCTTGAGATAGAAGTTGCTCTTGGCTCAAGGTAATCGAACCGTCTTCCTCAACGCTGTATGCCAAGTCTCCTGATACTGGAACATCATTGATTGGTAAGACATCAACCGTAATATGAGTATCAACTTGAGCGCCGTCTTCATCTTGAATGGTCACATCTAACTGTACTTGGCCATTGAAGTTTTCATTCGGTGCAAAGCTACATGTGCCATCACCATTGATGGAGAAGATGCCGTCTGGGCCATCGTAGTTAATCTCGACGAGCTGTACATCACCTTCGATATCAGATGCGTTCAATAGAACTTGAGTCTCATTGAAGGTCAGTACAGAATCTTCATCGACAGTGTATGACGTTGGACCAGCCACAGGAGGGTCGTTTACCTCAAGGACTGTAATACCCGCGGTAGTCGATACGGCTGCATCGTCTTCATCCACAACAACCACATCAAGGCTAACTTCGCCATTGAAGTTCTCGTTTGGAGAGAAGGTATATGTGCCGTCACCGTTGATTTCTAGAACACCGTCACTGCCACTATAGGTAACACTATCAATCGCTACTTCCCCTTCAATATCTGAAGAGTTCGCTAGCAATTGTTCGTTACTGATCGTAATGGAGTTGTCTTCGTGAACGGTGTAAGACGTGCTACCCGCCACTGGAGGATCATTCTCTGGCGTCACGCTGACATCAATGTTAGCAGTTACCGTATCGGTACCATCTGATACATTGAACGAGAAGTTCACATCGCCATTGAAGTTTTCGTTTGGCGCAAAACTATATGTGCCATCGCCGTTATCTGTGAGAACACCGTCTGCGCCAGTGTAAGTCACACCTTCAACACTTAGGTCGTCCCCTTCAATGTCCGTTGCACCCGTTAATAGGTCTTGGTCATTGAACGTTAACACACCGTCTTCACCAACTGTGAACGCTTGGTCTTGCGCTTCTGGACCATCATTCACTGGTGAAACGGTTAACTCAAGATTGGTAGAGACAACATCATCACCATCCGATACATCAAATGTGAAGTTAACATCGCCATTGAAGTCAGCATCTGGCGTTAATGTGTAAGTACCATCACCGTTATCGGTAATCGTAACGCTCTCATCATCAGTTGCTAAATTCAGAGCGGTCAGCTGGTCGCCATCGAGATCACGAGCATTAGCTAACAAGTCTTCTTGCGTAATGATGATAGAACCATCTTCTTCCACAGTTGCAGCAACAGGAAGTGCTTCAGGTGCATGTTCAATGTGGGCGCCTGTCGCGTTAATGTAGATGGTTTGAGAGACCGTTTCAGAATCATCATTCGATAGCTCTGTTGCGGTTGCGGTTACATGAACTTCAAGCTGCTCGTTGAAGTCTTCTGGTAACTGGATTTGTAGCGCATTTTCGATTGCCGTTGTTGGTAAGTTCACCGTACCATCAGGACCAACCGTCACTTCACCGCTGTAGATTTGGCTGTTCACTTCACCCACATCGATTGTGAAGTTGAAGTCCGTGTAGTCAGCGTCACCACCGCCATACAAATCTTCAAAGCCGTAAACCAGCTCGCCGTCTTCATTAACCGTCGTACGAGTATGTTCGATACCATCTTGGTTTAGCTGAGAGCTTGAACCACCATGGAAGATCGCGTCACCGTTCTGCCCTTGCACTACGGTTTCGGTTCCATCTGCAGCAACAAAGACAAGTTGAGGATCAACCGTGTCCATGTTCGCTGGTGAACCATCCGCTGCACGGAACTCGTACTGACCGTCTTGCATCGCGTCAAAGTCATTGTGTTGATGTCCGTTTGGAATCAAGAACAAGTTGAAACTCTCACCTTCCTCGACTTGGAAGCTGAACTGATCTTGCCCAGGAACAAGGTCACCACCGCCATCAACTTGTGATGCGTTTTCATAAACGACTTCAACACCCGTGATGTTACCGTCTTCGTCAACTTTGTAGTAACCCGCGGTGTTTTGGTAACCTGCGGTTTCACCTTCAAACGTTACAGTGATTTCAGTATCGTTGTAACTGGTGATACCGTTATCTTGGTCATTCAGAACGCCTTCGTTATCGTATTGGATGACAGAACCTTCCGGCACACCATCAACCGTTACAGTCAGTGTTTCAGATAGATCTTGGTCGACAAGCGCCGCTGCAATGTTCAGTTCAACAATGCCGCCAGGCTCAACCAAAATAGCTTCATCATCAACGTTAACGCCGTCGCCATCGGTAATCACAAGATCTGGCGCATCCGCGACCGCTTCAATATGAACGTTTAGGTCTTGCTCTACTTCAGTTGTGCCATCGGTAACCGTAAAGCTGAACTGTAGGTCACCACTAAAGTGCTCTTCAGGAACAAAGCTGAACGTGCCATCGCCGTTATCGGTGACTGTGCCTTCATCGCCAGAATAATTGATACTGGTAACGCTTAAGTCATCACCATCAATATCAATCGCACCACTCAACAGATCTTCTTGAGTGAACAGGATGCTGCCATCCTCTTCAATGTGATACATGCCTGGAGCAACAATTGGAATGTCATTCACCGGATTAACGGTCAATGTCATGTCATTAGATGTGCTTAGCTCTCCGTCACTTACCTCATAAGTAAATGCAATATCACCGTTGAAGTTTTCAGAAGGTGTTACTGTGTAAGTACCGTCACCATTGTCTACAATGCTGGCATTTGGATCATTGGTTTCCAGCGCACTCGCAAACAGCTCATCACCATCTTGATCGCTCGCGCTTTCCAACAACATCTCTTGTGTAACGAGAATTGAACCATCTTCGTCGACATCTGCAACCATTGGCGTCGCTTCTGGCGTGTCATTGACGAACTCAACTTTTAGGTCAATGTTTGCAGCCACCACGTTGGTGCCGTCACTCACATCAAACGTTAAGTCAACATTGCCGAAGAAACCCTGCTCTGGCGTTAATGTGTATGTACCGTCACCGTTGTCCGTGACTTCTACCGTGTCGCTCGCGCTAGTCACATTCACAACAGACAGCGCATCGCCTTCAACGTCTGTCGCTTGTGCTAATAGTTCAGCTTCGGTAATGGTGATTGCTTGACCATCTTCCGTTGTGAAAGACATGTCTGGAACGTCTGGCGCATCGTTGATTGGATTTACGATCAGGTTAAGATCGGCTGCCACTGTCTCAATTGCGTCAGTGACATCGTAAGTGAACTCAATCTCACCAAAGAAGTCTGCACTTGGTGTGATTGTGAAGCTACCGTCTGAGTTTTCTACAATAACCGCATTTGGATCGTTGGTCGCAAAGTTAACCGCTTCAAGGTTGTCACCATCGACATCGGTTGCATTCGCCAACAAGTCCTCTTGCGTAATGGTGATTGAACCATCTTCATCAACCGCCGCTTCAATTGGGCCGCTAACTTCAGGGCCTTCGTTGACAATTTCAACGTCGACTGTTGCAATGCTTGGCGCGCTTGCTTGACCATCACTGATATCGAAGGTCAGATTCACTTCACCAGAGAAGTTCTCTGCAGGCTCGAAGGTGAAGGTATTATCACCGTTATCCGTTAAGGTACCTTGCGTTTGGTCTGCAAGTAGTAGGTTTTCAACATGAAGAATGTCACCATCAACATCGGTCGCACCAGACAATAGGTCTTTCGCTTCGATGATCATGGAGCCGTTTTCAAGCATTTGGGTGTGTAGCGGCTCACCTGGAACAGGAATATCGTTGACTGGTATAACTGTTAGATCTAGGTGCGTTGCTACTTCATCGGTGCCATCGAAGACTTTGTAATCGATGTCGATTTCACCATTGAAGTTTTCATTCGGCATGAAGGTAAACGTGCCATCGCCGTTGTCGACCAAGTCACCGTGATCACCACCGTAAGTGATGTCAGAAATAGACAGCGTATCGCCTTCCACATCTGTAGTGTTCGCCAATAAATCATCAGCACTGAAAGTAATACCTTGGTCTTCGTCTGTCGATAGCACCATTGGACCAGAAACGATTGGTGCATCATTCACCGACTCGAAGTTAATGTTAATGATGTTGTCGTCGGTCAATTCACCATCGGTAACTTGATAACCCAGTTCGATTTCACCATGGAAGTTTTCATCCGGTGTTACCGTCCAAGTACCATCACCATTATCAGTCAGTGTTGCATGCTCTGAGTTTTCACCCACCAGCTCTAGATTTTGAATATCAAGGTCGTCGCCATCAATATCAGAGGCTTGTGCCAGTAACTGTTCTTCTGTAATCACAACAGAAGCAAACTGAGCAGAACCTTCCGTATCGATAGTGATATTTGGAAGATCAGCCGTTAGCTCGATTTCGTTGTCACCCGCATGGATGTTCAACTCAACCGTTTCAGTGATTTCAGAACCGTCTACACCAATCGAAGTAAACACGGCTTCATCATGACAGGTTTGTGACACTGTCATGTTTTGAACGACGTAAGTACCATTTCCTTGTACCGTACCGAGTTCAAAGTAAGACACAGGTTCAGAGACGGTAAGCGTGTAATCAGTCTCATAACCACCACGATCTTCTTTGTGGTAAGTCATCGAGTCAATTAGGTCGCCATCCTCATTGAATGCTTTGATTTCTACTTCTGTAAAGTGACGTGAATCTTCCATGAACCAACCACCTAAACCATCTAGGTGGAAACTGATTTCGTTGATGTCTTGGCCTTCAACTGAAACAGTCAGTTTTTCATCACCACTCAGCCCTTGGCGATCGGTATCACCAAGGCCGTGACCAATGTGTGTGTTACCATTCCAAGCGCCAAGTGGATCATCGTTACTTTGAACCGTTACCGTTAAGTCGCCATCCGAGAACTCACGCGTGTATGGGTCTACTTCTGTGCCCCAATCGTCTACGCTCGCATTATCGTCGAAGGTACCAATTTGCGTGGTATGTGTTCCTTCAGCCAGAGCACCCTCACTTGGAACAAAGCGTACTTCTGTATCAGCAGGCACTTCTTGTCCGACTTCCAGTACTACCCACTCATTGTCAAGATTTGCTTCGATGATGCCGTTTTCTGGTGCTTGATCCAGGCGTAGTGCCGGCTCTTCACGAAGCGTCACACCAACCGTTTGGTCTTCTTGTGCTTGAATGAAGATTTCTTCGCCCGCTTCTGGCGCATCATTAACTGGGTTAACCGTTAAGTCGAGTGTGGTTAGAACTTCATTGTCACCATCACTGATGCTGTATGTAAAGTCCAACTCGCCATTGAAGTTCTCTGTGTGCGTGATGGTGAATGAACCATCGTCATTAGTAACAATTGTTGCGTCTGGATCGTTGGTTTGTAAGTTAGATGCCGTTAACTCATCACCTTCAACGTCAGTTGCATTCGCAAGTAACTGCTCTTGAGTAATGGTAATTGAATTATCTTCGTCTACCTCAGCCTGAATGTCCGAAGTTTCAGGTCCATCATTCACAGCAATAACATCGATGCCAGCGGTTGTTGTTGCGGTTGCACCGGCTTCATCAACGACAACTACGTCTAGTGAAATATCACCATCGAAGTTTTCATTTGGCGTAAAGGTGTAAGTACCATTACCGTTATCAACAAACGAACCGTCGTCACCAGCGTAAGTCACGCTCGATAGAGCAACGTCACCTTCAACATCGGAAGAGTTCGCTAATAACTGCTCATCACTGATCGTGATTTGGCCATCTTCTTGAACTGTATAAGACGTTGAACCTGCGACTGGAGGATCGTTCTCTGGCGTTACGCTGACATCAATAACAGCAGCCGTTGAGCCTGTGCCATCAAAAACATCGAATGAGAATTGAACCTCACCATTGAAGTTCTCGTTTGGAGCAAAGCTGTATGTGCCGTCACCATTATCACTAAGAACGCCGTCTGCGCCAGTGTAGAGCACGTTTTCAATCGACAGTTCATCACCATCAATATCTGATGCTCCTGCGAGTAGGTCTGCGTCTGTAAAGAGTAGTGTGCCGTCTTCTTCAATTGAGAACTGTTGATCTTGCGCTTGTGGCAAGTCATTCAGCGGATTCACGGTAATGTCTAGGCCAACTTGAACTGAACCACCGTCGTTATCGATGATATCGAAGTTCAGGTCTAGGTCACCGTTGTAGTCTGCGTCTGGTGTAATGGTGTAGCTGCCATCGTCGTTTTGTTGGATGGTCGCGTTTTCATCGGTCGACAGGTTAATAGCTTCTAGGTTTTCGCTATCAATATCACCCGCTCGAGCTAGCAATTGATCCTGGCTCAGAGTGATCGAGCTATCTTCATTAATGGTATAAGCCAATTCACCAGAAGTCGGTGGATCGTTGATAGGTAGTACATCAACATTAATATGAGTATCAACCGTTGCGCCGTCTTCATCTTTAATGGTCACACCCAGTTGAACTTGACCATTAAAGTTTTCATTGGGTGCAAAGCTACATGTACCATCACCATTTACGATAAAGATTCCGTCCGAGCCGTCGTAATTGATGCCGACTAGCTCTACATCGCCCTCAACGTCAGAGGCATTCACTAAAATCTGAGATTCGCTGAATGTAAGAACAGAATCTTCATCAATGGTGTAAGACGTTGGACCTGCAACCGGTGGGTCATTCACTTCTAGAACGGTAATGCCCGCGGTGGTTTCATCAATCGAACCATCTTCATCAGCAACAATCACGTCAAGGCTAATATCACCACTGAAGTTTTCATTAGGAAGGAAGGTATAACTGCCGTCACCGTTGTCTTGGAACACACCATCTGTGCCGCTGTAGGTCACGCTATCAATCGATACCGCGCCTTCAACGTCAGATGAATTTACTAACAATTGCTCATCAGAAATAGTAATGGCATTGTCTTCGTTCACCATATATGAGGTAGAACCCGCAACTGGCGGATCGTTCTCAGGCGTGACGCTAACGTCAATGTTGGCGCTGACTGTTTCTGTACCATCAGACACATCGAAACTGAAGTTCACATCACCATTGAAGTTTTCATTTGGCGCAAAGGTATAAGTACCATCACCGTGGTCGGTCAGTACGCCATCGCCACCTGTATAGCTAATACCTTCTACGGTTAGGTCATCACCATCAATATCGCTCGCACCAGTCAATAGATCGGCATCAGTAAATTGCAGCGTACCGTCTTCTTCAATACTGAATTGTTGGTCTTGAGGAGCGGGTAAATCGTTAACTGGATTAACAGTAAGATCTGCAGTTGCTTGAACCGTGTCAGTACCATCATTGAGGTTGAATTGAATATCAATGTCACCATTGAAGTTCGCATCTGGTGTAATGGTAAAACTACCATCATCATTAGCGGTTACTGTCGCGCTACCATCAACCGTTAGGTCGCTCGCAGTTAGGTCTTGGCCTTCAACATCAGACGCCTGAGACAGCAACTGTTCTTGGCTCAATGTGATTGAACCATCTTCGTTAACGTTGTACGCCAAGTCACCCGATACTGGCGCATCATTAATTGGCAGAACATCAACATTGATGACAGTATCAACTTCTGCACCATCTTCATCACGAATAGTCACATCAAGCTGAACTTGGCCATTAAAGTTCTCATTCGGAGCGAAGCTACAAGTACCATCGCCATTAACCGAGAAGATACCATCTGGGCCATCGTAGCTAATACCAACAAGCTCAACGTCCCCTTCAACATCAGAAGCATTAAGTAGCACTTGCGATTCATTGAATGTCAGTACTGAGTCTTCATCAATGGTGTAAGACGTTGGGCCTGCAACTGGCGGATCGTTCACTTCAAGAACGGTAATTCCAGCGGTTGTGGCATCGGTTGCACCTTCTTCATCGGCAACCACTACATCTAGAGCGATTTCACCATTGAAATTCTCGTTTGGTGAGAAGGTGTAAGTACCATTACCGTTGATTTCAAGGACACCATCGCTACCCGAGTAAGTCACGCTGTCTATCGATACATCACCTTCGATGTCTGAAGATGTTGCCAATAGTTGTGCATCAGAAATGGTAATCGAATTGTCTTCATTTACGGTGTAAGACGTAGAACCCGCAACTGGTGGATCGTTCTCAGGAGTCACACTAACATCAATGTTTGCAGACACCGTATCGGTGCCATCAGATACATCGAAGCTGAAGCTCACATCGCCATTGAAGTTTTCATTTGGCGCAAAGCTGTATGAGCCCTCACCCAGGTCAGTCAGTACGCCATCAGTACCTTCATAAGTGATACCTTCAACCGTTAAGTTGTCGCCTTCAATGTCTGTAGCACCTGTTAACACGTCCGCATCAGTGAAGATGAGTGTGCCGTCTTCTTCTATTTCAAAGGTTTTATCTTCTGGTACAGGCGCGTCATTAATAGGACGAACCGTTAAATCAATTGCGCTGCTTACGGTATCTTGGCCGTCGCTGATATCAAAAGTTAGATCAAGTTCGCTGTTAAAATCTGCAGAAGGAACAACCGTGAAAGTGCCATCACCATTATCTTGAACCGTTGCATCTGCGCCGACTTGAACGTTAGAAGCAACCAGTTCATCTCCATCAACATCACTTGCGTATTCGAGTAATTGTTCTTGAGTGAATGTTATGGAGCCATCTTCATCCATGATGTATGCCAGGTCTTGTTCTACTTCTGGCGCATCATTTTCACTTTCTACTTGGATTTTGAACGTTTCGCTTACTGTTTCAGAATCAAAGTCATCCTCTACTTCACTGATGCTCTCTTCATCAGAAGCTTGAACATCAACTGCAAACGTCTCTTCTATCGTTTGTGAATCTAAATCGTCATTAGCTTGTTGCTCACCAGAATCAGAAGAATCAGCGTTAAGCGAAGCAGATGTTGTTGCTGCTTGACCTTGCCCTTCATTACCTTCCGCATCTGTCCCACCGTCAGAAGACGTGCTTTCTCCACCACCTACAGCTTGAGCCCCTGCTCCTGAGCCGCCACTCCCAGCTGTGGCACCATCTGTGCCTGTCTCTGTTGCTGCACCATCAACCACGTTAGATTGAGCAGCATCTGAATCACTACCGCTTTCTGTTGTATCTTCTTGAACAGCCGCGCCAGAAGCAGAGGCATCTTCAGCATTGCCTGCACCACTCGGATTGTCTTCTAAAGCCTGATTAACCTCGTCGGCCGCATCCGTGTTTTCAGCACCCGTCGCAATTGTCGACGCAATCGTATTTTGTTGATTTTGTTGATTCTGCTGTTGGGAGGGCGTACCCGCGTCGTTCGTGTCCGTTTGTTCTACCGCGTCATTTAGATCTTCATTTTGGTTGTTTTGGTTATTTTCGCCTGCCATTACAGCCTCCGTTGCTACTAGCTAACTGATCGTATTTAGAGGCATTAAAGGACACCATTTTGAAAAACCAAGTTTTTATACAACATTTTTCATATTTTTCTTTTTATACATAAAGAATCAAAAAAAATTTGAAAACTACCTTTAAACATCCTTAGTTATTGTGATTAAAGCAATTACGGCGGTGGAATGATGATAGACATGACGAGTTTGCTGCGTTCAATCGACAACAACCACAAAGGGCTTCAATTGCTACTAGGCGATTTTTATAAGGACTTTTCAGACGCAGCGATCAACATAGAGACGCTTCATAAAAGTGACCGTTTTGATGAGCTCAACAACTACTCAAAGAGATTAAAGACCATCTTAACTTTACTGTGCGATCAAGACTTGCCACCCAAAATGGCCAAATTGGAACATTTGAGTAAGCACGAATTCCCTGCACCAGAAGATCTTTTAGAGGATGTAAAAACTGAATTGCACAACGTCAATCGACAAATCAATCACTTGTTGGACATTAAGGAAGTAATAGATGACAAGTCATCGAGGTAGTCATGAGCAATAACCAAATAGAACATCACTTAAGAAAAGCGCTCGTTTCTAATAATGAGGCTTCTAAGGTCACAGCTGATGACACCATTGTGCTTGCAAGTGCCATGACCAGTGTTCACAAAACGTTGCTCATCATATTTCTACTCGCTTTAGTCGCTATCGCCGTGGCATCACAAGCGCGTATCGACATCGTCGTTTCTGTACGTGGTGAACTGTTGTTGGAATCTGACGTTGAGAAGGTTCAACACCTAGAAGGCGGCATATTGGAAGAGATGTTAGTCCGAAAAGGAGAAGTCGTTTATGAAGGACAGCCGATCGCACGAATTCGCTCACTAGATCGCAACACACAACTCGATACCGTGAATACCGAAATCACTCAGCTAGAGCTAGACAAAATTCGTTATGAAAGCCTACGCGACATGGTAGAACCAAACTTCGCTTCTTATATCGAAAAATTTCCAGAACAAGTTCAGGTTAACATGAATACGTGGCAACAAGAGTTTTCTAAAAACCGCTCCAACGAAGAGCTCATTACCCATGATATTAAACACAAAAACTCTCTGATTAGGTCGATGCTTAAGCGTCGTAAAAGCTCAGAGAACCAACTCTCGCTCATTCGTAAACAACTCAACATCAAAAACACGCTGTATAAAGAAGAGATGGCCTCCTATGTAGACGTTCTCAATATGAAAGTACAAGAGTCCAATATGGTTCGTGAGATTGAGAACCTTGATGAGTCGGTCATGAACGAACGTTTCCAGCTCGACAAACTCGAGAAACAACATCGAGATTTGGTTGAGAACCGTAACTCCGAGTACCAAGCGCAAATCATTCAGGCCAATAAAGATCTCAAATTGAAACGGATCCTACAACCGCAGCATTCCGACAAGGTTGACCGCTTAATCGTCTACTCGCCAGTCGATGGTGTGGTCGACAAATTACACTTCAACTTCCGCTCTGCGGTAATACCACCCGGCGAGAGCATCGCTGATATTGCACCAATCAATAACTCCCTACACGGTGAAGCGAAGATCCCGCGTAAAGACATGGGGTTTGTTGAAATTGGCCAAGCGGTGAAAGTAAAAATGGATACCTATAACTTCGCAAAATATGGATTTGTTGAGGGAACTATCGCCTCAATCAGCCGTTCATCCTATGAAGAAGAAGATGCTGAATTCTATTTGGCAGAGATTGAGATTGATCGAAACTTTCTTGAACGAGGAGGCACTCAATACAAGTTATCGCCTTATATGGAATTTACCGCAGATGTAAAAACAGGTTCGCGTCGCGTGATCGAATACGCAGCGAAACCCGTGATGTCTGCCATCGAAGATGCATTCGATGAGAGGTAATCAATGAGCGGAAAACCTTCTTACAACATTTCCGTACCGGCTCTGCGTCTGAGCATACTATTTAGCGTGGTATTAGCTGCGCTCGCTTTCTATTTATACTTTTCTTGGTCGAAAGTCGATTCGGTTGCGCAAGTGCAAAGCGCCCCACTGCTCATACAAGCTCAGAAGCTTAATCAGACCATCGAACAAGATATTCAAACTCTGCAGCAATGCTTAAGTACCGACACTTGTGGTACTAACGAATTCAATCTAGTTAACTTGAAGCGTGAAATAGATGAATTTCGGTCTTTAGCCTCTTTGAACAAAACTGAGTTCAGTTTGGTTGGAGCAACTGAATACACGCAACTGGAATTAGCGATTAACCGCTTCTCCGATAGCGCTAAAGCACGTACCGATGTACTCGATTTATATCTATCACTGACCAACAACTATCTACAGATGGATGACAACTACCGCACCATGTTTAACAACCATGCGAGCGATTTGATGTCTGAGAAAAACGAGTTCTTTGTTTGGTTGTTTATGGTGGTCGTGATATTGGCCGTGATTGCCGTTTTTTCTAACTCAGTTGCCATGTTGAAACTGAAGAAATCCAGCTCTAACGAGCGAGAAATCGACTATGAGTTTGATGCCCTATATCAAGAGCTAAAGGAACTCGATTTACAAAGACTCGAAGAGCTTCTTAATGAAGTGAGCATCAACCCCAAACAACGCCAAATCTACTCTCACCTCAAGTTGATCTTCAGTAAACTGGAAGACCAAAAGCGCAATAACGATCTCTACAAACAGTTGTATGCACTCATCGGCTATGAGATTCGCGGAATCACCAATACCATTAACGGCGGTGTCCAGTACCTCGTTCAAGAAACCGATGAAAACGGCGTGTTGATGGCGAAGGACATTACCTCTGCATGTAGCACCCTATCTGAGCTAGCAGAAAACTATAATCGATTGATTTCACAGGGTACGGAAAGCAAGTCGAAAGAGTTTTCTCTGCTGAGCGTGTTATCTGAATTGATGATTCATATCAGCGCCAAAGTTCAGAGGAACGAAGGTCAACTTGACTGCTTTATTTCCGACAACTTACCTAATCGTGTTGAAGGCCAATCTACCAGCTTGTTCTGGATCTTGTTCCTGCAGCTTTCTAATGCCATCCAACTCAAATCAAACAAGAAGTTGTTCGTGACAATAGAGTCTGGCGCAGCTTCGGATATGGAAAATACGCGTGTCACCATCAACCTTAATTTCCTTTCAACGTTAGATGTCTCTGTCGCCAAGCTCAATAAGCTCCATTGGAGCGATCATAAACACTATACTGCTAACACAGACGACTTAGCGAAAAGCGTATTAAAAGATTACGGGTATTACGAAAGTCACTGGTTCCAATCGGGTACACAGGAACGTTTTCAGATCGAGCTTGATCTCAAGGCGAAGAATTTCCATACAGAGAAAACACGCTTCGATGGCAAACGTTTACTGCTGTGCGCCAATACACAAGTTCGTATCGATGTAATGAAGAAAATGCTCAACAACTTGGGGCTTGATATCACTGAAATCCGCACTGCAAATGAGTTGTTTTCAGCGGCGAAGACCTTTGGTGAGTACGATGCCATCATGCTGACCGATACCTTTGAACCTAACAAGCTGCCATCACTGAGCAAAACGGTGAAATCTCAACTTAAGAATCATCCAAATACCAAGCTGTTGCTATCAGTAACCAATACTCAGCATGCACAAGAGTGTCACAGCTTCGTCGATAAGATCATCAACTCCCCTGCGATTCCTTATGAGTTTATTCCGAACTTACTCACCATTATGGAAGCAGAAGCATCAGAAGAGCAGATGGAAAACAGTTCATTCCTTATCGTAGAGGATGACCGAGTTCAACAAATCTTACTTAAACGAATCCTCACCAAACAAGAGTATGAACCAGACACGGTTGGCGATGGTGCCGACGCAGTTGAGCACTTTATGAATAAACGTTCTGACATCATCTTCATGGACTGCATCATGCCAGGTATGGGCGGCATTGAAGCGACCAAACGCATTCGCCAGTTTGAACAAGAGAACGAGAAAAACCCTTGTACCATCATAGGGGCAACCGCATTGACCAGCAGTAACGAACACCAGGCTTGTATTGAAGCTGGAATGGATTACGTGATCAGCAAACCTTACAAAAGCGACCAAATCATCAAGGTGATCAACAAGTATGTGGCGGTACAGAAACTTAACTAGCAGCATTATGGCTGCGCTTGCATTCAGCACAACACCTTCAGCATCGGCGACGACCCTGCTTGAGGCGGTAGAACTCGGCCTGCAAAACAGCCTATCCCTTCGCGCCAGTGATAAAGGTGTGGAAGAGAACGAATACAACATTGGGATCAGCCGCTCTAAGTTTCTTCCTTCACTCAATGGTGCAGCCGATACCACATGGAATGAAAACGAAACCTTATTATCAAGCGTGCCCGATGAAACCTCTAGCTATAACTCAAACAGCTACAGCCTTTCTCTTTCCCAATCAATATTCAATCTTGGCGACATTTTTAAATACGGGACGGCAAAGCTCGATTTCAATATCGAAGAAGTGAAGCATGAGAACAAAATTCAAAGTACTATTTCGGAAATCGGTTCACAGTATTTTGAATACCTGAAAAACAACGCTCAAATCAAGGCAACCAAAGTCGAACTTAAGTCGTCTGAGACTCGTGAACATCAGATGCGACGTAACGTAGAATTGGGGAACACAGCCGCCAGCGAGCTGTACGAAGTTATCGCTCAGAAAGAAGGTGTGTCGAATCGATTAAGAACCTTGCAGAAAGACCGACGAGTCATTCTCAACGGACTATCTATTCAGATTCAGTACCCTATCACTCCATCGCAAGATATATACGAAAGTGTGCCATTAAAAGAGATAAACGAAAGCGAACAACACTCAATCATGGATCAAGCATTAAAGCTCAACAACGACTTGTTAGTGGCGAAGAAAAACGTCGAGAGAAGCCGTAGAAGCTTAAAAGAGAGCGGTACAAACTTCTTACCTACCGTGTCGCTTTCAGCCAGTTATCGTCACGATGACGCCAATAACTACGATAAAACCGACATCACTGCTACAGGCGAAAGCAACTCAACTAGCGTTGGCTTGAATCTAGCCTTGCCTATTTTGTCTGGTGGTTCTGATTACTATGGATATCAAAAATCATCGACGGCAATTGAACGTACCGAACTGCTTTATCAAGACTCGCTTTACACTACCCGTAACAGTGTGAACACCTCTGTGCTCAACATTAACGATTTCTCGCAGTCTATAAGCAGTTACGAAAATATCATTCGCGCCAACTATGCATCTTATAAAGGTATCCAAAGAGCTTACCAGTTAGGAACGCGTACCATCACCGATCTACTGGCCGCAGAAAGTAAGCTGTTCAGCGCCTTAAGAGACTACGAAAGCGCACGATACGACTACATCATCGAAACCATCAAGCTAGAGCAAATTAAGGGCATACTCTCTATTCAATCGATAGAGAGCATCATGCAATTGATGAGCGATATCGAAGGTCGCAACAATCAAGAACTCGTGCCGAAACACCTTCTCTCAACGGAGTCGTTGAAAACAGGAGGCCGCAATGCAAACTGAGCAGTTTTCACAAAAGATCAATATGGCAGATAAGTGCTATCTGACTTTCTCTACGATAATTTCCACCCTGTTTGGCTTGGTACTGCCCTTCTCTATTCTGATCATTTTTGACCGAGTGTTACCCAACCAAGCACAAGATACTCTGTTCTTATTGTTCGCGATTATCTTGATTTCCATCTTCCTCGACTATCACCTGAAAAATCAGGAAGAGAAGATATCTTCCGTCATCATGAGGCAGTTTGAGACCAACTTAACCAACAAGGTGTTCCAATCCATCTGTTTGGCTGAAATATCTAAATTCCGCCGTTTAGAACCGGGCGAATACTTAGAGCGAATCTCAACCATTCCTGAACTAAAAACCTTCTTTGGAGGAGAATCGGTTCGAGCGCTGATCAACCTTGCTGTCAGCGTAATAACCATCCTCATTATTGGCCTTATCAACGTATGGGCTGGCGTGACGCTTTTGATTGCCTCACTCATTTTAGCGATTTTCGCTTGGAGCCTTTCTAAACAAAAGATTGGTAGCTTGCAGAATAAATCAGACATCGAAGGGTTAACCACCTCTAAAATCATTGAAATCATCTCTAGTCCACTTGATATTAAAGCCCGAAACATGGAATACCGAGTTGAAAGTTTGATGACACAAATGGTCGAAGAGCGTGAAGTTGAGAACATCAAATACGAACAAATTGAATCGAATTTTGGTTTGATCTTGGCGCTGATACAACAACTCTCGATTGCTTGTGTGGTTGTGGTTTTAGCAACCGCGGTTATCAACATGGAATCAAGCCAAGGCATCATGGCAGCTATCATTATGCTGACTAACCGTTACTTCGCGCCTTACCAACAAGTAATGCGTACTGCGAGCCGCTGGGAATTAAACAAACTCCATATACAACGTATCGCGGAACTGCTTGAACTGGCAGCCTCTGTTGAGCATCAACATGAGACAACAGAAGTTGAACGTATTTCAATCAAGTACTCTGACAAACAACGTATCGAGTTTGAACTGGGACAAGCCTACCTGCTCACAGGTAAGAGTGGTGCAGGCAAGACACACTTAGCCAACTGTATTACGCGACAAAACAATGATAGCAAACTAGAAATAATGATTAACGACACGCGTCTAGATGATGTTAACTACAACGTGTGGCGTAACAGCGTGCTAATGGTAGATAAAACCAGTTCGTTCGTAGAAGGATCCATTATTGATAATCTGACCTGCTTTCGACCGAGTTTGAATAACACTGCGTTTGCGTTATGTGAAACCATGAACATCAAAGCACAAATAGATGCACTTCCGGCCGGCTTTTACACTGAAATCAAAGGCCATATGCGCAATCCATTCTCGCGCCAAGTCGGTTACGCTTTGTTGTTAGTCCGCGCTCTGCTCGCCAGTAAACGCGTCTTAATATTCGACGACATCGATTGTGTCTTTGATGATGAATTTGCGCGCGTGGTGTTAACCAGTACCGCTTATCGTGCCAATGACAAAATCCTGATTATCGCCAGTAATAAAATGGACAAACTTAACCATCGCCTCAAACGTGTCAAACTTACCGGAGGTGAATAATGAGTATCCTAGTAGACTTCAACAATGTTCCACAGCGCGTAGGAGATTTTGAATCAAGCGGGTATGACGAGCGCTACAGCCAATCACCTCTGATTCGAGGGTTGGCCTACACCTTAATAGCTCTTGAATGGGAAGGAACTCCTTCTATCCTCAGTGATGCCTTTATTCCAAAACCAAAAGACAGCGATAGCTTTACCGCAACCATAGAGCGCCTAGGGTACCGTTGTGATGTCACTAAGCTTAAAACACTCGAGAATATCGATAAACACCCTCACCCATGCTTTATTGAGATAGAAAACCTTAATGCCATCTTTTTGGGGACCAAAGATGGCAAGTTGCTTTTGTTCGATTACACGAACAACAACACCATTGAATATCCAATGTGTAAGAAGCCCTGCTTACTGATTGCAATTAGTGAATATTCTCGTCTGTTTCGCGAACCCCCACCCGAATCCCAAGATAGAAGTAATTGGATAAAATACGCTTTTTACCGCTACAACAATGAACTCAAAAGCCTAATCATCCTGAGCTTTGTGATCAGTATCTTAGGAGCGCTGCAGCCTTTCTTCATTATGAGCGTGTATAACTTCGCGCTAACTTCAAGTTCTCAAGCAACACTCTATTGGCTAACTTTATTTGCCATCATTGTGGGGTTTTCGGAATACTTTTTTAAGAAAATGCGCGTCAACATTATTGCGACCTCCGGTAAAGATCTCGCGGTGCACATCTCACAAGCCGTAATATCGAAACTTCTATGGCTGCCCTACGCGATGACATCAACCGCTGGGGTTTCGTCTCAGTTGGCTCGTTTGAAAGATATCGACACCTTCCGACGCTTAGTGACCGCAGAATCAACGCTTAGCTATTTTGATATGCCGTTTGTGATTGTATTTATCATCGCCATTGCCCTTATGTCGGGTACGGCAGCGCTTGTAGTGATGGGTGGCTTAATCTTGATGTTGGTGTTCTGTGTGTATTCTCGCTATATCTACTCGCAAGCCACATCCAAAAGCTCGCGCGCCAATGCAATGGTCTCGTATCAATGGAATGAAATCCTTCGTGGTATCAAGACCATTCAGGGTTTGCCTTTACTTCGTGTCGTTCAATCTCGTTTCAGTGCTTCACATATGCAAAGCACCAGTGATGCCGAGAACGTTGCCGTGACTAACAGTAAGATTCAGGCTGCTGGCGGCAGTTTGATTCAGGTGATTGGTACTGCAAGTATCGTGACCGCAGTAATCGGAGTAATGGAAGGGACTTCTGATGCTGGTGCAATGCTAGCCACCGTTATTTTGGTTTGGAAAGCATTAGGCCCGATCATGGGTATCTATAATTCAATTTCTAAGTTTCAATCCATAAAGGCGTCATCGGCACAAATCAACAATTTAATGTCGATGAATGATGACAAGCTGACTTTGGAGAAGAGCCCACCTATTCGCCTGTTCCAAGGCAGTATTGTGGGCAGCGGTGTAACTCATCGTTACACAGGCGCAGCAACCGGCTTAACCAACTTGGGGTTCAAGATACCCCCAAGCGCAAAAGTCGTCATTTGTGGCCCAACTGGCTGTGGAAAAACGACGCTAATTTCCATCATTGCGGGGCTAGAAGATCGCTATCAGGGCGCAGTGTCTGTCGATGGTTACAACATCAAGCAGTTCAACAGCTACCGCTATCGCACATCGATAAACTACATCCCTTTTAATTTACATATTTTCGAAGGTTCGCTAGAAACCAACTTCATTCTGCATAACGGACTCATTCCAACAGAGAAGATGCAAGAGATGGTGAGCTTCTTCGAATTAGATGAATGGCTCCCGGAAGGTTTAGCTACTCAGTTAAACGTGGACAAATGCAAAAGTCTTCCCAACGGCATTCAGCAAAAGCTTCGTTTAGCGCTTGGTTTAGGTAACTGTGAGCAATCTCTGATCATCATTGATGAACCGTTCAACGGAGCGGAAAATGAAAACTCGCAGTATTTTAACCGCTTGTTCAGCGATAAGTTGTTGAACAAAACAGTCATTTTTTCAACCAATGACCCCGGTTTGATCGCCACTTCCAACATGAGTTTGGTTCTGGAACTAGATGGCAATTTAAAATATTTTGGCTTAACAGACAAATACTTAAACAGTTTAAGTTAACTACAACGACGCTTATTCACAAATTACTCGTTAGATAAATGGATATAATTGACAAAACCATAAGTGAGAGAGATGATTCGGTCTCAAATTACGTTTAACAGGGAAGCAAATGTACACATTCGTTGCAGACAAGCTTGATGTAGCTTACTTATCCGCAATTCCTGAAAACCACCAACTTCAGGGCTGCGATGTGCCTGAAGAAGAGATCGAACTTAGAGAAATCGTTGAGATTTGGTATGAGTGTGCATTCCTACCCGCTTTCAATCTTCAGAAAATTGATATCGCAAACAAAGCCGAACTGACCGTAATACAAACACAAGTTCTAAATAACGATACAAGTACTCTCGCCTTCCTACTCAAAAACAAAGTTTATCGAGCAGCGTTAAACAGAATTTTGGGTATTTGGACACTAGAGCCTTCTGCTAAAACGGCGCTAGAACAACTTCTATTTGAAGTAAATCAAGACAACAATCACTCTCACTAAACTGTTTTCAAAGTTATTCCTCAATAAGCATATAGAATAAACCAACCACCCACCGCTATAAACGAGTAGAAATAGGATCCCTTTCAAAATAAGCTCTGGAATCACAAGAACTTATACCCCTCCCACACTTCCATTAAATATACCGTCTCAAAGTTTCCATATCGGCATTTTTATTCTACTGTTTTTATATAAAAACAGTTGGATGGATCCTTATATGGCGATTACGGTCTGGAATAACCTTTCAGTCAAACATAAACTCTTTGGCTTAGTTCTACTTCCCGTTTCACTACTGCTTTTTCTCGCAGGCAGACAAGCTTTTATCTTGACGACTCAGTTAACCGATTTTGAACGAACCAGTCAGCTATCTGCCTACCTCCAAGATATTTCGCTCCTGTATCGAAGCTCATCAGCTTCTAGCCCTGAAGAGTTCGCAGCACAAAGCAGCCAAGTAAAAGCAGAATTAAAAAACCTATCGCCAATCATTTTCTTAGATACTTCAAATGAAATGAATCAGTTAGTAGCTGACTTCAGCGAAGCAACACTTTCGACAATTCAAGCTATCGACAGTTACGATAAGTTGGATGCACTCGAATGGCAGAGCGATTTATACAAACAATTATTGCTAGAAGTCGAGAAGGTCCCGTTTGAAAACACCAAGCGTGAAATTCAACAACACCTCACGGCATTGCAGCAGCTAGAATGGTTAATGTTTTGGTCAAACGAGGAGTTCAAACTGGGCACCTCACTGATTGAGATATTTCAAAGCAGCCAAGAATACGATCCTGAACTTGCAGAGCAAATCGAGACTCTGAGTGAAAGGCAGCAACTGTTTTTAGAACGCTTTGTTTCGTTGAATGCCAATGAGCATCAGGTATCTTTAATGGTCGAAGTGTTTAGAAATGATGTCTTTGCTCAAAGCCAAGAAATCCGAACTGCTCTACTTGACCTGAACGCCATCAGCCAACTTACTCCACAAGAAATATCTGTTGGTCTAGAGGCCATGAGTGCTCGACTCAACTTATTGCAAAGCCTTGGCGGTGTCATTAAGCAAGAATTCCAAACAGAGGTTGCCCAAGCGATTTCAGACGCTCAAATGGAGCGAACCCTGTTTATTTCCATCGTAGCCTTACTCGCTACCCTTGTTATGGGTTTAACCTTAAGCTTAGCGAGACAAGTGACGAACAACCTTGGACTCGTCCTTAACTTTTTAAAAAGTGAAAACGATCAAACTCGCCCCTCTTTACAAAAACTCATTCAAGGTAAAGATGAGCTCAGTTTATTTGCTCAACAGGTCGAACGACTCACCATCGAAAGAGAGTACGCTAAAGAAAAGCTAACCCAAGCCAAAGAAGACGCAGAAAAAGCGAAAGATCACGCAATACAAGCCAGCAAAGCGAAAAGCAGCTTCTTAGCCAACATGTCTCATGAAATTCGAACACCTCTCAATGGCGTCATAGGTATTTCAGAAATACTGGCTGATACCCCACTAACACCAACACAACGCGATTACGTTGATACCATCGAAACCTCATCACAACTGCTGCTGAGCTTAATCAACGACATTTTAGATTTCTCCAAGATCGAATCTGGAATGTTACTGATAAGTCCACATTCAGCATCCATTAGAGAGTCGATATACGACATCGCTTCTATTGTTGCACCAAAAGCAAAAGAGCAGAAAATTTCAGTTGACGTCGACATCAGCCCTGATACCCCAGCTCGAGTGATGATAGACGATCACCGATTGAGACAGATCTTGATGAATTTCATGTCTAATGCCGTAAAATTTACGGCTGAAGGTGGTGTAACGCTGTCCATTCAGACGCTTAACAAGACTGAAAGCGAAGTCACGATTCGATTCGCAGTACGAGACACGGGTATTGGTATCGACAAACAGCAACAGAAACAGATATTCGAGCCCTTTGCTCAAGAAGATGACTCAACTACACGTCAATTTGGTGGTACTGGGCTTGGCCTAGCCATCAGTACTCAGTTAGTTGAGCTTATGGGCGGACAGATTCAACTTAATTCCGTAAAAGGTGAAGGTAGCTGTTTCTACTTCGATTTAGAACTACCGGTTGACTTAATATTACCAAAACCAAGTACCGCGAGCGCTGATATTTACGTGCTAGGTAAGGAGAATATGCTCTCTGAGCGAATAGAATGTAACCTTAATCTTTATGGCCTAAACGTAGTTCAGCGAACGAAGGACACAGTTAGGCTCACCGAACAACTCGCGACTCAGAAACACAATAAACCAATCACTGTCGTTTTCGCTGAAGACGATACTTTTCAAGCCAACAATTACTCAAATGAATTAAATCGACTGCATAATAATGGAATCACAATCTGTTTGATTCGCTCATTCTTAAGCGAGCCAGTAGATTTAGGCAATTGCATCACAGCTCAAGTATCACAACCTTTACTAGGCTTGCGATTAATTAAAGCCGTCGAGCTTTGTGATACACAAGGCTTAGCAGAGCTGTCTGAGACGACTCAACAACCTTTAGAGATACAACACAAAATCCTTATCGTCGAAGACAATAGAATTAACCAAAAGATTGCTGGTCTTCATGTGGGAAAAAGTGGTTTCGAATTCGAGTTTGCTAACAACGGCCAAGAAGCCATAGACAAGTTTACCGCAAATCCTCATTATGCAGCGATCCTGATGGACTGCATGATGCCTGTTATGGATGGTTTTGAAGCTACGAGTAATATTCGACGAATTGAACTAGAAACAAAAGCTACACGCCGTATTCCGATCATTGCCTTAACCGCCAGTGTGATTGATGACGATATTCAGAAGTGTTTCGACGTAGGCATGGACGATTACGTGCCAAAACCTTTCAAGTTCGAAATGTTAAAGGAGAAAATACTCACCGCTGTTGAAGCAATGCCGCTTGCCAACAGGAATGTTTCCCCGACCACATCAAAAACGTCTACGGTCACTCCCATTCACAACGCCAGCTCTGCTAAACAAACCTTACCGGAAGAACTCAAGCAAAAAACGATACCTAGAAAATCCGAAAGAATACTACTTGTAGAAGATAACCGAGTTAATCAGAAAGTGGCTTCTTTGATGTTAACTAAGGCTGGCTATGCTTTTGAACTTGCAGAGAATGGACAAATCGCCGTAGATATGTATCAAAACGACAGTGGTTTCGACGTTATTCTCATGGATTGCATGATGCCAGTGATGGACGGCTTCACCGCAACAAAAGAGATACGTGAATACGAGAAAAATCTAGGCTTAAGCAAAACTCCTATCATCGCGTTAACCGCCAGTGTTATCGATGATGATATCCAAAAGTGCTTTGATTCAGGCATGGATGGGTACGTAGCGAAGCCCGTGAGAAAAGAGAAACTATTCCATCAAATAGAAAGTGCGACTTGTTAGGAGAAACCAATGGATTGGATCAGAACGATTAAAGCACTCCCTTGCAGAGTTATGCTATCAACAGCAATTGGGCTGTTAGGGAGCCTACTCCTTGCCACCCCAGTGCATGCAGCGGAAGATTACGCCATATTTTCTTTAGATTCTGGGTTTGAAGAGATAACAATAAATAAAGCGAGAAAGCTATATCGAGGAAAAACCAAGCGTCTGAACGGCAAGCGTGTAGAACTATCAGATTGGCCTGAAAACAGTACCGAAAGAGAAGATTTTTATCAGTTACTTCTCGGCAAAAATGCAGCTCAAATGAATGCACACTGGGCTGGCTTATCTTTTTCAGGGAAAGCGCGTTACCCAAGAGAAATCAAACAGGCTTCAACAGACAGCCTAGTCGATTGGCTCGACGACAAACCCAACCGCATTGGTTATTCACCACTCTCGACGGTTCCTCAAAATGCCAACGTTTTGTACGTTATAAGTTCGGAGAAATAACATGAAAAAAATAATCACGTCAGTGCTATGTGCTTCAATAGCCTCTCCGGCCTTTGCTATTATTGAGTTTACCGATAATTTATCGTTGAGCGGATTTGGCTCTACATCTTGGGCAAAATCAGATAACGACAACCCCTTAATTATTACCCGCGGCTTTACCGATGAAAACTGTTACGACTGCGATACTACATTCGGGGTACAACTCGACTATTTTTACAATTCATTCAAAGCTTCCGTGCAAGTTGTCAAACCACCACAATACGATTGGAGTGAACCACAACTCGAGTGGGCTTATCTTGGCTATGAGTTTAACGACCTTGATGTAAGTGTTGGGCGTCTGAGGCTCCCGTTATTTCTCGCGTCTGAATACTATTATGTAGGCCAAGCTTACATGACAGCAAGGCCGCCTACAGAGGTCTACAACAGCGTACTTGGCATCACGGCGTTCAATGGTATTAAAGTGAACTGGACTCATGATGTGAGCGATGAAGCGACCTTGTTACTCTCCCCGTTTGTTGGAATTAAGGATAAGAATGATGTCGAGTTCAATTCATCAACCAAGCTTGAATTTGAAACCAATCGAATGTTCGGAGCGAACTTGCAGCTTAGTGGTGAAGATTATCGTTGGAACATATCTTTCCTAGATTCAAATTTTGACCAAACGGTTAAAATCAAAAACATTGGCTCTCTTCCAACAGATAACAATCAGCATATCCAACTTTGGTCTCTAGGTGCAGAATATGAGTTTGGTCAGGCCATCTTTGCCAGTGAGGGGCAAATCAGTGACTTCAATTCTTCTATGTATGCAAGCCTTGGTTATCATTTAGGTCAATTTACCCCATACCTTGTATACGGGGCGCAATTCGACGCCAATGAACACTTAAATGGTAACAGTTATCTTATTGGTGTGGACTACGATGTACTGCCAAATGTATCTATCAATGGTGAAATTCAGTACTTTGAAGCTCATAAATCAAGAGGTGCCTTTATCGAAGATTTCAGTTCACTCAATACTTTTGATGACAAAGACGCGATGCTTTATACCGTCATGTTGAGCTTCGTGTTTTAACCCACGATAAAAAATCGTATCCATCAAAACATTGGTCAACGCGGCTATTAGTCATCAATAACAATAGTGATTAAAACCAAAAGCCCAAGGTAATCAAATAACCTTGGGCTTTTTAATGCTGGTAAGTAAGCAACGCTTAGTATTTAAATAATACTTTCACGTCGCCTGTTAAAGCGGCTTCATCTACATAACCAATTGCATTGGTTTTTGAAGCAACCGTTATAATTGCTTCGTTGTAGTCTGAAACCTGGATTGGAGCTTCAGCTTTACCGGTAAATACAAGTCGCGACCACGCTGATTGAAGTTGTGATTCGCTGCGTCCCGTTGCCACCTCATGGAAGGCAAGTCTGCCTTCAGAACCATCAGCTAACTCGATGATCTGTGCTTTAGTACCATTCGATAGCTTGCTTTTCTTACCCATGAATAACTTTTTAACGTCTGATTTAGATAAAGAATCAACGCCAGCATTGTTACCAATCACTACCATTCCAGCAGAAGCGTTAAATGAAAGAACCGCTACGGTTATTGCTGCCAGTAAACTTTTCATATGGCCTCCTTAGAATACGAAATCAAGACGTGCTGAATAGACAATAGAGCTGTCTTCAAGGTAATTACCCGTTGCAATATATGGGCTTACTGTTGTTTCAACATTACTTTGGAACCCACCACTAGTATCGCGGTAATCGACATAGGTCACATCCGCTTTTAAAGACATGTTCTTAGCGAAATCCCAACGGCTACCAACAGAGTAAGAAAGACGCTCGTAATTCATCGACTCTTGAATAGCCGTCGTAGTCATGTTCTCACGTTCTTCGTTGTCTGTTGTTTCAACCCAGCTAACGGAAACGTAAGGCGTAAATTCATTGACTCGGTAACCAACCAAACCAGAAACCGATTGATAGTCATAAAACTGCCCTTCCAATTGAACATCTGCAGCTTCTACGTTAACTAACAGATCACCATTGTCATATTGAGCACCCAAAGAGATGAACTGACCATCTTGGCTATCTAGCATTGCACCCAATTGACAATACGGGTCTTGTGAGTTTTGGAAATCACAAGATGGATTAGATTCAGCAACAAAATATGAACCACGGAAGGTAAAGTCATCTACGTTCCAGTTGGCACTGATACCGAATAGTTTATCCAGTTTCACCTCACCAACAATTGAGTCATCTTCATCAATAGTACCTATACCAACCACTGGCTGAAGAAGAATACTTGAATCTTCAAGTTCAATCGGAATCAATAAATCAGCACCCGTGTAGCCCTTCAAAACAATGTTTTCATACAACTCTTGAGAAGGCCTGATCATTGGATACGCATAGCCAAGGTCTGTGTAATCTGAGTAGAAAAACAAAGGTAAACGCAACTTACCTGCTCGAGCTGTGAAGGCCTCAAAATCATAAGAGGCATAAGCCATCTCAATTTTTGGCTCATAATCATAACGGCTGTTTGCAACGATTTGCGTCACGAACTTAGCACGCTCATTTACTTGAAAATCAAATTGTAAGCCTGCTAATGTCTCTTGCTCCCAATCTAATTTTTCGTCGGTATAACCCGCATAACCTATCGCATTGTCTGACTTACCGATGCCTACAGAACCAAATCCACTAATTCGAAGATCATCCATGTTTGCAGCATTTGCTCCAAACGCCATACTTACTAGGGCAGCAACCACTGTCTTCTTCATAACTAACTCCAATTGTTATGTGATTTTTCGTTTTTATATAATTGTTTTTGTATAATCAGCCCATATTGGGGCATACTCCCGCCCTCCTTAAGGCATAGCCGAAAGGAGAGAGGGAATGATTCTAGGGAACTTAACTGACTTTAAAGTGGCCAGTTAGTGTTGAAAGGTTACGAGTCACTTTTTGAATATCTTGCGCCACGGCGTCCACTTGCTGAACGCTGTTACTGGTGCCTTCTGCCATCTTGCGAATTTCTTCGACAAAAGTTTCAATACGAGTGGAGGTTTGCTCCTGCTCTTCAGTCGCAGCGGCAATACTTTCGTTTCGTTGACTGATTTCGATAATATCTGAAGTAATTTTCTGCAGAGAATTTTCCGCGACAATTGACTTTTCAACACAAGTTTCGGCTTTAATTACGCTATCAGAAATAATCGATGACGCAGTTTTTGCTTGGTCTTGTAACTGTAAGAGTACAGATTGAATTTCTTGTGTAGATGATTGAGTTCTTGATGCTAACGTTCTTACTTCATCAGCAACGACAGCAAAACCACGGCCTTGTTCACCAGCGCGTGCAGCTTCAATTGCCGCATTAAGCGCAAGCAGGTTGGTTTGCTCTGCAATCGCACTGATCGACTCAAGTATCGAGCCAGCACTTTGTGTGTTGTCATTTAGCTGTTTAACCACTTGAGATGCATTACTTACATCATGCGTTAATTCTTGCACGGCTAAAATCGTACTCTTGACTTGCTTCTCTCCTAAGCTTGCTTGCTCACTCGCACTGGAAGCTGAAGTCGAAGCATCATTAGCGTTCGTAGCGATTTCTCTAGCGGCAAGAAACAATTGATTTAATGAACTTGATACTTCTTCAATAGAGAGATGCTGCTTAGTCGACAACTCACTTGTTACTTGACTTGATTTAACAAGTGAACCAGAGATCGTGTCCAGCTGAGTAACGTTACCTATAGTGTGTGTGACGTTCTGTTGTAAATGAGAGACAAAGTTATTGAATGATTCAACTAAAGGTTTCAGTTCGTCATTTTTTTCATGCTGTAGGCGAACCGTTAAGTCTCCATCCCCTTCAGCAATATCACGCATTTTGTCACTGATATTCGCGAGATCTCTACGTATACCTTTCACCACAAACCAACCAAAGATACACATCGCAAGCATGGCTACAGCACCAGACACACTCATGATTTGGTTAGCTTTTTTATTGTTTGATTCTAAATCTTGTACCGCGTTTTCAAACTCTGATTGACGAGCCAAAGAAAACTTATGCATACCCAAAGTAAGCTCATCTAAGATTGCGGTGCTCTGTTTTGCAAGGCGCCCAGCTTCGCTAAGGCTGATCTCTTCATCTATCATGCCTTGAGCAATTCGGTAAGCTAACTCAAAATATTGATTGGTTTGATCTTGCAAAAGTGCAGATGAGCTCTGTAATGAAGGATCGAGAGAGATTTGAATGTTGAAGTTATTTTGAATCTCAGCGAGAGTTTGCTTGTTCATCTCCAAAATCTCGTCATCGCCTAGAGTCACTGCCAAATTAAAGCGCTCGGCTAATTGAGAGATCAATACACTATTCAATGAAGCCGCATTCATAACCGGATAAGTAACTTGATCAATTCGATTAACCTGTTGGGTGTTACTGGTTAACGTATCCCCTCCGACAAATAGAATACTAGTAAATCCTACTAGCGACACTAAACATAAAGCCAAAATCCTATTTTTGATCGATAGTGTAAACATAAGCTCCCTTTGTTAAACAGTATGATGAACTGCACATGTATTTTGAACAATAACAGATCTGACCAGTATATCAATCTGTCACACCGAAAATAGTGACAAAAATGTTAATATTATTTATAAATTATTATGCAAGTAAGAATAACCATATAAATCAGCATGTATAATTAACTACTTTATTAAAAACGAGTTCAACATCAAACTGAACACCTCTCCATAAGACTGTAATTCATCATGTTCCAAAATCGCTTTAGTTATTCAAAAATTAGGATTTCAAGATAGTTAAATTAATATTGAGAACCCAAGTTTGCCCTTACATTTAGCTTCGCAATAAATTTAAGCCGCAAAATTCTCTACTATTTAATGATTCTGTCAGCAGCGTCAGTGTTGTGTAAAAAGGCTGCAAACTCACGAACTTCACCGCCCTTACTCGGTCAATCTTAGAGCGAATAAACAGATACCTTAAACGGAGAACGCATGCGAATAGCGACTTTATCTTTAAGTTTGGTTTCAGCGGTCGGTTTCGCGGCTGAGCCAAATCCTTTTCCAATTACGCCCGATGAAAGTGGCGAAGAGTTTATGGTAAGTGCAACTAACCCATACGTAAGCAGCACAGGGTATTCGATACTCAAAAAAGGCGGTAACGCAGTCGATGCCATGGTTGCGATGCAGATGACCATGTCGGTGGTAGAACCGGATATGACAGGGATCGGCGGTGGTACTTTTGCGCTGTTTTATAAAAAAGACAAAGACCAATTCCTTGCACTCGATGGGCGCGACGAAGCGCCCTCAAGTGCGACTCCAAATATGTTTATGGAAGATGGTAAAGCACTCAATCGAAATGAGATTTTAGGACCAAGATCTGTAGCCGTTCCCGGCACGCTTCGTTTGCTCTACAGCTCTCACCAACAATACGGAAAACTGCCATGGTCAGAGCTTGCTCAGCCTGCCATTGATCTTGCCAGTAAAGGTTATGCAATGAACAGCTACACCTATGACATAGTGGTTCGTGAGCAAGAACGATTGATTGAAGATCCAGAAATCAAAGCACTCTATTGGAATAACGGCGAGATTAAACCAACAGGCACTTTGATGACCAATTCAGAGCTGGCCAACACACTGACCAATATTGCTCAACAAGGCGATAGGTACCTTTATGGTGGCGAGTTTGGTAAGCACATCGTTGAAACGGTCAATAGCCGTATCGACTCAGACCACGCTAAGCTCTCTATCGAAGACTTTGAGCAGTACCACGTTAAACAACGTGATGTCATTGAGAGCGACTATCGAGGCAATAAAATTGTGTCGTTTGGCTACCCTGCCTCTGGTGGTGTGATGGTTGCTCAAAGCCTTGAAATGCTAGAGGCCTACGACTTGGCAGACATGTCCAAAACCGATGTGGAACCTTGGCGCTTGATGACAGAAGTAATGAGAATAGCCAAGGCCGATCGTATCGCTTATGCGGGCGACCCTGATTTCATTGAAGCACCAGTTACTGCCCTCCTCGACAAAGCCTATATCGACGAGCGACGTAAACTAGTCCCGGAAAGTGGCATAGCTAAAACCAAACCGAAAGCAGGCAAGTTGTCCAATACCGAATACGCTCAGTATCAGGGGTTTGAGAGCCAAGACACCGGGCATATTTCCATTATCGACAAAGACGGCAATGCTATTGCGATGACCAGTACCGTCGGCACAGGAATGGGTTCAGGGATAATGGTCGATGGCGTGATTCTCAATGCACAAATGGCAAATTTTTCTACAAAACCAACCATCAACGGTAAGCCAACTCAAAATGCTATTGAAGCAGGTAAACGTCCTCGTTCAGCAATCACCCCATTAATGGTGATGGACAAAAAAGACAACCTGCGCCTAGTAGTCGGTTCACCTGGAAGTTCACAGATTCCGGGGTACGTGTTAAAAACTGTGGTTGGCGTTCTTGATTGGGACTTATCCGCGCAGGAGGCAATTGACCTGCCAAACATCCAATATGGCACAAAGATCGACCGCACCAAGCCTTATGACCCAACGGGTTTGTTGGTCGAGAAGAAAACCTACGCTGAAATGCTAGTACCAGAGTTCATGCAGCTCGGTTATCCGGTGCATGTCATTCCAGTAGTCAGTGGTTTGAACGCCATTGAAATCAGAGATGGCAAGATCCATGGCGCAACAGACAGACGCCGTGCATCAAGCTCTATGGGGGAATGATAAAACGAAACGGGCAAGTAATAGGCTTGCCCTTGTTTTGTCTCTAGTCACTTGGCCTTGTATAAGCAGTTCATTGATACGAAAAATCCAGTCGAATATTTCGACTGGATTTTCATAAGCGGCTCATCTATTTACTCATTCAAATATTATGAACTTGGCGCTACTCGCTTCTCTTTCAACTGCTCAATAACATAGTCAGGAGCCACTTTACCTAGCTCACTTAAGCAATCATCGGTCTTGTCGTTGCCGTATCGCACGTAGATATCACATACCGCATATAACTGCTCTGGAGAACCAGAGATCAAATACGCCTTCTCGAACGATTTAGTCGATTTGTCGATATCTAGCTCTTCTTGTAGTACCCCATTCAAGTACCAGTAGTAGCTGTTATCTTTTGCAAGTTCTGCTGCTACTTCAATCTCATTGGCCGCAGCGCTCTTGTCTTCAAGACGAACCAGAGTCAAAGATTTAGAGTAATGCATTGCTGCGTTATCTGGCACGCTCTTCAAACCACGGTCTAACACTTCAACCGCTTGCTGGTCTTTATTCTGTGCACGAAAGTTATCGGCATAGCTCAACCAAACTTGTGGCTCTTTAGGATGAGTTTTAATGAGCTCTAAATAAACTGTTTCGGCCTTGTCCCACTCATTGTGCCAACGAAGCACATCAGCAAACAGCAGTTGAAATTTTTCAGATTCTTGCATTTCCAAAAAGCTAATCAACTCTGCGACTGGTGGTTCAATTTGTGCTTTCTGCTCGTCATCTAAAGCATTAAAGTCACGAATTAGATTGGATGTTGCCGTGTGGCGAACCATGGTATCGCTGTCTTTTAACAACGGAGATACCAATGCCCAGCGATGTTCTAGTTGATAAGGTTCAGAGCCAATCACCGATGCTTCACGAACTTCAGGATTTTGATCTTTTAAGCCTCTTGCAACCGCCACCAATGCATTTTGACTTGGATATGAAGCAAGCTCTTGCAATGCACCAGTACGATTTTCAACAGATTGATTCTGATCTTGTGCCATGTAAGACAACTGCTGAATACGGGTTTGAGTGTCCGTCATTTCAAGCACTTGATTGATATTTTGTGCTGGCGCGTCAACCGTTTGTTGAACGCTATTCGTAGCCATCGCAGACGTTGAAATCAATGCGGACGTTGATATCAACAAAGCAACAGCCGTCGCTAAACTCTTCTTCATCATAGTATTACCTTAAACTGGAGAACTTAGCCTGTCCTTAGACTCGTATCTAATTAAATTTGCATTGGATCTGTTGACCCAAAAAACGAGTTAAAACTTCGTCTCAAACGTAGCTTGTTGCGCCTGTTTTGCTCGATGCGCCAACAATACTGAATCGCTGAATTTGCCATGAGCCACTGGATGCCCCATCGCGCGAGCGATATAAGCCATTGATTTATCGACATGAGAAAAGAACTTGTGCCAACCTGCACACAAGTAGTTCAAGCCCGGTTCGCCTGCACGAGTTTTGATAAAGCGGTTCTTAGGACACTCACCATGACAAGCGAACTTGTAATCACACTGCTGACATTGATTGGTCAGTGTGCGTGATTTAGCAAAGCCAAACTTTTGCTGTGGTGCGCTGTACGCCAAATCATCAAGCTTCTCGTGATGAATATTGCCAATCTTGTATTCAGGGTAAACATAGTGGTCACACGAGAACACATCACCGTTAGGCTCCATCGCTAGGCCTTTGCCACATATCTCGTTCAAAGTACAAAGCGGGTTCGGGAGACCAATCCATGTTTCTACGCTCGCTTCAAAATATTGAACAAACACATTACCGATGTCGTTCTTAGCCCACTCATCAAATACAGAGATAAGGAAATTACCCCAAGCTAAGTCCGACACACACCAAGATTCCATGATCGAATCTTTGTGGCCGGGGATCAGGCGCTTGTCGCCTTGCTTGAGTTGCTCACTCACTTGGGATGTTTGTGGTGCAACCGTTCTGAACGTTTTCTGTTCAACGATAGGAATAAACTGCATTTGCGGTGATTTGACCACATCACGTAGGAAACGATACACCTCAAGTGCATTTTGACTGGTGAGGTTATTCACACAAGTCAGCGTTGCGAATTTCACTTGGTGTTTGTGCAGCAGCTCCACAGCCGCCATCACTTGTTTGAATGTGCCACGGCCTGCTCTGTTGACACGATAGGCATTGTGCAACATTTCAGGACCATCAATACTCAAACCGATCAGGAAGTTATTCTTCGCAAGAAACTCAGCCCAATCATCATTCAGCAAAGTGCCATTGGTTTGTAAATCGTTTGAAATCAATACACCTTTAGGTTGGTACTTTTTCTGTAGCTCAACCACGCGTTCAAAATACGCTAGACCTAGCATGGTCGGTTCACCGCCCTGCCATGAGAAGATGATTTCTGGCGTGTTTTGACCTTCGATGTATTGTCGGATGTAGGTTTCTAGCGTCTCATCATCCATTCTTGGAGAACTGCCTTTTTTGTACTCCAACAAATCTTGCTTACTTAGGTAGTAACAATATTTACAGTCAATGTTACATGCAGCGCCAATCGGCTTAGCCATGACATGCAAGCGCTTAGACGCTTTACCGTTATATTGTGGACCTTGAGTAATATGCATGATTTACCTACCTATTTTAGTATTCTGGACCCATCATAAATCCTATTCGATCAAGTGACATGTTATACCCTTTATAACCAATAGGAATGACCTTAAACGTTAGAATTAGACCCTATTTCGAACATCTGAGGCACGTGATGAAATTTTTTAATTACAAACAGTTAGCAACAATTAGCAGCGTCACCATGACTATTCTTCTGAGTGGCTGTGCAAGCGTGCCTACACACCCTATCGCCCAACAAATTGACCAAGAGATGGTATTGGTTGAAGGCGGCACATTCACCATGGGGTCGAACGATCCAGAAGCAACCAAAGCAGAGCGTCCTGCACGTAATGTAACTGTAGATAGTTTCTATATTGCGAAGTTTGAGGTGACTCAAGAATTGTTCGAATCGGTGATGGGTTCATCTCTCAGTTATTTCAAAAACCCACAAGTTCCAGTCAATAACCTTAGTTGGCAACAGGCGAACTACTTCGTTGAGCAGTTGAATGAACTAACGGGTGAAGAATACCGCTTACCAACTGAAGCAGAATGGGAGTTTGCAGCGAAAGGTGGTAACAAAAGTAAAGGCTATACTTACAGTGGTTCCAATAACTTAGATGATGTTGCGTGGTACTCGGCAAATTCTAAAAATAGCGCACACCCTGTCGGCCTAAAGAAGCCAAATGAACTAGGCTTATATGATATGACCGGAAATGTGGGTGAGTTTGTAATCGATGCCTTCGACGACACCTTTTACCGATTCGGTCCAACAGACAATCCTAACAACGCGAAACACAGTGACGTGGGTTTATCACACAAATCAGTTCGTGGTGGCAGCTTTGCTTATGACGAAAATGAATCTGAAAGTTACCGTCGAGACTTTGCAAGTCAGTCAATTACCATGTCTGACATGGGCTTACGTTTAGTTAAAGATACTAACTAACGATGCCAACGGTTACGGCTCAATAACCTTCACCAAAAAGATTAAAAATACAATTTTCACTATCCAAACGTTAAGTCGCTACGGCAATACTGAATAAGGAAACTCTATGCAATACACCAAGCTATCTGGGCTTACACTCGCATTACTCTGTGCTTTCCCTGCTTCGGCGGCGGATAAGCCAGATCTGGTCCTGCAAATTACGGTAGATGGCCTGCGCGCAGACCTTATCGAACGATATAAACACAACTTCGGTGACGGTGGATTTCGTTACTTGATGGATGATGGTACCTACTACACCAACGCGAACTACCAACATGGCAACACAGAGACCATTGTTGGTCATGTGTCGCTTGCAACCGGTGCTCCACCAAGTGTGCACGGCATGGTGGGGAATGTTTGGTATGATCGCAGTGAAGAGCGTTTGGTGTATAACGTAGAAGATGGCAACTATGAAATGCTAACTTCAGGGGCGGGCGTTGATAAAGCAACCGAGATCGATCCGACGCAGAAAACAGCACAAGGCGATGGCCGTTCTCCAGAGCCGATACTCGCTACCACGTTTGGTGACGAACTAATGATTTCCAATAGCGGAAAATCTAAAGTCTTTGGCGTATCAGTAAAAGATCGCGGCGCCATCTCACTCGCAGGGCATAGCGGCAAAGCGTTTTGGTTTTCGAAAGCACAATCTGAATTTGTTACCAGTAACTATTACTACGACGAATATCCAGACTGGGTATCACGTTGGAATGAGAAAGCCATTGCGAGCCAGTACTCTAAACAAAGTTGGGAACTTTCTTTACCACGTGAGAAATACACCCTTCAAGAACACAATACTGACCACAAGGTGAAGTTAGGTAATTTTGAACGTACCTTCCCACACCCTTATGGACCTGCGAGCTATAAATATTACAGCACAACATTAACCGTAAGTCCGGCTGGTGATGAAATTACAGAAAACTTTGCTAGCACACTATTGATGCAAGAGAAGCTTGGTCAAGGCGATGCGACGGATTACCTATCGGTTAGTTTCTCGTCGAATGACTATGTGATTCACCTTTATGGTCCTGAAAGCTTAGAGACCGAAGACAATTTAATTCGTTTAGACAGAACAATCGCCAAGCTTCTTAAGACCGTTGATAACCAAGTCGGCCTAAAGAACACATTAATTGTCTTGTCTGCCGATCATGGTGTTCCTGAATCTTCACCTGCGGCAAATGCACTTGGTTTCCAACAGGCACAATACTTCAATAAAGATACCCTGCTATCTCAAGGCGTAGAAAAGAGGTTGAAGAGTGAGTTTGGTTTGGACAAAGACGCCATTCGATTGTATGCACAACCTTACATTTATCTGGATCACGACGTGATTGCCAAGGAAAAGGTCGATCTAGCGAAAGTGCAGAATGCCATCGCAGATGAGATTGCGAAAGTAAAAGGCGTTGCGTTTGCCGTATCAAGTAGTGATATTGCAGCCAACCGAGTACCTGATACGCATGTCATGCAGCTCATCAAGAACAACTACCACCCCGCTCGTTCAGGTGATGTTTATGTGGTATTTGCCCCTCGTAGCTACATTAACGACATGGAAGGTCTTCAAATCGCCTCTACGCACGGCTCACCTTGGAAGTACGATACTCACGTCCCAGTCATTTTTGCAGGCTACGACGTTGAAGCTCAGAAGGTTTCGCGTGCAATCACTCCATACGACATTGCGCCAACACTTTCGAATAAAATGGGCATAACCCAGCCAAGTGGATCAATTGGAGAAGTGTTACAAGAGATCACTGAATAGGCTAAACCTCCGAGGTTCCGTCATCTAGATTTCGAATCCAATACCCGCTCAATAAAAAAGCCGTTTATCATATTCAGTCGAAACGGATAAACGGCTCTTTTTTACCCCAATTTTCTGCTCTTAAACCTTATCGACTACATCAATACCTTAACTAAACTTACATGCTGTTCAAGCTCGGTTCTTGCTCAAACAAAGGCTGTTTTCAGGCAACACCAAACTGATGCTTGATGGGACAACCTCAAATCGAATCTGATTTGAACGATACGGTTCTCCGTCTAAATTAATCGGTAAAGTTTGAGGAAAGTCGATATCAAGCCAACGAGCTTGCGTATGCACGACATATTTCCCGTCTTCAGCTGGGCTCTTTAATTCTTCAATCACTTGCGGTAATTCTGTCGCGACGAACGACTTTACTAACGTCAAATCCATCAAACCATCGTCAATAAGCGCATTCGGTGCTAACTCTTGTCCACCACCTGCTAAGCGTCCATTACAAAAAGCGCCAACCAGAATTTCACCGGTAAAGGTACCTTTATCTATGGTCAAAGTACCGCTGTAAGGTTTAAAACCAAGCGCTTTAACTACACCTGTCAACGTATATGCCCCACCACCGAGAAAATCTTTTAATTCAATAGGGGTTTCTGCCGTCACCTCAGCGCCGAAGCCTGCCGCAGCCACGTTCATAAAGTAACGGTCGTTCGCCCTCACGCTATCGACCGCGTAAGCTGAACCTTTTATTGCCAAATCGAATGCCGAAGGTATATCGCTTGGGATGCCGGTAGCGGTAGCAAAGTCGTTCGCAGTTCCCATTGGAATAATTGCAAGCTGTGGTCTTTCGCTAGCGCGGAATTGGTTGAGTGCATTGACTGCTTCGTTCACCGTTCCATCACCACCAGCGATAATCAACCGCTTCACACGATCGCATATGGCCTCGCTCACTAAACGAAACATATCCGCGGATTCCCAAGTAACTCTGACTTGTAGGTCGATATCCCTGTCTCTTACTGCAAGAATGGCTTGCCTCAATTCAGGGATGTTGGCCTTCTTTCCATTTAAAATAGCGCGGATACTTTCCATGGTTATGTCCTTTATAAGCTAACTAGAGATATCTTTTGCTGCGGCTTTGAGCTTAGATCGCAACCACTTGTGGCTTGGCTCGTTAGTACGACTTGGGTGCCAAATCATACACATATCAAGGTTTTCTAAGTCGAATGGTAAAGGCAGTGTTTTCACATCGTACTTCTCGGAAAAACAACGAACTGAAGATAGAGGAAGCACACCAATATAGTCAGAGCCTTCAATAACAGGAAGCATCTCAACCACGCCAGCAGCTCGATACACAATCCTGCGCTTTTCCAAATCGCTAAAGTGTTCAGAACTCAATAGGCTTTTTCGAGCGTGCCATTTAGAAACAACTACATGATCAAGCGCTAGAAACTGCTCCATATCAATAGTATCGCCAATCTCTGGGTGGCCAGAGCGGCATACGACGACAAGCTCCTCAGTAGAAATAACTTCATGCTTAAGCATGGTTCTACCCCTTGGCGTCATATCTATGATCACATCGTGTCTTTGTAACCTAAGATCGGATTCGTAATCTTCCGTAAACAAAGGATGAACTTCCAATGCAATACCAGGTGCGATTTGGCTGATCAACTGCATAACTCTTGGCATCAATTCGTAGCTTGCGGGTGATACACAAGCAATGGAAAACACGCGACCTGATGTTTTAGGATCAAAATCTCTCGAGGCCGATAGCGTAGAAGTGAAGTTTTTTAATGCAGCGGCCATTGCTGGATAAATATCGATCGCAAATGTCGTCGGCTCAACGCCTGAAGTGGTTCTGTGAAACAGTGGCTCATCATAAATATCACGAAGCCTAGCGAGCGCTTTACTCACTGCAGGTTGGCTGATGTTCATACGATTCGCAGCCCTAGACAAGTTCTGCTCTTCATAGATCGCGACAAATATAGGAATTAAATTGAGTTCAGTACTTTTCATACAGTTCCATATTAAAGAAGCAGGTTCTCCATAGTAGAGAACCTGCCGATTATGTTCGATGCGAATGACTAAAGTTTGCTACTTAGTTCTATCTTTTAAGTCAGGCAAGGCTTTAGGGATTTTCAAGCGGTCGAAAATTGAACGAGAATTGCTTGAGTTTGATGTGTCACCGGGAAAATTACGTATGCCTTTCCACAAACGAGTAAATACGCTTTTATCTTCACGCCCTTGTTGGAGGGATTCACTATCTTCTAACCAACGTTTCTCTGTGCTCACTTTACCCAATTCTAACTGAGTGGTTTCAATGCGCAATTGACGATAGATAAAGGTTCTTAATGCAGCTCCATTACCTTGCTTAAGTAAACGACGTAATACCAACCAACTTGGTGTTGGACGGTCGCGATAATAACGCTTAAGGGTGAAGACAGAACCAATAAGAACAACCAAACCAGCAACCGCAAAAACAACAACGTTTATGTAGGCCTTTAAGAACGACTTTAGCGTGTGGCGCGCTTTAAAAACCTGACCTTCAATAACAGCACTTTCAAGACGCTGATTTTTGCTGTCCCACCACTGGAATGAAAATTCAGGCAAGGTAAACTCACCACCTTGTTGAATCACATAGACCGTTTCTTCAATTCGACTTGAACGGTAATCACCACGTTCTTGTGTATCATCTAAACGATTGGGTTGTGGGTAAGCTTGATACTGCAGCGTCGCTTCATTAGTCAATACATTCGGCAGCAAAACAGACAAGCTATCTTTCGCCTTTATTGTCACGGTACGAGTAATGGCATCACCCACTTTCAACTCTTCGCTTGAACGTTGCCATTTCTGATCAATATCCACATCTGTCGCAGAAAACCAAGGCGATTGTTCGCTTAGTAAACCAGAAGGTAGTGAGGCTTCGAACTTAATTGGCTGCGTGTATAGCGTGCCACCAACGTTTGATCCGTCAGGAGCGGAAACTTGAACACGAACAGGCAACCTAGGAATGACAAACTCACCCGATGTCATTGGATAGAGCGTCACTTCCCAGCGTTGACGTGACCATGTAGTACCATCCACTCGTTCCGTGTAATTCGTCGCAAGTTGGTTACGCTGCTTAGCAATCACATTAGGAATTTCTACGCCGCCAATTCGAGTTCCGCCCGTTAACCAGCGAGGTGTCGCAACCTCTATGTTCAAAATCACTTGCTCATTAACGCTCACTTTGGTCGGCGTTATTTTATCGCCAGGCTTCGGTTTCTCGCCTATCCAAGCGATCAATTCAACATCACCACTCTTTTGTAGATCGAAGATATCGGCAGCCGGAGCAACAGCGGAAAAAATGCAGCTCAACATAAGAGTAATAGGCAATAACCACTTACGGGTTCTGAATCGCACTCTCTTTGATTGAATGGCTTCAAGAGCTAAGTCATATCTACTCATTGGGTTTGCTCCTGTTTTGATGCCTGTTCCTGTTTTGGCGTCTGTTCGTTCGAAGGGGCAGGTTCTCGTAGCTGAATTTGGAATTTCGATTTCAAGAAGAACTTAGGGTCCGCTTCTACTCGTTTTAACCACTTGTCGGCAAGCTCTTGGCTACCCAAAATTTCATTGGCATTAAGCGTTTCCTTGAGCATCAATTCCGCTACAGTTTCTTCTTCAGCGCCATCACCCGTTCGCGGCTGATCATCATCTAACTCTAACGACTCCTCTGGACCATCTGTCGTTCCAGATTGACTTTCGCTGGTGCGATTGACTTCTTCGACAATACCGCCGATTACCGCTAAGTTATGCTCAACGTCAGGCCTTAATTCTGGTGAAAGGTCAGGCTTTTCACTCAGAGATTTGAGGAGATCTCGCGCGGCAAGATACTCACGTTGGCGAGCCAAAGCACTTGCGGCATTATACAAACCATAATCGGTTTTCATTTGTAAGAACGCACTGTGAGCGAGCTTAAAATCACGAGCATAGTAATAAGCCGCGCCCTTTCGCATCGGGTCAGTAAAATGTTTGGCAGCTTGAAGGTAATCTTTCTGGTTCAACAAGCGTTGACCTTGTTGGTCGGGCGTTAGCCATAAGTCCCACCACCATTGAGTGGTCTTATCCCAAGCTGTAAGCGACTCCACCACAACGGGTTTCTCAGCGGTTAAATTGACTGTTTTCGCCAAAGTGCTTGGTGAATAGATGCTGCCCGAAATCATCAAACCAACGACACACCACTGTACCAACCACCCTTTTCTGAACCACAACAACATGATGATCGCCATTGGAATAAGCAGGCCATAGCCCATGTCTTTCCACGGCATAGAGGATTCACCGTTAAGTTGCATATTTCTTTCAACGGCTTGATTCAGTTGTTGAATATCCGAATCGTCAACAGTCACTTCAATCACTCGACCACCAGTCTTATTCGCTAAATTACGCAATGAATCGAGGTCAACAGGGTTATCGCTCACCACATCGCTATTTCCGGCAGCCAAAATAAGCAACTGATATGGGCTTTCGTTGAAAAAGGTTTCAAAAGCTCGTGTCGTACTTGGATTCACACCATCTGATACCAACAACACTGACGAACCTAACTCACCGGACAATTGTTGATTGATGAGTGGCAATGCCTCTTCCGCTGACTTACCGGATACAGGCATGATATCGGGCGTGATAGCCGCCAGAAACGGTTCAAATACCTTGCTGTCTTGAGTTACAGGCATCGCAACGTGCGCACTGCCTGCATACACAACCAAACCTGTATTACCGCCTTTGCGCGCTGCGAGTAAGTCTCTAATTTTCTGTTTAGAACGTTCCAAACGACTCGGTGGTAAGTCTTTAGCCAGCATGGAGTCACTGTTATCAAGCACCACTAACATTGAGGCTTTGTCTTCACCAAAAGGCGAAGCTTCACGCTGCCATGTTGGGCCTGAACAGATAATAATAGCGATGGTCACAATCACCATTAATAGCTTTAGTGGTAACTGTTTACGCCAGCCGGTTTCACCAATGGTTAATGCATCACGTAAATGGGCAGGCAGGATGTCTTTCCACGTTGGTTTGGTCTCTTCTCTCCAACGAACCCATAACAAGAAGAACATCGGAATAAAGGCCAACAACCACAATGGTCGGATAAAGTGAAACTGGGTAAAGAACTGTTGCAACATGAGAGAATCAGGCATCGTTCTCTCCTTTCAAAGGTTTCATTGAAGAAGCCAAAAGCGAGCGTCGGCGGATTGTTGCTAAACTGAACGCAGTCAAATACATCACAACAACAATGGCCATCAAGTAATGGTGTAATCCCTGTTTAGGACGATAAGTCGTACTCTCATACAACTGGGGCTCTAGCTCACCAATTTGAGCATAAGCTTTCGTCAGTTCATCACGGTTAAGTGCTTCAAAGGCTTCACCACCAGACTCTTGAGCCACACGGTTGATGGTCTCCATATCCAAAGCCACTTCGCCTACGGTTTGCGGATCACCCATGGCGATGACGTGAATACGAACACCTTTTGCCTTAGCCACTTTGGCCGCATCGATAGGTTCAACAAAGCTGCCAGTGTCATTGCCATCGGTTAGCACAATCACGACCTTCTCTTTTGCGTTGGCATCAATGCTTGAATCTTGGACTGCAGCACTCTGCTTCTCACTTTGTTCAAACACCTTAATCGCTAGGCCAATGGCATCACCTAAATGCGTGCTTTGCCCTGCCATTGCCACGTCCGTTTGATTGAGTAGCTCAAGCCACACATCTTGGTCAGCAGTGAATGGCGTTTGTACAAATGCTGCATCACCAAATAGAATCAAACCAAGTCGGTCACCCTTTCGAGTTTTAGCAAAGTCAGCTAACACCTCTTTAGTCGCATCTAAACGTGAGATTTTATCCCCTTGTTTAGACGTAAAATCTTGTTCAGCCATTGAGCCCGACAAATCGACCACCACCATGACATCGCGGCCTAATTGTTCACGAACTTGCGGCTCACCTAAGATGGTTGGTTTAGCTAACGCGCAAACCACTAATACCCAGGTAATAATCAACGTGGTGCGTTGCCACCAGCTTGGTGTTAACTGGCTTGCGCCCTCGGATGGCGCCTCGCCAATCGCTTCGACCAACTCACTGAAAAATGGCACCTTAATGGCCATTTGCTTGCTGCGATAAGCAGGTACAGCCAAGTAGACCAACAAAGGCAGTGGTAACGCGATAAACCACAATGGATGTGCGAACTCAAAGCTGGCAGATAAACTATCAAACACTATCTTGCCCCTCTGTTGTCGCTTGTACATTCGGTTTTGTTTGTACATCGGGTTTATGAAGTTTTAACCACATCATGGCGGTTTGAATTACCTCTAAACGCTGTTCAAAGGTCAAACGCACCTTTGGATCAATTAAGCTTTGCATCCACAGCCCCGACACTTCATCGGTAAAGAAAGCATTGCTCTTTGCACTCGTGCCAGCGTTAACAGGAAGATAAGCGTTCAAGCGGTTTACATAGGCTTGACCAAACAACTTAGCATTGCCGCTGTCTAGATAACGAAGCACTACTTTGAGCACCTTGAAGGTTCGCTCGGTTGAGTTTTTGTCTCGAGCATCCAATACCATCAGCTCTTTAAGTGCTTCTTTACGATAACGATTATTCCACCATCTTAGCGCCAAGCGATAAGCCAGATAGAGCGCAACCAATAACAAGGCAACACCGAGGATCTTCCAACCGATCGTTTGGGGAAACCAGCTAACGCTGTCGGGAATCGTTACATCGCGCAGTTCGCGAAGGATATAAGTACTAGGAGGCGTATGTTCAACGGCCATTAGCGCCCTCCTACTAGCTTTTGAAGCTGTGAAATATGATTACCCGACGTGTCTAATTCGATATAAGGAAGGTTCTTCATCGCCATTAATTTAGCAAGAGATTGTTTTTGAAGTGCCGCTTTTTGAGCAAGGCTCTCACTCGCAAGGTTAACCTTAGATTGGCTATCGAGGTTGAGCTGAAAACGACCATCACCCACCACCCAATTCGCGCTAGCGAGATCATGAGGCAGTGATTGTTCTAACGGATCGGTCACCATAATGGCAAGGATGTCATTGTGCTGCTGTAGCTGCTTGAGTCGATCAAGGTGCTGTTCTTGGCAGTCACGCCAATCGCTAATAAAGATTAAGGTCGACTGTTTTAGCCTCATACGCTTGATGAGTTCGATCCATTGACTGAACCCGACACCCTCGCTGTCACTCACACTCACACCTAAGCTTTGATTCGCTTTAGTAAGGTGCTTAAGTTGAGCGAGTAAATCAGACTGTGAGCGCTGTGCTTTGGTATGGAACAGCTTTTGATGTGAGGCTAAAACGAAGCCGACACGGTCACCATCTTTCAGCACTCGCCATCCACATAATGCAGCGACTTCCGCCGCCACAACGGATTTCATGGTGTTTTGAGAAGCAAAGAACATAGAACTGCGCTGATCGACACAGATAATCACATTACGGTCTTTCTCTTCGGTATAGCTGCGAACATGAGGCTTCCCCGTTCGCATCGTAACTTTCCAATCAAGATTGCGAATATCATCACCCAGTTGGTAATGACGCAACTCCTCGAAATTCAACCCACGACCACGGAATAGAGAGTTATGTCGACCCGACAATACACTGCCCGCCTTTAGATGTGGCAGCAGAGAAAACGACTCAGCTTGAGCCTGTATTCGCACTAACCTTGAATAGTCGCAGTATAAACGTGGATCAAGGCCTTGCGATTTGGGAGCTTGTGTTGGCTTCGCCATGACGCCCCCTAATTATCCGATCTCAACATTATCAAGCAGTTCTTCAACCACTCTTTGATGGTCAACACCATCGGCCAATGCGTCATAAGAGAGTGAGAATCTATGACCTAATACGGTAGGTAGCATCGCTCGCACATCGTCTAACGTGACATGGTCACGCCCTTGTAGCCACGCATAAGCGCGAGCACATTTATCCAAAGCGATTGAAGCACGTGGGCTTGAGCCAATTTCAATCCACTTTGATAGATTTGATTCTGGATAACGTTCTGGCTTACGTGTCGCCATCACCAAGGCAACAATGTAGTTTTCGACTAAATCAGAAACCGCTATTTCTGGAAGCTGGCGACGCGCTTCAAGCACCAATTCAGGTTCAATGTGTTGCGGTGTGACTAGCTCAGAGCTCGTTTCGCTGCCTAGCTCTTCGCTACGCACCAATCGAATAATGTCGCGTTCCGCTTCGTCTTCTGGATAATCGACCGTCACTTTCATGATGAAACGGTCCATCTGCGCCTCAGGTAGCGGATACGTACCTTCTTGTTCAACTGGGTTTTGAGTCGCCAATACCATGAACAAGTCAGGAAGGATGTGAGTTTGGCCGCCCACGGTTATCGTCCCTTCCGCCATCGCTTCAAGCAGTGCCGCTTGTACCTTTGCAGGCGCACGGTTCACTTCATCGGCTAGAACAATGCTATTAAAAATAGGACCCGGTTGGAAATACAGTTGCGGCTTGCCATCCAGCTCTTGATACACCTCGGTACCCGTCACATCTGATGGCAATAGGTCAGGCGTGAACTGAATTCGACCAAAGCTTGTGTTCAATAAATTCGCTAGCGACTTGACCGAACGCGTTTTCGCTGTGCCGGGAAGGCCCTCTAGAAGCACATGGCCATTGGTCAATAACCCGATCACTAGAGCACGTATGACGTGACTCTGACCGATGACACTTTTTTCTGTCTGTTCAATCAGTTGGTTTATTGCTTGTTGCGCATGGTTCATAGATCTTCCCTTAATTCAATCTGGCTGTGAACATCCTACTCACAAGCCCTATAACTATTAGTTATAAACGTGATAATTAGTTATAAGCACCATAATTTATGCGTGCCATAGACAAGTTTTTGCTAACCCTTTATTTCAGCTAAGCTTTCTACTGGCTCATCGCTATTTACTTACTAAGTGCTCTCAATTGGTTAATGGCTTCCGGTGGTGCCACCTTACTCAATGACGAAATACATTGTTCAAACGCTTTTACTACGCCTGGTTTCTGGTAATTTCGAGCCAAAATCTCACACTGTGCGTACAAATGTTGTGGGTTACGGCTAAATTGGTAAGCCTTATTCAATGACTTACTCGCAGCAAGTACATCAGACTTCTCTAAAGCCAAGCCGTACACATACCAATATTGTGGGTCGGTTTTTGCTGTTTCTGCCGCTTGTTTTAGGTAGTCGGTTGCTTTGTCGTAATCTTTCACACGAAGCAAAGATAAGCCTGCGCTGTATGGCAACACACTCGATTTTGGTTGCGCTTGAATACCTTGTTTCAATATCGCTAATGCCTTTGGTTCGTCACCAAGTGCACGATACAAGTCGGCCAAGTTGGCGTAGCTGTTTTCGAAGTAAGGTTCAATTTCGATAGCGCCTTGATAGAGCTCCATCGCTTTTTGATACTGCCCTAGATCTCGATAAACGTTACCTAAATTAGTACGACCAAAACCTCTGTCAGCATTGAAGCGTTGTATCTCGATGTACTCTTCTAATGCTGGCTTGATTTGATCTTTCTGCAGAGGATTCATTTCTCCCCAGTAACGCACTAATGCACCTGCGGTTTCTGAACGAATCGACAATACAGGGTCTTTCAATAGCGGCTCTAGAATCTGCCAACGGTCAGTAAATGGAAAACCAGATGAGCCTTGAACAACACCCAATCGAATCATTTCATCGTCATGTTTCACCGCTCTTGCCAATGAGATAAGTGTATTTTTGCCCGTGTTACCACCCAAACGCTCTAGGCTCGATGCTCTAATAATATTGCTTAAGCTGGAATCCTGAGCCGAATACGCCAAGGCATCTTCAGCCCCACTATGTCCAATTGAGTCAGCATAAAAGGCAACAGAAAAATGCTGCTGATTACGATACTTAGAATCTGGGAACCACTCACCAATTTGCTTATCGGCCCACTGGTCAGTTTGATCTTCATGACAACTGGTACACACGTTTGGTGTTTTAATGTGTTGGCTAATATCAGGACGCGGGATATGCCAACTGTGGTCACGCCTTGGATCGACCTCCATGTAAGTCGTCTCTGGCATGTGACAAGTCGTACATTGTGAAGCTTCGGTATTGGCTTCGTGGAATGTGTGCTTTTCAGGCGCGTATTCAGATGCAATGTGACATTGACCACATACGGCTTCTTCGGCAATTTTCAGTTCTGCAGTATGGGGATCGTGACAGTTAGTACAAGTGACGCCTTTCTCTGCCATCACTGATTGTAAAAAAGATCCGTAAACGTAATCTTCATCGTAGATTTGACCATCGTTATGGTAAAGCTCAGGGGTAATCAAACTCAGACGATACTTATCAAAAAATGAACCGTTAACATGGTCGCCTGTTTCATTCAACTGAGTGCGTCGGCTGTGGCACTGAGCACAGGTTTGAACTTGATTGGTATGGATGATGTCTTTTGGTTGCAGGGTTGAGTTACCCTCTTGATAGATCCACTCTTTCACCGACCTCGACAAGTCACGATCAAAACCATAATGCGCCGAAATCTGGGCATCTTTTCCACCTTTGGCTGTGGCTTGCTTGTTATTTGTTCGCTGAGCTTGTTCAACATGCTCACTCGCTGGCCCATGACACGCTTCACAACCGACATTAATCTCAGACCAAGTGGTGTTGTAAGTATTACTTGCGCTGTCGTAGTTCTTTTCTAGGTTTGTTGAATGGCAGTCAGCACACATGAAGTTCCAGTTCTGACCACTATTGGTCCAGTAGAATTCATCAGTGTTGGTGGTATCTGGGTAGAGGTGAAACCAACGCTGACCGCCTTGTGCCTTTTCTCTTGAGTCCCAAGCAAAAGGAATCAATTGCACGCGACCATCCTCAAATTCAACCATATACTGTTGTAGAGGTTCAAAGGCAAAGGTATAGCTGATTTTGTAATCTTTGAATTGGCCGTCTGGCCCTTCGATATTTACCCAGAACTCACCACCTTTGCGAAAAAAGCGATTGGGTTTCCCTTTGTGGGTAACGGTTTGATTATTGAAGTCGCCCAATACCGACTCGTCAGTAGCGTGCTTCATTGCCATATCATGATTAGAACCTTGCCATGCTTCCACCTCTGCGCTGTGGCAATCAACACAAGCATCAGAGCCTATATATGTAGCCTGAGAACTGAAAGGCGCTGCTTCTGAACCTGTAGCTGCTGAGCCAACTGACGAAATTGGCTCACTGGCATAGACATTAAGACTGACTATCAACAACATAAATAACGACAACATTCCGGATAATACTGCAACTCTCTGGTGTTTCAATCCGTTCACTAGTGAGCACAACCATGCAGACATAACATTCCTTGTTTTTATACATCCTTATGCTTAATAAGATAGACGTAAAAACACCTAAAATACAATTAATTAGTGTCTCGGGTATCGAATACTTGTGATTTGTATTTACATCGGTTAAGTGCCTATAAAAAAAGAGCTCCGGAGAGCTCTTTCAATCATAAATTTTCGCTTGTGAATATTTACTTTTGTAATAAGAGTTACTTGTTATGGTTCTCTTGCAGTTTCTCCATTACCTGATCCAAGCTAAAGCTTGCCGCTTTTTGGCGTGGTGGGTACTCGGCAAACGTTTCTAAGAACTCACCAACATACGCTTGTGCAGGAACGAACATATATGCATGGTCTAACAACCAGTCATAATAGGTATTCGATGTGATATCTGCATTTTCATATGGGTCCATGCGTAGGTTAAATAACTTAGGTAAACGTAACGTCACAAACGGTTCTGACCAAATCTGCATAGTGCCCGTTGCACGCTGCTCCATGAACACCGCTTTCCATTGGTTATAACGAAGCGCGGCCAAATCACCATCATCAGTAAAGTAGAAAACTTCAGAACGGCGACCTTTTTCTTCTTCACCTGTTAGGTAAGGAAGGAAGTTGTAACCATCTAAATGAACCTTAAATGTTTTATCACCCGCAGTGTGACCTTTCAGAAGTTTCTTTTTGATTTGATCATCGCCGGCAGCTGCAACAAAGGTCGGCATCCAGTCCATGTGATGCATAATTTCATTAGAAACCGTACCTGGTTCAATCTTACCTGGCCAACGAACCATTGCAGGTACACGATATGCACCTTCCCAGTTGGTGTTTTTCTCACCACGGAACGGTGTTGTACCCGCATCAGGCCAAGAGTTCATGTGTGGGCCGTTATCCGTTGAATAAAAAACAATGGTGTTGTCTTTGATACCCAGATCATCCACTTGTTTCAATAACTGACCTACATGTCTATCGTGCTCTACCATGCCGTCAGCATAGTTACCTACCCCTGTCACACCTTTGCTATCAGCTTTGACGTGTGTTCTAAAGTGCATACGCGTTGCATTCCACCAAACGAAGAATGGTTTATCGGCTTTCACCGCACGGTCCATAAAATCAAGCGCTGCATCGAGCGTTTCTTCATCGACAGTCTCCATACGCTTACGCGTTAGTGGGCCGGTGTCTTCAATCTTACCGTCAGCGAAAGATTTGATTACACCACGAGGGCCAAACTTCTTACGAAATTCTGGATCGGTTGGGTAATCTTCATTTTCTGGCTCTTCTTCAGCATTTAGGTGATAAAGGTTACCAAAAAATTCGTCAAAACCGTGTGCTGTTGGAAGGAATTCATCTTTATCGCCAAGGTGGTTTTTACCAAATTGACCCGTCATGTAACCCATAGGTTTCAACATTTCTGCGATTGTCGCGTCTTCTGCTTGAAGGCCAATGTCTGCACCTGGTAAGCCTACTTTACTCAAACCTGTTCTTAATACACTTTGACCAGTAATGAACGTAGAGCGACCAGCTGTACAAGATTGCTCGGCATAGTAATCTGTGAACATCATGCCTTCTTTAGCGATACTATCGATATTCGGAGTTTTGTAACCCATTAAACCAAAGGTATATGCGCTGACATTAGATTGCCCAATATCGTCCCCCCAAATCACGAGAATATTCGGTTTTTCTGCTGCGAATGTGGTGGTGGAAGCCGCCATCATCGCCGTACCCAAAATCGCTAAACGACGTTTAACGCCATATTTCGCTGTCATAGAAACCTCTTCGTTAGTTATTTGCATCCTGCCTTACAACATATAGTCCATTTTTTTAACTCTCGCGACCTTGGTTAAACTATTAATATTTTTATCATTTTCATAACGAACAGTATGCGTAAACACGCGATAAAATGACGTAGAAAAACATGACGAAGATCACGCATAATATTCGAAGATAAATCGAGGTAAGCATATAAAACCAAATTGAATCATAAAGTTAGATCTGCTTCATAACAATTGGTTATAACCACTATAAAAAGACACCATCAGTTTTTGAGATTAATGTTTGCCCAACGATGTGTTGCTCTAACGCATTAATCTTAAAAGTGAATCGGAGTCCTTATGGGTACTAAAATTAATAAACTGGCATTAGGTGTTGGCTTATTAGCAGCTTCTTCAGCAGCAACCGCAGCAGAAAAGCCTAACATTCTTGCTATCTGGGGAGATGACATTGGTGTGTTCAACATCAGTGCATACAACAACGGAATGATGGGGTACGAAACCCCTAACATTGACCGTATTGCTAACGAAGGCGCACTATTTACTGACCACTACGGTCAACAATCGTGTACTGCTGGTCGTGCTGCATTCCTAACAGGCCAAGAACCTTTCCGTACTGGTCTATTGACTATCGGTATGCCAGGTTCAGACCACGGTATCCCAGATTGGGCTCCAACGATCGCAGACCTCCTCAAAGAACAAGGCTACATGACAGCTCAGTTCGGCAAAAACCACATGGGTGACCAAGACAAACACCTTCCAACGAACCACGGTTTTGACCAGTTCTTCGGTAACCTGTACCACCTGAATGCGGAAGAAGAGCCAGAGACATACTACTACCCTAAAGACCCTGAGTTCCGTAAAAACTTTGGCCCTCGTGGTGTAATCAAATCTACTGCCGATGGTAAAATTGAAGATACTGGTCCTATGACGCGTAAGCGTATGGAGCATGCGGATGAAGAGTTCCTAGAGGAATCTCTAGCGTTCATGGAAAAGGCAGTGAAAGCTGACAAACCATTTTTCATCTGGCACAACACAACACGTATGCACGTGTGGACTCGTCTACAAGAAAAATACCAAGGCGCATCGGGTATCAGCATTTACGCTGATGGCATGTTAGAGCACGATGACCAAGTGGGCGTGCTACTAGATAAGCTTGATGAATTGAAGATCGCAGACAATACGATCGTAATCTACTCAACAGATAACGGTGCAGAAACTGTATCTTGGCCTGATGGTGGTGCGACTTACTTCCACGGTGAGAAAGGTACAACTTACGAAGGTGGTATGCGTGTTCCTCAGCTCGTTCGCTGGCCTGGTACAATCAAACCGGGATCTAAGATCAACGACATCATGGGTCACCAAGACTGGATTCCTACTCTACTAGCAGCAGCTGGTGATGATAAAGTGGTTGAAAAGCTAGCGTCTGACAAAGGTGCAACTTACAACGGTAAGAACTGGCGTGTACACCTAGATGGGTACAACTTCCTACCTTACTTCCAAGGTAAAGAAGAGAAAGGCCCTCGCGACAGCATGCTTTACTTCTCTGCTAACGCTGAGCTAAACGCTGTACGTTGGAATGACTTCAAGATTTCATTTGCGGTACTAGAAGGTAACATTGTTGATGCAGTACGTTTCCAAACGAACTGGCCTCAAGTTGTTCACCTACGTGCAGACCCATTCGAGAAAGCACCACACGAATCTGGCATGTACTTACGCTGGATGGCAGACAACATGTGGCTATTCGTACCAGTAGGCGGCAAAGTACAAGAGTTCATGAACACGCTACCTGACTACCCAATGCAACAAAGCCAAGTATTGAACCCTGGTAACTTCAACCAGAACGTTTACATGCTTCAGGGTAAGCTTCAACAACTAGAAGCGGCTGCATCGCAAGCTAAGTAACCAATTAGCTAACGCTACGAAAGTAAACAAAGCCGTGATAAATCACATTTATTACGGCTTTCTTGTTTCAAAAATAAAGCATATATCTGCCATAATATGACGAATGACTTTATCGAGATTCAGCGTGTTTGTTGGATGATAATTACCCACATTGGTCTTTAGTTATCTCGATATATGACCGTTGCGTTAAGATTTCGCAAATTTTTTTAAAACACTATGACATGACTTGAAATACATACATTTGCATGCGATTGTAATTCATCTAACCATAACAACAACTGTATGATTATGAAGACAATCCAAAGTATAGCCCTACTTTCAGCTATCGTTGCTGCACCCGCAGCATTGGCTGATGTAACCATTAAAATCCCTTCTAGCGCAGATGCCTTAGTTGACGTCGTAGCAGTTAACGAGGCTAAGCCTGACCTTGAGGGTGGTTTTTTCTCTTCAAGCAAAACAATAACCGTTCCAGACGGTGTAAACCAAATCGTTTTCCAATATCAGCTTGCTTTTAGTCAAGGTAACGATCGTGAGTTTGTCGATAGCGACGTCATAATTGCAACTTTTGATGCAGCAGACACTACATTGACGTTTGAAATGCCTAAATTCCGTAATGTATCGGAAGCGAAAAAAGGCTTTAATAACCTTGATTGGAAACTGATTGATGAGAACCAAAATGTAATCAGTGTTAATCAAGATAAGCTAATCAAAGATGGAATGCAGATTGGTCGTAAATATCCTCAAGAAGCGAAAGAATACAACCAGAAAGGCGGTATTGCTGCATTAACTATGGGTACATCAGCAGTTGCAACAGCAGCGGTTGTACAACCTGTCACTCTACCAGCAAAGATTGATACGAACGCGGCGAATACTGCGGAAGAAATGCTGTATTTCTGGTACGAGAAAGCCGATGCTGAAACCAAGCAGAAATTCAAAGATTACGTGAACAAATAGATTTATTCTGCTCACTTTAAAGCAAGAAGCTGACATCAAGTCAGCTTCTTTTCTATCTCTAGGATTATTTCATAAGAAAGGGAAAGGTTATTCCGAATTCATAGGTTAAGCCTCATCTATTGCGATTTCCCATCCACCTTAGCTGGCCAACCCAAACCTTTATACTCAGCAGCCAACAAATAGGCACAACGACTCGAAATCGTTGTTCTAATCCAGTCACCGACCCCATACACTTTGTATTCCAAAACAGCCATTTTCATAACAGTACTACTCACTCAATTTTAAATTTATAAATCTTGAGTTAACGTTACCGATTTCCGTGATTCATGTATGTTCCTAAAGGAACAAAAGTTGAGGATTTAGCCACAAATAGCCGCCTATTTGAGTCTTTTCTCGAGAAATAAGTATTTTAATTATAATGCGTTCATCGTCGATATAGGGTCGCGGATCATTAAATTCATTGGTGAAATACGTTCGTACAAACCTTCAAAATCTGAGATGGACACCTTACCTCTTTGTATCGTCACTAGACCTTGTTGTTCGATACTTTTTAACACCTCATTTAACCTCGGCCTTGATATACCAGTAATGGTACTCAATTGGGTTTGCGAAATATTGATACTCACCTTTGCCCCTGTAACATTTGTCTGGCGAGCAGCGAGCTCTAAAAGGACATAAATCGTTTTTTGCTCTTTTTCATGGATGGAAGATAAGAAAGCCTGCATCCAGATAGATTGCGATTTAACTCCACAATGGAGTAGCCATTTGAAGACCATGCATTTCTTTTCAGCGAGCTCCAATACCTTGTCCGCGGGGAAAAATACCATGGTAATCGGCTCAACTTCTTCTGCGACAGCAAATAAATTGTAGTTCGCATGAATGGTCAAAGCGCCGATCCAATCGCCTTTACCTATCACACCACCCGACAAGCTTTTCATGTTTTCAGTTGAAAAGCAGATACCCGCTGAGCCTTTAAGAATATAAAAGACCCCCGGTAAATTTTGGAATTTTTTCGTAATCTCTAAGCTATGAACACCCGTTTTGAAGAGCGCAATCTCGAGCAAGCTGTGGATCAAATCTTGTGACAAATCACATGGCCACTGTATTTGTTCGCATATTTTAGGGTCTAACAACGATTAACTCCTTGTCTAACAATATCTGCATGAGTGCAACGCATCTCACTGAACCTTTTCTAAATGTAGTCTAATACTGCTAACACCCAACAATTATTTATCAAAAAAGTTATATTTTTTAGTACTTTAAGATAATATCGTAGCTTACAAGCTGTAAGTGAACCATTTGTCTCGTTAAGAGGCGACTGAATTTCCAGTCATGGAGTCATAATGCTCAGACCATTGAACTTCTTTGATTAAACAGCCCATTTGCTAGGTACTCGGTTTGACTAATCCTCCCACCTTTAAAGAACCAATTTGGTGGTTTCTGGAAACATCAAAGCCAGCCCAAATAAAACGACCAGTCATTGCCAGTCGTTGGGCAATTCAAATAGTGAAACGTTGGATACTAGCTAACATCATTCTAGGCAATATAGGCTAATACGACATCGCGATATTGCTGTTTCAACGACTCTTCAATAAAGCTCGCGTCAATTGCATTCAAGCTAAACTGGGCCAACTCTTTATGTGTAAGCGTATGAGCATTGTTTACTGCGTTAAAGTTATCCGACATATAACCACCAAAGTACGCAGGATCATCCGAATTAATCGTAACGGAAACGCCCTTTCTTAGTAGATCAACAATATTGTGGTCTTCCATTACATCAAACACTCGTAGTTTAATGTTAGACAATGGACACACGGTCAGCGGCATTTTAGTCTTAATCAATTCCGATATTAACGCTTCGTCTGTCATGCACTGCACGCCATGGTCTACTCGGCTAACACTGAGCATTTCAATAGCGTCGACAATGTTCTGTGCGGGGCCTTCTTCACCAGCATGAGCCACTGTTAGAAAGCCCGCTTGTTTGGCTTGTTCGAATACGCGTTTGAATTTCTCTGGCGGATGCCCGAGTTCTGAGGAGTCTAATCCAACCCCAATAATTTTGTCTTGGTGCTTGAGAATATCAGCAAACGTTTGAATAGCGCTCTCTTCAGATAAATGTCGTAAGAAACAAGCTATGATTTGAGAAGTAATCCCTAATTCTTTCTGACCACGTTTGAGCGCACGATAAATACCATTAATCACAGTATCAAAAGCAATTCCACGATCGGTATGAGTTTGAGGATCAAAGAAAATTTCAGTATGAATAACATTGTCAGCTATAGAGCGTTCTAGGTAAGCCCATGTTAAATCGTAGAAATCCTGTTCTGTGCGCAGTGCATCAGCACCTTGATAGTAAATATCGAGAAACGACTGCAAATCATCAAATTCGTATGCGAGTCTTAACTGCTCTGGAGATGAATAAGGCAAATCTATGCCATTACGTTGAGCGAGTTTAAACAGTAATTCAGGTTCGAGTGAACCTTCAATGTGTAAATGCAACTCTACTTTTGGAAGCCCTTGAATAAATGCGTTCATATTCCACCTACTATGGATTTTAGGTGTGCACTTACTCTGAGTAATAGACAGGATATTTTTGAACGCCATTACAAAGAGTAAGAACACAATTGTGATCTAAACCCTTCGTAATCAGCACTTTTCGGGAGCTGGTAGAGACCCCCAAACCATATCATTGGGGTTATACGAAGCAAACGATTGCTACTATACCAAATTAAGCTGCGATGAAAAGGTTTAACGAGTGACGAACCGAATGAAACCGCTTTGAACAAAACCAATCAACAATCAACAGCTCACTATCAACGATAATCATGCCTAATTCTCGACATCAAAAGCATATCAACGTATTTCCCACCTTTGAATGTACTAAGCTTTTTGGTTCCTTCTAATTGAAAACCAACGCTTTCATATAAAGTAGTCGCACCGTGATTATCGGCATGAACTTCTAATTCAAGTCGAACGAGGTTAAGCCAATTATCGGCCTGATTGATCGCTTCTTGCATTAAGACCTTGCCGACCCCTTTGCCTTGCATATCCGGATTGACCGCTATCGCAAGGCCTGCACAATGTCTGTCTCTCACTTTGGTGGTCATGAATAAAGTGATGTGGCCCACGACTTTTCCGGACACTTCAGCAACCAAAGTAAAATGGTCAGAATGCCCAAACAATCTCTCAACTTGATCAGAACTAAGAAAAGGCTTCTGTGATGTATTCTCAGAGACTGAAGGGTGACGATAAATATCAAAAATATCTTGGTAATCTGTTAGTTCGAGGTGTCTAATTTGTATTTCCAAAGCGCTTCCTTGTTATCTGATCCTATATTCTCGCTGATTTTTATATTACGGATAGCGATAAGCACCTACAACCTTAAATATGATAAGTGCCAGAAATAACTGAACAAATAATAAAGTTAAATCTTAACGCTAGTTTGGCTGACTTTTGGTTAGGTATGACCGTTAAAATTTGTAGTCGATACCAACACTCGCTAACACTTGTTCAGAATTGTAAAAGTCGATGTTAGAGTCAATGGTTCTTAGGCCAAGTAACGTAATAAACGACCAACCATCATATCCCATAAAACCACTCAACTCGTAAGCTAAAAAAGCACCGTATTCATTCTCTTTACGCATTTTTCCATAAAGAGGGTTTACTTCATCGTACTGACGATCATGTGCGTCTAACGTGACGACGAAACCATGACGACCCATTCTTTTTGCGTAATTAAGTTCTACGCCGTAGCTATCAAAACTGATCGCGTCTCCTTTCGCATCTGAACTAAAGTAAACCATAGAAGGGACCAGTAACCCAACTTGGTCCGGCAATATAAAGCGGTATCCGGCCTTTGCGTACAAATAGGTTCTTTCCCTATCTAACAAGGCTGCGTCTTGGGCAGATAAGTTTTGAGTTCCCGACAGTTCATCGTCAACATCAGATTCACCAATTGCAAAATCCGCTTGAAAACCGGTGCCTCCAACGCTCGTCAATTGCAGTCGTCCCACATTACCTTTTACGTCCGTTTCGTTTCGATTAACGCCAACCGCGTACGGATCAGCCCAAGCTTTACCCGAGATAAACGTAGGGAGCACCGAGAAGTCGATAATGGTGCCACCAGAGAACTGATGTCGATAACCAATCTCAAACGCTATTGTACCTGTCGCAATATCCTCTCGAGTAGTTCCCGTATAAACTTGGTGGTTCAACGATTCCCCAAAGGTGTATTGAACCGTTCCGAGAAAGCCGAGAAGCCCCTGGTTTTCACTACTCCCTTCTTTCGTGTTGTTTGCTTGAATAGAATCTTGCTCGGTACTCAAGTTACTGCTATCTGAATAAGAACCAGCCAAAATACTAAAGTTTCCGCTGAAACCATCGCTTGGAGCAAGTCCACTATATGCAGGCATCGAAGCAAATGCCGTAAACACGACTGGTAAAAAAAACCTCATATTCACATCCGTTAATTGAATAATCACCAATTAACTATAAGTAACAAAATGGAATTATAACAATTATTTAGCCAGCGAAATTATGTGTTTGATGGCACAACCAAACTAAAGAAGCCACCTAAACGTGCAATAAGTTGATCTATCGCTTTTGAGCTCTCGTAATACATCTCGGAAATAACAGATAAACTCAAAGGACTAAAATATGTTTAATAAATTAAGCAAGACTCTGTCAGTACTAGTTGCAACACTCCTTTTCACCACATTTGCTCACGCTAATCACCACGGAATGAAGAAAGACATCGTGGACGTAGCGGCTGAAAACGGTTCATTCAACACTTTAGTGGCGGCAGTAAAAGCAGCAGGTTTAGTGGAAACTTTGAAAGGTGATGGCCCCTTTACTGTATTTGCACCCACAGATGAGGCGTTCGCGGCACTTCCTGAAGGAACAGTTGATATGCTCCTGATGCCAGAAAATAAAGATAAGTTGGTTGCAGTACTGACCTATCACGTAGTCGCGGGGAAAGTGATGGCTGCCGATGTGATAAAAATAGACAGTGCTGATACGGTTCAAGGACAAGCTGTTATGGTCAGTGTCAGTGATGGCACTGTTATGATTAACAACGCTAAAGTAATTACAGCCGACGTCAAGGCAAGCAACGGTGTTATCCATGTAATTGATACTGTATTACTTCCTAAATAGTGCAGTTGAAATTCTTTTAACAAATTCAAATTGAATTTTGTTTAGGGTGTGACAAGTTCACACCCTTTTATTTGCCTGTTTCAAATCAAATTAGGTCTTCGTTACACAAACAGTCGACCGAATATTAGAAATGCCGCCATAGACACTACTTTTGTAAATACCACCACCCAAATGCAGTCACCAATACTCGCATGCGTCGCCTTCCCAAGCAGGAAGACAAACAGAATCACCCCCAAAACCCAGCCAACAGTCGGAATCAGTGATACCAAAGCAACGATAACGGCAATAACAAGAAGAGATTTAAAGTCAGCCACGACAAAAGACATCTTTGACGCAATATACATACAACATGTTGTCATTAATGCATCCATCACAAACGCTAAAGCTTCAATTCCCACGTTACTTCTTTCACTCAAATTAGTTGCAGTGAATATTATCGCTAAAGTGATGATTTTTCTTTAAGAAGAGAACCAAAAACAGGTGAAAACTGTAACAAAAATGAGATTACCGTTCGTTTGAAGGCACTACCTTCTCCATCACGTAATTGGTGAGTTTCACGCCACGCATTTCAACTTCCTGCTCATTAACGACCTTAAAATCAAGGTGTTCATAGAAAGGCCTTGCGGTAATACTTACTTCAGAGAAATACCGCGATACACCACGAACACGACCAACAGCAAGAACATGTTCCATTAGCGCTCTTCCAACGCCTTTACCCTGGCATTCATGATGACAGAAGAAATGATCAATCAAGCCATTGGGTTGCAGGTCAGTATAACCAACAACGCAACCATCTAGCTCAGCCACAAAAGGTAGTAACTCGTTCATGCGCTTTTGCCAAAGCTCAGAATCAAAACCGTTTGGAGCCCAAGCCTCTACTTGCTGCTGAGAATAATCTCGAACATTAATGTTACGAACAGTATGAAAGTAAATCTCCCACAACGCCTTAGCATCACTGGTTTGGTAATTTCGGATTCTAACCACGACATAGTCCTTTCATGTATTTAGCGTATTGGACAGGTGACGTATTGTCCCTAGGTTCTCTCTGAATGAGTCGACTTTAGAACAAAGAGTTTCAACGATAAAACACAGCCAACCAGATCGTCACCATGTCTTTATCCGTACCAACAACCTTGTGCTTTTCTCTTGCTGCAATGTTGATATAATCCCCTTTTGATAAAGTCACAACGCGTCCATCTTCAAACTCAATCACACCTTGACCTTCGATCACCATTACCCACTCATTTTCATCTTGGTCATACCAACCCTCTTCTGGGGAACTGTGACCATGAGACAATATTCTTTCGATTCGAACACTGTCGTTCGCAAGCAGGTCATTGAATATTTCATTGGGCATCGACGAAGGAACATCAGCGTAAATATTAGACATCGAACTCTCCTAATCCTTGTTAACTGTAATCTGGTGCTGCGCTTTGAATCTTGTGGTTCTTTAACTTAATAAACCGTAGAAAGCCGAAACCTAAGCAGCGACACTCTTTTTGAAGTAAAAACGGTAATAGCCCACTAAGTTACTGCATATAAACAGCGCTTCCATCACTACAGCAGTAGGAGAACCAATCAAATAGTTATGCACCAACCAAAAACTGGTTCCGATGATCATCAATTCACGTAATCGACGATCGTCTTTATTAAAAGCGGCAAAGGTTTGAAACACAGAAGCAAAACAACTTAAAACACTCGTTAGCCCCGAGTAGGTAACGGCTGTCGCAACGACAGACATAGAACAAAACAGGTACTTAAACTTGGAAGATGTTGAGAACACGCTTGTTAAATAACGAGTAGTGGCAATGATCATCAAACACGCGGCGGTCCATTGCTCTAACAAAATGAAGTGACTCGAAATAAGCGTTCCTGCAAAAAATAGACAAGTGACGATTTTCTTCCTTTCTTTAAACTGGAATGACAACAGATCGAAACAGATGGCAATCGCAACTAATACTTGAGACAGATAAAATGCTGACACGGTAATTCCTTCAAAAATGACACTACATCGACTTCGTTCAACCAGAAATGAACGAAGCCGCTATTTAATTCAAGCATATAAGACAACCGCTTTGGTCTAACATTAAGCCAGTAATCAACGTTAAACCTTCAATACACCACAAATCACTGTTGTAGCCGTACCAATGATTTTTATTCTTCCGTTCGCTAGTAACTCTGTCGACATAGACCCACCACGACGGGATGCTTGATAAGCGTTAAAGCTCCGTTTGTTGAGCTTTTCTGCCCAGTGCTGCGTCAATGCACAATGTGCCGAACCAGTGACGGGGTCTTCATTAACACCCACCCATGGCGCAAAGTAGCGAGAAACAAAATCAAGTTCAGGATTTGATGGAACTGCCGTTACCACAACACCTCTACCATCCATGCGTTTCAAGGAGTCAAAGTTTGGAGACAAATCCAATAGAACGCGCTCATCAACGACTTCGATTAACTGCTTTGAATCAAACTCTCTAAATGAAACAACTTGGTTGAACTCCAAGCCAAGGTGTTCGAGCAATTCTTGATCGGGTTCCAGACTCGGCGATAAATGAGTGCTAGGAAAATCCAGCTCGATAGACGATTCACGAACCGTGGCAGATAACTCACCAGACAAAGTATCAAATACTACCTTATCACCCGTTTTCACTAACCCTTGCTCTTTCAATACGTGGACGGTTGCCAAGGTTCCATGTCCACATAGTTTCACTTCTACTTCTGGCGTGAACCATTTAAGCGTCATAGTGTTAAGCACAAGAAAAGCCGTTTCTGATACCGCCATCTCTTCCGCTATTGAAAACATTAATGCTTCATTCAAAGGCTCTTGAGAAATACAAACCCCAGCAGGATTTCCCCTAAAGGTCTGGGTTGAGAAAGAATCTACTTGGTATACCTCTAATTCCATAACAACTCCTTGGCTGACGTAGGTTTTCTACTGTTCGAAAAAGCTAAGCAACGCTCAAATGCGTTAAACATAAACCACAAGTCTAAGTTTAAATATCAACCACTAGCCTAAGTATTAATGCTACACCGACGTATTACTCGCACGTTTAAGTGTTACCCACAAACCAAAGCAAGACTCGTCTAACTTAAGCTATTGCGGCCTACAATAAGCACAAACACACCGTGCTACAAGAGTAAATAATTGCAAAGTCCTGAACCAAAACCATGATGTTTATCCGAACACATAACTTCCCGTTAGTCTAAACACAAACCAAGCCGTCATTAAATGCATTAAAATTGCATAAATAGTTGCATCAACCCCCACTATGTTGAATATTAATCTATAACATCAGGTTAAATCTGACCCAAAACCCCACTTAAGGTAAAAGATCAAAAATAATTTTTTCACTAACGAGTGGGCACAAAGAACCTTTAATTAATTCAAGGCATTACATCAGACCCAGATCAGTCATATGGAATTAACAAGGACTAACAGAGCATTTTAATACTGTGCAACGAGTTTAATTATAATTAGATACCTAAATTTGAAACATGTCCCAAATTTTGGGCTACGATTTAATTAATCACAGTACGAAAGGAATCCGTCGGTGAAAATATTTTATATATCATTACTTGCATCAACATCCTTTATAACTGGCTCTGCTTTTGGCCAACACCATGATATTTATATCTATAATTGGGATGCATTTCTGTCTGAACGCGTTGTTGAACAACTCCTAGATACTTACGATATATCCCTAAAACAACAGTACTTCTCTGATGAATCAATAAGAGATGAAGTATTGTTGAGCGAGCGTCGAAGTGCGTTTGAACTCGTAATTGTAGAAAGCGTAAAACTTAAAGCCTTAGCAAAACAAAAGCTGTTCCATAATCTTCGCGACTTGCAAGATTCCATTGCCGGTCACCTTGATCAAAGATGGGTTGAAGGGTGTGGTGAATATGGCATCCCCTATGCTTGGGGAACATCAGGAATTCTATATCGAAGCGACAAAGTTGCCGAACCTCAGTCTTGGAAAGCCTTGCTTGCCCCGGAACCAGAAAACAGCGGCAAAATCAGCATGTATTACGATCCCACAGACCTTGTTGGTGCTGCCTTGCTAATGAATCAATTTGCCCCTTTTACGAATAATGAACAAGAACTGCGAGTAGCGTACAAAACTCTAAAAGAACAAAAACCACACCTTGAAAGTAACGAGTACATCCTTGATTATCTCAACCATCCAGAGCGCCTATCCAACATCAATCTCGCATATGGATATTCAGGCGATACATACGTACTCAACGATTTAGAACCTGAAAGCACATGGGCTTACATTGTCCCTCAAGAAGGAACAACCTTATGGTTAGAATGCATTGCTGCAATTAATAATGGAGAACTATCTACTCAGTCAGTTACTGCCATATCATTCCTGTCTCAACCCAATATTGCCGCTCAAAATGCGATGGATGCATGGTTTGCTACCCCAAGTACAAAAGCAAAAGAGCTGACATCTCAAGAATATCAAAATGATCCGGAGCTGTTCCCAAGTAATGAAGTATTAGATCGTAGTTACCTTTATCAACAATTAGAACCCAGTAGCCTTCAAATTCGAAACCGAATTGTCGACAGTTTGAGATAGTTAATGCCAATATTAAGAAAGTTGTATTTAGTACTCATACCAACCTTGCTCCTTGTCGCTACAATAGCAGGGGTGGTGACATATAATTTTGCATCACACCATGCTAAGCGTATGTACTTAGACAAAGTTCAATCTGACGTGAATACGGCTCTAGTTGCAGCAGAATACGAACAACTCGGTTTGTCGTTGCTCGTTAAAGATATTGGTTCTTCATTACAGTTTCTCCGTTACATCCAAACTCCCGATGACTACACTACCTTATCTCTACTAGAGAAACGGGTTCTTCGTGTCCTCAATCAGAATCACGTCAATCAATTTGGACAGCGTAATGTCTATATAGTAGATCCCAAGTTCAATCTAACGCTATCGACGTTAAGAGCCGACCCATTTGAAAGGCTAAAAATTCCTGATAATATTTATGAAAAGGTTTTCGATTTATACACGTCACTGGTCAACAAAAAAGAGCTATCTCCAAAAGGCTTCTCTTATATATCGGTCAGTGGTGAGCTCAGATATGCTTATGTCGCTGCAATTGACCCGTACTTACTGCCTCAAGATAAGCGTTCGGGTAACAGTTTAAATCGATACATATTAATCGCAGACGGCTCTTTAAAACAGCTCTCTAGATTACTGATTAAGTATAATGATGACGACAATATGCAGCTCTTAATAGAGCCATCATCAGACGTTGCTAACATTGAAAATACACAGTTTGTGATTAAGTCCATTGAACAAACGAAAGAAAGCATCAATGTACAGATGACAAGCCGACACTTTATAGCTCAAGTGAATATTCGCGAGCAAAAGTTCAACGAGGAAAAGGCAATCATCGTCAGACAGACTCTGGTTGGTTGCTTTACGACCCTTTTTGCAATCATGCTAATCATACATATGGTGGTACGTTACCAGCTCGTTCGCCCACTCAAAGACTTACTTCACGAGATCTCTATTGGTGGATTAAAGCTGCGATATTTCAAACGCTCATCTGGGCAAAGCGAAATCGATGGTTTGAAGAATGCGTACATTGACTCCTTGACGGAATTGAAGTTCGAAGCCGAATTCGACCAACTCACTAAATTAGCCAACCGACGCTCATTCATTCGCCACTTAGATGTCCGCCTAAAAAGCTCAATGAGCCCACATTGTTATTTGGTTTGTTGGGACATTATTGATTTCAGAAAGATCAACGACTTATATGGAGCAAAAGTCGGTGACAATGTATTGGTGAGCTTAGCTAAGGCATTGAGAGAAACGCTGCAACACCAACAGTCCTCTTTAGGGTTTAGCTGCAGTGATTATTCTTTGGCAAGACTTGGCGGGAACCAATTTATTGCCATACTAGAGATGGATGAACGCAAATCGATAAACGAAGAAATTGAGAACATCAATAACACCCTGACCGGAACTACATTCCTTGATTATTATGGATTTAGGCTCTCAATCGCTACAGCTGTCTTGCCTGTGGACACTCCAAAATTCGAAGAGATATGGCATAGATGTGTTGATGAAATGCTGATCAATGCTAAGTCTCACAGTGATGGAGAAAGTCGCATCATGTACGGTGAAGAGTTGCTGCATACATTAGAGCGACATGACACGCTCGAGAAAAGGCTATTAGAATGTTGTGAGAGCGACAATTTCGAACTTCGCTTTATGCCCATATTCAACGCTCAAACACTTCACATCGATGGTGCTGAATGCCTCATACGCTGCCCTGCGTTGTTTGATATTAACGCTGGGCCCGACGAGTTCATTCCTGTCGCGGAAAAGAGTAATCTAATCTCCAAACTTGACATGTGGGTAATTAAAACAGCAATCAAGTGCTATAAAGAACTCGCAGAAGTTCACAATTATCAAGGCACCTTATCGATCAACATTTCAGCTATGGAGCTCTATAATCGTAACTTTGCCGATAATATACGTAAAGTTCTTGAACGATATCAGGTCACTCCAGGTAACATAATTATAGAAATCACAGAAACCAGTTATGTAAAAAGCACCAAACTTACCGTTCAAACCATTGAGAGCCTCAGAAGCTTGGGGTTAAAAGTATCCCTCGATGATTTTGGTACCGGTTATACTGCATTTAACCAACTTCTTCATTACCCAGTAGATGAACTAAAAGTTGATAAGAGCTTTATCGACAATATAGTCAACGACAAAGCAGGCCGTAAAATGGTTGAATCAATGGTTAACTTAGGCCACTCTTGTGACACGTTAGTTGTCGGTGAAGGGGTAGAATCAATAGAGCAGTATCAATACCTCAAAGAGGCAAACTGTGATTTGATACAAGGCTACCTATTTAGTCAACCGCTAACCTACCTGCAATTCATCGAGTTTGTCAGAGACCACGACCCCCAAGCTATTTTAGACGCTCAACGCCATCTCAAATCTAGTTCTAGTGAACGAATAGTCTCATTAACTCAGAAAAAATAACGTAGATATTCATCTGTTGTTGTTTTTTGAATGCTTACGGCGACCACTATGAAGTAGCAAGGTCCTAATCTATAACGACTACTGCCCCTTTCTATTTTCAAATCATCCTATCTGTCTTAATCTGCCCTAGCTATTAACCTTATCTAGATTAGATCTATGCAAACCAACTTTATCGACTTTTGCGACTTCACATCAAACAGATGAACAGATAAACAGATGAACAGATAAACAGATAAACAGATGAATCAGGACGAAAAAAATATGATTCGGCTAGAAGGTAAACGTGGGAAATTACAGTTACGATTGCCAAACTGACAGCCGCCGATTTGATTGAGTGTAGGGATAGGGAGAAAGATGAGTTAAATAATAGAGGTCAGTATTCGCTCAGATAAAAGAGTATTAACCTTGCATATTAGTTAATAGCTCCATCATATCTTGAAAACTGATGTTCTTTTTATGCCTCACGACCGCATCAATCATCAACTCTAAGTTACCTGCCGCTATATAGTCACTGAGCACATCGTTAAATTTCTCCAATATTTCATCACTCGTGCACTCATGGTCTGGAATGAAGAACAAAAACTGACTACCGCTGCTACGAAACGACATGGTATTTTCAGGAATCTTTGCTATCAGAGACTTAGCTGCCGAGCTAACAACTAAATCACCATATTCGAGTCCATATTTTTGATTAATCTCACTAAGATTTCGGATTCGCACGAAGTACAGATCGAAATTATTATCCTTTAGGTAATTATTTTTAACAAACTTCATTAACGAAGCTCGATTACGAAAGCCAGTGGTGACATCAGTCGAGAGTAGTCTTCGCTTAGTGGTAAAGTCGACATAGAAAATAATACCTGTAAGCATCAATATCAGGGTAAGAAATATACTACTTATTTGATGAGTCATGACTAATTTATCGACCATGAAAGTATTTTCTTCGATAACGGGACTTTGTAACCGGAATTTTTCGTTAATAAAACCAACTAATGTATGGTAACAAATATCAATCTTTTTTTGTAAAGACTCTTGAGCTAGGATGCCTTCGTTCACTAATTTAATTGATGGCTCCAACGCCTTAAATTTATCAAACTCTGTCGTAAAGTATGGCTTAAAGTTAGCGGATTTAATGAAATTCGAAGATTCTGTACTGTTGATTAAAATATCAAACCGGCTCCAAGTGATATCATAAGCGAGCCACAACTTTTCGTAATCAATTTTATCAGATTGGCTGATCATCAAAAAGTTGGCGTATTCCTTTACTAATTGAAAAACAAACCATGTAGCTTCATTTTGCCGATTAGAAAAACTCTTGTTGATATCATTTATCCGAGTAACACTATAGATATTGATAGTAAGAACGGCTACCGCTAAAGACAACACAACGACTTTCACGACAGCCAAAGACAACAGCTTTTTCATAATCGCTCCTCTAAAGGTGAATATCTCTTATCTGCCAAATCATCTTTGCATGGAAATCCGTACTATCGATCTCTGGGTTCGAAGATAATGGATAAACCAACCAGTAAGGGCCTTTATCTCTTACCGACATAAGCTTTCCATTTTGCTTGATCGCGATAATTGGTTGATAGTCCAAGAAATCTTCTTTGGGCACGGCAATCTTGTAGTCATTTAACGCCACAAATGTTACTTGAGAGGGGATTGGCTTATCTAGCGTTTCAAGAACAGTCTGCAACGTCACTCCACTGTATACCGACAGTCCATCAACCCAAGGAAGCGAAGTCTCGATTTCTTTTTGAGGCAAAGATAAAAGCTGCTCCGTACTTAACTTATGCTTTTGCCCTAAGTGATCAAACACAGTGAGTTCAGAGGCGGCAAGATTAGAAAACGAAAAAAGAAAAATTATAAACAGAAATACAGTTCTCATTTTAAACTCCATTTTAAAAAGTCACTAAATTGAGTCTAGACCAAATTGACCATTTGACTTAACTAGTGATTGTCTAATTTTCAATCATATAGCTTTCGACTTAATCACCTCACTGCCACCTAATTTATAAGTCAGGGAGACCGTATGAATGCCTATTTTTTACCACCTAAGTAAAAGCACTCAATACAGCCTCTAGCATGGCTATATTCATCATGCAGCGCTTTTGCTCTGCGCTTAGCACTTTAGATCTAATGTAATAGCGACACTCTAGATAGGTTTATAAATTGATACCTAGGTTATCACGGCGTACATCATTGCCGTATGTTGCGCATCAATCTACACATTGACGGTGCCACTTCAAAGCGTAACAACCCCCTCTAATAAGGTAGCAAATAGACGATAGGTGAAATGAACAACTCAAGTGAATTATCGATAGTACAGTCAACGCAATGTAGCCTCCCCTCAGTCACTCGCAACACCCAATATCAACATTCTCCGCCTTATTAAGACTTGTTGTTTTTGGTAAAGCCTCCGTACAAGTCAAGTCTACGGTGTCGTAAGTTGGTGACCGAACCTTCCATATTGAGCTGCTTAAGCTTGGTTAAATCGACATCCGCAAAAATGATCATTTCGGTATTGGCACTGGCTTCCGTCAACGTGGCATCGTGCGGGAAATAAATATCTGAGGGTGAGAACACCGCTGACTGCGCATATTGAATATCGACATTATCGACACGTGGGAGATTGCCCACACTGCCACCAATCGCCACGTAACACTCATTCTCAATAGCTCGCGCTTGAGAGCAAATACGAACGCGCTGATAGCCATTTTTGGTATCGGTCCAAAATGGCACAAACACAATTTGTGCTCCTTGCTCTGCCATCATTCGACCCAACTCCGGAAACTCACTGTCGTAACAAATGAGTATTCCCACTTTACCTGCGTCCGTATCAAATACTTGTACCTTGTCGCCCCCATCAATCACCCAATCCTTTTGCTCATGAGGCGTGATGTGTATTTTGTACTGAGCGTTAATGCTCCCGTCACGCTGCAATAGGTAAGCGACGTTATACAGTTTCCCATCCTCTTCAATAATCGGCATGCTACCGGCGATGATATTGATGTTGTAAGTAACGGCCAATTGGGAAAAGCGTGATTTAATCTCTTCAGTGAAACTAGCAAGAAAACGGATCGCCTCAACAGAGTTTTGTTCCTTTTTTAGCCCCATCAGCGGCGCGTTAAAAAACTCAGGGAAAAGTGCAAAGTCAGCTTGATAGTTGGCCAGAGAGGAAATAAAGAACTCCGCTTGATCGAGCAGATCTTCTAAATCGTTCATGGCACGCATTTGCCATTGCACTACGCCAATACGGATCAGGTTTTTCTCGACATCGTGCACCGATTGAATGTCTTCCTCATAAAAAAAGTTGTCCCACTCCAGAAGCGTTGCATACCCTTTAGACGCATCGTCTTCAGGCAGGTAACCGCGCATGATTCGTTTGACATCGAAGTCGTTGGCCAACTGAAACGACAAAATAGGATCATGCAGTTCGCGACGTTTTACCTTGTCGATGTATTCCGCAACACTCAGGTCATCTGCATGCTCGTGGTAAAGAGGGATGCGCCCCCCTGCCAATATCGCTTTGAAGTTTTTGCTCCGGCACAGTTCTTTGCGGGCATTATACAAACGGCGACCTAAACGGAGGCCTCTATAATCAGGGTGTACAAAAACATCCAAGCCATACATGGCATCGCCTGTCACTTGATTCTGAATCACGTTATTTTCCGTGATGATGTCCGTGTAAAGGTGAGGCAGTGAGAAGCGGTTGTAGTTCACTTTTATCGTCAAAGCCGCGCCGATGATCTTGCCGTTATCTTCAATACAAATTTGACCATCAGGAAACTGATGGATTAGATCCAAGATAGTCAAGCGGGGCCATGCACCTCCCACATCGGGGAACACGAGATTCATTAATGCCGCCAATTCGGTGTAATCCGATGGCTCAATAGTGCGTAAAGAGAGTTGATGCGAGTTGGTATCCATATCCGACGGTCCGTGTGTCCTTTTTAAATGATAGGCTTGAGGATGCCATATTTTGAGCCATACATACACCCAAAGGCAGCCGTTAGGGGTGACAAGCCGAGGGAAGTCGTCTCCCCCTTTAACTGATAATTTGCTGGGGTTTAGAAACTGTCATATCAAGCCGACTTAGTATCATTGATCGGTTTTATGATGGGCAACAACATGTCGTATGAGCGGTAAACTGTCACAGGCCCAATTAGGCATCATTATCGCTGAATGAGGTAAAGCGAACTACACTCGGCTTGAGTAAGCGGTATCCACTCACTTGATGTTAAACACTATTTGTCTGTAACCGCGAGCTTTGCAACAATGAACTCTACACCATTCGATAGCTAACCTAGTTCTAGGTTTTTGTTGGTAGTGATTTTAACTCTAATGAAGCACTGGAAACTTGTTTTTAAAAGAAATAGTTGATAATTTCCATTATATAGATCGCATCTATTCACGTAATAAATAAACGTCTCCACGACGAGGCCATGATTAGCCAGATAACGATTCTTATTACCTCTCAAACATCGCTGTCAATATTACAGGAAAATAATGGTATCACTGTACTCGGTTCCCCTGATCGTTGCTTCTAGTATCAGCCTCATAGCGGGTCTGTTCTTTAACGTGCTTTACCACCATTTACATTCTCGCCATGAAGAAAAAATACAGTACTATCTAATTTTTTCTTTATTCGCTTTCGTTAGCGGCGTGTTTCTGGCCGCCTTTTTTATTCTCATTAACAGTAGCGATAACCTCGATTATCTTGATATTGCTAATCGTGTGACGGTTATTACTGCAATGTTCACTGTTGTATTGGGTTTACATTTCTACGTTTCATTCTTTGAGTATGACGCTCCTGTTTACTTAAAGCGCTGTTACACCATTTGTACTCTGTTCGCAGTGATCGCTTTATTTCCTAACGAGTACTTCTTAGCTAAAGAGCTTTACCCGACGTCCACTTACTATACCGGGCTGTCTTTTGGACCACTCTTTCAATTATGGGGAGCTGGGGCAATATTATTATTAGGATATTGCGTTCTCATTCTGGCTCGAATTTACCAACATCAGTGCAAGATAAATCAACGTGTTGGCATAGTGCTACTGCTTTTACTTACAACCATCTTTTGGGCAGTAACCGGGGTTTTGGATGCCCTAACCGGAATTCAGGTTATCGACCTTCCACCACTGACATGGATTGGATCTTTCCTCGTCACTTTTTGCATTGCATGGATTTTAGTACTTCATATCGACGAGCTGTATCAGGAAAGAAATCAGTTAAATAGCCATTTGATGTATGACTATTTGACGAAGGCGTTTTCACGCAGTTACTTTGAAGTTCGGTATTCTGATGCCCTTGAAGCCTTTTCGGCTAATAGAGCGCCTCGACTTCATTTATGTATGTTCGATATTGACGACTTCAAGTCCGTTAACGACCAATATGGACATTCGAGTGGTGATGAGCTTTTAAAGACAGTGTCGACTATAACTAAACGTTTTATTGGCTCTGAGGATTGCTTTGCCCGGTTCGGTGGGGATGAATTCGTTATACTGTTTTCGGGGCAGGAGGAAGAACAAGTAGTACAAAGACTAAAATCAATCAAAGAACAAGTATCCAGATACACTTTTGGACTACCGCCTTATCAATTTCACGCGACTTGCTCCTTTGGCCTAACAGGTGTTGATACGACTCACCACTTTCACAAAGACCTTTCAAACCAATTACTTTCCCATGCAGATGAGGCACTCTATAAAGCTAAAAACACGGGTAAGAACACCATCGCTGTATCTAGTTTAACGGCACCTTAACGTTGGTCGGTGTTCTTTCAAGTGGTTAATGTGCATGATTCCCCCTCCTAAAAAGGAAGCATATGGTCATAGCTAAATGTGCTCGTCAAATCGACCGTAATTTTGTCTAAGAAACACTCACGATCTCACCCTGATTTACAAGTTATCTATCCCTCTTCGCTCCTCCTCCGAATTTAAAGCTCATTGACTGAATTGCTACCATTAAGATAGGTATCATTTCATAACGATGGCGATTAAAACTCTACTTTTTAAGCTCGATAAGTAAACCAATCGACTAGGTAAGTACGTATTAAGATACGAAATTACTAATAAATATGGCTCAACAAGTAGCGAGAATGTGCAACGCTGCATAACCTTTAATCGAACGTAATTCGTTTTTTACGATTTTTTAATCGCTTTAGGTCAGGTAGTCGTAGCCAAATATCACCGTTCTATAATCACGAAACGCTTGTTAACTTTAGAATCAAGGGAATCAGTAATGAGTTTGAATAAACATAAGTTTAACTCCATAGCCGCACTTTCCACCGTTTTAATGATGCTCGTAACGTACCCAGTTTATGCAGGAATCGATGATGAGCAGTTCGAATTAGGTAAGAAAAAAGCCAAGGTATGTATGACCTGTCATGGTGCTGATGGTATTTCAACACAAGATCCCTACCCTAACCTTCGTGGACAAAAGGTGGGATATCTCATTTCTTCTTTGAAAGATTACCAAACGAGAGAAAGAACGAGCGGCCTGGCGATATTGATGCAGCAACAAGCTGACACGCTTTCCGATCAGGACATCCGTGACATTTCCTATTTTTATTCTCAATTGGGTCACGAAGCACAGATGGATAATGGCTTCCAGCAAAGCAACGACTCTCAAGCAAGCCAAGCTTCTAAATAGAGATGTGCAGACCGGCAATAAAATAATAAATAGACGATTTAAAATTTTAGGCAAGGAGCCTTGTTATGGAAAACGTGACAACGCAATACAGTATCAAGGTAGTGAAATGCTTTATTATCGCCTCCTTAGTCTGGGCTATTGTAGGCATGATCATCGGCGTAATTCTCGCCGCGCAACTGTATTGGCCAGTGTTAAATTTCGACTCTCAATATTTTCAATTTGGTCGTCTTCGCCCTCTTCATACCTCAGGTGTAATCTATGGGTTTGTAGTCAACATTCTAATGGGGACATCACTTTATATTGCCCAGCGAACTGGTCATTGCGATCTGTTCAATAAAAGCCTGTCATGGATGGTATTTTGGGGCTGGCAATTCATTTTGTTACTCGCTGTGATTTCCTTGCCTGCCGGCCACACCAGTTCAAAAGAATATGCGGAGCTTGAATGGCCAATCGATTTATTGATTGTGTTGGTTTGGGTGCTCTATGCGGTACTGTTCTTTGGCACCCTTGCTAAGCGTAAAGTGAGTCATATCTTCGTGGCTAACTGGTTCTTCGCCGCTTTCATTATTGTTGTCGCAATGATCTTCATCGTGAACAATCTCGCGATGCCAGTCTCGGCCATGAAGTCCTACTCTGTGTTTGCAGGAGCTCAAGATGCAATAGTTCAATGGTGGTGGGGACATAACGCCGTCGGTTTCTTGCTAACAGCCGGTGTGATTGGAATGAATTACTACTTCATCCCCAAGGCCGCAGAACGCCCTATCTACTCGTACCGTTTGTCTGTGATCCATTTCTGGGGCTTGGTCGGCTTTTATACGTGGGCCGGAACGCACCATCTAGTTTACTCGTCCATTCCCATCTGGATTCAGAACATCGGCATCGTGATGTCATTGATCCTGTGGCTCCCTTCTTGGGCCGGTGCTTTCAATAGCGCAATGACCCTGCTGCAAAACAAAGAAAAGTTGAAGTCCGACTACATTCTATTATTCTTTTTCTCAGCAATTCTTTACTACTGTTTGGCGACGTTCGAAGGTCCTCTACTTGCCATTCGCTGGTTCAACATGGTGGCACACAACACCGAATGGATCATCGGTCACGTACATTCTGCTGCACTTGGATGGGTTGGAATGTCAGGGATTGCGGTTTTTTACTACTTCATCCCACGCTTATGGGGCCAAACCGGTCTTTGGTCACGACAACTGATTAAATGGCACTTCTGGCTCGCTCATGCAGGTGTCGCCATCTATGCCATAGCGCTTTGGGTCGCGGGTATCGGTGAGGGCTATATGTGGCTCGCTCAAAATGAAAATGGAGAGCTGATTTATAGCTTTGTTGAAGCTATGGACTTCAAAGCACCTTGGTTGTTCTTACGATTCTTTGGTGGTGCATTGTTTGTTCTGGGTTTATTCCTTATGGCATTTAATTTGTTTAAAACGGTTCGTATGCCAGTCATGCATGACGCTAAACATGCCGTTAATGAGGGAGCTTAAATGATGAGTAAAGACTTTACACATTCAATTATCATTTTAATTTTGACTACCGTTATTGTCGCCTCTTTCTCTTTACTGGTCTGGGTAGTGCCAAGCATTGTCCGTGGAGACGATATTGCGAAAGACAGCTTAGCGATGCCGCTGACACCTATCGAATTAGTAGGACGAGACATCTATATCAGTGAAGGCTGTCATGTATGTCACACTCAGATGGTTCGCCCTCTAGAACCAGAAGTGAAACGTAATGGTCGTCCGAATAAAGAAGCAGACGATATCTATGAGTTTCCTAACTTGTGGGGTTCCAAACGTACGGGTCCCGACTTAACCAACTTAGGCAGAAAGTATTCTGACCAATGGCATGTTATTCACCTAATCAACCCTCGACAAGTTGTACCGACATCTATCATGCCGTCTTACCCATGGTTGTTTGAGCAGACTCTCACTGGCGACGATATTAGCGCCAAAATGGAAGTGTTACGTACCTTAGGTGTGCCTTATACCGATCAAGAAATTGGTGACGCCCGATTGCAAGTAAGAGGCAAAACCAAAGGTGAAGCTTTGATTCGCTACTTACAAAGCCTTGGTAAAGATACGTCACAGGAGGTATCACAATGAGCACATTTTGGAATCTATGGGCGGTAATTTTAACCTTAATTTTTTTCGCTCTTATGGTGTCCGTTGTTGTTAAATATTGGCGTAGCAATCACAAAGCCGATCACGACCACACCCTTGGTACCTTTGATGGCATAGAAGAGAAAGATGCACCTCCACCCAAATTACTGTTTGTCAGTTATGCAGTGGCATTTCTATTGTCTGCGGGTTATTTGGTACTTTACCCTGGTCTTGGCGAATGGGAAGGGTTAGTCGATTGGAAACAAAGCGACGATAAGCTAAGCTCGCCGACCACCAGCCTGAATGAACAATTCTCTCAAACCAGTGAAACCACTTTAGAAGGATTATCTGCAGTACCAGAGATCGTTAACAGTGGTCAGATCTTGTTCCAAACTCATTGTGCAGCCTGCCATCGAGATAATGCTCAAGGGCAAAAGCATTTCCCTAACCTAATAGATCAAGAATGGTTATATGGCGGCAGCGACGAAGCCATTATTCATTCCATCGTCAAAGGTCGCAACGGTGCAATGCCAGGTTGGAGCGAAATAGTACGTCCTGATGAAGTGGCTAAGATGTCGTACTATCTAGCGTCTCTCAACCAACGTCATACTGATGTGCCCGAGATTAAAGTCGAACTCGGTAAAACCTTATTCACGAAATACTGCTCGTCTTGTCACGCCGATGGTTCAGTTGCAAACCCGTTAATAGGTGTACCGGATCTTTCTGACGATATCTGGCTACACGGCGGAAGCATTGAAGAAATTCAGCACACCATAAATCACGGTTTGAACAACGTAATGCCAGCGTTTGATAAGCAGCTTACCGAAAATGAAATACTCGCTCTTGGGGCTTATATTCGTCACGCTGGTGAGGTGGAACAACAAAGGCTCGCGAGTTTGAAAGCTTCATCTGTTGAGCGCGGCGAATACCTAGCGTACGCCGGTGACTGTGTGGCTTGTCATAGTGCGGAAGGTGGCGAACCTTTTGCTGGCGGCCTACCATTCGTTACCCCTTTTGGTACTGTGTACTCAACCAACATTACCCCACACACAACAGAAGGGATTGGAACATACAACTTTGAAGACTTTCGAGCCGCGTTAGTCGCTGGCAAGGGTAAGGAGGGCTATCTATACCCTGCTATGCCTTACACCTCATATCAATATCTGACCGACCAAGATATGGTGGATTTGTGGGAATACATGCAGTCAATCACCGCCGTACCACGACGTAATGATGACAACATCATGATGTTTCCATCGAACATTCGCTTAGGTTTGCTTGGTTGGAACATTGTGTTCATGGATACCGATCCCGTTGATTATCAAGTACCTGAAGAGTTAAAAGACAAAGTAGACAACGTTGATAAATGGCAACAAGGGAAATATTGGGTCACTGGTCTTGGCCACTGCTCTGAGTGCCACACACCACGAAACATTGCTCAAGCTCTGATACCTGAACGTATTTTCCAAGGTAACTTGATTGACGGTTGGAATGCGCCAGATATCACAGCCAATGAGCTTTATATCGATGGTTGGGATGAAGCAACACTCACCGATTTCCTACACACAGGTCACTCTGACAAAGGCACCGCTTTTGCAGGGATGGCTGACGTAGTGAAAAACAGCCTGAGTTTGATGACGCGTGAAGATATCGAGTCGATGTCCTATTACCTACTCAGTGGTGACATCAACAACACCATTGCCAGTGGCGCAGTTCAGTTACAGCCTAAAGGGTTTGATGAAGCCGCGTATGGCAGTGAAATCTACACCACGTATCGTCAAACCTGCGGAGCGTGTCATGGTGACGATGGTAAAGGTCGCGCCCCTATCGCCCCTACTCTGTTGAATAACGGCATTATCATGCACAGCGACCCATTCAATACCATTGCCGTGACGGTGAGAGGTTTACAACCCACCTATCTCGACAAAGACCGAAACTTCATGCCAATGGCAAGTTTTGAAGATGTGTTGTCGGATCAACGTTTGGCTGAGTTAATTACCTTTGTACGCTCTAACCTTGGGGATAGAAACGATCCCGTCACGGCTGAGCACGTTCGAGAGGTAAGAGAAACACTAGAAGCAGCAGGTTATGCGGGCGGCTTGCATACCACCCCAGATATGTATGACCGTAGAGACAATACGATCAACATAAAATAGAAGCTGTGTACTTAGTCGATTAGCCCCAAAAGCAACGCGACAAATGTGATTTTTATCACTGTTTACCAAATCGAAAGGAGGCGAGCGAGCCTCCTTTCTTCTATGTGACCGTCACAACGAAACCGTTTAAAGACAACACAATCGCAACCATCTGGTTACACAATTGAGCAGAGCTGCACATAATGCGATCAATCTCGCAGAACAAAGATGATACCAAGTGCATAATATACAAAATTTTATAAAGATGTACTAAGGACAGATATGGACACAACTACACTCATTTACGATACGTTGGAAGGCCTGTCGAGCGCAAAGCCACAGCAACACGCTCAAATCCGCCAAAATCTATATAACCAATTAGATTTATCATTTGAGAAACAGTTGGCTTTGTATTCATCAGTTCTTGGTCCAGCGAGTGCTGGTAGATTGACAGACTTGGATAGTGCGGTGATGTCTGCACGCAAGATTGTTGGCTTAGAAAACAGCTAAGCAATCTCCAACATATCTCAACTTTAACGCTGCCATTGTGCAGCGTTTTTTTATGTTCATCGTTTGTTATATGTGTAAGTTAGTCTTATTTTCAAGCGGCACTTCACCTCATTTAGTTAATCTTATGTTTCATAATTAACAGGTGTGCAACCAAAACAAAGTCGCTAATGTTAGTAGCACGTTAACCACACACCGGATAGAAGAATCATGAGAGTACTTATTGAATATACACAAACAGGCAAATATCGTGATCATGCGTGGGAAGCATTGACGATACGTTCAAAAGGCGAAATTCAAGCTGTGACTCCTTCTTATGCAGCTCAACTTATCGAACAGAACCGCGCCAGCTTATCGACCACTGAAAATCAAGATATCGTCATCCAACCTTAATGGCTTCAAGGGCTACCCCTCCTAGTTCCTTAAATCGAATAGTTCGATGACATAAAAAAAACGCTGCACGGATGCAGCGTTTTCTTGTTTTTGACGTATATTGTCTCTAACGTAAGAGCTTCTAACATAGATAGCTTCTAACGTAGATAATCTACGCTAATAATTTGATTATTTTGGCAAATTTTCTAATGCTTCAACCATCATCATTAGCTTATCGACAATTCGTTCACCATCCACTCTCAAACCATTGTGCTCATACTCGTTGGTAATCCACGCTTTCGAGTTTGGAATGTTGGCAAGCGTTTCACGGCTGTAATCCAGCTCCACGTACATGTCGTCAGCGTAAACTGCGCATGCCATTGGAACGGTATTCTTACTCAGCTGCTCTGCGTTGTACAAAGTGCCCCAGTCCGACTTCTCGGCCAACATGTTTGCCGCTTCACGTAATGGTTTCAGCGTTTCTAGTTGGTCGAACATCCATGGGTACACCATTTCTCCGGTAAACCAGAACTCACCACCTGATTGGTAGTTAAAGTGTGGGTACTGCTCGCGTACTCGGTGTGCAGACCAGTTAGACGCTGCACCTTGGCAGTAAATAGATTCATGCAAAATCGCGTAGATTGGATTCGTCAGGTAGCCCTGCTCTTGCTGCATTTGATTTAAGAAGCTGTAGCTCAGCTGCTTATTTCCGTTCACTTCAACAAACGCACTCTCCAGTGTGAAGTACATAGGAAGGTTTGCTTCGCCGCCACCTAGATTAATACCGATCAACTGGAACTGTTCAACGGTAAACACCTGACCGTTTGGCAGCCTCACATCATTGCTAAGCAAGTAATCAGAGATTTCACGACACATAGCTTGAGCTTGTGGGAACTGAGCAAAAAAGGCTCTGTTTTTGTCTTCTACACGCTTGTAAGTCGCACGATAAACATCGTCAGCTTCGCGTTCAATAGAAGGAATGCCGCCCGTCACATAACAACGCTGCAAGCTCTGTGGGGACAGCGACAAATAGCTCAGTGTACAGAAGCCACCAAAGCTTTGACCAATTGTCGACCATTGTTTAATACCAAACTGTTCACGAATCGCTTCAGCGTCACGAACGATATTGTCGGCTCTGAAATGCGTTAAGTACTCAACTTGTTGCTCTGGAGACAGATGGGCCAACGTTTCATGGCTGATAACCGTGCTGTTGCCTGTACCACGTTGGTCCAGAAGCAGAACACGATAGTTTTGTAATGCACGCTTTAGCCAACCTGATTGACCGCTCACTCGTGGAGATGGAAAGCCTGGACCGCCCTGAAAGTAGATAAGCCACGGCAGTTCTTGCGAATCTTTAGCGAGATCAACTAGCTCACGTGCGAAGACTTGGATCTGTTGTCCATCTTTAGCTTGATAGTCAAGTGGCAACTCAAAAGAGTGCTGACGATACAGGGTGGTTCCATCAATAAAGTTAGCTTGCACGCTTCATTCCTTTTTATCTGATTCTAAAGTCATCGGTACGAATAAAAACGGTGCCCTTTGGGGCCCTAGTTAGCAAGATACGCATAGTGGCTTGTAAATGAAACCGTTTGTTTAACATGAATGTGAAAGTGCTTCGTTTAATTGTTCAATTACCTCTCAACGGGTAACAACGTATGTCAAAACAGTCAATTTAGAATAGGTAGATCCAGCGAGAGATCAAAAGAATGAGGTAAAGCAGACCCAAAGCGTGAGGCAAATAAAAAGAGCTTAACGAGGTGAGGATTCGTTAAGCTCTTTGGTTTTATCTGTGTTGATAAACTAACTCGCTTATTTGCCGTTAATCTATCGAACCTGTTAGTTCTAATGAACCTAATAAATCTAGCGACTACGAAGCCGTCAGTTCACCTGCACCTTGAGTCGAGCGTTCGCTGCTCTGAACTAGGATTGCGGTAGCGGTCTCTTTCAGTGCCGCCCACTCCCCATCATCAACCTCAATGCCATCGTTCCACGCTTTCTCTTGAGTTTTAAAAAGCGCTTCTGATTCAATGTGTGTGGGGTAGCCATCTGACAAACGTTCAATATCGAAATCCTGGACGGAAAGTTCGATGGTCATATTGTGGATATGTTCGTACGATGTCAGTGGCAAATCTGATAAAAACAGTTCTGGAGCAACGCAACCACGATTAAGCACATACAAAGTGCTCTTAGGGCTAGAGCCGTTATCCCAACGTGCCATGCACGCGATACCTTTCGCAGCCAGTTTTACAAGCTCGCTGTACGCTAACCAACGGTTGTGGCAGTTATTTAGCTCAATTTTCAGCGTCTTCTTACCAACCATTTTTTCAATCGAATAGTCCATAATCACAGGAAGATGACAAGCCAAACTAGCCTTGTGCAGGTCGACTTCAACCGTATTATCACTGCGCAGTTGAATATCTACAGGGCGGTCGTCCTCTAGCCCGATGAAGTTGCTCGCACTGTTAAAATGACGAACACCATCCAAACCGACCATTTGTAAATCTGCCACCATGTTCGCTATCACATCAGCTTCACCACATGTACGACGCATGCCTAAAAAGGCTTTATTGACGGCCGCTACCAGTTCATTGTGAGAAACGATCATAACGATTTACCTCCATGTTGGCCTTTCGCATTTGTACTGTGAGTTAGTGTGCCGTGAGTAGATGTGCTGTGAATTGAAACATTTTGAGAAACAGACAGTTCAGCTTCACTTGGTAATACAGGGAACACCCATTCGTCCTGATGAATCTCATCAAGCAGTGGCGCACCTTGGAAAAACGTCACTCGTACCCAGCGATCTGAGCGAGGATCAAATTTTGTTGCACCAAACATCGCAAGCTTACAGCGCAACAAGTGCATTGGGGGTGAATCTTGGTGAAGCACATTCATTTGAATGTCACCCATCGCTTTGTTACCCAGCGTCCACACACGGCGCGCAATTGCACGATGCTGCGGCTGTTTAACAAGGAATTCAGCCAATGAAAGCTCTGGCGCGAATTGCAATAAAGCATGGTACAAACGATAAGCTTGACGGCCAATATCCAACGGCAGTTCACGCTCCTCACCTAGCTCTTCGCCTCTAACACCGAGTCTTGGCTCTTCTTTGTCTTGAGAGCGATACCAGAACCAGTAGTTGTTTTCTGCTTTAGTAAAGTCGGTCGTGATCGCCCAACGGTACTTTTCTTCTAGTACAACAAGAAGGTCTTGAATCTTTTTGCCGCTAGGAAGCGACAGTGTTTCGCTGCAATTCATTTGCTCTTGATGGGCGTCCACTAATTCTGGGTACAATTCCATCAAACATGAGATAAGGATTTCTTGGGCTTCCATACTCATTTGCTTAGATTGCTCGACTAACTGCGACCATGTATCACACTGGCTGACAGACGTTTCTAGCGATTGCTCTGTTTCCTTCAAATCATCAACAGCGGCTTTGTTCAGCTCTTGCTGTGTTTCATTGATGGTAACAACTTGTTCTAAATGACAAATCGCTTTTTTAACTAATGTACGTAGTGGCTCGATCAACGCCGTATCAGTCTGACTCGCTAACACTTCAGCTAATGCATGCTCACGGGTCGTCATCCACTGATCGACAATACTTGGGTGGTTAATCAGGTATGGCGCCATGCCTAAACCTGTCGCATTACCAACGCCTAGGTAGCGTTGTAATCCACGATGTAAAGAAATCGCTTGTTCGCCACCTTGTTGCTCTGCTAGATAATGAACCCAATCTAGGCTGAACTCTCGCAGCATATACACCGCACACATTTGAGCGCTAAACGACTGATTGAAATCTTCATTTTTCTCTAAGATTTTAAAGTCAGCAATGCCAAATTTGCCATTACCGTAAACTGCAGTAGTTCGTAGGATGTAGCCCACTTCAGCCAGTTCTTTGGGTGTTGGTTGAACACCTTTAGCCAAGTGACTAACGATATGTTCAAACACACGCACACTTTTATTTGCACGCGCTAAAACAAGCACATTGTTAGGATTACGTCCCGCTTCTTGAAGCGGTACATTGGCACGAAGTCTTTCAAGTAGGGTGACATCAACATCACCAAGAACAAGCGCAAACGTTACGTCCCACTTTTCAGCAATTACACGGTCATTTCGTTCGTCGTCTGCAATTTCATCGCAAAAAACAACCAAATGATAGACATGGTTTGTCGTCGATAGCTTATAGATAACGTGACCAAAACCTCGAGCGTCTAATTGCCACTCATGTTTCGTCACTTTCCATTCTTGCTGCGCCATTTTACGAATCAGAGTTCTAACGAAGCTGATGCGTGTTTGGTGCATTGCACCTAGCCTTTCCGGTGCCATGACGACAGTCGCATCACGTAGTGCTGATTCAGTGTAGGTAGAACGATGTGCATCCATTTTGCTCACCACCTTATAGTTATAGGATTTTGCTAGCCATTCAGAACCGATCGTTGCCATCATTTGAAGCATTCGTTGTTACAGTATGCTGGTTAGCTTTCACGTTATGTGGGGCAAGCGAGCTCGCCCCTTATTATTTGTCCTGACTAGATCGATTGACCTAAATACTTTGCCGTCCGGTGTATTTTCACCAGTTCGGGTTTGCTGTTCTTTTCGGAATTTGCATAAGCCTTCTTTCAAAGGCTGATTTGTTCTTATTTAATCCGTTTCTTGTTTTACAGAGCTCTTGTCTTACAGAGCCATATCTTTATTGAACATTATCTTTTATAGACTTAGGCTTTTTATAAACCCTGTTCTTTTGCCATCTTGATTGCGATTTGAGGCGCATTCCAGAGCGATGGCAGTAAGATTATGGACACTGGTACCGCTGTGATTACGATGAACGATTGCAGCGCTGAAATACCGCCAGAACCTAGGGAAATCAGAATTAATGCTGTTACCCCCATCATCACCCCCCAGAAAGTACGAATAATTGCGTTAGGCTCAGTCTCTCCACTAACGACCACACTGATGGTGTAAGTCATCGAGTCACCGGTTGTTACGATGAAGATCGTGGTTAAGATCAAGAACAAAATCGAGATAAGCATTGGCATTGGTAGTTGCTGAGTTACAGCCAGTAGCGCACCGGGTAAGTTGAAGCCTTCGAATGCTTTACTTACGCTGCCTGGGTCTGCGATTTCGAACGCAAGGCCTGAGCCACCAACAATCGTGAACCAGAAACATGTTACAAACGGCGCAATAAGACTGATGGTTGATACCAACTGGCGAATACTACGACCACGTGAAATACGTGCGATGAAGATTGCCATCATTGGGCCGTAACCTAAGAACCAACCCCAGAAGAATACTGTCCACCAGCTTAACCAACCTTCGTCACCACGGTATGTTGCCATTGGGATGAAGTTATCTATCATGCTACCTACACCTTGGATGTAGCCATTGAAAATGAAGTTTGTTGGGCCGAAGATCAGGATATAGACCATCAATGCCATTGCTAAAATTACGTTGTAACGGCTTAGCATTTGCATCCCGCGGTTAAGACCACTTAATGCAGACAATGTGTAAAGAACGATAGCGAACAAGATGATGATCAACTGTGTCGTGAAGCCATCAGGAATACCAAACAGTTCATTCAGAGCATAGCTGACTTGCAAGCCTAAGAAACCGATCGGACCGATAGTACCCGCCGCTACAGCGACAATACAACATGCATCAATCAGCGCACCAGTGTGACCTTTCAGTGCTCTTTCACCCAAAACTGGGTAAAGCAAAATACGAGGTTTAAGAGGCAAGCCTTTGTCGTAGTGAAGGTGCATAACCACGATAGACGTTAAACTGCCAACGATAGCCCATGCAAGGAAACCCCAGTGCATGAATGATTGTGATAGAGCATTCACCGCGCCTTGTTGTGCGTTTTCTTGTGCGCCATATAATGGTGGGGGGCTAACGTAGTGAGCGATAGGTTCTGCTGCTGCCCAAAATACACCGCCGCCTGCAAGTAACGTACAGAAGATGATAGCCATCCAACGGAAACCATCCATCTCAGGTTTAGCAATGCCACCTAGGATAACCTTGCCTGTTCGCCCTGCCGCTAGACCAAGACCAATAAGAAAAGTCAGAAGAAGAAGCATTTGCCAGTAAGGCCCGAATACTTTTACAGACCATGCAAAGCCCGTATTTACAAGGCTTGATAACAGCTCGCCGTCAAATAGAGCAAGTGCAACGAACAGAGCGATAAAACCGCCGCTGTACCAAAGTGCTGGGTTGGTTAATCCCAATTTGTCTGACGTAGATTCAGACTGTTTGGTGTTGCTTGTTTTGCTACTTGCTGTGTGTACTTGACCCGCATTTAAGCTTGAAGGTTTCACGCTATTGGTTAAATCAGACATACTCTGACTCCAGAGGTTTCTTTGCAGCTGTCATTTGAATGATGACTACAAGGGTGTATTTAACACCTGCCCTATTGTTTTTTGTGTTGGGCAGGCTAATCCATGTTTGGGTTACCGCGTTGCGAAATAGACCGTTGTTCCTTTTAAATAGTGAAATTGGTTAAAACAGCATTTCCAAATGAACGTTAATTAGAAGTCTGCTAATTCGATGATGGCTTGAGAGAGCGCTTAACCCTTGCTTTGAGGCTCTAGGCCATCTTTCAAGAAATTAAACCAGTTTTCTCCCAAGACTTGCCCAGCTTCAGACTCGCTGAAACCATGACGCATCAATCCGTTATAAATATTTTCCATACCCGCACTACCACAAAACCAAGGCAACGCATCTGGCCAACCTGAGTTGTTTGCAGAGCCTTCGCCGTAGTCCATTGCTTTAGACCAACGACCATTTCTCATCCATTCAAGAACAGCTTGAGGTTGGTTTAAACAAAGGTCACTACCAATTCCCAGGTGCTCTACGCCGACCATATCAGCTGTCGTCGCAACCATTTGGCAGAAGTTTTCCAAAGTACATTGACTGCCGTTTGGTAGGTGGAATGGGTATAAACTGAATCCGATTAAACCACCGCGTGCAGTTAAGGCTTTAATCACATCGTTTGATTTGTTTCGTAGTGCATCATGAGCAAACGTTGGGTTCGCGTGGCTGATACAAATAGGACGAGAAGATAGGTCAATCGCCTCAAGCGTTGAACGCTCGGCACTGTGAGACATATCGATGATCATGCCCACTCGGTTCATCTCTTCGATAGCTTGCTTACCAAATCGAGTAATACCCGTATCGTTCTTCTCGTAGCAACCCGTCGCTAATAAGCTCTGGTTGTTGTACGTCAATTGCATGATCAGAAGGCCTTGCTTACGCATCACTTCGATAAGACCAATCTCATCATCGATTGGAGAACAGTTTTGAGCACCAAGGAAAATGCCGACTTTGCCGGTCGCTTTTGCAGTCTCAACATCAGCCATTGAGTTAATCGGCATGATAATGTCTGCATTCTGCTCAAATCTTAGGTTCCACTCTGCAAAGCGAGATAAGGTTTCACGAGCTGTCTCGTGGTAAACCGCGGTAGCGTGAACTGCTGTAATGCCGCTCGCCTTTAGTGTTTGGAAATATTCTCTGTTCCAATTGCAGTATTGCAATCCATCTATAACAATCCGTTGCTGGTACATAACCACTCCTATTGAAAGCTCAGTGTTCTAGCTCGGTTTTGAAAACACACTCAAATAACATGTTTTCAAAAATGGGTTAAATCACTTGTCTAAGTTCGTTTGCTGCTTTGGTTTGAATGTTGGCCCGACTCTGTGAATCAGACCAATTCGTTAGCTGGATAGCTAGGGACTTAATATCTTCAGCTATCCAATTCTTATATGGAAAGCTGGCTAGTAAGGACGCTGGTAAGCTGTCTTCACTACTGTGTAGAACTCTTTCGCATACTGACCTTGCTCACGAGGACCGAAGCTAGACTCTTTACGACCACCAAACGGTACGTGGTAATCTGTGCCCGCTGTTGGTAGGTTCACCATCACACAACCTGTTTGCGCTTGTTGCTTGAACATTGCGCTAGTACGTAGGCTTTGAGTAATGATGCCGCCCGTTAGACCAAAGCGAGTATCGTTGGTTGTCGCGATAGCTTCTTCTAGGTCGGCGACACGAATCACGCTTGCCATGGGTGCAAACACTTCTTCTTGGTTCACTTCCCAATCGTTCTTAGTATTCAAGAACAGCGTTGGAGACATGTAGAAACCTTCGTGTTTCATGCTTAGGCGCTCGCCACCAAATGCCAGCTCACCGCCGCTTTGACGTGCTTTCTCAACCCAACCTAGGTTTGCTTCAAGTTGGTTTCCGTCCACAACAGGGCCCATGAACACGCCCTCTTCCAGTGCGTGACCCACTTTCAGCTCACTCATACGCTTAATCAGTGCTTCAACGTACTGGTCGTGAATGCTATCCATAACCACTAGACGAGAAGATGCTGTACATTTTTGACCTGCGCCAGAGAACGAACCTGCGATAGTCGCATCAACAGCTGTTTGGATATCAGCATCATCAGCAACCACAAGTGCGTTCTTACTACCCATTTCTAATTGGCAACGAACGAAGTTTGGCGCTGTAGCCGCCGCAACCTTACGACCTGTATCAACAGAACCAGTAAAGCTCACACCGTTCACTTCTTTAGAGTTGATCAGTGCATCACCTACTTTCGAACCACTACCCAGTACAAGGTTAAACGTACCTGCAGGCATACCTTGACGGTGGATGATTTCAGTTAGTGCAACCGCACTTGCTGGCGTTAGGTTTGCTGGTTTCCAGATAACGCTGTTACCGAAAGCAAGCGCTGGAGCGATTTTCCAAGCAGCAGTCGCTGTCGGGAAGTTCCAAGGAGAGATGATGCCGATAACACCCACCGCTTCACGAGTCACTTCTACAGAAACGCCTGGGCGTACTGATTCTGCGTTGTCGCCAATTTGACGAAGCACTTCAGCCGCAAAATACTGGAAGAACTGACCTGCACGGTAAATTTCACCACGACCTTCAGCAAAAGGCTTACCTTCTTCACGAGAAAGCAACGTACCTAGCTCGTCACAACGTGCAATCAGCTCATCACCAATTGCTTGAAGTACCGCTTGCTTGCGTTCAATCGGCGTTTTTTCCCACTCTGGTTGAGCGTGCTTCGCCGCTGAAATCGCCTGTTGAACTTGGTCAGCACTTGCTTGTGCGAAGTTACCGATGTTTTCAGAAATATCTGATGGGTTAATGTTCGCAACGGTGCTTACACCCGCTTGCCATTCGCCGCCAATGTAAAGTGCGTTTTCTGCTTGAACATTCTGTAATAGAGTCATCATTCTGTCCTTGTAACGGTTAGGTTGCGGTTGAGTCTGGCAACCATCTGGTTAATTAATAAACTGTTAATATTCAGGTAATTAATTGCTAAAATAAGTCGTACATTTTGTATCTAGAGTGAACCCGTTCGCTTGTATCAATAAAACACTTCAATTCAAAAGAGTTTTGACCTGCAAATAGCCTTAGTTCACAGTCCGATTATTCAGGTTGAGACGCCGATGCATAAACAACGAATTCAACCAACATTTCTTCTCTTGCTAACCCTGCTACGACAACCGCAGCACGGTTTGGATAAGGTGCATTGAAGTATTCTCCGTATACGCTATTTACCGTTTTTAGATATTCACGGTCTGTCACGTAAATCAGAACTTGCAGCACTGAATCCATAGATTCGCCTGCACACTCCAACGTATGAACAAGGTTGTTAAAAGTCTGACGCGTTTGCGCTTCGATACCGCCGTCTACTACTGCGCCAGTTTCATCAATTGGAATCTGCGCTGTGTATAGAGTGCCGTTATTAACGATTGCCCACTCTAGTGGTGCTTTTGAAGCGAAAAGCTCGGTTTTTACTGGGTGTTTTTTAGTTTGTGCGTTCACGATTCCATCCAACTTTGTAACAACTATGTTTCAAGATGGTTAAATACTGCACCTTGACGACTGATAAATCTAACGGTAAATTTTGTGCATTTGATAAATAAAATCTATCACCTTGCGAAAAGTAAGGTATAGCAAGGGCTAGAGAAGGATCAGTGCCATGAGTATTAAGCTACAACAGTTAAAACATTTTGTTTTAGTGGTCGAAGAAGGCGGATTTCGAGCGGCATCTCACCGAGCAAATCGCTCGCAAGCGGCACTTTCTACATCGATAAAAGAGCTAGAAAAAATACTCGGTCAGCCACTGTTTGAAACAGGCAACAAATCAACCCTGACACCTTTCGGCGAAATATGCCTGCCAAAAATCATTCAATTCCTTAATGTTTACAAAGCATTAGACAACGACTTACGCGCAGCCGCGGCAGGACAACAAGGAAGAGTTAGAATAGCAAGCGTGCCATCAGTAGCGGCGAAATTAATACCTAGCGTTTTAGGGGCCTTTTGTGAGCAGTACCCTAATGTAGAAGTCAGCTTGATTGATGATAATGCGGCAGGTGTGGAAGCGAGATTATTGTCTGGAGAAGTGGACGTTGCCTTAGGAAATAGCTCCCATTTAGAAGAAGAGAGCATCGATTTCACGCCTTTACTTTCCGATCCTATCGGTGTGGTGTGCCTCAAAGACAACCCTATTGCCTCTCAACAGGAAGGAATCGAATGGCAAACGTTGTTAAAACAGCCCTTCATTCGTAACGGAACTTGTACCCTGCTCGACCCAACACCTGCGCGAATGCTCAGCGAACAAGCCCTGTATTCAGTAGAGAACATCACTTCCCTGTTTTCGGTGTTAGAGCTCGGAATAGGCGTGACCACGCTGCCTAGACTGGCTTTCCCGACCAATGAAACCCGCTTGGTGTGGATTCCATTGATTGACCCGCCTTTACAGCGTCAAATCGGTATTTTCAGATTGTCTGATCGTACGATCTCGCCACAAGCGCAAGCTTTTCATGACTTATGTATTCAATATCTAAGTTATGAGGCCTAATAGAGGGACATGATTGAATTTGTTTGCTTAAAAATCGGTTGATAGAGCAACACATCAAGAAATTCCAGTTCGAATCTCCAGACTTTTGACCTTTCTATCTTGAGCTTAGTGCCCTAACCTTCAGATTTTTGCCCTATCTTCAGCTCCTTACATCCATGTGAGGAGCTGAATTTCTTCCATAATATTCATCTTAAACGCCGATTTATCCGTTTCGAATAGTTTGAAAGACGTTAAGAATGAAGTCGTGACAAACTATTTTGAAAAATAACCACTTCTAGATAGAGAACGCCGTATAGATAAATCACTCAATGCACGAAGGCTTTCATCGCTGACTAAAACTGGCTTTATCCACTTGTAAAATGGCACTCAATAATCAACTCATAAATGACGCTAAGTGTTTGAATAATAATAATTGATAAGCTCGTAATCGGCCAAAATAACTCTCTAAATTCTACTAAAACCCCCCTCTTACCATTGAAAATAAAGCATCTGAAATTTTCATGAATATACTAATAGAACTATTACTTTCATAAATGAAAAATACATCTTTCAAAAATGGAATTATTGATGTCGATATTTGTCGTTTTGATCACATAATTTTAGGCGTAATTTATATTTTGTCGAAACGATAGCGAATTAGTTTATATCCGTTTAATTTCTTCAAGCGATATAAAACCAGAAAGGGTTTTTCTTTAAAGCAAGTCAAGTGTTATCAACAACTGAAATGTCGTAACAAGTTAAATTTAAACTGTGTTTTATATTTACTTACACTGTTTAACATAAGGTTTTATTATGAGGCTTAATGGGATAAGTAGCGACATCCTTGTTGCCGCTAAAAGAGTTGTTCTCTGCCAAATAGTATTAGCCATCGGTGTGGTTTTATATGAAGTGTTTTTTGGTAATAAAGTAGATATGGAATCATCAGCTTTAGGGATCGTCATCGCGATGCTACCCCCGCTGTTTGGATTTATATATGCAAGCCTAAAGGTGCGTAAGAACCCTAATTATAGTTTACGTGACTTAATGCAAATGAGTCGTGTCGTGAAAATAACCTATACGTTCTTAATGTTTATCCTGGCATTCCAGTTTTTTAAATTGGATAACCCAGTAATATTATACGCGTACATTTTCACAATGATTGGGTACTTCTTAACACCATTTATTACTGCCTCAACAAGATCGGAGTACGTGTAGTATGGATCAAGTCACTACCGCTCACGAATACATAGAGCATCACTTAACCTTCTTAACTACAGGTGATGGTTTCTGGGCGTTCAACATTGACTCAATGTTGGTATCTTGGATCACGGGTTTACTGTTTATTGGAGCTTTTCGATATGTAGTGACCAAGGGCACTAGCGGTGTTCCAGGTCGTTTTCAATGTTTTATCGAGCTTATCTTTGATTTCGTTAACAACCTAGTCAAAGAGATTTTTCAAGCGGAGGATAAATTAATAGGGCCACTGGCATTAACCACTTTTGTTTGGGTGTTGTTAATGAATGCAGTCGACCTTTTTCCTATAGATTTAATACCAGGGTTAACTCGTGTAATGGGTTTAGAACACTTTAGAGATCTACCGACAGCGGATGTAAATATCCCAATGTCGATGGCACTCGGTGTGTTTATTTTATTGTTAACTTATACGTTTAAAAATAAAGGTTTGAAAGGCTTTATCAAAGAGCTAACTACTCAGCCATTTGATAACCCTCTTTTATATCCTGTTAACTTTGTTCTTGAATTAATAACATTAATTTCAAAGCCAATATCGCTAGGCTTACGATTATTCGGAAATATGTATGCAGGCGAGATGATATTCATCCTTATCGCACTAATGCCTTGGTGGATGCAATGGGCACTAAGTGTTCCATGGGCCTTATTCCACATATTAATCGTATTCTTGCAAGCATTTATATTTATGGTACTGACCGTTGTTTATTTAGCAATGGCAACAGAAGAACACCATTAATTAATAACTAAAAAATTAACTAACACATTATTTATCGGAGATACAAATGGATATCGTAAGCGCAGTTTTATATGTAGCAGGTGCATTACTGATCGGTTTAGGTGCAGCGGGTGCAGCATCTGGTATTGGTAACTTAGCAGGTAAATACCTTGAAGGTGTTGCTCGTCAACCAGACCTTACTCCAATGCTTCGTACTCAATTCTTCATCATGATGGGCCTTGTTGATGCTGTACCGATGATCGGTGTTGGTATCGGTCTATACATCATCTTTGCCGTTGCTTAATTGAAAGCTTTGAAAAGATCGATTTGTAAATAATCAAGATTTAGTGAGGAAGGTATGAATTTAAATGCCAGCATGTTTGGTCAAGCAATCTCATTCGTGATTTTTGTTTGGCTATGCATGAAATATGTATGGCCCCCTCTCACCGCGATGTTAGACGAGCGCCAAAAAGAAATCGCTGATGGTTTACGCCACTCAGAGAATGCAGCGAAAGAGCTAGAACTAGCAAAATCAAATGGCGCACAACTCGTCGCAGATGCGAAAAAAAATGTGACCGAACTGATTGAGCAAGGCAAAAAACGCCGCAATGAAATCATCACCTTAGCTCACCAAGAAGGTGAGCAAGAAAAAGCGCGCATCTTAGAGCAAGGTAGAGCTGAGCTAGAAGGCGAACGTCAAAAGTTACGCCGTGAACTTCAGGCGGATATGGCAGACGCTGTTATTCAAAGTGCACAGAAATTGATCAGCAAGAACCTAGATTCTGAAACGAACCGAGCGTTAGTTGATCAAATGATAAGCGAACTCTAAACGGAGGCAATATGTCAGATTACACCAATATTGCTCATCCCTACGCTAAAGCATCGTTCGACTTTGCTTTAGGTGAAAACAAGTTACAAGAGTGGCACTCAATGCTGTCCATTCTTGTGACAGTAGCGGAAGAAGAAACGATCGCTAAGCAGATTTCATCAGCAGAAGGTGTTCACACACAGCAATCTGAAGAACTGGTCAATCTCATCATTCACGTATGCCAAGGACTCGTTGATGACCACGTCATTAATCTCATTAAAGTCTTGGCTGAGAATGGCCGTCTTGCAGTGATCAGAGACTTGTTTAACTTGTTCAGCGACCTAAAGGACGAACATGAACGTGTAATCCCTGTCACTGTCACCAGTTCAGAATTGCTTACACAAGATCAAGTTACATCACTCACTGCTGCACTTGAGAAGAAATTAGAGCGTCAGGTTGAAATGGAACAGGTTATTGATGACTCGCTGGTTGGCGGGATCGTAATCAAGGCGGGTGAAACCGTCATCGATGGTTCTTTGAACACATCAATTAACCGATTAGCTCATCAACTTCACGCGAGATAGGTAACAATTATGCAATTAAATTCAAATGAAATCAGCGACCTGATTAAAGATCGCATCTCGAAATTTAATGTGAGCACCGAAGCTCGCAACGAAGGCACTATAGTCTCGGTTCGTGACGGCATCATTACCATAAACGGCCTTGCGGATGTCATGCAGGGTGAGATGATCGAGCTTCCAGGTGGCAAATACGCTCTTGCTCTTAACCTTGACACGCACTCAGTCGGTGCCGTGGTTATGGGTCCCTACACTGACCTGTCTGAAGGTATGAAAGTGAAAGGGACAGGTCGTATCTTGGAAGTACCAGTAGGTAACGGACTTCTTGGCCGTGTAGTGAACACACTAGGTGAGCCAATCGATGGCAAAGGCCTAGTGAGTTGTGACCGACTCGACCCTGTAGAAGTAATTGCGCCCGGCGTAATCGAGCGTAAGTCCGTCGATCAGCCAATTCAAACCGGTTATAAAGCCGTTGATACCATGGTGCCTATCGGTCGTGGTCAACGTGAACTTATCATCGGTGACCGTCAAACTGGTAAAACAGCGTTAGCTATCGATGCGATCATCAATCAGAAAGATTCTGGCATCAAATGTGTGTATGTGGCTATTGGCCAGAAAGCATCTACTATCGCAAACGTTGTTCGTAAACTCGAAGACCACGATGCACTTAAAAACACCATTGTTGTTGTGGCATCAGCTTCAGAGTCTGCCGCGCTTCAATACCTAGCCCCTTATGCGGGTTGCACCATGGGTGAATACTTCCGTGACCGCGGCGAAGATGCACTGATCATCTACGATGACCTATCAAAACAAGCCGTTGCTTACCGTCAAATCTCATTGCTACTGAAACGCCCACCGGGTCGTGAAGCCTTCCCTGGCGACGTATTTTACCTTCACTCACGCCTACTAGAACGTGCTGCACGAGTGAATGCGGAATATGTAGAGAAGTTTACAAACGGTGAAGTGAAAGGCCAAACAGGCTCACTGACAGCACTTCCTATCATTGAAACTCAAGCGGGTGACGTATCTGCGTTTGTACCAACCAACGTAATCTCAATTACTGATGGTCAGGTTTTCCTACAAACCCAACTGTTTAACTCAGGCCTACGCCCTGCTGTTGACCCAGGTATCTCGGTATCTCGTGTAGGTGGCGCAGCTCAGTGCAAGATCATCAAGAAACTGTCTGGTGGTATCCGTACATCGTTAGCTCAATACCGCGAATTAGCCGCATTTGCTCAGTTCTCTTCTGACTTAGATGACATGACGCGTAAGCAGCTTGACCATGGTGAGCGTGTAACCGAACTGATGAAGCAAAAACAATACTCTCCAATGTCTGTCGCTGAGCAAGCAACAGTTATCTACGCAGCAGAAAAAGGCTATTTGGCTGACGTAGAGTTGCACAAAGTTGCGCGTTTTGAAGAAGAGTTAATTGCTTACGCAAAAGGTCAAAACCCAGAGTTGTTCGACACCATTAACGCTAACGGTGACTACAACGATGAAATTGATGGCGCTCTTGCAAAGCTTCTCGGTGACTTTGTAGCGTTGAAAGCTTGGTAAACGCTCCGGTTTGTTGGCTGGAAATCAAAACAAATTAGGAGCAGATAATGGCAAATACTAAAGAAATTCGCACCAAGATAGGCAGTGTTAGTAACACTCAGAAAATCACCAGTGCAATGGAGATGGTTGCGGCAAGTAAGATGCGTAAGGTTCAAGACAATATGACGCTAACACGTCCATATGCCGAGAACATGCGCAAAGTTATCTCTCATGTCGCATCAGGGTCGCTTGAATACCAGCACCCCTATCTTCAACAGCGTGAACCAAAACGTGTTGCTTACATCATTATTTCGTCCGATCGGGGCTTATGTGGTGGCTTGAACTCGAACTTGTTCAAGAAAGTGCTAGAAGAAATGGAACAGTGGCGTACCAAAGGTGTTGAGGTAGAGACCACCTTAATTGGTTCAAAAGCTATCTCATTTTTCCAACGCAGCGGCAATGTTATCGCGCAGACGTCAGGTCTTGGTGACGCACCTAAATTAGAAGACATCTTAGGTACAGTTAACGCGATGCTAGGGCATTACGACGACGAAAAAATCGACAGTTTGTATCTCGTTTATAACCAGTTCATCAACACCATGGTTCAAGAACCAACGACCTTGCAGTTGCTGCCCCACCCTTCAGATTCTGAGGCCGATGGAGGCGCGAAAAAAGCACGTCGTTGGGACTACATCTACGAACAGGCACCAAGAGACATCCTCTCTGAGCTGTTACATCGATACATTGAATCACAAGTGTATCAAGGCATCGTAGAGAGCATTGCCTGTGAGCAAGCAGCTCGAATGGTGGCCATGAAAGCGGCGACCGATAACGCGGGCCAACTCATCGATGATTTGCAGTTGGTATACAACAAAGCGCGACAGGCTGCCATTACCCAAGAACTGAGTGAAATAGTCTCAGGTGCTCAAGCTGTCTAAGGGCAGAAAAGAGTGGGTTAAGAATAGAATTTGAGGATTTAGAGATGAGTGTTGGAAAAATAGTTAAAGTTATCGGCGCGGTGGTAGACGTCGAGTTCAGCGGCGGCAACAGCCCACGCGTTTATGATGCATTGAAAGTGACGAGCGAGGAAGCAAGCTCTCTCGTATTGGAAGTTCAGCAACAACTGGGTGGCAGCATCGTTCGTTGTATTGCAATGGGTACGTCAGATGGCTTGCGCCGCGGCCTCACTGTTGAAAACACAGGCTCTCCGATCACGGTTCCTGTGGGCGAAGAAACCTTAGGCCGTATCATGAACGTGCTTGGTCAGCCTATTGATGAATGTGGTGAAATCGGCCAGAAAGAGAGCTATGAAATTCACCGTGAAGCGCCCTCTTATGAAGAACAAGCCAACAGCACTGAACTTCTAGAGACAGGTGTTAAGGTTATCGACCTTATTTGTCCGTTCGCTAAGGGTGGTAAAATCGGTCTGTTCGGTGGTGCGGGTGTAGGTAAAACCGTCAACATGATGGAGCTTATCAACAACATCGCTAAAGCCCACTCAGGTCTTTCTGTATTTACCGGTGTTGGTGAACGTACTCGTGAAGGTAACGATTTTTACTACGAGATGAAAGAAGCTGGCGTGCTAGACAAAGTTGCCATGGTTTACGGCCAGATGAACGAGCCACCGGGAAACCGTCTACGTGTTGCACTGACAGGCCTGACTATGGCTGAGCGCTTCCGTGATGAAGGTCGTGACGTACTCTTGTTCATTGATAACATCTACCGTTACACGCTTGCGGGCACAGAAGTATCAGCACTGCTAGGTCGTATGCCATCAGCAGTAGGTTACCAACCAACGCTGGCTGAAGAGATGGGTGTGCTTCAAGAACGTATCACATCAACCAGACAAGGTTCGATCACGTCTATTCAAGCGGTATACGTACCTGCGGATGACTTGACCGATCCATCGCCAGCAACAACCTTTGCTCACTTAGATGCGACCGTTGTACTGTCTCGTAACATCGCGGCATTGGGCCTCTACCCTGCGATTGATCCATTGGATTCAACCTCTCGCCAGTTGGACCCACTTGTGGTTGGCCAAGAGCACTACGACATTGCACAAAAAGTACAAACCACGCTACAACGCTACAAAGAGCTAAAAGACATCATCGCGATTCTTGGTATGGACGAGCTATCGACTGAAGATAAGCAGACGGTATCTCGCGCTCGTAAGATTGAACGTTTCTTAACTCAGCCTTACCACGTAGCAGAAGTATTTACTGGTCAGAAAGGTGTATTTGTACCGCTAAGTGAAACACTGAGAGGCTTTAAAGGCCTGCTAGGCGGCGAATACGACGATATTCCAGAACAAGCATTCTTGTACTGTGGTTCTATCGACGAAGTGCTTAACAAAGCAAAATCACTCTAAAAAGGTAGGTGCATCATGGCTATTGGAGTTACAGGCAATACATTTCAACTTAATATCGTAAGTGCGGAAGGTACACTGTTTTCAGGGCCGGCACATGCCCTAGCTATTTCTGGAGCAGACGGTGAACTGGGGATTCGCCCAGGCCACTCCCCTCTTCTGAGTAAGATAAAACCGGGCGTGTCTGTGTTCGTTACCGACCTTAAAGCCGAGGAGCAAGTACTGTACATCTCTGGTGGTATGGTCGAAGTGCAACCAGATGTGGTAACCGTGTTAGCCGATACGGCCTTGCATGGTAAAGACATTGACCGTGCTCGCGCGGAAGAAGCGAAATACGCAGCCCTAGAGAACATCAACAAAGGCAATGTCGACATCAACTTTGCACAAGCTCAACTGGAGCTGGCGAAAGCTGTCGCTCAGCTTCGTGCATCAGAATTGACATCTTCTCGCACTCGTCACTGAGAAGAAGCGTTATTTGCCGTTAGCTGTGCTAGCAAACAAATACAAAAAAGGCTCACTGAATAGTGAGCCTTTTACTATCTGCTTAACGCAAAACCGAAGTTTAACGTTGCTCGAATTTCAAAAGAATAGTTTTAGATCTGTAGTTTAGAGCTATAGTTTAGAAGAATTCAATCGAGTTACGGCCGCTTTTGTCGTCACGTTGTGGCTTAGGCGTATCCGCTTTCTTTTTCGCTTTGTTATCTTTCTTCTTTTCTTTTTTCTCTTTCTTAGGTTCTGCCTTTGCACTTAGCATTTCAGACATGCTTTTCTTAGACTCTTTCTTTTTTGAGTCTTTGCTTGGCTGATCTTTTTTAGCCTGAGATTTTTTAGACTGACCTTTCTTCGCCTTGCTGTCTTTTTTAGGCGCATCTTTCTTTTTCGGCTTGTCTGATTCTTCCTGTACTGGCTGGTCACACACCACTACATAGTATTCTTGATTGAATTCAAAGAAATCGCCATCGTACATTTTGCGGCGTTTTCGAGTTTCAAGCTCACCATTTACTGCTACGTAGCCTTCAGAGATGATGTGTTTAGCTTCACCGCCACCACTCACTAGGTTAGCTATTTTAAACACTTTGTAGAGCTCGATTGGCTGTGATGAAACATCGATACCAATTGCTTCAATTTCAATCTCTTCGCCTTCTTCGCCCAGCTCTTGGCCTTCGTAGTCAGCGTCTTCGTAATGTTCTTGGTCCATGGTGACCTCTACCTAAATATGTACTTCTGAAATATTGGGCGCAGTGTAATCGTAAAACAACAAAATGACCATGTTGAATTCATCCAGCGCCCATTTGTTCTCGTTACGCACCGACTTGGCTACAAACCACCCACATTGGAGAGGCTGACAAGCTGCTTGGTATATTCATGTTGCGGATTACCAAACAAAGTCTCAGTGTCACCCTTCTCAATCACCTCGCCAGCTTTCATTACAATGGTGTAATGACACAAGGATTTCACGACATTCAAATCATGACTGATAAACAAATAGGTCAGACCGTACTTTTCTTGAAGTGACTTGAGTAGATCTAACACTTGCGCTTGTACCGTTCTGTCTAATGACGATGTTGGTTCATCTAGCAAGATAAACTCTGGCTTAAGGATCAGAGCTCGTGCAATGGCGATACGTTGCCTCTGCCCGCCAGAAAACTCATTCGGGTAACGGTGGCGAGTTTCTGGGTCTAAGTCGACCTCTTTCATTACGTCACAGATACGTTGGTCGAGTTCAGTGTCATCCAGTTGTTGATGAACCAATAGACCTTCACCAATCACTTGCGCAACCGACATTCTAGGATTCAATGCAGAAAACGGGTCTTGAAAGACGACTTGCATACGACTTCGAAACGGTAGCATCTGCTGGCGGTTTAAGCCTTGAATTTGTTCGTCAGCGTAAGTTATTGAACCTTCACTCTCCACCAACTTCAATATCGCCATACCGGTTGTTGATTTGCCAGAGCCACTCTCTCCCACTAGGCCTATTGAGTGCCCCTTTTTCAAGGTGAATTCCATGTCGGTGACAGCTTTAACATGTGAAATCGTACGCTTGAATAAACCGCCCGTAATCGGGAACCAAACACGAAGTTGATTAACATCGAGCAGAGGTTCACTTTCCGGAGAAACTGGAACGGGCAAGCCTTTCGGATCAGAGTTAATAAGCTTTTGGGTGTAAGGATGAGCTGGCGCATTAAACAGAGTATGACAGTCGTTGCTTTCGACTAAGCGACCATCTTTCATTACCGCGACTCTGTCGGCAATTTGACGAACAATACTTAAGTCATGGGTGATAAAAAGCATCGCCATACCAAGCTCTTGTTGCAGGTCTTTTAAAAGGTCTAGAATTTGCGCTTGCACCGACACATCTAATGCCGTTGTTGGCTCATCAGCGATAAGCAACTCTGGTTCATTAATCAGCGCCATCGCAATCATCACACGCTGACGTTCGCCACCAGATAACTCATGTGGGTACGCTGAAATTTTTTGCTCGGGGTAACGAATACCCACCTTTGAAAGCCACTCTATAGCCAAGGCTTGCGCTTTGTTAGTTCGCATTCCTCGGTGAATAGAGAGAGTTTCAACCAGCTGTTTACCGACTCTATGAAGCGGATTAAGCGAAACCATAGGTTCTTGAAAGATCATACCAATGCGGCCACCACGAATCCCGCGCAATTGTCTTTCAGAACAACTCAGAATATCGGTGCCAGAGAAATTGATCTTACCGTTCAAGTAATGCGACGAGCCTTTAGGCAGCAACTTCAACACGGAGTTAGCTGTAACCGATTTACCGGAACCACTCTCGCCCACCAGCGCGAGTGTCTCACCTTTGTATATTTCTAAAGAGACATCTTGCGTCACTTGTTCTATCGAATCTTTTCGCCCAAAACCGACTGATAATTTTTCTATGGTCAGAACTGGAGATGCATTAGCAGCCTCCATTGTTGACCCTGAAGTAGGAACTGTATTTGAAGTCATAACTTATCCTTACTTCTGTTGATGTGGATCGAAGGCATCACGTACTGCTTCACCAACGAAGACAAGTAATGTAAGCATCAAAGAAAGTACGACAAAGGCAGAAATGCCAAGCCAAGGCGCTTGTAAGTTAGCTTTACCTTGCGCTAACAACTCACCCAACGAAGGCGAGCCCGCAGGCAAACCAAAACCCAAGAAATCTAATGAGGTTAACGTGGTAACCGAACCTGAAAGAATGAACGGCATCATGGTTAACGAAGCCACCATTGCGTTGGGCAACATATGACGAAGCATAATACGTTTATCATCAACGCCCATGGCTTGCGCAGCACGCACATAATCAAAGTTTCGACAGCGTAAAAACTCGGCTCGAACAATCCCAACCAAACTCATCCAACTGAAGAGCACCATAATACCCAACAGCCACCAGAAATTAGGCTCGATAAAGCTAGAAAGGATAATCAGTAAGAACAGAGTCGGCATACCAGACCAGACTTCAATAAAACGCTGCCCGAACAAGTCGACCCAACCACCGTAGTAACCTTGGGTCGCACCGACGACTACGCCGACCACGCTCGATACAATCGTCAGAATAAAACCAAACAGAACAGAGATACGGAACCCATAAATAATACGAGCTAATACATCCCGCCCTTTATCATCGGTTCCTAACCAGTTCACCGAATCAGGTTCCGATGGCACCGCACCTGAAATGTCGAAGTTTATCGTGTCGTAACTAAACGGAATGATTGGCCACACGATGTATCCATTGTCTTCAATGAGTTCGATAACATATGGGTCTTTATAATCGGCTTCCGTTTCGAATTCACCACCAAATTCAGTCTCAGAATATTCATTGATAACGGGTACAAACCACTGATTATCATAAGAAACCAAAAGTGGTTTATCGTTGGCAATGATCTCTGCGAACAGGCTCAATCCAAACAAAATGGTAAATATCCAAAGGGAGATAAAACCACGCTTGTTTGCTTTAAAACGTAACCAACGAGCTTCAGCTAAAGGGTTGTTAAACATTTATTATCAATACCTTGTTATTCATTCGCCATTAACGCGCTTCAAAATCAATTCGAGGATCAACCCAGGTATAAGTCAGGTCGGAGATAATGCTCAGTACCAAGCCAAGCAAGGTCATGATATAGAGAGAACTGAACACCACCGGGTAATCTCGCTGAATGGTCGATTCAAAGCCAAGCAGGCCAATACCTTCGAGTGAAAACATCACTTCAATCAACATAGAACCCGTGAAGAAAATACTAATAAATGCACTAGGGAAACCCGCAATAATAATCAACATAGCGTTACGGAAAACGTGCTTGTAGAGAATACTGCTCTCGTCCAAACCTTTTGCTCGCGCCGTCACCACATATTGCTTGTTGATTTCATCAAGGAAGGAGTTTTTGGTCAGCATACTGAGTGTCGCGAAACCGCCGATGACCATAGCGAAAATAGGCAAAGCCAAATGCCAGAAGTAATCGCCAATTTGTTGATACCAATTCAGTTGGTCGAAGTTACTCGACACTAACCCTCGCAATGGGAACCAACTGAAGTAGTTACCACTGGCGAACAAAATAATCAGAATGATCGCAAATAGGAAGCCCGGCACCGCGTAGCCGACAATCACCACCGCACTCGACCAAATATCAAAGCGAGATCCGTGATGTATCGCCTTCATGATGCCTAAAGGTATCGAAATCACATAAATGATTAAGGTACTCCACAACCCTAAAGAAATGGAGACTGGCAGCCGATCGATGATGAGATCAATGACGTTACCGCCCTTAAACAAGCTTTCACCAAAGTTAAAGGTCGCGTAGTTTTTCAACATATCGAAGTAGCGAACGTGAATTGGCTTATCAAAACCAAACTGCTTTTTGATCTCTTCAACCACTTCAGGATCAAGCCCGCGTGAGCCTTTATAACCACTGGCAGATGCTTGGTCACTTTCGCTTAAATCAACTTCTTGCCCACCGCCAGAAAAGCGTTCCATGATTCCGGAGTTATGCCCTTCTAATTGTGCAACGGCTTGCTCTACCGGACCACCAGGCGCGATCTGAATAATGAAAAAGTTGATGGTGATAATCGCCCACAGCGTGGGGATCACCAATAATAAGCGTCGAAATATATACGCGGCCATTAACTAACTCCTAGCGACGTTTTTCAGGAAGCAAAGCCGCCTTCTCTTCTGAAATCCACCATGTATCGATACCTAAATCGTATTTAGGCAATACATCTGGACGCTCAAACTTGTCCCACATTGCTACGCGGTACTCACCAACGTGCCATTGCGGGATATTGTAGAAATTCCACTGCAATACACGGTCAAGTGAACGACCTAGCGTAAGAAGCTTTTCAGGATGTTGTTGGTTACGCGCAATTTCTTCTGTTAACGCGTCAACCACCGGATCCATTACACCAGCAGTATTGTAAGTAGAATCAATGTAGTTAGAGTTCCAAACAATCATTAAGTTCGGGCTAGGATAAGGGTTTGCAGAAAATGACGACGAAACCATTTCGAAGTCACGATCACGCAAGCGTTTGATGTACTGAGTAGTATCAATAGTACGGATCTTCATCTCAATACCCATGCGCTTAAGGTTCTTTTGAACCGGCGTTGCGATACGCTCCGTAGTTGGACTGTAAATCAACAACTCAAATGACATCGGCTTGCCGGTCTTTTCGTTGGTCATTACTTTGTCTTTCAGTACCCAACCTGCTTCTTTCAAAAGTTTGAAAGCAGTACGCATTTGGCTACGAATACGGCCGCTACCGTCGGTGACTGGCGGTTGGAATTCTTCTGTGAACACTCTCGCTGGAATTTGGTCTTTATATTGAGACAACAACTCGACTTCAGCTTCGCTTGGTAAACCTTTCGCTTCATAATCTGTATTTTGGAAGTAACTACGAGTACGTTTGTACTGGCCATAAAACATGTTCTTGTTCATCCACTCAAAGTCCATCGCGTACGTTAATGCTTCACGAACTTTAGGGTCAGAAAACACAGGAGACTGAATATTGAAGACAAAACCTTGAGTCGTTTCAGGCTTCTCGTGGTTAATCTCTTCTTTAATGATATAGCCTTTATCGAAGTTTGAGCCCGTGTAAGAGTTGGCCCAGAACTTAGCTGAATTTTCGGTTCGAAGATCGAACTCCCCTGCTTTGAAAGCTTCCAGCATTACGGTGTCATCACGGTAGTAATCGTATTGCACTTGCTTGAAATTATTGCGACCCACGTTAACTGGCAGATCTGCAGCCCAGTAATTTTCATCTAGGCCGTAGGTAACACTTTGACCCGATTTATAGCTGATGATTTTATATGGACCACTGCCGACTGGCGGCTCACTCAGCGGCTCAGACAACTTTCTGTCTTTCCAAAAATGTTGGGGTAATACGCGAGTGCTTTGTGCAAAGCTAAACAGCTTCTCACGATTTGGCTTGCTCATCTCAATACGAACAACCAAATCAGAGACTGCCGTTACTGATTCGATCTCTTTGTAATACACGCGATATTGAGGCACGCCCTCTTTTGAAAACTTATCAAAAGTGAATGCAACATCGTGCGCGGTGATAGGCTCGCCATCTTGGAATTTAGCATTTGGGTTGATATCGATTTCCATCCAAGTGAAATCACTGGCGTAGCGAACTTTTGAAGCAATTAACGGATAATACGCATCAATCTCGTCACTCGGAGAAAACATCAATGTATCGTAAATTTCCCCTGTGTAACTCGCAGCAACGCCGCGGGAACCGAATCGATTGAAGCTATCGTAAGTACCTATGCTGCCATAGGTCACTTTACCCTGCTTTGGCGCATCAGGATTAACGTAATCGAAATGAGTAAAATCGGTAGGATATTTTGCTTCACCAAAACCAACCAGTTGCGTGGTTTCAATAACGGTGATGTCGGGAGTTGAATCGGTATCAGAAGCGAAAGTGATAGAGGGTTGTAAAGCAATAAGCGGCAGCATGACTGCACATTTGGCTAAGTTAAACCTGAAAAACTGAGTGCGCTGCGAGGCTTTGTGTCGAAAAACTGTTCCCATTTGACTCTCCCTTCAAATGTCATGAATTCTATATTCACATTGATTAATCGGCTTTAATGTAGGCCGTTAAAACAAGTATAGGTTCAAATCTAACATCATGTAATAACTAATAAAACCATCAGCACTCTATCTCTTACCGTTTATTTACAAATTACTCGGTTCACGCGGAGCTAGTGGGTGCACGGTCTAAGAAAAGAACGCTATAATTTGTCTACCTGTTACGGCATAAAGTTCCATTGTTATAGGACATTCAATTGAACAAACCATACCTACAGATGATACGTAGCCCACGAATTGTCCAACAATCAGTGCGTTAGTGGAGTATCATTATTACCTGGTCTAAATGGGATGACACTTTGAACAAACCAAACCAAATAACATTCGCAACGTTCAATCTTTTGAACTACCTCGAACCACCGAATGCTTACTATGATTTTGAGAACATTTACAGCTTCGAGGAATGGAAGAAGAAGCAACACTGGATGGCTCAAGCGATTAAATCATTAGATTGTGATGTGATTGGCTTCCAAGAAATATTTAGCCCGCGATCTTTAGAGCAGTTAATGAATGAACTTGGTTATCCTTACTTTGCTGTGGTCGATAGCGCGCATGTTGAAGATGATTACCTGTATACCTCGCCTGTCGTGGGTATCGCCTCTCGCTACCCGATTGAAAAAGTGCAGCCGGTTAAACCCGATTTAGAGTTGCTTTCAGCCTTCAATCTTAGTGACAGTTTTTCATTTAACCGAACGCCAGTACACGCCACAATTACCTTACCCCATTTGGGCTCAACCGACTGTTATGTGGTGCACTTTAAATCTCAGCGACCAACCGAGCCCAAAAGTCACATTCTAGATAATGCTGATAGATCTAAAGTCTCTCAAATTTCAGACAACCAAAAGCCCAAAAGCGACACGTTAGTTAAGCTTCATCAAGAACAACTCGGATCTTGGTTATCGAGCGTTCAGCGTGGTTTAGAAGCTCAGATGCTTCATCAATACATTACCAATCAGCGCTACCAAACCGATCAACCCGTTGTGTTGATGGGTGATTTTAATAAGCCTTTGTTTAATGATGAGTTTAAAGGGCTGTTGAGTTACTCAATCAACCGAGACGAAAACAGCAAGCATTGGCTGTCCCATTTTCGATTAAAAGACAGTTGGGATCTTTACCATCAACTGCATGAAGAAGACTTGCTTGAACTGCGTAAACCAACCCATTACTACGGCGCCTCTGGGTCTGTACTGGACTATATTTTAATGTCGAATGAGTTCGATTGTCAGAACTCTTCAAGTTTAATGGAGATCTCTAGCTACACAGTGTTAGACCATCACCTGATTAATCCAAGCTTCGAGCATGACCAATTCAGTACGGACCATGCCATCGTTGCTGTAACCGCTCATATCCGTGAAGCCTAGAGTTGAACATAAAAAAGCCGCAGTCAAAAACTGCGGCCTTCCACTTTAGCCAAACGGGTTGAGCCAACCGACGCCCCATTTAGAAACCGATTTACCGTTTAGCAAAGTGTGAAACTTAGAATGTGTACATTGCGCCTAAGTAAAAAGAATCCAGAACAACAGTATCTTCTGTCTTGTGTCCGTTTTCGTAATCTTCGATATCAAAAGCATCAGCTTCGTATGCTAGGCGAAAGCTCAACGAAGACATTGTAGGTGGCGTATATTCAACACCAACACCCATACGGATGCCATCTCCCGAATCATCAAAACCATCTCCTGAAGGGCGAGAGCCATCAGCAAACTTCATGTCTAGATCAATAGTCGATAGACCGATAGTGCCAAATGGACGAATGCCATTATCAAACGTGTAACCAAGGTTAGCCGTTACCGAAAAGATTTGAGGTGTCCAAGTGAAAACCTTATTACCAGATTTTGTTTTCAGGGCTATATCACCAAAATCTGTGTATTGAGCTTCAACCGAAACAATACGGTTAAATTTGTAACCAGCAATTAATCGGTAAGTATTGTCTTCGGCTTTAAAAGTAATAGGCTCATTGATCGTGTCAGTTAGCCCGCCATCATCAATACCAGATGTGCCGATTGCGCCGCCTAGGTAAAATCCACTGTCTGCTGCCATTACATTACTTGCTGCCACTGCTGACATCATCGCGATACTTAGAATAAATTTGTTGTTCATTACTGCTTGACCTTACTTATAGCAATCAAGATTGTTCCGCCTTCCTCTGCTGCACAATCTTGTTAGAGTTATCCGACACCCCGTCGAATTCGCAAGCAGGTTAATCTCACAGAAAACAAAAAAATAAATAGAAATATAATCACTTTGTAACTTCAGCCAACATAATCAGTAAAAACCTAATAAACCACTGAATAAACTAGAAATAAAAAACTTTCATTTGTTCAGAATAATCTTCCTTCTATTTTTCAAACCATCCCATTTTTAGATTTTATTCTCATGAGCTTACGCAGGCTTACTTTCAAGCGTGGTGTGATTTTGCATAATCTGCGCGCTTTAACCATTAGTACACTTAAATAAGAACACTTAAATAGTTACCCGCTCCAAAAGCAGGCCAGTTTTGCTCAATCTCCACAATTCAGAATAAGACGAACAGAAAACACGATGACCCACACCATAGACCTCAACGGCTTAATCATTGATACCGACTCTCGAACCATTACTAATCAGCAGGGAAACAAAATCACCTTGCGCCCTCACCTATTAGCAGTGCTCTGTTTGTTATTGGATAATGTGGGAAGACCGATTTCAAGAGAGCATATTGTTGATGTGTGTTGGAACGGACAACTCTCGTCACCACATGTTCTTGCAAACGTCGTCTATAACCTACGCAATGTCTTCGCGCGATTGAGAGCACCCAACGTACAGATCATTACCATCAGTAAGTTCGGATATGCGCTATCGATTGAACCCACATAAAAGGATTTATGCAATCAATGTCGGTGACTGAGATCACCAAAAAACACCCCATCGAAACGTTTCGATGATCGTTATCACACTCTAAGAAAGTGAATAGTGCAAATGATAAATCAGACACTATTATCACTATCGAAACGTTTCGATGGCTTTTTCTTGAGTTGTTCTCAACCCATCAAACGTTATTTTTCGATAGGTCGTGATATGAAAAAAAGTACTCTAATAAACTCTGAACTCTCTTACCTAGTGGCGACTCTTGGCCACACAGATGAAATTACGATTTGTGACGCAGGCTTACCGATTCCAGACCACGTAACTCGCATTGATCTTGCTCTGACTCATGGTGTACCGAGCTTTCAACAAACAGTAAAAACCATGCTGGATGAATCTCAAATTGAAGGTGTTGTGATTGCAGAAGAGTTTGCAAAAGTCAGCCCTGAACATCACGCTGCGCTGATTGATTTGATCAAGACAGAAGAAGCGCGTTGCGGCAAATCGCTTTCGATTACGTACATCACTCATGAAGAATTCAAAGAGCGTACGCATGAAAGCCGCGCGGTAATTCGCACTGGTGAATGCACACCATACGCAAATGTTATTTTTCAAGCTGGCGTAACGTTTTAGCTCAAGCGAAACGCAACGACAGTCCAGTGTCATCACTGAACCAAAAACAGTACATATACAGAACAATCAAATACAACTGGCCCCGAGTAAAGGAACCGACATGACTCAAGCCATTTTAGAACTTAGCTCAATTGAGAAAGCCTTCCCTGGTGTGAAAGCACTGGATAAGGCAAGCCTCAACGTTTACCCAGGACGCGTCATGGCGTTAATGGGTGAAAACGGTGCAGGTAAATCAACGCTCATGAAAGTGCTTACCGGCATTTACCACTTGGATGGCGGCACTATCGCCTACCAAGGTAAACCAGCAGCATTTAAAGGACCTCGTGATTCACAACAAGCTGGCATTAGTATCATTCACCAAGAATTGAACCTAATTCCAGAGCTAACCATCGCCGAGAACATCTTCTTAGGTCGTGAAATCACAGGGACTATGGGTCGCATCTTGTGGAACGAAATGTACCAAGAAGCGGACAAGCTACTTAAACGTCTTAATGTAAAACACAGCTCGAAAACACTTTTAGGTCAGTTAAGCCTTGGTGAGCAACAAATGGTAGAGATCGCGAAAGCCCTATCGTTTGAATCTAAGGTCATCATCATGGATGAACCAACGGACGCACTAACCGATACCGAAACTGAGTCGCTATTTAAGGTGATTAACGAGCTGCGTTCTGAAGGCTGCGGCATTGTTTATATCTCTCATCGCTTGAAAGAGATCTTCGAAATTTGTGATGACATCACCGTACTTCGTGACGGTAAGTTCATTGGCCAATGTGAAGTAAAAGACACCGACGAAGATGGCCTGATCGAAATGATGGTGGGCCGTAAGTTGGACGAGCAATATCCACGTATAGGGCAGAGCCACGGTGAAACCTGCCTTGAAGTGATTGGCCTGACGGGTTCTGGTGTTCATGACGTGAGCTTTACTCTAAAGCGTGGCGAGATTTTGGGTGTGTCTGGCTTGATGGGTGCTGGTCGTACTGAACTGATGAAAGTGATTTACGGTGCCCTTCCGAGTGAGCGCGGTGTCATCAACCTAGAAAACAAAACCATTAACCCTGTAAGTCCGAAAGATGGCTTAGCAAATGGCATCGCTTACATCTCTGAAGACCGTAAAGGCGATGGCTTAGTTCTAGGGCTTTCTGTTAAAGAAAACATGTCTTTATGTTCATTGGATCAATTGACTAAAAGCGGTCAAATCCAACATAAAGATGAAGTGATGGCGGTTGATGACTTCATCAAACTATTCAACATCAAAACCCCGACTCGCGAACAAATTATTGGCAACCTTTCTGGTGGTAACCAACAGAAAGTGGCTATCGCTAAAGGCTTGATGACCAAACCAAAAGTACTGATTCTCGATGAGCCAACGCGTGGTGTCGATGTCGGTGCTAAAAAAGAAATTTACCAACTCATTAATAAATTCAAAGCTGACGGTATGAGCATTATTTTGGTCTCATCTGAAATGCCAGAAGTGTTAGGAATGAGTGACCGCATCATGGTGATGCATGAAGGCCGTGTAAGCGGTGAATTTGATGCTAAAGAAGCAAACCAAGAATTATTACTGGCGTGTGCGGTCGGTAAAAAGATCAACGAGGACGCAGCATGAGTACTAAAACCATGAGCAAAACAACTGAAACTGAAGCGCCAAAGAAAAAACCGTTAATCAGCAAAGAGTGGCTGATTGACCAAAAGTCATTGATTGCTTTGATCTTCCTGATTGTTGTCGTTTCTTTCTTAAACCCAAACTTTTTTACTGTCGACAACATCCTAAACATTCTGCGCCAAACCTCAGTTAACGCAATTATCGCTGTAGGCATGACGCTGGTTATCTTAACCGCAGGTATCGACTTGAGTGTCGGCTCTGTACTGGCACTTTGTGGTGCATTCGCAGCCAGCATGATTGGCATGGAAATCCCAGTGATGATCGCAGTGCCAACCGCTCTAGTAGCAGGTGCAGCATTAGGTGCTATCAGTGGTGTGATTATTGCCAAGGGTAAGGTTCAAGCCTTCATAGCAACTCTTGTGACTATGACACTACTTCGCGGCGTAACCATGGTTTACACCGACGGTCGTCCTATCTCTACTGGTTTCACTGACACAGCAGACGCCTTCGCTTGGTTCGGTACAGGCTACGCAATGGGCATCCCAGTTCCGGTATGGATCATGGTCGTAGTGTTCGCAGCGGTATGGTACCTACTTAACCACACACGCTTTGGTCGCTATGTTTACGCACTAGGTGGCAACGAATCAGCAACTCGCCTATCAGGCATCGACGTAGACAAAGTGAAAATCGGCGTTTACGCAATCTGTGGTCTGTTAGCAGCGGTAGCTGGCATCATCGTGGCATCTCGATTGTCATCAGCTCAACCAACAGCAGGTATGGGTTATGAATTAGACGCCATCGCAGCCGTAGTTCTTGGCGGCACAAGCTTAGCCGGCGGTCGTGGTCGTATCATGGGCACATTGATTGGTGCACTGATTATCGGCTTCCTAAACAACGCCTTAAATCTATTAGACGTATCTTCTTACTACCAGATGATTGCAAAAGCAGTGGTTATTCTTCTGGCGGTATTAGTCGACAACAAAAACAAGTAAAACTCTGTTTTATATTAAAAATATCTATCAGTAACAAACCTATAAACATTAAATCTATAAATAATGTAACAACGAGCTAGGGTTATCCAACCTAGCTCACCCTACATAAAGGACTTACACCATGAAAAAATTAGCGACTCTTATTTCTGCTGCTCTTCTTTCTACAACGGTATCTGTATCTGCACAGGCGCAAGATACAATGGCAATCGTTCTGTCTACATTGAACAACCCATTCTTCGTAACCATGAAAGATGGCGCAGAAGCGAAAGCGGAAGAGCTAGGCTACAAGCTTATCGTTCTTGATTCTCAAAACGACCCAAGCAAAGAGCTTTCGAACATTGAAGATCTAACCATTCGTGGTGTTAAAGCAATCCTGATTAACCCAACGGATTCAGACGCTGTGTCTAACGCTATTCGTATTGCTAACCGCTCAGACATCCCCGTATTAACGCTAGACCGTGGTGCAAGCCGTGGTGACGTAGTGAGCCACATTGCTTCTGATAACGTAATCGGCGGTGAAATGGCGGGTCACTACATCATGGAAAAAGTGGGCGAAAAAGCAAAAGTAATACAACTTGAAGGTATTGCTGGTACATCAGCAGCTCGTGAACGTGGCGAAGGCTTCATGAACGCAGTAAACGGCAGCGACCTTGAGCTTCTTGCAAGTCAACCTGCTGATTTTGACCGTACTAAAGGTCTGAACGTAATGGAAAACTTACTTGCTGCAAACCCAGACGTACAAGCAGTATTCGCTCAGAACGATGAAATGGCGCTAGGCGCACTGCGCGCAGTTCAAGCTTCAGGCAAAGACGTAATGATCGTTGGCTTTGATGGCACTGACGACGGTATTGCTGCTGTTAATCGTGGCCTACTTGGTGCAACGGTAGCACAACAGCCTGACCTAATCGGTTCTCTGGGTATCGAAATGGCAGACAAAGTACTGAAAGGCGAAACAGTAGACGAGTACGTACCAGTACCTCTAAAAATTGTTGCTAAGTAATTGAATCCAAAATCGATTAAATAAAGCAAAAAATAGAGCGACACATAGGCAGGGATTCCCCTATCCCTGCCTTACTTACCCACCCCAGACAATGCATCGCTGTTTCTCAATAAGTCGTCTAAAAAGGCGTGTAATTAACGTAATGAGAAAGACCCATGCATTTTCAAATACGATATATCATAAGGCTCGTATCATGACTCAACTGATTGTTTTAGGTAGCGTTAACGCTGACCACGTATTGCAAGTTCCTTCGTTCCCTCGTCCGGGTGAAACCTTGATTGGCGGTAATTATCAGGTCATTCCTGGCGGCAAAGGTGCAAACCAAGCGGTGGCTGCTGCGCGATTAAACGCAGATATCGGCTTTATCGCCTGTGTTGGTGACGACCCATTTGGTATCAACATTCGTCAAGATTTTGCTAAGGACGGCATCAACATCGACGGCGTTATCGTTGCAAACAACACCCCGACTGGCATCGCGATGATCCAAGTATCCGCAACAGGCGAAAACAGCATCTGTCTTTCTGCGGAAGCAAACAACAAGCTGACTTGCGACCAAATCAAGCCGCACCTAGAGAAGATTCGCAATGCTAAGTACCTGCTGACTCAACTTGAAACGCCAATTGAAGGCATTGAGTTCGCTGCAAAAGTGGCCAAAGAGAGCGGCACGCAAGTGATTCTTAACCCGGCTCCTGCTCGTCCATTATCGGATTCACTGCTTGCTTGTGTCGATGTGATAACACCCAACGAGACCGAAGCGGAAGTCCTAACAGGTGTGACTGTAACTGACAACCAGTCCGCTCACCAGGCGGCTTTAGCTCTGCATGCGAAAGGCATTGAGACTGTGATGATCACACTTGGCGCGAAAGGCGTTTGGGTTAGTCATCACGGTCAAGGTAATGAAGCTAGCGAAGGCGAATTAATTGCCGGTTTTCGTGTTGATGCAACGGATACTACCGCTGCTGGCGACACATTTAATGGTGCATTAGTGACAGGCTTACTTGAAGACATGCCATTACAACGCGCGATTAAGTTTGCTCACGCCGCGGCTGCCATTTCAGTAACTCGCTTTGGCGCCCAAACATCTATTCCAAGCCGTGCTGAAACGGATGCTTTCCTAGCCGAGCAGGTTTCGGCTTAGTGTATTGTTTGGTCTGTAATTAGACCGCACAAATACCCAAGCATAAGCCCCTGTTTTCAGGCAGAATATTGCGCAACGTGGACAAGTTATTCCCACAAGGATTTTTTTATGGCAACAATGAAAGACATCGCACGGCTCGCAAAGGTTTCTACATCGACCGTGAGTCATGTGATCAACAAGTCACGTTTTGTCAGTGAAGAAATCGCTGAGCGTGTTAACAGTGCGGCTAAAGAACTCAACTACGCGCCTTCTGCACTGGCTCGTAGTTTGAAAATGAAGCAAACCAAAACCCTAGGTATGTTGGTTACCACGTCTACTAACCCATTCTTTGGTGAAGTAGTGAAAGGTGTGGAACGTCGTTGCTATGAAAAAGGCTACAACCTAATCTTGTGTAACACGGAAGGCGACAGTGAGCGTATGAAGTCATCCATTGACACTTTGCTACAAAAGCGAGTCGATGGCTTAATGCTGATGTGTTCAACTCTTGAGGGTCAACACATCGATGTCTTCGAGCGTTACCCTGAGTTGCCTGTCGTAGTCATGGACTGGGGCCCTATGTTATTTGCGAGTGACAAAATTCAAGATAACTCCCATCAAGGTGGTTACATGGCAACTAAGCACTTGATTGATAATGGGCACTCTCAAATCGGTTGTATCACAGGTCCACTGCATCGCAATCAAGCTTCTTCTCGTTATCAAGGCTTCCAACAAGCAATGGAAGAAGCCAATTTAACGATCAATCCTCAATGGATTGTTGAATCAAACTTTGAATGCGATGGTGGCTTTGATTCTTATCAAACACTAAAAACTCGTGGCGGAATGCCGTCAGCCTTGTTCGTCAGTAACGATATGATGGCGATGGGTGTAATTCACGCTGCGGCGCAAGATGGCACATCGATTCCAAACGATCTTTCCATTATTGGCTACGATGATATTCATCTTTCTAAATACATGACGCCAGCGTTAAGTACGGTCCACCAGCCAAAACACCGTTTAGGTAAAGCTGCTGTAGACACGTTACTTAACCGACTAAAAACACCTGACGCGTCTCCTCAAGTTGTTGAGTTAGAACCAACGTTAGTTGAACGAAGCAGCGTAAAAGTGATTTAGTGCGCCTTCAGACTAAAGCAAAGCCGTAAAGCACAGAAACAGTGTAAATTAACTCGCTAAAGCAACAATCCAAACAACAGACCCCAATAACAAAGGGCAAGGTTAGTCACCTTACCCTTTTCGTTCCAGTTTTAAGTCTAATGCTATGTTGAGTTAAGATTTGGTTCTGGTAAAACTGGCGGTGTGCTGTCCATGTAGGTTAAGAAGTTTCCCCACACCTCATGCGTTCTTTTTTTAGTCAGCTCGGTTTTGCAAGACAATGCCATGAGGCCTCTAATAGATCCATCACGCCATTGGGTATACACCGAGTCACAATGTGCAGTCATGTAAGCTTGCCAACTGTCCTGAGCAACCTTGATTGAATTCACCAATTCCTCATCATAAGCATTGTGCTTAAAGCTAGCTTCAAGGTATTGGTCAAGTTCCAGTTGTGCAGATTCCAGACTAATAGATGCACATTGGTTAATCTCTAATGTTGTCATCGCATTTTCGCAATCGATAGCATCATCTGATGCTGATACCAGCAAAGGCACACAAGTTAATAACACGGCCGATAAAACCTTTTTCATTGCCTTCTCCTACTCCCAAAGCACATATATACCCCTATTATTGCCACGTGTTACGAAACTTAGATACATGAGTGGCCAGTTTCCGATAGCTGCGTTTGGGGTTATGACACAAGATGACAAAAGCATATAGCCACAGCACAAGAAACATCGAAAACAAGCCTGATTGAAAAGCACTGAGGTACAACTCCGGAAGCAAGCCTATTACCTTTTGGTATTTATCGATTGGAATGGTTGTCTTACTGCTCATCAAATCATACGTTAAGCTTATTGGACCCAGGAAAGTCCAAACTAAAAACCAAGATACCCCAGCGACAGGAACTAAGCTCAGTAAAGGCTTAAATTGCTTAACTGGAAAAATGAAGTACAAAAGCATTAACAAATACAGAGTGGCCAAAAATAAGCTCCATGCATTGACACTGATTTCAAAAATCCAATAACGCTCGTCTACATACATGATTAAGACTATCGCCCCAAAAACACTAAGTGATAATAATTTTCCTATATTTCTCGTTTTAGAAATCCTGATTAGTATATAGCCAATCAAAAGAAGGAAGCACGAAAGCCAAACTAACACTTCTGGTTTAGTCCCTAAAAGATGAGGCTCGGCTATATTCGTTAAAATCAGAATTGCGTAGGTAGGAGCAATCATCAAATAGACGATTAAAATTCGTAATAACATCCACATTAATTTTCTTATCATTGTTACCAAGTCCGCTTACTTCGCATTACTTCTAAAGCCTCATATCAAAATCTAATGATGGAAAGATGCACAATGTACTACCTCATAAACCCCAAAAACCGTTGAACAAAAAGTCATCACATCTAACCCTGAAGGCGCATCTAACATTCTGATTTTTATACTAAGACTAGAAAAGCCTCTATTTCAATAAATAACTCATGCGTTTATTCACAATATTTATGAATAAGCTTGCGTTATTATCGTTAAATTTATAAATTAAATTGAATACTCACGATAATCGGCAATACTTTTCCAATTATGGACATTAAGTATCAACACTTCGCTAAAACATCATTCTACTTTGCCATTTCGTTCTTTTTTTCTATGGCTTTGCTTATTCCTTTTACGCCGCTTCATTATCAAACGTTAACCGAAGACTCATCGAAATTAGTCGAAACAAGGCTTGCGGGAATACAATCAAGGTTTGACCTTTTTCTCTCAGAAATTTCGCCAGACCAACCTTGTGACTCGATTGTTATGCAGCTTCGTCAAAACGTTTTTGATGCAGATTGGGTAAAAGAAGCGGCGGCTTTTAACAAGGACGACCAGTTTTACTGTTCAACCACCGATGGTGAGGTTTCGTTTCGCTTGTACAAAACGATTAGGCAGCGACTCAATGACAGTCCGAATTTAACCACGCTATCGTATTCAAATTCAGCCATTACTCAGGTTCAATCCATCATGCTCATTTTCTCAAATAAGGAAGATGTAGGGGTAAGCCTGATGATACCGCCCCACTTCATCTATGATCTCGTAGAAAAAAACCTGAGCAATTATGGAATTCAAGCCAAAGTTGAAGTGATAAAAAGGGATATTTACCCATCAGACACTGGGGCACACATTGCCAAAGTGCAAATACACTCAAATACTTACCCACTCACTATCACGTCATACATTGGGTATCAGTATTACTTAAACTTCTTATTGAGCTACTCATGGTTTGGCTTTCTGATGGCTGGAATCATTACTATCAGCCTTATCTCGATCAAGTATAAAAAACAGAGCCAACATAGCTTAGAGTACTCACTTTCTAGTGCGTTAAAAAACAAACACCTCCATGTACACCTGCAACCAGTCGTTAACCAACATACCACTGAAATAGTGGGCTGTGAGTCACTCCTTAGGTGGAGCGACCCTGTTGAGGGTAACGTGTCCCCTGCCATATTCATTCCACTTGCAGAAAGCTTAGGATTGATTGAGGACCTGACTTACTTTGTGTTGCGCGAAGTACTCAACACGATAAAACATAATCAAGAGTTATTTGATTCAAAATATATTAGCGTCAATATAAGCCGAAATGTCGTTTCCAATAGTAACTTCGCGAATAAAGTGATGAACATCTACAAGAAACACCCAGACATTCTAAAACGTGTGGTTTTTGAGGTTACTGAAGACGGCGAATGTTCTGACGCCGATATGGTCAAGATAAGAAGTAACCTAACCAAACTGTCTGAGTTAGGTGTGAGAGTTGCAATTGATGATTTTGGGACAGGCTATGCGGGCTTAGATTTTGTGAGACAGTTTCCGTTTAGCATTCTTAAAATTGACCGTGTGTTCGTAAAAAACATATCTGACGAGTCCAGCTTTGGCTTGCCTTTACTTGAGTCTATGTTGCAGCTTGCTCACACGTTAGGGATGCAAGTCATCGTTGAAGGAGTCGAATACGAATCACAAACAAAAATCCTCTCTAAACTGGGCGTCGACTACATTCAAGGCTTCTATTTTTATAAGCCAATGCCGATAAACCTAGCGCTAAGCTTACTCAAGCAGCAGCATTTCGAGCTTAGTCGTGGCTATCAAGCGCCGGCTCCTTCTTCATCAGAGTTAGGCCATTCTTAAATCAGACTGATACGTTTTGTGCCACTCTGTTCTTACCTTCATTCGTATACCAAGGTAGTCAGAGCTCTATTTTTAGAGCTCTGACTACCTTTTTAGGTTCAAAAATAGCTCAACCACACACTATGCATTTGTACACCTAACAATCTAATCTACAATAACTATAGGTTTTTATAGTGTGGAATACGTGACTTTATGTTTGCGAGTTGGTTTGATGATATTTCTCTGCAGAGAAAGCTCTTAGTTAGCTTTTCAATTCCAATCGCATTGATGGTTCTTGTTTCATTCTCTGTCCATAAAAACACCCAATCTATGGTAGAAGATAACCATTGGGTGGTCCACACTCACAAAGCAATTGCTCGAGCTCAAGAACTGTTAAACCTAGCCATTGATATGGAAACGGGTCAAAGGGGCTACCTCATTACGGGTGACCCTGTATTTCTTGAGCCTTATCACCTTGCACTTGATGTTTGGAACCAAAAAGTTCATACCCTTTGTGAACAAGTAAGCGATAGCCCTAAACAAGTCGAGCGTCTCCGAAAGATAGATGCGCTTCATAAGCAATGGCTTAAGGAAGCAGGTGAAAAAGAAATCGCCCAACGTAGTTTAGTAGGCAATGGCACAACTACGATGCAAAATGTGATTGCTTTAACTCAGAAACAAACGGGCAAACAACTTATTGATAAAATTCGTAACGAGATAGCCGAGTTTATTTCAATCGAACAAAAGCTTATTCAAATTCGAGTGAAAGAATCCGATCACTCCGCCAATCAAACCAGTTATGTGCTATTTCTAGGAACGCTATTTTCAACGTTCATTTCTCTGCTCGTAGCAGCATGGTCATCCAATCGCATCAAGAAACGTATTCACCTACTCCTTAACGCGGCGAATCAAGTGGCGGCTGGTCATTTAAAGCAAGTCGCTTCCATGCTTGACCGAAGCCCCTCGATGAGTGGTAACGATGAAGTTGCTCAACTCACCCACAGTTTTCAAAAAATGGCGACGACTCTGGTTAAAAGCAACAATCAAATGCATGCCTCAAACCGTGATCTTATCGCTGAACGTAAAAAAGCCGAAGCCGCCGCTAAAGCGAAAAGTGAATTCCTTTCAACGATGAGCCATGAAATACGCACCCCTATGAATGGTGTGCTTGGCATATCGCAGATCATAGCTTCCCAGACTAAAGAACCGGCTACCAAAGAGAACATCGAAGTCATTCTCGATTCAGGCCAACACCTGATGACAATACTCAACGACATCCTAGATTTCTCTAAAGTGGAGGAAAACAAACTCGAATTGGATATTGCTCCGTTTAACTTTGAACAAGTTATTCGACCAGTCTGCAGTGCAATTAAACCGATGGCAGACGAAAAGAGTATCCGTTTAATCGTCGATAACGAGGTGCCTAACAACATAGACCTTATTGGGGATTGCGCGAGGTTGCGCCAAATATTGTTTAATTTGGGGGGCAACGCGGTCAAGTTTACCAATGAAGGCCACGTATTGTTCCAGTTAGCCCTTAATCATCAGGACAACAAGCTCCTTCTGACCATAACGGATACTGGCGTCGGGATCCCGAAAGATAAGCACCAGCATATATTCAACTCGTTCGAACAAGCGGATGCATCCACAACAAGAAAATTTGGAGGCACAGGGCTTGGGTTAGCTATCGTTAAAAAGCTCGTGGAGTTAATGGGAGGTGAGATAACTCTAAACAGTGCCGTAGGGCTTGGAACCAAGTTCCACGTATCATTACCTATCACCTGGCAAGTACACAAAGCAACAGAAACCAACTCAGATCTGATCAGCACGGACGAACCATTCAATAATCCACTGAACGTGCTGCTAGTAGAAGACAACCGCATTAACGCCATTGTTGCTAAAGGCTTTTGTGAAAACTTCGGATATCATGTTGAACTGGCAGAAAACGGAAGAATCGCGACGGAATACCTGAAAACAGCAAAATATGACCTCATCTTAATGGACAATCACATGCCTGAAATGAATGGAGTTGAAGCAACACAATTTATTAGACAACAGCTTGGCTTAAACACTCTGATATTTGCTTACACCGCCGATGTGTTTCGCGAGGCTCACGACAGCTTTATTGAAGCGGGTGCAGACCACGTTTTAACAAAGCCGTTGCAGCAAGAGAGTTTCTTCGATGCCCTACAGCAGTTTTCTTCACGGCTGCCTAAACACGCTAATAGCGAATCCACGACTGATATAACAAGCAATGTTATCGAACTTCACAGAGAGCCCATTGATAAACTAAGCCTAACAGAAGAAGAGATTAGCCAATCAGAGGTTATTCAATCGTTTAAAGAAAACCACCACGACCTGATTGTGCTTTTGAAATCAACATCGAGAGAACTTGAAGAGTCCATCGATCAACTCATCGAGGCTTACATTCAGCAGGACCTTAAATCTATAAAGAATACTTTACACTCAGTAAAAGGGATGGCTTTGAACCTCGGGCTAAACATGTTGGCACACCAATTGACCGCTCTAGAAAAGCAAATAAAGCATCAGCAGCTGCCAGAAATAGATCAACTTCAAAAGCTCATCAACCGCATCTTAGTCAATGAACATCAGGCTCAACGAATGATAATGGCTTATGCTGCGCCAGTAACTTATATACACGGCCAAGTACATTAAGATCGAGAATCTAAGCCTGACTTCTCGTCGCATATAAGCTCTACCTAAGTCTGCATTAACGTTACCCACCATCAAACCCACTAAGCAGACACTCCTTGTTACATAAGGCACTAAAAAATAACGAAAGAAAACGCGAATACGATGGGTCTTCTTTGAAGAACATTTAATTTAATCGCATCGTTGAGTGCATCACAAGGGATATCATGGAAAAGAAACTTCAAACCAAACTGGCGACTAGCCTACTGCTGCTGAGAATCGGCATTTTTATCGTCTTCTTGTTCTGGGGCTTGGATAAGATCCTTGTACCTGAGCATGCAACAAAAGTACTGTCTGGCTTTTACGGCATCGACATCTCGGACAACGCAATAATGGCTATGGGTGTCGCGCAGCTAGGATTCTTAGGCGCGTTTGTTGTCGGCATGTGGAAAAAGTACACCTACGGCGCGATTTTAGTCCTGCACGCAGGTTCAACTTTCGCCTCTTTTGGAAAATACATGGACCCGTTCAATAACCTACTGTTCTTTGCCTCTTGGCCAATGTTCGCAGCCTGTATCGCACTCTTCTTACTTCGCGATTACGACACTTACAGCGTTACCAACTAACACAAAGGGCGCCGGCTATCGGCGCCCTCGTTGATTGTCTTGATTCTTAAACGTTTGTAATAACTCTTTATCTGCGGGTGAAAGCTTTAAGAACGTTATCTGCTACAGAGTTACTTTCTAAGTAATACTCTAACGAAACGTATGGGGAGCTTTCATAAACTGAACATGAAGCACCAACTCGTAAATCTCCAACGGTTTTCGAGTAGCTTGATTTACCAACTTCAAATTGGAATTCTGGATAATACTCCTGAAACTTGTCAACCAAATAGCCTAAAGCTGAAATACATTCGCTCTTACTGATAAAACCCCGCTCGATTTTAACTCGCCCCACCAATCCAGAGCCATTGTCAATTGTAACTTCGTAGTCAGATATAAAACTAAGCTTTGAGTCAGTATCTAGATCTAGAGGCACTCGAAAATTAGTAATTGGACTATCAGTGGCAATATTGAAGTTTTTCAAAGGTTCGACTGGGAAAGGTTTAGCTACTTCAACTGCAAATAAAGAGAGTCCTTCACCTGGAAACGTTGTGTGTTGTTCCATTGAGCTAAAGTCACTCCCCATCATATAACCAAGGGCGGTCATGCAGGCCATGACTAAACCTATTTGCATTTTGTACATCTAAATCCTTAGACTATCGATGAGCTATAACGAATGACAGGGATCCCCTTTCCAAGGATCTGCCACACTTGTGTAATAGCTAATTGCACCGAAGCTATCATTTGAACAAAATTTAAAGTCTTGTTAGATGACGATTACTCCAAAATTTTGAGCTCTTGCGGATTAAACTTGTAGTTGTAACTATTCCATTTTGAAGCAATACCAATATCATAACCGTAGGTAAGAGTTACTTTAATCAAGTTTTTATTTAGCGACTCTGGGTAAGTATAAATTATAGTTTGGACTAGTTGCTTTGCGATCTCTGAATCTCGAACACTATCTTTATAAAGAAAAGCTTGAGCTTTCACATATGTCGTTGTTTTACTCCCAGAGTTTGATGAAGTGAAAGTTGTTGCACCTTCTGTGACCCCTGCATATTTTACTGACTCATTATTATTGATTGCTTTCTGTGTTACTAACAGTCCCTTGAACGATTCTGATTGCGTTAAGTCAGAAGTAAGAACGGGGACAAGGACCGCTGTAACAAATAAGCCGGTAACCACTACTAAGTGAGGTCTCCAGACTGATGGCAACTTTTCAGAACTAGCCTCTGCATTTACGACATAAGTGCCTACGGCAAGATCATGTAATGACTGTCGAGTTACGCGATTAAAAATATATAAGTAAGTAATTGAGCATAAGCCACCAAATACGATAAACGATAACAGGTACATTAAATATGGGATTACTGCTTCGTTAGTAATTTGTGCTCCATTCAGAGAAAATGGAACGGCAAGGAAGCTATACCTCAAAAAGGACTTTGGTAGGCTGATAGTTGAATTGCATGAGTCAACAACTCTTATATTTAGAAGCTTTTTCCCTATTGTCTGGCCATTTAATAAAGAGCTATTCATTACACCAAAATATGTAATTGACACAACAAAGCCAATCAACCTTCCCCACTCACCAAGCTGGACGAAAACATCTTCTAGAAATAAGCCGACAACATACCCCAATACACCTAAAAATATTGTGTCAATAAACAAGGCTCCGATTCTCGTCCAAAAACCACAAATCCATTTTTGTTGTACTTCTTCCAAAATATAATCCTTACTATGATGCTTGAAAGTAATTTAGCAAATGACATGGACTCCACTTTTCGAGGATCTACCATACGTATGTAGTACCTAATTTCACCGCAGGTACCATATCTGATCATTCTTATTTCTACACAATCGAGCTAGTTAAATCCTATCTCAATCTTCATGTTGAAGGCCAAAATGTTAAGGTCATTCTTCATAAATCAGCAATAGAGCTAAGCTACTGACTACAATAGCAAATATACCACTCATGCGTATAGCCGTTGAAGCGTGTGATGGTGCACATTATTGGGTAAGGAATACTTGGCATAGTGTCTGATATCCAATGTAACCCAGTTTTTAAGGCTACTTATGAACCATTACTTACGACAGGAAAATCTACAAAGTAGCGATAATTGCCTGCATTAACAAGATAGCTGTAATACTTAATTCAATGCTAAGAGACGGTGTAATGTGGGATAAGAATAGCGTCAAAAATTGGCTATTGACGCTATAGTAGCTAGCTAGGCTAAATTTCTGCTAGCGACTTTTTACAAGTAATTGAGAATTCGTGGTTTTCTTTTGCGATAATTTTAGCTTGGATAAATAATTCACTCTGAATGTCTTTAGCTTGTTCTTTAGATAAATCCGGCCAAATTAAAGTAGGTAAGTCAGAAACCACATTCAAAGCACCTAGTTTAATAAACAATGAGTTACACTCATCCTTGGTTACTTTTTTTACAGGCTGAAAACCCGAGATCTCAAGACCGAGAGTTGATTCATCTTCAAGGAGATTGAATGTAAACTTTTGCTTACCTTCAAGTTTAGTAAACAGATTTATCGCTGCGGTGAATGTAGCCAGTTGATTTCTTCCCGCCTCATAAGATGTTAGGGGGGTGGACTTCAAGTCCTCTAATACGCTAATTTCCGCTGCAGCCACAGGCGCGGCTACTAGCATAGCAGACAGCACTAATTTCTTCATTTCTTACTTCCTTGTTACATGGACACTAAACATTATTTATAACAATAACTTACAAAATACGAACAGCCAAAACTAAATATTCAACTTGTTGCATTTTTTGCACTTTAGCTCACACAACACTTACATTCACAAGAAGAATGCTTAATTTCCACTATTTGCTTTAACGAATAAGGCAACTGCAGCCGAAAAGTAGCCAAGGCCACGACGTATGCGAATCGTCGATAAATAGGCGAACGTATAGCGTCAGTCCAATAACACAAGATGAGCGGATGTTTGACTGCCAGGGGAGTCCATGTGGCCCTGTTAAGGGGTGATCAACGTAATACCGATGTCGCCGCTGCATACCACCTTAATCACTAAACCCAACGCATAGTAGACATACCGAGCGTTGCGAATCGATCTTCAACGCTTTGTTATAAAGCTTTCCCAACAAAATGCGAATTCAAACACATTTTTATAAAAATGACTTACCAAACACATATTAAATCAGCAACATAGCATCCAATTTCACTTAAAGGACTAAAAAAATGGAAAATGTACAACCAGTCAATTCTGAACTAACTCAAGTAGACAAAAACGCAAAAACTCATGCTATTGTCGCATACGCGCTAATGCTCTTAGGCTTTTTTACCGGTATTAGTTTTCTAATTGGCGGTATCTGGGGAATAGTCAAAAAGTCCGATGCTCAAGGGACAATTTTTGCAGACCACTACGACAATATTACTAAAACCTTTTGGGTTTCTATCATTTAAACAATCTTAGGTGCTGTTACAGCTGTATTTGTAGTCGGTTATATTTTCCTATTGGCAGCTGCTATTTACACTCTTTGGAAGGTAATCTCTGGTTTAGCGAAGATAACGTCAGATAAAAGCTTCAGCTAAGTTAATTAGAAGGCAGGTAGCTGATTAGCTTCCTGCTTTATAGCGAATTATATGGATTTTCTTCTAATTTTCATGCTTTAGCCAAAGTCGATTCCTTCAATTATTTTCATCGGTATAACACCGTACTAAGCGAGCCAAAATAGTGGTTTAAAATGTTTAGCGAAACGAAAGATAAACCAATATTTGAGCTACGTTTAAGTGCCTTGTTAGCTTTTACTCTGATGCTACAACAACATTTTCTACTGGCTTGAATAAACACACAGCACCTCCATTAGTTAAGCTCACGTTATAGCGCATGTCACAGTTCACTGCTATAAACATAATTGGGAGTTGTTCGTTTCCAAATGAGTTGGGCAAAAATGCGATTTTTTGGCCCGTCTTACACTTTCCAACATTATCAGCCACCTTCCAGCTAACAGCCGTACACACTGTCTGCTGATCAATGTCAGTTGCGTGTACTTGTAATGGGCTAAATAAAGCAATTGATGCTAGGAAAAGATTGGTAATGACTTTCATATAAAAACTCCCTTTATTTTGAGATGTTCATTTATTAACTAGAATTACAGAATGGTTTTTAAAGCTGACGAATGACATGGATTCCCCCTACCGAGGATCTACTACACTTATTCAGTGCTCAATTACACCGGGTCAACTACAGAATCTGTCTTGAACGCTTTGTTATATTTTTATTGCTTGCCTATGATTGGATTAAACACTTCCCTGAGAGCTTTTTCTATAACTTCGACACCAAAATATGCTCTCGGATTTATATTAAATTCATGAAAACTATACCTTAATTCGACACCAGAAAGTAATTCAGGGCGACTTCTAAGTTTTAACGCATATGTACCCGACTCTTCGCTTCCATCTAAATGATTGATAATCCTATCACTCAAATTGTCACGCTTACCGAGGTATAACGGTATAAATTTCCCTTGCTTTAAACGGGAGATATGATTCTTCGCTCGACTCGGATAGTACCTAGAAACCCCTTTAGGAAGGTTTTTTGATCTAATTACTCCCCAACTATTACCAAAGTCTTCAAGATATTCATAATCTTTGAAGTTAAATTTAGCTTCAAAGTAATAAATCCCAGGATTTGATGGTAAAGACAGATCACTATTTGGGGCATTTAACGCTAAAGTTCGGCTCTGTTGTTTCAGTTTTCTTGCTAATGACCAAATAGATTTTGGATCTACTAAAGAATCCCGTATTTGTCCCAGCTTATCCAGATTTACATCAAAGTCGTTCATCATACACTCCGAAAATATAACGCCTCATTAAGTGGAAATTAATGGTTGGCTATAATCGCGTAGCGATGGCCAACTGTTAATTTTCCATTTAAATGACTTGTTATACATTTTCTATTTCCACGTTACTTTTCTTAATTCTTCAGCCATTAATTTCAGATCATTGTAATCATTAATAGTTAAGTAATCTCTAAGATCTTTATATCTGTAACCTTGAATGCCTCCGTGAGATGCTTTTTTAAAATCAGTTTCATAAGTACTGTTTTCAGGAAGGAGATAATATTTTAATCCAGAATGATCTTCGCCTAATTCAGACAATCCCTTTTGAAGACGTTCTTTTTGTTCATTTGTATGCCCTTTACTATGAATATCCAATGAGCCTGTATTAGAATCATAATCTGCAATTATTATCGTCTCGATTTCAGATATTGTTCTTACAGACTTGCTGTTATATAAACCGAAGTATTTAAACTTCTGACTGTGCCAATTAGTTGGACAATAGTATATTTTGTGTTTTTTGTTCCAAGTATATGAAAAACCAGTAGGTGCGAATAATAATTTATATTCTTCATTAGAAATCAAATCACTTCCAATACAGTAACCACTAAAATCATCAAGAAGTAAGCGCAGTTCCATATCATGTGTATTTTCTTCGTAAATACCTGCTAAATTCTCAATCAAATCATTAAACAATAAATTAATAAATTGAATTTTTAAGTTCGGATATGATTTTTTTAGCTCTCTATTTATTTTAATAACTTCATCTTCATCGAATTTTAGTGAACTTAAATGCCATAGTTGATTGTGGCTATTTGCATTAAACACTTCTCCATATTTAATTAACTTTCCGATCAATTCCTTACTATTCAATTTAGTTTCAATGACTATCTTTGATGGTTTTACTTCAATATGACCATCAATTATTCCTTTTCCCATACCAACCTGTTGTGTGAAAATAGGTTGAGGATAATAATCCTGCCGAATATTTCCTTCATTTGAACGCTCAATTATTGATTTGTAATAACTTACATTTAGGTCATTCAACCTAGAGAGCATCAATAAAACATTGTTCGTAACAGTATTTTCTTTTTGTGAGTATTTTTGAAATTGGCTTATTCTCATTTTCTTCTCATATTTACAATAAACTCATAAATTACAACTTTATGTATAACGAATGACATGGATTCCCCCTACCGAGGATCTGCCACACTTATGTGGTACTTAAATGCATCGGAGGCACCATGTCTGATTATTCTTATTCCTGCGGTATCGACCTAGCCAAAAACCACTTTAGTCTTCATGCCGTAGACCAAAATGGTAAGGTCATACTTCATAAGTCAGTAACCCGCTCTAAACTACTGACTACAATAACAAATATGCCACTCATGCGTATAGGCGTTGAAGCGTGTGGTGGTGCACATTATTGGGCAAGAACACTCAATAAACTGGGTCATGACGCCCGCATCATGGCCGTTAAATACGTGGTTCCTTATCGAACTAAAGGGAAGAACGACCTTAATGATGCAGTAGCTATCTGCGAAGCTGTTCAGCGACCATCCACTCGCTTTGTGCCCGTAAAATCACCAGAGCAACAAGCCATCCTATCGGTACATAGAATGAGAGAGCATTGGGTTCGTGAACGCACCGCGCTTATGAATCGCATGCGCGCCCTACTTTCTGAGTTCGGGTTGATCATTCCCGTTGGTCGCTCTTCGTTGATGAAACAGATTCCCTTAATGCTCGAAGATGCAGAAAATGAACTGCCACATCTCGCTAGAACGGTGATTGCCGATGCTTATCACCACCTTGGTGAATTAAATCAACGTATCGCCGATACTGAACAAGTCTTCGACTCTTTTGCTAAGGTCAGCGCTAATGTTCAACGAGTGATGAAAGTTCGAGGTATTGGGCCGCAAACCGCGACTGCGATACTTGCTTCGATAGGCAATGGTTCTCAATTTGATAAAAGCCGTGATTTCTCTGCTTGGCTAGGACTCGTACCAAAGCAATATTCCACCGGAGGAAAACCTCGCTTAGGCCGAATAACCAAACACGGTGATAAATACTTACGAACACTATTAGTTCATGGCGCAAGGACCGTGATTGCCAATCTTGGCGACAAGCAAGATAAGTTAAGTCAGTGGTGTCGAGGCGTTCTAGAACGAAGAGGAATGAACCGAGCAATAGTGGCACTGGCCGCGAAGAACGCACGAATTATATGGTCACTTTTACACAATCAAACAGAATATGAAAACTATGCTGCTTAAGTAAAAATCGAAGCAGCATAAAGAGTTAAACCCACCGGGTCATTGCAGACGCTAATGATGGAGATAGGTTAAGACCACTTGCGGAGAGCCTGTTAATGCGGCGGACACACTAGATGTCATCTAACGAATAAGGCACCGCAGTCGCGTAAAGTCATCAGGGCCACGACGTATGCGAATCGTCGATAAGTAGGCCGAATGTAGAGCGGCAGTCCAAAACCCATCAACATAAGTTTAGCGGATGTTTGACAACCGGGGGAATCCATGTAGCCTTGTTAAGGTGTGAGGCACACAATACCTGAGCCTCCGCATACCACCTTAACCACTAAAATCAACGCATAGTAAAAATGCCACACGTGCCGAATCACTCTTGAACAATTTGTTAGTTTGCATATAGCTTAGGTAAAAACCATTTAAAATTTGCGGATGCTTCAGAATCCCAAGGCCAAACACCAGAAGTATCCGGATAGATGAACTGAAGGACTTTGAAATTATTGCCTTTGTAAAGCCAGTTAGCCCAACCAAAGTATTCAGCGTAGTATTCTGGACTTACTTCTTTAAAAGTTATATCAAATCCTTCAAGGAAGTCTGAATAGTATTCATCTGGCTTAAATATCTCACCAGCTTTAACTCTATTGTTGTATTCGTTTGCAATCCAATGTGCTACTTCTTGATTTAAACCGGTGATTATTATCTCTGGTTGACTGCTTGTTTTCTCTATACCAATTGAATAAGAGAATCCTGGGTACTCATCCTCTTCCATTATATGGAGAATATGACATCCGCACTGTTCTATATCTTTAAGCGCTTTTTCTTCGTATTGATCCATAATCTACCTTTGTAAAACTAACGCCGCATTAAGCGGACTAAAATTGTGGGTTATACTGTGAAGCGAAGCGGAACGTAACCCACTGTTTTAGTTCCGTTTAAATGCCTTGTTAGAAATTCTTTACGCCATATAGTTACAGGCAGAACATCTCCAGTTCCCAAATTCACGAAAATCTTGTGGTAATGCACTCAAATAAATTGGTTTTGCTTTAGTCGTACAATTTGGACAAGTTGGTTTATCTGGGTCAACTTCGGCTGTGACACCAAAGTTTGAATTGCCCGACTCACAATTTGCTCGCCACTTTTGGATTGCGCCATTTAAAGCAGAATCCATACTCCAAGTTGGAGATTTGAAATCAACTTCATGAACAAAGGCGTTCATAACACCACGATCAAAAACTCCGCGAGATACACCTTTATGATGAAACATTATTAAAGGAATACCTTTAGAGTAAGCTAAAGCAGCTTCAATATGATTCCATTCTGTTGGAAGCATTAGTTCAGACTCAATCTCTGAATCTTTAACTTTTCCTTCAGAGATTAACAGTTGAGGATACCCTAGAATAATTGCGCCTTGGCACTCCTCCATTATTTCAATAACTTCATCCAAAGGAGCCTTACTTGGATAATCTGTACTACCAAGTGTGCGAGCTGTTAACCCCATATTTTTTATTGAAGTTAAAAAGACTTCCAAACCAGCATCAAACTCAGGGGAAACCCAAGTAGGTCTACTTACAAAAATGTGCACTATTACTCTCCTGAATTTCTAACAGCTATATTAGACAGAATAATTCTGTATTTTGTCCCTGAAACAATTCTGTCTAGTCATCTCAACAGTTCAGGCTCGGTCTAATAACCCATTTAATAACAGAACCTTACCTGATTACTGCTTTATCGAACATGACCAAAAGCAGAAATTTTCCATATAGTTCCAGTAAAATGCAGAAAACACCTCAATGTGTGAGTTAATCGTTACCTTCTTCGGTGATTTACTGGCCAAATCCTAGGCAGTTTTGACCTAAGTCTTTGGGTTAGTTGATGATTGAACCACAGTTCAGGCAATGAATTGTCACGGACTGGGGAGCTGTACACTCAAACAAAAACGCCGACATGATTGTCGGCGTCTACGCTATTGGTATGGATGAATGTGAGGTAGTAACTACTTCGCCATGGTACTCAAAAACTCGGCTTCGAATTCTTCATCGGCTTCTCGGGTTAGGCATTCCACCAGCCAGTTGATACTTTCATGATCTAGGTTACTGTTAACCACGAACGCTTGTTTCACACCAAACTCACCAAGCTTGGCTGAACCGTAGTTCTTGAACGATTTATTGCCGTGATAATGGAGTGATTTCACCGCTTCTGCGTTGGGTTCAGGTAATTCGTCCAGTGTGTTGGCAAGCTGAATCACCAACTCCATAGGATTCTTAGATGACGAGATACGATACAAAAATCCGCCCTCGACTTTCTGTCTAACCCAGTAATCAAAGCTGCTGCAATCCATCACCTTATCACTGACCAGTGCCGCTTCGCTGCGATAAGCACATGCTTCTAACATCACAGGTGTGTGTTTAAATTCTGGCTGTCCTGAATTGGAATCGGTGTTAGGTAAAATCAGGTCACACGGCTTGCTGTCTTTGGCCGTGGTGCCGTTCCAGTGAATCGGCATAAACACCTGCTCTTTACGCATCTCTTGGGTTAATACCAAGCGCGCTTGAGACTCACCTTGAGCGCTTTTCACTTTAACAACCTGGTTGGTTTGGTTTGTGCCCGTTTCCAATCCAAATCTCTTGGCGGTTTCAGGGTGAACAGCAATGAACGGCTCGGGTGTGTGGTCTCCAAGTGATGAGGCAAGCCCTGTTCTACTCATTGTATGCCATTGATCGCGCACTCGTCCGCTGTTCATAATAAGCGGATAGTCTGGTGACGACGTCGTTAATGGTAAAGCATGTTCAACCGCAACGAACTGGGCTTTTCCGGACTTAGTGAAAAATTCGCCATCAGTGAACATTCGTTTATTTACGATATCTTGCTGTAATTCTAGTACGGGCCATTGCTGGGGTTTTAGCTCGCTATAACCTTTATCGTCCAATTTGGTTAGACCAATTAAACACAGGTCTCGCGTTTTACCGTTAGTATTATCAAGCCCCGTCATTTGACAGTACTCTTCAAATATCTGCCCTTCATGACGATAATCAAAGGCATGTTGATGACCCATTTTCTGCGCCACTTCTTTAATCATCCACCAATCAGGTTTAGCTTCACCCGGGCTTGGCAATATGCGGCGCTGCCTTGATATACGGCGCTCGGAGTTGGTCACGGTACCCGATTTTTCACTCCAACCTTGCGCAGGTAACACAACATCGGCCAAGCGTGTGGTTTCAGTATCGGCGATGCAATCTGACACCACCACAAATGGACAGTTTTCTAGCGCTGCTTTCACTCTCGCACTGTCTGGAAGGCTCACCACAGGGTTGGTCGCCATGATCCACACCGCTTTGATCTTGCCTTCAAGCATGTCGTCAAACAACTCGACTGCTTTCAAGCCGGGTTGGGTTGCTAAGTTATCGGTTTGCCAAAAATCACTCACCGTTTGGTGTGATTTCTCATCCCCAAACTCAAAGTGCGCCGCTAGCGTATTCGCTAAACCACCAACTTCGCGACCGCCCATTGCGTTGGGCTGCCCTGTCACAGAGAAAGGCCCCATACCTGCTTGTCCGATTTTTCCGGTGGCTAAATGACAGTTGAGAATAGCGTTCACTTTGTCACAACCTTGGCTCGACTGATTCACGCCCTGAGAATAAATGGTGACGACTTTTTGTTTAGAAGCGAACGCGCGATAGAAGCGCTCAACCTCTTGTTCCGCTAACCCGGTCAGTTGGCTGACGCTTTGCTCTGAATTGATGCTTGAATCAGCGTGGTAAACATACTTCTTTGCTGACTTGATCGCTTGTTGGAAGCCTTCTGTATGTTTGCTTATATAGCCTTCATCAAGTGCATCATTATCCGCTAAGTATGAAAGTAACCCGTTAAACAAGGCCACGTCAGAGCCCGATTCAATCGCTAAATGTTGATCTGCTATTTCACATGTGTCGGTATAACGAGGATCTATGACGATCACTTGCAGTTTGGGATTCGCTTGCTTAGCTGCTCTTAACCTTTGAAAAAGAACCGGATGACACCATGCTAAGTTTGAGCCAGTAATCACGACCAAGTCGGTTTGCTCTAAATCTTCATAACAAATAGGAACCGTGTCGCTACCAAATGCACGTTTATGTCCAACAACGCTCGATGCCATGCAAAGCCTTGAGTTACTGTCAATGTTTCCGCTACCAATAAAGCCTTTCATCAGCTTATTAGCAACGTAATAGTCTTCTGTTAACAGTTGGCCAGAGACATAGAACGCAACTGAATCAGGACCAAACTCTTCAATGGTTTGGTTAAACCTATCAGCGACCAATTGAGTGGCGTCATCCCATACGAGTTCGTGTTTTTGTTGATTCTTAATATGAGTAGGCTGAGTAAGACGACCTAGAGGTGTTACGGTTTCACCTAGAGCAATACCTTTAGTACATAACTTTCCATAATTCGACGGGTGTTCTTTGTCACCACGTACTTCAAGCTTACCTAATGCAGTGGGCCTCGCTTCTATTCCGCATCCAACACCACAATAGGCACATGTCGATTTTATCCAGCCACTGTTTGAATCACTCATCCGTTTCTCGCTCAATTATCCAAAATTGCATTTATTTAACTAAAGCAAATAGCACGCCATTAAATCCAAGAATCAAACAAATAAGAAAAACCGATATAAAACAATAATTTAGCGGAATAAAAACAATAATAAACCAGTTACTAAGAACTGGTTGATATCAAAAACTTATTTTTTGCACCATCTTGCGGAAAGTTGCACCACAAACGTTCATTTTCATAAATTTAACAAAAAAATTACATACCACTTTAGGGGTAATTGCGTTCTACCTATAATTTTTAATTTATTGAAAAATATAAATTTTATTTTATTTATTTTGCTAAATCACAATTTGGCACCCTCCTTGCTCTACTAAAAACCAAGAGTTAGAAAAACAATTTTTGTTTTCTTGATAATGATGAATTGAGTGGAATCTCAACCCGGTATTCATTTGTTAACCATTAGAAGTTAAACGCTATAAACGTTAACGCTATAAACAATGAAGCCGAGAATAAGGAATGGATTATGAGCAAGAAGAAGATCGTCGTCGTTGGTAACGGTATGGTTGGACACAAATTTATCGACAACATTTTACAATCAGAAAGTGATGATTTTGATGTAATTACTTTCAGCGAAGAACCTAGGTTAGCCTATGACCGAGTCCAGCTTACAGCTTACTTCAAACGTGGAAATGCCGAAGATTTGGCATTGACCAGCGAAGAGTATTACCAAAGCAATGGCGTCAACTACCTATTGAACGCAAAAGTCGCTCAACTAGACACTGACAATAAGTGCGTTGTGACAGAGTCGGGACATACCGAGAGTTATGACACATTAATTCTAGCGACGGGTTCATTTCCTTTTGTTCCTCCTATTCCCGGTAACGACCAAGAACATTGCCACGTTTATCGCACCATCGAAGACTTAGACGCTATTGAATTATCAAGCAAAAGCAGTAAATCGGGCGTGGTTATTGGTGGTGGCCTGCTTGGCTTAGAAGCCGCAAATGCAGTTAAAAACCTTGGTTTGGAAACCCATGTGGTGGAGTTCGCTCCTCGCCTGATGGCCGTACAGTTGGATGACGGTGGCGGTGCGCTTTTACGCCGTAAAATTGAAGACCTTGGTGTTCAGGTTCACACTGAGAAGGCAACCTCTGAGATAGTCGCGGGTGAGACTTCTCGCTACCGTATGAACTTCGCAGACGGCACCCATCTTGAAACCGATATGATTGTGTTTTCTGCGGGTATTCGTCCTCAAGATGCCCTAGCTCGTAGCTCTGATATTGCCATTGGTGAACGTGGCGGCATCGTGATTAACGATCATTGCCAAACCAACATTGACAATGTGTATGCGATTGGTGAATGTGCACTTTGGGACAACAAGATCTTCGGCTTAGTGGCTCCTGGCTATTCAATGGCGAAAGTCGCAGCAGCGCATATCATCTCTGATGGCGCGAGCGACGCTTCGTTTACTGGTGCCGACATGAGCACTAAGCTCAAACTGCTTGGTGTTGATGTCGCAAGTATAGGTGAAGTACACGGCCAAACAGAAGGTGCTCAATCGTATACTTATAACGACGAAATCGAGCAAGTTTACAAACGCCTTATCATCTCAGCTGATGGTAAAAAGATTGTTGGTGCAGTATTGGTGGGCGACGCAGAGGCTTACGGGTCACTACTGCAAATCAAACAAAATGATATGCCTCTTCCTGAAAACCCATCCGTGCTTATTCTGCCAAACCTCGCGGACGATTCTGGTTCAGCAATGGGTGTTGAAGCCCTGCCTGACAGCGCAGTGATTTGTTCGTGTTTTGATGTGACCAAAGGCGATATCAAAGACGCAGTATCTGCTGGATGCACCACCATGGCAGCATTAAAAGAAACAACCAATGCTTCAACAGGTTGTGGTGGTTGTTCTGCGCTTGCTAAACAAGTTTTAGACAGTGAACTAAGCAACCTTGGTGTGGAAGTCTCAAACGATATTTGTGAGCACTTTGCCTATTCTCGACAAGAACTTACCGACATTATCCGCGTCAACAAAATTAAGACATTCGATGAGCTATTGGATTCTCATGGCAATGGATTAGGCTGTACAGTTTGTAAGCCTGCAGTCGGTTCAATTTTGGCTTCTTACTGGAACGATTACATCCTAGAAGATCAGCATATTGAACTGCAAGACACCAACGATATCTACCTAGGCAACATGCAAAAAGACGGCACTTATTCAGTTGTGCCACGTATTGCAGGCGGTGAAATCACACCTGACAAATTGATCGTGCTTGGCGAAGTCGCGAAAGAGTTCGACCTTTACACCAAAATCACCGGTGGTCAGCGTGTCGATTTGTTTGGTGCGCAGCTTAACGAACTGCCTATCATTTGGAAAAAGCTGATTGATGCAGGTTTCGAAACAGGCCACGCCTACGGTAAGTCGGTTCGTACTGTTAAGTCGTGTGTGGGCAGCACTTGGTGCCGATACGGTATCGACGACAGCGTAGGCTTAGCGATTCGATTAGAGAACCGCTACAAAGGGCTACGCTCGCCACATAAAACCAAGTTTGCAGTTTCTGGCTGTACTCGTGAATGTGCAGAAGCGCAGTCGAAAGACTTCGGCATTATCGCGACCGACAAAGGTTGGAACCTCTACATCTGTGGTAACGGTGGTATGCGCCCTCGCCATGGTGACCTTTTTGCTACCGACCTTGATGAAACCACCCTTCTGCAATACATAGACCGCATTCTAATGTTCTACACACGTACTGCAGATCGCCTGCAACGCACATCAGTATGGATGGAAAACCTTGAAGGCGGCATTGAATACCTCAAACAAGTCGTGATTGAAGACAAGCTCAATGTTGTTGAAGAACTTGAAGCCGACATCGCGCTCAACATCGAGAAATACCAGTGTGAATGGAAAACCACCATCGAAAACCCTGAAAAGATGAAGCGCTTCCAGCACTACATCAACAGCGAAGAGATGGACACTAGCCTTTCATTCATCAAAGAACGAGAGCAGCGCTTTCCTAAACCAAACATTAGAAACATTAGCGCGTCTTTAGATTCGCAACGCGATGAAAAGCTAACCAAGGCTGACCAAATCGAAGTGACTGAAGTTTCATAAATATCAGTTTCATCAGCTTTATAAACAACAGTAGTCGTACCCCCAAAAAACAGTTGAGTAAGGTAAAGCATCTAACATAAAACGCTAGGAAGTGACTGGCATGCTCAGCAAGTCGCTCCCGCCGCTCAGCTATAAAGACAAGAAAGACGACTCAAATGACAAAGATTACAGCAGCTCGGAAACGAACTGCTTAGAAACGAAAAAATTAGAGAAATGATTAAAGACTCAATTTTAGACTAGGAGAAAGTCATGGAAAATTGGACAACCGTATGCAACACCAAGGACTTAACCCCAAACGGTGGTATTTGCGCCAAAGTAGACGATAACCAAGTGGCTATTTTTTACTGCAAACGCAGTGACACACTGTATGGGCTATCTAACTACGACCCTATCGGCAAAGCGAATGTGATGTCTCGTGGTATCATTGGCTCATTAAGCGGTGAACCGTATGTCGCGTCGCCCTTATACAAGCAGCATTACCACTTAGAAACTGGAGCATGTCTTGAACAACCAGAACTCAAGCTCATGAAATTTGAAGTTCGCAAGCAAGGTGAACATGTACAAGTTCTCGCACCGCTTGCTATCGCCAGTTAATAAACAGCCGACATCATCCTCAAAACGCTTTAAGGCGTGAGTAATTTCGGCATAAAGGTTTAGCACATTTAAGCGTTCGAATTTCGGAAGTAACGCACGTGCTCAAGCCAGGTAATTTTCCAGATTTAAAGGATTTAAACCATGGATAACACAAAATTTTCGCTGCTTTCATTTACGGGTAAGATGAAAACCTTACACCTAAGTTGGATGGCCTTTTTTATCACCTTTGTTGTATGGTTCAACTTTGCTCCCCTACTGCAAATGGTGAAAACCACGCTTGGTCTTTCTACTGAAGAGATCAAAACACTTCTGATCCTCAACGTTGCATTGACTATTCCAGCGCGTGTCGCGATTGGTATGTTAACCGATAGGTATGGCCCAAGGTTGGTCTACTCTTCACTACTGGCTGTCTGTTCAATTCCTTGTTTTATGTTTGCGATGGCAGACTCTTTCATTCAAGCGGCGATTGCACGTTTCCTATTAGGTTTCATTGGCGCAGGCTTCGTTGTTGGTATTCGCCTTGTGTCTGAGTGGTTCCCACACAATGAACTGGGTACAGCAGAAGGTATTTACGGCGGTTGGGGTAACTTCGGTTCAGCAGCGGCAGCATTCACACTTCCCACATTAGCTCTAGCGTTTGGTGGTGAAGATGGCTGGCGTTATGCAGTCGGTATTACTGGCGCAATGAGCTTAGCGTTCTCGTTTATCTTCTACAAAAACGTAACAGACACACCAAAAGGCTCAACATACTTCAAACCGGCTCAAGTAACAGCGATGGAAGTAACATCAAAGGGTGACTTTTTCTTCTTACTTATTATGAAGATCCCGATGTATGCCGCTCTTGCTCTACTAACATGGAAACTATCGCCAACCAACATTAACATGCTTTCTGATATGGCGGTTAACTCGGTTTACGTGGGTTTAGCCGCACTTTACGTATATGAAGTTTCACAAGTTTGGAAAGTGAACAAAAACGTATTTAAAGAAGAAGTACCAGAAATTCACCAGTACAAATTTAAGCAAGTAGCGGTACTGAACGTATTATATTTCGCGACATTTGGTTCTGAGCTGGCTGTTGTTTCTATGTTGCCACTGTTCTTCTCTGAAACCTTTGAATTAACACCCGTTCTTGCAGGTATGGTTGCATCGGCTTATGCCTTTATGAACCTAATGTCTCGCCCAGGTGGTGGTTGGATTTCAGATAAATTCGGTCGTAAACCAACCCTGCTTATTCTAACGATTGGTCTTGCTGTAGGTTACTTCGCAATGGGTCAAGTAGACAGTACATGGCCTGTATGGCTAGCGGTTGTCGCAGCAATGGCGTGTTCTTTCTTCGTTCAAGCGGGTGAAGGTGCGGTATTTGCGACAGTTCCTCTAATCAAACGACGCATGACAGGTCAGATTGCAGGTATGACTGGTGCTTACGGTAACGTTGGTGCGGTAGTTTACCTAACAGTATTGTCTTTCGTGAGCTACCAAACGTTTTTCTTAGTGATTGCTGCAACAGCGGTACTTGGCTTTGTGACTCTATTGTTCATGGAAGAACCTAACGGTCAAATTGCTGAAGTTAACGACGATGGCAGTGTCACGCTTATCAATGTTTCGAGTTAGTCTGAGCACTAACGGTTAACGTAGATATTATCAAATCGGGAGGAGCACCTTAGCTGACATATTTATGCTTGAATCTTTAATGCTTAAATGTACTAACGCTTAAGTTTATTCAAGTTTCGATATATCAATGCTGGGTGCTTCGTTCAAAGGCTCTACGTTCACTAGGGCTTTTGTTCTTCCTAGGGGGTTCTGTCAAGGAAGCGGGAAGAAGAGCAGTTAAGAGAAGAACAGTTATGACAATTTCATTCAGCCAAGGGCAAGTCATCACACCGGAATCGAACAACCAACTAACGCTCAAGTTTGGTGGCTATTCGAATAAAGGCGTACGTGATGAAAACCAAGATGCAATCATTGTAAAACACCCCAAAACTCGCGCAGAGCAAGAGTTAAAAGGCAGTGTTGCTTGTATAGCGGATGGTGCAAGTTGCAGTGAATACGGTCAAAAAGCCAGCCATACCAGCGTGATGCAATTCATTGATGACTATTACTCAACCCCGCAGAGCTGGAGTATTCAGCGTTCAGCTCAAAAAGTCCTAACCTCGCTCAACTCTTGGCTTTTTAACACTTCAGTCTCAAATATCCACTCCACTCAACAAGTTAACCATAATGCGCTCGTTTCCACTTTTAGCAGTGTGATCCTAAAATCAAACACCGCCCATATATTCCATGTCGGCGACAGTCGTATTTATCTATTGAGAGATGGCGAATTACGTCAGCTTACTCGCGATCATACCCGCAAGAATATGGGACAGAAACACTACCTAACACGAGCTTTAGGTATGGATAACCAACTCAACGTTGATTACCAAACACTACCGATTAAAAAAAATGACTGCTTCATCCTTACATCAGATGGCGTGCATGAGTTTGTTTCCCCTAACACCTTCAAGGAACACATCGACAAACCCGGAGCGGATTTCGAATATGCAGCACAAACCATCTGTAACACCGCTTTAAGCCACAATAGCTCTGATAACGTGAGCTGCTTGATTGTGCAAGTCAGTCATCTACCTAAGCCTTCGCTCATTGAGTTCCATGAAAAGCTCGCTAAACGAGCCATCCCACCCGCTTTAAAGCTCGGGCAAAGCATCGACAACTATATGGTACTCGAAGTCCTATATGCAGGTTCAAGAAGCCATGTATACCGTGTCATGCACAAAGAGACACAAACCGAATTCGTCCTCAAGGTACCTTCGGTTCAGTATCACGACAGCCCAGCACAACTGAGCGCGTTTTTTAACGAGCAATGGGCAGGAATCCTACTGAACAACAAGAAAGTAATGAAGGTCTACCCGACGCCAGAACACTCGCAATTCCTATATCAAATTTGTGAATGGGTAGAAGGCATCACGCTGAGACAGTGGATGTACGACAATCCAAAACCTTCACTCAAACAAGTGCGCGATATACTCGATAAGATCACACAAGGTATCCGAGTGCTACAACGTGCAGATATGGTGCACAGAGACTTAAAACCTGAAAACATCATGATTCAACGTGATGGCGAGATTAAAATAATTGATCTTGGGGCTGTGTTGGTAAGAGGTATTGAAGAAGGAAGTAAATCAGAGCAAGACTCGGTACCATTGGGCGCTGTTAATTACATTGCACCGGAAACCATAAAGCACAATACCGCAACCACAAGTTCGGATCTATTCTCTATTGCAGTCATCGGGTATGAAATGCTCACAGGCGAACTGCCCTACTCTGAGATGTCTGCACAATCGCTCAAGCAATCTCGTCATCATCAATGGGAATACCAATCGCTGACACAAAAGCGTACTGACATACCAGCTTGGGTTGATTTGGTTTTACAAAAAGCGTGTGCCGAATCGCCAAGCGAACGCCATCAAGTGTTAGGGGACTTTGTGGCCGACCTTTACACACCTAACCAAAGCTTGGTAAAAAGCAAAGCCAAGCAACCTTTGATAAACCGAAACCCGATCCAGTTTTGGAAAGTTTTAGCCTTGTTGCTCGGCATTATTGCGATAGTAGAACTAGGTTTGTTGTTAAACCCAAGCTAGATACGTTTACGAATTAGCCTCGCCTAACTAAGCTTCTTGGCACTAATTCAATACCCGCTTGATAACGTTTAGCAGAAGCGTTCAAAGCCAGAGCAAAAGCACTATCCGCAATTACTTCAAACTGCTGCGGAAGTGAATGGACCTTAAAAGGCAAGAAATCGAGCAGTCGGTTATCACCAAAGGTCGCCAACTTCACTTGATTAACCAGTTCTGGCTTTTCGACCATTACATCAAGTACACCCTCTAACAAGGTGTATGACATGGTGACAATCGCATCGGGCACTGCGTCTTTTGCAATCCAACCTTCAAAAATTTCACGCCCAGATTCTCGGTCAAAGTGCTCGCCGTAACCCACAACGATAGGTTTGTTTTCTGACAGCCCGACTTGTTGACCATACGCTTTGTTTGCCGCTTCGAAACCCAACTGACGTTCACGTGAGATGTTCAGATCTGGCAATGCACCTATCAAACCAACACTCTCAATACTGTCATCAAGAATAGAATGCGTCAGCTCAAACGCAGCTTCAAAATCTTCACTGATCACACAAGCAAAATGCTCATCATCTAATGGACGATCAATCGCGATTACGGGGGTGCCTGAGTTTTGCAGCTTCAAGTAAAACTCATTAGCGTCTGGCATAGAGCTCGCCACCAGCAAGGCATCAATACGACGACTCACCAAAGCGTCAGCGACTTTACGTTCGGTTTCAGCATCATCATCTGAACAGCCGATCAGGATTTGATAGCCCACTTTACGTGAGTTCTGCTCTATCAATTTTGCTAAACGCGCGTAACTGCTGTTTTCAAGATCAGGAATAATCAAACCAAATGAACGACTATTACCAGCACGCAGCGACGAAGCAGCATGATCTGGACGGTAGTTGTACTCATCAACGACTGCCATCACTTTCTGCTGAGTCTTTTCGCTGATTCTGTATTTCTGCGCCTTGCCGTTGATCACATAGCTAGCAGTGGTTTTCGACACACCAGCTAGTTTGGCAATTTCATCAAGTGTCATATGGGTGACCTGTATTTTGTGCGTAGGATCATATAACCAATATTCTGATCCTTGGATTAGTTGAATTATATGCTGAATCGATTCAGTATAAAAGCTGAAAGGATTCAGCAAAATCTGAAAAGTGACTTCAATCATCCTTTTGAATGAATTGAGAGCCATTTGTCGTTAATAAGCTTTTCATTATTTACGAATCGCAACCGAAGCAAATTAACGACACGCAGCAAACTATTTTGAAAACCAAAATCGGCTTTGCTGAATTTTTTTACACTAAATGCTGAACCGATTCAGCCAGGGTAAAACAAAGAGCAAGCAAAGAGTAAAGTTCACTAATTCTTGCTCTAAACTGAATCGTAGCGAAACACAAATTCTCAAGCGATACGCTAAAGAGGCACCATGCTTAAATTATCAAAATCTGACATTACTCTAGGCCAAACTGCCGAAGACAAATTCAAAGCAATCCAAAACATTGCTGGCGACTTAACGGCGAAAGGCTTAGTTGAATCTGGCTACGTTGAAGGAATGCTGAACCGTGAAAACCAGAACTCTACGTTCCTAGGTAACGGCATCGCGATTCCTCACGGAACCACTGATACTCGTGGCCTAGTAAAAGAGACAGGCGTTGCGGTACACCACTTCCCTGAAGGTATTGATTGGGCAGATGGCAACCGTGTTTACGTTGCGATTGGTATTGCGGCTAAATCTGACGAGCACTTAGGCATTCTTAAGCAACTGACCAAAGTTCTCGCTGCAGACGGTGTCGAAGAGAAGTTAAAGCAAGCGAAATCAGAAGACGAAATCATCGCTCTACTGAACGGTGAAGTTCAACTTGAAGCCGATCTAGACGCTTCTTTAGTGCAGCTACTGTTCCCTGCAAGCGACATGATTCAAATGTCTGCAGTAGCGGGCGGCCTACTTAAGAATACAGGTTGTACGGACAACGCATTCGTTGCTGACCTCGTAACAAAAACACCGACTCACCTAGGCCAAGGCCTTTGGTTGTTGGGCAGCGACAAAGGCGTAACTCGCACTGGCGTATCGTTCGTTTCAACGGCTAACCATTGTGAGTACGAAGGCACACCCGTTAAAGCATTGGTAGCGTTCGCCGCTTGTAACAGCGCTCACCAATCTATTTTAGCGAACCTAAGCAAAATGATTTTCGAAGGTAAACAGCAACAACTGTTGACTGCTGACATAGCACAAGTCATTGGCCTTCTAAGAGATGAAGCGGTTTCTACAGCGTCTCAAGACGATGACAACTGCGCGGTATTTAAAATCAAAAATGCTCACGGCTTACACGCTCGTCCGGGTGCAATGCTAGTCGCTGAAGCGAAGAAATTCGAGTCAACCATTCGCGTTTCAAACCTAGATGGTGACGGAAAAGAAGTGAATGCGAAGAGCTTGATGAAAGTGATCGCTCTTGGCGTTAAACACGGCCATCAGCTTCAGTTTGTTGCTGAAGGTGAAGATGCAGCACAAGCTCTTGAATCGATTGGCAAAGCTATCGCTTCAGGCCTTGGTGAAGGTTAAGGAATCGATATGTCTGATAAACAAATCAAAGCCGTTACCGTTACGCTAAACCCTGCTCTAGACCTGACTGGCGCTATCGACGCACTTAACGTGGGTTCAGTCAGCCTAGTGAACAAAGGCTCTCTACATGCAGCAGGCAAAGGTGTAAACGTAGCAAAAGTACTTTCAGAGCTTGGCGCGAAGGTTACCGTAACTGGTTTCCTTGGTCGTAATAACGAAGAAGCATTCTGCCAACTGTTCGAACAGATGGGCGCAACTGACCGTTTCATCCGTGTTGATGGCGCGACTCGCATCAACGTGAAATTGGTAGAAAACTCAGGCCAAGTAAGCGACATCAACTTCCCAGGTGTTCCTGTTGATGCTGACGCTATCAAAGCGTTTGAAGAAACCTTGTTAGAGCTTGCTGAAACACACGATTACTTCGTGATTGCAGGCAGCTTGCCACAAGGCGTATCACCAGAGCTTTGCGCTTCTTGGGTACAACGCTTGCGTGACCTAGGTAAAAAGGTGCTGTTCGACAGCAGCCGTGACGCACTTAAAGCCGGTATCAATGCACAGCCTTGGTTGATTAAGCCAAATGATGAAGAGCTGTCTCAGCTTTTCAATGCAGAACTAACCACACGCGACCAATGCCAACACGCAGGCCAAGCCCTCAGTGAAAAAGGCATCGAGAACATCGTGGTGTCACTTGGCGCTGAAGGCGTGATGTGGCTAAACCAAGGTGAATGGCTACATGCTCAACCGCCGCGCATGCAAGTGGTAAGCACGGTTGGCGCAGGCGACACATTAGTCGCTGGCCTATGTTGGGGTCACATGCAACAGATGCCAAAACCAGAACTTATTAAATTCGCAACCGCCTTATCTGCTCTAGCAGTTTCACAGGTAGGCGTGGGCATTACCAGCCAACAAGAGCTGGATTCAGTACTACAAAATATCCAATTACAGTCGCTTAGTGCTCCAACTAACCAGTTAGACACAAGCAAATAGGACAAAAGGTTTATTATGAATATTACCATTATCACGGCTTGCCCTAGTGGCGTAGCAAACAGCATCATCGCAGCAGGCTTGTTAGAGCAAGCAACAAAAGCACTGGGTTGGAACGCCGCTATTGAATGTCAATCAAGCGTGCTACCTGACTCAACCGTATCACAAGACACTATCGACAGCAGCGACGTTGTGGTTATCGCAGCTAACACAAACGTTGATAAAGAACGTTTTGTTGGTAAAAAAGTGTACCAAGCGGCTATCTCTGAATGCACTGCAGATGCAAAAGCATTTCTAGAGAAAGCGGTAGCAGAAGCAACAGTACTAGACGCTTCTCAAGTTGAGACTACAGTGGAAGTGACTGGTACATCAGTAAACTCTTCTACAACGGCAAGCACAGGCAGCAAAAAGATCGTAGCGATTACGGCTTGCCCGACTGGCGTTGCACACACCTTTATGGCAGCTGAAGCGCTTGAAGCAGAAGGTAAACGCCTAGGTCACCAAATTAAAGTGGAAACTCGCGGCTCTGTAGGTGCGAAGAACCAACTGACAGACCAAGAAATCGCAGATGCTGACCTTGTTATCATCGCGGCAGACATCGATGTTCCTTTGGATCGTTTTAACGGCAAAGCGCTATACAAAACGACAACGGGTCCTGCGCTTAAGAAAACAAAGCAAGAGATGGAAAAAGCGTTCGCAGAAGCTAAACCATACCAACACACTGCTTCTTCAAATTCAGCACCTGCTGACGAGAAGAAAGGCGTGTACAAGCACCTAATGACAGGTGTATCGCACATGCTTCCTGTAGTTGTTGCGGGTGGTTTGATCATAGCTCTGTCTTTCGTATTCGGTATCGAAGCGTTTAAAGAAGAAGGCACACTAGCAGCAGCATTGATGACTATCGGTGGTGGTTCTGCATTCGCTCTAATGATTCCTGTTCTTGCTGGTTTCATTGCATTCTCAATTGCTGACCGTCCGGGTCTGGCTCCAGGTCTAATCGGCGGTATGCTGGCTAGCTCAACGGGCGCAGGTTTCCTAGGTGGTATCGCAGCAGGTTTCATTGCCGGTTACGCAGCGAAATTCATTGCCGACAAGGTTCAACTTCCACAATCCATGGAAGCCCTCAAGCCAATCCTGATCATTCCGTTTATCGCGAGTTTGTTCACTGGTTTGGTGATGGTTTACATCGTGGGTGGCCCTGTTTCTGGCGTGATGAGCGCAATGACGACTTTCCTAAACAACATGGGAACGTCTAATGCGATTCTTCTGGGTGTGATTCTAGGCGCAATGATGTGTTTCGACCTTGGTGGCCCTGTAAACAAAGCGGCGTACACATTCGGTGTTGGTCTACTAGCTTCGCAAACTTACGCACCAATGGCGGCTATCATGGCAGCAGGTATGGTTCCAGCTCTAGGTATGGGCCTTGCGACTTTCCTAGTGAAAGACAAGTTTGAAGCAGGCGAGCGTGAAGCAGGTAAAGCATCATTCGTTCTTGGCCTATGTTTCATCTCTGAAGGTGCAATCCCATTCGCAGCGAAAGATCCAATGCGTGTTATCCCAGCTTGTATGGCAGGTGGTGCACTAACTGGCGCACTATCAATGATGTTTGGCGCACAGCTAATGGCTCCACACGGTGGCTTGTTCGTACTACTGATTCCTGGTGCTATCTCTCCAGTGCTTATGTACCTAGTGGCGATTGCAGCAGGTACGGCAGTAACAGGCTTCGGTTACGCCGCTCTTAAAAAGATGAGCAGCGATAAAGTGACAGCAGAGGCTTAATCCCCCTACTCTGTTTAACGGCTAAACCCGATGGACGGAGGCTCTTGATTAAACAGTCCCTTGGTAAAACTGTTCCTTGGTAAAACAAAGGCTCCCATTTGAGGAGCCTTTTTAGTTTGTGAATTGTTCCGTTCAGAAAGAGGTAATAACAACACTTGTATGTTTGATTAACTAGTCAGCGTTTCTTCAAAGACACCCAGTTCACGACCAAGCCATGTCGCTCTTACTGTGTGATCCAAAGTTTCTTCACCACCTGTTACTGGGTGAATTAGAACCGACATATCACCGCGCTCTTGCTCCAACCACTCAACAATACCAGACTCTTTGTTCGCAAAGTGAATCTCAAACATTGGCATCTTATGTGGGCCAACCAAACGCTGTATTAATGGGAAAGTCTCTAACACATCCCTACGTTCTGATAGAATTTTCTGACGCAGTGTTTCTGCCTGCTCTGCAAATCGCAGAGGGAAATAAATATGTGCGTGGTACATGACACCATCCTTTAGAATTATGATGCCGCAAGTTTATACCTAAACCGCCTTTAATAGCTAAATCTAAATAAGTGGACTTACTATGGAAAAATCCGTAGGAACAAAAAACTAGAGTTTGAGTTAACGTTGTTCGCTAAAACAAACTCTAGAAATACTAGTGACGACTATCGTTTAAAAATTACTACGGGCGTAACGTTAAAACTCGATCAATATCTTCAGCTGAATGGCGCTCTGGAACTTGCTCCCACTCTTCGCCAAATGAGCGATTCACCACTCGACCTCGTTGGAAACCTTCACGCGCTTCAAGTTGCTTTGCCCAACGAACGACATTGATGTAAGACTCAACTTGTAGGAACTCAGCTGCATCATACAGTTTGCCTAGTACAAGGTTGCCATACCAAGGCCAAATCGCGATATCAGCGATGCTAAGCTCCTCACCCGCAACAAATGTGTTATTTGCTAACTGTTTGTCTAACACGTCTAGTTGACGCTTAGCTTCCATCGCAAAACGGTTAATTGGGTACTCTTGCTTTTCATCAGCGTAAGCGTAGAAGTGACCAAAGCCACCACCTAAGAATGGCGCTGAACCTTGTGCCCAAAACAACCAGTTAATGGTTTGTGTTCTTGCTGCCCCTTCTTTTGGTAAGAAGTGACCGAATTTTTCAGCTAAGTGCATCAAGATAGATGCCGATTCGAAAACATTAACATCTTCATCACCAGACTTGTCGACAAGTGCTGGTATTTTCGAGTTTGGATTCACGCCAACAAAACCAGAAGAGAATTGATCAGAGTCACCAATGTTGATCAAGTAAGCATCATATTCAGCCTCTTTTACACCTGCTGCCAATAGCTCTTCAAGCATGATAGTGACTTTTTGACCGTTAGGTGTGCCAAGAGAATACAATTGTAAAGCATGTTCACCAACAGCGAGCTCTTTATCAAACCGAGCTCCAGATTCAGGGCTATTGATGTTTGCCCACTTGTTACCACCAGCGGTATCGTTAACCCAAACTTTTGGCGGTGTGTATTGTTCTGACATGATATTTCCTTATTAATATAGGGTCTCACAATCTGATATTAGGTCACATACCCTTGGTTAAAACCCCTGAATACGATTTATTTTCAAACTGTTAAGCATGGCTTATTCCAGAAAGGCATAACCCGCTTTAAAAATTGGCTTGTGTAAAAGATAAGTACCTATTCAAACTTCAATCTAAATAGAGATTAATCCGTAGTACTATTTGGAATCGACATTTACAGACGACATGCCTACAGGTTTAAGAAAGCTGTGATAAAATTGGTGGATTACAATTGATAAGGATTTGGCAATGTCTTCTGATTACACAGGCTCGAGTGCAGCGTACGCTCGCCAAGAGAAAGGCTACCGCGAAAAAGCACTAAAACTGTACCCATGGGTTTGTGGTAAATGTGCACGTGAATTTGTTTACTCAAACTTGAGAGAGCTTACCGTTCACCACGTGGATCACGACCATACAAACAACCCTGAAGATGGCAGTAACTGGGAGCTATTGTGTCTATACTGTCACGATCATGAGCACTCAAAATACACTGACCATGAACGCTATGGTGTGGATGCAAAAGCAAGTTTAGATGATCATCAGTCAGCAACACATAATCCGTTTGCTGATCTCGCTAAGATGATGAAGAAGTAGCACAACTTTAAAGCTGTAGAAACTAAAAAGAATAACAATAAACCCCAGTATGTCAGCATACTGGGGTTTCTTCTATCTGCCTTTAAATTGATAGCTAGACAGGATCAAAAAAGCCTTCCGAGGAAGGCTTTTTAAGAATCAAATCGAATTATGCTGTCGCTTGTTTGCGGGACTCTTCAACCTGCTTGGCGCGTTTTTTCAACGTTAACTTATCGCGGTATGCAAACCAAACGTAAGTAACAACCACTAAGAAAAACAGGTATGACAACGAGAAAATGAACGGTGATTGAATGATATCGTTCGAGATACCCCAAGAAACACCGATAACCGTCACTGCAATTTTCGCGAAGAAGCCACACATTAATAGCATCAAAGCCAACTGTGGGAAGCGTGTGCTGCGGAATGCAAGCCAGTAACAACTACCCACCGCTAACGCAGCGATATAGAAGCCGAATAAGAAAGAGTGAATATGGTCAGCTGCCGCTAAACCACCAGAAATTGACATCAATAGAATTAAAAACAGTTTCATAATACTCGCCTCACCATAAGTTGGAAACGCATCCTTTCAAATTTGGAATCTTTGTTTGCGTACTATTTTCCCACTTTTTACAGACAACACAACCCCTCAAATCGAACAAAATGTAAGCAAAGGTGCTAACAAAAACCAGCCGTAACAACTGGTTAACATTTTGTTTTTAATAGAACTCCGTTACTCCTTGTCTCGTATGGATAAAGCTCCATTTTGATTTATTTTGTTACACAAAATTAACCTTAGAAAAAATTTTAAATAATTCGTAACTCTGTGATATCCGCACGGAATACGCGTCTATTTAGAGAGCATCATCGAAAAACGCCTAAAACAATAAGACAACAGCGCTAAAAAGAACAAAACAGAAAGGTGTTCAAAACAATTTAAAAACCAATAAAAAACAACTCATTAACAAACCGAATTTAATTGACCAAAAATGGAAAAAGAGATTCCAATCACATTTTTATTGGTTATAATCCGCGCTCTTTTGCGCTATCTGTTGATAAACGCAAACTAATTTTGAAGAAACAATCACAATAACCCGTCTTTAGTTAAGTGGCTCTCACCTAACTGATGACAGAACTGAGAATAAAAATGAGCAAGATTGATAAAGCATCACGTATCCTGCTAGCAGGCTTCTGTATCAACCTTTGTCTTGGCATCCTGTATGCTTGGAGTGTATTTAACAAAGCGCTAGTGACAGAAGCTGGTTGGAGTGCTGCTGAAGCATCTTCACCTTACGCTATTGCAACTATCACATTCTCAGTTTGTCTTCTTGTTGCAGGCATCCTACAAGACCGCATGGGTCCACGTAAGATCCTTATTCTGGGTACAGCACTTACTGGCCTAGGTATGATTGCTTCTGGTTTCGCTACTACACCTATGATGCTGAATATGACATTTGGCGTGATGACAGGTGCTGGTATCGGCTTTGGTTACGCATGTCTTTCTCCATCAGCAATGAAGTGGTTCCACTCATCTAAGAAAGGTATGGTTAATGGTTTAATCGCAGCAGGCTTCGGTCTTGCCGCTATTTACCTGGCACCATTAACTTCTGCGCTAATCGATAGCATGGGTATCCAAACAAGCTTTATGATTCTTGGTGTTGGTGTACTTGCAATTGCAGTACCTCTAGCAGCAACAATCAACAACCCACCAGCGGATTACACGCCAGCTGAGCCTAAAGTAAAAGAAGGCCAAGCACCTAGAGCGGTTAAGAAGACTGAAGACCTGACTTGGAAAGTAATGCTGAAGACTCCTCAGTTCTACTCTCTATGGATCATGTACGCATTTGCTGCTTCTGTTGGTCTTATGATCATCGGTAACATCACTACGATTGCTAGCGTTCAAGCGAACCTACCAAACGCAGTTTACTTAGCGTCTATCCTTGCTGTATTTAACTCAGGCGGCCGTGTTGCTGCGGGTATGCTTGCAGATAAAATCGGTGGCGTACGTACTCTACTTCTAGCGTTCATCCTTCAAGGCGCGAACATGGCTCTATTCGCTACGTTCAACTCTGAATTCACGCTAATCATTGGTACGGCTATCGCAGCTGTTGGTTACGGTACGCTTCTAGCAGTATTCCCAACACTAACTGCTGAATTCTACGGCCTGAAAAACTACGGTACTAACTACGGCGTGCTTTACACGGCATGGGGTATCGGCGGTGCTATTGGCGCAGCGGTTGTTGGTTACTCAATGACAAATGGCGAAGGTTACGGCCTAGCTTACACAATCTCTGCAGCTATGATGGCAGTGTGTATTGTGCTAGCAATCATCACGAAGCCTATCTCAGAAGCTAAAGTTTCTGAACTAAAAGCATCTCAAGCTTAATCGTCAGAAAAGATTGAATTTGTTACAGAAGAGCTTAACCTTAAGGTTAGGCTCTTTTTGTATCAAGCGACTAACCCATTGACGATAGAAACCACTCCTCAGCTTTCCCCTACTTATTATCTCGACAACTTTAATCGACTGATTGAACACGCTCAAACTCTCTATCCCGATCTTCTGAGTGACGATGAATGCCGTTGGTTGTCTGAATACAAACGTCTTTCGGTTACAAGCCAGTGTCTAATGGTTCGTTTGCTTTCTCGCAAGGGCTGTTGGTTTAGAAGTGATAAGCTCGACTATGCTGAGATTCCAGATCTGAAAAGCGCCCTACAAGAGCTAAACGCATCGAGCTTCATTACGTTAAGTCACCCAACTGAACAACATAACCTCGTCATTAGTGATCTCGAATTAGGATTGCATCTACTTACTAAACCAGAGCTGTTCAGCGCATTTCCATCTCTTAAAAACAATAAGACAGCGAAGAAAGACGAACTCTTGGCGTTACTTGACCACCAACCTTTTGATCAGTTCCGAAACTTGTCGTTCGATTGTATTTACGTTGTCGAATCTGAAGTGATTGATGTATTGCTGCTGCTCTTCTTTGCCAATACTTATCAAGACCTAAGCCAATTCGTTCTGAGCGACCTTGGACTCAACAACTTCGAAAACTACCCATTAAGCAAACAGCGTCGTTTCTTCACCTCTAGAGAACAGCTCAATCAACTGATCCAAATGCACGATGTACAACGCTTGTATTTTGAGGGGGACCGTAAAGACAGTGAGTTTCTTGAGCAGCTTTTGCTGTCGATACCTACTGAATCGGATCACAGAAGTATTGCCAGAAAACGATCGCGTTTGATCAATGATATTGCTCGCGATCTAGAAAGATTGAACCTAAACGACCAAGCTGTCTTTTGGTTCAAGCAATCTATACTTCCTCCCAGCAGAGAACGACTTGCTCGCATCTATGACAAACAAGGTGAGCTAGACCTAATGTGTGACATTGTCACGGAAATGAAAAGTACGCCATCAGATGTATCAGAGCTAGAGGTCGCGGCTAAGCTTGAACATAGGTTATTCCGTATGCAAGGAAACAAAGTACAACGTAGCGCCAAACCAAGTTACGATCAGATAAAGCTGGAGCTAGATCTCAGTCAAATGCGAGTCGAGCTTGCGGTAAAGCAGCACTTTGAAAGCCAAGGATGGAATGTCTATTTCTCTGAGAACAGTTTTTTATGTGGCTTATTTGGTTTGGCTTTCTGGAATGTGATTTTTGCAGACGTAGATGGCGCCTTTATCAACCAATACCAACATCGACCACTGGATCTGTACCATTCAGATTTCGTAGACAAGAGAGCCGAACAGGTTGAAGCCGTGTTTCAGGCTATATCCAAACATGGGCTAAACCATTTGCGCGACACTTACGATGAAAAACAAGGTATCGCTAATCCCTTTGTTCATTGGAATTATTTCACGAAGGCGCTCATCGAACACAGCTTGGCTTCGATTCCAAATGCCTTAGCTGTTGATCTCTTCAAAGTGATATTGAGTGATTTAAAACTGTTTCGAACTGGGATGCCGGATTTGATTGCGTTCAAAGACGAAGAGTTTCATTGGATTGAAGTCAAAGGGCCTGGAGATAAACTGCAAGACAACCAATGGCGATGGATTAAAGAATTCGAGCGTCTTGAATTGCCGTTCTCAGTTTGTTACGTCAATCAATAACCCGCTACATGCGTGTAATAGTGAGACCCGATTTCAGATAATAAGTGCGAGAGAGTTATTCGATCCTATCCGTATCTTGTCTATAAAATCGTTAGAACATGAGCATTTTCAATCGTTTTCGATATAATTAAAGAAAATGTCTAATATTAAATACGTATGAATTTGAAAAAACTCTTCATTTTAGCTTTTGTTAGCGTCTTCTCAGGTTGTGCTGTCTACGCGGGTTTAAACTTCGACGAGCTGTTTGGTAAACAGCAAGTACGTGATCGCCAAGCCCCTATTCTCTCGGCTCAAGCCCAGCACTTCATTGACGAAGTGAAGCCCATCATTGATAACCGCTGTGTAGTTTGTCACGCGTGTTACGACGCTCCTTGCCAACTCAAAATGTCGTCTGTGGAAGGCATAGACCGAGGTGCGAGCAAAACACTCGTCTACCAAGGCACTCGTTTAACGGCCTCTGCTCCAACTCGTTTATTCGAAGACGCAATCACTACGCAAGAGTGGCGCGATGCAAGCTTCCACCCTGTGCTAAACGAACGTATGCAGAATTCAACCGCAAACCTCGATGCAGGTCTTGTCTCTCGAATGTTGATGCAGAAAGAAAACCACCCTCTCCCCGATCAAATGCAATTAGAAGGGTTCGATTTTTCAACCAATCGCGATCAACAGTGTCCGACTATTGAAGAATATGCTCAATACGAAAGAGATTACCCGACTTGGGGGATGCCTTATGGTATGCCTAACTTAGATAAAACGGAATATGCGACCTTAATGAGTTGGCTGGAAAATGGTGCACTGATGAATGACCATATTCCCCTCAATGACAGTGAACAAGTGTTGGTCGATACCTATGAAAACCTTTTTAATGAAAGTGACCTTAAGAGCCAACTTTCCGCTCGCTACATCTACGAGCACCTATTTTTATCACACCTGTATTTCTCTGACCTATCTCAGCCAACTCGCTTTTTTACGCTTGTCCGCTCTGCCACGCCTCCAGGCGAAGCCGTTCAACGCATTAGCACTCGTCGCCCTTACGACGATCCAAAAGTTGGACGTGTTTACTATCGACTAATACCCGAGCAAGGCACTATTGTCGACAAAACTCACATGCCTTTCGCATTGAATAAAGAACGTCTACAAAACTGGAAAACATGGTTTGTTGATGCGGATTACAAGATAAAACAACTTCCTAGCTATGATATAGACGTGTCAGCTAACCCCATGACGTCTTTCGAAGCGATACCAGTGAACTCGCGCTTCCACTTCATGTTAGACAATGCGCAAAACACCATTATGGCCTTTATTAAAGGACCAGTGTGTCGTGGTCAACTCGCTCTCAACGTAATTAATGACCGCTTTTGGGTATTTTTTATCGATCCAGAGAAAGCCGATTTACCAGAAATAAATGCCTTCTACGCAAGTCAAAAGAAAAACTTAAAGCTACCTAGTGAGCTTACAAGCAACACAGTACCGGTAACGAATTGGGTAAGATACGCGAAGCAACAAGCACGATACCTCAATGCGAAATCAGACTTCACCAACCAATGGTTTGGGAGCGGTGTAAACTTAGATACAAGCATTATTTGGGACGGTAATGGTACTAACCGAAATGCAGCGCTGACCATCTTTAGACATTTTGATAGCGCCTCTGTTGTCCAAGGATTGGTCGGCCCGCAACCTAAAACAGCCTGGATTCTAGATTACGCCTTATTAGAGCGAATCCATTACCTCCTTGTTGCCGGTTTTGATGTTTACGGTAATTTTGGCCACCAACTAATTACACGCATGTTCATGGACTTCTTACGTTTAGAAGGTGAAAGTAACTTCTTAACTCTTCTTCCTAAAGACGTTCGACACATTGAGCATTCAAGCTGGTACAAAAACCAGAGCGTGCAATTAAGTGACTTCCTGCAACGTAACATCGCACCTTTCGAGCAGCCGACAAACGTGGTTTACAAAACAGCCGATCCTAAGCGTGAACTACTCAACATGATTGAAGAAAAACTAGAACCTGTACTCGATAACCGATTCGACATCGTCGAGACAGGCTTTAGTAAAAAAAATGAAGCCTTATTGAGTCAAGTTAATTTGATTCGAGGGGAAGGCTTACGCCATGTACCTCAGCTCATCATGATCATGATTGAAGGCGAGAACGGTAAAGAACAGTTATTTACGCTCATTCACAATAACGCCCACAGCAACATCTCGAGCCTATTTGATGAAGAAGGTAACAGAGATTACGCCAATGATGATTTAACGTTAGTTAGAGGCGTTATAGGAAGCTATCCAGCCGCATATTTATCATTAACAGAAGAGCAAATACCCACTCTCGTATCGGTGTTGCAGAAGATAAATTCAGAAGAAGATTATGTAGCGCTACTTGATAAGTTTGCAGTACGACGCAGCTCTAGCGAGTTTTGGCCGTTCAGTGACCGCGTTCATCGTTGGTATAAGAAAGACCAACCAATTGAATTTGGCCTGTTGGACTACAACCGCTTTGAGAACCGTTAATCGAATTAAGATCAGCAAGCGAGTTAGCCTAGAACTTTAAATGGATAAAAACCCTCTGGGCACCTCACTCGGAGGGTTTTTCTATAAGCGAAGGTAAGTACCTTCAGTATGATTTAGAAACAAAGGAGTCCCTAGTTTGAGTCCGATGTTTCCAGTTGGTGTAACTCATCAAAAAACGCACGCGCGGCAGGGGAAAGGGAATCCACAGGCTGCTTTAGCACCACGTAAAACTGGCTCTTAAGGCTCCATTTCTCAGGCTGAAGTGGAATCAAAGCTTGGTCATAATGGCCACGGTCGATTAAGTGAGACGGTAAAAAACTCAAGTGTGTGCCAGCCAAGGTTAGAATCACCCCCGACTCGACATGCCAACCATCAAAAGGCTTTACAGAATCGTACTGCTCAATATTCAGTAATCGGAACATCTCACCTTTAGCATAACCCCCCATATTGATACGACAACCATCCAATGAGAAGTTCTTGTCCATGATCTTCTCAGCCAGATCTTTGCGCGCATACAGATAACTGTGCTCTTCAAACAATGGGTATTTATGTTGAAACGCTGATTTTTGATGTGACCCTAGAACCACTATCATCATATCAATCTGGTTCTTTGCTAACTTCTCATTCAACTGGGTGAAATCGCCAACATCAACACTCACCTCAACACTATTACTGCGTTGGTAAAACGTCTCGATCGCTTTAGGAAGTGGGTTATAGGGCAAAGTGACGGTGTTATCCAAGCATCCAATTCGAACATGCCCAGAGAGTTCTGTCTGTACACCTCGTAACTTATAAGCGAAGTCGGTTAGGGTTAACTTTAGTTGGTTCGCATATTTATACACTTGCTCACCTTCATGAGTCAGCTTAAAACCCCTTCTTCCACGTTGGCATAATGTTAATTCTAAGCTTTTTTCCAAGGCAATAAGCTGATTACTCAGCACAGGCTGGCTAATCCCGGTGCTTGCGACCGCCTGATTGATGCCTCCTTGCTCAACAATTTCACAAAAAAGCTCTAATCTTCGCAGGTCTCTTTTATCTAACTTATTGTTTGAATTCACTTTGTCACTCATATTTGTTTTTTGTTATGTTTACATCTGATTATATTCATTTATTAACAATAAATACATCAGTATGCTTTATTCACACTTATGGAATAACAATGCATGGATGGCACTATGGCGGCAGAAGCTTACGTGAATAAACCCGAAGCAACACACAGCCACAAAAAGATAGACGACTTCGAATTGGAACCCGTTCCCGAGAAAGCCAAACGATCTTGGTGGGTTATCAGCCTTATTTGGTTGGCTATCGGCATCGATATTTCGGGGTTGTTTCTCGGCTCGATTCTAAGTAGCGGGATTGGTTTTGAAGACGCACTGCTTGCCACGTTTATTGGTTCAGGCTTATTGGCGATCATCGCGATGCTGTGTGCCAACATTGGCTTTCAAGCTGGCGTGTCTACCCCGCTGGTGAGCAGCGCGGTGTTTGGTCGTAACGGCGGTAAAATTCTTGGCTTCATCAACGGCATCTCATTAGTCGGCTGGTTCGCATTCCAGGCTGATTTCTTCGCTTTCATCATGGTCGATGCACTGGCGAAATACGACATCATAATTTCACACCTCACCGCTCTTATTGGCGGCAGTGTATTAATGATGATGACGGCCATCTACGGTGTTCGTGCCCTAGGTAAACTCAGCACCTATTCAGTACCTTTAATGGTGACGCTGATTACCATCGGTTTGTTTATGGCCGCTGATTATCAAGGTGGCGCAGCGCCATCCATTGAAGATCCTTTGACGCTTGGCCAAGCTATCTCCTTTGTTATGTCTATCTGGATTCTAGCTGCGGTTGCCGCGCCTGATATTGCTCGCTACGCCAAAACGCGTCGTGATGCGATTCTAGGAGCGGGTATCGGTTTCCTCGTCGGCAACAGTGCCATTATTATTATCGCGTTGATCCTGACCAAAATGACAGGCACCGACGACCTAGTAGAAGTCTTCTTCACACTTGGTTTAGGTATGGCGGCTATTATCGTACTGGTGTTCGCACAATGGACCACCAACAGTAGCAACCTGACCTCTGGCGGCTTATGCATGTCGATGGTTCTACCGAAGATTCCGCGCCCTGTTTTGGTTGTGATCATGACCATCGTCGGTATTGGCATTGCTCAACTCGGCATGGTGAACAAGTTTACTGACTTCTTAATGCTCCTCAGCGTAACCATTGCGCCTGCGGCAGGTGTCTACATCGTTCAATATTATGTTTTAGATTCGACAAAAATGAGCTTTGAGAACATCCAACAAGTTCCAGCTTGGATGTTTAAAGGCTTGGCTTCTTGGGCATTTGGTACTGCATTCAGCGCTTGTACTGCGCCAGAGTTTTTCAACCTATTTTCGTTAACCAGTATCTCAGCGTTAGACGGCATTCTTGCCGCTGGTGTGATTTACCTCGCCCTAATGAAGCTTTCTCCTTCAAGTGATAAGGAATAGTAGTTGTGATTATTACTGAACAAATGATTGATGATATCGCGCTTGGTGCGACGGTATTAGGTACTGGCGGCGGTGGTGACCCATACAGCGGAGCATTGATGGCGAAAGTAGCCATTGCAACAGCAAAGCACCCTGTACGCATGATCCCTCTAGAAGACGTACAAGACGATTGGATGACAGTGCCCTCTTCAATGATTGGCGCACCAACCGTCGCAGTAGAGAAACTCAATTCGAAAGATCAAATGTTGATTGCTTTCGAAGCGATGGAAAAAGCGCTCGGCACTGAAGTAGCGGCAACGTTTCCTATCGAAGTGGGCGGTTTTAATTCGCTGATTCCAATCCTTGTTGCAGCACAAAAGAACATCCCTGTAATTGACTGTGATGCAATGGGCCGTGCGTTCCCAGAAGCTCAGATGGTGACTTTCTTTCTTGATGGCCTCCCTTCTGCTCCGAACACATTGGCTGATGAGCGTGGTAATGTCGTCACACTTTATCCAATTGACGGGATTTGGTCTGAAAAGTTCGCGCGACCAATTACTGAACAAATGGGCGGCTCTGCGGCAATGTGCGATTACCCAATGAACGGTAAGAACCTAAAACGTAGCGCACTGCCTGCAACACTGACCCAAGCAATGAAGATTGGTGAAGCGATTAGATTGGCGAACGACAACAATCAGAGTGGCACACAGGCCGTACTAAACATTGTTGGTGGCCATACCATCATCAGTGGCAAGATTGTTGATATTCAACGTGAAACCGATGGTGGCTTTGCAACTGGCGGTGTCGTGATTGAAAAGCTGGCTCAGTTTGAAGATACCGGCATCGATAACGTATTTGTACAGTTCCAAAACGAATTACTTCTCGCGCACAAAGGCACAAGCCGCGCAGACATGAACCAAGATAACCTGCTGGCATCAACACCAGATCTTATTTCGATCTTGGATCATGAAACCGGAAAGCCAATCACAACAGAACAACTTCGTTACGGGCAGCGCATTGACCTTATCGCCTACCCTTGCGACCCAAAATGGCGCACTGACAAAGGCATCGAAGTCGCGGGCCCGGGTTACTTTGGCTACACCGTCGAGTATCAAACCATTGAACAACTAAAGTCTGCATTGAAGAGGTAGTAGCATGACAAACATTACGCTTGATTACTGCCGCCTTGGCATTGACGTAGGTGGTACCAATACCGACGGTGTGCTGCTCGACGCAGACTTGAATGTGATTGCCAAAGTAAAAACCGCAACCACACATGATATTTCAACAGGGATCGACAACGCGATTTCTGCGCTATTAAACCAAGCAAACATTGATGGTCAGCAAGTGAAACACGCGATGCTTGGCACCACTCAATGCACCAACGCAATTGTTGAACGAAAAGGTTTAGACAGAGTCGGCATGATTCGCTTAGCGCTTCCAAGTGGTGATAGCGTCCCGCCACTTTGTGGTTGGAGTAAAGCGTGGCAAAACTTGCTTGGTGAACACTTCTACCAAGCGCACGGCGGCTATGAATACGACGGCCAGTTGATCGCTAACATTCAAGAGTCTGAGATCCGCGAGCTTTGTCAGAAAATGAAAGGCCATGTGGATTCCATTGCTATCTGCGGGGTGTTCTCTCCCGTCAACGGCGACCAAGAGCTTCGAGCAGCAGAGTGGATTCAGCAAGAACTTCCGGGCGTGAACCTATCGCTTTCCCATAAAGTAGGCAGCTTAGGGCTTCTAGAACGTGAGAACGCGACTATCCTCAACGCGGCTCTGCAAGGCACAGCAAAACGATTCGTTGACGGTTTTTGCAGTGCACTCATCAATCATGAAATCCACACCACGCCTTATTTCGGTCAGAACGATGGAACATTAATGTCGCAACAGTTCGCGTTGATGTACCCGATTCTCACCGTGGCTTGTGGCCCAACAAACTCGATTCGTGGTGCGAGCCATCTAACCAAGCTTAAAGACGCGATTGTAGTCGATGTAGGCGGCACAACGTCGGATATTGGTGTGCTTACTCACGGCTACCCAAGAGAATCGAGCCTCGCGGTAGAAATTGGTGAAGTCAGAACCAACTTCCGTATGCCTGATATTTTGGCATTAGCGATTGGTGGTGGTACCAAGGTTCGCTTTGAACAACAGCGTATAGAGCTTGGCCCAGAAAGTGTTGGCCATACCTTAACGCAGGCCGCTCGTAGCTTTGGCGGTGATGAACTTACGCTAACCGATATTGCACTCAAAACAGGTCAAATGCAGTGGCAGGCAGAGCATCAATTGAGTGATGAGATTGGTATATCGAGCGAACAAGCCAGTCAGGTATACCAACAAATGGTCACGGATGTTGAAGAAGGAATCGACAAAATGAAGACGTCAGCTGCGAGCGTCCCCGTGATCATGGTTGGCGGCGGCAGTGCCCTATTCCCAGATCATTTTGAAGGTGTAAGCCAAGTGGTTCGACCAGATCACTTTGAAGTAGCGAATGCCATTGGTGTTGCGCTGGGTGAAATATCTGGTCAGTTCGATAAGATCGTTCCGATTGAGCCCGCTTCTCGAGAGGAAACCTTAAAAGGCTTGGAAGAACAATCAAAGCAACTGGCGATTGAAGCTGGCGCTTGCAGCGATAATGTCGCGATCATTGAACGCAGCGAGATTCCATTAAGCTACCTACAAGGCAATATGGTTCACATCAAAATAAAAGCTGCAGGACATATCAAGACGGCTTAGAGCCGTTTTTAAAATGTCTAATTTAAAGTCTTTTTCGACAATGGAAAAAGCAGGCTGTTTCTTTATATTCAAATAAAGAAACAGCCTGCTTTTTTACTTTTAGTCTCGGAATTTCAGTTCAACAACCACTTTATAGTTGTAATCGTAGTTCAGCTAGCGAGTCTTTCGTCAATTGAATCAGAGACTCACTGCAATCTCGGTACTGCTTCAACGGATCATCGCTTGCTTCAATGCTCTGACATAAATTCAATAACGCAGATAAACCTAAACTACCCGCAGAACCTTTTAACTTATGAGCCAGAGATTTTACTTCTCGCCCATTGGCTGCTTCACTTGCTTGAACCAATTCATTCAACGTTTGCTGGCTACTCTCTTCAAATAACCCAACAATTTGTTTCATTTTCTCCAAACCAAGAATAGACAAGTCGCCTTCTATTACTTTTCGATCAATCAGTGTCACTGTCGTTTCTCCTACGCCTGACTTCTGAGCGCTCATTTCCGAGATTGAATCAACTATTACACCAGCCATATAAGGGGGCTCTTGATGTTCTTCGTTGGTTCGGCTCAATCTATCCGTTTTGTTGGGCCTATCAATTTTATTTAGCCTTGCAGCCTCTTTACATATAGCATCGTCTGGGCCTGGCTGCGGAAGCAACAAGGATTTACCATCAAGCTGAGTCACAATGAGTTGTGACAGTGCTTCTTTTTCTAACGGCTTAGGTAAAAACCCATCAAAACCCGATGATAAATAACCTTCGACTTCTTCATTGAATACGTGTGCAGACACAGCCACCATTGGTGGAACATGTTGAGTATTGGCATATAAAGTCTGGACTCGCTGGGTGTCATAACTGCTTTTTAACTGCTGAATCAATTCAACACCATCGCAGTCTGGTAAGTTAATATCCACCAGCGCAATATCAAACGCTTGTTCAGTAAAAAGGACTCGAGCTTCTTGACCTGTTGTAGCAATCACAACTTCATGGCCCAAGTTATGTAAGAAACCTTCGGCAACAATACAGTTCACTGGGTTATCTTCAATCAAAAGCACTTTCGCACGAATACAGGTTTCGACTACTGCCGTTTTCGTCTCTATTTTCTCGCCTATTTCAAGCGGAACAGAGAACCAGAATTGGCTACCTTCGCCTTCTTCTGAATGGACGCCAATTTCGCCGTTCATCGCCAGCATAATACTCTTACTAATGGCTAAGCCTAAACCGGTACCACCTGTTTTATTCCGACCACTATCCGTTTGGCTAAATGCATCAAACAAACATGTCTGTTCACTTGCATCAATACCAACACCCGTATCTGATACTTCGAACATCACCCGATTTTCATCTTCCACATCTAGGCTAATAAAGATATCGACCGAGCCGCTTTCGGTAAATTTAATCGCATTGCCAACTAAGTTATTCAATATCTGGCTAATACGAGTCGCATCTCCGCGCCAATAGCGTTTCACGTCACTTTCAATATGGAAGTCAAAATTTAGCTTCTTCTCTGCAGCGCGCCCTTCCATCAACTGATATGTATCTTGAACCATCTGGTGAAGGTCAAAAGAAGCCACTCGGATTTCTAGGTGACCAGCTTCAATCTTCGAATAATCAAGAACGTCATTCAAAATCGCTAATAAGTTCTTACCACTGCGGTTGATGATATCGGCATAACCAGACTGTAGTGGATCTAACCCTGTGTCTTTGAGTAGCCTAGCCGTACCTAAAACCCCGTTCATTGGTGTTCTTATTTCGTGACTCATGGTCGCTAAGAAAGCGGATTTCGCGCGGCTCGCTTGTTCAGCAGCATTACGAGCTTTTGCGTGATTACCAACCTCGACATTCAGTTTTTCGTTGGTTTGTTGTAGTTGATAAGTACGTTCAGTGATCAACTCTTCAAGATGTTCCTTATGCTCTTCTAATTCGCGTTTTGCTTTCGCTTCGCCCACTGCCACCACTTGCAACGCTTGCGCTGTATTTCTCGCCGTAATAATGGCTTCCCCCATGTGAGCGAGTTCATCATTACCTTTGACTGAAATATCAATATTAAGTCGCCCCTGTGCGATCAACATTAACGCTGAAGAATACTCGGTCAGACGTTTCACCACTGATACATAAACAACACGCCACACGATAAAGGCAACAATAACAAGGCCGATAATCGAGATGACAGAGAGCGACCATTGAGCCAAGCTTAGCGTAGATGTCAGTTCATCTACCGCTTTCTTTGTACTCAAATTTGAGTCATCAATAAGTTGGTTGACGGTGGTATTCAATTGAGAAAACAACTGCAACGTATTTTGCATCAGAAACTCTGACTTCTTGGTGTTTTCATATTGCTCTAGCGATATATCAAACACGACTTGGCGTTTTCTTAACTCTTCAAGAAGCTGAGACATCTGTGCTGAACGGGTAGGATCTTCTACCGCTTTTACACGGCGAACCATAATTCTGAGATTAGATTCGAATTCAGTTTGGATTTGATGAATACGTTCAACATTGGTTACCGTCTGAGTTTCTTCAATTTGGTTGAGCATCTTAAATGCGAGGAGATGCAATTCGTGCAGACGTTCAGATAGGTCGAGATCAACTTCGACAAGCGCATCTAGCGCTTGATAGGCTTTATCAGTTTCTTGTGACTCTAGCAGGTCATAGATATGTGTGACATTAGCAACCGCGATAGTGGCAGTATTCAGAACTTGCGTTCGAGTGAGTTGCTCAAGCTCTTCGGCAAGCAAACGCATCTCTTCGACACGAGATGACAGCTCTTTAGTTAGCCATAACTTACGTTCAACAGAAACACCCAGCTCAGCCAGCGTATTGATAACACTTTGCACGTTGTTTTCGAGTTTATTCAGAAGCTCAGAGTCAAAGCTATCAACACCCAACTCTTTGATATGTTGGAGCAGCGCCTCAAGTTGATCGAATAAGACGGTTCCCGCTTCTTTTCTCTCGGCTTCATTTCGAGCATTCGAGAGGGTTTGCACTGACGAAATAATACGATTACTCAATTCAGAAACCTGACGAGCTTCAATCATCGCAGGTAATGCCGAATCGACGACGTTTCTCTCTGTTTTTGCTACAAAGCTAAACCCAGAAACACCAATCAATGCAGACAAAAGAACGAGCATCGCCATCACTAAAAATGAGGCCAGCAGCTTGCGTCCAATACTTGCTGAAGCTAACAACATAAAACCTAAACCTTAAAACGTTCTTCTTTACCCATGCAGAATACGCTATATTTTGCAGTGTTTCTTATCTAATACCAATAAAACGGCAATTCATGCTCTCTAAAACCTTTGCTTCAAAACTTCTTATCTCTTTGCTTGCGATAACGAGCGCTTCGACAAATGCGAGTGAATCTTTAAGTGATTCTGAAAAGCCCCTAAGTCAGGCTAGCGAACCTTTGAGCCCTATAAAACCGGCAACCGCTACATCACAGAAAGAGAAGATTTGCGCTATTTATCCTCACCTTAAGGATTCATATTGGTTATCGGTCAATTACGGCATGGTTTCCGAAGCAGAGAAGCAACAAGTAGAATTCAGAGTTTTGGAAGCTGGCGGTTACCCCAACGTTGCCAAACAAGCTTCTCAATTAGTGCTTTGCACAAAATGGGGAGCTGACGCCATTATTCTAGGCACGGTTTCACCTGACGCTTATCACGATAATCTTACCGACTGGGTAGGCTCAACGCCGGTTTTTGCTACGGTTAACGAATTAACAGTGAGTGAAGAGCAACAAAAAGTATTGAAAGGAACTGTGGGGGTTGATTGGTATCAAATGGGCTTTCAAGTCGGTGAATACTTAGCAAAACTACATCCTAAAGGCTCAGGCAAAACCCCTATTGCTCTATTACTTGGACCACAATCCAGTGGCGGCACCAAACCCGTAGCATTAGGTTTCTACGACGCGATTAAATCCAGTGATGTGACAATCGCGATCAGCTACTGGGCAGATAACGATAAAGAGCTACAAAGAAACCTTGTCCAACAAGTCATCGAACAACCTGATATCAAATACATTGTGGGCAGTGCGGTCGCAATTGAAGCAGCGATCAGTGAACTCCGAGCGGCAGGCAAAACCAAAGAAATTGGGTTAATTTCAAGTTATTTGAGTCACGGAATCTACCGAGGCTTATTGCGGAATAAGGTACTTTTTGCACCAACAGATAAAATGGTCGAGCAAGGTCGTTTATCCGTAAAACAAGCCGTCAGCTACTTGCGTGGGCAGCCTTATGAGGTGCACAGTGCACCAACAATAGAAGCGCTCACCCCTGCAACATTAAAAGATCAAATTATTGCCGACTCTTTGTCACCTTCTGAGTTTCGGCCGGTATTCAGTGTGAATCCATAGTGTTATATTGAGTTAAGTAGTCAATAACAATAAAAATACGAACAATAATTTAGGGAACATTCATGCAAAAAACAACGCGTACAATGCCAACGCACAAACATATTGCTTTAGTTGCTCATGACCATTTTAAGCCAGAGCTACTAAGATGGGTTAAGGAAAATAAAGAAAAGCTACAGAGCCATTTCCTATATGCGACAGGCACAACGGGTTCACTACTAAGCAAAGAAACAGGCTTGGCAATCAAGAGCATGATCAGCGGTCCAATGGGCGGAGACCAACAACTAGGCGCACTTATCTCTGAAGGAAAAATCGATATGCTGATTTTCTTTTGGGATCCATTGAATGCGGTACCTCATGACCCAGACGTAAAAGCGTTGCTTCGTATTGCAAGTGTTTGGAACATTCCTGTTGCCACTAACCGCGCAACTGCAAACTTCTTGTTTAATTCTTCTCTGTTGGATCAAGAAGTGATCATCGAGATTCCAGATTATGAAGCGTATCTAGCTGAGCGCACTTAACTGTATTCACTCTTGGATTGGATATAGATGCGGCAATACGCGAGAACTAAAAAGCCTGCTTTATCGCAGGCTTAATTATTTGTAACGCTTGGTAAAAGTAACTCTATGCTTCGGAACGAAGCTAGTTATCGCTCCACACCGCCATCTCATTACCACTCGGTTCTTTAAAATGGAAACGTCGTCCGCCAGGAAAGCTAAAAATCTCTCGGTTTATATGCCCACCAGCATCAATCACATCACGCTCGGTTTGCTCAAGATCTTGGCTATAAAAAACCATCAGCGCCGCGCCACTTTCAGCATCAGAAGCTAACTCTGCCAAATAGAACCCTCCCATCAAACCTTTACCTTCAAAAGCAGAATATTCAGGACCGTAATCTTCAAACTTCCAACCAAACACTTGGCTAAAAAATACCTTTGTTGCTGTGATGTCTCGTGCAGCAAATTCGATGTAGTTAATAGAACCATGTTCCATAGCGGATTCCTTGTGCTTTATGCCGTTGCCTTATTGATAATAAAGCGAGCCTTGGAGACCTAATCTTAGACCATCACATCAAGTCACATTACCTTTTTCGAACCACTGGATAATCAGAGCCATGAAGTTCTTGTACGAAGCCAGAACCATCACCGCTGTGCGTAATCCAAACTTTCTCTTTAGCTCGCGTCATTGCCACGTAAAACAGGCGACGCTCTTCAGCGTAAGGGAAAACATCGGACGATTCAGTCAATGCTCCATCAATGTGTAGCTGCTTCTTTTTAGCCGGGAACTGTCCTTCATCAACACAAAGGATAATCACGAAGTCGGCTTCTTTACCTTTACTCGCATGGCAGGTCATAAAATTGATATCAATCGAAGTGTAGATTTTTTTCCAATCTTCTAACAATTCAGGCTTGTGGTAATGATTACGACCAAGCAACAAGACAGATTTTTTGGTTTTACCTTTCGATTGTCGATTCAATTGATCGAGGATCTTCTCCACTTCTTTACTTGGCGCACTATAGACCGCCTTCTGCTTTTGTTGCTTAAAGCTGTTCAGCTCTTTCGGCAACTGAATCGGGTTTTCTTGTACAAAGCGATTGGCAACCGCACCTAACTGATTATTAAAGCGATAAGTTGTATCTAGATGATGAATAGTCGAGCTCTCAAAACGATCCTTAAAGCCCGTAGTTAGATCAACATCTGCACCTGCAAACTGGTAGATAGACTGCCAGTCATCACCGACTGCAAAGATAGAAGCTTGGTGTTGAACCTTCGACTGATTACAAAGCGCTTCAACCAGAGCAAGACGATCAGGTGAGATATCTTGGTATTCATCGATCATGATGAACTTCCAAGGCGAGACAAACTTGCCCTTCTCCACGTATTGAGTCGCACGACTAATCATGGTCGAGAAGTCGATATGATTCTCTTCTTTTAGCGCTTTCTGCCATGCGATGACACACGGCCAGCACAATGAAAGTTCACTGTTTAAGCGCGTGTAATCCCGATGGTCGATTAACTGTTGCTGGACTTCTTTCTTCGATAAGCCCGACGCGTTTAACTGCTCAAGTTGTTTTTCGAGCCAACCGATTAACTTAAGGTTCGATACATGGCTACCAAGTTCATCATCTCCGGTCAAATACGCGATTGGCCATTTAGACAGGTGTTTTTGCCAACGCTTGAAGTTGGTCGGCGTCATCCAGTGCTTCTTCAACCAATCAATGCACCATGCTTGGCGTTGATTATTGTCTAGCGCGAGAGGAGAAATAACAACGCGTTCGGTTTCTACTTGATTCAGTATCTTCAAACCTAATTGATGGAAAGTGCTGACTTGAACTTTTTCAGCTGATAAGCCAATTTTGCTATCGAGACGCTGTTTCATTTCGTCAGCCGCTTCTCGACCAAATGCAAGCAATAGAATCTCTTCAGCTTGAGCCTGATGGCTTTGCAATAAATAAGCAACACGAGCCGTCAGAACGCTAGTTTTACCTGACCCTGCACCAGCAAGAATGAGGTTATGGTCGTCGTTCATCAAAACCGCGTATTGCTGAGACAAATTCAACGGTGATGACTCACATTGTGCAAACAGCACTTCCCAGTTCTTCCTTTCAGTTTCTAGCCACTGTTGATTTCGTTCAGCTTGTTTAATCTCGGTTTCTAACAACCATGGCTGCATACGAGCAAATCGGTTTGGCATACGCTGAGCCGCTTCTTCTAGCGTCATCGTCATATTTTCTAAACTTGAATTGACCATTTCAACCCAAGTATTGACCTTGGAATGCGGCAAGAAAGCAGGAAGTTGCTCCAAACGAGTTAATTCAGCTTCCCATTGAGGGACGTGTTCCGCGAGTTGTTCACATTGAGTGTCATGCCATTTTTGATAAGCGGCAACGGAGGCTCGAGCAAACTGACGACACTGATCCCAAGGTAGCCCTTGCACTAACCAGCTGCGCTGTTTGCCATCTTGTTGGTTAGCAAAAAACTGCAACGATCCCCAAAACAAGCCGCGCTTTATCGCGATCTTGCCACTCCAAATAGTAAACGGGATACGTTCTTCACTACCCACTGAAGACAACAGTAGGCGTGGACCATCAAGTTCGACCTGATGATACTCATTTTGAATAAAAAACTGTGCAGTCTTGTTAGCGCTTAGCTGCATTGGAGCGTGCTCTTAATTGGGAATATTGAATTTATATCATGATGCAATCAGAATTAATAATATCTCATATCTTATCGACGCTTTCATGACCATCTAGGGACAATTATGGATAAGTATCAAATTCTTGTGCTTGATTTCTGTTAGGATTATGGTTTTAGTGTGTCAAGTGAGCGACTGTGGACTTTTCTGCCAAATTACGCCTCTATTGGGCGAATAAAACCATAAATTACAGCGTATTAATTCTCATCACCCTACTCGGTGTTGTGGTGCCTGCTTGGTATTATGGACAAAACACACTCATCACCCCACTTATTTTAGGCGTCATTGCTGCTGCTCTAGCGGAAAGTGATGACAGCTTTACTGGTCGATTGAAAGCACTCACGTTGACCTTTATCTGTTTCGCTGTTGCAGCCTTCTCTATTGAGATTCTTTTCGATACACCTTGGCTGTTCGCGATAGGGCTTTTCGTTTCAACCTTCTCTTTCATCATACTCGGAGCGATTGGCCCTAAATACGCCAGCATCGCGTTTGGCTCGCTGTTGGTCGCTATCTACACCATGCTTGGCGCTCACGAAAGTACCAACCTATGGTTTCAGCCTTTGCTGCTATTAACAGGGGCAGCTTGGTACTACTTCATGTCAATGATTTGGCAAATTGTATGGCCAATGCAACCCGTGCAACAGAACCTTGCTACCGTATTTGATCAAATTGGCACCTATATGGGATCAAAGGCGGAGCTATTCTATCCTGTGTCTGACCTTATCCCACAGCCACACCGTATAATTGAAGCTAAGTTGAATGCCAGCACCGTTAATGCACTAAACATGTGCAAAGCAACGTTGCTTAACCGTTCCAAGCGAGGGCACATTGATGGCCCAAGTGACCGGTTCCTAAACACCTATTTCATCGCGCAAGATATTCATGAACGTGTCAGTTCAAGCCACTATCGCTATCAAGAGCTAGCTAAACATTTCGAACGTTCTGATGTTCTGTTTCGCTTCAAATACCTGCTCGAAGCTCAAGCTGCGGCCTGTAAAGAAGTTGCGGCGTCATTAAAAGTTGGTGCTGAATATCAACATGGCGACAAATCTGTACTGGCACTTGATGAATTGATGTCTTCACTGAATCATTTACAGCAACAGAACAAGCCAGAATGGAAGCCACTGTTAAACCAATTGAATTATCTATTCAACAACCTAGCTACCGTTGAAAAACAGCTATCGAATATCAGTAATCCAGATGCCGAAAAACTAGAAGAAGGTGTGTTAGACGATACGAACCCACATACTTTGACAGCAATGTGGCAAAAGATCAGAGCCAATCTGCATACCGACTCCATGCTATTTCGCCACGCAATCCGCATGGCTATTACGCTCACACTCGGTTACGGAATCATCCAAGGTTTTAATATTGAACGTGGTTATTGGATTCTACTCACGACGCTGTTCGTTTGTCAGCCAAACTACAGCGCAACTCGACAAAAACTGACCGCCCGTGTCATTGGCACGGTAGCAGGTTTACTCATTGGGGTTCCGTTACTGACTTTCTTCCCTTCCCAAGAGAGCCAATTGGTTTTCATTGTCATTAGTGGCGTGATGTTCTTTGCATTCCGCATTAATAACTATGGCTTCGCAACGGGCTTCATTACCTTATTGGTATTATTCTGTTTTAATCAACTTGGAGAAGGCTTCGCCGTTGTACTTCCAAGATTAGCTGACACCTTTATAGGTTGTGCTCTCGCCGTACTCGCTGTGATCTACGTATTACCAGACTGGCAATCAAAGCGATTACATAAAGTCATGGCAGACGCCCTCGCTTCAAATAAAAACTACCTGGCTCAAATCATTGGTCAGTACCGTGTAGGTAAAAAAGACACGCTAAATTACCGTATTGCACGTCGCAGCGCACACAATAACGATGCGAACCTAACAGTGGCCATCAGCAGCATGTTGGTTGAGCCCGGCAAATATCGCACCTCAGAAGATGAGAGCTTTCGATTCCTTACGCTCAATCATGCTTTACTAAGCTATATTTCAGCACTCGGTGCCCATCGGACTCGTATCGATGACGAAGCCACACACAAACTGGTATTGGACGCACACCGTGTCATACATGAGCATCTCAACGCTCTCAATGATCAGCTCTATTCTCATCAAGAACAGTGTGAAGTGAAAAATTCTTACGACCCTGAGCTTGATCAGCGTTTAAGTGAATGGCGAGAAGAAGATGAAAGCTCTGTCAGAATGGTCTTACAACAGCTTCATTTGATTTATCGAATGCTTCCAGAACTCCATACCTTAGCGACCAAATTTGCGGTAAAAGTTAAGATTGATAAGTCGCTCGACACAGGCGCGTCTTGAGAAATAAACAAAATACTGTAAAAACAAAAAGATAGCCAAGATCGAGCAATTATTAACCACCCTTTTATTTGTACATTGTTCTATCAATAGCAAAAACTCACTCTACCCATACCGATAAGGAGGCAAGACAAACTATTACGCGACCTTATGCAATAAGGGCTGAGGAGATTTTTACATTGTGGGAATTTTCTGACATTGATTGACCAAGCCATAACTTTGCCTAACATTTCTCGGACAAAAAATGACCAAAGCAATTTATAGTTGTCTTAGTTTTGGGAACTATCAAACTTCATTTAATATTCACTTAATCTTGTTTGATTTTCCGAATCAGTAGGCTATGCTCCATAGAGCATATGGATTTGAACAAAGGTCACACTATGAATACACAACAATTTGAAGCGTTTAAGGAGCAAATACAGCTTCTCAATCCTCAACAACTTAAAGCGCTTCAAGGCGAGATCGACGGAAGTCTTGAGCTGGATAAGCCATCTCTTCTGACTGATGAAGAGCTAAACGCGCTAAATGACCTGTTCAATTAGTAGACACCCGTCACTATTTTAGCTTAAGTTCATCGTTTCATAGTAAGTTTTATCAAATCATCATTGCGCTCAATATATCGTCCACCTAGACTTAGTCCGTATGTCAATTAAAGGTTCTGCTATGTCGATATCGGGAATTCAATCTGGTTATGCCATCATTCAGCAGTCAACCAATATGGCTGAAGAAGCAGCGCTCGAACTCAACCAAGCCTCTCAACACACATCCAACCCCGACGACCAAATCCAAGGTAGCGACTTGAGCTTTAATCAAGTAGAACCTGACCAATCCATTTCTTTTAAAGAGAAAGAAGCTGATCCCATTACCTCGTCAAACGATGCAATCTTAAAACTGACACAAAGTGCAAATTACAACCGTGTGGGAGCCAGCGTGATTGACCGTCAAAATGAAGCCATCGGTAGTCTTCTCGACATCCATATTTAGAATAACGTCTCAAAGGCCATTTTTTGAGCCATCATTAGCTCCTTTTTGTCATCACAACCACACAAACTGTAACTCATTATATCAGATGCTTGTTTCTGGCTTATTACTCGGTAGAATCAGCGCAAATCAATTTTGCTGCGCAAACTTTACTTCATACTATTTATGCCAAAACTAAATCTGCATCGCCGTGACTATGTTTCTATTTTAGGGGGCGACATCTCCGCAGACGAATTAGAAAAAAAGCTTCAACCTCATTTTGAAAAGCCAGTGAATAAACTGACTCCGAGCCCGTACCTGACAGAAAAGAATCTAACGCGCCGTTGGGGTGCTCTCAATAATTCAGAATCACAACAAGAGCTACTCGACCCGCATACGCAAAGTCAATTCCAAGCCTACGAAAAAAACATCGAGCACTTTATTGGAACAGTGAAAATCCCTGTTGGTATATCTGGTCCACTAAGAGTCAATGGCTTATTCGCTGAGGGTGACTACCTGGTACCGCTAGCAACAACTGAAGCTGCACTTGTTGCATCTTATAACCGTGGCTCAAAGCTGATTACCGCTTGTGGTGGCGCAAGTGCAATGTTGTTAAACGAAGGCGTCACTCGTACCCCAGGCTTTGCATTCCAAGGGTTAGTTGAAGCCGGGCAGTTTGTGGCTTGGGCCGTGACTCAATATGACCAATTTAAAACCTTGGCGGAATCGACAACCTCACACGGCAAACTTACCGACATCAATATCAACATCGAGGGTAACCATGTTTACTTGGTGTTTGAATTTCTAACTGGAGATGCCTCTGGTCAAAATATGGTGACTATCGCGACCAATGCCGTATTTGAGTACATCATAGAAAATACGCCAGTTAAGCCTGATCATGCCTTTCTCGATGGCAATTTATCAGGCGACAAGAAAGCCAATACACAAACCTTACGAAGCGTTCGTGGCAAAAAAGTCACCGCTGAGGTGAATATATCCCCAGAATTGGTTGCTAAGTACCTACATACCACGCCACAGAAGATGGTTCAGTTTGGCCAGATGACCACTGTCGGCGGTGCTTTGAGCGGCACTATCGGCATTAATGCCCATTATGCCAATGCACTAGCTGCTCTCTACATTGCTTGTGGCCAAGACGCAGCGTGTGTTGCTGAATCAGCAATAGGCATGACTCGTATGGAAATCAACAAAGAAGGCGGTTTGTACGCGAGCGTAACACTGCCTAATTTAATGTTAGGAACAGTGGGCGGCGGTACTGGCCTGCCAAGTCAAAAGGCGTGTCTCGATTTACTTGGTCTTCACGGCAATGGTAAATCACAAGCCCTCGCTGAGGTATGTGCTGCACTGTGTCTGGCGGGTGAGCTATCGATTGTCGGTGCGTTTTGCGCTGGCCACTTTTCACGAGCTCACAATAAATTAGCTCGTTAATAACCTTTATCTAATTTGGCTTGTGTAATTGTGTGGATTAAGCAAAATCACAAGCCATTCTTAATGCGTGAGTCATAAATGGATTATTTACACTTATCTAGAGTGAGCCTTAAGCACCTCACTGCGCTTCATATTATGCTAAATACCCACAGCGTCACGCAAACCTCAGAGCAACTCTGTGTAAGCCCTTCGAGTGTAAGCAAAACCTTATCTCAACTACGCGACATTCTAAATGACGAACTGTTTTACCGAGATGGCACCAAGCTGATCCCGACACCATTTGCATTGCAGATAGCTCCGACTGTTCACGCGATCCTTTCAAGTATGAATGGATTGCTTCATCAAAAAAGTTTTTCACCTCAAAAATACCAAGGTAGCTTTTCGCTGTCGATGCGTGAAAGTACCTTTGAAGTTTTCGCCTCTAAGATCAGCAAAATCACCACCGAACTCGCCCCCAAGGCTAAGCTCAATATCTACTCCAAGCAACAACTCGGCTTCGATGCTCTGCTTAGTGGCAAGGTAAACTTGATCTTGTTACCTCATGATATTTCCCAGTCCCCAACAGATAACAAAGAACTGGTTTGGGAAACAATTCTTCCAGACGAAATGGTATGTTTAATGGGCGCACACCACCCTCTCGCTCAGCGGGACCTGACCGTTGAAGGTTATTTAGATTATAAGCATATTGGGATCTTAGATAATGAACTCTCCAAGCCTTACTTTGAGCAAAACCTGGTTCAATGCCATAAACCACGAGAGATGGCGATATCGGTAGCAGATTTTGGTGCTGCGGCTGTGCTGTGCCATCACACACCTTTCTTGTTCACTTGTTCTAAGCAGTGGGCTGAACAAGCTAAACAAGCTCAAGGTTTAGTGAGCAAGCCCTTGCCTTTTGATTACGGTAAGGTGGCGTATAGCTTGGTATGGAACAAACCCAACATGAATGACCAAGCGATCAAATGGTTGTGTGACTTGTTCTTAGAAGCCTAGGTATTAACTGGAAGCAACTCTAACAAGCTAACTCCTTTTGTGAAAGCGGGCTTCAAAAGAATTAGGTATATACCCCAGGGGTTTGTATCGGCCTTTGAACTATGGTGTAGAGCTTATCGTGAAAGCTCTGCATCTGTTGTTCGGTGCATGTCGGCCAATCTAACGCTTCGCCAATCACGCCATGATGTTGAAACGCATTCAGTCGAATTCCAACATCACTAGGCAGCACCTTCAAGTAACATCCCACCTGTTCAATTTCATCTTCGAGATCGCTTTTATTTGGGATATGCAACAACCTAACTTCATGCAGTTTGCCTTTCTCAGCAAGGTAGTTAATGGCTTTGAAGACTCGATGGTTGCCTCTTCCGACAAGCCATTGATGCGTTTCCGATTGCCATGATTTTAAGTCAATCATCGCACCATCAAGGTATGGTAATACTCTTTCCCAACCTTGTATTGGTAACGAACCATTACTATCAATAAAGCACGTAAGGTGTGCTAATTGCTGATCACTTTTAATTGCTTGGAACAGCTCGATAATAAACGGCAGTTGCATCGTCGCCTCACCGCCAGAGACAGTGATACCGCTCAGAAAGAATGCGTTATGTTTAACGAGAGTAAGAATCTCAGAGACCGTCATTGTGGTAATTTTCGGACTCGACTTATGAGCGCAGATATCGATGCACTGATCGCAATTTGTACAGGCTGCCAGGTCCCACACAACTTTACCTTTAGTCAAAAATAGTGCGCCACTTGGGCAGCCACTAACGCAGCCTCCACAATGGTTGCAATGATTGATGGTGTGTGGATTATGACAAGTAATACAATCAAAATTACAACCTTGCAGAAACAGCACCAAGCGATTTCCCGGTCCGTCAACACAAGAAAAGGTCAGCACACGGCTGACCTTCGCTTGTTTTTCTGTCTTATTATTTTTAACCCTAGCCATTTGAGTCATTAGATCAGAAACTTTTATTATTCATAGTATTAATACGATACTTAAGCTCACTGTCATACGTACGCTTAAGTATTAAGCGTACGTCGGTGACATCTCTAAACTCGCTACTCGTGGTTTGCGCTCAAGAATGCCCGTGTTTTTAGCCGCTTCAGCACCTAAGAATGTGGTATTGGTACGTGAACCTTGCTCATCATATTTTGCAATATCAGATAGCTTGACCATATAACCTGTCACGCGAACCAGATCATTTGACGCGACGTTAGCCGTAAACTCACGGTAACCCGCTTGAATCGCCCCTTTGCACAAATTGAACATCGCTTCGGGATTAGATTTCACTGTTTCGTCGATGGTAAGAATGTCACTGATACCCGAGGTGTAGAACTTATGGTGACCCGCGGTAGCGCGAACGTAAGAGACTGGGTCAGGTTCGGTGCCATAAGGAATACGCACACCCGGAGTCACATCTTCATCTAAACTAATACCGCCTTGAGCATGCAGCAAAGCTTTACCCTCAAGCCCATACTTCACTTCAGAGCTTTCAACGATCTCAGCCAGCTTTTCAGAAATGCGGTGACCAAGTTGATTAGCTTGTTCATCGTGACCATAGCGCCCTGCTTTACCTTCTTTTTCCAACAGAATGTTTACCGCTTCAGCCATGCCATAAATGCCAAACATTGGCGCAAATCGGTCTTCTTCAATAAGGCCTTCTTTGGCCAGGAAGCCTTTAAAAAAGTGAGACTCTTCATGCAAGAAGCGGCTACGTGCGTTCATCAGTTCAACCATTTTGCCACTGTAATTCGGCAATACTTGTCGTAAGAAATCAGCACTATCCTCAGACTTCAACGCCACTTGCTTAAGGTTCATACGCACCAAGGTGTTTGAACCACCCGCTAGAGGCAAAGAGTTATAGCAGCTCACAATACCAAAACGCTTGTCGCCGTAAGCCTCGGCATGCGCTGGATAGTTTGCGATATGTGGTTTACCGCACTCGCAGATATTGCTTGCCGCATGACGAAGTAGATCATCAGGGGTCACAGCAGGGTCGTACATAAAGGTTAGGTTTGGTGCGATCTGCTTCAGTTCAGCATCTACGCGCAAAATCGTACGGCACACAACGTTGTCTGTTGGACCGATATTAACGTGCATGAACGCATCAGGAAGCGTGCGATCCAACATGATCCAGAACAGCTTAAGTTTTTGATATACCTGTTCATCGGTTAGGTCACCAACAAAAGGCATCAATACATCATCCAGCTGTCCTAGGTAGACCGGAATCGACGTCACAGATGGAACGTGATGGTAGATAATGGTAAGCATGTTCAACGCTTCATCAAAATTGGTTGCCGCGCTAAGCTCTAAATACTCTGAGCCTTGATGTAAGTATTTAGAATAGTCTGGAAGTACATAGCGCGGCTTAAATGGAGCGTGGCCTTCAAACATGTCACATAGCACACCTTGTTGTAAGGCTTCCTCTACTTCGTTACTTACCGGCATATACGGCAGGCTGGCTTCGGCTTCTAAAGCAAGATAGCTCGACTTCTGTTTTGGAGACAGGTTGGCATCTGAAATGATATTGCTAAAGCGTTGTTGTTGTTCTGAAAGTGGTGAAGAAGTAGATGACGCAGATTGGTGGCTCATGATGAAACCCTTAAACTTATTATGGGTTTATTTTATATCTCACAGCCACATTTCCACTAATGAAATGTAGTCAACGATACATTTCCAAAATGGAAACTACCAATTTATTACTTGCCGGTAACTAATTTATCTATGATCAAAATGGGAAAGAGGAAATCAGTATTGCCGTTAGTAGTGGTAATGAAGATATTAAAAAGCACTCACTAGCTCGCCTGTTTGGAACACAAACGACTAAAAATAGAAAACCCACATCACTGACCTTAAGTCGTTAATGTGGGTTTAGTGTTTGAAGGAGTACTCTGAATGCTAGCTCAAGATGTATTCTCTATTACAGATGAGGAAGTACTTGTTTTCGTCCAACACCCATCAATACTTTCAAAGTACCTTGTGGCGTATCAATCGAGAACGGTGTTGATACTTCGACAACTGAAAAACCGGCTGCACTTAATACGTTTTCAGAGCGCTGTTGGCTAACGCCATAATCATCACTGTCATTGTCTAAGTACCAATCCCAGTGTACAAACGTGCCATCGTTTTCAAGCAACGTGTAAATAAGACTGACTGTGTCTTGTAAGTTAGGGATAAAACCACACACCGAAGAAGCTACCACTACGTCAAACTGGTTTCTGAATGCTGGATGCTGCGCTGCAAGTCCGCGCGATAAAAGATCAACAACAGGTTCAACGTTGGGTAACTCTTTCTTATCTAACTCTTCAATCATCCCTTCGGAGATATCAAGTGCGATGATCTCTTTTGCTAAAGGAGATATTTTCTGGCTGAGTAGTCCTGTACCACAACCAAAATCAAGGACACGGGTTCCGTTCAAATTAACGAGCTGTGTTAACTGGTCAAATACGGACTGTGCGAATACTGCGGTCGCGGGATCTTTATCCCAATCAACGGCGTATTCGTCCCATTGTTTCGCCATCATGGCCTCCATCTTTACTTCTTGTAGGTTCGGAACTTCTCCAGAGTAAACCAAATTAGTCAATTCGTCATAGAGTTATCATGCAAAGATGGACTATTTCTAAGATAGTCAGCACAATATTCAGATAATATGCACCGACACCCGCTCAATATGGAAATGAAATGAACCTTTCTCAAGTCCAAGCCTTTTGTTCTGTTGCTGATTTAGGGTCAGTATCTGAAGCAGCGCGACATCTTGAATGCAACCGAACCAAACTCAGTATGTCGATTAAAGCCTTGGAAAAAGAGTTAGATGTCGAACTGTTCGTGCGCAGCGGAAACCACGTTGAACTCTCTGAAGCAGGTAAAGCCATCTACAAAGACTGCGAAGGCATGTTAGTAACGGCTGCGCGTATTAAACAAACCTGCCTGCATGTCTCGGGCGAATTCAACGCAGAGATTTGGATTGCACGAGATGATTCCCTACCCGATGAGATGTGGCAGGACTTATCTCATACCTTAAACAACAAGTACCCGTCGACTTCATTCAACTTCGTTCTCGCGTCGAGCGGCGACTTAGCTAACCTCGTTGAAACCCAACAAGTCGACTTCGCATTTGGTGTCGATTACGAACGTGTTGACGATCCAAGGATTATCTACAATCCACTCGGTAAAATTCGAATGATGTCTGTGTGTAAGAAAGGGCATGATCTGAGTGCGATGCGACGTGTTTCTGATGAAGTATTGAGAAATTCAATGCAAGCGACCATGGTTTACCTTAACGAAAAGGATAATCCTGAGCTTGAGCCATTCTCTCGCCGTTACATCGGCTTCTCTAGCTTTGACTTTATGCTAGATACAATCTTACGAGAAGAAGCTTGGGGCGTAATGCCTGAACCATTAATTCGTCATTTATTGCGCGAGCAGGAATTAGCGGTGATCAAGCACACTTACGGCTTGACGCAAGAGGATTACTGCATGTTTACAGCAGCAGGGATGGCTGAACATCCAGGAATGAATTGGTTAGCCGACCAGCTCAGCGACTACTTGTTTGATTTCTAACGGTTAATATCTAAACAGGTGATTTCCAAATCGATGCAAAACGATCATAGACTTCCTAGATTAGAAAACCATCACATGGTCTACCAAGTAGCGACCGTCTTCTTCTACCAGCACCATTTCAGCCACAAATTCGCCTCTAGCAATCGTGTATGCTTGCTTCCAAACAAAGGCAATTGAATCGGAACGTCTAAACAGCGCGACAGGCTCACGCTCAGCAAAAAAGCCATTGCTATGTTGATAATGATGGCACACCTTTTCTAAGTAATCTGGCGTAACAATATCTTTCATTCGCTGAGTAAAGTCCCTGCAATGCAGATCATGGTCAATTTTGGTTGAACCTTCCATCAGATTATCCATGATCGGGTTAGCAATCACCCACAACTCGTTATCACTGATATCGTCAAACTTCATATGCACCTACTCCTTGGTAATAGCAGTTCAAATTCACACATCTATAAAATGCACAACAACAGATATATTTAACTAATGATAAACCATCCTATTTCGCTTGCACACTTTACCCCAAAAACAGTCATCGTCAATTTTAGTGACACCTAAAAATAAAACTAAATATATGAATATTATAGATTTATTTATTAAAATTAAATAATGCATGTAACCATCATCAGATAAAGTTTGTAAAGCCAACTCAATATTAGAACAATGAAGTTATCAAAAACATCTGGAAAATATTATGTGTGACAGGAAAAGCCAAAACGAAAACGGAGTACTCTTGTTCTCAGCCCTTTTAGCATCAGGCTTCGCCACCGGTGGACTGGTATTAGGCCTTCTCGTCGGCTCTCTAGTCATAGTATTTGACGGTGTCTATTCTCTCATTAGCTTACTGTTAACTTTATTGTCACTAGCTGCCTCAAAATACATTAATCGCCCTTCAGACACAGAGTTCCCGTTTGGTCGAGCGATCATCGAACCGATTGTTATCGCAATTAAAGCCATTGTTATTCTGCTTGTGGTTGGTTACTCATTGTATTCAGCGATCGGTGCTTTGATGACAGGTGGTCGTGAAGTCGATGCTTCTATCGCGACTCTGTTTGGTATTTTCAACGTATTGGGTTGTGGTTACGCTTGGTGGTACATCGCCAATAAAAGTAAGCGTATTTCTTCTGGTCTGATTCAAGCTGAATCTAAGCAGTGGCAAATGGATACACTGTTGAGTGTAGCGGTAACGGCAGGTTTCGTGGCGGCTTGGTTAATTACTTTTTCTCCGCTAGCAGAGTACGCAGTATATGCTGATCCAACGATGATGTTGCTGATGTCTTTCTACTTCATCAAAGTACCTTTCGATATGCTAAGAGAAGCAATGCGTGAACTGCTTATGATGTCGGCAACCAAAGATATTTGTGACACGGTAGATAAAAACGTTATCGCTGTAGACAAAGATGCAGAGCAAGATTTAGAGCTAATCGGTGTAACAAAGGTTGGGCCGGAGCTAAGAATTAACGTTGATATCCATACCAACAACCAACAAGCCATTGCGGTCGATGATATAGAACGTACGCGCCGCCAACTTAAGCGACGCTTATCTAAAATGCCTTATGAGCTGCAACTGAACCTCAATGTCGCGAGCTAAGCTTTCACCTAGCAAATGACGCTGGGACATAAGCGCAAATTAAGACTGAGATTGAACCTTTTTAGAAGCCGACGCCTTTGCCGTCGGTTTTTCTCTTGTTACCCACCAGCAAGCTAAAGAGCCAATCGTTACCATACATACGCCCTGCCAAAACGTCATAGTCAATGACAAGCCCAAAATCACCGAGGAAAGTAGCGTCGCGAAGATTGGCGTAAAGTACGACATGGTTGCCAAAAACACCATGTTGCCACCAAGAATCGCCGTGTTCCAAAGTGCATAGCCTGCGCCCATACAAGCGCCAGCTAATGCTAAATCAATTGCAGCACTGGTTGTCATTACCATACCGGTTTCATCACTCAGTGCGTATTTAATCCACAGAGTGACCGCCGTAGCGATAAAGAACAGCACAATCGCATTCTGCCCTTTCGCAACGCGCTGGGTGTAATTACAATAAACAGCCCAAATAATCGCACCAAAGAACGCCATTGAATAAGTTTTTGGGTTGGTCGCAATGTTGGCTGCAATTTGGTCGACAGAAAGACCTTGATCACCACTGATGCTCCAAGCCACCCCAAAAAATGCCAAGAAGATACTTGGATAAACCAACCAGTTAATCTTCTTATCGCTCAGTAGCACCGCAAATAACACCGTCAGTGCTGGCCATAAATAGTTGATAACGGCCATTTCTATTGCCTGATGTCGACTGTTCGCCATTCCCAAAGCAAGAGCCAAGAAAATCTCATAGCAAACAAACAGCGCGCCACCGATCAGTAGATAAGACTTAGAGAAGCGTGACAGTTTTGGTAACCCCATCACACACACTAACAACAGCGCACTCACAGTGTAGAGACTGGCGGCACCACCAACTGGACCAAGCTGTTCTGACACACTACGAGACAGAGCAATCAAGCAGCTCCACAATAAAATGGCGATAATACCGTAGCAGCTATAACGATGAGATTTCAGCACGCCTCTTCCTTTATCTGTTTGTGGTCATCACTCTGTAAGCTAAACCAAGTTTAAAATATTTGGCCGAGTACATTTTCGTACTCGGCCATCGGTTATTAATTTGCGAAAACTTAAGCGACTTCCGAATATTGAGCAATTTACGAAATAAACTATTTGTTATTGCGTATTCGTTGGTGCTAGTTGTTATTGCCTAAGCCAATAAAAGCGCTTGTAAGTCAGCCAGTGACTTAACTTGATAATGAGGGTTGATACCCGCAGGTATTGCCTTTTCTTGGCTGTTTAACCAACAAGTCTCGATACCAAAATCTAGCCCACCTAGAATATCTGAATGCGGGTTATCTCCAACCATCAACACTCTTTGCTTGGATGGAAATCCCACCAGCTTATGTGCATATTCAAAAATCTGGGCGTCCGGTTTGGCTACCCCAACCTCTTCAGAAATAATCACGTGATCAAAGTAATCTGTCATTCCGGTGCGCTCTAAACGGATTGACTGCAGCTCTGTAAAACCGTTAGTAATGATGCCCATATTCACTTTGCCTTTTAAAGACTCCATCAACTCTTGTGCACCCGGTAATAATGAACAGATGTCTGCCATCGCTGTTAAAAATGCACTGTTTAAAGCAGCCGTTGTTGTTTCTAGTTTCTCGGCCCAGCTTTCGAAGCGGGTGTGTTTCAGTTGGTCTGCGGTAATACGACCATCTTGGTAATCAACCCAAAGTGGTAAATTAACCTTTTGGTAAGCCGAATAATCTTGCTCGCTGAAATCCACCCCAAAACGAGAAAACATCAGCTTCATTCCTTGATAAGCATCAAAATGGAACAAGGTTTCATCTGCATCAAAGAATATCCAATCGTACTTCATTATCTGTCCTATTATTCGCGCTATCTAGCCGTGTTATTTTTGTTCTTTCTTAGCCTCAAAGGCTAAGTGTTCATTCTACTACCATTTTTGTGAGCCTGAATATAGTTCTAAGAATTTATAGAAAACAAGCAACAAGTCATGATGTATCGCAAATTTTGCCACATATTAAACCAATACCATACAAGAAATACACTCAAATACCCGGAGGTATTATGAAGCACTTCTTACCGTCATCTATCATGCTTACTCCTTTTCTTGTTAAATACTATGATAAAGAGCCAGAAGAAAATGAAATTTCAGAAGCAGAACCTACACACAGTCTAACCCAGCCTGAACTTGAAATAATCCTTTCTAACGAAGATGAACCAAGACGATAATGTGTATTTTTCGCCACATTATTCATCAATATCCCTGCATATCTACCAAAATTCAGCTTTTCGATGTTGATAATAAACACACAATAAAACCATAAAAACGATTGCTATATGAGCCCTATCACACCACATAATTACAAAGTGGTAGTTCGGGCTCAAACTTATCTCAGATCAAAAGACTCCCTTCTGATTACCGACAACATAAAAGAAACCAAAAATCATAATTAACGGAGTTTTCCAATGTCTAGTGCATTCTACATCCCTACAATCAACTTCATGGGCACAGGCTGTTTGAAAGATGCTGCTGATAGCATTCAGTCTCAAGGCTTTAAAAAAGGGCTTATTGTTACCGATAAAATCCTGAACCAAATTGGTGTGGTAAAGCAGGTCCAAGATCTTCTTAACCAACGTGGTGTTGAAGCTGTTGTCTTCGATGGCACTCAACCAAACCCTACCATCACCAACGTTAATGATGGCCTTGAACTGCTTACAGACAATGATTGTGATTTTGTTGTGTCTCTTGGTGGTGGCTCTCCGCATGACTGCGCAAAAGGTATCGCACTGGTTGCTTCTAATGGTGGCAAGATTGCTGATTACGAAGGCGTTGATCAGTCTGAAAAGCCAATGATGCCGTTGATTGCGATTAATACCACGGCAGGAACAGCGTCTGAGATGACCTACGGTGGGCTAAAAAGTTGGACGTAAAGTGGTGGGCTAAAAGTTGGACATTTTGTTTTCATCAATTCCTCTCTATGCCATAAAGATATAACAACATTCCCCCTCCCCCCAGAGAACGTCAACCCACTAATTTACTTATGCTTTATCAAGGCGGCTAGATTTTGATTGTGGCTCTATGGATAAGCGGCAGAATTTAAAGCCACTGAACTGTGAAGGCTTCCTAATTGATCCAGAATTTTACTTCCTATCAATCTCGAAGGAATGATTTAGTCTCAGAAACTAAAAAATAAACTAGTCGGATTAGAATTTATTTACCACTAATCATCATTAGCTCTGTTCAGCTTTTGTTTGGTTTTTGGTCTTAATAGTATATTTGTTTTAGTTCGGGTCTAGAGCCTGAGTGCTACAACTCTAAAACGTTTGTGCCCCAAAATCTATATGGAATCCACGTATTTACAAAGTGATTTTGGCAATAAAAGTTAAGATGCGGTCGTATATTCGGCTTCTTATTGAAGGCGCTACCTTCTAGCCTTTGATGTTTTGCGCACCTACTGTCCTCATCGAGTTATCAGCCTCTTAAAGCGTCACATTTTGGTCAGGTTTTCAGTAGGTTGGTCTTACCTTTTATGCATCATCATTTTGTAAAATTTTAGAATTTGTTAGTGCTTAATTAGTGAGTAATACTGGTTTATATTCAGTCTCATACCGAAGCATCGCCCATGCAGTCCGTACCACTTTGTTAGCCAGTGCAATGCAGGCCTTCTTGAAGCCGATACGATCTATGATGCTCCTCAACCAAGCGTCCTTCTGAGTCTTCGGTTTTTCGGGTAGTCGTCCAACGTAAGACATTGCGCCAAGATAAAGAAGCGAGCGTAGCTCCTTCACATCACCGCATTTATCGCTCCCAATCATAAAAACTTTGCCACCTGAGCTGTGCTGTTTAGGTGTAAGACCAACAAACGCTGAAGCTTGTCTTCCATTCTTGAACTGCTTTCCATCACCAAGAGTTGTATAGAGCATCGCAGCAGTTGTTTCACCAACACCTTCAATGTCCATTAATCGTTGGCACGGTTCTATCTGACGGGTTAAAGCATTTTTCTCTTTTCCGAATGCGATGAGTTTTGCTTTAAGTTCTTTATATTGCTCCCACAGCATCGACAGAACGGATACGACATTGGCGGGTATTGATGTATCGCCATCAAGCACTGTTTGAACCGACGCTTTTAAGCCTTTTTCACCTCTAGGGTTTGCTATCCCGTAGCCCAAAATTGTCCCTCTAATGTGAAGCGCTAGGGAAACAACACTACGAGATAAGAATCTACGGCTAGTTTCTAAAGAATGCATCGATTGTTGTTTAAGTGACTTGGGGCGACTGAACTTAATTCCTATCTGGATAGCTGCATTAGCAATTGCTAGTGCATCATTATGATCGGTTTTATGACCCTCTAAGTAACCTTTTACTTTCTTTGGGTTAATGGTCCGCACTTCATGTCCGTACTTTTCTGCCAGTTGTCCCCAATAATGGCAACCACAACATCCCTCCATAGCAACAATTGAGGGCTTTGCTTTAGCAAGAAACTCTTTCATTTTTTGCCGACTAAGAGGTCTATTAGACAGCATTTCACCATGAATACTGATATGACACACTTGAAGAACATTTTTTGCTAAATCGATAGCGATAACATTATTCGTCAACATATTGGAACCCTCGAATTTTCGTGACTCTGCTAAGTGTAGATTTGCAGAGAGGGAGTGGATTCCATACATCAAGTCAGAGTAAATACTCATTCATATCCTGTTAATTGGGTTTTGCCTTACTAAAAGTTATCCACTCTTCTAATGCTGTTAGTTGTGAATCCCCGTGTTGTATCATGGGGGTAAATTCGTCCAAACTATCAACGTTTGATCTTCTTAGCGCTTTAGTATTTTAATCTTTCGATTTATTGCAGGAACTTTTGAAAGGAGTAAAATCAACATCTTTACAAACTCGATGATTAAACTTGATGGAAAGTTTTTTTGAAAAATTTAGTGTCGCCTTTTGTGTTATATCTCTTTTGCTTGTTGGTACTCTAATTGGATCATTTTTCGAAACCTCTCTTTTTAATTGGTTATCTCTAGCATCAAATATCTCTACAATTCTAGCTTTCTGGCTTGCAGGAAAAGCTTATTATTACTGGGTTCGTAAGGACACAATTGGCACTCAAAAACAAACGATAAGAGAAATCTTAGTTGAGTTAGTCGAATTAGACGATAATCTACACGAAGCTTTTGCTCGCGTAGCCTTACAAGATTATCAAAAGAACCCGAAAGCACCTCAAGAGAATGATGCAAACAATCCGGTCTTCCCAAACGAAAAAGAGCGTATTTTTATTCAAAAGTCCTCACTCACAATGAAACGAATTAAAGTTCTAATGAAAAAGTATTACGTTTTTGAGCTGAACAATTCTAATTCACCTGAAGTATCTAGAAGCTTAAAGACCTCTTTTAAGTTCGAAGGAGATATTTTCTCAGACTTGAAAGATCTTTTATTTAAGTGTAATAGGCTAAATCATCTTATTGATGAAGGAAGTACTCTTCAATTTGATAACTTGATACTTAAGTCTACACACCCTTACGAAATTAATTCGACTATAAACCAAGCTACTACTCTATACTGTCAAACTAATTTTTTCGGTATTGCTTTTGAGTTTGGCAAGCACATTCAAGAAATTGAGCAGAAACTGATACTGGAAATTTCATAAGGCTCCTCTCAGAGCCTTTTTGATTACTTTTTTATCCTTGCGATGGCTCTAGCAACTCCAAGTAAATACGTTGAGGTCTTAATCTCTAGCTCAGCTTGACCCCCCAAAAGCGCAATTCCTGCTAGTATTTGTTGTGGTCTCACCACTTGGCCAGTCGGCAGCTCCATCCTGTCGTATAACATTTTGAGCTGTACCCAATCTTCACTAATGCTTAGTTCCCGACCTTTGTCATTCTCATAAGCCTTTTGCACTCGGGTGGAATAGGATTCTTCTCATCCCAACCTGTGACAGTTCTCACCGATTTAAAACACAGTTCAGCAACCTCTTCTTTGGTCATTTGGCACTCTAACTCTCGAAAAATGTAATTCTTACTCATTTCGCGATAATTCAATGATAAAACTTCTAAATACAAGAGGTTGCATTGCATTTATAATATATGCGCCATTAAATATAATCAGACAATGTGCGTACTGTACGAAGAAGTACTAATTGGCAAATTTGTCTTATAAAAAGTTATTCATTAATCGCTAATGTTAGAATTCCTGAAACACATTTATGTCCAGAGGCTTCATAGACCTGAAGTTTTACTTATGGCACTTTTATAAAAAGTGCCAGCTAGCTAAGATCTGCCCCATTTCTTCTTTGAGGCGATTAACCACTCACTTCACCAAAGCGTCATTTGACTTACTTTTCGTAATGCAAGTAATCTGTCTAACTGCTTGGGAAAACATCAGTTAGGTAAAGGAGAGGTAATGAGAGTTGCACGTATGTCTGATTCGCATGTTGTTGAATTTTGTTCATCGTTAGGTGAGTCTCTGCCAATCGAAGTTGTAAGCGAGCCTCAGTACCAAGAAAGCGAAAATGAATGCTTTCAATTAGTCCAAAATAAAATTGATAAATTTGGTGGTTCACTGATTTCTGGGTGGGCAATCTGGGAAAAAGTAGGTGTATTTATAGAAGCTGAATTTCATGCTGTTTGGCTAAAATCTGATGGGGAATACTTAGACCTTAATCCTCGAAGAAATATTTCAAACTGTAGGAGTATTTTATTTGTCCCAGATAGTAATACTGAGTATAAGAATCAGCAAATTAACAATATTCGAAAGCCCCTAATAAACGATCCTATCGTTAATAGATTTTTGCACTTGAACAATAAACTATTTGAGTTTATGAATCGAGGAGAGCGAGCGTACCAGCATGGAGAAATCGAACTGTCAAAGCGAGAGCAAAAAGAATATAAAAAACTAATTCAGGAGCTTGGAAGGTTAGAGGGAAAAATTGACAGTAAGTACGAAGTAAAGATTGCACAGTGATTAGTTTCAGGGCAGAGCATTGTATCGCAGGTCTGCCCCTTTCCTTGTCAGGCCTTTACTCATTCATATCTTATTAATCTGAAATTGCTCTACTCAAATTTATCCGATTGAGTTGATAACTTAGCGAGCCCATTTTTAGGTGACATTTTGTCACCTAGTATTCCTTTGAGTGCTAATTGAAGTAATATGACTAAGAGTGCATTATGTAAGAGAAAAAGACGACAATTTGTCGGCTAATAAGCGTTATATTTTTTAGTTGATAGGGGCGACATATGGCTGATATAGCAACAATTTCCGCTGTTTTATCAAGTGTGAAAACGGCCTCTGACATTGCTAAGCTGATTAAAGATAGTAATTCTACTTTGGAGGCTGCGGAGTTTAAGCTCCACATAGCTGAGTTGCTGAGTAGTCTAGCTGATGTAAAAGTAGAACTCACCGACTTACAAGATGAACTTCGAGCCAAAGATCGAAAAATTGAAGAGCTAACATCTAAGTTACAACAAAAACAAAACCTGACCTTTGACGGTTTTCTATATTGGGCTGAATTCGATAAGACTCCATTTTGTACTCGATGCGTTGAAGGAATACAGCAACACTATCATTTGTTTTACATCGAAGAAGGTATGCTCGATGACCAATATGTGTCAACACAGTGGCGATGTCGTGTTTGTGATAGCTCTTACTTATTGTAGATAGACGTGACCCCAAATATACAAGCGTTTAAGTTCAGTGGAGGCGTTGCTACTACTTAACTCAGCTAAGTTTGGTTTCAAAGGTAGTTCAAGTGAAAAAAAATACATTTTACAAATACAAATCATTAAATAATTTTGAGTTCGTATTGGATATATTGCTTCGAGAAAGGTTGTATGCAAGTAAGTATAGTGAGCTTAATGACCCCATGGAGGGAGTCATTAAGGTTGATGGTACAATCCCCGATGACCTAGAAGAAACTTGGAAGAACATACTCGAAGAGCTTCGAGTATGTTGTTTTACTCCAGACGACTCAAACACATTAATGTGGGCACATTATGCAGATGGTGGGCGTGGTTGTGCTATTGAGTTTGAACTGCTACCAATTTCGGAAGTTGTTAAAGTTTCCTATCGCAACAAGCCGAAAGTTTCTAAAAATCAATTAACAACAGATAAAGCTAGAGAAATTCTAAAATATAAGGATTCGAGCTGGAAATATGAGAAAGAGTTCCGTTGCATCACATTGGACACATATGTACCGATTGCCGTGACAAAATTGATACTCGGACCTAAAGTACAAGCCTCAACAGTAAATCTATTGCAAGGGATTCTTAACTGCTGTAAGCCTGATTTACAAGTTGTTCAGCTTAAAGGTAAGGGGGACAGCATTGTTGAACGTCTGCAAATGACCATAGGAAGCAAAAGAGTCTATTACCGTGAAAGCGAAGAATGCTCAAAATGCTCAAAATGCTTGGAGATAGACCATTATAGAGAACAGTTTGTCCATCGGTAAAAGAAACTTAGCAAATAAGGATTAAGCGTTGTGCAGCCAACAGTTAATCCCGAGTGTTGAACAAGCCCGAAGCCACTTTCATTAAGTAAATTATTCGATGATGATCGAGGGGCATTGCACCTTGAGCTGGTCCATTCACGCTGGACACCAAGTTAATGACTTTCCATACCTGTAGTTATTCATGAATTACTAATTTAGCAAAGTCACTGGCTCGGAAATGTCCAAGAGTTTCTTTGGTTGAATTTCTACCCATGGCACTTTCTAGCTCGAAAGTGTCCATTTCCTTCCAACTACAATCGTGATGACCAAATTAAAAAGGAGGTCATCATGGTAGTTTTCAACAAAACGAAACGAAGTGGCGTCAAAAAGCCTTTTCGGCTTGAGGAAATTTGGCGGATCAGAACCAGATTAGAAATTGAAAATAATTTGATGCAGCTTGCGTTGCTCAACTTAGCTATTGATAGCAAACTTAGAGCAAGTGATTTGCTCGTTCTCAGAGTTTGCGATGTATCTTCGCAAGATAGGATATTTAACCGCGTTAAGCATATCCAGCGCAAAACAGATATTGAAGTTCAATTTGAGATAACGACAAGAACTCAACAGAGTCTAATGAAATGGATTTTGATGGCTTCGCTACATGACAGCAATTTTATTTTCCCAAGCCAAAGGCGAAAGCAACAACCGATTAGCTATTCGTACTATCGATACTTAGTGAGGAGATGGGCTTCTAATCTGGGGTTGGATCCTAACTTGTATGGCACTCACTCGATGAGGCGAACAAAAGCGACGTTAGTCTACGCAAAAACGAAAAATATCCGAGCGGTGCAGCTACTACTTGGTCATACCAAGGTAGATAATACAATCCGCTATCTTGGGGTTGAATTAGAAGATGCATTGTTGCTTTCAGAAGGTACTGAGTGTTAATCGAAAAGGAACCTAAATACTTAGGTGTTTCAATTGCTATTACGCTGAAAGTTGTTACCCATTCACCGCTACACTTGATTATTTTCAATACGTTAAGTGCAAATACTACTAATCTGTCCAAGGTTTAGAGGACCTTGAACAGGTTAGGTATACACAAGCTTAAATTAAACGTTGGAACGCGCGTTTTTCTTCTTTGATCTATAGGCTTTCATTGAAATTTTTAAAGCAAGCTGTTTTTGTTTAATTGAAATGAGTTGTCTAGTTACGACCTTATGGTGTAACTCCGTGATAAAGTTTTTTTCCCAAGGCGTAAGACGGTCAAACTTCAATAAAATAATGTCATTAAGTATATTGAACAACTCGTATTGGCTTTTATCCATTCGAGTACAACACATTTAATTAGGGCACTGTGTTAGAGAAATGACGTTAAGGCTTTCTACTTTATCATTTTTTCCTAAGGTAATGATTCGATAAGAGATCCCGCTGTCTAATAGTGGTCTTATTTCGATGTTGTCACAAAAACTAACGGCGACTTTTTCTACTAATCGGTCCATATTCAAAGTTTTCTTTTTTATGAAAACAAGAGTGACACTATTGCCCTCTGACTGAGCATTTACGATTGTGATTGAGCCTAACTCTTGTGGCAGTTGGCTTGAGATAACCGTCGCTCTATAATCGGCAAGCCCACTAGATTTCATTGGGCTTATCTGACAACCGTTAAGCATGACACTGACGGAAATAATTACTGCTGTTCGTAGCATTATGCGTTCCTTCTTGCTTTCTTCTCCCTTTAGGTGCCTTAAAATATTTCTGGATATAACGTGAAGACATAGAAGATAAGAGCGCACTGTAATCTAAACCGAATGTGACTTTTTCCCCTACAAATAGTGGTTTTTGTGAGGATTCAAGGACAAGATGATCACTGGTTGAAGACATGATCTTAATCCCATTCGGAGCCTTAAGCCCGCTGACACAAACATCTTGGCGGCCTAATGCTAGAATAGCTTGTGAGACCTCCCCTCTATCTTGAAGGCTTTCTTTTTCACCAAAAGCATTTAACCCCCGACTCCCCCAAGGCAAAGTCGGTTTAGTCTTGGATTCAATCACTTCAGCGGTCAAAGAAACCGCATTCGTATGTAAGCCTTTGATATTTTCGTGCTCTAAAGGCTCACAGCCTAAAAAAATTGCTTCTCCTATACGAAGGTTATTTACTCGAGTTAAGCCTGTTCTCTGAAGAGCCCAGTTAACTGAAGCAGAATTACCCCCTGAAATAATTTCTAGACTGATCCCAAATGTAGCTTCAATTCCATCGGCAAGCTCAGAAAGAATATTCATATTTTGATCATCTGGAGCGACACCATACCGACAGGCCAAATTCGTACCAATTCCTTTTATCGTGATGTTTGGTAAAGAAATAACTTCTCGGATAAAATCAATAATATGATGGGGCATCACACCTTCTCTGAGATCGCCAAGCTCAACCATAATAATGATACCGTGACGGCAATTTTGTTGTTCCGCTGCATGTGAAAGCCTCTGAATCACTTCAACTTCAGAGTTTAAACTCATATCACTGTATTTTATTACGCTCGCCACTTGACTTAGCATGGGTGTACGTATCAGCATTTTAGGGATAGCAATGCCAGATTCAGTCATCTTTTGAAGATTTTCGATTCTTGAATCGGCTAACATTGTTGCGCCAGCATCAATAAGAACTTGTGCGATGATAGGGTGGCCGAGGAAGGCTTTTGTTACAGGTGTAACGGATATATTTTTTAGTGAGAGCTGAGTAATCAGGAACTGAGCGTTATGGTGAATCTTCCCACAATCAATGTCTAATCTAGGGTAGTTCACCCTTTTGCGGCCAGTTTTCTTGCTATCATAGGGAAGGCTGACGTTACGATGTGCAGTAGATGTTCGACAGGCTGTGATAATGCATCAGTAACCGGTATACCAAATTCGGTAGTGTAGCTGTCTATCACACAGCGTGTTTCATCTAAAGACATATCTTCATGATTCAGTGTTAGTCCAATAACATCGGTATTAGAAAACGTTTCGATAAGATTGATTTCTGAGGCAATCGAAGGCATTGGGCAATCAGGAAAATCACTACGATATAAACGTTTAGGAGCATGTTGCAATATCACACCCGCTGGACAACTGCCACGTAAGATAAATGCGCTGGTTGAAAACGCAGGGTGACTCAAGGCTCCTTGCCCTTCAATAATAATCAGGTCCGGATTTTCTTTTTCATAGGCCTGTACAATGACAGATTCCAACTCACCGGCACAAAATTGTGAAGGGACAGCATCGAGTGCAACGCAGTATTGTGCGCCTTGCATAATACCTGTTTGACCAGTGGCAATCAGAACGACGTTAAGGCCTTTTCTAGTCAGTTCATTCGCCAATATTGTTGCTGTTGTTCGTTTTCCTAGCGCGCAATCCGTCCCCATTACAGCAATTCTCGGACATTTAACGTTGTGTATTTTGCCGCTAAACGTTTTCAGATCGCCTTTACTTTTGGGTTTGCGAGTATCGAATATTCGAACGTTATTCTTTAAGCTAGCTTCTAAAAATAGAGGATCATCAGTTAGGAATTCATGCAAGCCATTTACGATGTTCATTCCTAGTGACATGGCATTTAAAATGATGCTTTTATCTAAGTCAGATAAAAAACCACTTGATGGCGCAATGCCAAAAATGAAGTAATCGGGAATGCTTTCCGCGTGAATGATAGCTTCTTCAGCATTGGCAAGGATCGGTATTCCATTGGCTTTGTTATCAAGTACTTCTCCAGCATCTAAGCCGGCAGATACACTATCAATAACCGATAGAATACGATAGCTTAATGAATGCCTCACTAACCCATTAGCGGTTTTACCATCAATTTCACCGAAATTACCTTCGCAATATATAATTGCCGAAGGGATGACAGGATTTACTTTCTGAGCAAGTGGTAACCAAGGTGCGGAATGGGGTACGTCGTTGTTGATTTCTACATTTTTAATTCTAGTGAGTTTGAAGATGTTTCTTAACTTTTGGGTTGAAATGGACATAATTAAAGCCTGCGGTGAGGCTTAGGAGGGCAACTAAGGAGTGCCGAGATGCGAGTTCGGAAAAGAAAAGAAGTCCCCACTAAGCGGTAGGGATAACAACCAAGGTAACACACTCGCCAGACTTTTGTTGGTTATTATTAATACGCTTTCTAAGTCTATCACTTTCAGGCTTCACTCATACTAACGTGACTGATTAGAGATCTAAGATTCATTGTTCAACGTCGCCGTATCAACCTCTCAGCTTTAAGGTTTCAAGATACTTTTTCTAATATCAGTTAAGTGAGTTAGAGTTTTTGATCTAACGCGTTTCTGTCCAGAGACGTGTTATGCCGCCATGCTTTGGGACAAGAACGCCTTAGTGCTACAACTCTAAAACGTTTGTGCCCCAAAGCAATTCAGAGCAAAGCTCTTGCTTAATTCGAACCTAGTAATTTCCCCTAACAAAAGTTATCCGAAGGAGTTTGAAGTGCTCCATTTTTAAAAAATGGCATCATGCAATCTAATCTCTATCAACTTTCATTAACCTGTTGATTACACGTTGATGTGGTATTAAAAAGGTTGCATTATAAGAGGATGAAGAGCCATTTTTAGCCGACCAATAAACGTTAAATGCCTCTAAGTTAGATGAAATTCAAATAATTCAAGGTGTTAGTTAAAGTGAAATGGCTTAAAAACAATAAACCAACGTCTTTAATTGAAATTGTCAAAGGTAGTATGCGAATTACTACCGATGATACAGTTAGTTTTAGACCAAACTTTGATATTTTGATTGATGTATTAGCTGACAAAATAGAACACAGTTACGATTTTGACCAAAACGTATTTTATGATTTGTTTAAAGAGGCTGTGATTGCACAATTCAAGAAAGATCAGCTAAAGAATGAGAAAAATCTACTGCCTTCTTTTAAATATCTATGTGATAAACATTCAATTAATGAACATAAATACATTTTGTTGACGTCAATTAATTTAAGTCCCAAGTATAAGTTAAGTTCTAGACTAATTAATGGTCAGAAAGTGTCGTTTTATAGTTGCATTCCAAAGAAATATATTAAAGAAAGAGTTCGGTTATTTGAGAAATTTAAAGAAGAGTATGAGTTAACAGAAAGAGGTGATTATCAGTATTGCACGGTCTCGGTGACAGCTCCTGATCCAGTTACTGCTTTTTCCAAGGCTTTGGAATCACTTGATATTATTCGCTCGTTAATGCAAGTAGGTTTTGAAAGGAATAGAAACATATTAGCGTCTGACAAAGAAGGTGAATACCCAACCCAAAGTATCATTACGTTAGGAAAATTTCATTCTTTGCATCTTCATTCTGGTAAAGCTGCGATAGATTCAATATGGTATGAAAACACACATAATGCAAGGAAACCTACCACGATTAGGAACTTTTCTACTACTCAAAGCTATCTACATGAGCAGATTACTCGCCTAAAAAAAACTGAATTTAAAGAACATGTCTCAGAGGCTTTAGTCGCTTATATTGAGGCTCTTGATAAAGAGGATGCTAGTGTTCGCTTTTTGAAACTATGGTCAGTTCTTGAGCAGCTTGTTCATTCGGATGATACTAAAGCAATTATACAAAGAGTTTCTTTTTTCTACGAAAGTACAGAAGAAAATAAAAGTGTTTTAGAATCTCTTAGACGCGCAAGAAATATTCATGTTCATAAAGGTAGTATGCCAAGAAACATAGAGATTAAGAATTTTTTGCTATGCGAGTACATAGAGTTGTTAATAAATTTCTTTTTGCGAAATCCATTTAGACATACTGACCTTAATTCTGCGATCGACTTTATATCTACGTCAACAGATGTTGATAAGATAGATAAACAAATTAAAAAGTTGCAAGATGTCCGAACTTTTATCGGTGCAAACTAGTAGGACTTTAATGTCATTGAACATTAAAGTCGAAATTCGACAATAAAGGCTAGAGCTATGACAACAAAGTTCGAAACATTTCGATGCTTTTTGTCGCAGTCTGTCTTTTGTTCTGAGAAGGTTTTGCCCCAAAGCATCTTAGAGTAAAAGCTAATAATATGCTTGTTAACGTGAGTTTCCCCTACCAAAAATTATCCGAACGAGCTGATAAATTAACGCCACCCTGATTAAGCTCATCTTGCAGACTAATGTTCGTTCACCTGACTTAACCTATTGACTATTAATTAAACCATATGAGAAAAACTGCATTTTAAGGAGGTGAAAACACAGTTAGGCGGCTAATAAGCGTTATATCACTCCTCTACTGTCTTCATCTGTAATTAGATGGTTGAACTTCCTACAAATGTCGGTATTCTCCGTGAGATAATGTTACTTGCTGATAGGAATTCAAAAATGCAAGAGTTTTCTTTAAGAATTGCAGAGCCAAAAGATGTGCAAGCGCTAGTCAATGCTTTGTCTGCCTCAAGTAAAGGTGATGTTAGCCTTGAAGCAATGAATAGATTAAGAAACAGAGTGTTAAATGAAATAAATGGACTTATTCCTAACAGCAAAACTTACATAATAGAATACCTTGGTGAGAGCGTCGGCCGACTCCGTTTGGTCGAAGAAGAGAACGAGTTGTTCCTAGGTGGTATACAATTACTGCCAGAGCATCAAGGCATAGGATTGGGTAGTTTGATACTTCGGCATCTTATTAATTATTCAAAAAGTGAAAACAAGTGCTTACGACTTGAAGTTGAAAGAAATAACCCGAAAGCGAAAAAATTATATGTAAGTTTGGGCTTTGTAGTTGAGCAGAGCTTTGAAGACAAAGAGTTCATGGTTAGAGCTATATAACAAACGGATTTAAAGTGGGAGTGCTGAATGGTGTACTTTAGGCTATTGTCATTGGCGTTATCACGGGTCTTTGGTTTGACAGTATGATGTTGGGGATCGTCATCGGTATGGCCATTGTGATAAACACAATAAGTGCTTCACTCGCTGGTATCTTTATCCCTGTTATTTTAGATAAGCTAAAAACCGACCCTGCATTATCAGGTTCTGTCATATTGACTCCAGTAACGGATGTGTTTGGCTTCGTCGCATTTTTAGGCTTAGGTACACTATTTTTAATATAAATCCTCGCGTACAACGTTAGTTATTTTCGGGGGGTGATCTTACGTTGAAAAAATAGGTGTTGCCAACAGCGGACACCTATTTAGGGGGACGGAGTTAGTTGTGTAGTGGCTCACAGGATTTGGCTTCCTAATTAGAGACTCCCATGACAGTTCTCTGTGCTGATCCATATGTGAACCATACTGATTCTAATGTGCATTGTAATTTTTAGAACTTAAGCTCTAACGCGTTTTTGTCCAATTTTTACAGTCTGACTTTTAACCCGTGGCACTTTTTACCTCAGAAGTACCTGACTCCTTGGTTCAACTCGTCAGCGCTCTTCTACAAAATAGGACTATTAGTTCAATTTTTGCAATGCAACAAAGCTAAGTTATAGGGTCGCAAGAACGATTTAATCTTCAGTTGGATCTGAAAATAGGAACATATTATTCAACCTGTTTGATATGGGTAACAAACCAGTCAAATTGATTATGCTACTATCGCCAGCTCGGTATTGGCTTACTCAAAGGAGGCAGACATTGGCTAGAAGAGGTAGTGGCTTAAGAACCGTTGTGAAGGTTGCTAAGGCAATAGATCGAGCAAGCAAGCAAGCTGCTCGTGACGCTCAGCGCAGAGATAAAGCTCGCCAACGTGCTGAAGCCCAAGCACTTAGAGAACATGAAAGATCTGTACGTGAAGCTCAGCGAGAACTAAAGAAACAAGTGAAATTACAAAAGTCAGCGGCAAAGCAAGCTTTCAAAGATGCCTTGGTAGGTGCAAATGAAGAATACCTAGAGCGTTGCGAAGATCGAGCAGCCCTTAGAAAGCAATTTATACAAGAGGTCTTAAGATAAACAATGGATAACAATATACTGCTATTGGCGGGAATCTCTTTCGTGGCGATTTTGCTCACCTACTTCTTTACAAAACGATCAGCAGACAAAAAGGTTAATCTGTATAAGTCGCTCGATGAAGCGTTAACAAAAGCTAAGAAAGAACTTGAAGCACTGACAGAAGCTAATGAGTTGGTAAAACAATCCACTAAGAACGCAAAACAAGAGCTTTCTGATGTTAGTGCTGAGACTTCTGAATTGCAGGCTTTAAAAGGACAAGATGAATCGCTTCAGCTTAATATCGTAGAGCAGCAAGCGTCCCTTGAAGCTATTAAGGGCAGCTTAGGTGAGCTTAATAGTAAGATTGACAAGGGTGAGCTTGACCTTAATGAGCTGATGGGGAGTATAGATTTGTATTCACGCCTTGATGAATACACTGCTCATGGCCACTTTGAGATGCCAAAATATCTATACGAAACATCAGTTCGATATGCTGAAGAAATTAAAGATATCAGACAGCAACAGAAAGATATGATCAAAGATAAGACAGCAATTACCTTCCCAGAAACAACTGTTATTTCAAGTGACAATGCATTCAACAAGAAAATTCTTAATGGTCAGGTTAAGCTGATGCTCACAGCTTTCAACATTGAATGTGACATGTTAATTGGCAAGGTGTCACCTAGCTCATTCGGTCGAACGCTAGAGCGGATCGAGAAACTAGCAAATACCTTGGAAAAGTCGGCAGCAACACTTGAGTGTGGCTTTGACATCGACTATATCGAGCTTAAGTTCGAAGAATGTAAGCTTCAGTACCAATACACACTGAAGAAGCAGGAAGAAGTCGCGGAACAGAAACTGATCAAAGAACAAATTCGGGAAGAGCAGAGAGCAATTAAAGAGTTTGAAAAAGCAGTAGCTGATGCAGAGAAAGAAGAAAAGATGTATCGAAACCTTCTCAACAAAGCTCAGGAAGAGCTTGCCAAAGCAACTGATCAAGAACGCAGTGAGATGGAGCAGAAAATAATTCTGCTAGAGCAACAACTAGCTGAAGCTGAAGCTAAAGAAGAAAGAGCTAAGAGTATGGCTGAGCAGACCCGTAAGGGCCATGTTTACGTAATAAGTAATATTGGCTCATTTGGTGAAGATGTTTACAAGATCGGCTTAACACGTAGATTAGAGCCGATGGATAGGGTTAAAGAGCTTGGAGATGCCAGCGTACCATTCCCATTTGACGTACACGCTATGATCTATACGGATGACGCACCTGCACTCGAAACAGCATTACACCGTGAGTTTAGCTCTCAACGTGTTAACGCTGTCAATCTTCGTAAAGAATTCTTTAATGTCGATTTAGACGATATCAAAGAAGCCGTGGAGAAGATTGCTGGCGTAGAAGCTGAATTTAAGATGACCGCACTAGCTGAAGATTATTATGAAAGCTTAAGATTAAGTGAAGCCGCTTAAGCAAGTAATAAATGTACTAGTGTCGTGGCTCTAGCGCATTTCATTACACTTGTTAGTTCATCAATGTTGAAAAATGAGTTAAGCGACTTTCCATACTTATACTAATTGATGCTTTGCTAAGATTTGGATTTCCTAAACTCATTTCTGTCCAAAATCGTCATAGGTTGAATTTTTATCCGTGGCATTTTCTATCCCACAACTTTATAAAACTCTTTCCGTATTGTTGTATATCTACTGATTGAGTATGCAAAGTTTTGATATCATGATTCTAATTTGGACTTTCTGTTGAGGTTAAAAGTTGGCTAAAAAATCTGAGAAAAACGGAGTTCGCTCTATGATGGTCGTAGGTACAGACGTTACTAAATATGGCTACTATGACATTCGTGCCCTTAAACCTTTTTGTATTGATTCTAGAGAACACCCAAATCCAACTTACCAGATGAACGTTGCGTTCCAAGAGGTTGATAGCGTTAAGTTGAACAAAAATAAATCTATTAGTTACTTTGTTCCAAACAATATTTCGTTACTACTTTCGAACAGTAAAAAAGCACTTCAACGTGCAGAAAAAATGCATAAAGACACGATATCTAAAAGCTATGATGAGGGTGAGCTTAGATCTGAAAAGTTGTGGGAAAACTGTACTCTTATATCGGATTACATCGAGCTAGTTCAAACCGCTATAGTATTTGGTTATACCGCACTTGAAGCATTCGCAAACATCAGTATTCCTTCTGAATTTGTACATTATAAAGACAAACCAAAACAAGGAATTCAAGAATCTTATAATAAGGAAGGTATAGAACGTTGGCTCAGTTTGAGCGATAAATTTAAATCTCTATTACCTGAAATCTATAGCTGTAAACAGCTTCCGCAAAGGCTTTTCACCAAATTTAAGAATCTAGAGAAACTTAGAAACTCGATAATTCATCAAAAATCTATAGAAAGTACCGATTTTATGTACGATTACTTTAAAGCTGATGTTCTTGAATGTATAAAAGCTCCTGAAGAGATCATTACGTACTTTCAAAATAACAATACAATATCAACGACTGCTCAGTATAAAGCTCTTTTAGTGTGGCCTTGGATCGAGGGTGATGCAGCATACCCAGTTACTAAAGACCCTACACCTATATTGAATTGGATTGTCGATATGAAAAGCCCACATATGCGAAAAAGGTTAGAAAGTAAGTCTGTAGTGGCTGAGTGAATTTGGCCACTTAATTGAAGGTTTGCAATACCTGAAATTATCCGTGAGATGCTAATTTAGGAAAGCCACTGACAAGGAATTGTCCATTTAAGTGTTTGATCAATATACCACCGATAGACTTCATCACTAGTTTTGTTTCAAGTTTATTATTTCAGGCTACCCTTGGTGGTGAACGGAAACTCCCAGAAGCTATCATATGTGGCATTTGCAAAAAATACTTAAGATGCATAATCATCTGGTTGAAAGAAGTTCGCGCCGCAATTTCATTTGCGTCACGAACATTATGAGTGGGGCTTTATACACTATCTGTTAACGCAAGGTCGCGTTTAGTTAAATTTCTAATAATGTCTTCCATTGCTCTGTTCGGCCATAAAACTCGGTATGAGGCAACCTCTTAAATTCCCCATTGTCTTCAATCATAAGTGTTGGGTAACCCTGAACGCCCAATCGGGTCATCATTTGATGGCTAATATCGATTTCGGCGTCTTCTAAGGGGTCCCCTGTTTGCATTTTCTCTCGCCATAACTGTTGGTCGAGCCCTAATTGAACAGCCAACTCTTCCAAACTGCTAAGAGTATTGACAGCTTTCCCTTCAATGTAATGTGCTTTTTGTATTGCTTTTAACATGTCAAATGGATCAAGCCCTAAAGATTCTCCAACAAGAATTGCCCGAGTAGGAAGATAAGAGTCCAGAACAAGTTGCTCATTATCTGCTACACGTTCGATATAATCCTGTCCGAACTGAGCATTGGTCTGTTCACTAATTCGTCGGTCACTATTTAAAATATGCTGACGAAACGATGGTGCTATCAATTTTGCTGGAAGCATCCCTCCGGAGTGCATTATTAACTGATACTTACTGCTGCTTGCAATTAATTCTACCAATGGAGTCGAGCCATAGCACCACCCACACATAGGATCATAGAAGTAGTGAATAGTTACCATGTCATCTCTCCCATATGAACTTTCGCACCAATGCTTAAAGCAATAGGTAACTTCGAGCCTTTGTATTTCTCAGACATTTTTTCAATGAGTTGTTCGCTATTTTTACTGTTCTTTTTTGACTCACTGAAATCTTCAAGATACTGCAAAGAGTAGTTAATGGATTCAACGTTTAACGCAGTTCCCGATTTCATATGTCCCGGAATAACCGTTTCCGGTTGTAAAGCTTGCATCTCCTTAAGTTGCTCACTCCATGCATTTTGACTCTGCTCGGTTTGCGTATCTGCAGTCCAAAGATGCAAATTTCCAAATATTGCTATGTTACCTAATATTGTTTTACTTGAAGGAATCCATAAGTATGGGCGGTGCGGTAAAATGCCATCCGTACCTTTTATCTCAATCTTGTGTCCTTCCAAAATAAGACTTGTCGCCTCTATTGCTTTAGGAATATAAGGCGTAACAGGTGCATTGCTGCCCATTCTAGGACTCCACACCTTGAGTTTGGAAGGCAGTTTCTTTTCTATGACTTCCTTTACCGCAGGCGTTGTCACAATATCTGCATCGGGAAACAAGGTGTGTAATACTTCAGCGCCAAAATAGAAGTCAGGGTCGGCCTGACTAATGAAAATAGTTTTTAATTCTTTGCCCGTATCCTGTATTTTGGCTGCAATTCGCAGAGCATCTGCTTTAGTAAAGCCAGTATCTATCAGCATTACCTCACTCTCTCCAACAATCAATGTTGAGTTGGCGTGGAAGCTGTTTTCGTCTGCGTTATAAACATCAAAAGTCAGTGTCGTTTGCTCTGTGGCAAAGGCGCTACCTGCGACTAAGATGGATGCAGCTAATAGGCTGATTCTTTTCATGACTTGCTCCGTAAATTATATGGCTTGTTTTGATGTGATAAATCATAAATGATTGACATGATCTGAAAAACATACAAAATCAAACATCATTATTTCTTAATTCGAGCAAATAAATGGATAAATTAACCGCTGCAAAAGTATTTGTTGATATTGCTCAATCAGGCAGTTTTACCGCTACGGCTGACAGACTTGAGATGTCTCGCCCTATGGTGACACGTTATGTTGAAGCTATGGAGAAGTGGTTAAACGCCCGTTTACTACACCGAACAACCCGAAAGGTAACGCTCACAACGACCGGAGAGCGGTGTTTAAAGGAAGTTGAGGTTTGGCTTGAGCAAGCGAACGGGTTAGTCGCTTTAAGTGATAATAGTGAAGAGCTAACTGGGATAGTACGAGTTGCGACAAGTATGTCATTCGGGTTTTCGCAGCTTGTCCCTGCGCTTTTGAATTTCATGGCTATGCATCCCAAAGTCCATGTCGATATCGACCTACAGGATTCAGTCGCTGACCTAACAGAAAAGCAAATTGATCTTGCGCTTAGAATTGCTTCTAATCCGGAACCATCTTTGATTGGTAAACCGATAGCCATTTGCGAATCGGTACTAGTTGCTTCACCTGCATATTTAGCAAGTAGGAAAGACCTCTCGGAGCCAGAGCAACTGAGTATGCATAACTGTCTGGGGTATAAAAACTTTCAGCGACACGTATGGCACCTCACGAATGGTACTCAACAAAAATCAATAGATGTTGAATGTAAACTAACCGCTAACGAGGCTACGACATTACTCCATGCAGCACTTATTGGTGGAGGTGTCGCCATTCAACCAACCTACTTAGCTAATCAATACATCGAGAGCGGCACATTACAGCCAGTCCTATCAGAGTGGAAACCCGCCGATCTGACAATATATGCGCTCTATTCTTCAAGAAAACATCAATCTCCAACCGTAAGAGCATTAATTGATTATTTGCATGAGTATTTCAAAGACAATCCTTGGTAGAACTTGGGGGTTAGATAGTGGTGGGACAAGAGATTCCTGTCCGCATTCGAAACTTACAATAGCCTATAGGTGGTTTGCGCCTCCCCTCCACATCTAGCAGAACATGTCGCTACTTTATCCCCGAAGACTTACTCGATCACAATTGCTTAACCCACAAACGAATAGACAATGATTGGCTGTTTGTTCCTAAGGGCGGCTCTAACTACGCTCAGCCCGTTAATGTGTGACGGTCACAAGTAACTACTCTGTAAATGATAGTTCCATACTTCTCAATGCCGTGATTAATGGCAAAGGTATATCATGTTTAACATTGCCCTTTATTGTCAACAAAATACAAACTGGGACTTTGACTGTCTTATTGGAGGACTTTAAAATCAAACAATTGGCATATGGGCTCTGTACCCCTCAAGGCAATATCGACCCAAACTATCTCGACACTTTTTGGACTTCTGCATAATTGATGCCCGTAGAGTTACGATACTAGAAGTTATGTGATAGTTCAGCGTGTCTGATGGTTCGTAACTCAGAATTGTCCAGAGGCTTCATCGATCTGAATTTTGACTCGTGGCACTTTCTAACTTGAAAGTGCCACGAAACGCGTTAACGTAATTACTCAGAAGAGAACCATGTCACTGAAGTCGCCTTATTTTTCCTCATGGTTAGCAACAGAGAAACCGCAATAAAAAGCACCTATACCAAGCAACATGTAACAAATCGGCGGTGGTTTGATACGCTGACCACCGCTCATAGCCACATACTATTTAATTGGTAGGTAGATCTCCGTTAACAACTCACATTCATTTACTTCATGAACAAAATTTAAGTAACGGAAGTAACAAGGGTAGTCTCTTAATTCTTCTTCACTATTTGGCAGCCATTTTTGATATAAGTGATAAACGGTATCGCCAATGCTGTCATGGCTTCCTTTATGGACTGCCATGGCGCACCTCCCACTTGGTATTGTTCCAGATTTAATTCCATAGGCATTATCTGGAACCTCTCCTTCGTGAGAGCCATAGATATCAAACTGAAACTGATCATCTGGCGTATCGCTTGGGTCTGAGTGAGGAATACCAAATGTTTCGCTGGTTTTTATTGGAGATAAACCTGTTGATTTTCGCCAATTTATAAACTTAGCTGCTGTCTCGTATACTAGTCGTGGGCTACCTTTATGTTCAATTAATGCAACTTCTCTTTTTTCGAAATCTACGATTTGAACATCCATTACACTTTCTCCTGTTATTGGTGGATGATATTCATACTTTGAGCGCCAAGAACGCCACTCAGGCTGATTTCTAAATTGGGAAGGTGTTTGCCCAAATATCCTTGAAAAAGCACGGGTAAAAGCTTCTAGGCTTTCGAATTGAGCTTCAAAAGCAATATCAGTAACACTGAACTCTGACTCAAATGCTAACCTAAAGGAAGCTCGTTTCATTCGTGCAAGTAACACATACTGCATAGCACTGATCCCCATAAACGCCTTAAAGATACGGTGAAAGTGGTACTTTGAACTGGCAGCCACAGTACTGAGATGCTCAAGTGAGAACTCGTCGTCTAGGTTACTATCTATAAAGTCGCACACTTTCTTTATCTGTCGTTCATGACGTTTTATCACGCTCATTGTTTTTGATACTCCAACTTAGAAATCGTAGAGATGATACCCACGAAGATTTAATTATGCCTGATTGAAATTGCTGGATGACGGCTAGAATAAAGCTTATGGAGGACGAATAGGTATGCTTAGTTACCACACCAACAAGTAATAACGCACTTTTTAACTGCATGGTACTCAGTGCTTACTTCAGTCCAGAGTTTTATCAGCAGTGATCATCGTTAGCAAAGTTCTGCCCCATTCCAAGCTAGACAGGGAGCATTGAAAACTTTTTCTCACTAGTTCTTGACCTACTTTTTCTTATAGTAGATTATGAATCTAGTTGTGCATTCTGGGTTATCCAGACATGATCTGTAACTTGTCGGATTCAGAATGAAAGAAGTCTGTGGTGATAGTGTGTTACATGACAGGCGTCGGTATTTTCTATTAATCTTGTAAAGACAATGTCTGCTGAAACAACATATTAAGTAGCACATCAATATCGTGGGGTTATGATGGATTTATTTACACCTATAGCAGAGGATGAAAAGTTACATCCAATATTTAAAATGATGCTTAAGAAACAATATGGACCTGAACGAGAAGTTTTAAACTCATGGGCTAAAGGTTTTGAGGATAGAGATGGAAAGTTTGTGTATGAACTCCAGACTACTTTCGAATCGTCTATGTGGGAATTATATCTTAATGCATTTTTAAATGAACTTGGCGCTAATACAGACTTTTCTAAGCATGCTCCAGATTTTATAACTGAATTAGACAGGCCAATTGTACTAGAAGCAACAATTGCAGCCCCCCCTCAAGGCGGAGAAGCACCTGCTGGACATTCTCAAAAATTTGCGCCAACGGATTTTGCTACTTTCAATCAACAATCAGCAATTCGAATATCCAATAGCCTTTCATCCAAAATAAAAAAATACCGAACTAGTTACTCCAAACTGGAACATGTAAAAAATAAACCCTATGTTATTGGTTTGGCCTCCTTTGATCGTCCTTATTCACACTATGCGGTAAATAGAGCAATTGTCGCAGTCTTATATGGGCTATATGTTGATGAAGAAACAACGATTACAACTGGTGCTAATGAATTAATTAAATATCCAGTTGATGCTGTGATAAAAAATGAAAATGCCACAATACCATTAGGTCTTTTCACCACGGATGAATTCAAAGATGTTAGCGCTGTAATTTATAGTTCTTTAGCTACTTGGGGTAAAATTCGTGCTTTGGCAGATAATCCAAGTGCTCAAACTGTCTATCATACTAGTCATTTACCTGTTGATGGCAGTATCTTCCCTGAGATGCGTACTTCTATGAAAGCCGATTATATAGAAGATATTGCAGATGGATTACATATCTTACACAACCCATTTGCAGAGCACCCTTTGGATGTAAATACTTTTAATCATGGACGAGTAGCTCAATACTTTGTGGATCCTGAAACAGGAATGATGGATGTCATTGCACCGGACGATTTTCTTTTATTGAGACAATTAATGAGTGCAGTCGTACATGGCGATATTTAACAAGTAAGCAGCTAGGTAACTTGGTAAGAAAAATGAATTTTAACCAAAGATTTGAATGTACAACTTGTGAAAGTTTGGTTGATTGTAGAATAGGTATGTCTAACAGAGATGTTCAACCAATAAGATTTTGCTGCCCAAGTTGTGGCGAGGCGATCCATATAGATATTGAAGATGGAAAAGGAATAAAAGTAAAAGGGGCTAAGGCAGTTGAGTTTGAGGGACCTTTTACTAACGAGTATCCATTTGTCGATCTACACCTAGATTTTCCTGTTACTTTTGGTGAGTACAAAATGGGGCATACACCATTTTTAAAGGCTATAGGTCGAATTGGTCATGAAAACTTTGGCATTCACAATGCCAGATTGAATGGCTTGAACATATTGCATTCGAAAACTAAAGAATTAGAGCGTGTTCTACGTTTGTATTCAAAAAACGTGAATCTATTTGGACGGTTATGTGAAAAAGACTTTGGAGAAACTCTAAGGTCTGAAAAGCCTCAAGATGTAAACTTAGCCCTATACTGTGTGATAGCGAAAGTGTTTGCTCCTTTTTCAATGCCATCCGAGAATGCAGAGTCTGTTGCTATTCATATGAAAGGTATTGAGGATGCATTATCTTCCGATGCTGAGGCATTTGATGCCTTTTTTGAAGAGATTATCGGAACCGATTTTTTAAAGAATACACAGCACGATTGCTTAGAAATTTACCCGCAAATTTTGGCAGGCGAGTTAGCATTTAGACCTGCATTATTTCTGGACTTTGACACCGATTACGATAAAGAGCTGGTGGCTTTTAGGGTGTCTACAGATGACTTTCAAAAGTATAAAGATCTATACAAAGATATCTCTGAAATTCTGTCTCGTCAGCTCGTTCTGGTCGCAGGAATTAACAACATTATTTATCGTAAAGATCATAATAAGTTTAAAGATGTTGGCAAGGCAACGCCGAAATCGCTCAACCAATTTGCGGACCTACCATATGGATTTAAAGTCACTCATTTAGACGAGTGTTGGTACCAAATTGGTGAAGATGCAATTAATAATCAGCTTCGCAACTCAATTGCGCACGTCAAAGCGGAATATGATGATACTTCTCAAGTTATCACTTACTACCCTAAGAAAGAAGGTATAAAGCAAGAGAAAGCAGAGACAATGTACTTCGTTGATTTTATGAGAAAAATACTAATATCATACCGTGAAATGCATCGACTACATCAGTTAATTAAATGCATGTTTAACTATGAGTATTTGATGCGTAAAAAAGCTGCTTAACAAAAGTTCAAGGCTTTAACATACTTTTTCTAATCTGGTTTAAATGCGCTAGAACTATAGTTCTAAGACGTTTATGTCCAAGGACGTGCTGACGCCGATCTCGGTAAACACGTCTTTGCCCCTTTATTGGTTTCGCCAAAAAGCCTACGTTCGTAGGTAGCCGAATTTTCCGCAAATTTAACTAATGTGACCCCAAAGTTCACAAAGTATGAAAAATGAGCATTATTGTGTGGTTATTTATTCAAATGAACATACCGATTTTTGATCTGTAACTTGCTCTACAAGCGTCACAAAATCACAAGACACTCTGGAATTGCATCGTCCTAAACAAGTCTCCAAAACCTTCTCTAAGAGCGTTTGTCGCGCTTTGAGGGCTATTTTGATAGCTACCCCGTCCGTTTAACTGAATAGGAATCATAACCATCAGATTTTAGCTAAAAACGCGAACTTTAAATCTCTGTTATGATAGCGATTGATGCTTTGGTGAAGGTGGGTAGTGAGTTATGAGTAAATACGATGTAGATAAAATATTCCGCAATTTATCAACTGTTAATGAAATTACAGAGTCACTAGAAAAATTTAATAAGAGTTTCGTTAACTACGATGAATTTATGGGCCTTTCTAGTGTGAGTCGAATTGAATCCCCATTAGTCAAACTGAATCAGAGTGTGGAGTCTTTTCATCGCGGCTATGATGCAATCGAATCGGCCAAAATGAAAAGCACATTGACTGGGTCTATATTAGCGCCAGAGAGGCTAAATATAGCTATTGACCCTGACTTGATAAAGCCAAGAGGAACAATCGTAAAAAACATTTATAAGATTGACTCAAAAGCTGTTCAGATTGGTGACGGTAATACGCAGACTTCGGTTGAACAAGTTGCAAGTAGTAATGACGAAGGAATTTCCATTGCGCGTCGTAGTTTGAATATAACGACTATCGGGGTGATTGTAGCTATTATCGGGGTGATTGTAGCTATTATCGGGGTGATTGTATCGGTGGTAATTTACCATAGCGGCACTTAGCTATTGCGATTTTACTCATCGCATTAGCTCTTCACAACTGACTTTGCTATACCTGTAGTTATTGATTGCTTTCTAATTTAGTAAAATCCCTGAAACATTTATGTCCAATGGTTATGTTTGATACGCTCGGTATCTCCCAAAAGTAATCTAAACGGCAGCGTTTTAACTACCGCTACGTACAACACTTAAATGATTACTAACTGTAAGTTCTCCCAAAGGACATTTAAGCGCCATCAAAATCGTAATTCAGATAATAGGCGCTATGGTTAGTGCGATAAACGCTAGCTGTTATCTTTTAGATTGCTAAACTTATCAATTAAGTTTGGGGTTTGATTAAATTGCCAACTATTACTTATTTTTAAGCCTTTCTGAACATAATCAGTGGCCTTACCATTAAGCTGCACTGAACGAAGTATCTTACTTTTAAAAAAGTAGAAAAAACGTTCGTTAGCTTTAACTAATAGAATATCAGGTTGAATCTCATACCTATAAATACTGTATTGACTTTGATTAGTATGAACTATCGTGCTTTTTGGCCTACCTCCATCATCACATCTCCAATATATCATTCCATCTTTATAAGTGGAAAATTGTGGATTATATTCAGTGTAAGTCGGCTGACCGCCTCGTTTAATTTGTGCTTTAGTAAGTTGGTAGCAACTGTTTAGGTTCTTCTCTTTAATTTCAGCTGTTTTCACCTTAACATACTTAAAATCACAAAATGATTCTTTAGTTACGCCACTTTTTTCAATTACACGATCACCATCAATTTCATAATCAAAACTTAAGTCCAAGTATCCATTTATGGCATGGCAAATGGACACTTTTTCATCTTTAGACAAAGATTTAGCATCTGTTTGAATAAAATCCAAACTTACTTCTGGATGGGCTTGCAACTTTTCTTGGATAACAATTCCTCCCCCAATAACGCTAATAAGAAGAATAAAACCAAATAATAAAGCAACCTCATCACTTAATTGCCGATTAAAAAGCCTACCGATAAATTTTACAAATAAGACATACAGATACACTGGAAAAACTAATAATATTAAAATCAAATGCAAATCTGATTTCCTTCGTCTCATGCTATTAATCCCATTAACAAACTAAACTTTAAGATGTTTGATAGTATCAAAAAGCATAACGTGTCACTAGGTTGCATATTGTGATTGCTTGCCATACTTTCCTTAATCCGATAGGTATGAGTTAGAGTGCAAGGTCTAACAAGCTTATGTCCAAAATGTCACAATCTAAATTTTAACATTTGGCATTTTCTAGCGCGAAAATGCCCCATTATGAGCCAGAGTAGTTACTCATTCACAACCTGTTCATGTGAGTTTTCCATACTAAAAGTTATCCGAATTCAGCACACCCAGAAATTCTCTCTCACAGAGCAGTCTAACTTCTTAATTTGACTGCTAAGCCTCTGAGTTTAAATTGAATACCTGAACGAAAGACTGCATCATATTAGGATGAAAAACGGCCTTTAGGCATCTAATGAGCGTTATCTTTATGGAGGAATTTTAGTTGAGTACACTTTATCATTACACAAGTTTACAAGGCTTGATTGGTGTTATTACTGGTAAGTCGGTATGGGCTAGCCATTGTGAGTATTTGAATGATTCAAGTGAATTTATTCATGCACTTTCATTTGCTAAAACCGTCTCCGGAAACATATTTATGGACGACGATTACCTTGAGGCATTTGGTTGGGCGGTGCGAGACTCATTAGAACATATGGTAAAGCATGATGTTTACGTTGCTAGTTTTAGCGAAAATGCAGATTTGTTGAGTCAATGGAGAGGTTATTGTCCACAAGGGGCAGGCGTATCAATAGGATTTGACTCTGAAATACTCAATACATACTGTGAAAATCAAGGGTATCGACTGGAGAAATGTATTTATGACACTGGAATACAGTCAAGTAGGGTTATTGATATAACAAGTCAGTGTTTAGATATCTTCCCAAAACCTAGCATCACGCGAGCAGATTACGACGCTTTAAACAGCAAAGAACAAGTAACTTTTACTCTCAGTGAACGTGAAAGGACTACAAATGGTCAGGTTAAAGAAGAGGCAACAGCAGCTACGGATTGGCTCTGTGAGCAAGTAAACGAGTGTGCGCCTCTTATTAAACATTCTGGGTTTCACGAAGAATCCGAATGGAGAATAGTTGCCCGTAATCCGACAAAAAATATACAGTATAGAGTTTCAAAGTCTCATATTGTGCCATACCTAGTCTTGCCTTTGATTAGAGACTATCCAGAGATAATTAAAGAGATCTATATTGGACCTAACCCAAACCCTCATCGGTGTGAAAAATCTGTTAAGCAGTTTCTTAAAAGCGAAGCAATCGAACATGTGACGACAAAAATATCTTCGATTCCATTCAATAGCTGGTAGATAAAGATACAAGCGTTTAAGACGGATTCCCAACGCTTGGCATTCTTAGTTTGCTTTGAATTTAGTGGTTACGGCACAATGGTTTAGGTCTGGTGGTAGCGTTGCTCACCACTTAACGCGGCTAGGCGATAAGAGGAAAGTTCAAGTATGAGAGATAAAGTTGTTCTATTTGCTGAAATCATAACATTGGTAGTGTTATTGGGCATCGGCATTGCTTGGATTATGGAACCATCTGGAAACTTCGAACCGTATTTTGTTGTTTTTACTTTAGTTTTTGTAGCGACAGATCTATCTAGACGTTACTTAAAATCGAGTGAGAAAAAGCCCAAGTTTACTTCGGCAGAATTGATACAACACAGAGAAAAATTACGCCCAATTTTTGAACAGGAAATATTCAAATGTCGTCATGAAAAATTGCGAAAAGACGCAATAATTCGACATGTTGATCGCGTAGACTCCTATCCAAATACAGATGAGTCAAAGTCGGGAATTTCGCCTTGGTTCAAAGTAGCTTTGGTCGACACTTACCACAAAGGCATCATGGTGATTTTAAGTGCTGAACGGCTATATATCTATAATGAGCAATATATAAATAGTGAAGCAGGCTCTTCGGAAGAAGTGCTAGCCTATTTAGTTGGTAAAATCCCTTACGAAAATATAGAAGCTGTTAATATGGACGGTGATGAGTATTACTACTTTCCGCATATTTATTGTCATTTCACTCATAACGATGAACCTTATGAAGAGCTGGTTTATTGCCAAGAAGTTGATATGAATGACGGGCATGTTCACTACAGCGAGTTAGTATCATATTCAGACGTACAAAAGCATAGTAAACAGATCGCGGAAAAAAATCGCCATACAAGCGTTTAAGGGAGATTCGCAAAGCGTGGCATTAAACCGCACATGATATAGGAGATAATATGAACCCTAGAGAAAACTCAGTTAATATTGCTGACGTTAAGCTATATCAAGTATTAAAACTAATGTATGAAACTTACAATAAGAGGCATAAAACTAGCGCCCAGATAGGTTCATACAAATTTATCCCTGAAAAATTTGTCGAAGAGAATCATGCTACATTAGCAACATTGATTAATGAGCAACGTACTCTATCTGGCTTATCGAGCTACAGTGATAAACAGTTAATGAAAGCTGTTTTTAACGGAATGGCTAGAAACAACTTTCTAGAACGTGACCGATGCATGTATTACTTTTCAGAGATGGGCTACAAACAAGCATTAAAATCATCAAATAAACTCAAATACTGGAATAAGTATCATACAGGTACTTTCTGGGGAATTATCATAGCGATCATAAGCTCACCAATCCTTGGTTGGATTTCTTTTGGAGAATGAGAACAGTGGGTTGGCGCTGCGTTATTCATATTTAGAGAGAAAATATGGAAAATATTCCAGTTTATCAAGGTAAGCTGACAGTTTATCTAGATCAAAACATGTTAGATATGTTCGTAAAATCTGGCTTGGGTGAATTTCGAGAAATGCTGGCTCGTGAATACCAAGTTGTTTACTCAGATGAGACTCTAAAAGAAATAAAGCGTTCAGTTGGCTATGAGAGCAAATTTCTTGAGATCCTTAACCAGCTCGGGGCGTTCCATTTGAAGGTTTGTTTGGGTGAGAACTTCCAGCCAACTGGCAAGGCAGCAATTACCGAAAGAGATAGTTATCAAGCCTTTAATGAATACAACTCAAAAGAACCAGTGTACGACCGCATCTACAAATCAATGATGCTAAATGTTCAAAAGGTTTACGGTGGATTAAGTGAGAGTACATTTGAGGACATCAAAGACACACAAATTGATACTTATGATGAGCTACATAACTTCATGCTCAAAAATATTGAAGATTTGAAACCTCACTTTCCTGAGTTAGCGGTGCAATTGGAAGCACAAGCTGATGAAATGAAAAGAAAGTTGTCAGATGCACTTTCTGAGAGCGCAAGGCTCGCCTCAGAAAACGTTAGCGATTCTATCGGTTGGTCGGGTATAAAAGACTTTCGCGAATCTCTAGATATCGGACCAAGGCAGTTGAATAACATTGAACCACCAAACGTTATTCAGCAGATATGGCCTCTTTGTCGTGAAAAACTTCCAAAAGAAGTAAACATAACCCTAGAACAGTTTTTCGGTATAGAAAGTAACCCTATTTACCCAAAAATAGAGTTCTTCAAGTATCAGAAAGTTGATTCAATATACAATATGTTAAACATGTTGGGTTATCATCCAGACTCAAAGGTTCATAAAGAACGAAGATTCGTTGCGGCGATAAGTGACCAAAGTCATGCTAGTTTCGCAACTTTCGCTGACATTTTACTTTCTAGGGACAAGTCTTTTCTTAAAAAAGTCGAAGCCGCGTATGAATTTCTGGGTGTAAACACTAATATTTTTCATGTTGAAGAATATATACATAACAAATAAGGATTAAGCGCTGCGCAGTCAGCGTTAGATCCCGAGTGTTGAAAAAAAACGTAGCCATTTCTTATAGTAAATTGTGCGATCACTTTTAGCAGTGCTCTCACCTTGTGATTTTCTTAACCACTCCCCAAGTGAGTGACCAGTTCGCTTTTGGAGTCATGAAACCGTGAAAATGTCACTTCCCATACCTGTAGTTATTCAAGGGCTGCTAATGTTCGATTTTCCGAAAATCATTTCTGTCCAAAGGTGTTTCTGCGAATGTCGTAAGTCGCTTGCAAGTTAACCTATACTAACTAACCATGATTTTTCATCGAGATGTCAGATCGAGTCTTAGCTACTATTTATAGCGGCTAAGTTTGACATTGAACGTATTAAACCTGATTAGTCGTGTTAGAGAGGTATACCCCCTCCAACACGTTCTCAGTCTATAATGAAGTTTTGTGGCACAAAAACTATAAGTGTTGAGATCTAATTAATGAGTATAATTTTAGGTGTATGATAATCCAGCTTTTTTACATAGATGTTGAGCAAAATACTTCCTCGTAGTTGAACCACCAGAAGCGACTTTATATGTTCCGTCTTCAGATAAAGCAAGAAACGAACACTCTGACCAATGTCGAGCTCTTCTCGAATAGTCCAAACGACCTAATTTTTCAGCTACAGAATAAATATGATTGGTGCGACTCGCAGGAGTGAGGTCAATACAATTATTCCATACTTGATGAAACACCAAACCCAAAGACTGAATCAGTGTCGTAACAAGTTGAAAACCGTTCCTATTCATTGAAAAGTCATCTCCTTGCTCGTAGATCCATGTTTCGAGAAAAAGTATCAGATCGCTCTTAATTGTATTGACATGTGTATCTCCCAAAAGTGCACCGTCAGGCATTTCTCTGGTTCCTTTTAATCGACTCTGCATACTAAACCCACCAATACCTCCAAGCACAAATCGAGTTAATGAGTTTAAGGTCATAATGTATTCGCTAGACTCTGTAATCTTCTCTCCCTCTATCGACATTCCGCCGTGAGAGACAATAACAGGTAACTCACCTAATTCACGAGCGAGGTTGGTTACTGGATCTGAGCGAAGCACTTTCATTAGTTTGTTCATTGTTAGCGGTTGTTGTTGGCCGTTAACGTCAACAAACATCTGAGCAAATTCATCTTCTGTTAAAGCTCCTCCAGAATCTTTGAAAATGAACATTACTGGGATTTCTAATGATGCCATTTGGTCTCGGATTTCGGCTCGTCGAGCAAGGCGTGCGCTTGAATCTCGACTTACCTGAAGCAAGAAGTTATCGAACCCCCCGATAACTGCCCCGCCAGTACTAAGCCTTCCAATACCATCAATGACAAATGTATTCTCAGTCTCTATTTCTAACCAATCACTTAAGTTAATTTGACCAGATTTTTCAAAACTAACGCCATGCATGCAGCCCACTAAAACAGGTGGAATAACACTACCTATATCAGTTGTACCACTTAAATGTTTGTAGCAAAAATCTTCAAATCCATTTCGACGTCTTGGTGTCGCAACTCGCTGAATGTCATCATATATTGGTCTTAGGTGTTCGGGGATAAGGTCTAACGAACAACTCCTCAATAGTTCAGATAATGTCATATGTGCTAAGAAAGTTTTAACACCATTGAAACTGCCTTCACTGGATGAACCATATACTAGTTTTCTAGTGACTCCATGTCGCATAGTTGGCGCAGGGATAGTCATTTCCAAATTAATTGCCTCATATTTGTTTAGTTTTTGAAGAAGGTGATGAATTATTGATCGGGGCGAAGCCCCGATCAAATGTTTTTTTAAATTTTTTGGTAAAGTTATGAGGATAAGAACTGTAAGAATTTGAAATAATGATAAAAAAAGACGTTGTAACGTTAAGAGGAATTGGTGTCGCACCTTTTGGTCGAGAGGCTAGTTCTCTTCAGTGTACGCTCCCTCTTTCTGAGATCTCTGAATTTTGTTCGCTACCTGACGTGTTGGAAGGGGCACAAAACATAATTGCTGATATGTCAAGACCAGTCAACTTATCAGAAGTCAAGCGAGTTCAAAGCTACTTATTAGGCTTATTGAATAACACTAGTATGAACCCGTTATTGACTGTAACAATTGCAGTAGAAGAGTGTTTTAAAGAGGTTATAGATGAGGCTCCGGGTTTAGTATCAATAACCTACTCTCCAAAAAAAGCGTATATAATCAATGGCATACAAACGATAGCCGCATACGCTTCGATTACCAAATACGAAGCTGAAATTGTTAGATCTCCAGCCCTAGGTATTGACGAACAAAAAGCTGAAAGCCTTAACTCTAAGATCGCTATGTTGCCAACTCTTATTAACGTCATTTACAGAAGCAATGAAAATATACGCAAGCGCGAGATAGTTTCACTACTTAACTCATACAACAACCTTGATACTAGAATTCATTCAATGTCACTCGGAGTATACGAGGACGAAACTCATCCAATTATGTTAGCTGTAACGGATATAGCTAGAGCGATCAATATAGAGAAGTTCGGGGGGATGTCGATATCCTCTCGGCTTACAAAAAATGATTCATATGTAACGACTCAAACATCGATGGCCGGATTGGTACTAGCTGCCATTGGCGGAAGAAGCGCAAGGTTGACTACTCCTTTACCCCAAAAACTTCCAAACAAAAAGATGATTACAGAAGATCTCATCAATGAAACCAAACAGTTAATTATCGATTTTTTGAAAGTCTGGTTATCGACTCTTGGGACGCAGTTTGAGAAAAACCCTGACGGGTTTCATTACTCTTCTCAAGTTTGGCAAGCGCTAGGTCTGGTTATTCATCATTTACACGAAGTTGATGTTGCTGATTCCGTAAGTGAATCAGCAAAGGTTCTTGCTCATCTAGACTATGATAAGGCTGCAAAGCATTGGAGTAACTGTAGTGCGTTAAAGCTCGATGCTACTGGTAAGTACTATATTAATGCGACAGGGGGAGGAAGAAGTTTGAGGGATGGAATAGCAAAATATTTCATTTCGCTGCTTTGACTCATGAACATACTGGTAGCTCTCACGAAGAAATAGATGTATGCAGAGACGTTTGAACTTATGTTAATTGTTAGCTCGTTCAGGTCAGAGAAATATAATTCCGAAGTACATGATGTATACGCTCTAAACCATTTCCAACAATGAGCTAGCTATAATGGCTAGCTCAAAGCTGCCCCTTTATGAGTTTGGTATCGAGAAAGTAGTCCGTATTTTCATTAGTAAACCTTATCAACAAACCTTAACAGTTTGGCCAGTTTGCCTTGCCCGCTAGAAAGCCCCCACATTAGTGTTGGTGGCTTTCTAGCGGGAGGGATTGTTATTAACTAAGCGTAATATGCATCGTAGTGTGGTTTGTCATTCGTACGAATTGCTTCATCAATTATGTCCCAAACACCTTGCAATTGTGCTTGTAGGGCATCAGGTAGCTCTACTCCAAAAGATATAGATTGTGCATGGCTACGATCATTTATGAATTCATACAAAGTTGTAGCTTTAGCAGAAGAATTTTCTATCCCTATTAATAAATGTTTTTCTAAGAAACTATTGTTATTTGCTCTGAATGGCTTATTGAATCGAAAAGTAAAATATACCTCCAAGATTTTTACGTACATATGCTTGAACTGAAACAGCATCAAATCGTTCTGGGTTTTGTACTGCTTCTTTTATCTTAGCTATTAAGTAAGCGTATTCAGATTTGTGGTCTTTTAAATTTTTAGGTAATTGCTCTACCGTTGAAGCATTCTGCTTTCGATTTACTAAGTAGAACTCAGCTCGTTTAGGTTTAACAACTTCACCATCACGTTTCACCAGTTTGTAGTAATCAAACCATGTCTTCACCAAGTTGAAGAATTCGAAGTTATGCGTTGATATAAACAACTGATCAACTTTTTCATGATTCAGTTTGTCTTTTATAATCCCAAGTACACTATCGGCTTCGTGTCTTTTAAAGATTCATCTTCCAGTTCAGTGATAAAATATGCGAATGCTATAGCCGTTCGTTCACCATCAGACAGGTGCTTTGCTGGTCGCCCTTCACGAACAAACTGGTAAGTTTCACCAATAGGTTGGATTTCAATGTCAGTCTTGCCAAAATACAACCGAAGGTTATCAGCCCCTTGCTTAACATTACAAAGTTCAGCCTTGATCTCTCTTACTCGTGTATTCAAGCGAATAATTTCAGTTTGGGTGGCTTGGTACTCATCATTGAACGCTTTAATCTGTTTTATCGCTTCTGGATGATCGTATTCACTAGTTTCAACATAAGCATAGTGGCGTTTAATCGCATCACGCGCTTTGGTTTGTTCGGCTCCATGCTGTAATGAACGGCGATTATGCTCGTTTATTGGCGCATTTAACATCCACATTAATTTTGACACATCAGGCATTGGATAATCTGATGGTGAAAATGGAACAACTTCTTCCATACGTTCACGCTTATCTTCCAAGGCTTCAATAAGTGAATTCTTAATACCAGTGACTTGTTCATCTAATGGCTGAATTTGCTCACTAAGTGAATCATAGTTTTGTTGTAAGTCTGAATATAGGTTGGTTGCTTTAGGAATAGAATGCTTTAATTTAATGTCTTGTACTTGCTTGATCGTGTGGTTAATTTTCTTTGATAAATTTTTGTAGGAATCAGAAAAATACGCATTAAGTTCGTCAATACGTAATTGTTCCAAAGGGTTTTTACAGAAGTGGCATACCTCTGGTTCGTGATGATGTTTCAGACCATCTTCAACCCATTTACGAAGAACGGTATTGGCTTCAAGTTCTTCGATGGTTGTACGGGTTACAGATTCCACCAGAATCGATTCTATTTTTCCCAATAACGTCGTGATATCAGGGATGCTGATGGATGCAGGAGGTACAGTATCTGCTTGCTTGGAACGTGCAGTATCCATCATTTGATCAAGTTCTGTGCCTGTCTTTAAGTCTTCAGCTGTAACTTGCGTCAATAAGGGGGTAACGCCTGTACGTGTAAAAGTAGAACCGCCTAAGACGTTCAAGGCACTGACCACCTGACCAACCGTTTTCAGTCGATTATCTTTTTCAGCCTGTTTATGGGCAGCAGACTTTTTATGCTGATCACGTTCTAATTCTTTGGCTGGAACATCAACTTCTTCTATGCGTTTTAACTCTGCTTCCAATTCGATATTAGGTTCGCCAACTATCAACACTGGATTCACGCTTGAATCAATAAAGTTAACGTTGTCCTTGATGTAATCAGAATTGAAGACACGAAGATTTTTGATAGGGTCTAATGCAGCACTTGATACCGATACGCCGTCATTACGCTCAACAGTAAAATGGGCACCTGCAAAGTCTTCATGAAGGTGTCCTTGCTGCATGGCTCTGAAGATACGTGATAGTGTCGTTTTACCTGAATAGTTAAAGCCGTATATAAGGTTAAACTGTAGGAATGGTTGACCTGCATTCATTTTGGTGTCTTTGAAGATACCGAAGTTCTTTATTGATTTTATACTCTTAAACATCAAGTGACCCCGACTAAAATAATCGGAATATTGTACCAGTTTCATTGCCCTACCTATGTGATTTGGACGTGATATTCCCTTGAGATTCTAGGCAGTTTTCGATACATCAAATAATGCAAATTATTATCATTGCTAACATTCATAACTCACATTTGTTCAAATACGTATATGGAATCCACGTATTTACAAAGTGATTTAACAGTAAAAGTTAAGATGCGTACGTATATTCGGCTTTTTATTGAAGGAGCTACCTTCTAGCCTTTGATGTTTGCGCACCTACAGTCCTCATCGTGTTATCAGCTTCTAAAGCGTCACGCCTCTGTCAGGTTTTCATTAGGTTGAACTTACCCTTTATGCATCATCATTTTGTAAAATATTAAAATACATTTATGGTTAATTGTTAAGCAAAACAGGTTTATATTCAGTTCCATATCGAAGCATTGCCCATGCAGTCCGAACTACCTTGTTAGCCAACGCAATACAGGCTTTCTTGAAGCCAATACGATCAATGATGCTCCTCGACCAAGCATCCTTCTGAGTTTTGGTTGCTCAGGCTGTCGCCCAACATAAGACATTGCGCCAAGATAAAGAAGGGAACGCAGTTCTTTGACACCACCGCACTTATCGATCCCAATCATGAATACTTTCCCCCCCCAGAGCTATGCTGTTTGGGTGTAAGACCAATAAACGCAGAAGCTTGTCTTCCGTTCTTAAACTGCTTACCATCGCCAATAGTTGTATAGAGCATTGCGGCAGTCGTTTCACCAACGCCTTCAATTGCCATTAATCGCTGGCATGGTTCTATCTGACGGGTTAAGGCATTCTTCTCTTTTTCGAACGATATTAATTTTTCTTTGAACTGTTTATATTGTTCCCACAGCATAGATAGAACAGAAACAACACTTGCAGGTATCGATGTTTCTCCATCCAGTACAGCTTGAACAGAGACCTTTAATCCTTTTTCACCCATAGGAGTTGCTACTCCGTAGCCTAATTTAGTGCCCCGGATGTGTTGAGCTAGAGAAACCAGACTACGAGATAGAAAGCGGCGACTACTCTCTAAAGATTGCATAGATTGTTGCTCTAGTGACTTTGGACGGCTGTATTTTATCCCGATTTGGATTGCAGCATTTGCGATGGCAAGAGCGTCATTATGATCAGTTTTATGACCCTCTAGGTATCCTTTTACTTTTTTGGGGTTAATGATCCGTACTTCATGTCCAAACTTTTCAGCTAATTGCCCCCAGTAATGGCAACCGCCACAACCTTCCATATCGACAATAGAAGGCTTGGCTTTGGCAAGGAACTCTTTCATTTGCTGTCGACTTAAAGATTTGTTGGAAAGCAACTCTCCATGAACACTGATATGACAGGCTTGAAGAACATTTTTAGCTAAGTCGATAGCGATAACATTATTGGTCAACATATTAGAATCATCGTTTTTGTCTCACTCTGCTAAGTTTAGATTGGCAAAGGAGGGAGTGGATTCCATACATCATGCTATGCCGCTAATCCTGAGTGCCACTTTCTAGCTCAACAACAGAAACAACTCTACTCTCACTTAACTTCCACCCAAAAATAGAACGATTTCTCATGCACACCTCAACATTGGAAAATAGTAATGGTTAAAAAACATATGAGATAAATGTCATATTAATTATCACAATATTATCAAGTCAAAGACAATGTGTGCTTACTTCGTGTGATCGGCATCATCAACGCTAGACATCAAGTTAAGCGACTTTTCCATACTTCACTTAATTCATGACATGTTAATGTTCTGATTTCTTTACAAATGCATTTTTAATTCAGCAGATTAACTTTAGTTTCAATCTTTGGCATTACCTAAATGAGCGTCGGGCTAAAAATTTGACAAAAGATGGACTCAATGCTTAGATTAGATTGTATATTGTACAGTAATCAAATAGCACATGGATTTAGCAGGTGAAACAATGGATGAGGTTCACTTTAGACAAGAGGAAATTGATGCCTTCGGTTTTACTCAGGATGAAATCGATAAGCATGCTGACAAGTCCTCCACGGTTAAGTACAGCGGTCTATTGAAGGACTTCCTTGTCGTAAAAGCGAATGTAACGAAATATCCAAAACTCAAAATATCAATTATAAATGGTGAACAAAAGGCCAGCATTCATGCACAGAACCAAAAAGATAAAGATGAACCAAAAAAGATAGATTTGCCGCTAATAGTAAAACCCAATGGAACTCTGGCCTTCCTTGAAAATACATATATACATTGGAGAGCTAACTCAGCTAGAAAACTCAAATACAGCACTCTTGAGAGAGAGGCTTTAGCGCTAATGGATTTCTGTCGGTACTGTTCTTTAAGTGAATGGTCGCACCCTTTAACCAATATAAAGGAACAAATGACCTACAGAAGTTTGACTGAAAATACAGAACAGGGAGCACCAAGTCTTTACGGAGACCATTTGTTTGATAATTTGCAAGAGATTGACTCTGAGACAGGTATTGCCATAAAAAAAGGATACGCTCCGTCAACAGCAATGCTGTATGTAAGGGTTGTAGCTAAATTCTACTCTTGGCTTATTTCATGTAATTACCTAACAGTTAATAAAGACTACATGCCTTACAAAAAGGAATTAATAAATTTCACTAAAAATTACGAATACGTTAATGAGAGTATGTTGTCTCACCTAGATAGCGCAAAATTCATTACGATAGAAACATCTGATTTAGTACAGCGCTTTGCCAATTCTCCATTAACAAACTCTGTCGAGCCACATAAAAGACTCAAACCAATGACTCCTGACGATAGAGAGATGTTTGAGTATTATTTAAAGCATGAAGCTAACAAAGAATTAAGCCTTATGGCTAAGCTGTCTTTAGAAACTGGTTTAAGGGGGCAAGAGTTAATTTCTTTTCCTGAAACATACATTTCTGACGAGTATCTAGATCTTGATTTCATTAAGGTGAATATAGGGTTACATAATGGATGTAAAACGAAATATGGTAAGCCCAGAACTATTGAAATACCATCATCTTTAATGGGCGAGCTTTTTGAGTACAAGCTATCAAACAAGCGCATGGAAGCACTTAAAAAAGTAGGAATTGAATTAGGTGAAGATGATAATCAAATCGGTGATAATGCTCATGGCCGTTTATTTGTAACTAGAAAGGGGTTTCCTTACGCTAAAAGTACCTTTCAACGGTTTATGAGTGATTCAAGGTCAGATATAAATGATGCAATAAACAAAGGTCTATCAAAAATTGTTAAAGACAAGCTGAAAGAGATATCAAGAGAGGTAATAAATTTTCACGAGGAAAAGAGAAGGCTAACACATAAAGCTATACCACGATGGTATTACAGACCTCATGATTTACGCTCCACCTTTGCTACAAGGTGGTTACTTAGAGAAAGCAAGGAACGAAAATGTCCAATTGACCTGCTTATTGATGAATTAGCAGAGTTAATGGGTCACAAAAGTAATAAATCAACGGAAAAGTATATAAATTTCCTAAATGAAAAAATCAAACGCTTTAATCAAGCGAGGAAGAAAAATACTTTCCTCACATCAGTGATTTACTAAATTTAGGTGACCTAAATGGCAAGAAGAAGTATTTTAGCCAGAAACTCTAAAATTAAGCTAACTCAAAGGGAAGCTAGGGTTGAGAAGGATTTTAATGAATCATGGCTAGAATTCAAGCACCTAAAGCGAACTATTAATTTATCTGAGCTATTTTTTAAGTCAGGGAATAAATCTGGCATTCAAATACCTAAGAGAATTGAATACGTAAAAAACGTTGCAAGAGGCATCAATCTTGCACTTATGGATAAAGGTTCAACATACACATTTACAAATTCTTACTACAGTTTTCGTAGGTATGTGTATTGGTGTGACAAAAATAAACTAGATCCGTTTTCGAGAGACGGATATTTAGGGTATGTAGGTGATGATGGTAAACTAAAAAACTTGATTAAACAAAACGACGAGGCGTTACCATTTCTTTTTGATTATGATGATGGAGACAAGCTTGGAATTACTGAAAAATATGCTTTAAACAGCAATGGGCATATACGAAAATATCTAAAACTTTCAGGAGCATTTGATCCATTATGGGATTCAGCACGTGAACCTTTCTCAGAAAAAGATCAAAAACTAACAATATCTTATTCAAGTGATGTAACAAAAATCGCAGTTAAACGCCTGTCAAATGTATTTGCTTCATTATTTAACGCGGTTAAAGAACATTACTTGAAATGTGGCAATACAGTTCCAGATGACTTAACAGTCGAAGTAACTTCATTAGGTGAGGTTAACTTTAATGGTAATACCCGTCAGTGTGAATCACCAATTAATACTCTCATGCTTTCTGGCTATGCCTTATTCTGTTTTTACACTGCTCTCAATCAAAGTGTAATTCTAAAATCTGCACATCCTATTATCATCGACAAAAGAAACTATAAAGACAAAACTATTAAAATGATATCGTTAAGTTTATGGAAAACAAGATCTGGAAAGTTTGTAGCTAGTGAGTTAACTGATGAAGTTCATGATATTAATAAAAACGAATTTGATGTCGATGTGGAAAAAAAGACAGGGGTTAATCTTGTCGAAAAACTAGTTGAAATTGCTGAAATGTTTGGCACAACAGAAAAGGGAGCACCATTATTCTGGAGTATGAGTAAAAATAGTGAGATCATTGAATTTGATATTGGGTGGATGAAGTTCCTATCAGAAAAGTTGAATATTAAACCAATTGACACTACTCCTTGCAACCATATATTTGCAGCAGCATTATCATTGGCGACTAAAAACGCATTCCTCGAAATTTTCAGCAAGAATAATGAGGAAGGTGAAAGAGTTGTCTCAAAAAAAACCATTAATTTAACTAAGGGAAAAGCTTACAAAGAAGTCTGTTCCTGCGCAATAGCCTTGATCTCTAGCTACAACGAACCTGAATCATTTTATGGAGCGAAGATTCCACTTACTTATACTAAAACTGAAGGAGGGTTTTCAATTGGATTCGAAAATGATATTGGTTCTGGGGAGTTTTATATTCCGGCTGAATATGAACAAACAATAAGAGACCTTGAGTCTTGGGCAATGTCTTTTAAGGAAAATAAATATCTTATTCCATTGAAAGAAGCTCAGCGAGGGCGTCAAGTTTATGTATGGAACAATCCGAAACTACCACCATCACTACATCAAACGATAAAATGGCTCGGAATAGGTCATGGTCATTATTACTTAGACCTAACCTCAAGGCGTTTTAGGTCCTTTACTGCTGAGATGCTTTATTCAGACGAGGATATGGGTGCTGAGGGTTCACTGATCTTGGATAATGATATTAATACTTTTGACGTTGCTTATTCAGGTGGTAACCCAGAATTTAATCAGTTAATATTCTCACAAGCTTTGGAGGTTGCCTCCTTGATATTTAAAGGTATAGAAAAGGAAAAGGCCAAAGAAAAACTACTTAAATATTTAAAGAAAGAAGTTTTAGCTTACGATAAACTAATCGCTGATAAGATGTACTTTAATCAAAACGGCTTTGCATGTAATGGTAAGCCAGATATTAATAAGGATATAGCTAAAGACTTACATCGTTCCGCCTCATTGCGAGCTGAAAATTTAGGTGTCGGACAAGCAAAATCAATTCCATGCTATCAGTTAGATCAATGCTGCTACTGTAATAGTGCAAAGATGGCCGATGATGAAAACCAAATCTATAAGATGATTTCGTTCGTCGAGATATTAAAAAATAAAGCAGTTCAAAAGCCTGATGATGAAAGTGAATTAATGAAATCAGCTCATTACTTAATGCTCATAATTCATGAGAATATACCTCATGAAACTATTAACAATGCTCAAAAAAGACTTTTATTTGAGGGATTGCACCCACTAGTAAGAAGTATGGATGTAGCTGAATTGATAATTTAGGTGGGATATGGACAGTGTTTTTGGAAGTGCATGTAAAGTATCAGCATATAAATTCTCCAGATGGGATAAGTATGCAAGTAAACATATTGAAGGATTAAAGAGCGCCTTACTAGATGTAATAAAAAGTGGCGACTTAAAAAGTTTATATGACTTCCCAATATTAGTAGGAGATGACGGAAAGATACTTATATCTTTTAAAGATAACATTTGGGGATTCAGGAAACATTTGAAGAAATCAAATTTTGATAACCTTTATCTAGCAAATATGAAGTTTACTTCAGTTGATGATTTTGATGGTGAGTTCTATTCTATTATTACTACGTTACCAAGTAAAATGCGTGATGAGATTAAAGTTTTTATGCTCTACTCTCTATTTCTTGAAAGGAAAAAACCCACTAAAATAGATTCTGTTTATAACTATACACAAGAGCTAAAGAATCTATTGATGGAGTTATCTGACTTTGGAATTAGGAGTTTTAGTGAATTGACTTCTCGAAAACTTAGAGAGGCGATAGATAATGGATTTGTTGATATAAATAAAAAGAAAATTGGAGTTATAAACCTGTTTTCAAAAATGGAAGATATACCATTCAGACCACAAGACGCAGGTTCATATATAAATAAAAATTTTCCAGAGGTCAAAAAATCAGAAGTGGAACAGCACTGTGTTATACCTTTGTCAGTTTACAAAACTCTGATCGATGAAGCTGAAGAAATGATTGACAATTATTATAATCATCGTATTGAAATACAGAATAAAATAAGGCACATACAAAAAATTCAATTCGAAGAAACCCAAAGGTATATTCATGAAATGCGAATCGGAGTACGCATTCCATCAGCCAACTATGATCAAAAAACATATAAATCATTAATGAACCATTTCAAAATGAATGGTATTGATTTTGTTGATAACTACAAAGACGGTGAAAGTTGGGTTGATATATATAACGCATTCAATCCTAATATCAAGTCATTTGATATAATGCCATATGCATATAAACCTAGCACGATTTCGTATGACTTAAACTTGTCATTTCATCGTTTTTCGGGGTTAAAAGAGTTCAAAAAGTTTCTTTATCAGGTTGATGCTGCATGTCGATTTATGGTTCAAGCTATGTCGGGAATGCGTACTGATGAGCTATATAGGATGCACTCAGACTATGGCTTGCAGTCTACAACAGTTCAAGGTCAGTTGATATATTTGCTGACAACTCGCCAATCAAAAATAGTTAAAGGCAAAAACTCCATTAATGATGTTTATGTCACAAGTAAATTTGGAGCCAAAGCATATCAATTGATGAATGCTATTCACCAACCATTAAGAGAATTCTTTACTGAAGATAAACACCGCTTCTTTGGTTCACATCAAAAATGGTCGCATAACATTCCCCAGACTAAAGCTGCTGACAAAGTGGCGAAATGGGCAAGAGGCGTTATTACTGAAAAACATGGTGGTCTAACATCTGAGGATCTAAAGCAACTCAATATTTCAGACCCTTCAAGAAGAGTCAATACTGAACTCGGCGCAATCTATCATTTTAATGTCCACCAATTACGGCGCTCTTTAGCATATTACCTTATTGGGTATGAACTGCTTAGTTATCCTCAATTGAAACAACAACTGTCCCACTTTTCTTTAGCTATGACCAAATGGTATGCACGGAATGCTAAGAGTTACGCAAGATTTTATCGGGAGACGGAAGAGGAGCGCTTGGAGCAACAAGCAAACTTAATGGTCAGAATTTACAATAAGATCGCAAGCAAAGGAAGAGTTGGTGGTGGTAAAGCTAAACTTGTCAGTGACAATCTCGCTCAAAGAGGCGTAAATCATTTTGTAGAAGGGACTGGAGATAGGCTTTTATCCAAGGCTTATTGGAAAAGAACTTTGCGAAAGAAGACTCAACATGTCCACGCAATTGCACCAGCCATGTATTGCACCAATAATAAATGCTCAATGCGTATTGCTATTGATTTAAGTGATTGCTTAGATTGTGAGTTTGATTTTATTGAGTTTGCTCAATATGCAGAACAGATTCGCATAGTAGCTCAACGTGATTTACTTATTGCAGAGGAACTCGGGGAGTTATCACCATCGTACGCCGCAAAAGCCGTTGTGCAAATAAAAAGTGCTGAAAAGCTCATGAAAGAATTAAATGTTGATTATACGGAGTATCAACCTACTGATGCTGTTAAGAACATCCTGATTAATATAAAGAGTATTATCTAATGAAAGTTTATATTTCACCTCGAAGACAGGCCAAGATTAAGGTTTTTCTAAAAGCAATAGATAGCATTTTATCTGGAAACCCAAAACAGAAATCGAGAATGGACACCCTTTCACTTAACAACAAAAATGTTGAAATTGAATCAGGACAGTTTTTAAAGCATTTCCCTGAAGTGAAGTCCTTTATAAAGGCAAAAAAGGCTGATTCTACAGTGGCTTGGGCGGATAATGGAGTGTTCGTGTCACCTGAAAATGGCCGGGTTATTACAAAGTCAGAGTTAGAAAGTACTGATAAGATATTGGAGAATGAACGTCTTGAGGAAGAAAGAGATAATGCACGTATGGCAGCCACTATGTACAAGCAACAGGCTGATACCTTATCTAAGACCTTGGAGAAGAAGTTAGGAGAACATCATGAAATGTTTTTTGTATTGCTGGACAATATTCCTGATGCTAAGAAAGAGCGGATAATCAAGAAATTCGAAGACAATGTCAGGCCGATTAATGCCGGATTAAAAGAAGTTTAGAGACACAATGTTGGACGTTTTCACCGATGTTAAACGTCCAAATTTCGTACATTTCTCGTTAAAGTTGGACGTTTTAGTTTTGACCTATGAAAGCTAAAATTTGAAAGTTATAGAACATATAACTAACTGATTAATCATATATAGACACCCAAAAGTCCAATAATTTGTCAAAATAGGTTACCCATTGTAATGACCCGCTTTTGCATCATTACCGATGAAGCTCGTCACATTAAAATGGCTATCGTTGATAAACACACAACACCGCTTATCTCCGTAAACGATCCTGAGTTGATGCTTGCTAAACCTGCATCATTAACTGCTGCAACCGGTATGGATGCGTTAACACACGCAATCGAAGCTTACGTTTCTATCGCAGCAACACCAATTACAGATGCAGTAGCAATTAAAGCGATTGAACTTGTACAAGCACACCTGAGAACAGCCGTAGCACATGGCGACGATATTGAAGCTCGTGAACAAATGGCTTATGCGCAATTCATGGCAGGTATGGCTTTCAACAATGCTTCTCTTGGTTATGTTCACGCGATGGCGCACCAACTAGGTGGTTTCTACGACCTTCCACACGGCGTATGCAACGCTATCTTGCTTCCACACGTTCAACGCTACAACGCGCAGGTTTGCCCTGAGCGTCTACGTGACGTTGCAAAAGCAATGGGTGCGAATATTGAAGGCATGACACCAGAGCAAGGTGCAGAAGCAGCGATCAACGCGATTGTTCAACTAGCAAACGACGTAAATATCCCAACAGGTATCGCAAAACTAGGTGCGAAGCTTGAAGACATCCCTACACTTTCTGACAACGCACTGAAAGATGCTTGTGGTTTCACTAATCCTAAACAAGCAACCCACGAAGAGATTTCAGCAATCTTCGAAGCGGCAATGTAATCTAGATACTAAGACATTTTGACCTTGCTCGGTCAAATATTGTTCTAGAAACAGATCAATGTAAACACAAACGGACTCACCTTCTGAGTCCGTTTTCATTTGTCGGCCTCTACCTCAAAAGTCACGATAAACCACTAAAAAGTCGCATTGTTGTAATCGCTTGGTTATAGTTAAACTATTGATATATAGAATAACAAACAGGTTCCATTGAGTCGTTGGATAGTTAGCACCTCATTATTAGCTTCACTCATGTCCTACTCTGTTAAAGCGGAGGAACAGAATGAGTGTCACAGCCAACCATTAGAAGACGCTCCTTTAGAAAAAGCCTACCACTTCCTAAACAGTAAATTTTGTCAACCCGCCCTGTGGTTCGATAGCTTCTTTGTTGATGACCGTATTACAGAAGATGCTAGAGCTGGCACGTCCGTCCGTTGGTACAACGATTTCATCTACTCTGAAGGTGGTGACGTGGGCTACTCAACAAAACTCAATGCGCGTTTACATCTTCCTTTTGTCAGTAAGCGGTTGAAGTTGATCTATGAATCAGTCAGCGATGAAGAGTTCTTTGATTTCTTCCCTAACGACTCAGAAGAATTAGAAAGTGCATTAGGTTTACGCTACGATGCCTATGCCAAGGGTTACAGTAGTTTCAATATCAAAGCAACACTGCGCCCACGAATCGAAGCTCGCTATCGTTTTACCTACCCTTTGACTACAGATGCCGTAGTTAGGCTGACTCAACGTGTTTATCAAGATAAGCAAGAGACAGGAGAGATCACCGATATCGATTTTGATCTTTCACTAAGTGATGATTTCTTAGCTAGATGGTCGAACTTTGCGGGTTATAACGATGATTTAAAAGGATGGGAATATGGTACGGGCTTGACGTTATACCACTACCTTTCTCAAGATCAAGCTCTCCAATATAGCGCGACTATCAAGGCAACCAACGAACCTTACAACCACTATGAATATTCACAAGTGTCGGTGACTTATCGGCAAAACGTTTGGAAAGAGTGGTTATTCTATGAACTAACCCCTCGCTACCAATGGGAAAGAGAGCCTTATGATAAGCACATTGAAGAAGCCAATTTCACACTTAGGTTAGAGGTTCTATTCAACAACGTTTAGAACTTGGTTTTCTTTTTAAGCAACGAACCAGAGATAAAAAAAGCACATCATGCGATGTGCTTTTTCAGTTCAATCAAGATGATACTGTAATCTTAACCTTTGTAGTTTCTTACTCGCGCCGCTTCTGCTTCACGCTTGTCGACAACCGTTTTACCAATTGGCGCCAAAGAGATAACCGCTAACTTAAGGTGCTGAATCGCAAACGGAATACCGATAATAGTAATGAAACACGCCACGGCTGACATGATGTGACCTATTGCTAACCAGATACCTGCAAATAAGAACCAAATAATATTACCTATCACACCTAGCGGACTAGTACCGATATCCATTTCATTGGTTAGTTCATCACGCGAAATCGCTTCCTGACCGAATGGGAAGAATGAGAAGTTGCCCATAACAAAACACGCTCGCCCCCATGGGATACCAACAATAGTGAGAAATGCGAGCAGTCCGAAGAACCACCAAGCTAACCCCATAAATACGCCACCGAACAGAAACCAAATAATGTTTCCTATTGTTTTCATTCTGTATTCTCCAAATTTTTGAACGTTATTTGTTTTATATGCCGAGTAAGGCAGTGCTTGTTCTATTAGGTTCATTATTGTTGAACCTTTATGAACCGCTTATGAATCACTTACATTTTATGTGATTGATACACACCACGGTTCTCTAAATCCACATAGGGCTCAACCCATTTATTTGATACCATGCACTTAGATTTTTAGTACCACGAAGCTAGACAGCTACAAATACTACTACTGTAACTACAACTAATTGAAGGCCGAATTTATGAACAACCCTGAGCAACCTAAAAAGAAAATGAAGAACTGGGTGCCAATTGTCTTCTTCGGGCTTCTCAGCACGGTTCCAGTGTTCATGTTCTTGGTCGACGTGTACATCAACCAGTATATGTAACAGAGCTGGACATCCTAGCTATATAAATGGATACAAGAACTCTTTCCTGTATCCATTTCAGTTAGATCAGTTCTTCTTCAGTCAGCTCTTCTGTAGTCAACTCAACTCTTCCGTGATCAAATCAGCTCTTCGCTAATAAAATCTAGAATGTCTATCAGCTCATGATCAGGCAAATTTAGTAAGTTATCCCCTACATACCATTCAATCTTACATTGGTTTGGCAACTCACTGATCGCTGGGCTTCCTATCCAAATCTTGTGTTTCTTCGCTATGTTATCTCTCACAATAATGCCGTCTTCGTAGTTCACAGGTAAATAAAGGTGAAGCATATTGACCTGCGGTTGCCGCGGATTAACGGTGAACTGAGGGTAATCTTGTAATATTTGATAAACCTGTTTGGTGCGTTCATACAGAGCTGGCATCAGTTCTAATCGCTCATCAAACTGCATCGCAGCAGATACCACATAAGGCGTTCGGTGATACACGTTACCACCTTGGCGCTTCATCCACGCCGATGCCTTCGCTACAAAAGCTTTATCGCCTAACAGTAGCGAACCACCAAGGCCATTGAGACCTTTATACAGCGAGACATAGGCGCTATCGAACCCCTTAGCAATCTCGCGGTATGGCTTTTGGTAATACGCGCCACACTCCCACAAGCGGGCACCATCCATATGAAGGTGAATCGATTGCTCTTTGCAGTACTGTTTAATCGCCTCAAGCTCTTCCCATTCGGGTAACTGCCCACCAATTTCTCGCATCGGCAGTTCATATAATGCGGCTGCGATTTCATCAGGCCATGCCTTTAAGTCATCGACATTCCAAGTGCGGAATACGTTACCGACAGGAAGAACACTAAAACGATTTTGAAGCTGATACCCTTGGCGTTCATGGCGCATAATATGACTCGATTCATGCATCGCCACTACTGGGTTTCTTCTCTCTTGGCACGCAATTTCTAGTGCAGTCGGTTGATTCATGGTGCCCGTAATAACAAACACAGCCGCTTCATAACCGAGCAGATCTGCCACTTTCTTTTCAAAACTCTCAATAAACTCGCCATCACCGTAGCTATCGTGAGTAACATTATTTGTTTCACACCAGTGAGCCATCTGAGCGAATGTTTGTGCCGGAGTTGGTTCTAAGTGACCAGAAAGCAAAAAATCACATTGTTGACGCAGATCTGTACTCATACTCTTTCCTTTATTCGTTATCATTGTATGAAAAGTTGTCGAATGGTTTCGTTCTAACGTTAAGGTGACATAAAGTAAAAATATTAGCTTTTATTATTAACGAATATTTAGTTTTACAAGCTCATATCCTTTCGAAGTATTGAATTGTATAAACAATACAGTGCCTTAAAACAAGGTAAACTATACGAAATGAGATAATGAAAAAACAATCACTATTAGCTAATTCGTTGTTCTTCAAGCATTCTTCTATTATTGTATATCTATAATCCCAATAGGTATTATTCGTTTATATACAAAGAGGGCTATATGTCGAAAAATCGAGTTTTAGTGCTATTCGCACACCCTTCTCAACATCGTTCTGAAGCAAACAAACCGTTATTTGAGCAAGCAAAACGCGTTGACGGTGTCACGTGCGTCGACCTCTATGCCGAATATCCAACGTTCAAGATCAGCATCGATCGTGAGCAAAAACGCCTATTGGACCATGACATCATCATTTTTCAGTTCCCCTTATATTGGTACTCCACACCGGCAATTCTCAAAGAGTGGCAAGATCTCGTTCTAGAGTATGGCTTCGCCTATGGAACCGATGGCAACGAGTTACAAGGTAAGAGCTTACTGTGTTGCATCACTGCTGGCGGTAAAAAGGATGCTTACCAAAGTGATGGCTACAACCACTTCACTATTCGAGAACTGCTTCACCCAATTGAACAAACCGCGTCTTTATGTGGGATGAACTATCTTGCGCCTTTTGCGCTTTTTGGATCTCGTACCGCTTTAGAAGAAAACCGTATTCAACAACATGTCGATAGCTACAGAACGCTTTTACAGGCCTTGGTTGCAGGTGATATCAACATCAAAAGAGCCAACAAGGCAGAAAAGTTGAACCATATTGTGGAAGAATTGATGGCAGAGGTTAAATAATGACGGGATACTTTCTACAAGCATTTATCTATTTAACTGCAGCCGTGATTGCGGTCCCTATTGCCAAAAGACTTGGACTTGGATCAGTTCTCGGCTACTTAATCGCTGGCGTTGTGATTGGTCCCATCATTGGATTGGTTGGCGAAGAGACAACAACCATCCAGCACTTTGCCGAGTTCGGTGTAGTGATGATGCTGTTCTTAGTCGGGCTTGAACTTGAACCTAAGATGCTATGGGCGATGAGAAACCGATTGATGGGGCTTGGTGGCCTTCAAGTTGGTGGTACGACCGCTATCGTGATGGGAATTGCACAGTTCTTTGGTCAACCTTGGACGATTGCTTTAACTATCGGTTTGATCTTTGCGCTTTCATCGACAGCCATTGTTCTACAAACGTTCAATGAGAAAGGCCTGTCTAAAACGGAAGGCGGTAAAAACGCTTTCTCGGTACTTTTGTTCCAAGATATTGCCGTTATCCCAATGCTGGCGTTCATCCCTTTGTTGGCTCTTCCTGAATTGGTTGCTTTGGCAGAAAGTGCCGCCCAAACCGCTGCACACCATGATGAACTCAGTTTAGTTGCAGGTTTGCCAAGTTGGGCATACGGACTTGTTATTACGGCTTCAATTGCGATTGTGGTCGTCGGTGGACATTATCTAAGTCGGCCACTGTTTCGTTTTGTTGCGAGCTCTGGCTTACGCGAGATCTTCACTGCAACTGCACTGATGTTGGTGATTGGTATTGCCGCGCTAATGAGCCTTGTTGGTTTGTCGCCTGCCCTAGGTACTTTCTTAGCAGGTGTGGTACTTGCCAACAGTGAGTTCAGGCACGAACTGGAATCTAACATCGACCCGTTTAAAGGGTTATTGCTTGGATTGTTCTTTATCACGGTAGGCGCAGGTATCAACTTTGGCGTTCTATTTAACGATTTCGCACTCATCATTGGCTTAACTCTTGGCGTGATGGCGCTGAAAGCCTTGGTGTTGTTTACACTGGCTTTAATCTTCAGAATCAAAAACAGCGACCGCTGGCTATTTACATTGAGCTTGGCTCAAGCGGGGGAATTTGGTTTTGTACTACTCAGCTTCTCAGCACAGAACCATGTATTACCTGCGGATATTGTTCAAACACTATCACTGGTTGTTGCCCTCTCTATGTTCTTAACTCCTGGTCTGTTCATTCTGTTTGATAAAGTCATTCTGCCCCGTTACGAGCAAAAATCGAACGATCGAGAAGAAGACAAAATAGAAGAGAAAGGTACCGTTATCATTGCAGGCATCGGCCGATTTGGTCAGATAGTAAACCGCTTGTTGGTATCAAATGACGTCAATACCGTAGTATTGGATCATCAAGCAAACCAAGTGGACTTATTACGCTCCATCAATATTAAATCTTACTTTGGTGATGCTACTCGTCACGACTTGTTGCATACCGCGGGTATCGAAGAAGCCGCGATGCTTGTTGTTGCTATCGATAATCAAGATTCTAGCGTCGAATTAGTGAAGTACGTAAAACACACGTATCCAAAAGTTAAAATCTTGGCGCGTGCATTTGACCGTGGTCATAGCTATCGCTTAAGAGAAGCCGGCGCCGATTTTGTGGAATCAGAAACGTACCATTCAGCACTTGAGATGGGCGCACAAGCCTTGCGTTCTCTTGGGCATCATCCATTTTTTGTTGAACAGCAAAAATCAACGTATCAACGTGTCGAAAGTCGTAAATCTGAAAAGCTTTATCAAGCTTGGTCTGAAGCCGAAGAAAATCCACGCTACGACAATAACTACCGACAGATCTTCATTCACCTGGAAGAAGCGATGAAAGAAGACATGAAAAAAGACCGTTCAGACAAGCATTCTCGCTCCGAACGTGGCTGGACACCACCGCCAAAAGGTTATGCAGACGGCTTTGAGGAAGAGGAGTCCTAAGCAAGTTCTAGCTAACCATTCTCTATACCAATTCAGAAAGCGGCTCTCATGCCGCTTTTTCTTTGCCCATACCTTTACCTACAGCTCGAACAGGGCACCGGCTAACTAGGTAGAGCGTGCTAAACTCGGCGATCTTTAGGATTTATGTGATCTACCCATTATTTTTAATTTCTCATCGCTCTGTAAAAATGAATTCAATTTTTACATTGTTGAAACATTCCTCGACATATAAACCATACAAGTCGAATGGCTGTACTTGGTTACGCACTCGGTACATACGGCGCTTACATCTGTGGCCTAATCATGCAGGCTGCTGCATTGGGTTAACAACTCATTGCTGTAAAAAATGGGCAACTGAACCTTGATCATATCGCCCATTTTCTTGAGTTCCGAGATGTAAAAAAGGCGACAGTAAAAACTGTCGCCTTTCTAATATCTTGTTACTCAGCTAAAGCTTATTCCCAATCAAGAATTACTTTACCTGACATACCAGAGCGCATCATGTCGAAGCCTTTCTGGAAGTCGTCCACTTTGTAGTGGTGAGTAATGATTGGTGTTAGATCTAGGCCTGACTGGATTAGTGAAGCCACTATATACAGTTGCAAATTAAATCATTTAAGAACAAGGTCTTACAAAAAATATAAATTGACAATGGCGACAAAATGGCGACATATTTTGAGCTATCAGATGAAAACCAAGTCAGGAATATGGTTTTTCTCGTCTAATTTCCCATTGAGTTACTAAAGATTAGTAATACCTATCACAAAATATGTCTTGTCAGCACACTATGATTTCGACTTAACGCCATTACATCATCTACCAACTTCTCGAGTTGCTTTTGCTGCATTTGCATTCGGCCTTGAAAGCTTTGGTATTCACTTCCATCCACTAATGCTAGACCATGCTCTCTCGCTTGCTGCTTAAGTAACTGTAGTTCTGGGATTTGACTACGCAATTCATTTTCTAAGTCTTGTTTAAGTACTCTTTTTGCCAATGCATGTTCGAAACCATGCTCTTGTGACCAAGCATTAGTATTGAATACAGAATTGTAATGCGCATGTACAGTTTGCGTTGTTACGTTTTTCGCCTTGGCCAGTTCAAAGATTAAGTCGTTTAAAGATAGGTCTTGCGGAACGGTTGGAATTGGAAATGCTGGAGCTTGGTTTGTTGTCATACTGTCGAACGCACGAATGACATTTAGATGGAATTTTGGGCTAATCCACATTGCGTATGAGTAGACCAATTCTTTGCATACCCAAGTCCCCGCATTACTACCGCCACGTTTGGTGTTTACAGCAAAGTGCGAATTAGCACTTTGCTCAATTTCATTAATCAACTCTTGAGTTTGCTGGTTGCGAAGAAACTGAACAGGCTTATGTTTTGAATGTCCACCACTTGCTTTATGCAGATCATTTAACGAGTACAAATTATCGAGTGTGCGGATATATTTAGAAAGAATAGTTAGATTGGTCATGGTGACCTCCGAGAGATAAATTAGATTTCTTCACCACTCAGAGGGTCCAATCAATGGGTGGTGAACTGAACAAGGTTGGACCTACCGCTCTCTCGGAACACGGCCAGCATAAAGCTGCCTCGCCCAGCCCACCATAATATTGATAGTACAATCCCTAAACGAATTGCCTATATTTGGATGCGCTGAAACCACACATAAAAAAAACCAGCAATATGCTGGCACTTATGCGCCGAGAAATTCAAACGGGGGTCCAATCCCGACACTGGATTTTGCCAGTGCCTTTACAGATTAACGGTGTGGGAGATCGGTGTCAAACGTTTAAGAACGTTGCATATTGTATAAAGCGCGGTTCTTACAATCAGCTGGCCTACCCCGTGAACATAGACAAGATCAAAACAAAAATAATTCCAGATCCCACTGAAGTAAAAACCTCATGGAAATCGATATCTAATAACGACAACCCTAAAAGATTTCCACTGTTCATAAAAATGTTGAGATCAACGGAACACTAAAGAGTAATGTTCTAATGGACTAGGTTGGGATTCATACAGTGTAAAGAACAAGGAATCATCCTGAATTCATTTGGACCACCTTTGAACACAGGGAAAACGCTCCTGATTGTGCTGACGTTCCTAGCCTATCAAATTTTGAAAAATCAGGTAAATGGACATTTTTCAACCCAATGCCCTTTCAGAAAGTGAATACTTACTTCCCTGGTAAACCCATTCAAGTCTGTAGAGAAGCACCCTACGGGGGCTGGTGTTTTAACGAACACTAAAGTGACTAAAGATATAAAAGCTCTTAGAAAGGCAATATCAGCTTATTACCACTCACGTAAATCTGTTTGGTCTAACTACTTCTTGGATAGTCTCAAACGAGAGTGATTTACATAAAGAAGAGTGTCGAACACCTAGTCCATTGTGCGTTTCCGGTGTTTTCAAACATTGTCTTCCTCATTCATGTTAATTCATACTGACTACGTTGATATCGCAGTCTTTGAAATCAAAGTCGAAAAACACATTCGTCGGATTTTTATTCCATCTGCATACCAACACCCGCATCACCGTAAGAGTGGCTGCCTTCACTATTGCAAAAAGCGCCGCAGATGGGCGCAGGCCTGCGTAATATGCCTAAAAAGTTCAGGAGCCTTATCTGGGGCGACGTCCAAGGCTGTTTTTCTACTCAATTAAGCATGCTGGTTGAGTGGTTCAACAGAGTTACTTGGGAATACCAGACACCACACCCTTTGGGTGTGCGTATTCTACTACAAGAATGCACAAGCCAGTTTGTAGCACGGCTCTTGAGAGAGAGCCCATTGTTTTGTTCTTTTAAAAGAGCAAAACAATGTCCTTAAAAGGAGTTAAAATAATGCAAATTGTATACGGATATTGTCGTGAAGATGAGGCGGTGAGTTTATTGGACCGCTTTGTTGAACAAGGGGATTTTGTCAGCTTCAAAGAACTGGGCTCGGTCGGGCGTGAATACATGGCATTTGCTGCTTTGTTGCCTTTTACTGGCCGCCTCCCCTTTCCTTTCTATTGGAAAGGTGTTCATTTCGTTTCGGTTCAAAAACAAACCCAATCAGTCCGTCAACTCACGCCACCACCATCAAAGAATGCTCGCAAAAAACATTATCGTAAACTCAAGAATACGATCATGACCCCTCAAAATTGGAAACAACACGTCAGTCGCAATCGCGGTTTGAAGTATGTAAACGCTTCCTTGTTGCCTTTAATGTAATCGAGAAGAACCATGGGGCTCAACGGCAACACCTTCACTCATGCGGCCCAAAGCATTCCCCAAAATATGGGGAACTAACAACGACCATTTTTCAACCCACCAGATGCACGACACCCCTTTTGATAAAGGCGGTGCGATGTCGTGCCTCTTTTATTTACATTTAAAGGTAACCACATGAAAGATAAAACCTCACGCTTCAACCTTCCTCTTACGTATTGGCGTCACTTTTGTACGCTCATGGCCGTCTACTTTGCCTGTGCGTCACCCGCTTACGCTGATGACCTTTTTGCCAGTGGTAAAGATACCGTGACCAACACGGTCGGAACGGGGTCTTCTGGCGAGTTCTACATTCTGGTGGCAGGCCTGATTGGCGGCATCATCGTTGGCATCATGCAAAAGAACTGGGTGGGTGGCATCATCGGCTTTTTCGTTGGCGTGGTGTTCTGGGAAGTCGGTAAAGGGTTTGTAGGCTTATAAACCACATAAGGAGAGCGCGAAACTATTCGCCTTATTTCACCATGGATCATCAAGACAAACAAACCCTCTTCGCTTTTCCAAACTACTTACAAACCGACGTCAAAATAGTCGGATTTCCAATCGATGAAATACTCCCTTCTATCTTGTTGTTTTTGATGTTGTTCAACATCAATCGGTTGGTCGCAGTCGCCGTGTGTATCGGCTTTTTCCTCACCATTCGCAGCTTAAAAGTCCGACACGGCCCCAAATTCATCATTCACTTCATCCACTGGTATGGGGATGACACAGCGAATAAAACCATTTTTAAACGCACGCCCCCCGCCACAAAAAAATATTGGATTTACTGATGCTCAATGAACATAACGGCGAGGCGCTTAAAGCGGCTCGCTTTATCAATTACGTCCTCACCGCGGTGGTGTTGATCACCGCCTTAGGAACCGCTGGGTTGAGTTTTGCTTTATTAAGTCAAAACCAAGCGGAAAAGCGCACCTTCGTGCCACCTCATATCGACCGAGCGTTTACGATCTCAAGCGATGCGGTTGATGAAGCGTATCTTTCTATGATGGCCGATTGGTGGATACACCTAAAATTTAATGTCACGCCCTCTAACGTTAAACGTCAATTCAACTTACTCATTACCTACGTGCCGCCTAAATACTGGAGCGGCTTACAAGACAAGTTAATGCGAGAAGCCGAATTTATCATCGAGAACGACGTCACCAGTTTTTTTGAAGTTGACACGCTGTCTATCAATCTCAATGAAATGAAAATACGGGTCAGAGGCACACTCAACAAAACCATCGCGGGGCGCACACTCGACCCTGAGCCCGTGACGTATCTACTCCAAGCCAATTATTCAAGTGGCTTGATTGAACTTCACACCATCGCTAAAGAGATACCGTTATGAAAATACGCTTGATTTATGCTTTTGTTGGTTTGTTGTTACCCATCATAAGCCACGCCCATACGATTGACGCAAAGACCTACTATTTTGAGCAAAATGACACCATTGTGTTGCCCTTATCCTCGGTCAACACCAATCGTTTAGTGGTGAAAGACGACAAGATATTAAACCTTCATTGCCCTAGAGGATTTTGTCTCGCTAAAGCCAATCAACGAGACCAATCGGGCTCTATTACCGTCAAACTCAACATCGCCTTGCCTTTTACCGCGCACGTCACCACAGAAAAAGGCCAAAATTTCTCGCTTTTTATTAATCCTAAAGCCGTCCCTGCGGTGGTCAGCGAGTTCATTTCGCTTCGCTCTACTGAAGAGAAAAGTGTCTTTGAAAAAGACCTCGAATACCCTTTGGCCTTGGGGCAACTCTCCAAACAAATGATACATTGGCAGCGCTCCAAGACGCCTATCCCAGGGTTTCGTGTCCATCCGATTGACCCAGAGACACTCCCTAAAGACACGTCACCACTGGCCATTATTCCGCAAACCCTGTTTGTCGGTCGCCCTTTCTCAGGGCTTATTTATCAAGTTAAAAATCAATCCAGTGACACCGTGACACTGACCGAAGCGCAATTTTACAGTTACGCCAGCCGGAGCGCCTCGCTTGATCGTTATACCTTGGCCCCAGGTGAATCCACCCATCTGTACATCATCACAGGAGGACACTAATGAGACGATTTAAACAGTGGCTTTTAAGAGAGTCGAACTTAGAGGATGGAGTCAATGCCAATAAGCAAAGTAAGCAACGCAACCAAATACTCAGCTTGTTGGCCGTTGCGCTCTTGGTCGCGATTTTTTTTGCATTTAAAGCCTTTAAACAACCTCGCTCCTCGCTTGATAATGCGCAAGAAGTCGGTGAGTCAGCCCCCAATTTTGGGGAAATCATTACTGATGATTTTACCGACAAAGACAACCGCTCAGCCTTGACCTTACAAGGTCAAGACATTGAAGACGTAAAAGAGAAGATGGAAAACCTCAATCGAGACGTCGAACGTTTGATAACGAGCAATGAAAATACGCTCACACAAATGAAAAAAGAGAACGAAACCTTACGCGATGAAATACGCCGCCATCAAGAAGTGCAGCGCACCGTCGCCTTGCCATCAACCCCATCACCAGCCTCAAAGGAAACCCGTAACCTCACCGTCATGGGAGAGCCTGCGCCGTTTGGATCGCGCCCACTTCCTCCCAAACCTTTGCCCTCTTACGCCACCAATGATCTGCAAAAAGAGAGCTTTCAATACAGCAACGCCGATAAGGCCTCGTTTGATGACCAAGGACAAGCGTTTGACTCGTTTGATTTTTTTTGGACAGCCTCCTCAGAGTCAGCGTATCAACGCACCGTCGACAATTACGTCCCGTCGGGCACTTTTGTGACCGCCAAAATCACCGGTGGCGCGGATGCCAATGCCGGAGCGTTTGGTCAAAGTGATACCGCCCCCATCGTGTTTCAAACCGTGCATGAAGGCGTGTTGCCTAATGGCGAAAAGAGCCACCTCAAAGACTGCACCATCATTGGGAGCGTGTACGGTGACCTCTCTTCGAATCGCGGCGTGGCGCGCACTCACACCCTCAGTTGCATTCGGGACGGTCGCATTTTAGATATCCCCGTTCAAGGCACCGTCTTTAACTTTGGTCGCAATGGCATCCGTGGTACTTCGATTTTGCGTAACGGTAAGATAGTCCAAATGGCGGGCATCTCAGGCATCTTAACCGGACTGGGTGAGACGGGGGCGGGATTGGCCAGCACCACCTCAACCTCAGCGCTGGGCTCAACGTCGAGCCTCAACAGCAAGGATGTGGGATTAAGTTTATTGGGCAATGCCACCTCAGACGTGGGGAGTAAGCTTTCGGATTACTACATTGCCTTAGCCGAGTTATATCACCCCTTCATCGAAATCAATCCAGGGGGCATCGTGAATATCGTCTTTACGAAAGGGTTCCCTCTCGATGATGAGGAAGTAATCAAACGCTATGTTGATTATCAAGCAAAAGAGCAAGAGCGAGCAAAACCGGACACCCTTTTAGAAACCATCACCCTCAACCCTCTCGCGGCAGAAGTTAACCAACAACTAAATTAAGGTCGGCTTTTATGACTATCAAACTTTTCACCGCGCTGCTTATCAGCGCCGCCCTCGCCGGCTGCTCGGCGGGCTTTCAAGATGAATTCAGCTGCCAAAAAATCGGCGGGACACCCGGCTGCGCCAGCATGGATGACATTCGCAACATCTCGACCCACCCAACCACCCAACAAGTCGTCGAGGCTAACGTCCTGGCTTCCCACCCTTTTGCCTTACTGCCAAGACGCACGCGTGAAGGCCACCCGATTCGAACCCAAGACACGGTTAGGAAGGTGGTGGTTTTTCCCTTTACTTCGGATGACACCACCACTTACCTCGACACAATGGATATTTACATTGTGTTAGACGAGTCTACCTGGACAGGTCGCCCTGTTCAGGCTATCAAAAAGGATTAACGTCATGGGCGTATCAAAATATTTAAAGGGTTTTTATCAAGAAGCCAAACGTGAATATAACCACCTGCATTCTGAGCTGCCTTACCGGACTTTTGATGCGCAGGACGGCCTCTTTCATAACAAAAAAGGCGTAGGATTTGGATTCAAATTAAGCGTCTTAGCGGGGGCGAATGACGATATGGTGGAGGCGTTTAACCGTCTCATCATGGATTTACCGACTGGCCATAAATGGGATTACCATTTTTCCATGATGGGCCACAACCGCGTGAGTCATTTGATTGAGCAAAATGCCGCGTTGAAATCCGCTCGTGCGGGTATTTGCGGTGAATTAGCAAAACAAGAAGCCGATTACGCCAACTTTGCGGCTCACCACGGCTTTTTTCATCGTCAGAAGCATTACTTTGACATCAAAGATTACAGCGCGTGGTTGTTTGTCTCCAGTACCGACGATGTTGACCAAGTGTTGGATTGCAAAGAGGCGCTCACCACGTCTTTATCCCAAATTGGACTGGAGCTCACGCCGCTTACCCCCGAAGGCTTAATCAACTACGTCGAAGGCATTCTCAATTTTGACCCCACACAAACCGCCCCTCGTGAATCTGACTATGCTCCCGAAGCGTTTATCTACAAACAAGCCCTCTCTCCTGATACCGAGTTTTTAACGCGCCGACATTACACCGACGTTCGCTTTAGTAACCGCCAACATCAAACGGTGACCTCGCGGATCATTTCCTTGGGCTTACGCAGTACGCCTCGCACTTTCCGCCTGTACGCTTTGCCCGATTGTTTTGCGTCCTTAAAAAGCGTGGCTAAAAATGTGCAATGTCCACACCTCATGACACTCAATTTTCGCCATCAAGAATCGGGCAGTTTTGCGACCAAAAATGGCGGGCGCATTGGAGAGTTGGAAAAAACGCTCAAGTCCCCGATGGCATTTTTCTTCCCTCAAGCGAAGAAAGAGCAGGCCGAACGTGAGCAAATTCGAGATGAAATGTCGGATGGCATCAACAGCATGGCATACATGCACCTGACGCTGACGTTATTTACCAACAAAAAATCCGAGCGGCTGCACCGCACTACGGCCATTAACGCCTTTCGCTCTGGCGGGATTGATTTACAAACCGTCTCGATGCTGCAAGGCCAAGCGCTCATGACGACCTTACCGTTCATGATGACCGATGGGTTTTGGGCCGATTGCGACCGTGCTGGACGCATTCAAACCGTAAAAACCGGCAATGTGGCCAACCTCTTGCCTCTAGTGATGGACGTAAAGAATTTCAGTGGCGGTATGATGCTGCCCACCATGCGCCAACAAGCCTTTTGGTTTAATCCGTTTAATTGTGGTTCAGATAACTACAACATCGCCCTGACCGGAGGCTCCGGGGCAGGAAAATCCTTCTTTGTGCAAAAGCTCGCCGAAACCCTCTTTGCCATGAACGGCAAAATCTGGGCGTTAGACAAAGGAAAGAGCTTTAAAAAGCTCACCTTGATGCTGGGCGGACACTACATGACGGCTGAGAAGATTTACCTCAATCCATTTACTCACCTGGAACGCATTGCTATGGGGGATGACTATACCGATGAGAAAGGCGAACAGGTCAACCCTCTTAAGGAAACGCTGCACACCATCACCGGACTCTTTGCGACCATGGCCTGCCCCACGCATGAAATGGGGGATTTTGAAAAATCGGTTCTCGGGGATTGCATCATTACGGCTTGGCAGGCACACAAAAGCGAGACGTTGGTTGACCATGTTCAAGAAGCGCTGTTTGCGGCGGCCGAAAAACAGGGCGGTGATCGCCGCCTTTCTGATATCGCCATGCAACTGAATAAATACCGCTCAGAGGGGATCTACGGGGACACCTTCAATAAACCGTCCATGCTGGATCCCAATGTCCACTTTACCACCATTGAACTGGACGGATTTCCCTCGGACATCATGCGACCGGTGATTTTTGCGCTGATGTCGAGCATTACTCAGCAGATGTACCTGTCTGGCTCTCGTTCAACGCCGAAGATGTGCATCATTGAAGAGGCGTGGTCTCTGATGGCGGGCTCTAATGCACAGGCGCAAGAATTCATCAACACCGGTTACCGCACCGCCCGAAAATTTGGGGGATCGTTCTGCACCGTGACGCAAGGTATTGAGGATTTTTACAGCACACCCGAAGCGCTCGCCGCGTTCAATAACTCCGATATTCATATCACTCTGCGTCAAGGCAGTGGATTGACAAAATTCATCAAAGACAACCCTTCACACTTTTCGCCCTATGAGCAGTTTGTCATCAAGAGCTTTGAAAAGTCCTCCATCGCCGGTTACAGCTCTGTCATGCTAAAAACCGGGGATGTGACCACCTTTCATCGCTTGTTTGCCGACCCCTTTACCCGAGCATGCCTTTCAACAGAGCCGCATGAGTTTGAATACTGTGAAAACTTGATGAACCAAGGCCTATCACTGATGCAAGCAGTCAATCAAACCGCCGAGCATTTTTACGGAAAGGAAATTGAGACCTTTAATACCCTCATCTATGGCAAGGAGGCCAAATGAAATCCATCCGTCACCCACGTCTTATCTATGCCTTGTTGGCTATAGCGTTAATGATGTTCACCCTGATAGCCATCAAGCTCAATACAGCGCCTCAAATCGTGGTCTTCGATCTCGAACAAACGTTATCGCAATATCAAGACCAACTCATTGAAGCCAACCTCGACGATCAAGAGCACAGCGCGCAACTGGCGACCTTTGATACGGATCTCAGGCGACTCTTGAAAGAATACGCGCAAGTGCACCACCTCGTGATCTTCGTGCCAGGCGCGCTCATCAGCGGCGCGCCAGATAGAACCACTGAGATCCAACATTACGTTATCGAGGCGCTTAAAAAGGAGTCATGAGCTTATGATTGTTCCCAGTCATTCATCCCTCACACCCACCGCCCTCTTAAAAGTGGTCAGTGTCACTTTACTGACCATCGCCCCCACCGCGCTTGGCCAACAGTTTGGGCGTCAAGGTGAACTGTTTCCTATTGCAGAAGTGGACATGTTGCAATGGATCAACAACCGATTGACACACTTAGAAGCCACGGGAGAAACCGCAAAGATGCAACAACAGTTTGTGGAGAGCGTAGAAAATAGCGTGCGAAGGCCCACTCCCGTAAAAGGGTTGACCACCACCACCGCGCCCAACACCTTTTACATCGATCCATCATTAAAGCTGGCCACCGATATCAAAGATGCACAAGGCAACCTCCTTTATGCCAAAGGCGTCATCATCAACCCCTTTGATACTGACACTTGGCCAGTCGACATTCCCAAACAATCATTCGATTACTCGCATGTGATTGTCTTTCTTGATGGTGACGACCCAAGACAGCGCGCTTGGGCCAAACAATACCGCGCAGATAAGCCGATAAAATGGACCCTCACCAACGGCAGTCCAGAAGACGTCGCCAAGGAGTTTGACGCCCGAATTTATTTTGACCAACAAGGTCACTACAGCCGTCAATTTCAACTCTCACACATTCCCTCTCTAATTGAACAAGATGGGGCGCGGTGGAAAATCACAGAGATCGATGTGACGCCGTTCACCACAGCCATGAACAAGAGTGAGACGGAAATAAAATAAGGAGAAAGACCTTGAGAACCCATGGGTTATTACTGTTTAGTTTGTTCCTATTTCCTTGGCAAACCCAAGCTCAATCCGCCGCTTGCACGGGGCATTTCTTAAATCCATTGTCTGACATTTGCTGGGACTGCCTATTTCCTATGACACTGGGCAGTGTGCCTCTCATTAGCTCGACATACCCTGACACCACCAATCCAAGTCTGCCTATTTCCTATTGTCCTAAGCCCCCGCCCATTTTTATGCAAATTGGCTTAAACATTGGGTATTGGGAGCCGTATTCCTTAGTGGACGTGACGCGAGTCCCTTATTGTATGGTCAACATGGGGATGCAGTTGAGTAATGACAATAGCCAACAAATAGGAGGCTCGCAGCACGACTCAAGCAGCAAAACCAGCGGCAATGCTTTCTATCACGTGCATTGGTACAAATATCCGGTGATTTATTGGCTACAACTGATGCAGTCGGCGGCCTGCATGGCCACGGATAATTTCGATGTGGCCTACCTCACCGAACTTGATCCCTTTTGGGATGATGATGAGATGTCGTTCATTCTTAACCCCGAGGCGATTTTATTCGGTCACCCCATCACGCAGCTCTCTTGTATCACCGAAGCCATGGCAACCACCACGGGGCGCGTTTTGCCTTTTGATGCACTTTTTTGGTGTTTAGGCTCACAAGGCAGCGTATACCCATTAACCGGTAACAGCGCTTATTCTCATACCGGTCCTCAAGTTGGCACTCTAATGTTAGAGCGTTTTAATTTTAAAATGCACAGGCAAGGCATTGTATGGGAGACCCGGGGCGAGGATGGTGCGGTCTGTTATCAGTGGCCAGAGCCTATCTTACCGAAAAGTCGTTATCGCTATCAATTGTCGGCGCCGATTGGTGATGCCGCTCATTGTTATCCCTACGGCACAACGTCATCACTTTGGGAGCAAGGCAAAGATAATCCAACCACCGGCGGTAACTTTGGTTTTGTGAACTGGCGAAAACGTAACTGCGTATTTTTATAAGGAAAAAGACAATGTTATTTAACCCACGAGCCTCATGGCTGTTACTGATTCTGCTCACGAGCCCTCTTGCATTGGCCGAGACGGGTTACTCGCAAGAAGAACTCAAAGCCCTTGCCAAGCAAGAGCAAAGTCTTGCAGCACCAGCCCATCAAAGTGAACTGGCCCTCCTTCTAGAGCGGAGTCAAAAACATAAGCAAGAAGCCTTGTCGATGAATCAACACCTCGATAACGCGTTGCAAGACTCGCCACTGGCGAGTGTGCTTGGGATGCCTCAAGTCAACCCAAACAAAGAGGCGCAAGGTGTGATGGTGTTTGTCTCACTTTCCATGCCAGATACCGCGCTCAAACAGCTACTCAAACAAAGTCAGCAATATCAAGTACCTCTCGTGATACGTGGGGTACTGCCAGAAGGCATGTTCCCAACAGCCTCTCGAATACTGAGTTTGTTAGAAGCGGACGACGAAGTGGCTATTGGTGGCGGTTTTGCCATCAGCCCACAGTGGTTTCGTCAATTTAACATCACCCATGTCCCCGTGTTTGTGGCTATTGGAGACGCGTGCAATGAAGCGTCTTGCCCGAAAAATGCTTACGACATGGTTTACGGCAACCTTTCCCTTCCCAACGCCTTAGCGATTTTAAGCCAAGGCGATGTCGGACACATCGCCAAACAAGTGCTCAATAGGAGTTCCCCTTGAATACGCCCTTTTTGCTCTCTTTCAGCGCCGCTCTCTTATTTTCCCTTCCTACCCTGGCCGACCCACAAGAAAACACGTTTTACGACAACGTAGAATGGGCGAAAAACGCCCAAAATGAGGCTTACAACCCCTCAGAGATGACGCTTAACCTGTCCGACTTCTGCAGCGACAATAATCCAGGGTGTGAAAGCCAAATCCGACAGCCTGATGAAGCGGGGATGACTGACGCACAAATCACAAACCAATCCACGTTGGAGTTTGGCAGCAACGAACACGCTCAAGCGATACAAGAGAGGTTTAACAATAATAGTGCCATCATTGACCCCAATGATGATACGTATCGATTCGCCACCCTTGGCATTGAGAACGCCTATGAAATCAGTCATGGTCAGTCTAATCAGTACGTGGATTGTGATAACGCCACGCAGTGCGTCATCGATAACATCGCAAAGCAATGTCACCGGCCGACTCACAACCCAGTACCGTGTGAAAAAGTCCCCGTCGCCTCCGTGAGCCTCAGTGAAGTACTCTACCGCTGTCCATCCGGCTGGACACAACAAGGGAAGGATTGCCAACGTCCCCTCCCACAATGCCGGTACAATAATCACAATTACGTGAGGCAATCGGGGGGGACAAGGGGGTTTTCAAGGTCAGAAACCACGTATTTCTGGGATAGGAAGGTGGTCTCTCCCAATCAAGGCTACACGCTTGGCGATTTAAAACAGACCGACCACATTGTCTGGAAAAGTAGCGAACTCTGGCATAAACGCTACCAGATTTGTCGACCCACCACACAAACGAAAAAAGCCACGCTAAGCTGCTCAAACGGGTTCACCTTATCTGGTGGGAACTGCATTAAAAACACCATAACCTGGCGAACACAATGCAGCCTGATGAACTCGTGCAATGTCACTCGCCAGCAGTGTATTGAAGGTCGAGCCACCCGGACCATTAATGGCATTCCGACCACGCTCGATTGCTGGAAGTATCGGGTTGACCACCAATGCACTCGACCCAATACGTGCAACGTCCTGCCCGCCGATTGCACCACGACTTCGATCCATTGCAGCCTCCAGCAAAACGGTGTGTGCATTGAGGAGAAAGTCAATAAATCCTGCCCACAACGGCGCTGCAGTGCCACTCAATTAATCTGTGGAGAAGAGAGCTTTTGTCTGGATGGCGATTGTTTTGAAGCGATGGCGACCACTTCAAACCGCTTTAATGAAAGCACCTCAGCCTTAGCAGCCCTCGCAGAAGCCGCTGACGGTCTTGGCGATCCACCAATGATATTTGCAGGCAAAGGCATGAAGTGCACAGACGCGGCTTTTGGTTTTGCCGACTGTTGCAAAGACGGCGGTTGGGGCACGAGTATTGGCATAGCCCAATGCAATGATGAAGAGAAGGCGCTCGGTCAAGCCAAAGAGCAAGGCATTACGATAGCCCTTGGCAGTTATTGCGCAGAAAAAGTCTTAGGCGCGTGTATCCGGAAAAAGAAGACCTACTGCGTCTTTGATAGCAAGTTGGCGCGCATCATCCAAGAGCAAGGCTCGAAAGACCAACTTGGCATCAGTCTGGGAACCGCCAAACACCCTATTTGCGGCGCCCTTACCCCCGAGCAGCTTCAAGACATAGATTTTAAACGCCTCGACTTTTCGGACTTTTATGACGACATGCACAGCAACACCAACCTGCCTTCGGCCACAGAAATCCAAGAGCGATTACACAGCGCTTATCGCCATTAACTTAATCAATGATGAGGACATGATATGGATCCCCTACTCCCTTTACTTGTGGCTACCCTGTCGACAACCGGGTTTGCTACCACCCTGATCCGCCATCTTCTATTCAAACGACAACTCCATCAGCTCAAGCAAGAAATGATGAAGCACCAACAAAAACACGGCAACGATGAAGCACTTTGGACGTTATTTCATACGCGCACCCACAAGATGCTGAGTTTCTGGCAATAATGAGGTCACACCATGAAGGACTTATCCACAAAAACGGTGAACAACTCAATTAACCGATTAACAATCAAATCCCTACCGTTGTTGTTGTCTTTATTGGCTTTTCACAGTTTCGCCAATGAGCCCCCCAAAGGCTGGCGCTGGTATAACGAGGCCAAAGCGCTGAAAGCCCCACCCAAAGAGGAGGAGCGCCTCCCCCCCAATAGCGTGTCTACTGTGATGAGCGCCACCGAGCAGATGCAATGGTTCCACCGTACATTTGAGGAAGCGTTAAACGATGCCACGATTAACCCAACCGATGAAGAGAAAAATCTAAAATTGATGAAGCTGAAAAAATTCATCGATGGCAAAACCACTCAAACGGGCATGACCTTCAAAAAGCTCATCAACGAACACCCCGAATACTCGTACACCAAAGACCGCCCCACAGAGCAAGCCGCAAGAGCAACGTACTATCAAGGTATTCAACTCAAAAACGAAGCCACTGTGCGTCAATTGGTGCAAGAAGGTTGGGGCCTCTACTTCATCTACGAAGGGCAAGACGCCTTATCTCAAACTCTGGCGCCCTCCATCCAAGACTTTGCCCACCGGTACCACATCGAACTGGTGGGTATCAGCAAAGACGGTCAGACCTTTGAGGCGATTGATGAAAACCGTATTGATAAGACAGGGCGAGTACAGGTGCGCTACACACCGGCTTTAATGCTGGCCAATATTCACACCAAAGCGCTCAGACCCCTCGCCTACGGCTTCATTTCACAAAAAGACTTGCTCTCTCGCTTTCACAACATCGCGACCAATTACCAAGACAGCGACTTTTAAATTAAGGAGCCCCTTATGAACGCTTTTATCCGCACGTTATTGCTGAGTGCGCTGATGATGCTCGCCTCAACCTCATTCGCTCAAACGCAAACTCACCCTGTGATGACAGGTCAATACGCCTTGGTCTTCTTCCATTTCAGTCAATGCCCTGAGTGTCACCACTTTGCGCCGACCATGAAGCGACTCGAGCAAACCACTCAATTGCCTGTGTACGATTTCTCCTTTGACGGACAGCCTATACCCGGTTTCACCACCCCTATCCCGACCACCTCTGACATCACCTCCGCGTTTTTTGGTGAGCTCAAAAACGCCATTACGCCCGCCACGTTCTTAATCAACGTCAGCAATGGTAAGTATGTGCGTTTGAGTGAAGGCAATGTTCCGTACCCCGCGCTGCTTAAGAGCTACCAAGCCTTGCGCGCCGATGTGACCATAATGGAGAGTTTACAATGACAAGACCGACCCTCCTGGCTCTCTTAATGAGTCTTTCATGTTCACTTCATGCCGGCGGCCTGGGCGATGCCATGGACAGCTTTTGGGATGACAGCAGTTTTAACCGCAACATCACGAACCCAAGTGCCTATCAAGGCCAATCCGCCACTTACTATAATGCGGGCAGCTTGTTTGCTCGCACCAACATCAAAAACATTCAATTGGCCGCCATCACCTTGCCTTCTGTCAGCGCAGGATGCGGGGGCATTGATGCCTTTATGGGCGGTTTTTCTCACATTAATTCGGATCAACTGGTGTCTTTTGGTAAAGCCGTCATTGCCAACGCCGTGCCCTTCGCGGTGGATTTAGCGCTGCAAACTTGGGCGCCGAGCATCAAAGAGAATCGGGACAAACTGCAGGCGATTGCTGACCAATTCCTCACCACCTCGATGAACTCTTGCCAAGTAGCACAATCGGCGGTCTCGGGTTTAGCGGCCTTTACCGATGGGGAAGCCAAGCGCCATGCCTGCGCCACACTAGGCACGCAAAGTAATGCCTTTTCTGACTGGTTAGAAGCGCAACACGAATGTCGACACGTCAGTACCAATCAGAGCATGCTGGCCGGCAACACCGATGACGCCACCGCGCACGCAGTGAAAGTGAACTTAAATGTGGTGTGGGATGCGCTCATGAAAAGCGCTTACCTTCAAGACAATCAAGAGGTCGCCGAGTTTATCGTAAGCCTCACTGGCACCGTCATTTACGACGCGCAGGGGACGCCAAGCTACATTCCGGCGATGTTAGTGGGTAACGACACCGCCATTAACGCCCTTTTGACCGGAGGGGATTTGGAGGTGTATCGATGCGAAAACACCGAGACCTGCCTTTCGATGAGCCTAAGCGCCATCCGCTTAAGTGAAAGCCAAGCCTTTAACGCCAAAGTACGCCACACCGTCGATACGCTCTACGCCCACTTACAATCTGACCAACCTATCACCGACTCAGAGAAAAGCTTTGTTGAACTCAGTGACATTCCTATCTTGGCGATGCTCATTGATGATGCGCACCTGAACCTGCAACCAGAAAGCCATTTATACGCTCAAAATATTGCCGCCGATCTCTTGCATACCTATCTCAATAACATGCTGATGATCGTCAATCAATCCATGACCAACCTCGCTTCGGTGAACCCAACCGACGTCAATCGCACTCTCGAAGGCATCAACAGTGCAAGAGATTACTTACAAACCCTTCGAGACCGTCACAAAACGAAATTGAACGCGTACTTAGCCCTCACTGAGCGCCTAAAACGCAAACGAAAGCTCCTTAGCCAATCGGCAAGTGACGCTACCTTATCGAACCTCACCTTTGGCCATTAAAGGAGATCCCCATGACCTTAGACTTTTATCTCTATGGCGCAGGCCCTCAATTACAACGAGCCTTGAACGCTGTCGCCACTTTTTTTACCACCAACACCTTTGGCTCGTTAATCGAAATCGCCTTACAACTGGCTTTTATCATCAGTGCCACTCTGTTTTTTGTGTCTCGAGACGCGAAACATGTGATGCGTTTTATGTTCATTTACTTGGCTATCCCCACTTTTCTTATCAGCATGAAAGCCACCGTCCATATCAATGACGCGCAAAATCCCATGCGCATTTATTACGTGAATAACGTGCCTTACATCGTCGCGATACCCGGTTGGGCGGCCACCACGTTCATGCACGGCTTAACCGAAGGCATTGAAATCGTCTTTAGCAGTACAGAGGATGAAAGCTACAGCTCCTCAGGCATGGTGTTTGGTTCGAATTTATACACGTTGCTTCGTAGCGCCAACGCCGAAACCATTGACCTGCAACGCTATTGGAAAGACTTTTATCACAACTGCATCGTCGGAGACATTCGAATTAACAAAAAATACACCATGCAAAACATCCTGCAAGCACCGGATTTACTCGGTTTTCTCGCCACAAAATCGATGTCCCCCATTCGTGGACTCTATAACCCCCAGGGTCAATACAGAACCTGCCGCGACGCGTTTCCTGAACTCACTAAACAATTTGATGAAGAGGCCAATCAAACCATGAATAAACTGGGCGCGTATATCTTAGGACGAGAGAGCAACATCCAATCAACGTTCTTAAGAAACGCCATCGAGAATAGCCACCAAGATTTAATTGGGGTCAGCAACAGCGCGGTCGATATTTTAAAACAGAACATGGTCATCAACATGACGCGCTGGAACATCGAAAACACGCACCGAGGTATCGCGGCCAACTACGCCTACACCGCCAACCAAATGCAAACCACCACCATGTGGGCCAACATTGGGCTGCAAGCCAAAGAGTTCATTCCAATGATGCACTCAATCGGGGTCATTTTGTTTGTCTGCTTTGGGGCGATCATTGCCATCATCGCCTTGCTGCCACATATGGCGCTGCCTGTCCTTAAAAACTATGTGGGCAGTTTTTTCTATCTGGCCACTTGGCCGATGATATTCACCATCCTCAACGCAATCATGATGTGGTTCTTAGAAGGGGCGACCCAGGGCGCGACACAAGGGTTACGCGGCATCACCCTCTCGAACATGAGCGGCATTGATTACGTCAACACGCGTTACGCCGCCATTACCGGTTACTTGATGATGTCCACCCCCGCGATTGCTTTGGCGTTAACCAAAGGAGCCGCGGCCATGATGAGCAGTTTAAACTACCAACTGGCGGGAATGATAAACCAAACCAATGCCCGCACGTCAGCCGCGGCCTCAAGCGGTGACATCAGCCACGGTAATACGCAACTGCAGACCCACACGTTTAACAACGTCAATGGCAATAAGTTTGATACGTCGACATTGCTGAAACAACACGGCAGTACCACGCAAAGCGAAGACGGTATGCTTTCAACGCAATACGGTGATACAACCGTGTATGACACTAGTCCTACCGCGTCGAATTTCCAGTGGAACGTCGCCAGCTCTAGTCAATACAGCGAAGCGGTGCAAGACTTGCACACTCAAGCTCAATCCAACCTCTCGACGCAACAAGCGGCCTTGTCACAAAGCACACAAAGTGGCACTCAACTGATGGCCGATTGGAAAGAGAATTATTCATCAACCCAAGGTTACGGTTTAACCCATGGACACGGTGCCACTGCAGCGGCTTCAAAAGGCTTAGAGCAAGTGAGTCAAGCGACAGAACAAGTCATCGCAGCAACAGGATGGAGCCATGAGAAAGCCAATGCCTTCTTACACTCTGCGTACGGTGGCTATGACGTGAACGCTGGACTGTCAAGCGGCGCTCTCGGTGGTGCTATAGGATTTAATGGAAGTGTGAACGCGTCCACGGGACAAAAATGGACCCAGGAAGACCGCGAAACGCTCAGCAGCATGAGCAACGAACAACAAAGCCAAATACAAGCCGCCATCGAATCCTACCGCTCTGGTGCCAACCAAACCATTGAGGCGAGCAACCGCCTCACAGCCGACGAACGTAATACGGAGATGGGCACTTACGCCACTGGCTTTACGGCGAACTTTAGTGAGACACAAGGCTTAATAACGTCCACGACACAATCTCAACAAGAGGTCGATACGCTCAGTCAAGTCAACAGCCAAGAGCAACGTCATATGGCCAGCCTGATTGAGAAACTGGAAATACCATTCCAAACGTTTGTTGAAAACGGACGTACGAAAGACGAATCAAGATACATACTCACGGGTCAGAGCGACGATGCTCGCCAAACCCGCGCGAATGAATGGGAAGAATTTAAAACAACCGATACGTTTAAAGATTTTGTGCTCGCCAGCGTACCCACTCAAGAAGAGCACGAACAAGCCTTTAACCCTGAGCCGACCCAAGCCGAGTGGCAAACGATGGTGGGGGAACAATTTAAAGGCCAGGCTCTAGGTAATACCGGTCAAACGGTGCTGGAGCAGCATCAGAAACGCGGCGGCACAGAGCGTTATTACAACCCCGACAACCACTCACAAATCGTGGATGAAACACGTGAACAATTTGAGGGCACCAGCAAGCGTGTTGAGCCACCATCAACCTTTCAGCCAACAAAGAAGGAGTAGGATCAAACCCGTTCTTAATCTATAAATAATGGTTAATTATTGAGCAACCCAAGTGAGATCTCAAAACAACCTAGTATTATACACAGTATAAAATGGAGGATTAGTAATGAATAAATGGACCATATTAGGCCTAATCACATGGTGCTCTTTTTCGAGCTTAGCCAATAGTCAAATTCCAGAAATTGACCAGCTCAGCAGTGGCAAAAACCCTGCAGATATGCGTTACTACGTTGAGCATTATCGAAATCCCGATAGCCCTGAGTATCGAGATTTATTGATTGGGGTTCGTGTTGCTGCGGATACCATAAATCTTTATACCACGCGCTTAGACGCTCGCAACCAACGTATCGATTATTGCTTGCCCATGAAAGATCCCGCCAATCGCGAAACATTATGGGAATGGAAAACCGAAGAGTTGATGGAGCTGATTAATAACCAAATTGAACATAATATTAAAAAATACGGTAAACCAGGCATTAAAGGTTCTATCGGTTATTACTTAGCGATGGGGCTCAAAGAGCAATACCCTTGCCCTGTACAGAAGCAATTTTAAGCTGTTGATTTACCCTGCCAAAAGTTATCCGTTCTTATCATGCTGTTCGCTGTAAATCCCCGTGATATCTCACGGGGATAAATTAGTCCAAGCTACTGACTTGCAGCGTTTTTCAAGGTAATGATGGCTACCTATAGGCTTTCAACCAATCCAAGTTTATTACTTGTGATCTGGTTTAATTTTTTGCTGAAACTCCCCCTGTTGATCCCTAACATCCTAGCAGCCTTTGATTGATTACCACGCGTATGAGCTATCAACTCAGTAAACAATGTTTCTAGCACCGTAGGAGTAACCCAAGACATATCAGGGCTAGCTGATTTATTATCAAACCATGTTAGCTCCAGTTCTGCTCGGATAAGTTTTTTCAAATGGTCTTTGTTGATTGGGGTTAGTTGGTCATTCATATAAATTGAAGGTTGTTAATCGATTTTATCATGTTGGCAAATTTATCATGAAAGTGCCTTAAAATCTGCTGACTCCCTAATTTGATGTCATGCAGGTTTTGATTTGTAGTCGCTTGGTGAGCACAGTCATCTTGACTTGAGTATGTCGTCTACTCGACAACTATGAGTTAGAAGTGTTCGGATTCCGAACAAGAAATCCGAATTCAAGCGTTGCCTTCCCAGCCCTAGCTCATCAATAGCTATCATACTGATAAGTATCACCTTACAAACTATACCCATTATCTACCGCTTGTGTTTTAATGCATCTAAATGCTTATCGGGTAATCTTCAAATGGCACGAAAAAACGATGGAATCATATGGCACTTAATGGACGCTCCATGGTGGTTAAGCATAGTGCTCTCTGCTTGTATTTATTTTGGGTTTTCATATCTATTGCCTAGCTTGGCCGTGGATAGCAATAATTTCATCTTTGAAGCTATTGCTCCAAACTTGCCCTTGATGGCTCCATATTTTACGTTCTTATTTCTTATCCCCGCACCGATAGCGTTTTTCAAGCAATATCAGAGGAAAAGAAGCTATCTCAAGACGAACACTCAGATTAAAATTCAGAGGAATACTTCCCCACTAAATCACCTGACTTGGATCGAATTTGAAAGTTACATCGGAGAATACTTTAAGTCTCAAGGGTATGCGGTCAAACAGTCTTTCGCTCAAAAATCTGATGGCGGTGTTGATATTTGGCTTACAAAAGATAGTGAGTTAAGCCTTGTACAATGTAAGCATTGGAAAACTCGCAAAGTGGGTGTGCAAATTCTAAGGGAAATGTACGGTGTCATGATCGCGAACAATGCCAGTAAGATGATTATCGTAACTTCAGGAGACTTTACTTCTGAGGCTGTCGCTTTTTCCCTAGATAAGCGCTTGTGGCTAGTCAACGGCAGCGAACTAGTACATATGATTGAAGATGGGCGCAGCTTTCAAAATAAACCATCAATATCGCCCCAAACACACAGGGCAGGCGTCGAATCTATGATTTGCCCTAGTTGCCAATCTAAGCTTGTAATGCGTGTTGCTAAGCGAGGAGCTAAATCTGGTATGTCTTTTTATGGTTGCTCTACGTATCCAAAGTGTCGTTATACTTGCGACTGCTGAGTTTTAATCTATTCGCAAAACACGTTTGTTGTAGAAAGTAATCTTTGATGGCCCGAAAGTTGCTGCTGGCATCTATGCTATTTGGCATGACCAACAACTGATTTATTGCGGTATATCTGGAAGACAAGGCTAAGTTTGGCAAGATATTGGAGCAATTGCCTCTTTTAAATGAGCCTTGTCCAGTTCTGAGTCAGCATGTCGTCGCGACTCATGTTCTCAATCTCTATTGTTATGCATCCTTGAAAGTGTAACATCTGTCTTAATGGTTAATATCTACGGTTGTTCCTCGTGAACAAAAATATGTGCTCAACACAAAACATCCAAGTTATCCAAAACTCATCAAAACGGCCAAAAAACACGAAAGTCTTTCGATACCCGGCTTCTATAAATCAGCGACTCCCACTGTAGATGTCCGAGGGCATTAAAGTCTGTTCATTTCCAATTTAGTTTGATCTGGTTTTGGCTACATCAAGTTAGACGGCGAAGATAAGTTAAAACACTTTCGCCCCGTTATTTTTCACAGAAAAAAAGCGGTTCAACACTCCTCAGCTGAGTTTAGGCGATTAAAACTAATGCAATCGCACAAAAATTCAGTCTTGTTTTTCATTAGATAGAGCTAAACGAAATATTGTAATTAACGGTTCTAAATCGAGTGATACCCCTGCAATATTGGCATCAATCCATTCTTGTTGAGTAATTTTAGGCCACTCGATGGTGTAGCCAAGGATAAATACGAGTTCTTCAAAGAAAAAACGTAAAGTTCGGCCATTACCTTCCCTAAAAGGATGTAACAAATTTAATTCGCAAAATAGACTGGCTAATTCTTCGATAAGATCAGGCAAAGCCAAATTGTCTAACGAAGGGATAATATCAAATAATTTTGAAGCTTCAGCTTCAATCCTAGAAACGGTACAGAATCGAGTGTAGCCTTTAGATATATCCACTTCTCGAACTTGACCTGCCCATTCAAAAATATCTTGGAATAGATGGTGATGTAGAGATTTGAGGTGATTAAAGTCTAAATGCTTGATTTCACAAACATTACTTTTGTATGAAAGGTACCTATAACTCGTAAACTCAACTTCGGCTTTTTCAAGTTCATCCGAGTCAAGTATATTCAATCTGTTAATTAAAACATCAGAATTTGAGTAACAGTATTTGTCCTGATCAGCACCATATTTATCTCGCATACTTGCGTTTTAAATCTTCAATGGTTTGAACGTTCGATTTCTTATTTATCGTCATGCCTTCATAACCCAAACTGGTTTTGAAGTTCTTTAAGCTAGGGGTAAATGTAGCTTTTTGGCGCTTCGAATTTGAGACATTGGCCATATCAATGTTCCTCTTGTTGGTTGCATTAATTGTACATGACTAATCAGCTAATGTCATGAAGTAGCGATTTTCGCAAAGCCAAGTGAGCCGCGCAGAAGCATCCTATTCTAGTAATGTCACTGGCAAAGTTTTGTCCAGAGGCTTCATTGGCCTGAAGTTTTACCCGTGGCACTTTTCTCTCAAAGTGCCAGCTAGCTCAGATCTGCCCCAAAGTGTGTTGTGAACCGAAATAAGGATATAAATTTTCAGTTAACTTAGATATACAAAAAGTAATGATTGTCAAAAAGCAATACCTGACCCCATCAGTTCACTAGAATTTATAAGTTTCGTAGGTATCACTCCCATGAAAGCATTTGAGATAGAACCAAAACTAAAACCAGATATGTCTAACTTCCTGATACACATGACGGGAAGATACGCCATTAAAAGTATTCTAAAAGGTGGGAGGTGTAAGAACGAAGGACTGATCCGTTCTCAATTGCCAAATGGTTCCAAGACAGACTCTTTCAAGCATAAGATTGCCTGCTTTACAGAAACTCCAATCTTTGCCCTTGGTGCATTTGTTGCCATATCAAAGCGTAGAGCTGATGAAAAAATGGAGTACGGAGTTGGATTTAGTAAAACCTATATGGTTGAAAATAAAGTACGACCGACCATTTATCTAGACAATGACCTATTAAGGCTGTTGTTTGTCGCGTCCGAATCTACTTCGTCTGAAAACACAGGCTCCCTTCTTAATTCACTCAAAGCTCTAGCTCACCCGCTTGGCGAAACATCTCCGAAGCAAGGCTTTACATGGGAACGAGAGTGGCGCTATATAGATGAGGCTGGTTTCTACTTTGATCACAAAGCGATTGAAGTAATCTGCTGCCCAAAAGAAGAACAGCTAGAACTCAAGCTCATTCTTGGCGAACATGCTGATAAAATACGATTTGTTGATTCTTGGGCACAATATAAAGACTACACACAACATATAGAACATTCTGATTTTAAAGATAAAATTACCCAAAGAATGGCAGTGTACGATCAAGATGAGATCGAAGAATTCTTAAAAGGCTATGACGAGTACATTGACTCCTTGAGAGAGTTTAAAGAATACCTGTCATCTTTACAGGTTGATGTTGAGGAGATAGAGAAACATCTGCAAGAACTCGTAGAGTGGAAACAGTATGTTGATGATCACACTGCAAGCTTCTGTGGTCATTTTTCGGAAGATATCATATGGAGAGCAGATTTCGAGGAGAGTTTTTGTCCCGATTGTTCAAGTGACTTCGATGAAGGTCTAGCCAAAGCTATGAGGGAAGATTAAAAATACTGTAGAGCTGCAGCATTATAAAATGCATCAACATTTGAGCTGGCTTAGCGAATCTTTTTCTATTTGTTGCTAAGGTATTGAACGATTTGGATATTACTATATGGAGAATGGCGATGCGAACGGACAGATACAATGCAAAAACCAAACATGGCAAACAGACTGCCAAGGATCTTAATGGCTTTCTTGATTCTAACAAGCCTTATTTTGAGAGGGATTTGATTCCTGATTTGGATTTTATAAGTCATCAAGCCGAGAATCACACGGGAATTGAGGTTGTCAACGTTGATCATCATATAAATAATGAATACACATTGACCTATAGATTTGATTGGAGCGTTTATAATGGCTGCTCTGATATGGATGAGAGTGGCACTGTTGAAGCGAATATCTCGTTCACTGTACATTCCGATAGAATTGAGTTTGATTTATCCGCTGTCGCATCAAGATCCACAATGGATGAGTTTTAATTAGTTGGGAGATATTTTTTGCAAAATATCGATATGTTCAATCTGACGGTCTCCGAGATATTAGGCCAGTGCTACAAAAATTTTCCAAGCGAAACAGACTTTGATTATAGAAAGGTTGCTCATCAAGTATCCCAATACTATGACAGATCGGACTATCAAGAAAATTGCGTCATGCTTGAGGATATCTGCCGAGATACCATGAGCTGGCTGTATCAGGCAGACTACCTTTGGACTCGGTTTCCTGTTCGCTCTGAACGTGCCACCGTGAACGCAACTGGGGTCAGGCTGTCTCCTAAAGGTCTTGAAGCTTTGAGTTTAATGCCTGACTCTTTGACGCAGAAAAAGCCTGTTGGAGATATTTTGCAAGGCGGAGTAAAAGAGACAGGGAAGATGGCTGCATTGGAAGCGGTTAAGTTTATTCTCTCGGAAGGCGTGAGGATGTATAGTCACCCCTAATTCTTTTAGCCAGAAGCTGTTCATTACTTCGACGATACAGAATAAATGTCCAGATCAGTGTCAGCGCGCTCGCTGCTGACACGTCTTTGCTTTCGTCATGAATTTTGATAACAGTAGACTTCACTAGGAAAAGAATACCAACTTAACCAAGCAAACATTTTCAACTTCTTGTAAACCGTCTTTGCCCCATTATGAGCTAATTTACCAAACTGTCGAATCTTGAACCATTTACCCAGAAATCAAGCTCATGTAAGCGGAGAAGAGCCCATCCTCTAATGTGAAGGTCACCCTCTTTATAACGAAGAAATCGAACCTCCAGACTAGTTTCTAAAGTATGAAGTTACGTGCCTATCTCATTACTAATTGTGTGTTATATTATTTTCCCTAACCTTTTGCTAGTGAGATGAAAATGCTGAAGAAAATTATAAAAATTGAAAACATCAAGCAATGGCAGCATAAGGGAGGGCTTGATCAATCATTTGATAAGCTCAACTTGATTTATGGAAGAAATGGTTCTGGTAAATCTACACTATGTAAGTTATTTGAAGCTATAAACAATAATGACAAAGTAGTCATAGAGTCTCAAAAACCAGTTGAGAAATCAGGTAAGCAAGAGCTGAGATTTTTAATGGATACTCAAACCGTAAGCCTTGATTCATTGGAATGTGCAGATAAATTTCAGATTTTCAATCAAACATTTATCGACAATAATTTATACATTTCAAAAGGTACTGATAAATCTCAACTGGTCAATTACTATGAATTTTCGCTGGGAATGGTATCTGTAGCTCATGAGAAAGAAATTGAACGTCTTAAATCTGAAAATGATTCATTAACTACTAAAATCACCCCGTTATCGAATAAAATTACAGGGCAATTTTTAAACAAAACTATAGCCAAAATCAAGGGTATTAAAGTTGCTAAGAATGGTGATTCTGAGTTAGAAAAGCTTCAGGAACAATTGCAAGATATTAAAAGTATTGAGCATTTTGGAAAGAGACGTAAGTTATCATCATTGAGTATCGACAAACCAGAGCTAAAAACAGATGTTTTTATAACTACAATCGAAAATCTATCAAAAGAATCAGAAGACAAAGTTTCAAAGCACGTTGAACTTAACCTTAAAGAACAAGATAGCTATTGGCTAGAAACAGGAAAAGATTTAGTAACAGATTCAGGTAATTGTCCTTTTTGTGCTCAACCACTTTCATCATCTCCTATTTTTCACTTATACCAAGAGTTTATGAATGAAGCATATCTAAATGCGAGTAACGACTTTGAACTTGCTGGTGATGAATTTGAACTAACTGTGCGTGATGTGAGTGTTAAGTTAGAAGAGTTGGAAGAGCGAGTAAAAATCAATACTGACATAATCAGAGAGTGGTCAGATAGAATAGATAGTATTGGTCTAAGTTATGATTTTGAAGAGTTAGACCGTTTGAGTGAAGATTTGGTTTTTGAATGTATGAGATTAATAACGTTTAAGAAAAAAGATTTACTTGCAACGATTGATTTAACTAAATTCAATGGGCTTTTTAATGAAATATTTTCAAAAATTGATTTTGAAGAATATAACCAGTCTATCAGCCTATTTAATAAATCAATTGATGATTTCCTCAACGGCTTAGGTACAGAAACAAGCAAATCAATTCAAACTAAAATTGATAATATACAAGAAGCTCAACTAAGGCACAGCGATGAAGTTACTAATGATTTAGCAGACTTGAAAGTATTAGAAGATGATAAAAAAGCTAATGCTAAGACGATTAAAGACCTTAGAGAAAAGATTGATAAGGAGCAAGAGGAAAGTATAGGAAATCATAAGGGTGCGATTAATGCTTTGCTTAAGAATTTTCACTCAATGGTTCGTTTATCTGAATTGAAAAAAGATAATAAAGGTGGCAAAGGAGCAAGTCGTGTTACTTACGCCATTACTTTTATAGATAATGAACTATCAATTTTAAGCGACAATGAACACATTTTTGAACATGTCTTAAGTTTAGGTGATAGATCCGCTTTAGCATTGGCATTTTTCTTATCCAGATTTTCAAAAGAGAACGATGATAAATCAATTATTGTTCTTGATGATCCAATGTCTTCTTTGGATAGCTATCGAAGAGATGCAACTATCATTGAGATAGGAAAGCTTATTAATAATAATTATCAAGCTTTTGTTTTTAGTCATGACCCATTCTTTTTATCTGATCTCTATAAACATTCGATTTTATCTAAGTATACAAACTGTTTCGAGATTGAAGCTTCTTATAAAGATGTAGATCCGTTGGATGTGAACAGCGCACAGTATATCTCTAGTCGATTAGTTGATAGAGAAAATTATGATTCACACGTTATTCATTCTTATCACAAAGAATACAATAAATTATTTGATTTTGTGGCTGATGGAAGTGAAGAGCAAAAAGTAGAAATTGCCAGATCAATTAGACCGATACTTGAAGCATATTTAAGGTTCTTGTATCCAAAACAATTTATCAAAGGTTTTTGGCTAGGAGATATGATAACTATGATTCGCCAAGAAACTAATGAAAGCAGTCCATGTTTTGATAAACACAATAGATTCTCGTCTATCGAGAGAATCAATGAATTTTCAAAAGATTACCATCATGCTGACGGGTTCGATACAAAGATACAGGATCTGGACTATCAGACGGTCAAATCTTATGCCAAAGAAACTTTATGCTTCATAACAGGAGTGTAGAGCCTAGAAGACTCTAGGTGTCGTCGTGGATAAGGAAACGTGTCCCGCAACATGTAGGTTAGCCATATTGTAGTGGATGAGTGAAACTGATCATCACTTTGGAGACAATTTCGATGCTTTCCCTTAGTAGAAGTTATCCCAAGCGTCTCGGTCTTATGAAATTCGTAACAAGGTTTTGTCCAAAACCATCACAGGCTGAATTTTTACCCGTGGCACTTTCTAACTCTAAAGTGTCGGGTGGACGACACTTGTTACCAAGTGCCGCCTCCCTAAGAACCCAGCGTGCAACTTTCACTGCACTAGGCTCAAGCCTCCACGAAGGCATCGTTTGATACCCAGCAACTTATAAAGCAGTCGAAGCAGGTTCGTTCCAATAGTTACGAGCTTGCCTTTTAGATTTTCTCTTTACCAAGTATTCTTGGTAAAGAGGGTCAAAGGGTGTCGCTGCACTTCGGATTTTCACATGCCTTTCTATTGGCACTTTGGCTATTTGGAAAAGATTGAACTGGCAATCCATATCCATGATCTTCTGCCAACCGTGAAACTGCCATTGGCCTTTTCGGTTGATGAAGTACTTTAGGGCAATCCAAGTTTTAGACTTTGTTGGATGACGCCTTTTAGCCCAGTGCCATAACGTATGGAATAACTTGTGACCTACATATCCGAATACCTGTTTAGCTACGCAGTGCCGATAATAGTTCGACCATCCCCTGAGTTTAGGATTTATCAGTTTGATAAGATCATTCACTGGAAGGGTTACGTGCTTTTTGATAAGTTCACGCAGATTTCTTAAGAACATCAACATATTGGATTTACTCGGCTTGATGAGCAGTTTCCCTTTGTACTTCCTATGGTTGAACCCAAGAAAGTCAAAGCCATCGTTGATATGAGTAATGTGCGTTTTCTCTTCGGATAATGTTAAGCCTCTTTCTGCTAAGAAATCAGCAATCAACGGTTTGATATCGTTCTCGAGTACTTCCTTTGAAGCGCAAGTGACGACGAAATCGTCGGCATATCCAATAAAGTTAGCTCTTGCTCCTCTCTTAAGCGCGGTAGACTTAATGCGCTGTTCGAGACCCGATAACGTCATCAACATCAAGGTGGGGGATATAATTCCGCCTTGAGGAGTGCCTTCGTCGGTGTCGTAAAACAGCCCTTTGTCTACAAAGCCTGACTTTAGCCATTGCTCCAACATCCGTTTATCGATGGCTATGTTATCCATAAGCCATTGATGCCCGATTTTGTCGAAGCAAGCTTTAATATCTCCTTCAAGAACCCATTTAGCCGATTTCTTTAAAGCCAAACACTTGAAGCACTGGTCGACAGCGTCAGCCGTGCTACGATTTGCTCTAAAGCCATAACTATTCGGGTCGGCAGTTGTTTCTGATATGGGCTCTAACGATAATAGGTGTAGCGCTTGTTGTGCTCTGTCTATCATGCATGGGATGCCCAGAGGTCGAAGCTTGCCATTCTTTTTGGGGATATAGATACGCCTGAGTGGTTTCGCTTGGTAAGCTTTCCGACTCAGTTGATTTACTGCTTTCATACGACGCGAGTCTGTGTTCCACACAACGCCGTCTATTCCAGGCGTTTTACTGCCTTTATTTTGAGAAACTCGCTTAACAGCAAGAAGTTTTGCTGAGAGAGAGTGAGTCAGTATCCACTGCAATGCTTTCGCTTTGCCGTGTTTACCGTCTCTAGTTGCCTTTGCGATACGCATTTGAAGCTTTAAGACGTTCGCCTCTACGGCCTTCCAGTTAATGGATTGCCACAGTGCACTGTCAGAAGATGCACTAATCTCATTCGAAATCGTCATTTGCTTTTCTTCCTTAATAAAGTTCTTCAAACTCTCTCGCAACGAGAGACCAGTTGGAAGTGGGCTCACTTTCGTGATCAGGCACAAACCTGTATCTGCGTCATTACAATGCAGCCTTTGCTTTTTCCAACCTCCTCTACCCGCATCACTATCGGCCACAGAGGCTTTCCCGTAGGGAGAGATACAGGCTTACCGTGTTCCGTATGTCACGCAATGTCAGTTTAGATGCCCGCTATGGTGCGGAGAGTTCAATGATCACGAAAGAGCATGGGGCAATCTCTTTCCGACTCTCGTGCCTTTTGGCTACAGCGTATTAACCACTTCCGCTGTTTCACAACATAACGCACCTTACGCGGATTCACTTATGTTCATCATGCTGACTACCTAGCACTCACCCGATGTTGTGGTTATCAGGAGGATCGTCCTCTCACGATTTCAATCCCGATTGGAAAATACCAACCTTCGTTACATTGTCAAAGCCGCTACTTTATTCAGGCTCCTAGGTTCATCTGGTGATACAGATGGTTCACTCGTTTAGCGGTGAACAGCGCTTCATACGACTTCACGTCGCACGCCCCAAAGTTTGTTAGATCCAACGGACTGAACTCCTGCCAGTCTTGCAATAGACCAAATTAATGTAATCCGTTCTTTGGGCACTTACACGCAAATTTTTCGTAGTTCTTCCCCGAAATTCTCAGTCGATTCAAACAATAGGTTGATACCGGTTGAGTTTTATAATGAATGCCAGCAACATTGATGGAATGCAAAGACGGAAAAATTCCTTCTATAAAGTGTTATGTGCCTTATAAGAAGCAAAAAGGAGATCGAATGCCTGCATGGGAATCATTGAGTGAACGAACTCAAGACATTTATAGAGAACTCGGCACCCGTAACCCTAAAATTATTAAAAAGTTAAAAACTAAGCATTTAGAAAGTGCGATCCGAGAGTCCCAATTTGTTGGATATGATGACGGCGGGGCTTACGATTGGCTGATCTTCGAATACGAACGAAGGAAGAATCTTAAAAACTGGCGGTTAGGTATCGCTGGCGTCATGGTCGGCATTGTCGGTGTTATCGTTGCAGTGATAGCTTTGTATAGCAGCACATAACAAGACCATCAAACATGCAGGTACACTCTCAGAATTACGAATGTGTAACTTTAGATACGACAGTTCAATTGTTGACATATGAATCCGCGTTGATTGACGAAAATGGTCAGGTTAGTAACTTCACTAAGCGCTGTTCCATTTGGGCTCTGGTAGGAGAGTTGTGACAGCTTAAATATCACCAAGGGACACCGTGCGAGGCATTTGAAATAAGGGGTTCGAGTAAGGACACCTAGTAAAATGTTATGTGTATAAATTGTAAGGGTAATAAATGAGAGTTGATTTCGAATATATAAAGGATTTCTTGGCATTAGTTCTCGATAATGAAGAACTAGATTTTAATCTTAACCAAGAGCAATTTAAGCCACTCCATGCTGATTTCGATGCAAAGAAAAAAATGGTGTTTCATTTAGAGATATTGGAAGACCAAGGCCTTATTGAAAGTGTCAGCAATAAAATTCACGGTATAGGCTTTCAAAGAATGGGGCGTAATGACGTTCAAGTAAGCATCATCCCACTTAGGCTAACTGCGACAGGGCACCAATTTGCTGCCGATTTAGTTAAACCTGGAGTGTTTGAAAAACTCGTTAGTAATTTCAAAGATGCTGGACCAACAGAAGCTATAAAAGTTGTTCTTGGTTTAGGGAAGAGTATCTTAGAGAAGAAATTGGCAGAATTAACTGATTAAGGAATTACTTTTGGTTAAGTCGTTACTCACTGTAACAATGCACATAACAAATGCATCAACACGATTACGATTTGCTACACTCGACGTTGTCAGTTTACCTTTAATTTCAGTGATTAAGGCAGTAAAACTCAGTTAGGTCTGTGTCGTAGAAAACGTGTTATACAGGCGTTATGCCTATCCGTGGAAATGGAGAATATTTTGAAAGTCGTCATTTTTGTTGTGGCTATCTGTTTGCTTGGTTGTGGAGCCTACTTTAGCCTGATTGATCAAGTAGCTGCGGCTACTGCTACGTATGCGGCAGCAATTCTAGCTTTAATATTTGCGTTTTTGACGGAGTTCAAAACGTTTAAAGGTTTAGGGATAGAGGCTGAATTATTAGACAGAAAAATAGAAGAAGCTGACGACTTGATTAGTAAGTTAAGGGGGATCACTATCCCAATCGCTGAAATGTTGCTTTCTTCGACGGCTCGTCTGGGACGTTTAGGCACGATAATGCCACGTAAGCAAAGGTACGAGCTATTAAATCAACTTGAGCATGAGTTTCAAAAGTGCGGAGTTAGCTTAGAACAACTTGAAGCTGCTAAAGTGGACTGGCACTTTTTCAATACTTTTGACTTAGCGACTCCAATTTTTGAACGACTAATTAGAGCGCTTAAAAAGCATCAAAATGATCACCAAAAAAAATTAAGCGGCTTTGGAACAGTCACTCCTGACAAATATCAGGAACATGAAAAGTTATGTAAAAGAAACGGTGAAATTCATAATGAAATCAAGTTTGCTAGAAACTTATGGCAACAGCGTGATCAAATTAAACTAGTAGAGTCCATAAATAATTTCATTATCAACTCAACTGTCTTACTTGATGGCGATAAAACAGAAATTAGTGAAGAACTTAAAGACGAGTTTCTGGACCTTCAATACTATATCGAATCGAAACAATTTCGTCGCCCAGATGTCTGGTTTGAACAGGATAAGTCACTATAAAAACTCATATAACAAGCACTTATGGTTTTATATATACTTTTTCTTATCTTGATAAACAATTTAGACCTATAGGTCTAAATTGTTTATGTCCAAAAACGTTTTGAAACTGGTCAATCTTAATTGTGATCACCAAGCGATTCTGTCGAACCTTAACCTTGGCACTCGTAATACACCTCCTTTGCAGCCTGTCACCTTATTTCTGATTTCATTCTACCGACCAAAAGCGCCGCACTCAGTGTGGGCGCTTTTTTTTGTTTTCCTTCACAAGGAGTTTTTCTATGTCTACGACTCGTGGTGGTCAAATCACTTTTCACAACATCCGTATGTGGTGGCAAGTGAACGTGACCACAATCAAGTACCTCAATATCTTCGCGGCCTTGCTAGGGCTCCTCACCACCTACTTCATCACCTCGACTAACACATTCACGGGTGCCTACTACTACAGTCTATTTCAGCTTTTCAACAAGTTAGGTTTTAGCTTAGAGCGCAACGTGGTGGTCGAATGGGAAGAGCAACGCTACAGCAGCACCCTTGGCCAACAACTGCAAAACCCCATCTTGGCACAGTGCTACCAAGAATTGCTGCAAGCCCTGTTTGTTGGCCTACTGGTCTATGTGGCCGCTTCCACCGTGCTGTTTGTGATTATTAACCACTGGTTTAAGAGAAAAGGGCAGAAGCAGAGCGAAGATAATCACATTCGAGGCTTTCAATTGGCTGAGCCTAAAGCCGTCACCGCAGAGCTAAAAAAGAAGAAAAAACTCTCCCCTTTTGCGCTCGATGGTCACAAGCTTTTTGTTGATGGATTTGAAGTCAAACACCTGATGATTGACGGCACTACGGGGGCAGGTAAGTCCGTTGCGATTCGCAAACTCTTACGTTGGATACGAGCACGCGGAGACAAAGCCATTATTTACGATAAAGGCTGCGATTTTGTCAGTAAGTTCTATGAACCGCACAAAGACGTGATTTTAAATCCCTTCGATGAACGTTGCGCAGCGTGGGATATTTGGAGTGATGCTAAAGAGGCTCCGGACTTTGAATCCCTCGCGGCCGCGCTTATTCCGCAACACGGCGAAGGCGACCCGTTTTGGGTAGACTCCGCACGAACCATTTTCTCGGCCACCTCCTATCAAATGATGCTCGATGACAAACACGAATGTACCATTGAAAATTTGCTGCACATTATCTTAACGTCTGAGCTTTCCACTCTCGGTGAACACCTAAAAGACACCGAAGCCAGCTCACTGGTCTCGAAAAGTATCGAGAAGACGGCTATTTCCATCAAATCAGTCCTAGCGACTTACATTAAGTCCTTACGTTACTTACATGGTTTGGATGAAAAAGACGCCCAAGGCCACCGTAAACGGGCGCCATTTTCGATCACTGATTGGGTACAAGACGAATCACAACAAGGGTTTCTGTTCCTATCCAGTAATGCAAGACAACACACCGCCCTCAGACCACTGATCTCGATGTGGCTTGCGATTGCCTCCAACGCCATTCTAGGAATGGAGCCCGATGACGACCGCCGAATTTGGGTGATCATCGATGAAATGCCTACGTTACATAAACTGCCTGAACTCACGCACATTATTTCTGAAGTGCGTAAATTTGGGGGGTGTTATTTACTGGGGTTGCAATCTTACGCTCAATTAGAAACCACTTATGGGCGCAACGCGGCCAGAGTCATTTTTGATTTGCTCAACACGCGCTTTTTCTTCCGCGCCCCTTCAAAAGCGATGGCCGCCATTTCCTCGGAGGACCTTGGTGAGCAAGAAATCGATATCTCACGAGAAAATATCTCTTACGGTGCGAACGCACTGCGTGACGGTGTCTCACTCGGCCATCAAAACAAAACGCGCCCGGTGGTTTCTCCAGCGGAAATCCAAGGTTTGGATGATTTAGAGTGTTACTTACGCACGCCTAACTCCATGCTCATCACGAAACTGCAACTGAAATACGATCGCATGAGCAATCTCCAACCCTCCTTCATCAAACGCAGCATACTCGGAGGGAAAGCAATGGAGAGTCTCGATCAAGCCTTAATTTTTCATGAATTAATTGCTTTGCATGAACTCGATGAAACCCAAAGAAACCGATTACTTGCCATTCAGCAAAGTACGTACGAAAACGAAGAAGAGCAGCAGCAAACCAGAGCCCGTCAGAAACAAACCCTTGCCAAAGCTTCGAAAAAGAAAAACCCGACCAATAACGCAACCCAAAACCAACAACTCGCAGAAGACACACAAAATGCACTTCAGCGAGAAACCGAAGAGGCGTCCATAACACAAATAGAACAGGGCGAGATGTACGATTAACCACACGAAATACAACATCAATGCTCACTGAGAGCAAAAACAATTTAGCCCTCCCCTGTAACAAGCCCTGCCCCCCTCTCATTCGCATCAACACCGTCGCTAACCCATTCGCACGGAATCCAAATCACCGGCATTTCGCTGACGTGGCGGCTTTGCTGCGCCCCAACAAAAGGAGAACACCTTATGATGTCTATTAGCCCTCTTAAATCCGCCTCTGGCGCCACCAAGTATTACTTGAACGAAGAAAACACACCAAATACCTTTGATACGTCACTCGAGAAAGACAGTAACGACAACTACTACCTCAAAGAAAGCAGTACCGATGACAACACTTTTTGGCACGGTCAGTTAGCCGAAGAAGCAGGCCTAATCGGTAAACCGGTTAACCAAAAAACGTTAGAGTCCGTTTTATCTGGACACTTAGGCAATGAAACCATCAAAGGTAAACGGGGCGACCATAAATGTGGTTTTGACCTGACTTTTTCAGCACCAAAAAGATTAAGCACGCTCGCACTCGTTGGCGGGGATACTCGCCTTATTGATGCACATAATGACGCGGTCAAATTCGCGCTATCGCAACTAGAAAAAGACGTGGCACAAGCCACGCACATCAATGACGAAGGCGCTCGTGAGTTCATCAATACCGAATCGATGGCCTTTGCGGTCGTCCGCCATAAAACCAGTCGTGAAAACGATCCACAACTCCATTCCCATGCCTTAACGGCAAACATGACCCGCGACAAAGAAGGGCAACTGCGTACACTCGCCTCTTCTCTCAAACAAAAAGGCGGCGTCATCAATGGGACAGGCGAGCGCATTTACCACTTCCAAAAATACTACGGTATTTTATACCAGAGCCAATTGGCTAAAGAAGTTATAGAGTTAGGCTATACAACGCGAGCCCTCGGCAATGGTCAATTTGATGTTGAAGGCGTTCCTCAAGTATTAATCGACACCTTCTCCACTCGCTCACAACAAATAGAACAACAAACCTTAGACTTAGGCTTTGAATCCCGCGCGGCAAAAGACGTAGCCAACCTTGATACGCGCAAGTCCAAAACCTACGAAAGTGAGGCAACCCTCAATGTTCGCTGGCAACAAACGGTGCGCAACGCAGGACATAAGCCCGAAGAACTGGTTAAAAACGCTCTGGGGATCACTCCACAAGAACAGAACCCTGAAGAAATCGCTAAAGACGCGTTTGGTCGCGCCGTTGAACACTTAGGGCAATACAACACAGCATTAAAACTGGAAAAGATTATAGAATTAGCCGCGGCCGAGTTTACCAAAGGCGGCGTACAAGCCAATGCGATTGACCTTAAAATGGTCGCTGACCAATGGGTGAAAAACGGTGCTCTCATCCCTCTTTCAGAAAAAGGTCAATACACCACTCAAGCCATGCTGAAAACCGAACAAGCGTTAATGGCGGCCAGCAAAGGGCGTACGCGCCATATGCGCACGCCAGTCAATGACGCCACGTTAGATAAACTGAACCTCACTCAAGGCAATCGCCAAAAGGTAGCGGACATTTACCAGTCCACCAAACAGTTTCATGTGGTCAATGTGTTTGGCAACAGTGAGCAAATCGCGCAAAACCTATTGAACGTCGGCAACCATGTCGGTAAACGTGTCCACTTAGTGTCACAAAACGCCAAAGACAAACACCGTCATAGCCAAACCATCCAACGTGAAAGTCATACGATCGCAGCCTGGGTAAAACACCGGTTTCAAGAAGAGCAGCGCCAATCTGTTCATGGTCTGTTGCACTCCGACCTGCCAATGACCAACAAAGACATCCTTCTCGTCGACAGCGCCCAAAAAATGAGCGCCAATGAGTTGATGGCTTTAAACACAAAAGCTAAAGAATCGGGGAGCAAAGTCATCTTGCTGAACAACACGTTCAGCCGCCAAGGCTTCAAGGCCTATAACGCCATCGAGCTTTACCGCAAAGGCAACGTCGTCTCGCACTCTTGGGTAGACAACAAACAGATAGACAGTAAGGTTGCTTTACACAACAGCGATACGCACACCCTCGCCAGAGCGTATACCTACTTGTCAAACAAAGAGGACACACAAGTGGTGGCGACTTCTCACGTTGAACAACGACGATTGACGGACGCGATTCGTACCTCTCTGCAGAACCAGGGCCAACTTGCCCGCAGCGGCATCACCTTGTTTACTCAGCAGCCTCATTATTTGTCTAAACCCCAACAGGAGTTAGCGCAACACTACAAGCCAGGTATGCTCCTTCGCCATTGGGAAGACGGAAAACAGCAAGAGTTAGTGGTTTCAAGCTCGGACAAGACAAGCAATCAAGTCCACGTCCTGAGCAAAACCGATGGACAAGAATACACCCTCGATCCCGCTTCCGCCGGATTCAAAGCCCTTAACGTGCAGATCTTTAAACCTGACTCGCTGCAAGTTAACCAAGGTGAACGCCTTATGACGACCGGTAAGCACTTTCCATCCGGGTTGATCGCCAATGAACGTTACGTGGTCACAGAGTTATCTAAAGACACCCTAACGTTAACGGACACGCAGGGCGAATCGAATACCATCCCCGTTGAAGCCCTGAAAGACGCACCACTACAATACGACTATGTCCATACCGCCAGTCATATCGAACCAAGGGCGCACACCCTCATTTCAGGCAAAGCCTTTACGCTCTCCAAAGCGCTCTTTCACGATCTGACCGAGAAAAGCGCGCGCATCGATGTGTTTACCGACAACCCCGATAAAGCCCTGGCCGCGCTTGAGAAAAGCGAAGTGAAGCTTTCTGCCATCGAGCGAGTGATGCACACTCAAAGCGTCAACGACCGCTACCTGACTGACGCCACCATCACCACTGTCAAAAGCGACATCAAGCAAGCCCTCACCCTCTTAAACAAAGAGCAAAATTCACCACTGCAAGAGAAAGCGTTGAACTTTGCCCTGAGTCATCTTTCTGAAAAAGAAGCGGCGTTTACACAAAAAGAGTTAGTCGTCGAAGCGATCCGTTACGCTTTTGAAGAGGCCAATCAACCGATAATCAAAGAGCAAATTGAAACAGAGCTCGCCAAACGAAGTGATGTCCTCTCTGCCGAATACAGCGACGGCACACGCTGGACCACCCAAGCGGCGCTCGATACCGAAAAGTACATTTTACGGAACATTGATCAAGGGAAAAATCAACACAAGCCGTTTGCCACCCACCAACAAGTCAGAGATTATCTCGATGCACAGCCTCGCCTTACCCAAGGGCAAAAGGACGGCATCACCCTTATCTCAACGACCAAAGACAGTTTTGTGGCCGTGCAAGGTTTGGCAGGCACCGGTAAATCCACCCTGCTCGAATCCAACATTGAATTGATTCAACACGCCACCCAAGCCAGTAACCAGCCACCTTCGCAAGTGATTGGTCTGGCGCCAACGCACGCCGCCGTCAGCGAACTGGAAAGAAAAGGGATACAAGCGCAAACGCTAGAAAGCTTACTGACCGACCTAAGACGTGGCATCACCTTACCAGAGGACTACAAAAACACGCTGTTCTTCCTCGATGAAAGCTCCATGGTCAGCAACCAACAAGCCAAAGAGCTCACCGACCTTGTATTGCAAAGCGGCTCCAAAGCCACCTTGCTTGGGGATAAAGAGCAGCTGCTTTCTCTTAATGCTGGTAAACCGTTTGAATTGAGCATAAGTCAGGGCCGTATCGATACGGCTTACATGACCGACATCGTTCGTCAGAAGAATGAAATACTGCTTGGCGCCGTACACAACATTGTAGATAAGCAGCCAGACAGCGCCCTCGATAAACTCTCTCAGCAAGGCCCTGATACACTCGGTAGCACGCAACATATCGTCTCAACCCTCGATGAGAATGCGAAAGACCAAAGCAAAGCGCAACTCATCGCCACCGAAAAGCTGCCTTACGCGGTGGCGCAGGACTACCTTGCCCGCACGCCCGAGACACGAGAAAACACGCTGATCATCGCTTACACAAATAATGAGCGTGACCACATCACTGAGCACATTCGTGCCGGACTGATGAAAACACAGGAGATAGGCCAAGAAAACATCATCACCACCCGATTACGCTCTACAGGTGATAGCAAAGAAGAGCTGACCACCATGATGCCTTATCAGAAAGGGCTCATTTTAAGCACCAAGCCAGGAGAGTACGACATCATTACCCACGTTGATTCGGAGCACGGTTTGGTGACTCTTCAAGACGTAAATACAGGTAAGACAAAGCCATTTTTGCCACGCAACAAAGACCACAAATACACGTCACTCTTCGTTCAATCAGAAAAGCCACTTTCAACCGGGGATAAAATCATGACCCGATTTACCGACAAAGCGCGAGGCATTAAAGCCAATGTGGAATACACCATCAGTCATGCCACCAAAGAAGAAATCACCGCGCTGTCGAAAGAGGGGCAAACGTTAAGCCTTAATCCAAACCAACTGAAAGACGGGCATTGGGATTACGCTTACACCAGAACCGCAGATATGGCGCAAGGCGCGACGTATCAGAACGTCATTACCACCTTAAAGGGTAAAGGCGCACTGACGAACTTAAGACGCGCTTACATCGATTTAAGCCGGGCGAGTAGTCATGTGAAACTCTTTACTGACAGCCCAAAACAGATGATGAAGAGCTGGTTATCGAAAGAGGTCAATAAACACAGTGCCATTGAAACCATCGAGAACATTGCACCACACAGTACGCCTTACTTTAATGACAAAGCCCTATCTCATGAAGACGTGCGTTATCACAATAGAAACGGAGATTTTGACTACAACCAATTTAAAGAACACATCAGCCAAACGTTACCGAAATACACCGAAAGCTTAGCCATCAACCTCTTGGGGCAACCGAACCCATCTAAATCAGACCGTGATTATCTCACCTTTGGTATTGGAAAATCGGCAATAAAGGTATCGTTAACGGGGGAATATCGAGGGTATTTTAAAGACTATACCACCGGTAAAAAAGGCTCATTAATCAATTTAATGATGATTCATAAGGAAATATATTATAAGGAGGCAATGCAAGAAGCCCACAACATTCTTAATGATCCTGATAAATACCAACTCACCGCCAACCCCAAACATGACCAATTACTGAATACGACGCCAAAACACATGGCACAATTTGAAGAGAGAGCGAAAGAATATATACAAACCAGCCAGCCACTCACAGGCACATTAGCCGAAACTTACCTCAATAATTTGGGGATTGAACACCCTAAGAATGACCATGTTCATTTTCATCAAGAAGTATATTCCTCAGAGGACAAAACATTTCACCCGGCGATGATAACTAACATTCACGATAAAAAAGGAGAAACAAAAGCGATTGAAGTGACTTATTTAGACGGGCAAGGAAATAAAGATCCGGCACTCGACATCAATCCACGGATATTAGGCACGAAATCCAAACAAATAACGCAATTCCATCAAGGCAGTGATTTGCACACCACCATCATCAGTACATCAATCGAGAATGCTTTTATTATTAATCAAGCGCATCAAGGCCAATACGACATTATCAATGTCAATCATAAGAATGACATTCAGAATATCTCTACCGATGAACTCAGACAGAACATTGTGATTGTACTGAGTCAAGGCAATACGGATTTAAATCCCAACAACATTGAAAAAATCATGGCCAACTTTTCAGGGAGAAATATTCAGTTTGTTTCGCCTGACAATATGCTTGAGGAAATCAAACAGGGTATTGAACAATACCATCAACAAACGCATCAACAAAAAGAGGAATTCGACACACCCACTCAAGACCATGATTCATTAACCAACAAGCCGGACACTGATATTAATCAACACACAAAAGAAATCAAAGATAAAGAGCTTGAACACTTCGACAGCAAAGAACCCTCCCCTCAAAAAACGTTTGATTTTAATCAGGAGCGTGACAACAACAATGATCAATATAATAAACTAGATAGAGAGTTAGAGCGGTAGAAAAAGGGGTGTCCAATGGACTACCCTTTTTTTTTGCCTGCCAGAAACTCATCGACTTTATTATCGATATCAGATTTCACCTGTTGCCTAAAGGGTTTGGATTCTTTTTGTTCTCGGAATAATTTTTCACCATCAAAGGTTTGTCCATGAACCACATCAGTGATCGCAGATGAACCACGAACGACACGATAAATCTCTTCCATCAACTCACGATTCGATGGACTATCATCCTCACTGTCATTGAGTTTAATGCGCAGTGCCAACATCAAAAGTTGCCGCGTGGCCTCGGCATCACTTAACGCTTCCTTATCCCTAAACGTCTTAAAATCTTGCGCTAACTTTCCACGTAATGAGCTTTGTAATGGATAAGAACGTGTCATATTGCCCTCCTCAATCCCAATTAAAAGCATTGTTATTCCAATGAAATTTCAATCAATTAATTTTATAAAACACCCATTGAGCCTTGTCAATAAATAGCTCAATCAACATTCAATGATTTCCAATTAAAATAGCATTGAAAAAGTTCTCATCGCTTTATATATAAGGGATCAATCAATATTCATTGAAAATATATATTTATCCATTGAAATTTAAGCGGCTAATTAGTGTAATTTTTGAAAATTTTTCCACGTTATTTTAAACGACTATTATATCTTTAAATTCTTGTTTTTATTATCTTTATGTTTTTAACAGACAACCATTTGCATTGATTTCAATGCGCCGTGGTGTGTGGATGATTCCCAAGCGGTAACAATGACCTCCAATGAGTTTGCATCAAGTTTGTGTTTTTTGGACTTGTTTTAGGAACGTCGAGAGCAAAAGCCGAACCGTTGGCGATTGAATCTAGGGTGATTGAGACCATTAGGGAAGGAATGTAAAACGGAAAAAGAAGATCGTGACACAACTAGCGCCGCACCGTTATGGTGCAAGAAAGGTTATTTTAATGGCGACTGATAATAGACTTTTTAAACTTTTTTGATGTATATTTTTCTGGCGCTTTCGGTACGTTTAAGAAATCCTGCATTATAAGCGCCTACGCTATTCCAGTTATAACCATGGCTGGCAAAGTTAGAGCTTAATACCCACGCACCTAATGAAACATTAAAACAAGGTTCGTAGACATTGGTTTCATTGACATTAAATTCAGCCAGTCGAGGAAACCAACTAGAGTTAATTTGCATGAGTCCAAAATCACGACTGGTTACTTGACCTTTTTTATTTTTGTTTTCGTTATAAGCATTAGGATCAAGACTGCTTTCGACTTGAGCTATCGATCGCAGCAGATCTGGATCAACATTATAATATTGTCCTGCTTCATCAAAACAAAACGAATACCCGACACTTGGAAATACCGACAATAATAAGATTAGTTTTTTCATAAGCTAAAAAATGGAGTCCAAAGGAACTCCATTATATCGCGTGAATTGACGTCATCAATATTCATTAGGGAGTAAAATCGTAGTGCAACTACGATCACGCTCGGTAATTATCCAGACTTGTTCATTACAAATGGTGTAACTGGATAAAACCCGCTCGCCTGTCTTGGTGGCTTCGTCATTGGTAAGTTTATCTTCAACACAGACATTTCCCCAATCACCATTTTGGTGACGATGTAAGTAAATCGGTAAATTCACACCAATATTGTTATTTAGCAGTTCAGCAATACCTTGTGTACAAACAACTTTGCCAAGATCAAACGGCACAGCCGTACAAACATAATTTTTTTCTTTTGTTTCTTCGTTATCGGATGTAACATTTTTAATGTTCATTTTATTTACCCCTGTATTTAAATTGAATTTTCCTTGATATTTGATACAGCAAATATCAAGGCGCTTTACTTTTAGCGTTTAATAAACGTCTTCCGTTTTACGAATGTGATTAAACACCTCATACACTTCATCGTAAGAAATGCCATACCCTTCGAGCTTTTCGACACAATCACAAATGTCATTGGTATAGAAACACTCGTGATTGAATAGCTCACGGCGAATGATCGCTTTTTTACCATTCTCTTCGATGTCTTCGGCGATCCCTTCTTGAGCAATAGAATCTAAACGGGTCATTAATTGCTTCGCATTATCAACAGGGCAAATTAAACCCATACCTAACGACGCATATTTCACGCCCTCTTTTTTTGCTTCATCGAACTGTTTAGTGGAAAAGGCAAAAAATGCCCCAGCCTCATTAAATGCTTGCGTTTGTTTGGCTTGAATATAGTGAGAGAGATATTTCATGACTTACTCCTTACGTTAATACAAAAATATCCCAGTAATTAAAACGGGCAACGGTGAAAGGAAAAGAGGGCTCTCGAAGGGGTTGATACATCCTTCACAATAAAATTGTCAGTTAAGTCCCCGATTTTAAAGTGGTGCAAGATACTCTTCTCAACCTCAGCCAGAGTGGATGGGTAGAACTTAGCATCACGCGAAGTAAATCCTGCGATTTTGAGTTCAGCTAAGGTAATGTCGCTACACGGCGTAAGAGAAAAGCCGTGCTCTTCTCCCTCTGTACGCTAAGGAATTCGCAGTAAAGAGATATCATTTTTTGGTGAGCTTTCGTGCCCAGCGGCGAAACGCTGGTCGCTGAGCGTCAATGTAGAGAGAGTTGGGGTTGAGTTTTGTTGTGCCATGACAAGTTTCCTTTCTGTTTGAGTATCACTTTTATGGAGCCGCTTGGCTGTCCAGATCTCAAACAGGGTTCTTCTCTGCAGGGGCGCGAAGCGTTTATTAACCCTTGCAGAGAAGGTTCTGATTGAGGATGGTGAACAGTCTGCGAGCGCCATCCAGTGATGCGAGTCGAAAGGAAAATCGGCACATAAGAAAACAAGCCCTTACTCGAACTTAATTGAAGCCAGTGAAAGGTAATAAGGAGGCACGACGAAGCGCAGCTACGCAGTAGCAGAGGCGTTGGGTGATTGTTCGCAGTAACTTAATGTCACATCGAGCTTGCTCGATAACAGTGCCATAAGCTATCGCGAGAGGAGTGAAGCGACGGAATGAGCCGACCGAAGGGAGAACGCCCAATATTTAAGTTTAATACGTACTTTATAGATTGATTCGCGTTAGAAAAAGAACCGTCCGTAGTCAATCTTCAAGGGTAAGTGTTCGAAGGCGGTTCAAGTCAAATATAGCAATAAATCTAAAGGGCTATTCGCCGTCTAGCCATTAACTCAATTAGCTCCCACCTTTTTGGTCAGGGAGAGTGAAAAGTGAAAAGTGAAAAGTGAAAAAGCTTGATGCAAAGAAACGCAGAACATAGCAAAAGCTACACTTAGCTGTTCATGTCGATATACTCGAAACCATGAGTGCGGAAGTCAGTTTTGTTGTGCCATGAGCCTCTGAAAAAGAAAGGTTGTACCTCACTGAAACTCACCCCGAAAGAATGTAATACTTTGGGAAGAGAGTGGATCAATAAATGAAGCGGAAAAAGCGCTAACGAGCGGTAAAGCGAGTTTGATATATTACAACGCTCAAATAGGTGAAATGATAGTAAATGTCAAAACTATGAACAAAATTATAGCTCTAGGTATGCCAATTAGAAGCCCACGGTTAGCCATAAACGATGTAGCTTTGTCTCCAGGCAGATTTTATCAACACAACCCTTTATGCTTGAGCGGCTAATGAGAAAGTTGTGCTAGTTCGTCTGTATTCAATCCCGTGACATCCATAATGGTTTGTTGATCTAGACCATTAAGCAGCATCTTACGCGCCATCTCCTTGAGTGCTTCTTGGCGACCTTTTTCCTCACCTAATTGTATACCTTCTTGGCGCCCTTCTTGGCGGCCACGTTGCTCGCCTTGTTGGCGCAATTGTTCTGCAATAGTCATAAGTGTTTCCTCGTGTTTCGGTACTGATGAGACCAGTGACGTAATTAACGCTTCTAGGTTATTCGTTTCACCCACTTGGAGTAGGTAGCTCATCAATGACTGTACTTGCTTATCTGTAGTGTAATCGGTTAAGAGCAATGTGACCAGAGGCTCAAGGAAATCCATGATATCGCGATGCCTCGCGTGCTTTTGTACAAGTTCAAGTAACGCAATACGGCGATGCTGCATTATCTCATCATCGGAGATGACCGTAACATCGACCAATGGAAAATCTTGAGTATAGAGAGCCTTAGCCATCTTAGGGTTAGCAAACCCTTTTAACCAATTCATTTCATATGGGTAGGGCGAGACTTGACCATGGTAAAACTGCAAAGGTATCACCAAGGGTAAGTGCTCATGACCCGCTTCAATATGCTGTTGCATGGCAGCGATAGCGTAACGCATCAGTCTGAATGCCATGTGTTTATCTGGCCGACTCTGGTGCTCGATTAACGCATAGACATACCCTTCCCCCTGAGACGTTTTAAGAGAATAAAGGACATCCGAATAATAAGGCCGTAAGTTTTCTTCTATGAAGCAGCCTGATTCGAGCTTTAGGGTCGTCAAATCACAGATTTCACGCAGCTCAGCAGGCAGGTGAATATCCAATAAGTCCTTAGCGGTTTCAGGATGAGTGAGAAACTGCTTAAAGAGCGCATCATGGGGCGTTGGCGTGGTCTTTTTCATTCCATTATCCTAACATCAAATCAGTACCATGATAAAAATTATGCACCACGTTGGTTTCCTTCTACACATCAATTTAGTTCATTCACACAATTTAGTTTATTTACTCTAAGTAATCTTTGTCGGGTGGACGACACCTGTTACCAAGTACCGTCTCCCTAAGAACCCAGCGTGCAACTTTCACTGCACTAGGCTCAAGCCTCCACGAAGGCATCGTTTGATACCCAGCAACTTATAAAGCAGTCGGAGCAGGTTCGTTCCAAGAGTTACGAGCTAGCCTTTTGGACTTCCTTTTAGCCAAGTATTCTTGGTATTGAGGGTCAAATGGAGTCGCTGAACTTCGGATTTTCACATGCCTTTCTATTGGCACTTTGGCTATTTGGAAGAGATTGAACTGGCAATCCATATCCATGATCTTCTGCCAACCGTGAAACTGCCACTGGCCTTTTCGGTTGATGAAGTATTTTAGGGCGATCCAAGTTTTAGACTTTGTTGGATGGCGCCTTTTTGCCCAGTGCCACAATGTATGGAATAGCTTGTGGCCTACATATCCGAATACTTGTTTGGCAACGCAGTGTCAGTAGTAGTTCGACCACCCCCTAAGTTTCGGATTTATCAGTTTGATAAGATCATTCACTGGTAGGGTTACGTGCTTTTTGACGAGTTCACGCAGATTACTCAAGAACATCAACGTGTTGGATTTACTCGGTTTAATGAGCAATCTCCCTTTGTACTTCCTATGGTTAAAACCTAGGAAATCAAAGCCATCATTAATGTGAGTGATATGCGTTTTCTCTTCGGAAAGTGTTAGGCCTCTTTCTGCTAAGAAATCAGCGATCAACGGTTTGATATCGTTCTCTAATACTTCCTTTGAAGCACAAGTGACGACGAAATCGTCGGCGTATCCAATAAAGTTAGCTCTTGCACCCTTTTTGAGAGCGGTAGACTTAATCTGCTGTTCGAGACCAGAGAGCGTCATTAACATCAAGGTTGGGGATATAATCCCGCCTTGAGGCGTGCCTTCATCGGTGTCTTGAAATAGCCCTTTGTCTACAAAGCCAGACTTTAACCATTGTCCCAACATACGTTTATCAACAACAATATTGTCCATCAGCCATTGATGCCCGATTTTGTCGAAACAGGCTTTGATGTCCCCTTCGAGAACCCACTGTGCTGACCGTTTCTGACTTAAGCAGATAAAACACTGTCCGATTGCGTCAGCAGTACTGCGCCTTGGTCTAAAACCGTAGCTGTTAGGATCGGCAAGACCCTCAGACACAGGCTCTAATGCTAATAGATAAAGTGCCTGTTGCGCTCGATCTATCATGCATGGGATGCCCAATGGTCGAAGTTTGCCATTTTTTTTGGGGATATAGATACGCTTGAGTGGTTTAGCTTGATAGGCCTTTCGACTCAATTGATGTACGGCTTTCATGCGACGTGTGTCTGTGTTCCAAATGACACCGTCTATTCCAGACGTTTTACTGCCTTTGTTTTGCGATACTCGTTTAACAGCAAGAAGCTTTGCTGAACGAGAGTGAGTCAGTATCCATTGCAATGCTTTCGCTTTGCCACGTTTACCTTCTCTCGTTGCCTTTGCGATACGCATCTGAAGCTTTAATACATGCGCCTCAACAGATTTCCAGTCAATTGACTGCCATTGAGCGCTGTCAGGAGCGGCACTAATCTCTTTTGAGATCATCATTTGCATTTCTCCTTGAATAAAGTTCTTCAAATTCTCTCGCAACGGGAGACCAGTCGGAAGTGGGCTCACTTTCGTGACCAGACACAAGTCTGTATCTGCATCGTTACAATGCAGCATTCGTTTTTTCCAACCTCCTATACCTGCATCACTATCGGCCACGAAGGCTTTCCCAGAGGGAGTGATACAGGCTTACCGTGTTCCGTATGTTGCGCAGTGTCAGTGTAGATGCCCGCTATAGTGCGGAGAGTTCGACGATCACGAAAGAGCATGGGGCAATCCCTTTCCGACTCTCGTGCCTTTTGGCCACAGCGTATTAACCACTTCCGCTGTTTCATAACATAACGCACCTTATGCGGACACACTTATGTTCATCATGCTGACTACCTAGCACTCACCCGATTGTGGTTATCAGGAGGAGCGTCCTCTCACGATTTTGATCCCGATTGGTCTATGACCAACCTTCGTTACATTGTCAGGCTCGCTACTTTATTCAGAGCCTTAGGTTCATCTGGTGATACAGATGGTTCACACATTAAGCGGTGAACAGCGCTTCATACGACTTCACGTCGCACGCCCCAATATTAGTTTCAGCCAGAACAAGCACTTTCTTAGCCAGCCTAAATTCTGCTAATGTCAGATGAAATACGCGAAAAAGAACTAGACTTAAAGTTAATATCGATTTTAACGGACTGAAAGCTCTATGAGTATAGATTTTCTTACAAGAAAGAAATATTTAACGAGTCATGACTTCTATCGAGATCTCATTGATTTTTTTGTACAAGAAGCCAAGAGCGATATCGGATATTTCCACTTCTATTCTCATACTAACGAAGAAATCGTATTAAATGTTTGGTCAACCTCTGTTTTGGAACATTGCCATTGCAGTTATGAAACTCACTACCCACTATCATCTGCAGGAATATGGGCAGATAGTATAAGAATGAAAAAGCCCGTAATACACAACCACTATGATGCAAACTATTCCATAGATGACTCTTTACCGAAAGGCCACATAAAACTAACTCATCACTTCAGTCTTCCCGTAATACAAAATAATGACGTAGTTGCAGTCATCGGTATAAGCAACAACAACGAACCATACACTCATGACTTCGTAAGTTATTTTTACAGTATGATCAATGACATCTGGCCTCAGGTACAAACAAAGGTAAGTAAGATCGAATCTGGATTAGCTAAAAACAAGCTAGAATTTGATTCTTCTACCCCAATCGCGATTATGACTAATATGCTAGGCGCAATATCTCGTGCGCTTGAAATTCGTGATGAATACACTTCCTCTCACCAACGTAATGTCGCTCATATATGTAATCTTATAGCTGATAAACTTTCACTAGAAGACTCTGTTAAAGAAGGACTAGTCATTGGAGCATTGGTTCACGACATCGGGAAAATTACGATCCCGTCTCAAATCTTAAATAAGCCTGGGAAGCTCATGCCAGCAGAGTACAAGTTACTCCAAAGTCATTCAGAAGTAGGAGCAAAGATTTTTCATGAAGTAATTTTTCCTTGGCCAATCGTCGAAATGATCGAACAGCACCATGAAAGGTTGGATGGCTCGGGCTACCCAAACGGATTCAAAGGGAATGAAATTTTACTTGAGGCTCGGATTATAGCTGTTGCAGATACCTTCGATGCTATGGCAAGTGATAGACCATATAGGAAGGCTGTCGGAGCGGAGAAAGCTATCAATACCTTAGAACAAGGCCGAAATAAACTATACGACCCCTGTGTAGTAGACGCTTTCCTTACTTGCTACAAAGAAGATGAGACTTTAGGTGGGTTGTATACACCTGTGAATTTACAATAAAAATGTGGCACAAATGTAGTAATAATCTTTAGCCACGCTCCAAGTTAGCTTGTTCCTAATTGCTAAAGAGTTTGGTTTGCCATAAAAAGGTAATTCGAACATACTCAATTTAAGTAATTGCCCTAAATTATTTTTGTCCATTTCCTTGCAACTACAATCGTGATGACCAATCAAAAAGGAGGCCATCATGGTAGTTTTCAACAAAACGAAACGAAGTGGCGTCAAAAAGCCTTTTCGACTTGAGGAAATTTGGCGGATCAGAACCAGATTAGAAATTGAAAATAATTTGATGCGGCTTGCGTTGCTCAACTTAGCTATTGATAGCAAACTTAGAGCAAGTGACTTGCTCGTTCTCAGAGTTTGCGATGTATCTTCGCAAGATAGGATATTTAACCGCGTTAAGCATATCCAGCGCAAAACAGATATTGAAGTTCAATTTGAGATAACGACAAGAACGCAACAGAGTCTAATGAAATGGATTTTGATGGCTTCGCTACATGACAGCAATTTTATTTTCCCAAGCCAAAGGCGAAAGCAATAACCGATTAGCTATTCGTACTATCGATACTTAGTGAGGAGATGGGCTTCTAATCTGGGGTTGAATCCTAACTTGTATGGCACTCACTCGATGAGGCGAACAAAAGCAACGTTAGTCTACGCAAAAACGAAAAATATCCGAGCGGTGCAGATACTACTTGGTCATACCAAGGTAGATAATACAATCCGCTATCTTGGGGTTGAATTAGAAGATGCATTGTTGCTTTCAAAAGGTACTGAGTGTTAATCGAAAAGGAACCTAAATACTTAGTTGTTTCAATTGCCATTACGCTGAAAGTTGTTACCCATTCACCTCTATACTTGATTATTTTCAATACGTTAAGTGCAAATACTACTAATCTGTCCAAGGTTTAGAGGACCTTGAACAGATTAGGCATACACAAGCTTAAATTAAACGTTGGAACGCGCGTTTTTCTTCTTTGATTTATAGGCTTTCATTGAGATTTTTAAAGCAAGCTGTTTTTGTTTAATTGAAATGAGTTGTCTAGTTACGACCTTATGGTGTAACTCTGTGATAAAGTTTTTTTCCCAAGGCGTAAGGCGGTCAAACCTCAATAAAATAGTGTCATTGAGTACATTGAACAACTCGTATTGGCTTTTATCCATTCGACTGCTAAGCATTCAATTAGAGCACTTAGCTAGAGAAATGACGTTAAGGCTTTCTACTTTCTCATTTTTTCCTAAGGTAATGATTCGATAAGAGATCCCGTTGTCTAATAAAGGTCTTATTTCGATGTTGTCACAAAAACTAACGGCGACTTTTTCTACTAAGCGGTCCATATTCAACGTTTTCTTTTTTATGAAAACAAGAGTGACACTATTGCCCTCTGACTGAGCATTTACGAGTGTGATTGAGCCTAACTCTTGTGGCAGTTGGCTTGAGATAACCGTCGCTCTATAATCGGCAAGCCCACTAGATTTCATTGGGCTTATCTGACAACCGTTAAGCATGACACTGACGGAAATAATTACTGCTGTTCGTAGCATTATGCGTTTCTTCTCCCTTTAGGTGCCTTAAAATATTTATGGATATAACGTGAAGACATAGAAGATAAGAGCGCACTGTAATCTAAACCGAATGTGACTTTTTCCCCTACAAATAGTGGTTTTTGTGAGGATTCAAGGACAAGATGATCACTGGTTGAAGACATGATCTTAATCCCATTCGGAGCCTTAAGCCCGCTGACACAAACATCTTGGCGGCCTAATGCTAGAATAGCTTGTGAGACCTCCCCTCTATCTTGAAGGCTTTCTTTTTCACCAAAAGCATTTAACCCCCGACTCCCCCAAGGCAAAGTCGGTTTAGCCTTGGATTCAATCACTTCAGCGGTCAAAGAAACCGCATTCGTATGTAAGCCTTTGATATTTTCGTGCTCTAAAGGCTCACAGCCTAAAAAAATTGCTTCTCCTATACGAAGGTTATTTACTCGAGTTAAGCCTGTTCTCTGAAGAGCCCAGTTAACTGAAGCAGAATTACCCCCTGAAATAATTTCTAGACTGATCCCAAATGTAGCTTCAATTCCATCGGCAAGCTCAGAAAGAATATTCATATTTTGATCATCTGGAGCGACACCATACCGACAGGCTAAATTCGTACCAATTCCTTTTATCGTGATGTTTGGTAAAGAAATAACTTCTCGGATAAAATCAATAATATGATGGGGCATCACACCTTCTCTGAGATCGCCAAGCTCAACCATAATAATGATACCGTGACGGCAATTTTGTTGTTCCGCTGCATGTGAAAGCCTCTGAATTACTTCAACTTCAGAATTTAAACTCATATCACTGTATTTTATTACGCTCGCCACTTGACTTAGCATGGGTGTACGTATGAGCATTTTAGGGATAGCAATGCCAGATTCAGTCATCTTTTGAAGATTTTCGATTCTTGAATCGGCTAACATTGTTGCGCCAGCATCAATAAGAACTTGTGCGATGATAGGGTGGCCGAGGAAGGCTTTTGTTACAGGCGTAACGGATATATTTTTTAGTGAGAGCTGAGTAATCAGGAACTGAGCGTTATGGTGAATCTTCCCACAATCAATGTCTAATCTAGGGTAGTTCACCCTTTTGCGGCCAGTTTTCTTGCTATCATAGGGAAGGCTGACGTTACGATGTGCAGTAGATGTTCGACAGGCTGTGATAATGCATCAGTAACCGGTATACCAAATTCGGTAGTGTAGCTGTCTATCACACAGCGTGTTTCATCTAAAGACATATCTTCATGATTCAGTGTTAGTCCAATAACATCGGTATTAGAAAACGTTTCGATAAGATTGATTTCTGAGGCAATCGAAGGCATTGGGCAATCAGAAAAATCACTACGATATAAACGTTTAGGAGCATGTTGCAATATCACACCCGCTGGACAACTGCCACGTAAGATAAATGCGCTGGTTGAAAACGCAGGGTGACTCAAGGCTCCTTGCCCTTCAATAATAATCAGGTCCGGATTTTCTTTTTCATAAGCCTGTACAATGACAGATTCCAACTCACCGGCACAAAATTGTGAAGGGACAGCATCGAGTGCAACGCAGTATTGTGCGCCTTGCATAATACCTGTTTGACCAGTGGCAATCAGAACGACGTTAAGGCCTTTTCTAGTCAGTTCATTCGCCAATATTGTTGCTGTTGTTCGTTTTCCTAGCGCGCAATCCGTCCCCATGACAGCAATTCTCGGACATTTAACGTTGTGTATTTTGCCGCTAAACGTTTTCAGATCGCCTTTACTTTTGGGTTTGCGAGTATCGAATATTCGAACGTTATTCTTTAAGCTAGCTTCTAAAAATAGAGGATCATCAGTTAGGAATTCATGCAAGCCATTTACGATGTTCATTCCTAGTGACATGGCATTTAAAATGATGCTTTTATCTAAGTCAGATAAAAAACCACTTGATGGCGCAATGCCAAAAATGAAGTAATCGGGAATGCTTTCCGCGTGAATGATAGCTTCTTCAGCATTGGCAAGGATCGGTATTCCATTGGCTTTGTTATCAAGTACTTCTCCAGCATCTAAGCCGGCAGATACACTATCAATAACCGATAGAATACGATAGCTTAATGAATGCCTCACTAGCCCATTAGCGGTTTTACCATCAATTTCACCGAAATTACCTTCGCAATATATAATTGCCGAAGGGATGACAGGATTTACTTTCTGAGCAAGTGGTAACCAAGGTGCGGAATGGGGTACGTCGTTGTTGATTTCTACATTTTTAATTCTAGTGAGTTTGAAGATGTTTCTTAACTTTTGGGTTGAAATGGACATAATTAAAGCCTGCGGTGAGGCTTAGGAGGGCAACTAAGGAGTGCCGAGATGCGAGTTCGGAAAAGAAAAGAAGTCCCCACTAAGCGGTAGGGATAACAACCAAGGTAACACACTCACCAGGCTTTTGTTGATTATTATTAATACGCTTTCTAAGTCTATCACTTTCAGGCTTCACTCATACTAACGTGACTGATTAGAGATCTAAGATTCATTGTTCAACGTCGCCGTATCAACCTCTCAGCTTTAAGGTTTCAAGATACTTTTTCTAATATCAGTTAAGTGAGTTAGAGTTTTTGATCTAACGCGTTTTTGTCCAAAACCATCACAGGCTGAATTTTTACTCGTGGCACGTTCTACCTCAGAAATGCCCCGTTATTGGTTTCGGCAACATGTTAGCGTTTTTAAACAACATGAATTTCCCCAAATACAATTCATGTGATGTCTAAAAACTATAAGGTGTCAATTATGGGTAGCATTATGTGTAAGTGCAAAGTTGTAACGTCCAGTCAGACTGACACTTCACTAAGCGCCATTTTACTTAGATAAACCTATAGCTTGATATAGGTGCTTAATTTATGACGGCCGCCTTAGAGGTTCATGAGGCTTTCAATGGACTCCTCAATCGAATCAAAATGATAGGAGTGAATCTCACAACCATCACTAGCTTCGATTCTAACTTTAGAAATACCATTGTTAATTTCAGCCTCAAGAAGGCTGAGAGAATGCTCGACTGACTGACAAATAAAGATATTTTGATTGGTGAAAGTTATGCGGCATGATTGTAAAACCATAGTGTTTCCTTTTCTAGCCTAGGCGACAGAATCTTTGTGTTCTGGTTGCCAATTGATGACGTTATTAGAAGAATCCCTTCTATTTTTAACAGTAGACTAGATTGTAAAAAAATATAGTTTATTTTCTAGTGGACATCGAAAGTGTGACTTTGAAAAGATAAGGCTCTGTTATCACGGGATTTAACACTTTGTTAAGCGAAGCATTATTCTATACCTTGCCGTTAAGCTAGGAGATGCTCTAAGGTTCAAGGAATACTCATTAGGTTTTTCTAGGATTCTGAAAAGTCAGTGCCCAAAGATTGATAGAACAATGACTCCTACTTCTTAGTTTTTAACACTTGTAGTGATAGTGAGGTACGGAACCGTGATGGCAGAAAGAACGCGTTGAGTGAAGCCCGTAACTTAATAGTACTATGCGCCGTTTGTCACTGAGATAAGTAACATCTTCAACTTATATTTGCACTAGCCTTATTGTTGCTTCAGCAGCTTAAGGTTTGGCCTTACATGAGAAGTAGTTCAGCTTTTTACTTGAATGTTTGCAACGAGTTGCGACACTTGAAAGGTTATTTGGTCTACGACCTCTTTTACAAACATGGTTCTGTCATTCCCTGATAATTCTAGGGCGGATCCAAGGTTGGGGACATTCCAGCGAAGCTTGTTTGGTATGTGTGAATAAACCACGTTTACGCATTCAACAAACAAATTACACTGCTCAATACTTATTTGGTCACACAGCGTAATCACGTAATCGAAGTTTTCTTTTGTCTTTTTGTATTCAAAAACAGTTTTGCTTTCGGTCTGTATAGGTACACAAAGTAAGTTAGACAATTCGTCTAAGATAGCTTGGGGTGTTCCTCCAGTCTCAAACCCTGAGCAAGTTGCTTGTACCATCCCATTAAATTGCTGCTCTACAATTGCTTTAGCGATAGCCGCTCTTACGCCTTTTTTAACGCAAACAAACAGAATGTTGATAGGAGTTGCACTCATACTAAAAATAATCCTTACAAATTAATATCGTATATTAAACATAGATATTTTGAGGAGCTTTTCAACATGGTGATGACTTTAGACACAAAAGAAGCTAAGAGCTTAGCTCATAACTCTACTGTGACTATATACTTAGTTAAAAACGATTGGCGAGTTCTAGCATGCGCCAAATAGAAAGAGCTATAAAATAGTTGAAGAGCCTCTGTTAAAAGACAGGAGCCAAAGCGACATTACCATTTTGATAGCTCAAGATTGGCTTACTCAAGATCCTTGCATTGGTCAGTTACTTTTAATGAAATACCTATCCAAGGTAAATAAGCATGAATAAAATTAGCTTCTTAAAAATAAACAGTACCATCATCGATGACATTATTGAGCTCTCAGTGGAAGAGTCTCAAAAACAACTGATTGCTAACAACACAGAATGGCTTGTAGAAGCCAGCTTTAACGACGATAGCATCAACCACGGTATTTACTTAAACGATAAACCTGCGGGCCTAATCTCTCTGATTGACCCTAGAATACTGGACTCACACGATGAACACTTTCAAAAGGAGCATTTATATGTATGGCGCATCATGATTGACCATCGTTTCCAAGGAAAGGGATTGGGGAGTCAAGCGATTAACTTCAGTAAGAAATACGCTTCCATTATTGGTTTAAAAGGCGTCTCCCTGACCACGATGGATAAAGAAAAAGGCAATGCGCTCTCCATTTATCAAAGGATCGGTTTTATACCAACGGGCAGAAGACTTGATGATGAAATTGAATTAATTTTTGGCTTACGGAATGAGTGAATAAACAAGTCAGATGGTGTGCCTGGGACGGCTATTTAGCCGCCTCATTTTAGACCTAAACTGTGAAGATATTGAAGAGTCCATTCAAAAATGACTGATCCCTCCGGCACTCTCACCTCCAGCCGGTCACGGCATAACCAAAAATCAAATTGACACTTGTTCAGTATCCGTAACCTTTAAAGACCTTGAATCGCTTCGATGAGTTTCTTGTTTGGAGTATGGTCTGACTCTACCCCATTGTCCATATACCTCACTTGCCTATGTATGACATCTTGACGTCAATTAATACCAAGTTCCTCTCATACAGGGGCACTTTCGCCCCCAAAATACAGGCTAAAAATGACGAAATTACGGTTAACGGCAGTTATCGCTAGCACGCCTCTAGACATTTCTGAGATAGGACTTTGACCTAGCTCACCCACTTGATATTAGAAAAAAGTATCTTGAAACCTTAAATGTTATCTGTGATGTTTCCATTCTGAACGTAATACTCCAAACTTGATTGAATCGTAATATTTACCTTGGTAGTATCGAACTTTACGTAACCAAGCTTCTTGTTGAAAACCTAACTTTAATGCCAAAGACATCATTCTAGGGTTTCCCGACCACGTTGTCATACCAACTCGCTCAATGTCATTAATGCTGAACAAGTGTGTAACCCAAAGGGGAACTGCTTTTGCTGCTATCCCCTGCCCCCAATAGTTTGAATCATAGATAACCACGCCAGCTTCAAGCCAACGGGTATCTTCACATTCCCAGTAACTATTGACCACACCAACAGGAGCATTATTAGCTATAACCAATTGTAAATCAGAACCTTTAAGTAACCGTTTGAAAGTAGATTGTTCAAATTCACTTAATGTTGGATGCTCATAAGGAAAGTACGGCCCATTAAACTGAGTCCACTCATTATGAGATGTGACAAGAACAAAAATTGACTCTAACTCACTTGGTTGTGCTGCCCTGATCTCTACTGTCATACCTTGCTTCATGCTTTCCCTGTACCCAATAGTAGCTAACGAAAATTATAAGTCTGAATGACCTATCTCTTCACTTAACTGTGCAACAGTTCCTCATTACGTTCAACGTCCAATTAGTAACTTGCTAAAATAATATGATTGCAACCTAGCAGCTTAAACAAACCCAATAGACAAAATAATATGTATTAGATTTGTAACTGGTAAATTATTGAAGATGAAATTAGGTAAAAGCAAGTCAGCACGTAATGGAGAACTTTTTAGTTAGAAAGTGCTATGGGTTACAGTTCAACCTGAAACGGGCCCTATATTTTTGAATTATAGCAATTGCTAAGCTAATTCCAGTTTTAAGCTTAATTTTGGAATGAGTCGCAGTGAGGTTGAGGCAACGCATTCGTGTAGCGTGATACCAAAAGACTAAAAAATCTCTGGCAATTCTTATCGCACTGAAAACTTAGCCTCTAAATGGGCCTACTGTGCTTTTGAGGTGAAAATGGAGCGAAACGAATACTATTGCTGTGATCAGTGGTGACATAGTAAAATCGACTAAGCTATCGACGGAAGATTATGGCGATTTAGTGAAAAGGATTAAGGCTATCCAAGATCTAAGCTCAATATTCAAAGGACCATAACGGGTATTCAAGCTCTATTCTGCGTGGGGATGAGTTTCAGTCCATTGTACTGAATCCTGAGAAAAGCTTGATATATGCTCTTAAAATAAAGGGAACAATCAAGGCACTTGGTAAGCAGCCAGGGCAAGATTACGAAGCACCTTGTCCAGCAAGGACTTGCGAAAGGTAACTGTTGCTACGGTTCGCTTTTTTCTGCTTTCTTTTTATTCCAGCTTTGAAGCTAGTTTCTTCCGTCAACAGGTTTAAGGCAATATGCCTTATAACAGCTAGGTTCTCACCAGCTTGCTCTCGACGTATTCGACACTCATCTTCTTTAAAGCCAACGTCTAATCGCCAATGCATCTGATTTTCGATGCTCCAATGTGCTCGCGTGCTCTCTAGTAAAGCTTTAGCCGTCAGTTTTGCTGAGCTTATGTAGTGCTTGATTTGCATTGTTTCTGCTGGCTTATCACCTTCTTGACGAATTGAAACGACCATACCAATTGTGGAGAGTCCCGCCCAATCAAGCGCTATATCGCCTAAGAAATCCGTATTGTGAACAACCATACTCAAACGCGTTTCTGTGCGACCATGCCCTTTCTCTTGAGTGACGTATTTATCACCGTCAAAACTATTAAGCATACTAGAGTTAAACACTTGACCAATCGCTTGCTCCAATCGTTTTTGATTCCCTTTTACTGCTAAGAGATAATCTGCGTCTTGAGCAACTATCTTTTCAGTTATCTCCTTTTGGCATCCCATTGCATCAATCGTCACTAAGCAACCTCGCAAGGAAAGTATCTCAAGCAGTTCAGGGATCGCTTTTATTTCATTGCTTTTATCTGCAGTTTTAACCTGCCCTAACACAACTTGATTTGCTGCACTAAAGGCACTAACCATATGAATTGCGCCACAACGTTTGTCTTTGTTGTATGTGCCTCTGAGAGTTTTGCCGTCGATAGCAATCACTTCCCCCTCAGTCACCTCATGACAGTCTTTCATCCACGCAGTAAAGCATCGTTGCAGTTGCCTGGCGGAAATAAGATTGATAACTCGGGCAATGGTATCGTGTACTGGTATGCCCTGTTTGAAATCACCATACTGTCTAAGCCACTCCAAGTTATCTTCACCAAAATCTTCAATATCCTCCCAACCTTCAGCACCAGCAATCACTGCTGCAATTGTTAAGAAGATAATGTCGGTTAGCGTGTGCTCTATTTTCCAAGCTTGGCGAGGGTCTCGAATAACTGAAATATGGTCCAAAAGGCTTAATCCGTTCATTAGGCTAAATATATACTGTTAAAAAACAGTATATGATCACACCTAAATCTGATCATCAAATCGATCTTGGATGTATTGAGATTATTGTGACTTCAGTATCTAATTAGTGAAAAAATGACTTCACTTCATCCCTTATTCCATAAGGGTTTTTCATGATCTTGCCCTGGGTAAGCAGCTTGATAATCGTATCTAGTCCCATATTACTGCTCTAAAGATCGCAAAGCCTCACCTAGTAGGTCTGCCGGCGAAAGGTTAGAGTGGGTGTTCATTATACTTTCGATTCTCCTTGTAGAAAAAGAACTACAAGTCTTCCCTTTACCATCAAAGTCCTCTTGTCTTCTGCCGTATGCAATGTAAACATTAATGAAAGTACATTCCCTCTCTCTCACTGAGCAGTTAATTTTTCTGAGTTTTTTTTGAAGACCTTCAAACATTCTATCGAGACTTTGGTCACTATTTGCCTTAGTAAAGTGGCCATAGACTTCAGAGATAGTGCTATTTATTGATAGCTCAAACCTATGTACTTCTTGTTTCATTTAAAATAACTCAAGTATTATTAGAATTTTGTTACACATACTATAACCAAAAAAATTGAAAGTTATTCGTTAATCAATTTAGTCGGCTTTAGCTCTCTTTGTTATCAGCTCTTGCCGACAAAGCCAACTTGCTTCCAGTTGTAAAATACATCATTGTAACTAGCCTTGAGTCGCGACGACATGCTGACTCAGAGTTGGACAAGCCGAGTTAGGGCCTGCCTCTAACTCGTTTCATTCGGATAAGGAAAAGTATCTAAAACCTTAAACGCTGGTATACACAGATTACTTACTTGTAGCTAAACGGGCAGCAAGCCCCAAAAACACCACACCCAATGCACCATCAATATGACGGTTTAAACTAAACTTACGACCTAGCAAAGAACCCTACTTACTAAAAGACAATGAGAAAATAGTATTGATACATAAAACAATACTACTAAGAATGGTTCCAAGTATGAGTATCTGGCTGGTTAAAGCACCATCAGAATGAGTAAACTGAGGCAAGAACATACTAAAGAAGAGTAACGCTTTGGGGTTCATAATATTGTTAAGTAAACCACGGTAGACTAGCTCTTTATTACCCAAAGACTGAATCGTCTGACTTGCAGATACGTCTCCTTTATTCTTTAGCCATCCACGTAATAAATTTATTCCAAGCCAAGATAGATAAATTGCCCCAACAATTTTGATTGCCAATACCAAAGGTGGCATCGCTTGCATCAGTTTTCCTAAGCCAAATGCTACTAACAGTGTTTGAATTAACCCTGCGATGAAAATACCAAGGGACACCATTACTCCAGATTTAAATCCACGAATCGAAGAATATGATGATATGAGTACTAAGTCTGGACCTGGAGAGATTGCTAAGAATATTGTGGTAACAAAGAATAGCGGTAATATCGTGGTATCAATCATTTTTACTGGCTCCTTGCAGTTCGTCAGATCCTACCAACTAATCATTTGAGATAAAAGCTGAATAATTGCCACAGGTTTAGCATGAACTCAAAGCTGATCGGTTTCGAGTGTTAAGAAAAGATTGTTTATCATTAGCATGATTTATGCAAAGTTATTGATATAACCTGCAATGAGTTTTACTCTATGCTGATATGGGGCAGATCCGAGCTCGACACGGTAGTTAGCTCCCTGTGATCACCAAGCGATTCTGTCGTATCGTAACTACCAAGCGACTTTGCTCAATTAGTAAATAACTAAAACTATGGAAAATCGCTTAACTTAGTGTCTAATCTTGGCGGTGCAGATTAAGCTGATCGACTCTAACCAAACTGCACACTCCATTAAGCCATTAAGCCATTAAGCCATTAAGCGACATTTTGCTTTTCAAAGTTATAGAGATACCCAAGAACAGGGACTTACCTTCCTTGAGTCTAACCATTACTCTAGCTAGACATTGACCTTCGTAGCTTGTCACTTTGGGCAAAAAGTGAAAATAGAATAAAGCAGATGAGGGCAAGTCCTGAAGATATCCCCAACATCAATAAGCTTTCTTCATATATCAGAGGTAAAGCTATTGATAAAAAAGCGAGTATGACAACAAATAATTCACACCCCGCCCCAAAAATAGGGCGCTGATGACGAAATACTGCCCATTGATAAACCATTGTTGATAACCTCCATCCAGCTGAACTTAGTTATTCTCTTGCACAGGTGATTAATTGTCTTATTATTTATATATAATTATTGAATTAATGGCCACTCCTAGGCATAAAGAGATTGTCACTTCAATTAATACCTACACACAACCTAAGCAACAACTCTTTTTCAATGGTGAAATACACTACATTCTATTTATGTCATTTCTATAGTCCCATGTTAGTTCTCGAAATAATAACCTCTAAAATTAGGCCCCTATAAATAGTCATGCCTAGATTAAATTTAATAGAAACCAGTTTAAGCTCTCTCTCGCAACGGCTCGCTTAATCATAATTGCATCGTGATAGACACTCGGGTCGTAAGTACAATGACCAGATACCTTAAGGATACTTAGGCGTGTTTGTTTCAGTAAGTTCGGGAGGACTTCTCCATTTGTAACCGTCGATAAACTTAGCTCGGCTGCAATAATTTCATGAGTGCTTGTGTCGACGGCAATATGCAGCTTTCCCCAGACTCTACGCTTGCCATCCGTCCCGTGTTTTTTGACTTTCCATTCACCTTCGCCATAAACCTTAAGGCCAGTAGCATCAATCGCTAGGTGCTGTATTGCTCCTCTCGTTTTAGTCTTAAATGAGACCTCAACTTGCTTTGCTCTACGACTGATGCAGGTGTAATTTGGACAACTTAATGGAACATGAGCAAGTCTAAATATCGAGTCGATAAATCCTTACAGCGCTCTCAGTGGCATAGAAAACACGCGTTTCACCATGAATCACTAATCGACGTGGCCTACCACGCTTATTCTGTTTGCTTTGCGCCCAGCTACTTATCGCTTCTTCATCAATCCAAAAGGTCAGAGAGCCACGGTTAATGAGTGATTGGTTGTATTGCTTCCTGTTGATTGTTTTGTAACGAGCTTTAGGCTATGAGGCTATGAGGCTATGAGGCTATGAGGCTATGAGGCTATGAGGCTATGAGGGATAATGAATGTAGCTGATCAGATCGTATAGATTTAGTTCAACCGAATTACACAACAAAGCCACTTCTAAGTAATTTTTACTCCACTCATTAGTACATGATAAAACTAATACCCAATTTAAAGTAGTCGCATTTTTTAAAACCTCGACCAAGTCTTTAGGTAACGCGCACTAGTCCAAGACATTTAAGCAAATGGCTAAATAAAAATTGTCATCAACTACACCGTTAGAAAAAGGAGCTTCTATTAACGTAAAATACTAGCCAATTCTGCTCTAATGAAAGTTGAGATTTCGGCCAACTTTCTCGGCAGTGGATTTTGATAAGGGTAAGCGATATACATCGATCTTTCCGTATCGAAAATTTCCACAGTATGGATATGGCTATTTATGTGGCTATCTTTCATGAGATAATTTGGAATGACGCCAACACCGACTCCTCTAGCAACAAAGTTAATTAAAATGGATGTATTATCAACTTCAATGACATCATTATAATTCTTCTTTATCAACTCTTTGCTCGAATGGTTTTTATAGATGAGTAAAGTGTTATTTTTAGTGTCGTCGATTTTTGATATTAAAATATCGTTATAATTTGCTACTTTATGTGCAATCAATGCGTCATCAACAACGTTATTAAGCCTAATTGCCATGTCTACATTGCTTTCTAATAAGTTTTCAATGTTATTACTTGATGATATTTCAAAGTTCACAGCAGGATATCGTTCTTGAAGGCCTTTAAGAATATCACCAAAAATAGAAGATGCTATTGAATTAGGCATTGTTATTTTAAATTTCCCATTAATGCAGTCACTCAGTGATTTTGCTCTGTAAGTCAACTCTTGCAAATTATCCAAAGCTTCGATGGCAAGCTCTTTGATGCTTTCACCATGATCAGTCAGAACGAGTTTTCTTGTTGTTCGGTGAACCAGCGTAACCCCAAGCTGTTTTTCTAAGGTTGCCAGTTGACGGCTTACTTGAGCCTTCGATTTTCCAAGCTCCTTTGAAGCCTCTGTCAAGGAAAGGTGCTTACAAACTGCCGCAAAGCAGATTAGCTCATTGTTCATCAATTCCATGATTGTTACCTATTTGCAACTCTGAGTCACGTTGTCTTTTAAATGCCCACTTAGTATAACTAGCTTTCGTTGGAGGATGAAAGTGATATTTTAATTATTAATCAGACTCATTTGAGATTCTGAATTTTAAGAGTTTAGTTAATGAAAACCTCATTATTGTTAACCGTTATTTTCTAATAATAGAAATAACTATTGTTCTGTTTTTTTAATCTTTATCTATAAGCTAATAAAATTAGAGAATTAAACCATGAAAGTAGAAAGTCAAAATAAAAAGAAATATATATTTTCTCACAATTTTTTTTATAACCCGATAAATTATGCTCTCCAGTATTACACAAAAGTGTTTGTTACATTATTTGGTGATGAGATGAGAGCTCGCCACAGAAAAAGTAACATCAACTTACCAAGTACATATGAGCTTAGTGAGCACATGAAACGAGATCTTGGTTTAGATTGATTGGCAGTTTCCACTCGAACAATCCGAAACGTATTTGCAATAAAAAGAATAGTATCCACGAGATTTCTATTTATACCATTCAAACAAGAACTACTAAGGAAATCACAAAGTGGAATTCATTAATACCGCTTGCGCTAAACAACCAAATGGTCATTACAGTCAAGCTACCTTGATAAGTAATACATTGTACATATCTGCACAACTTCCTGATACTGCGGCAAGTGTTGAAAAAAAAGACATGGCGAAAGAGGTTGAAAGGCAGACTCGTTCTGTTTTAAACAACACTCTAGCGCTCACTCAAGCGGCAGGCGGCACACTACAGAGTATAGCGTTGGTCAGGTTTTATTCTACAGATGTGAAGTACTGGCCAATACTAGATCAAACTTTTGCTGATTTTATGGGTGAGCATAAACCTGCTAGAGCAGTAATATGTGTCGCTTCAATTAAACAAGATTTTTGGGTGATGGCGGAAGCTATCGCAGAAATCACTATGCCAACAGCAGAGGAATCGTGCGATGGTTACCATTTATGTGGTTGATGCATTTACCAGCGAACCTAACACTGGAAATCGGGCGGGAGTTGTTTTAGATGCAAACCAGCTTACCACTCAGGAGATGCAATATATTGCTGCATTTACGGGTTATTCAGAAACGGCCTTTGTTTTGTCACCTAAAGATCAAAGCCATGACGTATATGTTCGATACTTTACCCCCACCAATGAGGTTCCAATATGTGGACACGCGACCATAGCTACTCATTTTTTGCGAGCCAGTACAGGGCATCTATCAGACTATCCGTTAATAGCGAAGACAGGGGCAGGCAATCTACCTGTATCAATTTCGGGTAGCCCAAAAGATATCTTGGTGAAAATGACTCAGGGGCGCGTGGAGTTTCTACCGCCATTTAGCCAAAATCAACGGAATGGGCTGGCAAATGCCCTAGGTATTAGTGTGAGTGATTTTGCTGAACTGCCAATACAAATTGTCTCGACAGGTCATTCCAAGGTTATGGTTCCTATGCTTAGCAGGAAGAAGCTTGATGGATTAACCCCGGATAACGAGAAGTTAAAAGCGCTCAGTGATGAGATAGGCTGCAATGGATTCTTTCCCTTTTTTTTAGAGGGGAGCAAGCAAAAACCTATAACTTATGGACGAATGTTTGCCCCTGCAATTGGGATTAACGAAGACCCTGTAACGGGTAATGCCAATGGCCCCGCAGGAGCTTATCTTGTTCAGCACAGTTTGATTGAGTGTAACTCGAAAGCATGTTATTGGGGATATCAGGGACTGGCAATAGGAAAACCCGGCCGAGTACTAGTGTCAGTGGAGAAAACCGATACACAATTACTCGTCAGCATTGCAGGGCAAGCCGTACTAGTTGGTAAGAGAGTCGCAGAGTTGTCACTGAAACCTGTAAAACTGCTCCGCACCTAGCAGTTTTGGACTCTGAGTTAAGTTACTCACCATCCCTATAGTTATTCGAGAACTGTTAATTTAGCAAAGTGGTCAGCACATTTTTGTCCAAAAGTGTGTTTAAAATAGTCAGATATATTTTGGTCAGACAATCAAGCCTGCTCCGAGAAGCGGGCGCCAAACATTTAAAAACGCATCACGTTTCAAGGAGACAAAGGTGACCAACTATTGTATGCGGTTCCCCCCCCTTGTACGTCCCTATAGCTGTACTCAATGCGCTCACTTTAACCTCCCAGAGCCCGAGAAACTGCACAATCCGTATAAAAAGCCAACTAACATTCAGCAAGCGCCAATGTCATTAAATCATTAAATTGACGTGACACTCGCAAAAGCCGCTCCGATGACTGATACATCAATTATTAACGGTCGATGGGCTCGACTCTAACGCGTTGCCGTAATGCCTGCCAAATTTCAGGTAATCGGTGCCCGAGTTTTTGCAGTACCATCACCCAATGCGAATGATGATGCTCATCTTTCGCCATATCATGGCCAAAATGCGTGACTTTACAGCGCCGAGCTTGTTCAACGTGGTCAAGGTCCACCGTCAGTTCAAGTAACGCCTGCTCTACCTGACGATAGTTATAGGGCTTTGTTGACAGTGTTCGCACTATCACGCTCAACCCCAAATGCATGGCCATCATTTTGCCAAGTTCACGTTGAATATCAACACTGTCATCGATGCGGCACTGATCATAGAAAGGGATTAGGTGTAGATAAAGGTGAGCGGGGGTGACATTCACAATCAATCGCTGGCGAACCATCAACGACGAGGCATTAGGGTAGCGCTCTAGAATACATTCAATACGGCGCCTTAGTTGGGCCTCATTATCTTGGCTCATCACGACTCGATATTCAGGAGGTTACAATAAAGCTATCTTGCCACACCCCGTCCCATGTTTGATCTTGTATATTGTGATATTGGTCGCATATTGATATATCATAATCCATCACATCGCAACAAAGTACACTGTAAAAATAAGCGGCTTATGGCCGCTTCATTTAAATCCAACCTCGTTCAGAAAATGAAACTACACTCTCGAATGAAACCACGAAGTGGTCCAATACTCGGATATCAACCAATGCCAACGCGTCCGTTAGTTGGCGGGTAATGCGGCGATCTGCTTGACTTGGGGTGGCGTCGCCACTTGGGTGGTTATGATAGAGAATAACCGCACTCGCGTTCGTGACCAGCGACGCTTTAACAACCTCGCGCGGGTAGACCGAGGCGGCATTAATGGTTCCGTAGAACATCTCTTTGGTGCGCAACACTCGATGTTGATTATCGAGGAAGATAATCCCAAACACTTCAGACTCACAAGCGGCCAAGGACGTTTGACAGAACGATTTCACCAATTCAGGCGAGGTTAATGGCGTTTGTTCTGAAATAAACAGTTTGGATTTGAGAATGCTTGCGGCTTGGTCAAGGATGCCCTTTTCTTCTGATGTGAATAACGAAACATTTGAGTATTGAACAAGTGCTGACATGGTATTTCCTTTCGGTCTTGGTGAGCGTCTGACTGTCCGTACCCAGTTGCAGGTTCTGTAGCGCAAGGGCGCGCAGCGGCGAAGCCTCCCTAGCGCGAGGGTTCTCAAATGGGACGGTTTAAAGGAAGTCGCGACAACAAGCCAAAAGGACAGCCTAAGCCAGTACCTCAACCCAAAGCACGTCGCCCAGTTAGAAAGGTCCCTTCCCCACCAAGAGGGCGCCCTACTGGTTACTCGAATTACGCCACTCGATATTAATGCCTGCTCGTTACGAGCGTTTTTCCCGGTTTACTTGACTGGGTGATAACACACCGAATGTTCGCATCCCCCTCAACCAAGGACTCCCCCTCCGACGACGCGATCATATTTGTCATCAAAGGGCCTCAATACGCACACTCGATAACCTTGGTCACTTAAGACAAGACCGAACAAGGCGTTGCTCGTCGAAAAACATAACCCGTTTGAATGCCGCTACCGGCTAGAATATCGAAACAAAATCCAGACACACTAATGACCTTCTCTTATGAGTGTTTGATGACGTTACACAATAAGCAGACTTCAGTCGTCATACAGAGAAGAGAGTAAAGCCTTAGCCGATGCACGATGCTCGGAGGTGGTTTCTATCGTCCTTTCCGTTTTCTTCGCGTAGGCGTAGTCTTCTCGCATCTGCTTAATGGTGGTAGTGTTATCACACACACTGATACTCACCCCCTTCCCTCGGTTGCCTTCCTCTAGTATTAAAGAGTCGGTATACCCAAACTCATTCACCAAAATCTCATGAACCTTGACGGCCTTTACGGTGGAGTAAAAGTCGGTTGAATTCACCCAAATCACGTGCATGGATATGTCAGCGGATACTGTAGAGCGAACTGTCATGTGACCCCCTAAGCGCCAAAACGCACATCGAAACAAAATCCTGAGCACTTAAACGTTCCCGCCCCCGTTGTCACAAAGCGCAACGCTGGAAACACAGACCCGTAAGTGGTGTACATAATGATGTGATCCACTCGCTCGTGAAGAAACCATTCACCAAAGCCAGCGCCATTTAATTCGATGAAAAAGTCACGGATTTCATGGAAAGCAAAACGACGCGACACCAATTGCGGAAACTGCTGCTTGATAGCGTCAACGAACCCTTGGTCTTTTAACGCTGCGATATCAGCCAGTTGCTCCGGCGACTGACGACGACTGAACATTTTCAAACGCTGGATTTTGGAAACAAAATCAGACTTTCTTTTCGTCTCATCACGACACTTTTTGACTTGATAGCGCAACTTCAATACCGCCAAAGGACTAGAGATATCATTTTTTGGTGAGCTTTCGTGCCCCAGCGGCGAAACGCTGGTCGATGAATTTGAATTAGAGAGAGTTGGGGTTGAGTTTTGTTGCGCCATGAGAGTTTCCTTTCTGTTTGAGTATCACTTTTCGGAGCCGCTTGGCTGTCCGCTCTCTCAACATCGTTCTGCTTTGCAAGGGCGCGCAGCGGCGAAGCCTCCCTTGAAAAACAGGTTGTGGGGAGAGACGGTTAACAGCCTGCGAGCCCGAAAATGAGGCGAGTGAAATAAATCGGCGCATAAGAAAACAAGCTCTTATTCGAACTTATTCAAAGACAGAGAGATCAACGAGAAGGGAACGACAAGGCGCTAAGACTCTTAGGGCAATCAGGCCTAGCCCGCAGGGTGACGCCTAAGACAACGATAGGAGTCGTGATAAAGACACGTTTAAAGTGTTTGTCTTTAAAATGAGAACAGGCTCAGATGTGTGAACAAAACTCTCGCGTTTCATGTAGACCAATATTGGAAGTTAAGTCCGCGCCAAGGTTCTTTAAAATGGCTACTCATCAAATCAAAGCTAATGGGCGTAATAAAAAAGCGAAAACGTACTTATTGTGCATTCAAATAATGGATCATATTAACAGTGTCAATCATACCCACATAGTCTCCAGAATCGTTGATGACAACCCAAGGCAAAGGAATATGGTTCCGAATTTTCTCATGGATTTCGCTCGCGTTTATTGTTTCGTGAACACAGGTAATCAATGGTTCCATCATCGCACTCACCACTTTATCCAAAGAACGATACTCTTGCATCGTTTCTCGGTCAGTGCCGAGTGTGGGCGTAGCATGGAGATTGTATTTTTCCTTGGTTAGGACGCCCACACACTGCTTATCAATGATTACGGGTAAAACATGAACCGAATTACGGTCAAATAAGGCTTTGACCTCTCTTAAGGTGTGAGTGGGAGATAACAAAGGAGGAGTAGTAAATAACACCACGTCTTGAATTTCTGGCTCGACCAAGTCACGGAGCTCCTCTCTATCGTTGATTTCAGCTGAGAGGAGTTTAACTGGTAGGGGTTTTGCGAAATAAAACCCTTGTAAATAGTCCACTTTAAGGTCTTTTAATATATTAACTTCTTTAATACTTTCAACACCTTCAGCCACCACTTCTACTCCTAAAGTATGAGCAAGTTGCGTAATCATTTTAACGATGTAGTAATTATGAGAGCCGAAAACGAGATTAATAATAAAATCCCGGTCGATTTTAAGTACATCGAAGTTACCATCTTTCAAGTAGGAGAAAGAAGAATATCCAGTACCAAAGTCATCAATAGCTATCTTTACCCCTTTTTTACGTAGCTCAAACAGCAGATCACTGTTCTTGTTTTCATTGCTAAAGTAGGCTGACTCTGTGAGCTCTACGGTAACATAAGGGAGATGCTTACGATGTTTTCTGAAAAGCGACATCAAGTCTTTGAAGAGGGACTTCACTGGTTTATCTGAGTTCAAAGACACATTAATGGTGATCTCGACTTCATTGCCATATAGTTTAACCAGTTGATTTCGTTGCTCCATGGCTTTATCTGCTACGGCCAAATCTAACTCAGAAACGAGACCCATATCTTCTGCAATCTGTATCATTTCCTGAGTCTCTAGGTGCTCGCCTTAGCTGTCTGTAAATCGACACAATGCTTCGAGTTTACAGACTTTAAAACTTTTGGTTGAAATAATAGGTTGAAAGAAAACCTGCATAGCCTTTGCCTTAACCGAATACCTCACTATTTCTTCTAACACCTCGCGTCGTTTGACTTTCTCATGAAGGTTTCGGTTATAAAAGCATATGTTATTATTAGAAGTATGCCTTTCATACATCGCTTGTAAAGAGTGAGATATCATCTTGTGTGCATTATTCGCATCCAATCCAAGTACTGATACACCAATAGTGCCTCCCATACTTCGTTGATATACTTCTTTGTCCATTCTTGTTTTGATTTTCTTAAAGCGTTCTCGAATCGCTTCGAAGATAGAAAGCGAGTGAGGTTTAGCTTTGTCATGCTTATAAATGATGGCAATTGTAAACACAGTCTTTTTAATAAAGCCTGCCGTACAGTCACTTTCATGGTACGCGAGCGCGCTTGCAAGTTGTTTTTTTTCATCAAACTCCAATGTTTCATCAAACTTTGGTACAAAGGACAGTAGTAACATCCCTTCGCTATCTTTTAGTTCAGCCTGTCCATTTTGTACCTTAGCCAAAAATTCTTCTTCACCGGGCAGTTGAGTCAATAACTCAATACCGCCATGTTCAATACCAGCAACGCGGTAGAGTTTACTCGATAAATCTAAGGTAACCCCCAAGTAATAGGTGTTGCCTTTTAGAGACTCTAACTTCTGGATGAGTAGCTCTTGAGGCTTGACGTTCCCGGATTTGGCTTTACTTAAAATGAGACCGCTCCAATAATCGTGTTGGATAATTTCCTTCCACATGTTGCTAAAGAACGGTGCTCCGTGCTTGCCAGCATTGAAAATAGACGTCTTTTTACCAAGAAGCTCCTCTACTTTATAACCGGTTGATTTCTCAAAGTAACTATTGTAGGCAACAATACGGGTGTGTTTGTCCGTCACCACAATAACGTGATGGTGATTTTCAAATATTTGATAAAAAAAGGACGATAAGTCTTGTTGAGTTGGAGACAAGAGCATAGGCATTATCATACCTGCGATCAGATTTTCAGTGATTTTTTTTACGGATACTAAACTCAGGTTAACGTTAGAGCCTCGCGTGACTATGAATGCTTTAATGGGATCTGGCTCCTCCCCTCTTTTTACTTGTAAGAGCATCTCAGAGACTCGGGCTTTATTAGAAGGTGAAAACAGATCTAGAAAATGTTCGATAGCAGTCACGGTGCATGTGACCCCCAAGACTTCTTGTAGATCACATGCATCGATAGTTAAATTATTGGTATTCACTTGCCACGTAAAAGAAATCTCCCTTTTTTGATGAAATTGGACAAATTCATTTTTAACTAACTGCATAGTTGAGGCCCATGTGGTTAACGGTTTACTACTTAAAACTATAGAAGATTTTTAACTATTTTCCTTTTAATTTAAGGATATGGTGTTATTCATGAACGTGGCAGGTTGATTATTGAAGAGTACAAACAAGGCAGTCATAGAGCGTTAAACATCTTAGCGAACAACGGAAATAAATATGATACTTATCACAAATTTTCATGAGCGATTATTAGTCACGAAATAGTTAAATAAGCTTGACGTTTTCTCTCCTATTGCTGTCCACTGACGTAACTTCATATTCATTAAAGCTAGGCGAAAACAGTTGTTTGTGTGCATCTCAATACATTTGGGCTAGCAAAGTTAGAGCTTAATACCCACGCTCCTAATGAAACATTAAAACAAGGTTCGTAGACATTGGTTTCATTGACATTAAATTCAGCCAGTTGAGGAAACCAACTAGAGTTAATTTGCATGAGTCCAAAATCACGACTGGTTACTTGACCTTTTTTATTTTGGTTTTCGTTATAAGCATTAGGATCAAGACTACTTTCAACTTGTGCTATCGATCGCAGCAAATCTGGATCAACATTATAATGTTGTCCTGCTTCATCAAAACAAAACGAATACCCGACACTTGGAAATACCGACAATAATAAGATTAGTTTTTTCATAAGCTAAAAAATGGAGTCCAAAGGAACTCCATTATATCGCGTGAATTGACGTCATCAATATTCATTAGGGAGTAAATCGTAGTGCAACTACGATCACGCTCGGTAATTATCCAGACTTGTTCATTACAAATGGTGTAACTGGATAAAACCCGCTCGCCTGTCTTGGTGGCTTCGTCATTGGTAAGTTTATCTTCAACACAGACATTTCCCCAATCACCATTTTGGTGACGATGTAAGTAAATCGATAAATTCACACCAATATTGTTGTTTAGCAGTTCAGCAATGCCTTGTGTACAAACAACTTTGCCAAGATCAAACGGCACAGCCGTACAAACATAATTTTTTCCTTTTTTTTCTTCGTTACCTGATGTAACATTTTTAATGTTCATTTTATTTACCCCTGTATTTAAATTGAATTTGCCTTGATATTTGATACAGCAAATATCAAGGCGCTTTACTTTTAGCGTTTAATAAACGTCTTCCGTTTTACGAATGTGATTAAACACCTCATACACTTCATCGTAAGAAATGCCATACCCTTCGAGCTTTTCGACACAATCACAAATGTCATTGGTATAGAAACACTCGTGATTGAATAGCTCACGGCGAATGATCGCTTTTTTACCATTCTCTTCGATGTCTTTGGCGATCCCTTCTTGAGCAATAGAATCTAAACGGGTCATTAATTGCTTCGCATTATCAACAGGGCAAATTAAACCCATACCTAACGACGCATATTTCACGCCCTCTTTTTTTCTCCATCGAACTACTTATTAGACAAAGCAAAGAACGCCCCCGCCTCATTAAATGCTTGCGTTTGTTTGGCTTGAATATAGTGAGAGAGATATTTCATGGCTTACTCCTTACGTTAATACAAAAATATCCCAGTAATTAAAACGGACAACGGTGAAACGAAAAGAGGGATCTTGAAGGAGCTGATACATCCTTAACAATAAAATTGTCAGTTAAGTCCGCTATTTTAAAGTGGTGTAAGATACTCTCCTCAACCTCAGCCTGAGTGGATGGGTAGAACTTAGAATCACGCGAAGTAAATCCCGCAATTTTGAGTTCAGCTAATGTAATGTCGCTACACGGCGTAAGAGAAAAGCCGTGCTCTTCTCCCTCTGTTCGCTGAGGAGTACGCAGTAAAGAGATATCATTTTTTGGTAAGCTTTCGTGCCCAGCGGCGAAACGCTGATCGCTGAGCGTCAATTTAGAGATAGTTGGGGTTGGGTTTTGTTGTGCCATGACAAGTTTCCTTTCTGTTTGAGGATGGTGAACAGTCTGCGAGCGACATCCAGTGATGCGAGTAGAAAGGAAAATCGGCACATAAGAAAACAAGCCCTTACTCGACCTTAATTGAAGCCAGTGAAAGGCAATAAGGAGGCACGACGAAGCACAGCTACGCAGTAGCGGAGGCGTTGGGTGATTACTTAATGTCAGATAACAGTGCCATAAGTTATCGCGAGAGGAGGTGTACTTGAACCCTGAAAAGTGTGCAGCGCAATCATTCATGTTATTAAATTGTAAAAAAGACGACAGCTTGCTTGAAAAACAGCGTATGCAGATGATCTTCATCAAAACCTATCGTCTCTATCTCAACACCAAATAAACTTCGCAGTAACTACGGCATAACCTTTCGTAAGTAGCTGCACATACCAGGATTCAGGATTTTCCGAGGATACTTAGCTACCCAAACTACGTGATATTTCGTGTAATAAACACTGTAGGGCGATGGATAATATTGCATTTATCCATCGTACCGCCTCCAAAAGCATTCATCCAAGGGTAAACCCGTGGTTTTCTGTATATACAGAATAAAATTAAAAATAATATCTAGTCATCAAATTTAAACTTGTCATTGCATTAAATTTGTCCATTTGATGATTGATGCTAGCCCCAAGTGATAGCATGGGCGAAAAATCATAAACTATAGCCCCACCAATTACACCACCAAAATGATTTTCTTCTAACTTGTGACTCAAAAGTACTTCACTTAGTTCTTCGCCATTTACATTCTGATTGTCAGTTTTTCTAGATTTTGCACGATATTGATTATATGTGACGCCGGTTTTAAGTCTAGCACTCCATTGGCCATCTAATGCGAGCGTATACACTGAAGATAATTCTACTTGCTTAACGTTCATAGATGCATCCCACTCTTTATCGAAATATAGACCAGGGGTATCAACACTAATATCTTTCCGGGACTCACTTATTTTATATTGGCTATAGCTGAGTTCCGCGGCCCATTTTTCATTGAATGAAAATCCAGACGTTGCACTAACAATACCATAATCAAACTCAGGTTTTAAAGTGACGCCATCAGAAAAGTTTGCGTTGAATTGACTCTTGTGAAAACTAAACCCATATTCCAGGCCTATATAAGGTGAAGCTAACGATGTTAATGGAGCCAGAAAAATGGCAATTAATAATAATTTTTGCATAATAACCTACACAATTTAAATTAAAACCTATAACCTTAAAATTTAAAAAAATTCTTACCTTCGACTTGGGTAATATATAATTTCGCTTGGATAAATAAGGTCAATTGAATTTCTTTTTAGCGCTAGTTGCGGATTAGATAATATTAATTCATGTAATGGAACACCTAACTTACGTGAAATAAATGTAAGATTATCACCTTTTATCACGGAATATTTTTTATAATACGTATTTTTTACGCGTTTATCACCATCAAAATTTTTGATACTTGTTGTCGGACGAGATAGAACAATAAAATCATCCTTAACATTATCAACTTGAATTGGATTTATTTCAAACTTATAATTTATTGACAACAGTAATGAATATATATTGTCATTTATATCCGAAATTAAGGTTTGATAACCAGCATCAACATACCAATCCTTGTGAAACTCAAAATGGATACCAACATTGATTCCTGGATAGATTTCTTTATTAAGATAATTAACTCCTGCGCCCACATAATAAGAGGCATAATCACTTAAAGGAAATACCCTACTAGATCTTAAAAAATAATTGTCAGGATTAAATTCGTTACTACTATTAAGTTTTGACAGTCCCGTTTCTACCAAAAATCTGTCTTGATATATATAGCCGAAAGAAACCTCATAACCATGATATTCATCATACCCTTCACCTGATTCAATTAAGCTTCCAGCATAACCAATGCCAAACTTAATGTTATCGTTAACAGTAACATTATCTTCTTGAGAAAACACTTTACTCGTTACAAGAATAGAAAACATCAAAAAGACTGCTCGATTATATTTTCTCATTATCTATATCTCTGGTTCAATTGCAAAGTTGACAGTATCCATATATTCTCCAGAAGTTAGAGTTGTACCATCTACATCTATATAGCCAAATGCTAAATTAAATATAATTGGATCATTTATTAGAGAGACACCACTCCCGATAGTGACCCATTGATTTAAAATCGTACCACTATCATTAACCAACACTTTATTTTCATTTCGATTAGCACCACAACCTTTACAGTGAATATAATATGGTATTTTAATATTGACATTATTAGTGTTTTCTAAAAAGTAATTATTATCTAAAAGAGATAATCGAATACCATTACTAAAATAACCATCAACTTTAACTTGAACAGCAGCTTCATTACTCGACACAAGTCGACTAGTTGGGTAATAAATAGGTTGTAAAACCACGTTTTCTGGAATCAAATCAACATTAGTAATCCAAACTGGATCATAATCTATTACAATAATAATGACGTCACTGAACTGACGGTAAGTTAGTGTCGACCCGATATAATAAGGTACTTTAATTGAAACAGGCACGGATGCTGAGTAAACACCTTGATTAGAACCATCTAATGCACCTAGAAGCTCAGCATTATCAATAGAAATGATTGGTCGATACAAAACGAATGGCACGGATAATATATCATTATCTATACGGATATTTGATACACAATTATCTCCCCGAACATCTATAACAGATCCAGAAATAAGTTGAGAGTTACAACCACTACCAATTCCAGAAGAAACTTTTGAGCTTGCAATACCAATAGTGTTGTATTGCATCCCCGTCACAGAAAAACTAGAAACTTCAATTGAATCACTGCCGTTTAAAGTCGAATAGCCAAAAAATTTAATTCCTTTCGCAGGAGGGACTACAAACGTGCTTGGCACCCAACTTTTTACCGTAGGCAATCCCAATGAACTGGCTTCATGCCAATTAGAGATCACCTTTTCATCCGCGGAAATATCGACAGCGTTTTCCCATTGAATGCCGTTAGCACCAACTTTAACTCGATATTCTATTTTTGCCTGTGCTACTGAACTTGAAAAAATAACAATTTGAAAAAAAATTAGATAGAATAACTTCATTGTTAATCCTTAAACTCATCGTTTATATTTAATTTACCATGTTTATTAAATGAATTGTCATAGGATGCAACATCAACAGTAATTTCTTTGTTTTCTATTTCAGATGGTAATTGAAAGACCTTCGTTCGGCCTGCAATTACAATATATCTAACAAAACAACCAGAATACATTTTATCATTATCACAACTATTAACAGAAACATATATTAGAGTGTTACTTTTATTTTCAACTACTAAATTATCATCTGTACGATTAATTTTGTATTTTATATCTGGTTTGTCTGTTGGAATAATAAAAACTGGAGAAAAACCATAATTAAGTTGCATAGCGGAACTCATATCAGAGCTATCGCCCGGATCTCGATACGGCGATGGCATAAATGTCACGAAAAACATTAAATCTCGGGAACTATCACATGTCACATTGTAACAAAGACTTCTAATACCTACATTGTTTGACTCACCAGAATGGAGAACTAGCTTATTTTGAGTTGTACTAATTTTCCAGTTTTCTACATTATTAGCGTTATAGGGCGTTTTAATAAAATCAGATCCGTCTTCGTTTACATGAAATTCATCAATATTCGCCGAAATAAACAAAGGCAAGTCACTAGTATTTGTTAATGTTAACAATCCATTCTTTTTTTCGTCTGCAATAATAAACATTTTATCCACAACTAACCCTGACGCTTGGGCCAAAGATAAAAATTGACAAAATACAAAAATCAATACAGAACTTACTTTTAAAAATCTCATATTTGACCTCTTAAATTATTGTTTCGCCACTGGAAAAAAAATATTGTTAATATATTTTCTTTTAGCATTTTCTTTTAATTTCTCTACTGAATCTATATGATTTACGAGCAAATCCGTCATTTTTACTCTATTGTTGGCTATATAAACAGCGTTTAACTGACCAACTGGTTTAGTGATAATATGATAACTATAATTCTCTAACTGTTTAATTATGCCGCTTTGCTCTAATTCTGCATTAGTAAATAATCCGACATAAATCGCTTCATAACCTCTCCCATCAACATTTACAGCAAATACGCCGTCCGTATCCGTTGGCAAACAATAATTCTTACCAAAGTTCATATATACATTATGTTCATTTCTAGGTATAAAACACTCATTCCCATCACTGACTAATCTAAAATCAAACCCTTCTAAAACAGTGACACGATAAACACCATCGATAAGTTGAACAACCGATATACATCCGTCGCCTAAGCATTCTACGTTAGAGACGAAGTTATTATTAATATTATTAAAGCCACTAATAAATGAAACCGTTTTATGTACTTGTGGAACAAATTTTAAAACTTTACCTGGCGTAGAAAAAAACATCGCATTTTTATCTCCGGTATTGTTTAATCCAACACTCTCAGCATCAAAATTCACTCGATATTGACTATAGCTCGAGAGCGGGATGATATTAAGCGAATCCGTTGTGGATTTCTTAACTAGATTACGCCCATCCTGATTAACCGTCACAAAACCGTTTACTTCTTTATCGATTAAATTCTTATTTTTCTCTTTAATATCCAATGCTAAATAAGATGAAGCCGATTTTGATGAAATATATAGTTCATCAGAAAATATTTGTGTAGAAGATATAGTACCCGTTGCCCCAATAGTACCGTCACTGTTTGCATAAAGCGAACCACCAAAATGTGCTTTATCACCAATACCATTAGCCGTAATCATACCTGTTTGAGAAACTGTGCCTTGGCGCCTGTCATACAAATTACTTATATTTAATGAACTATTAATCAGGTCAGACTCTAATAAATCAGCTTTATTTAGCGTATTAGAGAAGCGATTAGCTGAACTCTTGTCACCCATTACCGACGATATCAAATCGACAGTATCAGATAATGGTAAAGTCCACATTATCGAAAAAGAACCCTCTTCAAAGTCACTATCAGTTTGAACAGTGATATCGAATGACGAACGGCTAAAAGAACCAAATCTATAACCTAACAATACATCATCATAAATACGCTCACCTTGTTCCAAGTTTTCATCTTTACTTAACGTATACACAGCATATAAAGAAGAACCATTATCAAATCTGTAGTTAGATGACCAAAACAACTTTTCATAACTTGATGAATTATAGAGATAAGTAGATAAATATCCTCCTTCACTGTTCATTTTTTCATAATTTAGACTACCCCAATTGGATGAAAACGTCGTGTTCAAAAAATGACCATCGCTAAAAACATGACTATTTAAGACTATATCAGCATCGAAAGACCCAAGTGAATACTGCATGCCAACTTCAAATGCGGCTTCATCTTCAATTACTTTCGTACCAAGGCCTATAAGTAATCTAGGTAATAATTGATAACTAAGACGCCCTTGAACAAACGCTTTGCTTTCTATTTCTTGACCGTTTTCATACTCAATTGTTGAAATTCCATTGCCCGATGACGTTTTTCCAGCTGAAATTAAATAATCAAATTGCCCCTGAGTTAGGCTATCTTCAATACTATTAAAGATGAAGTAAACACCCTGATTTACCGGAGCTCCCCCTGTACGCAAAACCAACTCAACTTCATAACGTCCTGATGGCAATTCATTGTAACTAATAGAATTTTGACCTTGTTCAACATTTCCTTGATATATAATTCGACCATCTCGAATAAGCTCAACATCGCCGCTTTGAGCCGAATAAAAGTTAAACTGTTTATTCGCATTACTCCCGCCGACTATCATATTTTTTGATGAACCTAGAAAAAATGAAGTTTGTGGCATAATTGAACTAGAACCAGAGAGAAAGTCAGTGGAGTTTACTTTCGGCAAGTATTGAAAATAACCGGTTTTTATGAGCTTGTCATCCCAGTCTAAATTATAAGAAATATCATACAAAGTAAGATCGTTTTCTTTATTACTATTTCCAAAACCAACATTAGTGCCAACATTAGATGTGATATACCCATAAGGTAAACCCGCAACCAACTGATCATTAATCGACACAGATGTATCTTGATCCAAATATGATGAAAAATACATATTTACGTTATTTACAATCCCAGAATGCTCGCTATAAGCTGAGTGATAAGAAATCGAATCCGGACCTTTTCCTAAATCTAAAACTTTAGGGTGAACAAACAAATATAATTCTTTATCTCTATTATTGAAAACAAACTCGAAAATTTCAGGATATAATACACACTCAGTAATATACCCGCGACATGAACTTTGGTTAGAAACTCCATCCGACAATGCTTGGATTATTTCATCTACATATTTGGCATCAATACGATTATCGTTTAAAAAGTCACGAATCTTAGAATGACTTTCTACAGTTGTCAGCTTAACTGTTTGATAATTAGACACAAGCAAAATAGGATCTGTAAAGCTACCATCTAAATTTCTAAGTTTTATTTCGTTAATACTATTTCTAAAGAATTCATCAAAACCACTAGGTATGTTATTTTTCAAAGAGCTTGCTTCAACCAATGCAGGAAGTAAACAAATTGCTATCATCGCTTTTATTTTGACAAGTCGAAATAACATATCATAAACCTATAGTAACAGAAAAAGAGAGGCTACCAGCACATTCAGTGTTCATTGCACTACCACTAGGCATCGCTTGTGCAATATCCGATATTGTTAAAAAGCTCAATTCAACCTTGTGCGTATTCTTTTTAACCAATAGCCCATTAGATAGCGAATCTGTTTCAGCGAAATCATCAACTACAACTGAACCATTCGAACTTCCGACTCCAACAAACTGATAATTATCACTGCCAGAACCAACGTTGTTAATTAACGTGGAAACAAATATAGGATTTGCTGATTGTGTAGCTGAAAAATCAACGGCGTCATTTAAAAAGTTATTATTTATACAGTGAGCGTCATTCTGAACTAACTCAATTGAATAAGGAACATCAATACTAACATCTGGCACATTAGCAATACCTGAAGGAATATCTGTCTCTATAATTAAATGCACATCTTCTCTTTCAAAACCGCTCTTATCCGCCAATAATTTCAAATTGATTTTATTTGGGACAATAGAAACTCCAGTGATTGATTCTGTATACAAATTATAAATTTCAATTTTTGTAGTAACATCTGTGCTACCTCTGAAATATTTTGTTTTTGCAAAGCAATTAGCACTCAACAAAATCAAGCACATTATATAAACCAGATATCTCATTATTTTTTTCTATAATAAAAATAGCACAAGAGTTTACGTACTCTTGTACTATTAACACAATCACACGATCACACGATCAACAATATCATTGACTAGAGACCTAATATCTTAAGCGGCTGTCGCCGATAAATTTACTTCCACAACAATATCACGACCGGCTACTACACTTGGATCCAGTGCTTGCTGATTACTAACTTTAACACCAATTCGATTAAATGATGTATCACTGTAACTCGCGCCTTTGCTTACATTTTCACCATTAATAGACACGACAATAGGAAGCGCACCACCTGTTTGTGCTTGCAAGTCAACACCATCAATATCAGCAACTACATTATCAAGCGTCCAAGTAACAGTACCGCCAGACCAAAGATCACCAGCTACAGGACTTGTAGCGTCTCCACTATTCGCACGCATTTCCAATACAATATGCTCAGAATCAAATGTTGCATTAGGTTGAATATCTAAAAACGCCCCTTTAAATGCATCAGCAGATGTAGAACCATTATTACCAGTAATCATGTAATCATTATCAGCCAAATTCGCTCCAACTTGACCATTCCATGTTAATACAGCTGTAGCATCGGCAAATGCAACTTGGCTAGTCAAAGCACTCATAATAACTAACGATAATGCAGTAATTTTTTTCATTTTACTTTTCCTTTTCCTTTCTTTTTCAAATAAAAACGTTTTGCTTGCATTTAAATAAACTAAAAATAATTCAAAAATAAAATATTACAACCAAAACTAAAACTAAAACTAAAACTAAAACTAAAAAAAGCCTCAATTTGTAAACGTATTTTACATTAAATAACGCGCATCTAGTTAGCAGATGGAATTTTATCCCACCACAAATGCTAACCTGGAAATATTTACGTCTGTAGGGATATGTCCCTTATCGATCAAGCTCCCTTAGAGGGCTAAATATGCAAGACCTCTCGAAAAGCGGAAACCAGAATATTTTCTTAAAAAACGAGCACTAGCTCTCTGGCTAAGCAACTTAAGCACTTATAGGTCCTTAAAAAGGATGTACCAGCATCTGAGTGGTGACTCTGGTTAATTAACTGATGATGCTAAATCTTCCGCGCTTTTTATTTACCGCATATAGTGGGAAAGGTATAGACAAAGATTGTATAGATTGGCGTTAAAGTCGCTTGGTCGAAAATTAGGTATACGGCAATTTCAAGTAGATATTACAAGTTAGAGGGAAACCATGCCAACATATCAATGATTTATTGTATTGACAAAAAAGATCAATACGCCTTAATAAATCTCCTCGAATACGAAAAGGGGTAGGAAATAAAATTTTGGGGCGAGGACAGTTTTTAGACAAGGACTGCTGGAATGAAAAAATTAATTTAACGATATGTACGACATAAAGGTAAACAGGACATAGAGTATGATCGCCAATTCCAGTTATTGAATACCTAACAGCATGGATACCATTTTTTAGAGAATTATGAGGAAAACCCACCTTCTAAGAAGGCGGGCATTTATAATCTAAAAAGATTGGCCACAGAGAAAAGTACTAGTATCTGTTTTCCAAGTAAAGGACTCAGAATTATTACTCATATTATATAAGTACCGTTCGCTACCACTCTTCTCGTTCCACACCCCATAGTATGTGCCATAAGGCTTGCCATCATCGTTTAACTGATTTACAAACATGTCATGAATTTCTTTAGCTACACCAGCGTTATAAATTTGCTCTGAGGTTCCAAGGCTTAAAGCAGCCCAATCAGAATCTCTTCCGCCCCAATCTTCACCTTGTACACTTGCTACATTTCCACAAAACCATTTCGACCCCGACCAATTTAATTCGCTCCTAGAAGGAAATGAAATTCTCATGTTGTTAGATGATACATAAAATGAGTTGTACAACGTTAATGTAACAGTGTCACTTGTAATCCCATTTAATTTGGCAACAAAGTCCAAACTTCCACTTCTTGTATATCCAACGCCAACCGTTACTTGCGCCCCGTTTATGGTCAAACTACTGTCGTATCCAGAAGAAGTTTTAGACCATGATACTGTATCAGATATGTCTGCGGTGGTTCCGTCTGAGTACGTACCAATTGCGGTTAACTTTTCAGTTTCTAACCTACTCATTCGCCATGAATCTGGCGAAGCATTTATACTAACAAGAGAAGGACCTGTCACGGAAATTTTCGTGCTACTAGACAATGTACCTGTACCATAACGCGCATTACACTCAGCAGTGATGTTAACGTCGCCTAATTCGCTGGATGCATTTGTTGAGACTTTACCATTGACATCCACAGTTGCTCGGTTTGAGTTTGAAGATGCCCAAGTACACCCACTGACGGTTTGAGATGAGGCATCACTATATGTACCAATAACAGTGAGATCCACGCTAGTACCTCTGGGTAAGATGTGGTGACTTGGCGTTAGTGTAACAGACATCAAATAGGGTTCTGCTATTATGACACTTTTACATATAGACAGCCCATTCAACCAAGCTTTAATTGGCTGACCGTATCCACAATCATTGGGATTTCTATTAACTGCATGACCAGTAAATTGGTTGAATGACGTACTTGATTGATTAACGTAGCTACTATCATATTCCCAGTTTTGTTGTTCAATCATTGATGTTACATCACGTGACACACCATCTGTAAATATACCCATAACAGTGAAATAAAACGGACGGCCTATAGCAAATTCATTCGCTACTAAGTGCGAGGTACTATCTTTCGTTACGATACTTTCTAGGTTGACCAGGACAGCTTCAACAATGGTCACTTTTTGTGGGTTAGACTCGACACCGTCAATCATCCAATAGATCTCAAAAGTTCCTTGATTTACACTTGACTTTAACGTCCAATTTGAACCGTCATATGTAATATCATCAACATAATAGTGAGACCCCGTACCAGTATATTCGGATTTATCAATCATCCATGTAATGCTCGCTTCATCACTGACTAGGGAACTCGAATTATCACTGTACTCTATTTGTCCATCAAGAGTAATCGTTGAACCTTGCGGTACCGTACTCGAAGACACGGATAGCGTACCATTTGTAACTACAGCAGTTGTAACTTCAATATCAATAATATTAGACCGCAATGGGTCTTTATTAGCATTATATTGACCATATAAATCTGTGTTACCAATAGTATGTGCGATAAATCCAAAGCTATCTTGAGTCAAAAGCTGACTACTTTGTACGAACGTGGTCAATGACTTATCGAATAAAAGCATGTCATTCTCTACCGAACCGTCGTTAAAATAGCCGGTCAGCGTTGTATTAATTGACTTGCCATTTGGCACGGAAATGGAAGTAGTACCAGAGCGTAACTTGGCTGATAATTGTAAACTCACTAACATACGATCTGTCGCATCACTTTTCTCGACACATGCAGGATAGTAACTGATATCCGAAAGAGGGTTATCTAACGTTGTTATATCTATAGTATACGCACCAGCTGAAATATCGAGAATTTTAATGTCTCCAGAAATACGGTCTAAAACTAAATATTCACTATTTTGGGGCCAAAGTGCTGTGTTTAACCAACCTCTATCTACTAGTGATTTTAGTTCTTCACTTGTTGCTAACTCTGCACTTAGTTGAGAGCAATATTCAATAACGCTATCGCTATATAATCCAGCTACAGAGTAATTTATTCCAGATACACGAGTGGTGATTGATTCGTCAAAGGTATAACTATTTGCTATTGCGACGTTTAAAGTCTTTGGTGCGTAAAACAATGTATTGGATTGTTCGTCAGTTACATCAACCCAAGGAGCCATATCATTTTCATCCAACACGGTTACACTAATATGGCCAATTTGATAACTACCTTTATGATCACTGACGGCATAAGTGACGAAATGGACATTTTGGGTTGATGCTTTAAATGTAAATTTAGTATTAGTTAAATTATTTTGATTTGCGCCATCAATGCTTGTTTGAGGGGCAGTTAATGATTTCACATAAATAAGTTGAATATCGTCCCCATCCAATGAATTCACATAGGGGCTAACGTCGATTTCAATGCCATTAATCGCGTCCTTAAGAGGGACATAAGTTTTGCCGTTTAAACCATAAATGGCATTGGGAGTTAACAACTCAATCCCTTGGTTCGCATTTTCAGCGACTGCAATGTCTATAACACCACTATATGCTTGACCAGCAGAGTCATCAATATAGCTGTACATTAGTCTGTCAATACCGCTGGTCCCTGGAGCTGGTATATATTCAATAAGGTGATTTGTAACATCAACGTTAACTAAAGAGCCTTTGGTATAAGGCTGCGTGATTGAAGGAGAGAGCGTCCAATTAGACACATCGGTTCCAACTAAGCTTAATTCATTAATTAGATTAATTTGAATTGGTTCGTAGTTATAGTCTGGATCTGTTGTTGTGTTTACTTCATTGATTTTTGCAACATGCGAAAGTGCTGGCAGTTGAAACATGTCGCCATCACTCACAACAACGCGCACCATACCACTACTATGTTCGTTTACATCTGTTTGATTGTTAGCAATAACAGCATACGCGTAATCACAAACTGTAGCTTGCTTACGGTTAATCGTAAAAGACTGCTGTTCGATGGAGATAGGGCTGCATGATGAATTACTATTTATAACGGACACGTCAGACAGCCTAAAGACATTCTCAGATTGATTAGCTAATACAATAGTGGATAAATCTACAATATATCCACTATCATTAATTTCAGTTTTAAGCAACGCATCTTGAGCAACGACTTCCACTATGGAATCTTGTGGAGAAGATGGTTCCTCCTCGCCTGTACCACACCCATTTAATGCAAGTGTAACAAGACCAATAGAAATAACTTTTGAATTATATAACAATCTATGTTTGCCTTTTCTCATTCTAACATGACCAATTTAATGTTTGATTTATTTACATCTATGAACGATTAATCATAGATAAATTGTTTACAAAGGCCGAGATGTTACATGTAGAAAATTAGTTGCAATCCTAATATTGCTTTTACTGATAACATTCAACCATTGTTTGAAATATAAAGGACAAAAAAAAAAGCACAGCAGAAATATAAAAACATTGAAAATTTAAGACTTTTCCTACACGGAAGGATGGACCTTCGCTTAATTTGATAGAGCTAAATTAAGCTTTGAAATTTTATCGTTCACAATATTTCGTCCTTAATATAATTAGCATCGCACTCAGATCAAACAGTAAATTCGCTAAGAGTATTAATATGTTAACATTAATTAAAGTGGCTCTTTGCCTCATTGAATTAGTAAAAATCCCCGCCCTGAAAGGTGTTACACATTTAGCATTAATGATGACTATTCCAAGTAAACACCGTGTTAAGGGCTTTGTTGCGTGATTAAATTTAGAAGTAGAGCCTATCTGTTTCGTGTATTTCTTAGTCGATACGACTAGTTGCAGGCATACTTAAGCCAGTGAGCTTGTTCAACGCTTTTGTCATCGCGTAAGTTACCCACCGGTGCATTGTAGTTCTTAAGCTCAATCGTTCTCCTGGCAACTGTTTAAGTCAATACATCGCAGTTTCTGAGAGTGTGCGTTTGTGGTAACCATACCGTTATTTCCAATACTTAGCTGAGCTGTATAATTTGTTCAACCTACTGCGAGATTTCTGGGACGAGCACGTTCCCATAAGTGCCCTTTGCCTTGGAAGAATAATCGTAACAACACACTTAATCCTAATGACATCGTGATAGGCACTTGCACCATAAGCGCCATCACCAGATACCTCAAAGATGCTTCGGCGTGTTTGTTTTAAGCAAGAACCAACATGCTTTGTTCTTGACTGAATACAAGTGTGTGCGGACAATTTAGTGGAACATGGGCTAGCCTAAATATCGAGTAGATGAATGCTTCAGCGCTCTCGGTGGCATAGAAAAAACTCGTTTCACCATGAGCGCTGTCGTGATAGATAAATCACTGAACCAACGTGGATTCCCGCGGCTAATGAGCAATTGGTTGCCGTACTTCAAGCTGATTATTTCGTTAAGAAATTTAGCATAGGCTACAACAGGTCGTAGACGTAGCTTATCAGATCGTAAGTTCTTGATTTAGTTCGACTGAATTACGCAACAAAACCAAGATTAATGGGAGTAGTTATCGCAAATCCTAGCTTCTTTATATTCATCGATCTAAGCAATAAACAAGAAAGAGCTTACATGCTTTTACGAATAATCTTACTTACCAGTAAAGCCCATTATTTTATATTGAATTTGATTGCAATTATTTATCAGGGAGAATGAAGTGGAATCGAAAAAATTTGAAAAGTTAAAAAGAACGTTACAGTTAAATCAACTAACCGTATTACAACGGAGTGAACTTCAACGATTAATTGGCGACCAGATGAAAATAAACGCCATTACGTTAAGTGAAGAAGAGCAGCGCTTTATACTGATGATGTTTTCTGAAAAAAAACCTGTAGCGGGTTAAACAACACACGCTTCGCCATACAACCTATTGGTATGGCTAAGTCACTGAATGGACGCGACCTCTCGCACTTGAACCTAACCATTTACTGCTTATCTATCGTTCCCAAAGGACGGTGTGTTATTTTTAGTTGGTTGTTTTTTAAAGAAACTCAAGCATCAAGTGATGACAAGTAGTGGACGTAGTTGAACAGATCGTAGGTTATGGATTTAGTTCCAGTGAATCACGCAACAAAGTCGTCTCTGATATACATTAACATTTTCAGCCTGTTAGCATCTTCACTTAAGTAAATTTCAATATGACAACGCTATTTCAACTGCTAATAGATAAAATCAATTCACTTTTTTGTAGGAATTGACTGAAGTTTTATTGGTGTGAGCAAATAAAATTTGGGACCAAATGAGGTAGATTTTGAAAAACGTTCTTATTGTTGATTCACAACCACTTTACAGTGAAGCACTTGCTAATCTTGTAATTGATGTAATAAATACTGTTGACGTACAACAATTGACTAGCTGTGCAAAAGTAATGGCATTAGTTCGCAATCAAAGTATTGATTTAATTATTTTAGATGTTGTTATCGGTGATAGAGATGGCATGCGTTTAGCTAAAAACATCTTGGCTAGCGGATATCAAGGGAAGATCCTTTTTGTTTCCTCCAAAGATTACTCTAGCTTGAGTAAAGCCGCTTATGAACTAGGTGCCAATGGTTTTTTACACAAAAACCGAAGTAAGAACACAATCAAGGACGCGATTATTAGTATTGTTCGTGGCTATTCTGTATTTGATCTTGACCATTCACAGTTTTCAAGTAGCCCTGCATTGTCAAAACAAGAGGCTTTAGTGTTTCACTACTTAGCTCAAGGTTATTCGAATAAACGAATTTCTGAACAGTTATCGTTAAGTGCGAAAACGGTCAGCACTTATAAAACGAGAATCTTGAAAAAATACCATGCAAATTCATTGATTGAGCTTTTACATACGTTTGCGGAATCAGAGAACACAAAAACTTTTAGTATTTTTTTGTAATTCTATATTTGGTGATAGTAATGATACAAACTGGTTATGATACATCATGTTTAAGTTAATTGTCCGTCTGACAGGATTTGTATAACATAGTACCTATAAATAAAATTTGAATTTGTAAAACTAACCGAAAATCTGCAGATAAGAGTTGAAACGGAATTTTTTTTGATAATTTTGCACTGGAAGCAAATAAATCTAAAACATGCAATCTTGGATCTTACACTTTTGATTTTTGACTTAAAAAAAGGTGGCTAAAATGTATGAATATCAGAAGAAATCTTAGTTTTTCATGCTATTATCCATAGTATTAGATGAGACTGAGAATTAACCAACTTTAAGAAAAATGTATTTTTCTTAAGATATAAATATTGAAGAGTTATATGCCTTTCCCTAAAGATACGAACAGAACATTTATTAAAAAAGCAATAACAAAATGGGGTAATTACTACGATTACTCTCTTGTTCAATATGTAAACAGTCGGACACCAATTGTTATTATCTGTAAGAAGCATCAACAAGAGTTTGAGCAAACCCCCAAAGCACACTTTTCTGCAAAGCATCATTGTTGTAAATTGTGTTACCAAGAGGTGGCGGGTAGTTATCAAAATGAGTGGCGGTTACGGAATAAGCCAGCAAGTTTAGATAAATTCACGCGATTAAGAGAAAGCATTTTCCTGGACATTTAGAAATAGACGCGCAATTCGTTAATCTAAAAGCCTTAAATAGGAGAGCGATCAACCCGAGAAAGAAATAATTTAAGGAAAGAACCACAAACTAGAACTTCAAAATTTGAAACTATTTTTATAAATCACGCATATAAACAGAATCGGTCTTGCGGCTTTTGTGCAAGTGCAAGTGCAAGTTACATTAAATCATTATTATTTTTAATTCTACATAACAGACCAAATCTCAAGTGTAGCCAACCTCACCGATAAAGTCGCATCGGTTTTGATATTTACTTATATTCAAGGATATATATGAATAAAATGCTAGTCTCAGCAGTAACTTCTTCAGCACTTCTACTCGGAGGTTGTTCTTCAAGTCCAGATGAAGAAACAATGACGAAAATAAACAATCTTAATAACCAGGTAAGTCTGTTAAACCAAGATTTACAAGACCTTAAGGAGCAAAAAGTAACACTAACATCTGAAGCTCAATTAACTAAAAGCACAGCAGTAGAAGCCCAAGAAGAAGCTGATCGCGCAAACGAACGAATCGACAACATAACACAGTCTTGCAACAAATAGTTCAGTCAGTGTGCTTACACCTCCCTCGGGGAGGTGTATATTCGCATCACAAGCATTCGCTCACTGAAGTAGCTATGTATTAAGCAACACACTCTATGAAAATATACAAGAATATAAACATCATACAGTTGCTTACACCTTTATTTCCCGAAGTAATGTTACTGTTAATTAATAACAAGAAAGGACGTTGGTATACTAAATCAGTTGAACCGCTCTTAAATCCTGTAACCTAACCTCATGTAGTTGATGTAATAGTAGCGACATAGGAAAGTCAAAAAAGAAAATAACTGACCGGAGTGAATATAATAAAACTCTATACAAACGAAGTAGAGGCTTTCCGTTTTCTGATGCTCACATCGAAACCGTTTTAACGCCGCCTTACACTTACGCGTGCCTCAAGGCTTTATAGACTCTATATTTGCATTGATCATTGGTTGACGCCCCATTTTTGATTACACAAGCGTAAGTAAGCGGTTAAATATAGGAACAGTTCCAAAGGTCCAATTCGACACATCGCGATAGATTCAACAGGCCTGAAAGCCTTTGGGGAAGGTGAATAGAAAATTAAAATACCTGAAGCTGAAAAGTTAGGACTTGGAGTAAATTGCACTTTACCCTGCGATTGATATTGATACCCATAATGTGATTAGTGCTGAGTAAGTCTTGTTAACGTTGGTTCAGTAGAGTTCATCCGATATTACTGAACCCAGCAAAGGAAATGAAGCCGTTGAAACGCTCAAAAACGATAAGTTAGCTTAGTGCAAAACTGCCCTTATATCACGACCGTTGTCTCTATATAAGGGGCTGACTATCGATACATTGAGCTTGATATGTTACAACTCCCAAATTGGAGAGGTCATAGTTAGTATTGAACAACGCCCTAGGATTAGGTATACCTATTATAAACTAACAGCTAGATAATGCAGAGGAACTGCATTCCTTACCTAATTTGATCAACAACGCCACTAGAAAGCATTAGAATTTTAAAGCACGCATCTAACCAAAGAGAAGAATCAATGTTTAAAGAATTATTAAAGAAAACGAGGCAAGGGAAAAACCTTAGTCAAACAGACATGATAGACCTGTTATCCACACATCCAAGCTTTGAAAGATTAGATAAAGGTACTTATTCACGCTGGGAGAATGGCCGCACGGTACCATCAACCCAAAGACAAATACAAATAATGTTAATTAATTCATCGCTAAAGGATGCGCTATCAATAGCAAGGGAAGCTGCAGGCCTGACATTAATGAAATCAAAGGCAGACATTGAACAAAGATTATTTGATAAAAGGTTTCCTAATGTAAGTCATTCCGACCTAACAGAGGAAATAAGTGAATTTCATTATGAACTAAACTATTCAACAAACTGTAATGCTATAACAACCCCACAGCATGCCGACCCTAAAATAAGCAAGATATTAATGCGTGAATGGGGAGAACAACGGTACAATGACTTTCAAAAACTAATCAACCCTGACAATTCAAACTATTTACTTCTTGAATATCATAATTGTGAAGGCGAACTTCGAGCGCATCATGTAATTTATCTAACTACGTTACGCGAGCTAATCAAGGTCAACAAAAATAGGCCACGCATTATGCAGAATAACTTAGTACATGATAATGTACTTTCCACACCAAGCACTTATTCCTCATCAACAACAATATTTTGCTCTAGCATATTAGAGAGCATATCATTCTGCTTAGAAAGAAACTTCACTGCAGAGTATATATATATACAAACATCTCGCACGGCTTTCAAAGAGTATCTAGAATCACTTGAAGGTACCGTCACCAACTTTGGGGATGAATCTAAAAGTGGCTTAAAGCACTTCAATAAGACTTACAAATGGGTCGGCATACTAATACCCTTTAATAAAATGGTCCAACAAATACCCATCTTTGAAGCGATCTACAGTTCGCTTGATAACAAAATAGAAATAAAATATCTAAAATAATACAGATATAATCTATACCAACGCTAGCTCGCAAGCTGAAGTGGGCTTAGCGAAAAAGTACCCTTGCACAAAATCAACACCCAACTCTTTTAACGTTTGCACTTGGCATTGAGATTCGACCCCTTCCGCAACCAACTTTAAATTAACATCCGAAGCAAACCCAACTAACATTTTAATAAACATTTTTGTCTTTTCTGCGTCTAACATATCGATTAAGGATTTATCAACTTTAACCTCATCATAGTCAACACTCAAAAGATTACATATAGTTGCCGAATCTTTTGCAAAATCATCTAATGATATTTTAATATTATGACATTTCAACTTCATGACCACTTCCCGTAGCCTTAAAGAATCCACAGCTTCCTTCTCAGAAATCTCCAATGTAACAATGCCTTTATAACATTTTCTAACGCTTAACATTTTAGAGACGAAAACATCATCTAACAATTGATTTGAATATATATTAAATGATACCTCAACATCAAGTAAGTCATTTCTATTTAACTCTAAAAATGAACTTTCAATAAATAAAATTGTATAATCATTTATTAAACACCTATTATTTAAATTCGACAAATACAATTCATGATCAATCTTCAAACCGCCCTCAAACGTTCTAGTCAGTGCTTCCAACCCACTTACCTTGTTATTTATCAAGCAATACTTAGGTTGATAAACAATATTAACCTCCACACCATCATATAAAAACATTCCAACCCCTTGCAAATTAAACCATTAACTTTACCCGGCAGAAGTGAAAATTACGTTATCATATCAAAACCCACTCAAGCAAAAATGCTAACAACCTATAAACATCCGAATACGACTCTGTAGCGTGACTTCACTTAGAGGTAGAGCGGACTTTATTACGTGATTCAGTGCAACTAAATCCATAACCTACGATCTGAACAGCTACGTCCGCTACCTCTTGTAGCCTCATGCCTAAGCTTCTTTTCAAAACAACCTGTACAACCGTTCACTCAATTACCGCAGTTCTCTGACCTTTTGGGTTGATGAACACGCGGTAAATGACTAAATTGAAGCGTAGGAGGTCGCGTCGATTCTGTGATTTAGCCACACAATAGTGTTCATGGTGAAACGAGTGTTTTCTATGCCACCGAGAGCGCTGAAGTATTCATCTACTCGATATTTAGGCTAGCCCATGTTCCACTAAATTGTCCGCACACACTTGTATTCAGCCAAGAACAAAGCATGTTGGTTCTTGCTTAAAACAAAACCGCCGAAGCATCTTTGAGGTACCTGATGATTGCGCTTATGGTACAAGAGCCTATCTCGATGCCATTAGGATTAAGCGTCTTGTTACGATTATTATTCCAAGGCAAGGGGCACTTATGGGAATGTATTCGTCCCGGAAACCTCACAGTAGGCTGCAAAAAATTATACAGCTCAAATGAGTATTGGAAACATCGGTATGGTTGCTACAAACGCTCACTTTCAGAAACAGTAATGTACAAAGTTAAACAGTTGCTTGGAGGTTGTTTAAGTTTTAGAAAAATCACAATGCCCCGTGGTGGAAACTTACGCCTTGAGCTTGCGAATCCCCTCATAATCAGGCGTAAAAACAATGAGGTAGACGCGCATCGCCGTCTTTGATCTAATGAATATCGCTGAACACACATTTCGAACAAGTGGGTTAACAATGCGCGACATTCAGATTCTACAACAAACCATACAAGACCAAAGCCCCTCCATTCACAAAAAACGCTCGAGTTCTCTGATACTTGCTACAAAAAGTGTACTTGACGGTTCAGACTCAACGCTGACTAAACTAGGTCGAAAACTGGAAACTACATCGTGAAAAAGACCTTATCTATAAATGGCATGCCTACTTAATAACGGGGGCTAACCCATGCCTTGTCATCCTTGTTGATTGGTCTGATGTTCGTGAACAACTTTGTTGTTATATGACGTTAAGTACATCCGTTGCACTTGATGGTCGAGCCATCACAATCTTTGAACAAGTTTTTGAGTATGGCCAATACAATTCACCGAAAAGTCACCAAACATTCCTCGATAAATTGCAAAGTGTTTTGCCGAATAAAATCAGTCCAATCATCATTTCTGATGCGGGTTTTAGAAATACTTGGTTCCGCCAAGTACAGGAGAAAAGTTGGTTTTGGTTAGGTCGTGTCCGAGGTGAAGTATCAATCAAACAACCTCAAAAACCTTGGGCCTCAAATAAAACCTTTTATCCAAACGCTGTCCATAAACCCAAATATATTGGCCACTGCTTATTAGCAAAGAGATCACCGATATCTTGTGAAGCCTATGTTTATAAGGGATTAGAAAAAGGCAGAAAAGCCCAGCGCCATAGCAGAACCAGCCAAAAACACTCCGCTACATATCTCTATCAACGCAGTGCAAAGGAGCCGTGGCTACTCGCGACTAATGTCCCTCGACATATCTTAAATGAAGTACAAATTACCAATCTGTACACCAAGCGTATGCAGATAGAAGAGGCATTCCGCGATCTAAGAGTACCGCCTATGGAATCGCACTTCGTCACAACAGAACTCGCGGTACTAAGCGATTGGATATCCAGCTTCTTATTGCGTTGCTCGCTGAAATCTTGATGTGATGGAATGGCCTAATTGCAGTACAGGCCAAATGGCATTTTGACTTCCAAGCCAACAGCATTAAACACCGCCGAGTTCTATCCATACCTCGTCTAGGGAGAGAGGTACGAAATCATCGGCGATATCAAATTAATGAATCCAATATCAATGGGGAATGTTCGAATATCAAAGGCTCACACACAACGCAGGACTAGGGAAATTATGAAGAGATCCGTCAGTGCCTTGAGTAAAGCACTGAATAAGCTTACAAGCTTGGTATACCTGAAAACTTACTGTATTGATAAAAAATACAGAACAGACCGACCTATCTTTAGACAGAATTAAACAATAATATTATAAAAACGACAGCCTAAACCTAAGATAAAGCGACATGGTAAAAGAATAGCCGCTATTGCGCCGGCAAACAAGAAGGTCAGAACTACCGGTGGGATTCAGCGTAAGTGACGTTAATCAAACTTTTAGTTCAATGGCTTAAATAAAATAACTAACAACAACTAATGGTATTCAGATACTGTTTTATGGCATCAAAGGGCCAAAATAGCCATCCCAAAAGGACCTTGTGCAAGTCCTCTGTCCGACTCAACTAGCAAGCTATTGAGCAACCTTCGAGATCGTAGTAATACAAGAAATCTCCTAATTTTCTGTCAAAAGTTAGAATACTCCAATAAGATTAAAAAACTACCGACTGTCCAAAAACCTTTACTATAAAAAAATATAATACATTGAGTTAAAAATTGGCTAAGCAATAATTAAATAATCCAGATAAATAACAACGTAAAGATTTGCTAAATTCACACTATGCTCAACTGCAAAATATACTTAATGACCAACTATACTTAATATTTACTGTTTTGCTTTTGCAAGATCTGCGATAAACCAACCAACATAGGCAATGTATCATCGAAGAATCGGCGGATACCAGAACAAAGGTAATTAAGCCCTTGTTCACCGTCAGGGGTCATGATTAAACGGTTTTTCGGGCATTCGCCCCAACAATATTTTAGGTAGGGACACTGCTTACAATATTCTGGTAGTGAGTCACGCTTTGCCATACCAAAAGTAAACTGTCGAGTAGAAAATACCATTTCATTCAACGTTTGGTCGTGAATGTTCGACAACTTGTATTCGGGATACACATAATGGTCACAGCTATATACATCACCGTTATGTTCAATCGCTAAGCCTTTGCCACAGAATTCTGCGGTAATACAAAGCTGAGAAGGCTTTTCCATCACTTGAGCGACAGCAGTTTCAAATAGGTTGACCAGCACTTGACCTAAGTCATTGTTGACCCATTCGACAAACATGGTGCTAAGAAATTCCCCCCAATCATCAGGATCAACTGACCAATCAGTGACAACTGACATTGGATGTCCCGGTTTAGCTAACTCACTCCCCAGCTCTGGGATCATCTGTTCATTCCAGAACTGTGGTGCGGTCGTATGAAAATCATTTGGCTCGACCACAGGTGCTAACTGGATATAAGCCACACCAAGATCGCGGGTAAGGAAACGGTAGATCTCCAATGGATACTTCACGTTGTGGCGATTTACCGTCACCAAAGCGTTGAATCGCACCTGACGTTGCTGCAGTTTTTCAACTGCTTTCATTACCAAATGGAAAGTAGGCTTACCGCTACGAGTTTTGCGATATTTGTCATGCAGCTCTTGTGGACCATCAATCGACAATCCAACTAAAAAGTTATTCACATGTAAGAACTCACACCACTCATCATTAAGTAGAATGCCATTGGTCTGTAGATCGTTTTCAATACGTATGCCTTCTGGCTGGTATTTCTTTTGTAGCTTAACCACTTTGCGGAAGTAGTCTAATCCAAGCAGTGTTGGTTCACCGCCCTGCCAAGAAAATACGATTTGCTCTCCGTCTTGACTCTCAATATAACTCTTAATAAATAATTCTAATGTTTCATCATCCATTTTAGGTTGCTTTGGTTGATGAAGCAGGTTTTCTTTATGTAAATAAAAGCAATATTGGCAGTCAATGTTACATTTTGCACCGCCGGGTTTTGCCATCACGTGGAACCGACGTTCATTTCCTTGTAAGGATTTAAACGCCGTTTTCATTGGCACAATTGGCATAGTGGTAGAGTGACGTGGGGAAGTTTTGCTCATGCATATCTCTCTTCGGATTGTGGCACCCCTATGAGCGCCACTTGTAATTATACGTTACTTAGGAACAAATGAAGCAGCTTCCATTCGAGGAGGGTACTCCATAAAGGTGTCCATAACTTCTTTAACCTTCGCAATTGCAGGCATAACTAAGAACGTACGTTCGTACATCCAACGGTCGTAACCCATACCTGTGTCACCACGTTCGAATGGGTCGATGCTTAAGTCATAGAACTGCGGAACGCGCAGTTTAGTAAATGGTTTCTTCCAAATATCTAAACCAGTTTCATTCTCTTGAATCAAGAAATGGAACTTATACTTACCTTGACGTAAAGCGAGTAGATCGCCGTCATCACTCCAATAGACGAACTCATTACGCGCAGACTTATCTGTTTTACCTATTAGGTAAGGTAGCTGGTTGTATCCATCCAAGTGAACTTTGTAGTTCATATCACCAACTTTTTTTCCCTTAAGCAACTCATCAGTCACTTTATCGTTACCAGCGGCCGCGACTAACGTTGGAAAAAAATCTTCTAGAGACATCATACCATTGAACGTTTTACCCGCTTCTATCTTACCAGGCCACTTGATCAACATAGGCACACGGAAAGCACCTTCCCACCCCGTGTTTTTCTCAGAGCGGAATGGCGTCATCCCCGCATCTGGCCACAAGTTGATCATAGGACCGTTATCTGTGGTATAAACGATGATGGTGTTGTCATCAACACCCAATTCCTTTATTTTATTTAGTAGATCACCAATTTGGTCATCGTGTTGCTTCACACCATCAGCGTAGAAACCCGCACCTGTTTTACCCTTGTACTCTTCTGGTAGATGAGTGAAGTTGTGCATACGAGTGGCGTTGAACCAAGTAAAGAACGGTTTATCTGCTTTGACTTGTTTTTCAATGAAGCTTTCAGCTGCGTCGAGGAATTCGCCATCAATGTTTTCCATGCGCTTACGTGTTAGAGGGCCTGTATCTTCAATTTTTCCGTCAGCGTACGAGTGGATAACGCCGCGTGGACCAAACTTCTTCTTGAACTCAAGGTCCGTTGGGTAATCCACGTTTTCTGGCTCTTCTTCCGCATTCAGATGGTACAGGTTACCGAAAAACTCATCGAAACCGTGGGCTGTTGGAAGATGTTCATCTCGGTCACCTAGATGGTTTTTACCAAATTGACCTGTCGCGTAACCCATCTGTTTTAAAATGGTAGCGATGGTTGGATCTTCTTTAGAGATACCTTCAACCGCACCAGGTAAACCGACTTTTGATAAGCCAGTACGCTTAGGCATTTGGCCTGTAATAAAAGCAGAGCGGCCAGCGGTAGAGCTTTGCTGTGCGTAAAAGTTTGTAAACTTAGCGCCCTCTTGAGCAAGAGTGTCGATGTTTGGCGTATTGTAAGCTAACATATTTTGGTTATACGAACTTAAATTCCAGTAACCTACATCGTCGCCAAATATCACCAAGATGTTGGGTTTGTCAGCCGCGTTTGCGGTAGCAGAAGCAGCACCTAACGCGAGCGTACAGGCGTTAAGCACCAGTCTTCTCCCTTTTTCTTTGGTTGCCTTTTTCATACCATCTCCATTAATTCTCAGAAATTATAGGAAGTTCATCTTAAACTCCCATACAGGTTAGGTTAAACTAACAAGTAAACGAGATAAATATAGTGCAATTTTGTTAATGTATAAATTCAATTTATGAGAACGATAATGGACTTAAACCTAATTCAAACCTTTCTTGTCGTAGCGGATCTCCAATCTTACACTAAAGCAGCAGAGCATCTGCAACTTACGCAGCCTGCAGTCAGCGCATCGATGAAGCGCCTAGAACAACAAGTAGGAAATAAACAACTGTTTGTAAAGAAAGGCAGAGGTATCACGCTGACTTCAACAGCGTATCAACTGGTCCCTCAATTTCAACAAGCCATTAACATTATCGAAAGCGCAGTATTAGAAGAAAAAGTATTTGAAGTGTATTGCTCAGAATCTATTTTGCACAAAATCAAATCACTAAATGGCGCAGTATTACACGAATCCCCCCCGGAAAAATGCTTTTTATTTGAGCAACTTAGACGTCAGGAAATGGACCTAATCGTAGATACAGTGACCACCAAAGACCCTGCGTTTGTTATCGAAGAAGCTTACCAAGAGCCTGCTGTAGTTATTTGTCGTGGTAAACACCCTCGAATTCAGGGTTCGCTAACCAAACAAGAGTTTTACAATGAAACTCATTGTTTGTTTTCTGGAAGGTGGCAAAACGCTACCGGTTTTGAGCAACTAGCTAAAGAAGCGATGCAAGAGCGTAAAACCGGTGTAGTTACTTGCTCGCTGGCAGGGATGGCAATGAACGTCGCGCTACATGATTACTTAGGGCTCATGTCCAAATCATTTGCAACAAAGTGGAGCAAGAGTCTCGATCTACAAATAATCGAATGCCCCATCGATATTTACGAAATTCCTTATAAACTCATCTATCATAAACGTGATACGCATAACCCCGCTCATATGAAGTTACGCGAACACATTAAGATGCAAATCAACAACTTTAACTCCGTCCCTTTGGCATTGTAATATTTCGGCACATGACGACATAGTTAAATGAACTTCCTCACAGAAACTGACAAACTATATTACAACGAACAAACAAGTATTTAGAGCCTGATTCAATTTGCTTTGTTGCGTAATCCAAACTAGATCCATAACATAAGAGCTGATTAGCTAATTCCATTCATAATCTTATTCCTAAATCTCTTTACAAAAAAACCAACTGGAAGCAATACAACCAATTTCTCATTAACCGCGGTTCTCTGCTATTTTGGGGGTAAGTGGCGAGTCGATTCAGTGACTTAGCCTTCACGACTGCCCTCAGGGGTATGGGAAAACGAGCATTTTCTATACCACCGAGAACGCCGCAATGATTCACCGACTCGATGTTTAGGTTCATATTCCGTTTAGTATTAAATACAACACTTTTGTTAGCCGAACACAAAAGCAAGTTGAGGTCACATTTAAGACAAAAACGAGAGCCTGCCACGATGCGATTAAGATTAAGCGAGCCGTTGCGCTTATTCCTCCAAGAGAAGGGGCTACTTTCTGGGAGCGGGGTCATCCCCGAAATCTCACAGTAGGTAACCAGAAGTTATATGGCTCTAATGAGTATTGGAAAGAGCGTTATAGTTACCACAAACGCTCCCTCTCAGAAACAGCGATATATCGAGTTAAACAGTTGCTTGGTGGTCGTTTAAGTTTAAGAAATTACAATGCACAAGTAGGTGAAACTTACGCGATGATAAAAGCGTTGAACAAGCTTACTGGGTTAGGTATGCCTGAAACTTATCGTATTAACTAAGAAATGCCCGAAACAGGGTGGCATTAGCTCTAAATTTAATTACGCCTCAAAGACAATCAAAGACAATCAAAGACAATCAAAGACAATCAAAGACAACCACGATAATCGAGTGCTGAACATAACTCAACTTTTGCAGTCACTAAATTATACTGAGCATCGATTTCAGTCAATTTGGAATTCAGAAAATCAAATTCTGTAAGAAGATCTGCATACTTTGATGTAAAGCCTGCGTTATAATTATTCAAACTGTAATATCTAGTCAACCTAGCTGTCGATAACTCAATTTGACTAATTTCATAATGCCTTTGCGCTGCATATAGATTAATTAAAGAACTGTTCATAACGTCTACGACCGAACTAATTACATTTTCATAATTTAAATGTGCCGTTGTTAAATCAGCATTAACTAAGCCCATATTAGTAGTCCGCTTATGCCACTCAATAACAGGAAAAATCAATAATGAAGACATAGAACCAAACGGATTTTCAAAAATTTCACGCAGTTTTTCACCTTGAGTACCAATGCTCCCAGATATCGAAAATTGTGGATACCAGGCAACTTCTTCAAGTTCGAAATTTAGTTCACTAGATTTAATTTGAAGCATAGAACCTAATACGCTATGATGTGTACCTGCGAATTTTGGCAAATCAGAAAATGTCACGTCAGGTAAATTTATGACATCAACTTCGCTAATTTTAATTATATCGATAAATTCAGTATTCCCAGAAAAAAATTCAATTCTGTTAACTGAATTGAAAATTTCTTCCTTGATATTTTCAATTATAGCCACCGCGGAGTCTAAAGATTGTTGAGCGGACAGGACCTCAGAACCAACAGAAACGCCAGAGTCTAATCGTTCCCTTTCAATTTTCAAGATATCAATACGGATATCTTTGATTCTTTTATATACATCGAGCTTCAACTTGTTAGAAGATATTGACACATACTCGTTAATAACTAAAGTGGTTATGTCATTCTTAAGGCCTAAAAAGTCTAAAAACGATAACTCTTGGTCTATCGACATCAACTTATCTTCAATATTTTTTTTACCAAAAAAATCAACATCATAAGACAAACCAAAAGAGGTACTATAGTTACCACTAGATTCATCTCCGTGGTCCAAATATTTTGAATGAGAAGAACTAACATTAATATTCATCTGAACACCCTGTTCATCATCTTTCTTTTTTGTATTTAGTTCCCCTTTTTTGATGTCTAGTATAGCTAAGTTTAACTCGAAATTATTGATAATGACACTAGCTAACAATTCATTAAGGTAAGGGGCAGTTAACAAATTAGATTCTTCTATATCATATAACCAATCACCCTGTTCATTTTCCACCTTCGTTTTTTTTTCGTAATCAAAGTAATTACTTTTAATATTACTACAACCAATGATAAGCAATAAAAACAAATATAAACACTTTTTAAAAATCATCGAGAAAGCGCTTCTATAGGGTTTAATTTCGAAGCCTTAATGGCAGGTAACAAGCCGAATAATAACCCAGTAAATAAGGAAAATGTCACGCCAACAAAAATGGAATAAGAAGACAATATAATCTCAAAATCAATTAATATATTTTTCATCACAATTAATGTACCAACGGACAATAGAACACCTAAAAAACCACCTAACAATGTAACAAAAAGGGACTCAATCAGAAACTGTTCAAGTATATTTTTTTTTGATGCTCCAATTGCACGACGCAATCCAATCTCTGAATACCGTTCACTAACCGAAGCCAACATTATATTCATAATTCCTGATCCTCCAACAAACAAAGAAATAAAAGAAATTGACAAGATAAAAATTGAAAATAAATTTTTCACTCGATTAAGAGATTCCACATACTCTTTATCTGACCAAAATGTATAACTACCTTTTGTAATCTTATATAAGTAATCAATAATGATTTTTTCTAAATCAGACTCAATTGCTGTAAAGTGAAACTCGTTAATAACATTTGAATTACTAATTCGATGGATAAATGTAGTATACGGGATCCAGGCAATAGGTTGTGGTGTGCGTACGTCACTCTGTTTTACTATACCTATAATAGTAAAAACCATGTTATCGATAATCAATTTATTGCCAATTGAATCATGCGTTCCAAATAGTTGTTTGTTTAGAATTTCATTAATCACAACAACAGTTTGACCAAGTTCCACCTCTTCTTGATTCATTAACCGACCAATTAAAAGCTGTAACTTAATTAGATTCTTAAATTCATGAGATACGCCAAGTATTGTACTGGCATCATTTGAAATATTATTATCATATTTTTTGAAGGCTCGCTTTATTTTCTTTTGCGTGCGTAAATATGGCGAAATATATTTAATTTCTTTAAATGTTTTTAATTTATTGAACGTATCTTCTATTAGCAGTCCATCTTGCTCTCCATAAGATGCAGCTTGAACCGTATTATTTCCCATTCGTGACAACTCTGATATCACTTGTTTTTCTACACTTTCAGATACAGACAAACTAAGTACAATAGTTGCAATACCTACTATTACTCCTATGAGACTTAAAAAAAGCTTTATCTTATTATTTTTATACAAAAAAAATAAGTTTAACAACACGGTTTTCATACGATACGGAAAATTATAACCTTGTATTTCATTATGATTAATTTTATCATTAACAACAGAATCCTCATTAATACCATTTATAACCTTACCGTCCGAAATTGAAACTTGCCTATCGCACAACTCAGCAATACTCATATCATGAGTAACTATTATTACTGTAGTTCCATCTTTATTTATTTCCTTTAAAATATTTATTACTTCTTCACTATTTCGTATGTCCAATGCACCAGTTGGCTCGTCAGCCAAAAGAATTCGAGGTTCACTAACCAAAGCTCGCGCAATAGAAACCCGTTGCTGCTGCCCGCCCGATAGCTCACTTGGCTTATTAGAACTCACTTCTTTAATATCTAACCGGTTTATAGTCTCTACAAGGGTATTCGAATAGTAATGTTTTTTGCACTTAAAGTATAACAATGGTAATTTAATGTTCTCTAAGCAACTAAGGTAAGGTATTAAATTATATGATTGAAAGATAAAACCAAAATAACAACTCCTAATCTTAGCCCATTGTTCATTGTCATAAGACTGCATATCACAACTATCTAAATGATAATCTCCACTCCAGTTAGAATCCAAGCCAGAAATAATATTCATTAATGTAGACTTTCCCGAACCAGAACTCCCTACTATAGCTACTAACTCGCCTTCATGAATATCTAAGTCAATCTTGTCTAATACAACAGTATTATTACTATTTTTATGGAATGATTTAGTTAGATTTCTAATTTTAATCAAAGGCATTAATCGATTCCTTCTAAAATCAAAACATCACCAACTTCAATTCCGGAAACCACTTCGGAATTTAAAAAATCATACAAACCTAATTCGACTGTTTTGGTGATAACATTACCATTATCTAGTACAGTAATATTCGCAACTCCATTTGTGTCATATCGAACATAATGGCTAGGAACAATAACAACATTTATTTCTTCCATTATTTTTATTTTCGCACCTACTGACATACCAATACGAACGTGTTCTGACAGTTCTCGGGGAACATGGAAAGAAACATTATAAATAACACCTTTTGAGGTTGAACTGTTACTTAATGGAGTCAAATCAATATTCGATATTTTTGATTTATATGTCTCATTTGAAACACCCAAGATATGGAAATCCACAACATCTCCAATAGATATATTCGAAATATCGTACTCCGATATAGGAATTCTCACAATATATTGGTCAGAACTTGCAACTTTTATCAAGTTACTTACTTGCTGAGTTGAAACCAAAGTTTGACCTTTATCAACCTGTATTGACACCACTGTTCCGTCAATTGGAGAACGTATCATTGTGTAAGTCAATTGAGCTTTTTTTGAGTCCACCGCCAACATCGCTGTCTCTTTAGAAAGTTTGCTACTTTGCAAGGACGCTTTGCTTTCCAAGTATACAAGATTTTGCTCTTTCAACTCTTGTGATGTTTTGCTTCCAATCTTTACTAAATGTGCAATGAGCTCTAACTGTTCTTGTTCATATAGAAACCGTTCGCGACTCACATCAAAATTTGCTACAGCTATCTTCAGTTCATTCTGTGCTGTTTTAAGCTCGTTTGCACTTACAGTAGGGTCAATTTCGATCAACAATTGACCTTGTGAAACTTTATCGCCTACACCAACCATTAATTCGGTAACTTCCCCTGAAACACTGGCACCAACATCAATCATTTTAGCGGCCTCAATCACACCGATAGACTCTACATTACGAGTGATACTGCCAATCGAAACAACATGCGTCTTCCGTCCCTGAAACTTATTTGGACTGCCAATGATGTTCACATAAATAAAACATAATAAAATTAGAATAAAAAGTAACAAAAAAGTGTTTTTTTTATTAGTTGCAATTTCACGAGAATTCACTTTCATGATCCTGATTTTTAATATTAAGATCAATGATTTTATCTGCCTTCCTAATTGAAGAAGGGTTATGACTAGTAAAAACAATCGTTTTTCCTGTTCCTTTCAATGTACTCATAATTAAATCACAACTCAACTCGTCCAAATTACTCATAGGTTCATCTAACAATAAAGTATTCTTATTTGAAAGTAATGCTCTACATAATAATACACGTTGCTTTTCTCCTGAAGAAAAGGGATTTGTATAATCATTAATTTTCGTATCTATACCTTGGGGTAATGATGCTATAACCTGTCCCAAACCAAGCTTTTCTATTAAAGTAAGGATATCAGAGTCACTATGATTTGCATCAAACATTGTGATATTCTCACGTACAGAACCACTAATAAAGTCTTGATTGGTAGCATGATAATAATTTGATGAAATAATCACGTTATTATCCATCTCGCCCCCATCATCATTCAACAACTTAATATTACAATATAAACCAGACAATATTTTTAATAACGTAGTTTTACCCGAACCAGAGCAACCAGTAACAGCAACTAACTGCCCTTTAGTTATTATCAATTCGGGGAAAATAATTGAATTTCTATCAGACTTTTTTTCGACAATGCCTACATGATGGAGCCCTCCGACTCTATCGCTATCGAACTGGTGAATGCTGTTATCTTTTTCAAATTCAATAACGTCTTTTCCTCTTTCCTGTGCTGCATCAAAAGCGCCAAACGAGTCATTTATTTCAATCAAACGATTAAAAGAAGTAGAAAACACCTGCTTAACATAAAAAAACAAAAATACAGATGATAAAGGGGTGTTATTATATTGAATCAACCAAAAACACAAACATAATGTCAATATCATATCAAATATCCCAATAATTTCTTGCATTATTGGGAATTTCAGATGCTTTAAACCAGATTCAATGTTAAAGTCTACGAGTTGATTCACTTTCGAATCATTTACTACGCAAAGATTCTTACTTGCCTTTTTTGACTTTATGTCAGAAATTGAATTAAAAGATTCCACAAAATGCTTAAATATATTTTCTCGATAAGATTCTTCAACTATGCTAATTTGACTTAAATTCTTCCTCGACACCCAAGCTAAGAATGATGATATGCAAGATACAGATAGTAAAAAAAAGGCCAAATATGGGGAAATGTAACCAACAATTAAAAATGAAATTATAAGTTGAATAATACAGATAATTAAAGTGTTATAAATAGTCGATTTTGCAACTTGCGCACCTACAAATTTAAGTGCCCTATTAGCAACATCTGTTGAGGTCCGACGCTCAAAAAAAGACATCTTATTATTTAAAAATCGAGCATACATTTTATTACTTTCTTTGGCCATAGTTGCGCCTTCTATTATCATAGTTCGCTTATAGCCTTGCCTAATTATAACCACAGAAATTATTTGCGCTATTGCCAGATAAAATAACATATGAAAATCTAGGTTTTCAAAGTTCTTAAAACCGTTATTTATATTTAACATTATTGCCGGCAATATCAAAGATAGTAATGTGGATAATAAACCATAAATTAATAAAAGAGCGTCAAGTTTTATGATTTTATTCTTAAACTGGAAAATGTTAAAAAAGGAATTATTAGCGTTAAGCTTCTTTTCTTCATCCAATACGATAGCGTATCCGGATAAGCTCATTTTTAATATTCCAAGTTTTAATACCTGCCTACCTAAAGCGGGATTCATTACAACTGCACAATAACTATTAACCTTCTCCAATACGACATAATGGCTGTCATTGAGATGAAGAATGCAAGGAGTAGGCAACTCTTGAATTAGTTGAATGTTAAATAAAACTGCACGAGCATTAAGATCTAATTTCCCAAAGAGTTCAGTTAAGTCATAAAGGCTAGTCCCAAGATCTGATGGTCTGCATAATGTTCTTAAATAACTCAAAGGCGCATTTTTATTATGGAGCTCAGCTATACTACTTACACAAGCCAACCCACACTCAGCCATTTCACCTTGTAAACACACTGTATTCATTATTTAACCTTGTCGATAGAAGAATGAGGGAAAATGCCAAAGTAACCACTGCTTGTAATGCATTCCTCCAATTACATGCTCTATCAATAATGGAAGATCATGCTTAACATTATTTTTTTCAATAATAGGTAATATTTCGATTTTCAAACGCCCATTTTTTAAAAAAATATAATATGGTAATACATCTTTTCGCATTAAAGAAGGAAAATTAAAGGGGCCAGCATGTAAATTAGATTCTTTACCAAACAATATTGATTTTTTATAAGAGTGACTTTGACCACTCCTCCTGGTGTATTCTGGTAGTGCGTCAGGAAAAACTGCAAAATCAGCGGTATTATTTCTTACTTTCTTTACTATTTTTCTTATACCTCGTGAGGCGTCAGTTTTCGATTTCACAAAGGGATTGAATAAATACAAATCTCGATTGTTTTTTTTCCATTTTTCAACGACATCCCCCCAACGCTTTTTCCAATCACCTTCATCAACATCACTAATAACATATAATCTATTATTTGACGCACCCAAGCCAACAATCACTGCTATTTCATCAGAAAAAACATGCAACGGATATAAAATAACATCACAGCCAGTTTGGTTCTTATATTCAACTCTAGATTCTTCAAGTTTTTCAGAACAAAAGTTAATTTCATTACAAATAACTTTATTGCCATAACACATCATCTGTACATACAGTTTACAATACATATCAAAAAATGCTTTGTTAGGTAAAAAACTATGTTTACCTACGATTTTTTTTGTGTTACTTCTAACACTAAACCCATTAACACCCAAACAAAAAATAAGTGAATATAAAGCACTAAACGAAAGACAAACATATAAACACACTTTAGGAAATGAAGTATTACAAGACCCAATGATTACCCTAAAAATCAAATAAAAAAAAGCCGCCATCCTCTTTAAAAGCATAACACCCAGTTCCAATAGTGAATAAATACAAAACAAAATTTCACTTCCATAAGAATGGTGGCGCCTTTCTTTAAAACGCCACCATGATTAAATACTAAATACTTTTATAACCTTGAGAATAATTACCGCTACCACAAACGTCGTTAGCTTTTTTGTTGCTCATCTTTTTGTCATTGGAGTATCTAGTGAAATTATACCCACGTTCTACAACTTGCCCACCACTAATATAACTAGGAGCGTAACAATTTATTTCCCACTTCCCACCAACAATCATTCTTGATTCATCTAAATTTACATTTTTCATTTTTCCACCTTACATTTTACATTTTTACATTTTACAACATTTAATGTACAAACAGAAAGAACAGGCACATACCACAACCCATTGCTAAATCATTTATACACACCTTCATTAACTAATATTTTTGCAATGAATTTTATTTTCACCAAGCGTATGAGTCGAAGATGAAAATGAAAATGAAAATGAAAATGAAAATTGACAGCTAACTTTTATCAACCTTCAAACCAACGCTCACCTTTCTTCCATTGTCGTAACCGAACTTCCATTTGCAAATGCAAACATTGGTAACTGAATAAACACAAAAGAATTTTCCATCCAACTTTTCAGACGCAAGCTGATTATCGCTAATTAGATTAATTTTAAATCCCAAACCCAAGTCAGTGCAATAGCATCTCGCCGAAAATATTTTTCTACCTGCCAACAAATCTTGAATGTAAGAAATTAAATACACTCACCAAAGATTAATAGGACATTAATCCTACGATTTTTATATTTCCTTGCTTTTATTTTAAACTTTTGAACTACGTTAGTTTTTGATTAACGAAACCCTTAGTTCTATTCAATAGCCCTTTTGTACCAATTTCTCCATAAAAATAATGTTCCGTTTTTATTAGCTTCGTTAGTAATGATGCGCCCTAGATTCTTAATTTAGTTCCACTGAATTACATAACAAAGCCGAGTCGCTGCGTCAGCGAAACAGCCAGGGTTAGCGAAATGGCGTCAGGAAAACCACCAATACCAGTCAGTGCGAAAAACCCTAACAGCTGAAGTTGCTAAGCTCAAAAGGCAATTGGCTGAGCAAGCTGAAGAGCAAGATATCGTAAAGAGGTCTGCCACCTGCTTCGTATATGGAATCTACGAGTTTACAAGATAAGAATGTGCAATGGAGTAAGATCCGGTCGTATATTCGGTTTTTCATTCAAGGAACGACCTTCTAACCTTTGATGCATGCGTATCTACTGTCCTTGGCGCGAAAAAACTTTTTATAACATTGCGAAGTAGTCAGGGCCTCAGTAGGCTGATCTAACCATTGAACATAATTATTTGTAATCTGTTAATTCATTTTGCAAGCAAGTAAAATACCTTTGACTGATGTTTTGTGTTTTAGCGTAGCATTGCCCAAACTGTTCTGACTGTTTTGTTCGCTAATGCGATACAAGCCCTTTTGAAACCGACCCTATTGACAAACTAGATAAGCCACGTCTGTTTTTCGTTAGTAGGTGCTATGGCTGTCGATATATGTATGCCATATCACCAAGGTACAGCATCGAGCGAAGAGCCCTAACTCTGCCAAGTTTATTAGTCCCTTCATTGTCATTTTACCACCTAAACTGTATTGCTTAGGTGGTAGCCTGATAAACGCTGATGCTTGTCGACCGCTAGTAAATTGTGTCCCATCACCCAAATTAGCATAAAGCATGGTGGTGGTTACCTCACGAACACCTTCAAGAGCCATGAGTCTTTTACAGGGTTCTATTTGGCTAGTGGTCGCATTCATTATTTCTGAATATGGTTTAACTCATCTTGCAGGTAGAACATCCCTTTCATAATGTGTTGAAGTCACTAATGCAGCTAGGCCTTTAACAATACCGTATTCGTTATATGATATTTCGCATGTGCAACCCCAACGACACGATAGTTTTCGAAAGAAACTGGCGATTTGCTTCAAGATACATCAAAGTTTGTTGTTCAATCGATTTGGGTTTGCTGTATTTTCTTCTTATTTGAAATGTTGCATTAGCGCTAGCAAACGCATCATTGGCCCCAGTTTTATGACCCTCAACATAGGCCTTCACTTTTTAGGACTAATTATACGCACTTCGTGGCCGAAGGACTCAGCGTATCTCCCCCTGTAGTGATAAGTAGCCTTCTAGATCAACAAGGGATGGTTTGGCTTTAGCAAAGAGCTCCTTAAGCTTCTGCCCGCTGATAGCTTTGTTACAGAGCAACTCTCCCTGGGGGCTTATATTGCAAACCTAAAATAGATTTTTCTCTAAGTCTATGCCGATTCCGTTAGTTCTTAGCATGATGACACCTCATTTTACTTTTCCTGCCGATGCTTAAGTTTGGCAGAGAATGAGTGGACCCCATACATCGCAAAAAACTAAAGTAGATTACGATGAGTTTATGTTCGAATACCTACAATGTTCTCCGCATAGCTATGGTGTTAGAAGCTTCACGAAGTGGATTTTATTACTGAATTAAGCATCGCCACAAGGTCACCCAGCGTGAGGCAATACACCAAAAGCTTGATAAAAAATTCAAAATAGCTTTTGACAATAGTAAAGGTCGTGGTGGCTCAATGCGTATCCACAAAGAGTTGGCTGATAGTGGGGAGATCCGTAATGCTAAAACCTTACCACCAGTATGAAGTGTCAGGAATTAACGCCGAAATCGTTATACCGTCTTATTGATGTCGCCCTTCTCTATTAGCGCAAATCGTAGCGATAAAATATCACTATGCATGATCTCTTTATCGACAAGAATCGATGTTCGGCCAATATAGTATATCAAGCTAAGTTGTAAAAAGATGATTTAGCGAATACAAATGAGCAGCGAGGACTATAGTCATCTTCTTGCTTGGAACGCGGCAAAGAACTAATAACAATCCGTCCAAAGATCGATAGGAATGAAAGACACCGTATTAGTTGGCGTATCTGTGTTGATGCTTGAAAATCAATGAGTCCATTTAAAGACACTTGCTCTATAAGCAACTCTTAATCAAAAAATCTCTCGGTGCTAACTATCTTCTTGATATTTTAGTCAATAATCTCATCACTTGACTTTTTGTATCAGATGTAACTTTAGTTATTGTTATGACATGTTGTTGTAAGAAAAAATGGATTGTAAGGATACGCCGGACTTTGATAGAAAAGTTTCTAGGTGTAAAAGCAAAATACATGTGTAGACATTGTCGTACTACGTTCAAAGTCAAAGGACACTAATAGTCAGACCGAACACTGTATTAAGCGACACATGTTCAACGGCATACATTTGCTTCGCATTTTATGATGAACAAGGGGATATTTTGTTGTTACAGCGTATTCTTATTTTGCTCCAGAATATTTGATACTAGCTGTACACATCAATCCTTTAGATAATTAATGGCGGCAAACGTAGTAATCGACAGTTTTCACTGTCGACTTTTGCTATTCAGAGCATCATTTTATCTATTCCAAATCAAGGATAACCTTGCCAGAAAGCCAGCTACGCATAGCATCAAAGCCTTCTTGGAAATTATCAATATTGAAGAATTCGCTTTATGTCTAGAACTGACTGAATCAAAGAGGATAAAGTAAAAAAACTGATGCACAGAAACTGAGGACATGGCAATAGTTACACTTAACTGTTCATGTTGATACACCCTAAACCATGGGTGTGGAAGTCAGTTTTGTTGCAACATGAGGCTCTAAAAAAGAAAGTTGGTATCTCATTGATACCAACTAAAAAGAATGCAATGCTTTGGGAATGATGTATTTTATAACTAGAAGCAGTTAACTTTGTCGACAAGAGCTAATAACAAAGAGAGCCAAAGTTGACTAAATTAATTAACCAATAACTTTTAGTGTTTTTGGTTATAGTATGTGTAAGACAAATCCCAATAATACTTGAGTTATTTTAAATGAAACCAGAAGTACATAGGTTTGAGCTATCAATAAATAGCACTATCTCTGAAGTCTATAGCCACTTTACTAAGGCAAATAGTGACCAAATCCTCGATAGAATGTTTGAAGGTCTTCAAAAAAAACTCCGCAAAATTAACTGCTCAGAGAGAGAAAAGGAATGCACTTTCATTAATGTGTATATTGCATACGGCAAAAGACAAGAGGACTTTGATGGTAAAGGAAAGGCTTGTGAAATTTTGTCTACAAGGAGAATCGAAAGTATAATAAAGACTCACTCTAACCTTTCGCCAGAAAACCTACTAGGTGAGGCTTTACGCTCTTTAAAGCAGTAATCTTGGACTTTGACACTTTCTGATTTAGCGCAGGATAGCTAAAAATATGAGCAGAAAAATTAAGAGTAATTAAACATCATTAACTCGTTTATGTCCGTGCGACCTGAAGTCGTATGAAACGTTGTTCACCACTATAAGAGTGACTGAAGGTATGGTACGCCCCGACCCTGTAAATAATAACGTGCTGATTTGCGCCAATGTATTCAGGGTTTTTATGAAGTCACTACACAACTTCGCTCTGCGATGAGATCCGCGCCAGATTGTCTTCATAACCATCGAAGCATTTTAATTTGCTTGTCCACTCAACAGGTTTCAATCTGGTGGTCTAACCATTTTGTCATCACTTATCATCATTGCAAATCTGGTTTAAATTTTTAGTGAGAATTCTTTATTTGTGACCAAAACAGACCACGCTATTTTTGCGAGCTTATTAACTAAAGCAACAACAACCACATTAAATGGTTATGCACGTTTTAGATTTTGCATATTTCGGGATTATCCGATCACCCATTTCGGTTTAAACCGATCACTGATTCCGCGATTATCCGGTCACTTTTAACTTATCTCCGAAATCGGTGTTCGGAATAGCGAAAACCGCGGTCGGAATGTCCGAAACCCTACCTTTTTCTCTTTTAAATCAATAGCTCGCTATTCTTTACTTCTTAAACAAAAAAGTAAGGAAGCGACCGTGGCAAAAAAGAGAACTCCAATGAACAAAATCGTAAGCGCGTCATAAACCCCGCATTCTAATCGCCTAGCGCGAAGAATAAGATCAAGTCTCCAACCATAAGGAGATTTGAAATGGGAAAACGACGCACCAATCAAGAATGGCAAACGCTTATCGAGTAATCTGAATCGAGTTCACTGTCGACACTCGCGTTTTGTAAGCTCAATGAACTCAATCCCTCAACGTTCTATGCCAAGCGCCAGCAACTCAATAAAACGGACGTATCTCTAGGCTTTATCCGAGCTGAAGTCGTCGAAAAGACAACAAAGTATCAAGCTCAAGTAGCAACGGCTAACATGACGCTGCTAGTCAATGATGTTGAGCTGAGCATTCCACAAGGCACGCCAGCGGTCTATCTCGCAGAACTCATCGGTGCGCTATCATGAAACGTATGCTCAGCGCTCCAGAGATTTATCTATATCGTGACAGCGTCGATTTTAGAAAGTCGATCAATGGTCTTGCTGCGATTATCGAAAGTGACACCGACTTACCCTTGGCAAGCGGCGCACTGTTCCTGTTCACCAATAAACAGCGTGACAAAATCAAGATATTGTACTGGGATAAAACTGGCTTTGCTCTTTGGTATAAACGCCTCGAAAAAGCCAAGTTCAAGTGGCCATCAAAAGAGAAAAATGAGGTGTTTACCCTAACTCAATTCGAGCTTGATAGACTGCTTTCTGCCTTCACGATTATCGGCCATAAACCCGTTCGAATAAATGATTTCACAATGACTTAATCGATAATAAAGCCTTATCCACCAAGCGTTAACGGCATGACTTTAGTATAATAAATGCCATGAAAAAGACGCCAAATATCAACCCAGAAAGTCAAAATATTGCCGAGCTACAAGCGATGGTGAAAGCGCTAATGGCGTCAGAAAGCCGATTGAAACAAGAGCGTCAGTCGCTACTTGAACAACTCAAGCTTGCCTTCGATCGCCAGTTCGCTAAACGCTCGGAGGTGTTAAAGCCTTACGATGCATCTCAAGGTGACCTCTTCAACGAAGTGGAATGTGAAGCTGCCAAGGAAGAAGAGGTTGAGGTTACGACGAGCACCACAACGAAGAAGCGCGGTAAACGTAAGCCACTTCCAAAGACCTTGCCTCGTGAGGTTATCGAACTCGATTTAGATGACAACGAAAAACAGTGCGCTTGCTGCCAACATAGCCTGCATAAAATAGGTGAAGACCGCAGTGAAAAGCTAGAGTTCTCGCCAGCGGTACTCAAAGTGCTGGAATATGTTCGTCCTAAATATGCTTGTCGTCAGTGCGAGCAAACTGAAGACAACAGCCGTATCGTTCAAAAGCCAGCGCCAAAGCATTATCCCTAAAAGCTTTGCCACAGAAAGCTTGTTGGCCAATATTATCCTTGGCAAATACCAATACGCAATGCCACTGTATCGCCAAGAGTCGCTATTTACCCAATCGGGTATCGAACTATCGCGCACTACTATGGTGAGGTGGGTTATCCAAGTCAGTGAGAAGTTCGCACCGCTTTATGCCGCCTTGAAAACACACCTATTAGAGCAAGTAGTGGTTCAAGCGGATGAAACACCGTTCAATGTGCTCAAGGAAAATAAGCAGTGCTATATGTGGCTCTACTGCTCGGGCGCAGACTCGCCAGAAGCCGCACTTCCCAAAGTGAAAAATATCGCCTTGTACGACTCTCAAAACAGTCGCGCGAGGGCGTGCCCTGTTGCCTTCTTGGGGGATTACAGTGGTTATCTGCAAACCGATGGCTATGGTGCCTATGACGGCCTTCACCAAGTGACCAATGTTGGCTGCTTGGCGCATGCACGTCGTAAGTTCATGGATGCTAAGAAGCTTCAAGGTAAAGGTAAGTCAGGTAAAGCAGATAAAGCGCTGGCTAAAATCCAGAAGCTCTATGGGATAGAATCCCGCTTAAAAGGTGCGTCTCTCGAGACACGAAAAGCAGAACGTCAACAGTACGCTAAGCCAATACTGGACGAGTTGTACGAATGGATGACAACTCAACAAGTGATAGCGTCTAGCCCGTTGGGTAAAGCGATTAAGTATACGCTCGGCCAATGGCCGAAACTTATCCGCTATATCGATGACGGTCATCTATCTATCGATAATAATCGAGCTGAACGGGCAATTAAACCGCTGGTCATTGGCAGGAAGAACTGGTTGTTCTCGACCACTGCAAATGGCGCTGACGCGAGCGCGATGCTTTACAGTATCGTCGAGACTGCGAAAGCCAATGGCCTTATCCTTTACGACTACATGGTCAAGTGCATGAAAGAGCTAGCGAAGGCTGAGCCAGATATCGATGCGCTCCTACCTTGGAACTTCAAACACTAACAACATCGCCCCGTGGGTTCATGGGGCGCATACGAACAAGCTTACGCTTACACTCAGTTCTGCGAGCACTTCACTCGCTGGTTCAAAACCAAAAAGCGCAACATGCGTCCGCTCCATGTCGCAGGTGACAAGCTGTTTATCGATTACTGCGGGCCTCGGCTTCAAGTGGTAAACCCTGATACAGGTGAAGTGCGCGAAGCCGAAGTGTTCGTGGCGACCTTAGGCGCGTCAAATTACACCTATGTTGAAGCCTTCCCTAGTCAAGGTAAGGCTTACTGGTTAGAGGCGCATGTGAATGCGTTCGAACACTTCGGCGGTATACCACAGATCTTGGTTCCCGATAATCTGCGTAGCGCGGTCACCAAAACCAATCGCTATGAGCCGAGACTTAACGACAGCTATCAAAAACTGGCAAATCACTATCAAACCGCTGTGATGCCTGCTCGCCCCTACAAACCGAAAGACAAAGCCAAAGCAGAGAATGCCGTGCCCCTAGTTGAACTCTGGATCATGATGCGGCTACGACACCAAACCTTCCATACCTTCAAAGAACCGAACCTCGCCATTCGTGAGCTTATGAATGACTTAAACCAACGTGAGATGAAACAGTATGGTGCAAGTCTTAAAGCGCTGTTCGACAAACTCGATAAACCTGCATTGAAGCCGCTACCTAAGCAGCGATACCTATATACCGAAACCAAACAAGCCAAAGTCGGGCCTGACTATCACATCGAATATCGCCGTCACTACTACTCGGTTCCTCATCAACTTGTTGGTCACCATGTTGAGCTAGAAACCTCCAACCGTCTGGTGCAAATTTACCATCAAGGTAACTTGGTCGCCCAGCACCCACGTAGCCAAAGGGAGCGCGGAAACAGCCCTCAACCAGAGCACATGCCGAGTAATCATCAAAATCAAAAGTGGTCGCCTGAGCGCTTACTCAACCTAAGCAAAGCCCATGGAGAGTCGCGCCTAAAGCAAGCCTGTAAAGATTCACTAATACTGACAAAACCCAATTACACTTTCGTCAACAATCTACTCAAGAACAATCGTGAAAGGCAACTGAGTAAAGACAAAGCGAATACGCCGAACCTTGTTCACAGTAATGTTCGAGGCCCAAACTGTTATCACTAGGAGAAAGGATATGAACGCACTCAATCATCAACTCAAAAACCTCCGCTTGAGCCATGCGGCGACAGCAACAAGAGCAACTGACTACTTACGCAGAGCTGGACTTCAAGGAGAGGTTAAGCTTTCTTCTGGAAAGCGAGATCTTGAACCGTAGTCAGAGCAAAATCCAACGCTTAAAACGACAAGCTAAACTGAGAGTGTATGCGCAACCGAGCCAACTCATCTACAAAGAGGGACGAAACCTCAATCGCAAAAAGATGAGCGAACTTCTGACGGGGAGTTATCCGCACAAGCACCAGAACATCTTGAGCACAGGCCCAACAGGAGCAGGTAAAACGTATCTTGGCTGCGCACTTGCAACCAGCTCCTGCGACCAACAACAAACGGTCAGATACTACCGATTAACTCGCTTGCTTGATGATCTGACCGCAGGCCGCCTGGATGGTAGCTATCAAAAGCAACTTCAATCGTTGGCTAAGAAAGCGCTACTGCTCTCTTGATGTCAGACTCCCTGAACGGTTCTCGATGATCTAGAAACTCAAGAAGAGTTATGCGGTGAAACAGCTTTGCGAAGTGTTCGGGGTTCATCGCAGTAGTTATCGTTATTGGGTAAATAGAACTAAAGCTCTAGCGTCAGAGCGTGTACTTATTCGCGCCGAAGTTCGACAAGCTCATGAGATTAGCAATGGTTCCCCCGGAGCGAGAACCATTGCAGACATAGTGACAACAAAAGGTATTCCGCTTAGTCGTTACCGTGTGAGTAAGTTCATGAAAGAACTAGAGTTAGTCAGTTGCCAAAACATACGTACAGAAAAACACAGCAGGAGCAGGCTCCTGTACCTAACCATCTTAATCGTCAGTTCGCGGTAACTGAGCCAAACCAAGTCTGGTGTGGCGATGTGACCTACATCTGGACGGGGCAACGATGGCCTTATCTAGCTGTTGTCATTGGCTTATTCGCTCAAAAAATCCTTGGTTGTGCAATATATCACTCACCAGATAGCGCATTGACTGGGAAGGCGTTAACCATGGCTTATGAGAGCTGAGGGAGACCACCTGGCGTGATGTTCCACTCGGACTAAGGTTGCCACACTATACGAGTAAGAAATATCGTCAACTACTATGGAGATATAGAATCACTCAAAGCATGGGCCGTCGAGGTAACTATTGGGATACTGAGATTAGAATATAAGTACAGACTGTTTGTACTGACCCGTGCTGGGATTGGCTGAAATGTCTTTGTATTGACCTGTCTTTCAAAGAGTCTATTCAATTCTATCGACTCAGTTGTAACTTAATAAGAGCTTTGTATTGCATCTCCAGTGTCCCGTCCTGCTGGGCGATTCACACAGGAGAGTGATTAAATGAACAGTAACGATCCCCGCTACAAATTGTATTTAGGTGTAGATACTCATTTGGATCTTCATGTTGCAACACTTATCAATGAGCTTAGTCAGGTTGTTAAAAGTAAGTCATTTAGTGTCGATCTTGCAGGTTATCGTGAGCACTTAGCATGGTGTAAGTCTTACGGGTTCCTTCAAAAAGCTGGCATCGAAGGTACGGGAAGCTCTGGTGCTGAACTGACTAAATTCTTGATAAGAATGGTATTGATGTATATGAAGTGATACGAATGAATCGAATGGAGATACGTCTGAAAGGCAAAACAGACGTTATAGATTCAGAGAATGCGGCTAGAAGCGTATTATCTGGAGAAGCAGCAGTCATTCCTAAAAACCATGCAGGACCAGTCGAGTCATTACGGAGCCTGCTAATGACCCGCAATAGCGCTGTCAAAGCAAGAACTCAGGCGATGAATCATATACGAGCTCTTCTTGTATCAGGTCCTGATGAGCTAAAACAGTCCCTTTACCAGCCAAAGCCTAGTGCGTGTGCAACCGCACGCTTAGCTCGGTGCTCTAATAGTAGCGAGCCATTAATGATTTCGCTTGTGCTGTTGGCACAACGTTGGAACTTCCTTAATGACCAAGTAAAATCTCTTGATAATGCTTTGAAAAACTGACTTTGAACACAGCTCAAAGCCTTGTGTCAAGGTTTGGGGTCGGCACAAATGTGGCTGCAACGCTCTTAGTTGCGACTGTAGACAACGCCAACCGATTAAGGAAAGAATCATCGTTTGCAGCCTTGTGTGGCGTTGATATGACCCCTACTGTCAATAAGAGCGTAGAAGTTTCTGCTCCCACATTTCAGAGCCTTTTGTTTATTTTGAGATAGTGTTAACGCATAGATGAAGCAAGTAATTTCGTCGGTTCTCATGCTGATATACGTGGATTACTCATCGCGTGATGAGTAGCGCCTACCTTACTTATTTCGTCGTGGCACCTGTCTTCAGTCTATGCTCATGGTTCAATAAAGCGCGAGCTTTATTGCCATCCTAACGCCGTCGGTGTTTGTGCCACACCCGATGCTCCATCAAATGCGTTAACACTAATTCTTTTCTCATGCAGGCAGCCTTGCAATCCGTGTTTTTGGATCGACTGCGCTCACGACCACCTCTCTCGCGATAGCCCAGATATACGCGATCATTTCTCTTGCGATAGCGGCGGAGACGACATTTCGATGTTTGCCTTTTTGTAGTAATCGTTGATAGCGGCGACATAATCGTTGCTGAGCATGCCAAGCAATATCGACAATTTCTTTGGGCAGCCCTTCTTGTCGCAGTTGCAGTTCGACGGAGATATTAGCTTTGTGCTTATAAGTATGTGCTCCCTCAATAATCAATCGTCGTGCTCGGCTGTTTCCGCATTTGGTTAGGCTCCCTCGTTTCATTTTTCCGCCACTTGAGCTTTCCGTCGGTACGAGGCCTACATAAGCCATAAGTTTTCTTGGATGGTCGAAGCGACGTAGATCGCCTAGCTCGGCAATGATGCCGAGAGCAACAAGTAGTCGCCTCCCCCCCGCATGGCCTGGATGGCTTTGACAACAGGGTAGTAACGCCAGTTTTTGACTTGGTGTAATAACTCGTTATCCAACCGTTGTAATCTTTGCATCCTCTCACTGATGGTGATGATCATCTCTTGCAATACAATTTGTTGGCTGTGATGGGGAATAATGAGGTCGGTTAGCCACCGTAGATGCTTTTAGACCAGTTATCATTCACAGTTGCTTGTACATTATTGCTTAGAAGAAAGCCTTTGAATTGGAACTTTGCATCTTTAAGGTCTTTCATCGCGGTTTCTCGAGCCCTTGATAAATCTCTTATCGCCTCGTCTTCAGATTCAGGAACATAAATAGGTGTTAGCTCTTCAGCCTTAAAAAGCTGGGCAAGTTTTACAGCATTTCTCTTATCTGTTTTGACTCTATTCCCTGACTTCTTAGGAATAAGGGAAGGGGCGATGACACAGCAGCAATGCCCAAGGCTGGTGAGCAATCGGTATGTCCAGTATCCACAAGGCCCGGCCTCGTAGACAAAATGGAGGGTGGCTTTTGGGTATTTAGATTGCAGTTGCTGTGTGAGTTTAATGAGTGCGTACTTGTTAGACTTTATCAGTCCCAAATGTTCAAGTTTAGTCCCGCGTTGTTCTTGCAAGACGGCGACTTGGATAAATGACTTATGCGTATCTAAGCCTATGAAAATTATGCTATCGTTATTCATGCTAGCCTCCAAATTTAGTTGTTCGAACACACTAATTATGGCTCTGGCTTTACGCTAACCCACGAAATTGGAGGCTAGCACCTCGTGTGGGTCATTATGTCTAATCCAATTCCAGTGTCATCGGGGAAAACTACCCGGCATAGGTTGAATCGAGGAGGTAGCCGTAGTGCGAATAACTCTCTTTGGACCGTGGCAATAGTTAGAATGCGTAGTGATCCCAGAACAAAAGACTATGTTGCACGAAGAACAGCAGAAGAGTTATCAACTAAGGAAATAACTCGCATCTTAAAACGTTATATAGCGAGAGAGCTATTCCCGTTAATACTGAAAGATCTAGCGAGTATTCAGAAGCTTAAAAACGGAATGGGTGCCAACGAATGGCGATAGAAGTTTTACAGAGGCGTGCCAAGCAATAACAGATTATCTGGTTGATTATTACAACCAACATCGGCCACATCAATACAATGGTGGATTAACACCAAATGAATCAGAGCGACAATTCTGGTTTACCCATAAAACCGTGGCCAGTTTTACTTGACCACTTCAAGTGTTATCACACACTGATACTCTCCCCCTTCCCTCGGTTGCCTTCCTCTAGTATTAAAGAGTCGGTATACCCAAACTCATTCACCAAAATCTCATGAACCTTGACGGCCTTTACGGTGGAGTAAAAGTCGGTTGAATTCACCCAAATCACGTGCATGGATATGTCAGCGGATACTGTAGAACGAACGGCCATGTGACCCCCTAAGCGCCAAAACGCACATCGAAACAAAATCCTGAGCACTTAAACGTTCCCTCCCCTGTTGTCACAAAGCGCAACGCTGGAAACACAGACCCGTAAGTGGTGTACATAATGATGCGATCCACTCGCTCGTGCAGAAACCATTCACCAAAGCCAGCGCCATTTAATTCGATGAAAAAGTCACGTATTTCATGGAAAGCAAAACGACGCGACACCAATTGCGGAAACTGCTGCTTGATAGCGTCAACGAACCCTTGGTCTTTTAACGCTGCGATATCAGCCAGTTGCTCTAGCGACTGACGACGACTGAACATTTTCAAACGCTGGATTTTGGAAACAAAATCAGACTTTCTTTTTACCTCATCACGACACTTTTTGACTTGATAGCGCAACTTCAATACCGCCAAAGGACTAGAGATATCATTTTTTGGTGAGCTTTCGTGCCCCAGCGGCGAAACGCTGGTCGATGAATTTGAATTAGAGAGAGTTGGGGTTGAGTTTTGTTGCGCCATGAGAGTTTCCTTTCTGTTTGAGTATCACTTTTCGGAGCCGCTTGGCTGTCCGCTATCTCAACATCGTTCTGCTTTGCAAGGGCGCGCAGCGGCGAAGCCTCCCTTGAAAAACAGGTTGTGGGGAGAGACGGTTAACAGCCTGCGAGCCCGAAAATGAGGCGAGTGAAAGAAATCGGCGCATAAGAAAACAAGCCCTTATTCGAACTTATTCAAAGACAGAGAGATCAACGAGGAGGGAGCGACAAGGCGCTAAGACTCTTAGGGCAGTCAGGCCTAGCCCATAGGGTGACGCCTAAGGCAACGATAAAAGTCGTGATAAGACACATTTAAAGTGTTTGTCTTTACAAGGAAATGAGGCTCAGAACAGGTGACAAGACTCTTCAAGTGTCATGTTCATCAGTGTTTGAAGTTAAGTCCGAGGTAGGCCCTATGACAACGCTTAAAGTCTATAACGAGCCTTTATATAAGATATGTAGTACATATGTAATACATATTTAATTCATTTTGTTGATCAACTCAATGAGATCTTCATCATCGATCTTATCTCGATATAAAGCCAAGGCTCGGTACAGTTTCGCTGCAGACACATTTCTCTCTGTCTGCTCTTGCAGATTTGCTACCCAATCAGTTATCCGTTCTTTATCAGTCAGTGACATTCTAAGAGTCAGAGGAGGCACCTTATAAGATGTCGTCACCTTCTTTTTGACAGTCGTAATTCCAGTCGACTTACTTGAACCCTCGTTCTTGTCACTAGAGATAGCTGTTATAGCTCCTCGTTTCTTTAACTTGCTCATGTGTATTACCTATGTATTACATTAAATTTAAAAGAAACGCAGCGAGTTTTCGGTAATCGTTATTAACAAGAGAGCCCGATTTATAAAAGCGCACAGGAGAAGAAACGGCATTAGCTTGTCCGACATGCTCAGAACGACGCACAGATACTGGTAGCAATTTATCTTGTACTACCTCCAATTCCTCATCAATGAACTCATTAATAATAGCGTTTCTTGAATCGACCTCGTTCCTCAGAATCAGATAGTTGCCCTCGTCATCCTTAATTTCAGAGACAGCTTCGAGTAAAGGACTAATGCCGTCCAGTGAAAATGCACCAGAATCAACAGGGATCAAAATAAGGTCTGAGGCCTGGATTGCGTTAAGAGTCGTTAGGGATAAGTTTGGTGGAGTATCAAGAAGAATGAAATCATAGGTATCACCTAACTTCGCCAATTGCTTCTCTAAAATTCGTTCACGATTAATCTTTGTCAGTGATGTTTCGATGACACGTGACAACTGAACATCAGCGGGAGCAACATAGAGGTTTTCAATGGAGTTCCCATTAAGCTTTGCAGGTTGAATTAGATCGACAATGGACACAACTTTAGGTTTATCAAACAAAGCAGCAACCGTATCTTCAAACTTAAAATCACGTTGTCCCGTTAACGTTTTGGAGCAGTTCCCTTGAGGATCAAGGTCAATGACTAACACTTTTCGTTTTCGTGCAAGCTCAGCTCCTAAATTGACAAGAGTCGTGGTTTTTCCAACACCACCTTTTTGGTTCGCTGCGCTGATGATCTTTGTTTTCATAGTAGACACCTAATGTATTACATGTGTAATACACAATAATAAACATACATCGCCCTGTCAATGTATTACATATGTAATACACTTTTCATTAAAAGTTATCCAGCCGTTACTAATCAATAATATCAAGGCTATAAAAACCCTAAAGAAGATGGCACCAGCCGCGAGAGCTCTATCCACGTTGAATTAAGTTATTAGGCTTCTCACCAACCAATACCTGTTGTTTAACCTAACCTCAAGACTAGAATCAAAGTCGAGTTCTGAAATTGAAAATATTGTAACTACGACTGGTACACTGTTTAAGCATAAATCTGATTCCTCAAGTGCCGTATTTGGAGCGAGCATATCGACAAACAAGTCGACGTCCGTAGATCATAAGAACGAGCTTAAAGAATCAACGTACGAGTGAAAGCATTTACACGCCACCAGTAATAAGGATAACCCAGGGAATAAACAGCCTTCTCGCGCATGGTTATTTACCGCTGGAGCATCATTGGGATGATTTTAAAATCAATGTCGACCGCGCGCGAACTTAATCCCAAAGAATTGCTCAGTTTTACCTACTGGCGTGAGAAGCATCGCCAACAGGTTGAGCGCCACAGCAAAATTGAGTCACGCCCCAACAAATCGCGCCTTGGGCAGAATTTGACAAAACCCTGGAAGTGAAATCCCATTGTTCATTGCGACTATTACAGAGTGCCAAGAAAAAGGAGTGAACCTTCTACCCCATAGATTTAACAACCAAACTCAGGAGCACCTGGCTGGCTCGCCATTGAGCACCATCGATTTCTCATTTCGGTTATTAATAAGACGGTATTGCAAAGAATGGGAAGACGGCGGATATAGTAAATAAACGCATTGAGTATTTAGACCACCCACACCCGATTCTCTGGTACTAAGGTTGACTACGCTGTAGTCTACAAGTTTCGGAAAAAATTTTTTGAAAGGCAATCCCCGAAAGAAAACATCCCAATGAGCAGCCCATTTAGTCTTCTACTCTTAACACGACCTCGCCCTGATCTAACAACTCGACAATCGCTTGTTGGTAAGCTTCTTCGACGATGGTTTGTTCCCATACACGTTCGTAATCGGGTAAGACTTGCTGTCTAGAGATGGTCGACACCCCGAAGCTTAATGTGCCCTCGATACGATGTCGTCGAATGGTGACTAGCTTGGCCTCCGTCCACGAAGGTCCTGGTTGGGTGATGCGTCTAGATTGGAGTGCTTTTTTCTTTTTCGCCACGCTCATGCCTTAATAGATGTAGGCCATCAGCTTATCAGAAGTGGCACAAACGCTTTACTGTTTGCTCAGCAAAAATCGACGTAAACCTCGCTCCGCGCACCTTACAAACAAGATGTACACCTTGTCACCCTCTGCTTGTAAAAAACGCGACAAGGGTTGATACGACTTTACTATAATTAAGGTGCTCAGGAGGCTGGCGCCCAGACTCCGGAAAGTCATTGAGGCCTTCAACTTCGTCGAAAATATTTTAAACCAATTGCCTGGCCGCAACCCGATTTTCAAGGGCAATGTATTCCGCGATATCTTAAGGTCAGATAACGCGGGCTCACTCCAAATCACTTCAGCCATTTAGACATTTTGTCCTTAGCTTCATCATGTCTCAGTGACGTGCCTTCTGAGATGACGCGCTCACCGCGAGCGATCCCTTCAAGGATAGCCCAACGGTTTTGCATAAACTGATAGTCGTCCACATCAACCAAATACGCGGAAGGTTTGCCATATTCGGTGATTAACACAGGCTCTTTGGTATCGTGTAGTTCCGCGAGGGTTTTGGTGGCTTGACGCTTAAGGGAAGTAACGAGCTCGACTTTCATAAGTTACTCAAAAAGCAGACCAATAAAGTGATATATTGTATCGTTTTCACTGTAGCAAGTTGCGTCACTTTGGTTTCGACCTTAGAGCCTTGCTATTCTTATGATAAGATACCCTCACCAATAAATAGTCAATGTGAACAATGTCAGAACATTCATATCATCAACTTCTTAAGTCGACCTTCGAAAACACTCTTCTCCACCTTTACTTCAAAGTAAACGTTGCCAGTCACTTTGTTAAAGAAGAGCAACGAAACAAAATCATCATTGAATTCTTGAAGCCAAAAATCAAACAAGCTCGATATAGCATTATCAAGAAAAAGCTTAAAACGGTTTGTTTGATGAAGAATAAGTTTGGTTCAATCGAAAAACACTTAGAGAGCGTTTTATCTCAATATTCAGCGATAGAAAGTCAAAACGACGTTGATAAGCTTTACGCCTTGTTAGAACACTTCGAGAAGAGCGGATTAGAAACAAAACTTATTGAAGAGACCCCTAAACAGGAAATGGACGTTGTTTATATCGACAGAGCACATATCGATAACTGCTTCGATAATGAAAACCGTCAGATTGCACCAATTTCGCTGTTTATACATACGAATGAATTAGACAGGTTCACTCAGTGCTTAGTCACCCAGCCTTATTTCACATTTGAGTTGTGCCAAACAAGTGAAGAGTTGAAGAACTATCACTATCAAGTTCACCCAATTAGCTAACACAACCAAATCTAAAAAGCAGGGCACTTCCAACCCATATCAAGATGTGTTTGACGCGACTTACCAAGTGGTACTACCGGCCTTTTCCTTTTATCATCACAATCAAGGGAAATCTTTTGATCTTCGAGCAGTAAGCTGATCAGGTATAAGCCTAACGCTGAATGATCTTGGCCATTTGTCTTCACCGCCACGGCTTCAACAATGAATTCAATTCCTGTTGACAGTGTCTCTGTATCTTTAAAAGACATAAATCCCCCCTCTTTATGTACTGTATAGATATACAGCAATCTGGGGTGTGTAAATCCATATTTGCACGAATTGAGACATTAATCGCATAAAATGGGGTTATGTCGACTCAAACTCATTATTAAATTTACCAAGAGATCTTATTTTGACTCGATAGTTACTCATTATTCTTCAACTCAAGGAAAAGCTGACTCAAGCACCGCCTTCTTCTTCCCTACTTCATACTCCGCCCAGTATAACGTTATAGGGGCAGATATCTGATGAACAGCATAATCACCACGATGCTCTGGCCCATTTTGCCTATTTTCGGATAAAGCAGACTTGACCCATTCAAACAAATAGATGTAACGACTGACGGTCTGGCGACACAGGTCCGCATTACGCGCCACCAAACCAATGGTGAGCTCCTGATTTTTGCGTAACAAAACCTGACATGTGCGGATAATTCGGCGAGTGGTCTTCGTCCTACGAAGGTTATGGGTTCTTCTGGCCGCTCTACGCTGCTTTTCCTGCAGACTTAATCCACTATCCAACCTCATCACACCTCGTTGGCAGTCTGACCGAGCACAATATTTATCCCAGGTCCAACGGGAAACACTTTTCACCACCGCCAACACCTCACAGCACTTCAGAGGCGGCTTATCCGGGGTGCCGGTATTTTTATAATGAGCGAAACTCTCGACACGGCGTTTAAAGCTCGTATAACTGCCCTTTTCTCTTTCTTCGTCGACAATGTCATACGCGTATCGGCGAGTGTGTTCAAACAAAGTACAGTTTCGAGAATAAGAGACATCAGTATCTTGACGAAGCCATGGCCGCGTTGTCTCCGGCTCAAGAGAATCCGCTAACTCATTGAGTTCATAGACACTCCGATGGAGTTCGGTCGTCTGCCACCAAGGATGAAAGGGCGTTTTGGCAACAGGGCCTGAATAACTCAAGTCCGCCTCAAGTCGTAATGCTAAGGCGCGATAAATGGCTTTGAGGTACTGAATGGGTTTGGATCGTGCTTGATCGCTGGTGCAAACCGGCACAATAGCGTAAAAAAGGTGGGCTTTATTACTGGTGCGGTTTCGAACGATTAGATTAGGGGGTGGCAAGCCTTCATCTTGCCAAATATAGAGGTTGGGGACAGCTCGATGGTCATGATCGATGTCAAACACCATCCACGCCTGCATATCTTTACGATTAACCTGCATATACGGCCATCTGACCGCATAGTTTCGAGGTCTGATGAGCATCGCGGTTTTATTGTCACTGCACCTCGAAAAATAAGGCGCTTCCTCAAGTAGCCGACTCAAACACGAAATGGATGAAGACGCAGCGTATTCAGAGTGAGCCGTCATCTCATCACCCTCGGTGCACCTTGCCCATACTCACCTTTAGAAAAAACAAAGCAAGAGAGATTGTCTTGAGCGTTGAGCGCCGTTACTGAATCAGTCCTCTTGACTCTCTCTGACAAGATTTGAGAGCCAGTCAAAGCCATTCCTTTCGAGCTTTCGTAGCCGCCACGGGTGTCAATTTTTATCGAACGCCTTTTCGAAGGACAACAGACTGCATCACGCCACTCTTCTTTACCTTTTAAGACTAAATTGAAGACTGCTTCAATACTGGTTTGAATAACTTTACCCTGTACGACCGCAAACACATGATGATTCATAAAGTTGACCTCGGCTAAATAACGCTCACCTTCTGAGAAACCAATAACGCAACTCTGGAAAATTAAAATGCGTCAAAGCCAACGTTGTCTGATTCTTTGTATTCGCTTCTCAAGGCCGAATAAACGAATTCGCAGTCGTACTTGTTCAAACACATGGTTCGAACGCCTTAATTGGGTCATTAACCTCGCCTGCTCAACCCATAATGAAGAAAGTTGACGATCACATAACTCGCGTCGAATACGCCTGATATACCTAAGGCCTCTACGCTTATCTTCCTCCGTCAATCCATGACCAGACGTTTCAGGACATGACTTATCGCACGGAGTAATAGACATCATTGCTCCGAATTGATGTTTGAAACAAATAAACCATTAGCGTCTGCCGCCTCCTCTATGGCTTTAAGCAGACAACCACCTTGATTCAGTTTTTCCAGGCTCCTGATGAGTTTTACCTGAATGCTGATGCTGGTGTGCGCGGTATGAATAATCTTATGTTTTTGAGTGCGAGTTAGGCGATGATTTCCTGCATACTCCAACGCCATTCGAGACAATTCACCCGAATAGATCGAGTTCTCTAATGCGCTTTGAACAAAGGTGTCTTCCGTGCTATCAGATGTTATATGAGCGGTGACCACCCCCAACCCAAGAAGCAAGCTGTTTACGATGGTATGATTGCCACTCACTTTGGCGAGAGTGATGGCTTCAACACAACTCAGGACATGAGGCTGCTCAGGGTTAAGTTTATTCCGCAGCATGGTCGGACTCATCCCTATAACCTCTGCCAGCCTAGCCATATTCTCTGACCTAGCAAACACGCAACACGCCTCATTAAAGGCCCCTTGTTTTGTGCGAGAGAACTCGCCTATTGAGTCAGTTCCGTTCATAACCAATACTCACTTGAAGACAAACGAGACGACAACGAAACTCCAACCAAGAATGTTTAGCCCCAACGGACAAAAATCTTTGGACGAAATTATGAAAGATAAACACATGGCTACTTACCCCATTCTCTCCAACGTTTCACGCGTTGCCATTTCTAGCAACATGACCATATTGATGAGAGGGGTTTCTTTACCTTTTGCTTTAGTTTTAATAGGTAAGCGACCATCATCGACCCAATCCATAATGGTGCGCTTCGGCATTCCAGAGAACTGAGAGTATTGATCGTACGTCATGAAAGGCGTATTTAGGACTACTTGATATGAGAGCATAATGATATCCTGTTTAGTCATTGAATGTTTAATTTCGGAATGACGAGTTGCACCCCACCATTCCGAACTCAATTGCGATTATTGATCACATATGAATAACAAGCAACTTAAAATAGACCAAATATCGTATTTGGGAGGTAGGGATATTATCAAGAAGTTGATAGATATCACGAATTCAGACCGCCAACAGGATGTAGCAGACGTATTTGGCATCCCAAAATCAACAATCGCGACTTGGCGACAGAGAAACCTTACTCCCTTTGAAATTGCAGTGAGGACTCATTTGAGCACTGGAGTCTCACTTGAATGGTTACTTCTCGATAAAGGCGAACCGTACCCTAAAACACCAACCCAAAAGCATATTAATAAGAAGAACGAATCGAAAACTCTTTTCGATATCGACTGTTTCTCTATTGACGACGGTAAATTGGTTGGGAAAGGGATACTTGCATTCGATAAAACTCTTCTAGACGAGTTAGATGTGAGTAATGTAATAGCAATCAAAGATGGAACTACTACGTTCCTTATAAATAAAGAATCTCACCAAGCAGTAAGCGGTACATACCTAGTTAATATGGACGGCCTACTCTCGCTAAACGACATCCAGCGCTTACCAGGCAAAAAACTAGCAATCAGCTTTAACGGTTCGATTCTAACCGTCGAAGAAGATGAAGTAAGGGTTGTAGGTAGAGTCGCGTTAGTAATGGAAAAGCGTTAACTGTTGCACTCACCTGTTTGAGAGCACTGCAGCTAATTTGATTAATAGCGTCACCGATACTTAACGAGCCTCTTATCAGCCTCCCCTCTTGGGGAGTGGCACTTGCAAAGAAAAAGGCTACCTTATGGCAGTCTTCTTCTTTGGCCCAGTATTGGTCGTTGTGCAATCTCTAAGTAGTTCTGAAACATTTTTGGACAGAAACGTGCTAGCACTTTTTCTAAATTAGCAAATTATCAATAAGTGCAGGGCGCACAATTTACTTATATAGAGGCTCGGGCTTGTTCAACACTTGGGATTTAACGTTGGCTACGCAACGCTTAATCCTTATTTGTTAGGGCTTGTAGCCATATATTCTCAACCCTACCTTGTCCATCTCTACTTCGAAACTCCCGAGCATATTTAAATGCTCTAATATTGGCGTTAAATCCTGCGTTTTGTATTGCGTTGGTGCATTTTTATATGGCTTAAACTCAACTCGATAAGGCAATAAAAGCCATTCAATACGCCTGAATTCAAAAGGACCATTCAAAGCGCCGCAGTCGCCTACGTAATTGTCACCAAGTTGTTCTAAATCGGGAACGAAGCCATTTCGGCATTGCTGTTCACCCACAAGTTTCCACGTACATTGTACCATTTTCAAACTTGAGTCATTAACAACCCCGAACAGTTTTCTCCATTTAGAATCGGACATGCACTTGTATGAAAATTTAGCGATATCTTTGTTTAACACCGTATTCTCCTAGAGCCCTAACGCTTATTAGACAACAAATTGTTGTCTTTCATCCTTAGGTGAGGCATTCATTTTCATATTAACTCAACTGACAATCAATACCTTATGCCACATAAAGGGGAGTTAGCGTACAAGATGTCACCTAGTAACGGAATGATGAGTTATCAGCTCAATCGAATAAGTTTTAGTAGGGTAAACGCACGCCCTCTTAATAGTGTAGAGTCTTTAATCTAAGTGATTTTGGGGCAGATCTGAGCTAGCACTTTTTAGAAAAGTGCCATAAGTAAAACTTTAGGTCTATGAAGTCTCTGCCATTCGGTGAGCTTACTCGCCTTGAGAAAAGCATCAAGGCCGCCAACCTTTAGAGCAGATTGCACAATTTACTTATATAGCAACTCGGGCTTGTTAAACATCTGGGATTTAACGTTGGCTACGCAACGCTAAATCCTTATTCGTTAACTGTATTATTTTTTGTCTCTAGGCGGGACACTTCCTAATACTGAACGTGTATCTGGCTTACTTGGTGGCGGCGGTGGTGGTGGGTTTTTCTTGTTCGACATTGTTCAAGTCCTCTTTAGCGTTTTGGTGGTTTACCATTTTCAATAATTTTTCTTGGTTTTGGAGCTGTTGGTGCATTTGGCGGAGGTGGTGTAACACCTGATTTTGAGTTTGTAGCCATTCTCTCTGATCCTCCTGGAAATTTTGGTTATTTGAGGCTGCCTGCTCTATGTTATGACTCAGTTTATCAACTTCTTCAACAAGCGAGCGATTATATATCAGGGTTTCTTTACGTGGTGATGATGTATCAAGGTCAAAGCTTACAAATAGCGCGCTCGCTATTAAAAAAGGAATAGCTGAAACTAAAAGCCACCTAATAGAGTTGTGGGTGTGTGCGAACCTAGAATCATTCACTTTGGTATTGTGAGAAGAACAATCTCTCAATTGTTCATAGATGAATTGTGAAACCATGTCATCTACATCGACTATCGGCTGCTTATTATCGGGATATTGTTCATTATATTCGAAAATCGAAGACGCGTACTTTTGCACCTCTAGGCGATAATTATCCGTTTCTAATGGACTCGACATTCCTTTGTATTCACTTCCCCAAAAAGCAATAACCAAATGTCGAACACCGATTAGAGAAATAAAACCACTTACAATTGTTAACGCTGCGAATGTTGTTGCCACCTCCTTATATGAGGTGAAATCAAGCATTCTTAACATGTAACTGGCGATTGAATACCCAGTAAAAAATAGAGCAAAAGTTATTTGAATACGGGTAAATATTTTTTCGCGTGTTTCCATTTCATGAAAGTAAATTTTTTCATAAAACGAAAACAGTTTTTCTCTATCCACGAAACCTCCTATACAGTCAGCGCTTTATCGACGGACTTTTTCTGTAATTATATGCAACCAATCATAACGCTAATGATACTCACGCTCAATCTAATGCCCGTATTGCCTTGCGCCTAGGATGTGAACTTCAGAACTTGCCGAAGTAAGTTCTCAATTGATTCCAGCGATATTGAGCAATATGATTTTCAACAAATTCATGCCTCAAGTACGCATGGTCTAATCCTGATGAATTGGATTAGATTTGATAGGGGAAATACACGCCGTTAAAATATATAGAGTATTAACTCTGAACGATCTTGGGGCATTTTCGAGCTAGAGAATGACAAATATTAAGATTCAGATTCAGATTCAGATTCAGATTCAGATTCAGACATTTTGGACAAAAATGAGCTAGATTAGAAGCTCTAGCTCGGTTGGTTAAGATGAGGGAAGTGAGATCTTGAACTCTTGTGTAGCTAATCTATAACTACCTCACCGTCAGCTAAGTAGTGTGCTTTTCCATCAACAATTGAACGTGCAATGACGATATCTTCTCGAGACAATTCACTTTCTTTCACAGTCTGAGATTCTTTTTTGAGCCTATCTAAGTTGAGTACACTACATGCTTTATCTAGATTTACCGAGAGATAATGGCCTTTCACACTATCTGAACCAATCTGCCCTAAAAGGAACCAGCCAACTCTGAAGACATTGTCTTGGCCTATTTCCTTAATAATACTTAGTGCTGCATCCTCATCATAACGCCACAATGGTTTAATTACTTGATATTCCAAAGCTTTTGATTGAAATACATCATCAAGTAAAACTGCGCGAGCTTTAGGAATATATTCTTTAATCATTTTGTTAATTGTTTCTTCATCTAGCCAAGGAGGTTCATAATTTCTTTCATTATATTGAGCTTTAAGCAGAACGATTGAACTAGCTACAAACGGTAACAGAACACACTCTTGCATGACTGAGCAAACAAAAGCTTCTCTGTTCTCTGATTCGCGTAAAGTTCGGTTGAGTAACCTACAGATATTGCCGTAAAGATTGCTCTCAGCAAATAGCCCTGAGTGTAAAATACCAAACCCATCAAGTAGATCTTCTGACAACAATGTGTCCACAATAACTCGAATTAATAGGAGAAGTTCATCATCATTAAACTTTCTTCTGTCCAAAAACATTTCGAATAACTCAAGAAACCTTTTGATAGCTCCATTGGAGATTGCGCTTTCAAGAATATCAATACGTTGACCAGAGCTTTCAATAAAAGTTGCCACATCTTGGTCTGAAACCGAGCCTCTTGGTGTACTAATATGGAGCGCTGTAGAGAGTCTACTGATATGATCCACTCTTCCTGAAGCATCAGCGTCATAAACTTCGTAAGTTTGGTAGCTTTTTGAATCTAGCGAAGGGAAAATTTCCTTCAGTAAGTCTTCATATACGTTGTTTTCATTAATCAAAAGTGCATTATAGATACTAAGGCGTTGCTGCTTACAAAGGTCTGCCGCTTTTTCCTTGTCAAGTGACCCATAATCAAAATAGCCAGAGTTGCGTTTACCTGCATACAGAGCTGGATTTGACTTTATATGGCTATATATCTTGTGGGCTTTTGTTGCGACAACTGATAAAACAAAGAGATCAGTGACACACACTTGATTTTGAACAAGGTTGTAGACGAATTTAAAGTGGTTAAACACTCTCTTAACGTCACGCGGGCTGGTGATTATGTATCGTAGATATCGTTGATAAATATATGCTAATCGATTCTGTTCGTCTTGGTAGTGGGCAAGAGAGAAGTTATCTCCCATCATATCAAAATGTCTATCTACAAGCGCATCTAGATCTTTACTTGTGATTGTTGGTAGTGGAATCCTCAACTGCACAATCTTGTCTATATACTCATTTGCATTGTCGATATTATTAGAAGCCAATACCGACTCTAGGTAATTAGGTTCAAATGCTAAAATGAACGCTGTTCTAGGAAAGTCAGCCACAGCTTTTACCAGACGAAGAACTTGAAAGCACTCCTTAGGAGTTAAACGATCTATGTCATCGATAATGACCACGATTGGCCTATCAATTTTTCTTAAGCTTTCTTCTACTCGTGCCTTTTTACCTGCAATATCTAATTCCTTTAAGTCACTAAGCGATTGTGTTGCATCTCCGACAGCCTTGAATACGTTTTCGACTAAACTGCCCCACGGCTCCACACCAGGAACCAATTTAGCTACGCTAAACAACTTAGAATAAGAAAGAAGTTCTTCAGCTACTCGCTTTCCTTCTTCTGCATGATCTGCAAGGCCCAATTGAGAAGTAAACTGAATTAAAAAATCCTGAAGTAACGACTCGGATTGACCGTTCGCCCAAGCGTTGTATTGAACTAAAACAGGGGGAAAATCCATTTGACTAAAGACTTCCTGCACCATGTTCAATATTGAGGTCTTTCCTTGTCCCCACTTCCCTTCCAGAGAAACCGTCAAACATGGAGCATCGGCTTCAAGAACTAAAAGGCTAGCTATTTCTTTTGCAAAATGTTGTCTATTTAGTTTATCTTCGCATTCAGACGCAATAGGTTGGTCATTGTTATAACTAGTCATATATCACACAAAATAAGGAGTATAAGAGCTTTAATATCTCATTAAAGCAATTATCAAGTTTTCGATAAAAAGTTCAGTGACTGGATATGCATATCCAGAACTAAGCAGCTCAACATAGTAACATGCACAACCAAGTACATAAGTATGCGTGAGAAAAATTAGAGCAAACAGATTACAAAATAAATGTTACGAGCAATTACTCTAAACAAGTTTGGGGCAAAAATGAGCTAGCCAACTTGCTAATTTAGAAGATCAAGCCGACAGTACGGACTGTAAGTTTCTGGTCTAACTGATTTATAAATTATCACCTCTACATTAAAACAACCCAAACACATTGTTTTTCCCATCTTGTTCAAGACCTTTAATCTGATGGTGTTTTGGCTCTCCACCAAACAATAAAATATACAACTTCCGGTCTTGATACGTCCCCACTACATAGTGGTCTTTTTGTATCACGTACTCGATAGTTTCGGCTTCCTCATCGGTGCACAGATATTTAATATCAACTAGCTTCACCCATTTCAAACCGATCACGTTCTCTGCTTCTATAAACCCACCAAATGGCGCAGTAAAACGGTTACCTAGCTTCAAAACTGCATCAATCATCCCTTGGTTCTTCTTACTTACCCCAATTGGACCATCACTGTTAATTTTGAAGTGACTGTATCCAGCAGTCACATGAATTGATTGATACATAGCAATAACCTATTAGCTTTCTTAGCACTTTGAGATAGGAGCCTAACCTGTGCTTTTTGTCCGATATAAAACATTGTTCTACGTTCTAGCCCCAATTATACTGTTTTTATATACAGTAATTTTAGGCTTTATTATGTCTATCCGCAATTTAAAAGATGGTTCTACTAAATCTTGGCTCTGCGAATGTTACCCGAATGGGCGAACGGGGAAGCGTGTTCGTAAAAAGTTTACGACTAAGGGCGAAGCAAAGGCTTTTGAGCTTCACACTATGAAGGAGATTGACGATAAGCCATGGATGGGAAGTAAACCCGATCACCGTAGAATGAGCGAACTGTTAGACACTTGGTGGACCATACACGGTCATACGTTGAAATCGGGTAAACAAGCTCGGGATCTAATAGCCAAGACAATTGAAGAATTAGGAAATCCAATTGCCTCCCACTTTAAAGAACGAGACTACTTAGACTATCGTGCAGCGCGAATACCCTACCGTGGCAAAAATAAATCTATTAAGATTTCACCAACAACACATAACACGGAATTGATTTATCTAAAGGGAATGTTCAAGAAACTAATTAAGTACAATCAATGGAAATACCCCAATCCACTTGAAGCTATCGAAACAATCAAAACAAGTGAGAAGAACCTAGCATATCTAACCAAGCCACAAATTGAAGAGTTCTTAGTTAACCTGAAAAATTGCAATCGAGTCATTACAGTCTCAATTCCACAGCTCATTGTAATCTCTAAGATTTGCTTAGCCACCGGTGCCCGTATAAGTGAAGCTCTAACTCTTACCCGTTCACAGGTAGCTGAATTTAAACTGACTTACACCGAGACAAAAGGTAAGAGAAATCGAAGTGTGCCCATCTCACCTGCTTTATATCAAGAGATCTTAGATATCGCGGTGAGCAACCATGAAATTTTCAACACTACTTACAAGGATGCCTGGCGCTACATTAAAAGGGCTCTACCTGGCCACGTTCCGAGTGGACAAGCGACGCATGTTTTACGGCATACTTTTGCTTCGCATTTTATGATGAACAAAGGGGATATTTTGGTGTTACAGCGTATTCTTGGACACACTAAAATTGAGCAAACAATGGCGTATTCACATTTTGCACCAGAACATTTGATACAAGCGGTACACCTCAACCCATTAGAAAATTAATGGCGACAAAATGGCGACACACACTGTAATCGACCGTTATTTAGCGGTTTTATTAGTCAAAAAGGCGACAGTTTTCACTGTCGCCTTTTACTATTTAGAGCCTGAGTTTATCTATTCCCAATCAAGAATAACCTTGCCAGAAAGCCCACTACGCATAGCATCGAAGCCTGCTTGGAAATCATCAATTTTAAAGTGATGAGTAATGATTGGTGACAGGTCTAACCCTGACTGAATCAAACTTGCCACTATATACAAAAACAAAAATAACCATTAAATATCAATAGATTAAATTTATCACCAATTAAAAATGGCTACAGAATGGCGACAAAAAAGGCAACAGTTTTACCTGTTGCCTTCTGATATTCAAAACCGGTAGTAACCTACTCCCAGTCTAAAATCACCTTACCAGACATACCAGATCGCATCATGTCGAAGCCTTTCTGGAAGTCGTCCACTTTGTAATGGTGAGTAATAATTGGTGTTAGATCTAGGCCAGATTGAATCAAAGACGCCATCTTGTACCAAGTTTCGAACATTTCACGACCGTAGATACCTTTGATAACCAAGCCTTTAAAGATTACTTGGTTCCAGTCTACTGCCATGTCTGATGGTGGAATACCTAGTAGAGAGATCTTACCGCCATGGTTCATGTTAGTCAGCATACTGTTGAACGCAGATGGGTTACCAGACATTTCTAGGCCTACATCGAAGCCTTCAGTCATGCCAAGATCAGCCATTACGTCTTCAAGCTTCTCTTCCATCACGTTTACTGCGCGAGTTACACCCATTTTTTTAGCGAGATCTAGGCGGTATTCGTTTACATCAGTGATAACAACGTGACGAGCACCAACGTGCTTAGCAACAGCTGCAGCCATGATACCGATTGGGCCAGCACCCGTAATTAGCACATCTTCGCCTACTAGGTCGAAAGAAAGCGCTGTGTGAACTGCATTACCAAACGGGTCGAAGATTGATGCTAGGTCGTCAGAGATTCCTGCAGGGATCTTAAATGCGTTGAACGCAGGGATCACAAGGAACTCAGAGAACGCACCTGTGCGGTTTACACCAACACCTGTTGTGTTACGACAAAGGTGAGTACGGCCACCACGACAGTTACGACAGTGACCACATGTGATGTGACCTTCGCCAGATACACGGTCGCCGATTTCAAAACCACGAACTTCTTGGCCAATACCAACAACTTCACCCACGTATTCGTGACCTACTACCATAGGTACTGGGATTGTATTTTGTGACCACTCATCCCAGTTATAGATATGTACATCAGTACCACAAATTGCAGTTTTCTTAATGCGGATAAGAAGATCATTATGACCCATTTCAGGTTTTTCAACCTCGGTCATCCAGATGCCTTCTTCAGGCTTAAGCTTAGAAAGTGCTTTAATTTTCATAATGTTATCCAGTTCATCTCGCCTAACTGTAAGGCGAGAATCAAAAATCTATATGTTCTATTGGGTGTTGCTCTATCTAATTAAAGGATGCTCGTGGCACCCCTTTAAAATTAGATGATACCCATGTCTTTACCAACTTGGATGAACGCATCGATTGCGCGGTCTAGTTGCTCACGAGAGTGTGCAGCAGACATTTGCGTACGGATACGAGCTTGACCTTTTGGTACGACAGGAAAAGAGAAACCGACAACGTAGATGCCTTTCTCTAGAGCGCGCTCTGCGAATTCAGCCGCTACTTTTGCATCACCAAGCATGATTGGGATGATAGCGTGGTCAGCACCACCCATTGTGAAACCAGCGTCTTCCATGCGAGTACGGAAGTGAGCAGAATTTTCCCATAGTTGAGTACGCAGGTCGCCAGATTCCGCAAGAAGATCTAGAACGCGGATAGACGCCGATACGATTGCAGGTGCAACAGAGTTAGAGAACAGGTATGGACGAGAACGCTGACGTAACCAGTCGATTACTTCTTTCTTACCAGCAGTGTAACCGCCTGAAGCGCCACCCATTGCTTTACCAAGCGTACCAGTGATGATGTCGATACGGTCAACAACGTTGTGGAACTCGTGAGTACCTGCGCCGTTTTCACCCATGAAACCTACTGCGTGAGAATCATCAACCATTACTAGTGCACCGTACTTGTCTGCAAGGTCACAAATAGCAGGAAGGTTAGCCACTACACCGTCCATAGAGAATACGCCGTCAGTTACGATAAGCGTGTGACGAGCGCCCGCTTCTTTAGCTGCGATAAGTTGTTGCTCTAGCTCTTCCATGTTGTTGTTTGCGTAGCGGAAGCGCATTGCTTTACACAGACGAACACCATCGATGATAGATGCGTGGTTTAGAGCATCAGAAATGATTGCGTCTTCTTTGCCTAGAATCGTTTCGAATAGGCCAGCGTTCGCATCAAAACAAGATGTGTAAAGAATAGTGTCTTCTTTACCTAGGAACGTAGATAGCTTTTGCTCTAGTTCTTTGTGAGAATCTTGAGTACCACAGATGAAACGTACTGAAGCCATACCAAAACCGTGCTGATCCATACCATCTTTAGCAGCTTCGATAAGAGCTGGGTGGTTAGCAAGGCCTAAGTAGTTGTTTGCACAGAAGTTTAGTACTTCTTCACCTGTCGAGATAGAAACCGCTGCTTTTTGAGCAGAAGTGATAATGCGCTCAGACTTGTAAAGACCTTCTTCTTTAACTTCTTCGATTTGGTTTTGAATCTGTTGGTAAAATGCAGAAGACATTGTTCTATTCCTTCCTAGTTATTATTCAGCAGCATCGCGCGCCGCATTATGTAGGGAATGTAAACGATTTCAATTCGATCATTTACACTGTAAAACTTATACCTCTATTCTAGTTGAACATGCCCTTTTCGATTATCCCTCCAGTTGGAAAAACATTAATGAATCACAGGCACTAATAATGATTCATCCCAGTGATACAGAGCACATTAACACCTCAATGTTGTTCTTTTTAACGCCAAGCTCCCATCAATTACCGTCTAATTTTGCTTTCATATCGAATATCAATTTTTCATCTCAGTACGATATAGTGATGATTCTCCGCTTACCTCAGAATGTATAGCCTCTGTGGCGCTATACAGATGAGATGGAAACACATAAAACGATCAGGCCGATCAGGCCGATCAGGCCGATCAGACTACGTAATTAATGCAATTAATGAAATTGATTCACAAATAACAAGTAATCACTCACAATTGCCATAGCGCTCACGTTGAAACTTGTTTAATTGGATACTTATGATCAACCCAAAACTGATTGCCCTACTCCCAGATCTCGCATCCTTCATTTTGGTGGTAAACGAAGGAAGTTTTACCGCTGCTGCAAAACAGCTGGGCGTGACGCCTTCAGCACTCAGTAAGTTGATTACTCGCTTGGAAAAGGCCTTATCAGTAAAGCTGTTTGAACGAACAACTCGTACCCTAATCATCACTCAAGCTGGGCAACTGGTTTACGATCAAAGTGTCGTTATGATAAATGCCGCCCAACAGGCTGTTGAACTGTCGACGTCCGATCATACAGATCCTGCAGGCTCAATAACGGTAGCAGCGCCGGAAGCCTTCTTGAATTCGGTATTACAACCCTTTGTCGTTCCTTTCTTAAATCAATATCCTGAGATTCAACTTAAGTTAAGAGCCGCTGATGGCGACATCGATATCTTACGTCAAGGTATCGACATCGCGTTTCGTCTTACCGATAAACCCGACGAGAGCCTGGTTTTGAAGGAGTTAGGGAAAACTAACCTCGTACTGTGTGCGAGCCCTGACTACCTTGAAGCGAAAGGAACTCCTTACCACCCGACAGAGCTTTCAGAGCACGATTGTTTGTATCTTGCCGAAACAGACAAAGACCACATTTGGGACTTTCTTAAAGATGATGAATTTCACACAGTACCCGTCAGTGGGCGTTACGCTGTAAACCACTCACAGATGCGACTTAAAGGCGTTAAAGAAGGACTTGGTGTAGGTATTTTCCATGATTTTGTAATCCAAGATGCGCTGACTGAAGGTTCTGTTGTGCAAGTGCTAGAAGATTGGACCATCAAGAGTAACTACCATGGCGCAATCGCGATGCAGTTTGCTCAAACCAAATACATGCCTGCTCGATTGCGTGTGTTCATCGATTACGCAATGGAACACTTGAGCGATAAGCTGGCCGGAGAAATAAACTAATGCTGAAAGGAATACACCACGCCGCCATTATTTGCTCAGACTACGAAGTCTCTAAACGCTTTTATACGGAAGTTTTAAAGCTTGAAGTGATTGCAGAGAATTATCGTGAAGCGCGCCAGTCGTACAAGCTTGACTTAGCTCTGCCTAATGGCGCTCAAATAGAATTATTCAGCTTCCCCGACGCACCTGAAAGACCAAGCTTTCCAGAAGCTCAAGGGCTGAGACATTTGGCTTTTTGTGTTGATGACGTTCAACATGCCAAAAGCTATTTGGAAGAACAAGGCATTGAAGTCGAACCGATTCGAGTTGATGAGTTTACGGGGAGATCATTTACGTTTTTCGCAGACCCAGACGGCCTGCCGCTAGAGCTGTATCAGATCTAAAGCTTTATCAAATCTAGAGCTGTATCAAGTCTAAAGTCTTCCTCACAAAGGAATCACCCATCTGATTAATAAAACGGACTTTCTAAAGTCGAGAAAGTCCGTTTACGTCTCAATTAACTCAATGCCGTCTTGAATTTCTCAACTCGCGAAACCAACAACCAATCCAGTAGCATTGCCGTCACAATGGTGGCACCTGCGAGTGGAAACAGTACTGAAATAACCACCACGGTCGCTAAGCCCACTTTCCAAAGTCCAACATCGCCAAACTTCGGTGGCGTTCCCAACTTTCTCTGGCCTGAAGGTCTGCGCATCCACCACATTACTCCACCAGTCACTGACACCAAAATGAATGCCAGACAGAACAACGCGTTTAGAAGCTTGTTGATGATACTGATATCACCTTGGTGCAGAGAAATACCCACGGCTAAGGTTTTGGCGAATAAATTGTAATCTTGCCACGTCACCTCTCCTAGGATGCGCCCTGAATATTGGTCTAGGTGAGTCGTGCGATCTTGGGTTGGATCGATAATGTCACCGCCCATGGTATTCGCAGCCACGGTGTAAACACCCGTTTCTGAGCGCGGGAGATTGACTTTATATTGCGTAAAACCAAGAGATTGAGCTTTTGCTATCACATCATCAATCGAGAAATTACTCGCAGATAATGCATGCTGAGAATGATCCTCACCCATCTTAGAATGATCATGAGCTTCAGACGCTTCTTCTACTTGGTGGACGTGTTCTGCTGGCTTATCTTGAGACAAAGGCAGTGGCGTTTGTTCCAGATTCCATGGTAACTCCTCTTCTGATCCATGGTTGAGGGAAGCGTGAGTCTTGTCAGAAAGAGGGACGTCGTCCCACATTTGAGCAGGAAAAGTACTCCATGCTTGCACTAGCTTACCGCCCCAAAAACCTGTCCATGACAATCCCGAAAGAATAAATAACAGAAGAATTAATGACAGTGTTCCACCGATGTTCGCATGCAGATCACGCATTAAAATACGCGTTCCTGAACCAAATCGAAGCTTAAGAAAACCAGCGCGGCTAGCGTTATCTCGAGGAAGCCATAAGTAAATGCCACTGATGAGTAACAGAATAGACAAGCTTATTGCGACTTCAATTAGGTAATCACCCCAATCACCAATCAACAAAGTGCCGTGAATGTCATTCGCCAGTTGGTACAGGCTATCGCTGCGCGGGATTTCTCCTACCACTTCACCAGTGTATTGATTCACCGTGGCGAAAACGGAAGTGCCATCTTCAAGCGATACAGAAAATCGGTTCGCAAGATCAGGGACTTTACTCGGAACAAACTGTGTCACCGTACCTTGTGGGTATTGATGCTGTACGGCAGCTAATTGTTGCGACACCTTGATCGGTTCGCCCGATGCAACAATTTCAATCGCGTCTTGATGGAAAGCGAGTTCAATTTCATCATCAAACAACATCACCAAACCAGTAATACTTAGCATCAACATGAATGGGATAACGAATAGCCCGGCATAGAAGTGCCAGCGCCAAGTGAGGAAGTAGAGAGTTTTATTGCGGTCTTTGTTTTTTATATTGGTTCTCGAACCGGTTGTTGCACTGCTTGTAGACTGCGAAGTCGCTTGTGCTTTCGCAGAGCTTTGAGATTCATTTCTCAACATTATTATTTCCTTTGACACATGCAAACATACCTTCTGAAAAATCAGAAAGTAATCTGAGCATGTTTAACTTTACTTAATACTTTATTTTTTAATTATTTTAGTGGGTTAGGTTTAAGAAATATCAAAGGGAGGGCCGCGCGGGGCTTGCCTCGTATAGCGTTCGCTTAGAGCCAAAAAAGCGTAGCTGTCAGAGACAATAGAACTCAGTCGAGTTGTCAGTAGTGTAGTTGGAAGTTCATCTTGGTGAAACGTGGAAAAATGGCTAAACGGACACGGTTTACCTTTATGTGTGTTTGGTTCACCTTCTTCAATTTGAACCAGTTCAAAGCCATTAACCGTACATAACGACGCCCATACTCCCGCACTATTACCATGAGCATTGATAACAGGCATTAATGTTACCAATGCCCAGCTTAGTGCTGTTGCAAGTAACATAGAGAAGTTGAACGAGGTTCGGCGCATCATTCCAAATTTTTATAAATTTCCCTTATTATGAGGCACTTGGAATATAGGTACACGTAAAGATTAACATCAGGTTAAAAAATTGAAGCTAACGCACACTCTTTTTCGTTATAAACCGGTTACAGCATCAGAGCTAAGAAAGTATTGCGTATTTCTTTGCAGTAAGCCTTCGGGAAAATAGGCAATAAAAAACGCCGCCTTACTTCGTCCTCTCAAGAAGGAGATGTAAGTCGGCGCTATATACGTTACTTGTTTTAGTCTTGGTTTGTTTAACCGAAGATCTTGCTCCAAATACTCGGATTACGCTTCTCGTGATACTCTTCACGAAGGCCGTCAATAGTACGAAGTTCTTGCTGTGCAGATTCAAAGTCACCTTGGTCTAGCTTCTGCTCAATGCTATCAATTGATACACTAATTTTTTTGAAGCCTTCCATGAAGTGTTCTTCTTTTTCAATTGGGTAAACACCCGTTTTCAGCTCAGCAACTAACGTGTCGATACGTACTATAGGCTTTTGCATCTCTTCGATGCTTTGAGCTTCAGCCGCTTGTTTGAATGCAAGCTTCATTTCTTGCATATTTTTCTTAAGATCGACATTAGCAAATGCGTTGCCAGACAATAACGCAGCAGCGATTAAGCCAGATAAAAGGATTGAGCGAGTTTTCATTGTTTCTCCAGATGAAGCGATGTCTTTGAAGATAGCGCCATCGTTGTTGAGGCACTTCGACTTTATTATTTTCGGCTAGTGTATACAAAAATCCATCGAGCACAAAAATTGATTGTGTCGAAATGCAAACTAGCTAGCTAATTACTGACAAGTACCAGGCAAACCATCATTCAAATACCGAAAACTCGGCAATCGATTGACGACCACGCAATGCCAAAAAAGCTAAGAATTGCTGTGGTGAATGGGTAATAACCTTGCTCGAATCCACGCCCACCTCATCAAGTAGTGAAGACACGAGATCCAACCCGCCCACATCTATGCAGAAATGCGCATCGCTACCTGTCGTAATAAACGCACCTTTCGCTTTAGCAATTCTTGCGATCTCGTAACAACGATCAACACTGCCAACGCGACTATTGCCTTTAAGCGTGGTGTTATTAATTTCGATTGCGACATTATGTTCCGCCGCACATTGAATCACAGCTTCAAAATCGAAATCAAAATTTGGGTTTCCTAAATGACCAAGTGCATCAATTCGGCCGCCTTTAATCACATTCAACAATGCTTCTGTATGGGTAGTGACATCCGAGGGGCGAAATACTGGCTCATGAAAACTCGCGATCACCCAATCCAAGTTCTTATCCACACTCGGATGAATATCGATTTCACCCTGTGTGTTCATGATGTTTGACTCGACACCTCGAATAATAGCGACATCTTCAATAAAACGAGGGAGCACACGCTGGTTGCTGAAAAACCAATAGTGTGGCGCGCCTGGCATTGACTCTGAATGATCGGTAGTACAAAACATGGTTAATCCGTTTTGCTTTGCCGATTTTGCGTTTTCGATCAGCGTGCTGTATGCATGACCACTGGCGTATGTGTGGGTGTGAGTATCTACTTTGAGTTCCATGAATCAATGCCCTTTTAGCTCGGTCTTTAAACGTTTCTCAGAAAAAACACTCCTGTACCTTCTTCTGAAAATAAGTGCCTCGTGGCAACAATTTGACCAGTTTATCAGTTGAAAGTGACAATTAGCATCTAAACATCAAGGTTTATTATCACTTCATTTACGCGTCACCATAAAGCTTCGTTAGTAAAGCCTTGTTTAACGATTAGATTTATCCATCCCGCATCGAAAAAACGCAGAACCTTGGCTCAAGAACCTGTTTGATTTCGCAAATTACACCAATTTTTTGCAACCTACCCAAGTTCGTCAATACTTAAACCAGTTAACAAACCGGAGTGTTAGATGAAACGCAGACGATACCCGCTGAGTATCCACATCACGAGCCTTTTCTTAATTTTGACGACGCTGGTCGGTACCGTTTTGATATCGATAAGCTATCGCCATTCTCAAGATTTGTTATTGGGTACCGTTCGCGAAGTAAGTAACGAACATCGCGATAAGCTGGAATCGATATTTAAACAAGCCATTGCGCCTGTTGTTACCACTTTAAATGTGATGGCGGTAAGCCCGTTTGTGGATCATCAAAACGCTTCAATTGAAAAAGAGTCTTGGTTGGCGTCAGTCGATATTATCTTCAAACAGAATAACAATTTAATGGCTTTGTTTTATGGCTCTGATGATGGTGAATTCAGAATTTTTCGCCCTTTGACGTCTATTAAACAAAGAGCTGAAAACAATGCGCCATCCAAGGCTACCATGATGGTCAGCACAACCAATCTAGACGGCGAAAACGTGATTAATTTTCTAGATGGTGCACACCAAGTGATCAGCACAGTACAAGCTGAGAGCAAATTTAACCCCACGACTCGACCTTGGTTTCGCAACGCAAAGCCCGATGGTTCAATACAACTTTCTGAACCCTATCAGTTCTATTTCCTTCAAACCCATGGTATTACACTCTCTAGACGTTCTGCAGACGGCAAGCATGTGGTTGGTGCCGATTTCACGCTAAAATCTCTCTCTTCTCAAATCAGTAAGCTGGCCTACTCTCCGCAAACACGATTAGCTCTATTCGACCAACACTTTAACCTTCTTGGCGAGCATCAACTTGATCTATCAATACCTAACCTAGCCCCTCCAACCAATCAGGAAGCAAAACTAGGTGGTCACCCTGTAGGAAAACTATCGGGTAGCGAACAAGATCCAAGCTTTTTTAGTATACCTAAACGTGAGCAGATGGCAGCTCTGAAAGCATCCGTATTAGGGCCCCTTATCTCAGATGAAGAGAAGTTTAATCTCAACCTAAAAAACGTGGAGTACAATTTAAATACTTGGGCATTAACGTTAACACCTGTCGAACTCACTCAACATGTCACACTATATTTGGCAGAAGCGACACCACACAATGATCTACTGGCTGACCTCATCTCTATGCGTGATAAGCAAGTGGCTGTTGCAATTGGTATGTTGTTTATCTGTTTCGGCATCGTATGGTTTGTGGCGAATCGCTTATCTCAACCACTCAATACACTCATGCAACTCACAGACAACATTGCGCGATTTGACTTCAGACGAACCCACTATCCAAAAAGCATGATTCAAGAGGTAGCAAACCTTACACACTCTATTGAACTCATGGAGCACACTCTTCATGACTTGATCACCCTACTTCGAGATACAGCGGGTAATCAGGAATTTTCGATACTCGCTAAGAACATTGCTCATCAAAGCTATTTAATTACCAAAGCTGAAACCATCGTGCTTTTCACTCAATCAGAAGAAAAAGATGTGTTTGATACGGCTGCTAATCTCGCCATTATTCCTTTTAAAGCGGACATCAATGACTTCATCAAGCATACCCCTTGGTTACTATGCCAACTTAAAGCAGGCGAAACCATCCATCTAAACCGCGAAGACAACGTTCTTAATTATTATCAAGACTCGATCTTCAATTCAGACCTGTATCTGTTTCCACTATTGAACCGCGAAAAACTGTTGGTCGGCATTGTTGCCATTGGTTATGAAAGACCGATCACTAAGATGCAGGCCGACAAGCATGCCTTTTTAAGAGAACTGCTCAGCTTTGCTGAAATAGCTAAAGACAATATCGACCAAATACAACAACAAAAAAACATGCTCAATGCTTTCATCGAGCTGATTGCATCGGCAATTGATACCAAATCACCTTACACCGGTGGCCATTGCCAAAGAGTCCCAGAACTCACTAAATGGCTAACCCAAGCCACGATTGATGATGACCGTTATTACCCGCAATTTTCATTAGATAGTAAGCAGTGGGAAGAGTTGATGCTCGCTGCATGGCTTCACGATTGCGGTAAAGTCACCACGCCGGAATATGTGGTAGACAAAGCAACAAAACTCGAGACGATTTATGACCGAATCCACGAAGTTCGCATGCGTTTTGAGCTGTTAAAACAACAAGCGGAAACCGACTATTGGAAAGCCATAGCTAACGGGGCGCTTCAAGAAGATCAACTTAAAGTACTCGAACAAAACTTGTCAGAATTAGATGAAGAATTTGCCTTCGTTGCTGATTGCAACCTGGGCAGTGAATCAATGACGGAAGAGCAGCTTGCACGCTTAGATCAAATAGCAAAACGTACATGGAAGCGCACATTAGACGATCAATTAGGGTTATCTTGGTCTGAAAAAGAGAGATTTAACACTCAACAGAACATCACAGAACCAAACGAGAAGCCATCAAATAGCAAAGAGCCTATTTTACCTGTGATGGAGCCGTTACTTGCTGATAAGCCAGAACATAAAATACAGTGGGATAATGGCTTTAACCCTGCAGATATGTGGCAAGAAGAGTTCGTTCTTAAACCTGGAGAAGTAAAATATAATCAAGGTGAACTGCATAATTTGAAAGTACGTCGTGGCACCTTAAACGACGAAGAACGTTTCATGATCAACGACCATATCATTCAGACTTTCACCATGCTCAATAAGCTCCCTTATCCGTCTTATCTCAAAAACATTCCAGACATCGCGAGCGGACACCACGAGCGTATCGATGGTAAGGGATACCCAAGAGGCCTAAGCGAGGATCAATTGCCTTTACCGTCTCGAGCCATGGCGATTGCCGATGTGTTTGAAGCTCTAACCTCAAGCGACCGTCCGTACAAAAAAGGCAAACACTTAGACGAATCGCTCAATATCATGACCGACATGGCCACCAGCGGCCATATCGATCCAAAACTGTATTTGCTATTTTTGGAGAACAAAATCTACGACAAATACGCAGAGCGATTTCTTGAAGCTAACCAACAGTCCGAGATTGATCAGAAGAAGCACATAGATCGAGTAAAAGAGTACATACGCTCGTTGTTCTAGGTATTTTCCAATAGTCATGGATTCTTAACGTTTAACTTTTAACGACAGAACCTAACGCCTCAGAGTTCAAAGCATTCACTGTCGTTATTGGGAGTTGCTTGGTTTTGACTTTATATTGCCTTTTAGCCAGTAATGTATTGGTAATGCTTGCCACGACAATCAGATTAATACCAAGGATCTGCTGGGTAGAGAAGACGTCATCGAAGAACAAGCCCTGCCATAACGCACTGAATAGCATATTAGTAAAAATTAAAGGCGCGAGTTGAGAGCCGCTTTCTGCAAGTTTATAGGCTTTAGAGCGGAAGATTTGCGTATTAATGGTAAACAACGCGAGTCCAAATGCTCCAAGTCCAATCCAACCTAAACCATCAATAGACAGTAAAACTGTTAAGGCGCCATCCCCTCCATCAGCTTCAAGGACGTCAGGCATAACAGAAATGGAAGTGAATAAAACCATTGGTAACACGAGTATGGCTGCGACTAGAAACGTCCATGCATTTAGCTCTGCTGGCGTAAGGCTCGTCTTAGAGGCTCGATACAAACTCACTTGCGAACCCGAGTTAAACATTCCCGCTAACAATCCTAGCAACAGTGCAGGCCTAAAGAAATCCGAGCCGAATTCAAACTGCGACCAATCCCCTGCCATCATCACTACACCAACAAAAGTGATCGCTAGGCAAACCACCGTGGTTGTATGAACTTTTGTGCCAAATATTAATTTTTCTAACAAAGGAATAAACAAAGGGCCGGTGCTGAATAATACAATCCCCTCAATAAGGGTCAGGGTTTGTAGTGACGTTAGAAAGCACCACTGACAGGCCACCATGAAAATCGCCCGCATCACTAAAGGCTTCCACATCTTTCGTGTCGGTTTGCTAATTTTATAAAAGATCAAAAAAAGAAATAGAAAAAGGCTGGGTAATAAGAAACGCACAAAACTCAGCAACGAAATGGGCATGGTTTCAGATAGGTACTTAGCCACTAAACCGCTTATAGACAAACTGAATGTCGACAACAACATAAAAGTCGTCGCCTTGGTAATATCAGACATAATTATCACCTCCTATGGCACCTATTTTAGAAGCGTGACGTGATGAAAAATAGCGAGTAATATTAACCATAACTGTAAGGAAAACTTACCTATGAAAAAGCTCGTTCCGCTTAAATCCGTTTATGCTTTTATTGCTGTGGCTGAAACTGGCAGTATGACCGAAGCCGCACGTGTTTTGTATGTCAGTCACTCTGCGGTAAGCCAAGCCATAAAGTCACTAGAACAACTGGTTAATAAGCCTCTATTTCAACGGGTAGGTCGTCGTGTCGTTCTTAATGCCGCGGGTAAGCGGTATTACCGAAAAGTCGCTCCTGCATTGGAGCAAGTCATAGACGCGACAGAAGAGCTGGCCAAAACGCCTAACGATCACCGCATTACACTCAATATGGTGAATTCACTGGCGATGCATTGGTGGATTCCTCGAGTCCCCGACTTCCAAGCCTTTGCTCCTTCTCTTGATATCCGTATTTCCACGTTAACCGGCCCTTTTGATATCGAGCAGGAAGGGGTAGATATTGCCCTTGTCCATGGCAAACCTAACGAATGGGATCGCTATTACAGCGAGAAATTAGGCGATGATGATCTGGTATTGGTGTGTAGCCCTACCTTGTTGAAAAACCAAACGGGACTGAGCGTTGAGCAACTCGTGAAACAGAACCCGACCATTGGCGCATTTAACCCTAGGCGAAAGCACGACTGGCAAGTGTGGTGTGATCATTATCAAATCCCAATGCCCGCATTTCATAGCAACCTAACATTTGATATATCCATTCAAGCCGTGCAAGCTGCGATTCGTTCTCTTGGAGTGTTGGTTACCCATCGCTTGTTTGTGAAAGATGACATCAGCCACGGCATGTTAGTGGAACTGGGTAAACCCGTTGCTAACCCGCACCAAGATTTCTACTTTGTTTGCCCAAAAAACAAATTAAAACAAGAAAGTGTGCTAAAACTGAGATCATGGTTAAGGCATGAATTCACACACTCAGAGACAACATTGAGCGATGATACTCAAGGACAAGACCAAACTATCAATCCATGCAGCGAGTAGAAGCTCAACAAGCGGACAAGAGAGGCTATTATGATTATTACCACCACACAATCAGTCGAAGGCAAGCGCATTGTCGATTACAAAGGGGTTATCGCAGGAGAAGCTATTCTAGGCGTTAACGTTTTCAAAGATATGTTTTCAGGCATCCGTGACTTTGTTGGTGGGCGTTCTGGCACTTATGAAAAAGAGCTAGAGAAAGCACGTAACTACGCCTTCAAAGAGCTAGAACAAAAAGCCATTGAAGCGGGCGCAAACGCAGTTGTAGGCGTAGATATCGATTACGAAGTGTTGGGAACAGGCAATGGCATGCTAATGGTATCGGCGAGCGGTACAGCGGTTGTCGTTGCATAGTCAACCCATGCCACTGATAAGCCAAGAAAACGAGATACTAAGCTACTAAGCTACTAAGCTACTAAGCTACTAAGCTACTAAGCTACTAAGAAAACAGTATCTGGCTGATGAACTAGTCAACAATTCTCCCTTCCTGTCGAACAGGAAGGGAAATCAACGACCAATAGTTATAGGTTAAATGAGTCGTGGCCACCGTAAATCAACTTGCACTGCTCTTTTGATCAGTAATCAAACCATCAAATGAAGCAATTCGGGCAAGGAACTCTTTCTTATTTTGAGGAAGAATAGAGCTTGCCATTGGTAAGTTCGCCTTCATCGCGTTGACCGCTCGACCACGTACCAAAACTTCAAAATGCAAGTGAGGACCGGTTATACGACCTGTTGCGCCAGATAGCGCAATTTTCTGGCCTCGTTTCACTTGTTGGCCTTTCTTAACTAAGAAACGGCTCAAGTGTAAGTAACGAGTTTTGTAAACACTGTTGTGCTCAATCACCAAGTATTTTCCTGCATATGGGTGATTGCGAATCGCTACAACCCGACCATCACCCGTTGAATAGACTGGCGCACCAACTGGTGTCGCAAAGTCAGTGCCATTATGAGGCGATATACGCCCTGTCACAGGATGCTTTCGGTATGGGTTAAATGATGAAGTAATCCGACGGAACTGACGAGCGACCGGATATCTATCGAAGGCTTGCTCTAAGCTGTTACCCGCTCTGTCGTAAAAGCGACCATCTGAAGCTAAAAAAGCCGCTACTTCTCGGTTTCTCAAGTTAATAGAGATACCTTGAACTTCCGTTTTGCCTGTTAAGTGATTATCGGTGTACTGCTCTTTAACCAACACATTAAAGCTATCACCTGCTCTTAGCTCCCTTGCGAAGTTGATTTTGTCTCTCAAAGTTCTGGTTATATTAGCTATCTGGGCCGTTGTTAACCCCGCTTTATATGCTGACGTCGAAAAACTGCCATGAACGGTGCCTGCATAGAGCTTTTCCTTCCATTCTCCAGGCACTTCATGGAATTGGTAGTCAAAGCTTCCATCATTATTTTTAGTAAAGACAGCCTGTTCTACGAGACTTTCATGGAAAATTAACTCAACGAGCTGTTTAGAGTCACCATCCAGAAGCAACTCTAGATGATCACCAGGTTTTATTGTGTCCAATTTCAAAGACTCAAGATCTGCTTCCATCACCTTTTGAACCGTTCCATAAGGCAGTTTCCATGACGAAAATATGTTGCTTAGCGTGTCGCCGACTTTCACAAAATAATGGACTTTAACGAGAGAGTTGGAACCCGATTGCGAATGCACCTTGGCCACATCACTCGATTGAGAATCTTGATAAGGTGTTATTTTGATAGAGACTTCTTGTACTGGTTCTGAATGAAAAGAGAGCAAAGTAGCAAGAGAAAATGCGCTGATCGCAATAATGATCAGGCCGGAGCGGAGAAACTTCATAAAATATTTAACGGTTTATAACGATGAACTCATTCAAATGTTATAACATAACAATTTAGTTTATTGAACAAGTGAAATGTAAGAAACCGTTCTGTAAATCCAATAAAAAGATGATGGGCTAATAAAGCCCATCGCCTTTCAAATATTACTCTTCGAAAAGAGCCTCAAATCGTTCTAAACCTCTTAGCATCTCAAAATCAGGCTCTTCAGCTAGTAGCTCTCTCATAGAACCACTTGTTTCAATCGAACGCTCTAAATCATCGATAGCTTGACCTTCTGCACCTAATCTAGCGTAAGCACAAGCGCGTTGGTACAGGGCATGAGCATTTTGATCATCTACCTCAAGTACGCGGTTGCACAGACTCATCGCCCAATGGTATTCCCGCATGTCCATTGCAGCATCCGCTTTGTGTGTCAACGCTTCCAAGTCACCCGGACGAACCTTCAAAATTTCATCATAAGTTTCAATTTTTTGTTCAGCAGTCTGGGCATTTTGCGCTCTCAGCCATAAATTGTGAATCTCATTGATGATCTCAATCTCTCGGTTGTTCTCCGATATGATTCTGGTCTTACGCTTAAGGTCCCTTTCAAGAAGGTTAAATTTCTTTTCATAATCTTGAGCAATCGAATTCAGCCGCTGGTCGGCCATTTCTTTGGTGGTATGTTTGAGCTCTTTAAGTGATTGCCACCCCACCAACGCAATGAGTGAAGCAACACCTGCAATAATGTAGAAGAAATACGTCACGGTGACATTCGCATAGTTGAGCGACTTGTCGGCAACAGACAGTTCACGATCGGTCATCTGTATAGTTAGGCGTCTCTCAAGATCTTGTTGTTCCATTCGCAACTGCTTCAACTCATCTAGGATGTAGCGCTCCATCAGTGGTCGGTCTACATACTCTTTGTCTGAGTATTTAACTTCCTCGCTTGCAAGGCTCATGGTTGTTACCAGTGAGAACACTGCAATCAATAGAATTCGAAGCATTTATACTTTCCTTATATGTCTTATCTTTGTGTCACTGTATCTCGTTATGGCAATACAAGCTAGGGAGTCAGATGATTTGCTGTCTCGGCATTGGAATTAACACTCTAAAACATCATTGATAATTATAAAACACTTGAAGCAACATCATTAATTTCTAACTAATAAAAATGCCCAGTATTACTGTTCTATATAATTAATTCGTGATGCAAATATACCGATGATTGATTTATAGCATCCCGTGGAATCTTATATTTATAATAATTAAACCGAGGTTAATTTGAGTAATACGCGATACGATTTAATGAGCCGTGTACTGCACTGAGTCATGGCTTTCGTCATCATCTATGCAACAACCGCAGGGTATGTGATGCACTATGTCACTAGCCATCCAGAACTGTTTTCTTTTCTGTCTATGCTTAATATGTCATTGGCAACCATTGCAACACCGTTGCTCATTGCACGTTATATTTGGAGCCATTTTCGCTCATCACCGGAGATGCCACTCTCAATCCCAAAGCGACAACAGTGCGTTGCCAAACTGACTCACTCATTGATGTATCTAGTGATGTTCATGGTTTTTAGTTCCGGTTATTTGATGCTGAAAGAGCCTTATTCTCTATTCTGGTTAACGAACGTCAATAATCTAATTACCGAACCTTCAATCAACCACTTCTTTTTCTATTTACATAGTGCCAGTTGCATTACCTTAGCCTGTCTAATTGTTTTGCATATTAGCGCCGCACTTAAACATCACTTTGTCTCTAAAAACTATGTATTAAGAATGATGCTTTAACCAACTCCACGTTACTAACACAAAAAAAATCTGAGTACAAAAAAAAGCCATAGCAAATCGCTATGGCTTTCTTCTTTCGATTTGATTACTTAGTTTGAGTATCAATCATCACTTGCCAGTATTCGCATTTGGCCAAGAATTCTTTTAAGTAAAGCTCTGGGTTTGCAAGCTTCTCGCCGCCTTTGACATTAGCTCCTGTCACTTGCCAAAAGCCACGAGTCACCAAGTTTCTATGATAAATAAAATCGTTAAGTTCATTTTTACTAAGAGGAAGTTGCGCCCCAAACATATGTTCATAAAAAGTCAACATGGTGTCTTGTTCACTTGGTTTATCTCTTAAAAAAGTTGCCAAGTCTAAATCTAGGGACTGCTGAGCTTCTTTTGGCAATGCCTTAGCTAAGGTAGAGATAACACTGAACAGAGCCCACTCAACTTTCTGAGACGCTAATAACGATGCACCTAAAAGTGCATGTTCATTGGAAATGTGTTGCTCTGTTGATGAAACGGTCGGTGTTGTCACTGTGTTAACCTCAAATAGTCATAACGGATGTTATTGAACTCGTTTGTTTTTGCTGAACTTCTCGCCAAATACTAGAATAATCGCTTTATTGCTTAGGCGTTTTTACTGAACTAGTAGAGTCTTGCGTTTAAGCCGAACCTTGCTGACAAGCAAAATATAGATGTTAAGCAGAATATAGATGTTGAACAAAAGTTGCTGCTAAGCAGAATTTTTTAGCTGAATACGCTCAGCATCAACAACGATAAAACCTGATGCAGCCGCAGTACTCTTCTCTACTTGAACGAGACCTTTAAAACCAACCTGCGCCAATTTCTTCGCAAGTTGACCTGGTGCAGCTTCAAAAACTACGTTCATAAAAGGTAAAGACTCCGCGTCAACAAAGCCATGCTCGTTAAACAACTCCATTGCATGAGATAAATAGTCTGAGTCGGTTAATTCAATAATTTCTACAACTTCTTCCAACAACATTTTCGATTCCATATTCGCCAGAAAGTGACTGACACAAGCAACATTCGTCTTGCTCGCATACATCCCGATGCCCAAAGACACCCCTTTAGTAGTAGGGAAATCATAACATATTAATAGTCGTAAAATATGTTTTATTTCCCCTAAGCTATTGGGGATATTAGAAAACTATAGAAACTAGTTAAGTATAGGTGAGGCAAATCTATCCTATTAAAGTGGTGATCAGACGTCGAGCTTTCAAGCGACTGTAGCTTAAGAGTCGTTCGTTGCTACGATTGATTCCTTCAATAAACCGGCATAAACACCATTTTGTATCACCAGCTGCTGGTGATTACCTTGCTCAACGACTTGACCCTTATCTAATACTAGAATCGTGTCAGAGTGACGAACGGTGCTCAGACGGTGGGCAATCGCAATCACGGTTTTTTCCTTGAAAAGACGCTGCATCGCTTTTTGGATAAAGTCTTCAGTAATAGAATCTACCGAGCTGGTTGCTTCATCAAGCATCATCAGTTGTCCACCTTGGGCAACTGCTCTAGCAAACGAAATCAGTTGCGTTTGACCAACAGAAAGGTTGGAGCCATTCTTTTCCAAATGGAAGTCATAACCTTGAGGGAGTTGTTCAATAAACTTATCGGCATAAACATAGCGCGCAGCCTGTTCAACATCAGTTCTAGATAGGTGCGCTTTTCCCAGTGCAATATTGAATTGGATTGATTCTTCAAACAGGTGCACATCTTGCATCATCATTGAGAACAAATGAGCGGAGTCTTCGCTTGAGATCTGTGACAGCTCAATGCCATTCAACAAAATACTGCCTTGATAGTCTTGATAGGTTTTAGAGATCAAACGCAGAATCGTTGACTTCCCAGAGCCAGTCGAACCCACCAGCGCGATTTGGTGCCCTTTCTGCAACACAAAAGAGACATTCTTTAACACGTATGGAGAGTCGTCTTTGTAACGGAAACTCACGTTCTTAAACTCAAGACTCACAAACTGTTCGAGCTGTCTTTCAACCTTGTTAGATGGCAGCAGGTTGCGCCCTTCCTCTTCTGTCGGCTCAACAAACAACTCTTCAATATGGTCAAAAGCGGCAAATGAACTCTGAATCGAAGCTATTTGGGAGGTAAAGTCTCGAATAGGTACAAACACTTTCTCTAAGGTGTTGATGAAAGCAATCAGCACACCTAAAGTCAGAGCCCCTTCAATAACTTGCTCTGAGCCATACCAGATCATGATTGCGATAGTGACTGAAGTAATACCAGAAATAAACGAGAACAAAATCGCATCGTATTTATTAATCTTTTTCTGCGCTCTCAAGAATTCATCAGTATAGCCTTGATAGCGCTTTTCGACTTGCTCTTCCGCTCGGTACATCTGAACGGTTTTCATGCCAAACAAAACTTCTTGTAGAAAGCCAATACCGCGAGCCAATGTAGAACGGGTAACTTTATACAATGCTCGAAGTCGATTTCTCACATACACCGTTAAGTACATCACTGGCGGCATGATAACCAAAACTATCAATGTTAACTGCCAATCAATGAAAAACATCATCACCAACAAAGCAATGGTATTGATACTATCTTTCACTAAACCGACAACTGATTGAACAAAAGTCTCGCCGATGGTTTCCAAGTCACTGGTTAACCTTGAAAGCGTGACACCAATCGGAGTGTTATCAAAATAGCTGCGTGGGAGTTTAAGCACGCGAGCAAACAATACTGAGCGCATGTCAGTTATCGTGTATTGCCCCGTTTTACGCAGGTTATATGAATAAGTGGTATCCACTACATAGCTAGCCACCAGCACAACAACGAGATAGAAGACATACTCGAGCAATCCATCCATATCCCCATGACTCAGTTGTACATCGATCACTTGAATGATCAGCCACGGGAACAACAAACTCGTGATGACAGAGAGAGGAAGCATTGCGATACCCAGAATCGCAGAGCCTTTGTATTTCTTAGCAAACTTAAAAAAGTGCTTGAGGTACTTGAGATCAACACCTTTTAACATGCTGCTGCCTCCGTTTCATTCTGCTGTAGTTGCCATGTATCGTAATAGTAATCGCACGTTTTCAATAACGTGGCGTGGTCGCCCTTCGCGATCACTTTGCCTTCATTCAAGACGATGATTTCATCCATATATTCAAGGGCATTCACGCGGTGTGAAACCACAAGAACGGATTGATTTTCCAAACGCTTAAACAAGCCTTCTAAGATCCTACGTTCTGTTTCATAGTCGACAGCCGATAAAACGTTATCCATAATAATCAGGTCGGTTGGCTGCAATAAAGCACGAGCAATACTTAATCGCTGCTTCTGGCCACCAGACAACATGATCCCTTTTTCACCGACTAAGGTTTGATCGCCATGCTCAAAGCGAGTGACATCACTGGCTAACTGACTTAGCTCTAAAACCTCATTAACCTGACTCTTCGCTAATTCAGTATCTGAACTACCAAAACGAATATTGTCTTCAACAGTTGCGGAGAACAAATAAGGGTCTTGAGTCACAGTTTTCACGTAACGACGTAAGTCACTGCGTGAGAAGCTAGTGATATCTCTTTCGCCAAGGAAAATAGAACCTTGTGGTACATCCAAGTGGTGGTTCAAGCAGTTCACTAAGGTTGTTTTACCCGCTCCGATTCCGCCTAGCACACCTACTTTCTTACCTGCAGGAATGTCAAAGCTGATGTCATCGAGAATCAGACGTTCTTCACCTGAATAGCTGAAGTTGAGGTTGCGAATAGAGAACGTTTTTCCCTTCAACGATTCAACGTCTAACTCAGTAAGCTTACCTTCATCAAGCTCTGGAACTTTGGCATTAAGAATGGTTTGTGCACTTTGAATGCCCACCATGCCACGTTGATAAATGGTCGCGATTCTGCCTAATTGCATCAATGGCATTGCCAACAAAACGGAGTAAGTCAGAAAGGCGGTAATCTCACCAAGGGTTAGCTCTTGTCTCATTAACATGTAGCCACCAAGCCCAAGAATGATGATTTTCATCAGGTCATTGGCGTAGTCGAGTACCGGCATAAAGAAGACTTGGATACGTGTAATTTTAAGGCGGCATTCAAGTAATAACTGATTAAGCTTTTCAGTTTCAGCTTTCACCCAAGGTGACATCTGCTGGCTCTTAATCAAGTCAATCCCAGATAGGTAACTCATTAGCTGAGCAGACAGGTTTTGCAGACGTTTCATGTGATCTAAATGCAGTGCTTTCATGCGTTTAAAACCCACACGGAAAATCACAAAAGCGATTGAGATAGGAATAATCGAATAAAGCGTTAATTCTGGCGATATGCGCCACATGTAAAGAGGTGTCAGCGACAACGCCAGCAGCGCATTAAAGAACTGGAGGAAACCCACACCAAACAACAAGCGTATGCCACCAAGATCATTATTGATAATGGATATTAGCCGACCAGAAGCAAAACGCTCATGAAAACTATTCGGTAAACGATTTAACTTTTTGAGCAATGTACTTTTAAGTGCAGCCTCTGTAATTCGCCCTGGATTAAGCGCGTAAATACGAGACAGAATACGTACTACTACCATAGCGACCGACATGCCAACTACCATCCACACATAACTTTGAAGTTGTTGATGGCCACTGGGAGAAGCATCATCAATCAAATCTATGGCGAGTTGAATATAGCGAGGGATCTCAACTTGCAACCAGTTGACGAGAAAAATGAACACAATCGCCAAAAAGTAAGAGGTGCGATTCATGCGCAGGTAATGGGCAATAAACTGTCTTTTATTCATAGTATTCTTTGTTTAGGGCAGGCTCACAGCGAGATTTAGCGATTTAGCGATTTAGCGATTTAACCGAGCAGTTTAGCTAAATAGGGTCATCGCTGAGGTAAAGGTACATCAAAAACACATAGTTGACAATATCAACCATATTTAATAATTAGTTTTCGCTATTACATTTTAGCATCGCTAGAAACAAGTTTGCCGCCAAAAGTGGCGGCAAGTAAAAAGCTTAACAGGCTTGTATTGATAAAGGCTAAAGCATCTCTTTGGCAATCAAATGCAGCAAAAAGGTTTCACGTTCAATACTCATACCCTTTTTAGGGCTCTCGGCCATGGTCTTCTCGTTGTGAGCGATCGCTTCATGGATATTCATCCAAACCGGTTTCATCCCGTTTTTCACTTCATAATCTTCGTAAGCCGTTTCACCAAGCTCACTATCGATCTTGCATGAGTAGCAGTAAGAAATCATGTGCACTATGTCCGCATCATCTTTGTACCAAGGACGAAATTCTTCAAAAATGCCGAACGGCTTGATGCTATGGATATTCTTAGCGCCAGTCTCTTCTTCCAATTCACGAACCATACCAGCAATGACATCTTCACCTTCGTCCAAGCCACCACCAGGGATGGTGTAGTCGTGATAACGCTCTGTATAAAGCATCAGAATGTCTTCGCCATCTAACACAATGGCACGGGCAGCGTTGCGCTTATAGACCGTTTTATTGTCTAGATGATCGATATCAGGATGGATGGTTGTTTTTAGGTGTCTCATGATTCTGACTGCTTTACTGAATTTGGCGGCATCATATCATAATCATCAATAGATTCGAGGCTCACATCCCCACACAAGTACACCTGCTTTCTCCATGTTGCCTTGGTGAGTTCATGGCTCTCGATTCGCAATAACCAGCGCACACCACTAACCAGCCGAAAGTAGCTCAATAGTCACTTCACTCAAGTTAGCTTGATCAAGCACTCAAAAAGTTATTAAACATAAAGAAATATCAACCTATTTCAATATCTTGACCAAATTAGGACAACCTTTTCTGAAATCTAAAATATACTCATTTCATAGAGCTTCTAAACTGGTTCTGTAGAACTTAACGTATTCACTTTTAGATTTATCACGTAGGAGATGAACATGAAGAAAATTGGTTTGATGGCTGTATTTGCCGTTGTATTGGGCGGTTGTACGAACGATTATGCAGAATATAGCGAAGGCCAACGTGTATCAGTGGCTAACCCTGCTGCGGTTTACTGTGTTCAACAGAATGGTGAGTTAGATACTGTCACTGAAAACGATCAACGTACAACTTACTGTGTATTCGAAGACGGTGAACGCATTGAGCAGTGGGAATACTACCGCAACCACCACGAGCAAGATTCAGAAACCCAAAGTTAATCACTGTAATACAACACATGAGCCTTTTGGCCAATGTGACGGGCGGTGATTACGTTCGCGTGATTAAAAAATCGCAGAAGAAGGCACAAAGCTTCGAGCTTACTGTCTGATTGCCTTTGCGAGTTTAAAGGCCGTTATTGGCATCACGAGAAAGAAATAATCACCTATCGCCACCAGCGATGTGTGAGATCCGATTCCGGATCTAAATAACGGTTCAATAAAGTCAGGTTAGTATCTAGCAGTGCTAGATATTCCCTGACTTTTTTTATGTCAGTATCGACAGGAGTTTGCTGGATACAGCGCTCCAATATTGGGAGTAAACTGTCCACAATTTCAAAGTGAGATGAACGCCCAACGAGTTCCTTTGCGGCTATCAGTGCTTCCAAGGACAACCTTTCAGGCTCACGCCTTACGGACTCCAAGTCTCTCTCAAATGCGCCCGCAGAGACACCTTCAAGATAGACTCGGTAGGTCGTCAGTACATCCATCAATAGAAACAATTGCCCTTGAGTACTTTGATGAGGATATGGCACCGCAACATGAGCCTCTAGCTGACGATCTATTTGCAGCTCTACCCCAAGTGCAGAACACTTCTCGACTAGAACCTTAAGCAAACCTTGCTCGTCCATCAACATCTGGATGTCAAAAATACGTTGCAAGTGATAGTCATTAGAAATGAATGTTACCCGTACACTCTGCCCACGAGTAAACAATCCACTGTCAATCATTTCTGAAGCTAGGTTTTGAATATTCTCTACTGTATTTGTCGAAAGCTGTTCTAGTAAAACTGCACTCAGCATAAACGGAACTTCACATTGACTTTCCAGATTTCGAAAATACGCGTGCATTGCATCAGCTTCGGAGATTGTCTGGCCCTTTGTCACTCCACCACAAAATGCAACCGCAGTTTGCTGATTCGACTCTTCTACCAAAAGCTCAGCAAGATATTCAACCAGAGCATCAACTCGACTGATTCCTTCATCAGTCAATTTATTCTCATTAAGTCGCTTACCCAGCACAATAAGGAGGTAATTAACGCTCATTTTATGTTCAAGTCTCGTTTTTATGATTAGATGGAGTGAATTATGTATACAATACTTATTAACAAAAGTATTTTGAAATCCTTATGGGTAGTTCGCAATCATGCTCACGATTGCAAGCATCATCATAAGTGCGCAAGAGTTAACGTGCAGCTATAAAACAAAATAGCACGATCTTGGGTTTCATCGCTCTACGCTTGTTAACACGAGCTTCAATAAAAGAGACGTTTCAAGCAAAGAACCAGTTTAATCGAAGAACTGTTTCACCCAGAGAACACGTTCACTGAAAAAAGTGAAACGAACAAAATACAAATTTTACACAGAGTTCGTTCATCGAACCGTCTTCACAGGAAGTTACTATGCTGTCTATTTTTGACATTTACAAAATCGGGGTCGGGCCTTCCAGCTCCCACACCAATGGACCAATGATCGCTGGGTTCAATTTTACCCAAAAGATTGAACCTGTACTTGGTCAAGTTACCCGTATTCAAATTGACCTATACGGCTCACTATCACTAACAGGCATCGGTCACCATACCGATCGTGCAACCCTGTTAGGTTTACTTGGTAATCGCCCTGACACCATCAAAATAACCAGCGCTAATTTAGCTATGCGTAAAGCAATTGAAGATAAATCTTTGATGGTTAGCGGTAGCCACGAAATTCATTTCGATGCAGAAAGCGATTTACTCTTCCACAAAACCAATCTTCCACTTCATGAAAATGGCATGACTATCTCTGCGTTTGACGCAAGCGGCAGTCTTCTGGAGATGGAAACATACTACTCCATTGGTGGTGGTTTCATTGCGACCGCTGATGAACTGCAACACGGAAAGCAAGAGTCGAAAACACAAGTAGAGTTCCCTTTTTCTTCTGCCGATCAGCTTCTTGAACTGTCTGACCAGAATGGACTTAGCCTCGGTGGCCTAGTCCTGAGAAATGAAATTTCTTTCCAAGGTATGGATGTGATTGATCAGAAGGCGGACCAAATTTGGAAGGTGATGTCACTGTGCATGCAACGTGGTTTTGATACAGAAGGGATACTTGATGGCGGTTTGGATGTGACGCGCCGAGCCCCTGCTCTTTTGAAAAAGCTTGAGGCGAATGCTTCGATTGAAAACGATCCAATGGAGATCATGGATTGGATCAACCTTTTTGCGTTTGCTGTGAGTGAAGAGAATGCAGCGGGTGGGCAAGTTGTGACATCCCCTACCAATGGCGCAGCTGGGGTAATCCCAGCAGTATTGATGTATTACCACCGCTTCATTAAAGAGCTAGACACTAAACAACTCAAAGATTTCTTGGCAGTATCTGGCGCAATTGGCATCTTGTACAAAACCAATGCTTCAATTTCTGGAGCTGAAGTCGGTTGTCAAGGCGAAGTCGGCGTATCTTCATCAATGGCGGCTGCAGGTTTGACAGCTTTACGCGGCGGCAGTAACGAACAGATCTGTATTGCGGCAGAAATCGCGATGGAGCACTCACTGGGCATGACATGTGACCCTATCGGCGGGCTTGTTCAAGTACCGTGTATTGAACGTAATGCTATGGGTGCAATGAAAGCCATCAACGCTTCACGTATGGCATTGAAACGCACCAGCAAGTGTCTCATCTCGTTAGACAAGGTCATCGCAACCATGTACCAAACAGGTAAAGACATGAACAAGAAATACCGTGAGACATCTTTAGGCGGCTTAGCGGTGATCCACATGGCGCCACCTTGTGAATAGTTAATTTACGGTGAGCGATAGAATAGGGTGAATAGTGGATGTAATAAACTGTTTAATACACTACAACGATTCGTCTAGATAACCTCTCACCCAGGCCGTATTATTATATAACTTAGTTATCAATACCCCGACAAAGCCAGCCGACAAGCTGGCTTTTTTAATGGCTAGAGCCCAAAGGCGAATTGAAATGGATAAGTACCTAGCAACCGTTACAAGACAGTCAACGTTAATTTTCCCTTTAATAGCTGGTTATTTAACCACGAACACAAATGGCTAAACTTCACGCAACCATGCATCCACTAGCAAAATCTAATATTGCACATTTCATTCATGAAAAATATCAATGGTCTCATGAGAAAAGATATATCGAGTAAAGTTCTGTTTGGGATGCACGTTTCATTTTATGTATCGCTGCTAATGATATTATAATTGGGTAATTAAACTACATATCAACACAAATGTGAGAATAAAATAATGTGGAATAGATTAAACAAATCAATGATGTTCTGCCAGATGATGTTTGGACTTTCGTTCTATGGCGTCATGGTGATCTTGACTCGTTTCTTCCTTGAAGATCTTAACTACAATGAAGCCGACACCATGATGGTTGTAGGTGCTTTCTCTGCAATTGGTCCACTATTTGCGATTGCAGGTGGCTTTATTGCTGATAAGTTTTTAGGCGCATACCGATCTTTAACCATTGCCTTTCTTGGATTCGCAAGTGGTTATGCTCTACTGGTACTCGGTGCTGCAGCGACTAATGTGCCGATGGCATTATGTGGTATTGCTTTAGCGAGTTATGCGCGTGGTTTGATGTCCCCTTCTTACCCAAGTCTTTACAAACGCACGTTCAAAACTCAAGAAGATTTCGAAAACTGCTACCCAATCAACTACTCAGTCAACAATATAGGTGCTCTGTTAGGTCAATATCTGTTCCCAATGCTAGTTCTTATTGTTGGTTTCAACGGTGGCTTCCTTCTTTCAGCTATTTTAGCGGGTGCCGCGCTTCTGATGATGATCTTTGTTCGCAAAGGCCTTGTTGAAGCCAGTGCTGAAATCGATCAAACCCCTGTAAGCACTAAAAACTGGGCTGCGTTCCTTGGTCTCTCTGCCGCTATGATTGGCTTGGTATTCTTCATGTTCTCTAACATGGATATTGGCCAAAACATCGTCTACGCAATTGGCGGTGCAGCGATCATCTACTTTGTATCTTTGATGATAAAATCGAAGAAGTCAGATATGCTGAAAATGGGCACCATCTTAATCATCACATTCTTGACGACATGTTTCTTCGTATACTACGGACAAATGATGACTTCGATGACAATGGTAGCGATCAACACTATGCGTGGCGATCTATTCGGCTTCATCCCTGTTGCTCCAGAAGCTTCAATGGCAATGAACCCACTGTGGTGTATGGTTGCCGGCCCTATCATTACGGGCATCTTCTCTAAACTAGAAAAGAAAAACATTCACTTCTCTACTGCAACCAAAGTAGGTTTCTCTTTCATTCTGACGGCAATCGCTTTTGGTATCTTAACAATGGCAGTAACGACCGTTGGTGACGATATTCTGATTCGCCCTGAAGTATTCCTAGCTATCCATTTCTTCCTAGCATTTGGTGAAGTTATTGTTGGTTCTATGGTTGTAGCCTTCATCCTGTCTGTTGCACCTAAGCACATCGAGAACTTCTCAGTAAGCTTGTTCTCTGTTGCAATTGCACTATCAGGTATTGTTGGTGCGGTATTCTCGACCTCTATCGCTCTAGAGAAAGGTCAACAAATCACGCAAGAGATCGTACAAACGGTTTACGGCGATTACTTCCAAATGCTAACTGTTTTAGCGGTAGTGATGGTGGGCATCGCAATGGCTGCATCGTTCATTATTCGTAAGATGCTAGAAGCCGCGAAAACGGCTGAAGAAACGATTGAACTAGAGCAAGCAAACAGCTAGTTCCGCTCGCTTCAACCCTCTCTAATACATCAAGCCCTTTAGTTTTCCTAAAGGGCTTTTTTGTTGAGATTGTTACTAATATAGACGAGAGCATTCAAGTCATGTGACATCTGTGTAAATAAAAGTAAATGATAACCATTAGTATTGAGTGTGCTCTGATTCAGGATTATGATGTAGAAATCAAAATCTAAGAGAGCCTTATATGAGCAAGCCTAGCCCCATCACATTAACCGTTACTCAAACCTCAACAATTACACCGAATATGCAGCGTATAACGCTTAGTGGTGAGGGATTAAGTAAGTACCCAACAGAGTGTGCCGGTGGCTACATCAAGCTTTTGTTCTCGCCACTAGGCACGACTGACTTAAGCCAACTGAATGACGGTGAGCGCCCAACCATGCGCACTTACACCATTCGTCAATACAACCCTACAGAGAAGTTTATTGAGGTTGATTTCGTACGCCACATCACCACAGATCTGCAATGTGGCTTTGCTGCAAGATGGGCAATGAACGCAGAAGTAGGTGACACGGTTTCAGTGGCAGGCCCTGGATTAATTCAAGGGCTGAATCTAGAATCGGATTGGTTCTTCTTGGTAGCAGATATGACGTCGCTACCTGCGCTCTCTGCAAAAGTAAAAACGCTTCCGGAAACAGCAACTGGTCACGCTGTCATTCAAATCAATTCTGCAGCAGATAAGCAAGTACTTGAAACCCCTCGAGGCATCAATGTAACCTGGTTGATTGAAGATGAAACCTCAGAGTCACTTTCACAAACCGTGCGTAACACAGAATGGTTAGATGGTCAGGTTTCAGTATGGACAGCGTGTGAATTTGAAAGCATGCGCGAGCTAAGGCAGTACTTCCGCAACGAAAAAGAAGTCGCGAAAGAAAACATCTACATCAGCAGTTACTGGAAACGTGGCGTCACTGAAGATGGTCACAAAGTATTGAAGCAACAAGATGCTCAATCTTTAGCGGGTTGAGCCTGTTACTACATACACTTTTTGCTAGATAAATAGAAAACGCCCTTAGGAAATTCATATCGTTAAGGGCGTTTTAGTTTGAATCCGATGAAGATGAAGATCAAAGCCGAAGTGTAAAATTAAATACTCTCCCCCACTTCAATCTCATAACCGAGGTCCAACTTCGCTATCCATTCTTTATTACCTTGTAGACGCGCTACTACTTGCTCTGCAGCGACTTTACCAATCTGCTCCCTAGGTGTTACGACAGTCGCTAAACGAGGCGTCATCGCCACCGTAATGTCATGTCCGTGGAAACCTGCAATCGCCATCTGCTCGGGTACTTGAATACCACGTCTTACACACTCGTAAAAAGCACCAATCGCTAAGTCATCGTTAGTACAAAAGATGCCATTCACTTGTGGGTGTTTCTCAAGTAGCTCACCAATCAGTTTTGCACCAAGAGTAAACGAGGACGCGTCTTCCGTTTGCAGCGTTACTGGCGTTTTATCGACTTCTTGCATCGCATGCTCATAGCCTGCCATTTTCAATCGAGTACGTTCATCCATTCGAGCAGCCAAATAAGCTATATTGGTACGCCCTCGTTCGAGCATGGTTTTGGTCATCGCTCTAGCCGCTTCGAAGTTATCAAAGCCAACCGCTTGTTCAATTCTTGGCGACACTGAATCCATAATTTCAATCACAGGGATAGAAACAGTCTGCAGCATTTTACGCGCTCTATCGGTGTGCACGTTTTCTGAAAGGATAATCGCATCAACGTTGTAAGAAAGCAGTGAAGCAATGCTCTGCTCTTCGAGTTCAGCGCTATAGCCATAGTGAGCAATCATGGTTTGGTAGCCTGCAGGTGCGGTAACTTGCTCAATACCACGAATAACCTCAGCAAAAACTTGGTTGGTTAACGAGGGAACTAGCACACCAATCGCATTGCTTTTAGCGTTGGAGAGAATATCTGGCGCACGATTAGGGATATAACCTAGCTCGTCTACTGCATAGCTGATCTTATCTCGCAGCGCTTCTGATACTTGAGAAGAGTCTCGCAGGCAGCGACTGACGGTCATTTTAGTGACACCAACGAGGTTGGCAACATCTTGTAATGTAGGACGTTTTTTCTTATTCGACATAATTAGTAATTATTATTTTTGAGTTATGTTACTGGTAACAGTGTATCCGACTGACGTGGAATTTGAAGCCTAATTTAGTAAAATATTGATACAGCCTCATAATTACAAACGCCCTCTTGTTGAGGGCGTTATTGATTGTTTAAACGTTCACTTTGACTTCAGTTCTTGGAGACTGACTCCAAGTGACATGGAATTTTTCAGCTTCATCTCTATCGACTCGCGAATAAGTATGAGAGCCAAAATAGTCACGTTGCGCTTGCAAAAGATTTGCAGGCAACACCTCACAACGTAATGAATCGAAGTAACTCAGAGCAGAGCAGATCCCCGGCATCGGCACACCGTACAGAGCTGAGTTCGCTACCGCGATGCGCCAAGCAAGCTCGCGCTCTTCCACTTGTTTGATGAAAGCCTCATCAAACAATAGATTCGCTAGCTCAGCATTTTGTTGGTAAGCCGATGTGATGCTTTGCAGGAAAGCGGCACGAATAATACAACCCGCTCGCCAAATCTTAGCAATTTGAGTGAAATCGAGATTCCATCCCTCTTTGTCTGACGCTGTTTTCAGTAAATCAAAACCTTGCGCATAAACAGACAGTTTGGCGCAATACAAAGCATCATGAAGTTCAGAGACAACCTCTGTTTTATCCAACTGACTCGCATCCGCAATATTACCTTTCAAGAGTTTGCTTCCCTGCACTCGTTGCGACTTTTGACCGCTCATTGCACGCGCATAAACCGCCTGTGCAATCGTTGGAGTCGGACACCCTTCTTGAAGACTGTTAACTGCTGTCCACAATCCCGTGCCTTTCTGTCCCGCTTTATCAAGCACAACATCAACAAATGGCTTACCCGTTACAACATCTTCTTGTTGAAGGATGTCGGCACTAATCTCCATCAGATAGCTGTTCAGCACACCGTTGTTCCATTGCTCAAAGACTTGTCCAATCTCTTGAGCTGGCATATCAAGCACACCACGCATGAACTGGTACACTTCGCAAATAAGCTGCATATCGGCATATTCAATACCGTTGTGTACCATTTTTACATAGTGCCCAGTGCCAGAAGGACCAACATACGCCGCGCACGCTTCACCCGCTTTAAACTGAGCAACCGGTAGCCCATTAGCATCCACTTTTGCAGCAATCGCTTCCCACATCGGTTTCACATATTGCCAAGCCGATTGGTCGCCACTCGCCATTAGCGCAGGGCCAACACGAGCGCCTTCTTCACCACCAGAAACGGCGGTGCTAAAGAAACGAAGCTTGCCTTTGTAGTTCACTTCGCGTGCTTCGGTATCTGTCCAAAGGCTGTTACCCGTATCGATAACAATGTCGTCATTTTCTAGGCCAGCATCAAGCAAGCTATTCACGACGATATCGACAGGGTTTCCAGCAGGAACCGACAACGCAATAACACGCGGTTTTGCTAAGCCCTGCAGCACATGTTCAAGGCTAGTGCCTTTTGTGAACCGCCCTTTACCTTCAAACGTCTCATTGAGTTGCTTAGCTTCCACACAAGCGCGATCAATGTTGTCGATGTTTAGATCGAAGCCTGCAACATTAAAGCCGTTATCCAATAGGTTGAGCGCAAGGCTTTTGCCCATCACTCCTAAACCAATCATCGCGATGTCATTTTTTATCTGAGTCATGGTTTAGCCTATCTGCTTAATTTGTTTGAGTGCACTTTCTACGACTTGCTCAACATCTTGCGATATATCGACAAATAACGCTTCATCTAGTTCAGGTTCAACCAAGGTTGCGAATTGGCTTTTCAACATTTCTTGACCATTAAAGTAATGGTTTTCACGAGCTTTATGGCGATTCCAAATCGTATCGAAACTGCCTTGAAGATACACAATCACTAAATCTTCATTGTTCTCTCGAAGAATTTCGCGGTATTGAGGTTTCAGTGCAGAGCATGCAATCACAGCACTCGGTTGTTCGATATATTGCTTATTCAGTGTTTCTAGCCATCCTTGACGATCTTCGTCTGTCAGTGGAATACCTTGACGCATCTTTTCTACATTGCTTTGGGGATGGAAGTCATCCCCATCAAAAAACTGAAGCGTTAATGCTTCTGCGATACGGCTACCAATCAGGCTCTTTCCGCATCCAGATACGCCCATCACGAGTATTTTTTTGCTTTTCATAAGGCAAGCCTTCCCTAGGCCCCAACCAAAACAGGGGCTGACAATCGAATCTAATAGTTAAACTTGTGTTGCCGTTGATAGGTTCCTGAACATTAAACTCGCTCAGGAACCTTCGCTGTTATTGCCACCAAAGCGCGAGCTGAGGGAAGATAATAACCAGTGCCAGAACCAATACTTGAAGTGCAATGAACGGCAGTAGTGAAGAGAAAATCTCACCTAAGCTGATGTCTTTTGGTGCTACTGATTTCAAGTAGAATGCCGCAGGACCAAACGGCGGTGACAAGAACGACACCTGCATGTTTAGACAGAACACAACGCCGAACCATACTGGGTCAAAACCAAGGCCAGTGATGATTGGAACGAAGATTGGCATAGTCAGTAGTGCCACACCTACCCAGTCAAGGAACATGCCTAGTACCAGCAAGATAGCCATCATGATTAGCAATGTTACTGTCGCGTTGCCGCCACTGAGTGCAAGGATGGTTTCTTCAACAAAATCAATACCACCCATCAGGTTGTAGATACCAACCAATGCACTTGCACCGATACCAATCCACATAATCATGCCGCAGGTACGCATGGTTGCGATGGCACTCTCTTTCAACATACTGAAGTTCAGTTCACCACGGATCAGCGCACTGATCATGATGCCGACTACACCCAATGCAGACGCTTCTGTTACTGAAGCGATGCCTGTGTAGATACTGCCCAAAACCGTTGCGACAGAAAGCAGTGGGAAGAACAGAGCTTTGAAGTAGCTTGGCTGATTGGCGATGTCTTCTTCTGTCTCATCATCGCTTGGAATTGGCGCAAGAGAAGGATTCAGCTTACAGCGAATCAATACATAACCGATGTAACAGCCCGCAAGGATAAACGCTGGTAAGAAAGACGCTTTAAACAGGTCGCCAATCGATACGCTGGCTGTCATACCGTAGATGATCAGTACGATACTTGGCGGAAGCATAGTTCCAAGTGCGCCACCCGCACAGGTTGTACCGATAGCAAGCTTACGGTCGTAACCTAAACGAAGCATTTGTGGCAGTGCGAGAATACCCAGTAGTACCGTTTCACCACCTATAACGCCCGACATCGAAGCCAATAGAACCGCGACTAATAAGGTTTGTACTGCCACACCACCACGAACTTTACGGCCGACAGATTTCATTGCATCAAACAGATCTCGTGCGATGCCCGAGCGGTCTAACAAAGCGGCCATCAATACGAACATTGGAACCGCGAGGAAAACATAACCAGAAGCAAAGCTGTAGGTACGGCTCGCAATCAAAGGTAAAGCATCAGGACCAAACCAACATAGAGTGAAGAAAATCGCGACAAAGCCTGTTACGAAGGCCAGCTGCATACCAGTCAGTAGCAAGCCAATCATCATAACCAACATGAGCAAACTGCCCCATGCGATACCAATAGAAGATAAATCAAACATCGTCATTCTTCCTTAGACCCATCAACTCTTGGATTAGGTGCAATACAAACTGGACAACAAGAACACACAAAACGACAAAGATCAGGCCTTTCAACAATGCAGGATAAGGCGCGTTTAACACTGAACCAGATGTCTCAAGACGGAATTCACCCCAAGGTGCAAACCACGCTTCTTCCGCAGTGAAGTAAGCGGCGTAAGCGAGCATGCCTGCAAAGGCCAAACCAACAATGTGGTGAACAAGATTAAGATATTTACGTGCTTGGTTAGACACTGAATCGTAGATAAGAACCACACGCACGTGTTTATTCGCAGCAAACGCGTAGATACCACCAATAATGAATAAAGAACCACCGATGAAAGAAGCTGTTTCATGTACCCATGTGGTCGGGGCATCGAATGCGTAACGCATCACAACTTCATAAAATGAAATCAATACAGTAAAGATAAAAAACCAGCTCACGAGATTACTGAACTTTATAACAAAACGATCGAGCGCATTTCTTGGTTGCTCGTCGTTTTCAGCTGGGGAATGGGGAGTTTTGTCTGTCATGGGGCAAATTTCCTGGGAAATAACGGGAGAGCAACGCCCTCCCCCTTCAATAAGCTAAGTTTAAATTACAGCAAGCCGTTTTCTTCTAGGAACGTAGTTACTGAAGTGTAAACTTTTTGTGCGTTGTCAGAACGCTCTGCAAATACTTTCCATTGGCCTTTTGCGATTTCACGGAACTTTTTACGCTCTTCTTGAGACCAGTCGTGGATAGTGATTTCTGGGTTCGCTTGAGCTTCTTTCAGCGCAGCTTGGTCAGCCATTTTCAGCTGAGTTGTCATGTCGTAAGAGAAGTCACGAACGGATGTTTGCAGAATCGTTTGTAGGTCAGCAGGCATCTTGTCCCATTTCTTCTGAGAAACAGAGATATCGATAAGCGGCAGTGAGTGAAAGCCCGGTTGAACTGGGTGTGTTGCAATGTCGTTCATACCCGCTTTTTGGTTGGTAGAGAATACCGTGTAGTCCGCGGCATCAATTACTCCTTTGCTCAGGCCAGTAAATACTTCAGAACCCGGCAGGTTTACTGGAGTCGCACCCGCGGCTGCAAACACTTGTTGTACTAGGCCTTCAGGTGCACGTAATTTAAGACCTTTAAGATCCGCGACACCATCAATTGGTTTTTTGGAGATGAAAGACTCAACACCCGTTGTAGATGCTCCGACGAACTGAACCCCGTAAGGCTTGTACAGTTCAGTCATTAGCTCGTTACCGCCGCCGTAGTTCATGTACTGAAGCAGTTGCGTTGTGTCCGACCATGCACCAACCATGTTACCAATTAGGCCGAATGCTGGATCTTTACCAGAGAAGTAACCTGTTGCTGTGATGTGACCATCTAGGATGCCCATTTTGATCGCGCCTAGCGTTTCTGTGTGCTTAACCACAGCGCCTACAGGCAGAAGATCGATATCAATACGTCCGTTAGACATCGTCTCTACTCGCTCAGCCCACTTCTGCTGAACCTTGAAGTTCAAATCACCAGATGGATCTGAAGATTGAATCTTAAGTTTAAAATCTGCAGCCATTGCTGAAGTAGCAAATAGACCAGTGAGGGAAGCGGCAATCAGCGTTTTAGTCAGAGCTTTCATTTGGGTATCCTTATGAGTTTCACAGAGTCCGGCTTGTTATTATATGTTACCGGTAACGTTGGGGTGGATGTTACCGGTAACTTTACAACCTTGTCTATGAGAAGGATCACATCTTTAACATTAGTAAAACGTTTGCTATCAATAAGAAAAATGCGACTGAAAAGTCACATTATAGGTTGGAGGTAGAATTTAATTCCTTTTTAAGTCAGTGAGATAACTAAACCTGCAATGATAAAAACGACGCCTACACCACGTGTAACGTGCCACTTTTCCTTTAAAAAGTAGATCCCCATCACTACGCCGAAGATGATACTTACTTGCCTAAGTGCAACAACCAAGCTGACATTTTCAGTCATGCTCATCGCAAACAAAACCAATCCATAAGTCGATGCCATCATGATGCCAGCAAGTGTTGCTCTTTTACGAAATAACCAAGCATTATAAAATTCTATTTTTTGATTCGACACGAATAACCAAACACTCAGCGGAATCACAATCGCCCAAAACTGAGTACCTAGATAGAAAATCGCGGTGTGCTTGTTAGTGATACTAGGTGTACTTAGAGTCTCCAACAATAGAAGCGCCTCTTTATCAATAATCGAGTATCCCGTGGTACCAATAGCGGCGATTAACGCCCACAGTACGCCAAGGTTGAGATACGCTTTTAACCTAAGTTCTGAAAACTGTTTAAGTGGTACAAACAAGCAGCCTAATGTTATTAAAGTGAACCCAATCCATTGATTAGACGACAGTTCATAACCAATCAACACTGTACCCAAGCCAACCATCAACACAGGCAGTGCTCTTGCCATTGGGTAGATCACGCCGATATCTGCTTGTTTATAGGCAGTCCCTAGCCCAATCAAATAGATGATTTGGCAGATACCACTCAAGAAGAGCAATTGCCAGAATGGAAGTGAGATATTTGACAGCCCTACACTGTGAACATACCAAATCAAATATGGCGTCAATATCGCTGCGGCGGCAAAGCCAGAGGCTAAGAAGAATGACGAACCCGATCCTTGATTAGATTTACCTAGAACGTTCCAACCCGCATGAAGCAAAGCCGAAATAATCACGATTACAATGGCAGATAATTCCATTTCATTCCTAAATTATTAATGAATTAGCACAACGGCTGACAACAGGTGATAAAAAAGGCCTCCGAATAAGAGGCCTTTGAGCGTTTCAATTGGGCAATCCTGCATAATTGCAGGTATGCCAGCATTCTAAATGTATGACTAGCGCTCTAGCTGTGCTATCGACTCAATGCTGATCGCGTCATGACGCCAATATTCAATATCGCAGTCAATCAAATCACCATCTTGGTTGTAGTTAACACGCTCAACCACCATCGCTGGAGACCCAGAAGTCGCACGCAGAGCTTGCGCGGTTTCGCCAAGCAAAGACGTTGTGCTCACTCGGTAACGGATCTTCTGATATACCACACCAAAGTGCTCACGGTAGATGTCAGTCAACGATTTAGACAAGTCATAATCCAGCAAGTTAGGGAACAACTCTGGTCGAATGTAGTTGGTCACATACACAACGGGCCTGTCTTCAAGATAACGAACTCTGTTTACTCGATAAACATCCGAAAAAGGTTGCAGCTCCAGAAGCCTAGTTGCTTCCTTGGTCGCTAACATGCCTTTCGCTGCCACTAATTCTGTTTTCGGCTTACGATTCTGCGACAAAGCCATATTAGTGAAGTTCAGTGTTTGTGTTGGGTCGTAACGCAGTGGAGCTGGCGATATAAACCAACCACGGCGGTCTTCTCGATAAATACGCCCTTCCGCTTCAAGTGAAGACAAGGCTTCGCGTAACGTAACACGTGTGGTATCGAACGATTCAGCCAGTTTACGCTCAGCAGGCAGTTTCTGTCGCGGCGTTAACATCCCCGACTCTATCTGCTCTACGATGACATCTTTGATTTTTACGTACTGCACTTCATTTCCTTTTATTCTTGTTCTTGTCGTCAGCCACTCCTTGGCCAACTGCAATATAAAATGGTTTGCTAGCGTTTACGCCAAGCTTGGGTGCGCTTCTCGAATAACTTATTGATTAACATATGAATCAACTTCGCGCTCGCTGCCGATATCATAATCATCACCGCCATGGCAGCAGCTGCACCCGTTTGCCCCGCGTCGTCCATATTCAGTACTGAAACTGACGCAGGTATCGTATCGATAGAATACAAGAATACTACCGCAGATGTCGTGGTAAGTGCATTAATAAACAGGTATGTCGCAATATCTAAAATCGCAGGCAGACAAACAGGCACCGTCACCTTAAAGAACAGCTTGTATTGCGGTAAGTTCACCGAGGCTGCGGTCGCTTCAATTTCATCAGGTAGTTGTTTTAATGCAGTCAGCGCCGTCATGTGACCGACTGTGTAGTAGTGAACCACTGTATTAATCACCAAGAACGCCATCGTGCCATACAAGAAGTTGAGTGGATTACTCAAATCATTGAAGTAGAAGATATAACCCAAACCCAGAACCATACCCGGAACGGCCATCGGCACCACACTGAGCATCTGCATTGCTTGACGAACAAGGCCGAATGCGCGGCCTTTCTCAATACAGTATGCCCCTAGGAAAATCAGAACCGTACCGATAATAGCAGTCCAAGCGCCGAGGGTTAATGAATTGAAAAATGGCGTCCAACCATAAGTACTCATCTCTGCGAAGTTATAATTATTTAGCGTTAGCGTTTTATTCCAAGGCCAGAAGGTGACCATAGATCCGTATATCGCCATGCCCAGCACGATAACCACGGCAGCAGAGATGATGGTGCAATAGAGGAAACATAAGCCATCACGTAGAGAGCTAGGTTCAGGTTGGTACGCAACAGAACGAGTATCAAACAAGCTCTTTTGTTTCTTTTGAACCCAGCGATCAACGGAAAACGCAAGCAACGCAGGCAATAGCAGCAAGATACTGGTTACCGCTCCCATAGAGAAGTTCTGTTGACCAACCACCTGCTTAAAGATGTCAGTCGATAGAACGTTATAACTGCCACCAATCACCTTTGGCACACCAAAGTCACAAACCACCAGCGTAAATACAACAATCAGAGTGCTGATCAAACCATACTTTGCCGCCGGTAGCGTCACCATGAAAAAGGTTTTTAATGATGAAGTATTGAGTGCTCGTGCCGCCTCATACAGACGAGCATCAGAGGTTCTCAATGAAGTAGTTAAAATCATTAGGGCGTGTGGAAACGTCCAGAATATTAAGCCCAGCGAGATACCAATCAAGCCGTACACCGAGTTCCCCCCTAAGACTTCTTTAGCGATACCTTGGTTGCCAAATAAGAAGATCAAACTGATCGCAGGAAGCAACGACGGAGCTAGAATCGGCGCTGATCCCAACACCTGAAAAAGCCCCTTAAAAGGCATACATGAACGAGTCAATGCATAGGCATAACCAAACGCTAATACACCCACAACAACCGTTACTAGCAGACCCAAAGTAAAAGTGTTCCCTACAGATTGCCAAAGGCTTTGAGAAGCAAAATACGTTGCGAAATTTTGTAATCCTACAAAATCACCGTCTGCGTTCTGAACACTCTTTTTCAACATTGCCCACAGTGGCATCAGAATAAATAGCGTCATGACCACAGACAAAAAAGCTAGAAGCCCGAATAGGATTACGTTGTCTTTACTTAACCGAGCAAGGAAAGGCGTTACTCGTCGTTGAATTAGCAGCTTAGATTGCATCATTTGAGTCGATTCCATGATAGTTACGCCGCCTCGTCTTTCATCACTTGCAGGCTTTCAGATGGGTAAGCTCTAAGGCCTTCTTCATCAAACGCTACGTAACGAATATCGCTGCGACGCAGTTTCAATCGATTAAACTCTTTAACTGATACATCAACGATGATCTCTTTCGCCGTTGAGTCATGTTGCAATTGACACTCAACACGATAAAACGCCCCTAAGAATTCGCTGGATACGATTCTCACGGGTAATGACTCACTAAAACGATCAACAAATTGGATTTGCTCTGGACGAACGGCAATATCAAAAACATCACGTAGATTTGGCGTGAGATTATCTAAGCGAGGTAATGGTAGCATTGACTCTGCAATGCGTATCTTGCCTTGAGCCGCAACAGAAGCTTGAATGAAGTTCATGCTGCCAACAAACTCAGCAACAAAACGACTGACAGGTTTTTGGTAGATCTCTTGTGGAGCACCGACCTGCTCGATAACGCCATGATTCATCACGACAATACGGTCGGCCATCGTTAGGGCTTCATCTTGGTCGTGCGTCACCATAATAGTGGTGATACCCAGCTTACGTTGCAGTCGGCAGATCTCATCACGCAGGTGTGTTCTTACCTTCGCATCCAACGCAGAAAGCGGCTCATCAAGTAATAACAAACCTGGAGACAACGCCAATGCGCGAGCCAGAGCAACACGCTGCTGTTGTCCACCAGACAGTTGATTCGGATATTTTTGGCCAGACGTCGGTAAACCAATCGTTTCTAACCAAGACTCTACTGTTTCCAGAGCTTCTTTGGTCGACATCCCTTGATTCTTCAGACCAATCGCAATGTTTTCTTCCACTGTGAGATTGGGAAACAAAGCATAAGATTGAAACACGATACCAAAGTCACGCTTTTCTGGTGGCAAGAAGGTCGTATCATTACCGTTCTGCTCAATCGAGCCTGAGGTCGGTAAATCCAGTCCTGCAATCGCACGTAGTAGTGTCGTTTTACCGCAGCCAGACGGGCCAAGGAAACAGACGAACTCACCTTTATCTATCGATAGGGAGATGTCTTTTAACGCTGTAAATTGGCCAAATTGCTTTACAACGTTTTCAATATTCAAATAAGTTTGGTTGCTCATACTACAGCACTCTCTATATGGTATATACCAAATTTAAACTGAGAATATTGCAGTTGAGTGACAAATTTATAGTAGCTAAATGACAGTTATATTGCAGATATAATAAGCATTAAAGGTTGCTATTTGTTCAGAATTAACAGTTCGTTCAACGTTAAAAGCCCTCAGTGACTTGCCCATAAATCACTGAGAGCCTCAATGCAAACTTCCAATTTAAACGCTAGATTGATCTATGATTCAATCTTGTCGGCTTTGCCCGCCGCACCTGCGAGTTTGGATAACTGTTTATCTAGCCATAATGGCGTGTTACCAGAATCTTCCACGTTCTCTTTTCTTCGAACAGCATCTCTAACCATCATAGCCCCAACCCAACGAAATGGCTCTGGAGGGAAGTAGCCTCGTGGACCGCTAGTTAAACCACTACGTGTCCATTCGTTATCATCTCCTAACACCAATGAAGACAAAATTTTCCCTCCCATACGAGTTTGAGCAACACCATTACCTGAGTAACCGAGCCCATAATAAATGTTGTTTTGGCCTTTTAGGTTACCGAAAAATGGCAATCCGGTGACGGAACGATCTGAACCACCCGACCAGTTGTAATCGAATTCACTTTGCTCAAGTTTAGGGAACAATTTTTGGAAGGATTGATTGAGAATCGGCAGATAATTGGTGGTTTGGTTGAACATGCTTTCGACTTTATTCGCAAATGAGAATTTATTGCCGCCTTTGCCCAACATGAGTCGTCCATCTTGGGTGTCTCGGTAGTAATGAACAAAGATTCGAGAATCCACCACTGCAGCTCCTTTTTCGGGGCCAAACTGCTTGAGTTTTTCCGGGATTGGCTTGGTTACAACCATATCTGACGAGACAACCACAATACTGCGTTTGAACTCTTTGAAATGATCGAGCATCCACGCGTTGAGCGCCAAAATAACTTTATCGGCAAAGATAGATCCGCCCTTAGTTTGGATCCGAGCCAGAGAGCCATAATCGAGCGAAGTCATCTCTGTGTTTTCATGAATTTCGACACCTAGATCAATAGCCACTCGGCGTAAGCCTCGAGCCAATAAAGCGGGTTGCACACTGCCTGCAGCTTCTGAGTAATAACCCTCAATGTGGCGTTCAGATCCCGCTTTATCAGCCAAAGAATTATCGCACTTCTTCCAACTATTGATACCCTGCTTGATCAACTCATTAACGACAGGTTCCATTCCACCTTTTTGCGCATCATTGGTTGCCGTGTAGTAAGTTCCGCTGCGATATAGATGCGCGTCAATCTTGTGTTCGTTACAGAAGGCTTCGATCTCGTATATAACCTTTTCCGATTCCTTAACCAACCATTTCGCTTGTTCTTTTCCGTAGAGCTTTTTCAGCGTCGGATACTTAGTCGACCACGTCAACATGCAACCGCCGTTCGCTCCAGAAGCACCGCTACCACATAGGTCTTTTTCAATCACCACAACATGCTTTTCGGGTTGCTGTTGTTTGATTAAAATCGCCGTCCATAAACCCGTATAGCCACCGCCAACAATAGCGATATCACAGTTGACGTCTTTTTTCAGTGGCTTCGCGGATTCTAGCCCCGCGTTAATATTGCCAAACTCTTGTTCCAACGCTTGCTTGAACCAATATGAGTAGTGCTTTGTCATTTGTTGTACCTTACTTAAAATCTAAAGGCGTAAAACTAAAAAAGGAAGACCGAAGCCTTCCTTTACTGATTTCTAACTTCTAATGAACTCAATAGTTAATTAACTGAATAGGTCATCAGATTAAGATTTAGGCTCTGATTTAGCGTCAAACTTCTCAGACCATGTTTTCAATACGTCTGTACGCTCGCTGCCCATGCGTGCAAAGTCCATTTTTGCCATGTTCTTTTCTACGTTAGGGAAGTTTTCAATTGTTGCTGTCACATCTTGGTGACCAACAACTGGGTACACTTCGATGTAAAGCTCGTTTGCGGCTTTAGAGATAGACCAATCAACAACGCGCTGCGCCGCATCAGAAGCCTTAACAAGACCTACCGCTTCAGATTCCCAGCCGATACCTTCAGGCGTAATCACAGAAAGTGGCGCACCTTGAGTTTTCAGCTTAGCGCCACGGCTCGCCATAGAAATACCGATAGCCACTTCACCCATGCCCGCTTGAACACATGGCTTCGAACCTGAGTGCGTGTAGTGAGCAATATTTTGATCTAGCTTCTGCATGTAGTTCCAACCTTGGTCTTCACCCATGTTTTGTAGCCAAGCCGAAACCTGCATGTAACCCGTACCAGAAGAGGCTGGATTTGGCATAGCAATGTGGCCTTTGTAGATAGGTTTCGTTAGGTCATCCCAAGACTTAGGTGCCGGTAGGTTCAATTGCTTAGCAACTATTTCGTTAAAGCAAACTGCATTGAAGAATGCATCATTACCATACCAAGCTTGAGTCGATTGTGAGTCGTTAAGGTTTGCACGCAACGCTTCTACACCTTGAGGTGTGTAAGGCTTGAGAATGCCCTCTTCTTTAAGCAAAGCCATAGAAGAACCCGCAAGACCCCATACTACTTCTGCACGAGGGTTGTTTTTCTCAGCCAATAATTTCGCCGTCATGATCCCGGTAGAATCACGCACCCATTTGATGTTGATGTCTGGGTTTTCACTTTCAAATGCGTTTTTGTACTTCGCTAAAATGTCAGTTTCAAAAGCGGTGTAAACCGTCACTTCCTGTGCTGCATAAGCATTACCAGCTAATAGAGTAACTAATGCTGCAAGTGATCCTTTCATAAAACGGTTTTTCATCATTTTCTCCAGTCAGGCCCAATGCCAAGGTTAGAAGTTAGAGGCCTTAAAAAAGGCACCTATATCCATAAATTCATTTAGGTTGTTAGCACATACTTAACTTGGTATGTACCAGATAACGAGTATTAACCTAATCGACTTTTGTGACGGTTAAATGAACAAGAAATGGCAGTTTCAAGATCGAAAAATTTCTTAAGGCAAGTGACACATTTGAATATGAAGCTTTTATGAAAATGATGTTTTGTCTATTTACGACCGTTTAAATTGGTTGTTAAAGTAGCTTTAAATATTGGTATAGTCCAAAATAAAAATCACGAGAATTGAACATGAGAAACGAATACTTACTACTGACACCGGGCCCTCTATCTACTTCTGAAACCGTTCGCCAAGCGATGCTAAAAGATTGGTGTACTTGGGATGATGAATACAACAAAGACGTTGTTGAAGTGATTCGTAGCAAGCTAGTGACTTTAGCCACCAAGCAACCGGGCTACACAAGCGTATTAATGCAAGGTAGCGGCACGGCTTCAGTTGAAGCAACGATTGGTAGTGTTATCTCTAACAGCGGTAAACTTCTAGTTGTTGATAACGGTGCGTATGGTGCTCGTATTGCTCAAATCGCAGAATATTTAAACATTCCATGCCATGTCGTTTCCCCAGGTGAAACATCACAGCCTGACTTGAACAAAATGGAAACGGTATTGGCCATGGATTCAGACATTACTCACGTGGCGATTGTGCACTGTGAGACCACCACAGGCATGCTGAATCCAATTGAAGAGATTGCCAAATTGGCAAAACAACACAACAAAACCGTCATTCTTGACGCGATGTCGAGCTTTGGCGGTATTCCTATGGATATTGCTGACTTGGGTATCGATTACATGATCAGCTCAGCAAACAAGTGTATTCAAGGTGTACCTGGATTCGGCTTTGTTATTGCCAAGCAGTCAGAACTGGAGAAGTGTAAAGGCCAAGCTCGCTCATTAAGCCTTGATTTGTTTGACCAATGGCACTGCATGGAAAGCAACCATGGTAAATGGCGCTTCACCTCTCCGACTCACACGGTACGTGCTTTCTACCAAGCCCTGCTTGAACTAGAACAGGAAGGCGGTATCGAAGCTCGTCACAATCGCTACCAAACCAACCAAACCACATTGGTTGCTGGCATGCGTTCTCTTGGCTTTGAACCTTTGCTAAATGATGACCTTCATTCGCCAATCATCACCTCTTTCTACTCTCCAGCTCATAGCGATTACCAATTCAAGGAATTCTATGACCGTTTGAAAGAACAAGGTTTTGTGATTTATCCGGGCAAGGTTTCAAACGCAGACTGCTTCCGCATCGGTAACATCGGTGAAGTTTACCCGTCAGACATTGAAGCCCTCATTGGCGCAGTGAAAAACGCTATTTACTGGGACATCAAATAATGACGACGACCAATCAAGAGCCTGTTCTGAAGGCAACACACTTTCGAAGTGAAGGCGATGTGAACACCACGCCAGCGCGTGAAAAGTGGAATGAGTCGCTAAACGATGATGCGACTCAAGCGATGTTAAAGCGCGATTCTGACGTGTTTCTTCATCAAGCGATGTCAACGCCTTGCCTAGACACACTTGAAGCTGCAGAAGGCATCTACATACAAGATGCAACTGGCAAGAAGTACATGGACTTTCACGGTAACAATGTTCATCAATTGGGCTACGGCCACCCACACATCATTAATAAAGTGACTCAACAAATGGCGTCATTACCGTTTTCACCGCGTCGCTTCACCAATGAAACAGCCGTTCAGTGCGCTGAAAAACTCACGCAGATCTGTGGTGGTGAATTGAACCGTGTGTTGTTTGCTCCAGGTGGTACTTCAGTTATTGGTATGGCACTCAAACTGGCTCGACATGTCACCAACAACTTCAAAGTCGTTTCATTGTGGGACTCGTTCCATGGTGCGTCACTGGATGCAATTTCAGTGGGTGGTGAAGCCTGTTTTCGTGAAGGTATGGGCCCGTTAATGGCTGGCGTAGAACGTATCCCACCAGCGGTCTCTTATCGTGGTGCTTTTTCGCTTCGCGGGCAAAACCCAGGCGATGCGAACGAGACCGCATGTGATGTGCACTACGCCGATTTCCTTGAGTATGTGATTGAAAAAGAAGGTGGCATTGGTGCCTTCATTGCCGAAGCAGTGCGTAACACCGATGTTCAAGTACCAAGCAAAGCTTACTGGAAGCGCATCCGTGAGATCTGCGATAAGCATAACGTCATGTTGATCATCGACGACATTCCAAACGGCATGGGTCGCAGTGGCGAATGGTTTACACACCAAGCTTTTGATATCGAACCTGACATTCTTTGTATCGGTAAAGGTTTTGGCGGCGGCTTGGTTCCAATTGCAGCCATGGTCACCAAAGATAAATACAACACGGCAGCGCAAGTCTCACTGGGTCATTACACCCATGAGAAAAGCCCTATTGGCTGCGCGGCAGCACTCGCAACCATGGAAGTAATTGAACAAGAAAACCTACTTGAAAAAGTACAAGCGGACAGCGAATTCGTACGTGAACAGCTGCTTCAAATGAAAGAGAAGTACCCAGTCATTGGTGACGTTCGCGGCATCGGCCTGCTCTGGGGGGTGGAATTGGTCACAGATCATATCACCAAAACCCGAGCGTTCGATGAAGCGGAAGCAGTACTTTACCAATGTCTAAACGATGGTCTGAGCTTCAAGGTGTCACAAGGTAACGTGATTCAATTGAGCCCACCATTGATCATCAGCCGCAGCGAACTAGAAGTCGCGATGTCTGTATTCGAAAAAGCGATAGCAAAAGTCTGCAAAGACTTTGAATACCTTTGAATCACCTTTTAAAGCACGTCTTGAAGCAATAATTTCAAGCAACCAATAACCTAAAGCAACCCGTAACCTCCCGACTGAACCTTTGAATTTTAAACAGGCGGGAAGTGACACACAATAGGACATTATTATGAACACTACATCACCTATCCAAGCGGTTATCTTTGACTGGGCTGGCACTATCGTTGATTTTGGATCGTTTGCTCCAACAAGCATCTTCGTTGAAGCATTCAGACAAGGTTTTGACTTTGATATAGACCTAGCAGAAGCGCGTGAACCTATGGGGATCGGCAAATGGGATCATATCCAAGCGGTCGGTCGAATTCCAGCTGTTGACGCTCGTTGGAATGCTCAGTTCGGACGCTCGATGACCAGTGAAGACGTTGATGCGATCTACGCGGCATTCATGCCTCTTCAGAAAGCAAAAGTAGCCGACCATGCCGAACCAATCTTGAATGCAATAGAGGTTGTGAATAACCTAAAGGAGAAGAACGTAAAAATCGGTTCTTGCTCAGGTTATCCGCGCGAAGTGATGGATGTTTTAATTCCTGCTGCTGCAGATTACGGTTACCAACCAGACAATGTAGTAGCAACGGATGACTTACCGCAAGGTGGCCGTCCGGCTCCATTCATGGCGCTTAAAAACGTCATTGATCTAGGTGTAACTAGCGTTGCTGCATGTGTGAAAGTAGACGACGCTGCACCGGGGATCGATGAAGGTCACAATGCAGGTATGTGGACAGTAGGCCTTGTACTATCAGGTAACGAGGCTGGATTGACGTACCAAGAATACTTAGACGCAGACGAAGCAACACTTGCATTGGCACGTGAAAAAGCGAGCGTGAAGCTAAACAAATCAAACCCTCACTACCTGATTGATACTATTACAGACTTACCTGGTGCAATTGCCGATATAGAGAAGCGTTTACTCGCCGGCGAACGCCCATAAAATTTATAAAACACGAGCAGTAAATACACACAAAAAGTAAAAATTAAACCTCGAGAACCGAACAATGGCACGAGGTTTCTTCATTTCCAACATTTGAGACAACATACTATTGACAAATAAAACAGTAAATAGCACTTTAAATATATAATTTTTAACAATTTCATTGACTACGATACGCAATCAGATTAACAATATAAGTACTAAGTAAAAAATAGATCCAGCTGGACCAACGCCTTGATTTACTTATTATAAGCAGTGTCATCAACTAATAAGTGATCGTTTTACTGGCAAGTTCAGATAACAATAATAGTTAATCCAAGGATAAGATTATGAAAAGACTGTCAAAAATCATGTGTGCTGTTGTTGCCGCTTCAGGCTTAGCTGCTGCTCCTTCAATTGCTGCAACCACTTATGTTGGTGCAAAAGTCGGCCTAGGCTGGTTAGACAGCGCGTGTGTAAGCGGTACTAAATGTGATGATGATGCAATTGGTGCTGGTATCTACTCTGGTTATAATTTCACAGAAAGACTTGGCATTGAGTTGAGTTCTGATTTCTTAGGTGATTACAAAACTAGCTTTTCGAAGAATGGCACTACATCATCGTTTAGCGATCCTTTGATCGCAATTTCCTTAACTCCAATGTACCGCCTACCGGTACAGCAAGAGTTTGACGTATTCTTCAAAGCGGGTCCCGCTTACATTTCTCACGGTGGTGAAGATGATGTTGTTTTCGCTGCTGGTATCGGCCTAGAGAAGCAGCTGTCTTCTAATTGGGCGGTGCGTGCTGAATACCAATACTTCGATGATTTCGACGACAACTATGTTCAAGATCTGAACTCAAACCTACTGTCTGTTGGTGTTAGCTACAATTTCGGTACAGGCAACACAACGGCATCTGCAGCAGCAGCTTCTGCCGTTGCTGTAACACAAGCACCATCTGAGCCAATCACAGAGCCTGCAGTTGTTGTGGAAGAGAAAACAACGGTAGTTGTTACTAAAGCGCAAACTGAAAGCTTCTCTCAAGGTATGTTTGAAACAAACAGCACTGAACTGTCTACAGACGGAAAAATTGCTCTAATGCCAATCGTTGAAGTACTTAAAGCTCACCCACAATCATCAGTTGATGTTGTTGGTCACACCGATTCAACAGGTTCAGCAGAATACAACATGATGATCTCTAAGAAACGTGCTGCTGCTGTAGCTGCATACATCGAAGAGCAAGGCATTGAATCAGACCGCATTTCAGCGTCTGGCCAAGGTGAAGAGAATCCTATTGCATCAAACGATACTGCAGAAGGCCGCGCTCAAAACCGCCGTGTTGACGCAACTATCCCTGCTTTTGAATACCAGCAAGAAGTACAAGTAGAAGAAGTTATCGTAGAAGCTGCTGAGTAATAGCACTCTACCTTAATTGCAATAATAAGGGCAGAGTACTTGAAAGTGCTCTGCCCTTTTCTTTATCTACCTTTGCCCATTAACCGTAAGCTGTAAGCCGTAAAAATCAGCCTCACGCCAAAACGGTACAATCAGAAGACTAGACGATTTCCCAACTGTGGGTCATTTCTACGCCCTCACCCAGCATTAGGCACACTGAACAGTACTTTTCTAACGAATCTGCACATACCTTAGCAACAAGCTCAGGAGTAAGATTATCACCAGACACTTCAAAATGAATATTAATTACGGTAAAGATTTTTGGTGCGGTTTCACGACGTGTCGTTGTTAGTTTTGCGTTACAACCTGTGATGTTCTGACCTGCAGATTTCAAACCATCAACCACATCAACAGAGCTACAACCACCTGCGGCCATTAATACCATTTCCATAGGGCTTGGCGCCGTAGCACCGCCACTTCCATCCATCACCACAGAGTGCCCTGATTGAGACTTACCCAAGAATTTAAAGTCTTCGACCCATTTAACTTCTGCTTGCATGTTGTTCCTTAGATGTACAAACGTCATCATTATCTAGTGTTTTATATCAATGCCTACACCCTACTACTGGCGGCATTTAGGAGCAAGATTTTCTCTATGGCATATTTTTTTGTAAATGATGTAATTTTTTCCATCCAAAACCTGTCTCTATACGTACATTCAAAATCGAATGAAAGAACGTCAAGATGAGGTATTTATGAATAAATTATCTAAAATATTGGTATCACTCGTGGTTGCCCTGCCACTGATTTCGCTATTTGTGAGCCAAGCTGGCACTGCCAATACAATGGATAAAACGGCCAATTCGGGAAAAAATGAAATAGCAACACTGGCCGGAGGTTGTTTTTGGTGTACAGAATCTGATCTAGAAAAACTACCAGGCGTAACTGACGTTATCTCTGGATATTCTGGTGGCGAATTAGAGAATCCAACCTACAAGCAAGTCTCATCCGGTAAGTCAGGGCACATCGAAGTGATTAATGTGACTTATAATCCTGATGTCGTTAGCTACGAGCAGGTACTTGACCAATTCTTCAGACACATAGACCCAACTGATGACAAAGGATCATTTGTCGATAGAGGTCCACAATATCGACCTGCTATTTTCTATCGTAGCCAAGAGCAAAAAGACGTAGCTCAGAATTTCATGATGGAAATCGACAAAGCTCAGATCTTTGGAGAGCCATTGAAAACCGAACTGATTAAATTTGAAAAATTTTGGCCAGCAGAAGATTATCACCAAGATTATTACAAGAAGAGCAAAGTTCGTTACAACTACTACCGCTATGCATCGGGTCGTGATCAGTATCTAGATAAGATCTTCGGTGAAGATAGAAAAGAAAACCCGAAAACTATCCGTCAGCTCATAGACAGCAAAAATACGACAACCAATACTAAGACCTACGTTAAGCCGTCTGATGCAGAGATTAAAGCAACGCTAACCTCACTGCAGTACGATGTGACACAGGATGATGCAACAGAGCGTCCGTTTGATAACAAATACTGGGATAACAAGCAGGAAGGTATTTATGTCGATATTGTAACGGGTGAGCCGCTATTCTCTTCAAAAGACAAATACAAGTCTGGTACAGGTTGGCCGAGCTTTACTCAACCAATCAGTGAAGCATATGTCGTAACCACCACTGACTACAAACTGCTTTACCCAAGAACAGAGGTTCGCAGTAAGTTTGGTGATTCTCACCTAGGACATGTATTTAAAGATGGTCCAAAGCCAACGGGTCTACGATACTGTATGAACTCAGCCGCCATGCGCTTTATCCCAGCGGACAAACTGGCAGACGAAGGCTACGAAGAATATGTAGAACTATTCGAGGGCTAATAGCTAATAGCTAATAGCTAATAAATAAAGCTAGATATTAAACATCAAAGCCAGCATATCGCTGGCTTTGTTTTAGTTACCGTAAAACCCACAAACTTAACCTGTTAACACCGTATCTTCTGGGTATTTCAACAAAGAAGGCTCTGGGCGAGCTAACATGTAGGCCAAAGTCAAAGGTCCAATCCGTCCAATCACCATCACTACAATCATAATGTATTTTCCCGGTTCAGAAAGATTAGCCGTTAACCCTGCCGTCAACCCAACCGTAGCAAAAGCAGAGATCACTTCGAACATCACTCGATCAAACGCCGCCTTTTCAGTCAGCATTAACAAAAACATCGCGGTCGTTAATAGCGCTCCGCTGACCACAATAATGGCCAAAGACTTTGTTACCACTTGCCAAGTTACCGTGCGTTTGAACATCACTACATGCTTTTTCTGACGCAGGAACGTCCACGTCGCGACAAATGCCACAGCAAAGGTCGAGACCTTAATCCCACCCCCTGTTGAAGTAGAGCCTGCACCTATCAACATCAGTACTATCATCACCAACAATGCGGGCTGAGTGTACTGAGACAAATCGACACTATTGAACCCAGCAGTACGTGCACTCGCAGACTGGAAAAACGCCGCTAACCACTGACCTTGGATAGACAAACCTTCCATCGTTGCAGGGTTACTTCTCTCCAGTAACCAAAACAACACAGTACCAACTAACAATAGGGTAGGAGTCGCCGTTAGCATTATCTTGGTATGCAAATGTAAATGCTTGAAACCCTTGCGCCAGTTACTAGATAAGTCACCAACGACCGTAAAACCTAAACCACCAAAAATAAATAGACCAGCCAGAGTGAAGATCACCAATGGATCGTCAACAAAGCTCATCATACTGTCTGAAAACAGAGCAAAACCAGCGTTATTGAATGCGGATATCGCATGGAAAAGTGCGTAAAAACTTCCCGTTGTCCAGCCCATTTCAGGAATCCAACGAAAACAGAGCAACACAAAACCAATAAACTCTGCAACCAATGCAAAAATGATGATCTTCTTCACCAATTTCCGAAGGTTTATCTTACGATCTTGCCCAAGCGCTTCTTTCGCTAACGCTTGTTGTTTCAAACTTAGCCGAACACCAAACATGTAGAGCAATACCGCAGACAGCGTCATCTGCCCCAACCCACCAACTTGCATCAAAAACATCAACAAGATCTTTCCAGATAGAGTGAAATGCTCACCAGTATCAACCACACCTAAACCTGTCACACTGATCGCTGACGTCGCTGTAAACAGTGCATCTGTAAAGCTGAGCCCTGTCACAGAGAAAACAGGTAACGTAAGTAGTATCGCCGAAGGAATAAGCACCGCGAGAAAGCTCGTCAGGATAACCTTAGGTTCAGAACCTTTCTTGCGCTTTTCATCTTGCTCTAAAGCGTAAAACAGCCCTCTTCGATTTAACGAATTCATAGACTCACCTTACGATAAGTTTTTGAGTTTATGAGCCAACAGCGTCTTAGGTCCCGCAATAATGACCACATCACCAATTTCCAAACTGATGTCTAACGATGGCGCTTTGGTTAAGTTCGGGCCACGCTTAAAGCCCAAGACTTGTACATCAGTTTCTTTACACAGACTTAAATCGCAAAGTCGTTTGCCTAAGAATTTATGACCGATTACGATTTCTGTCATCGCTAGTCCACTGCCCAGGTCGATAAACTCAAGCACGCGTTTGTCTAACATTTTTCGGGCAACACGTATTCCCATATCTCGCTCTGGCATAATGATATGATCGGCACCAATCTTAGAGAGAATCTTGCCGTGAAACTTATCATTGGCCTTAACCCAAACCGTTTTAGCCCCAGCTTCTTTGACGACCAGTGTCGCTAGAATACTAGAGTTAACATCCGCCCCGATAGAGACCATGACCATGTCATAGTCGTCCAATCTAAGCTCAACCACAGTCTCTTCATTGGCACAGTTAGCAACAATCCCCTGCGACACAAAAGCGGCCGCTTCTTTCACTTTCTCTTCATCAATATCAACAGCAAGAACTTGAGCTCCTGAATCTTGAAGCTCCTTACACACAGACAGACCAAAGCGCCCTAATCCAATAACTGCAAATTGTTTGTCACTCATTCACCGCTCCATTTAAAAAGCTACTTAACGTCGAAAACCGATGACTAAATTGTCTTCATACCGAAAAACGACTATATATGCATAGATAAATAAAAATGTCAGCTAATCGCTTGATTTATAAAGGTAGAGAACAAAAGTGATTTCTGCTAATTTCTAACCCATAATTTCTGCGGCAGTACACACAATGAATGAATTCGTAACCCAAGTTCAAACCTACATCAACCAGAGCCATAGTGATTGGGCAAATAGTGTTCTATTTATCACCATTGCGAGTTTTTTCGCTTGGGTAGCTTGGCGACTTATCCATAACCGTCTAGAACTACTGGTTCAGAAGACCCAATTTCATTGGGATGATCTATTACTTGAAGCACTAAAAGCACCTGTCAGCACGTTACTTTGGTGTTGGCCTGCAACTGTCTCTATCGGCTTAGTCCTTCAAGATCAATTTGGTAATGAGATCAACTGGTTAAAAACACTTAAGCATATATTGATTATATGTACATTTGTATGGTTTACATTACGGATGATCAGCAACTCTGAAGCGTATGTTTTAGAGCAAAAAAACAGAGATGAAACCACAGTTCAAGCTATCGCGAAGGTCGCTCGGCTGTTCTTCATGGTGATGGGTGGCCTAACTATCATGCAGGCGTTTGGGCTCAGCCTATCTGGTTTACTCACCTTTGGTGGTGTCGGTGGTTTAATTGTCGGCCTGGCTGCGAAAGATCTACTATCTAACTTCTTTGGCGGCATGATGATTTACTTCGACCGACCGTTTAAAGTCGGCGATTGGATACGCTCTCCCGACCGTCAAATTGAAGGAACCGTAGAACGCATTGGCTGGCGTATGACGATAATTCGCACTTTTGATAAGCGTCCTCTTTATGTTCCAAACTCAGTATTCAGCAGTATTGTAGTAGAGAACCCATCGAGAATGCTAAACCGCAGAATCAATGAGACCTTTGGACTTCGTTATCAAGATGCAGACAAACTCGCCCTCATTGTTGATGACGTAAAAACCATGCTTGAAAACCACAAAGATATCGATGCCAAGCAAACACTCATCGTCAACTTTGATAAGTTTGGGCCATCAACGCTAAACTTCTTTATTTACACTTTTACAAAAACCGTCAACTGGGTGAGGTACCACAAAGTTAAACAGGATGTGCTGTTACAGGTATTAGATATTATTCATAAGCACGATGCCGATATTGCATTCCCAACTCAGACACTTAAGATTGACTCTCAAGACATTGATCGCTGTCAAGACATTAGTCGCTCTCAAGATCTTAGTAATTAACACCCTGAGACTAATAGATAGCCAAGGTCGATAAAAAAGATGTGTAAGGCGTGATAACATGGTGGTAGTAGTCCTATATAACTCATTACCACTTTATGATTTTACCTGTCATCTTAGCTGGCGGCTCTGGTAGTCGCCTCTGGCCATTATCTCGCGAACTCTACCCTAAGCAATTTCTAAGTATTGCTGGTGAGCATTCAATGTTGCAACAAACACTGCAACGCTTACGTGGTCTAGAAAAATTTGTTGTTGATACTAATTGTGATGCCCCTTTCATCATCTGCAATGAAGAACATCGTTTTATCGCTGCCGAACAAGTACGATCGGCAGAGCTTCAACACAGTGGTATTCTGTTGGAACCCGTTGGAAGAAACACGGCTCCCGCGATCGCATTAGCAGCCTTACAAGCTTTAGGTAATTCGACAGATAACAGAACAAATGATTCTGACCCGATCTTGTTAGTATTGGCTGCCGATCATCACATCGTTAAAACATTGGAGTTTCAACAAGCCGTGAGTCGTGGTGTCGAGTATGCCGAACAAGGCAAACTGGTCACATTCGGCATTACTCCTAGCTCCCCTGAGACAGGTTATGGTTATATCAAGCAGGGTCTGCCTATTTCCTCTATTAACCAGGCAAACAACAGCACTACAGCGACAGACAACAAAACTACAGAACAACCCGTCCATCATGCTTATACCATTGAGTGCTTTATTGAAAAACCAGATAAATCAACAGCAGAAAGTTACGTTAGCTCTGAGCAATACTTGTGGAACAGCGGCATGTTTATGTTCAAGGCGTCACGCTATCTTGAAGAACTAGCCGAACATCACCCAAGAATTTTAACAGCCTGCAAGCGAGCTCTTGCAAAGCAAAATACCGACCTCGACTTTATTCGTATCGATGCCGAAGCATTCAAACATAGCCCAAGCGATTCCATCGATTATGCGGTGATGGAAAAAACTTCACACGCTGCAGTGATCCCAATGGACGTCGGTTGGAATGATATCGGCTCATGGTCTGCTATTTGGGACGTAAGCGATAAAGATGAACATAACAACGTCATTGAAGGTGATGTGTTAACCGTCGACTCTCAGTACAACTACATTCATTCTGAGAATAAACTGGTGGCGACTGTGGGGGTTGATAACCTTATCATTGTAGAAACCAAAGACGCCATACTGGTTGCTGATAAGAACAAAGTCCAGGGTGTTAGATCGATAGTAAACCAACTCCACCAAGCTGGTCGAACAGAGCATCTTCAACACCGAGAGGTATTTAGGCCTTGGGGGAAATACGATGTTGTTGATTTAGGAAAGCGCGACAAAGTGAAGCGTATTACCGTGAAGCCTGGCCATAAGCTTTCGCTACAAAGGCATCATCACAGAGCTGAGCATTGGGTGGTGGTGGCAGGTACTGCAAAAGTAACCAATAACGACAAAACGTATTTAATCGAAGAAGATCACTCCACTTACATCCCTTTAGGTCATATTCACAGCCTAGAGAATCCAGGGAGGCTCCCACTCGAGATGATTGAAGTACAAACAGGGAGTCACTTGAGTGAAGACGATATCATCCGATATCAAGACAGCTATGGACGAGAAGTTTTAGACGACCATCAATCTAAAAGCACCACGGAATAAAGTGACGACTGCATAATGAAACCAACATTAGATCTCAGTTGCTTTAAGAACAACGATATTCGTGGCATCATCGGATCTCAAATCAGTGAGCCGTTCGCCTATTTGCTCGGCAAGGCATTTGGCGAATACACCCTATCCACGACACCTGAGACATCATTCGATGGCTTAGCTCAAGTGGTGATTGGTCGTGATAACCGAGAAACGTCCCCTTCATTACAAGAAGCCATGACCAAAGGCTTAATCGAGTCTGGGATAGCCGTCATAGACCTAGGTATGACTGGCACTGAAGAAGTCTACTTTGCGACTCGTCACCTAAAAGCGATTGGCGGAATACAAATCACAGCCAGCCATAACCCAATCAATTACAACGGAATGAAATTGGTAGGCGTAGGTGCCAGTCCGCTCAGTAAACATAGCGGTTTGAATGAGATAAAGCAGCGAATTCTCAATCTCGAGTCTAAGCTAGTTAACCTTTGCGATAACCCAACCGTGGCTCAGCACGCCGATGCTGAACATCTATCTACTTTACAACCTTATATCGACCACCTGCTTTCATATATAGCTCCTTCTAAACTGTTACCAATGAAAATTGTGGTGAACGCAGGAAACGGCGTTGCCGGGCATATAATAGATGCTTTAGAAGACCGCTTTACTGCACTCGATACCCCTATTACTTTTATCAAGGTTCAACATACACCTGATGGAAAATTCCCAAATGGCATTCCCAACCCATTGATTAAAGAAAATCAAACAGCGACTCGAAATGCAGTCTTAGAACATTCCGCAGATCTAGGAATTGCGTGGGATGGCGATTTCGACCGTTGTTTTTTCTTTGACGAAAAAGGCAATTACATTGAGGGTTATTATATTGTTGGTTTGTTAGCTGAAGCATTCTTAATGAAGGAGCGTAACGCAACCGTATTGCACGACATGCGTATGACATGGAACACGATTGAAGTCGCCAAGCAACTTGATGGAAACGCTATTGCAGTTAAAGCTGGACACGCACTGATAAAAGAAAAAATGCGGCAAACCAACGCTATTTATGGCGGAGAAATGAGTGCTCACCATTATTTCCGTGATTTTGGTTACTGTGATTCAGGAATGATACCTTGGCTATTAGTTATCGAACTGGTCTCGAAAACTCAACAGTCCCTTTATCAATTGACTAGTGTCAGTATTAGTAAATTCCCGTCATCTGGGGAGATAAATCGAAAAGTATCCAACCCAGATCTAGTCATAGCTTCGGTATTAGCATACTACCAAGACTGCGCCGTTTCGATCGATTACGTCGATGGTCTTAGTATGGATATGGGATCGTGGCGCTTCAATTTAAGACAATCGAATACAGAGCCATTAATACGTCTCAATGTAGAGACCAAGCAAAATCCAACTTTATTATCAGACAAAGTAAAAGAGCTACTGTCTTTTCTCGTATAAACGAGCTTACCCCCCAAACCTAGAGCCTAACCTAAGCGGTGTAACCCACATAAAAAGCCCTCATTAGTTTTCGCTAATGAGGGCTTTTTATGTCTAAGCTACCTTTCGGTGGCTATTCTATTTATTACGACGCGCTTCAACAGCGTCTGCTAGTTGACGAAGTACTGTTTCAGTATCTTCCCAGCCAATACAAGCATCGGTAATAGACTGACCGTATGTTGCCGCCTTGCCATCAACCAAATCTTGACGACCTTCAACTAGGTGAGACTCAATCATCACACCGAAAATTGCTTTGTCTCCGCCAGCAACCTGTGCACTTACATCGTCAGATACGTTCATTTGACGTTTGAACTGCTTAGAGCTGTTTGCGTGGCTAAAATCAATCATTACTTTTTGTGGTAGACCAGACGCCGCCAGTTCCGCTTTGATCTTACCTACATGCTCAGCACTGTAGTTTGGCTCTTTACCGCCACGCAGAATGATATGACAATCAGGGTTACCTGCCGTTTCAACGATAGCTGAATGACCATACTTAGTCACTGATAAAAAGTGGTGAGAAGCACCTGCCGAACGAATCGCATCTGTTGCGATCTTGATGTTGCCATCAGTACCATTCTTAAAACCAACTGGACAAGACAGACCAGAAGCTAGTTCACGGTGAACTTGAGATTCAGTCGTACGTGCGCCAATTGCGCCCCAGCTAATTAGATCAGCCACATATTGAGGCGTAATCATATCTAGGAATTCACTTGCCGTTGGCATGCCAAGATCGGTTAGATCAAGCAGTAGTTTACGCCCTAAACGAAGACCATCGTTTAGTTTGAATGTATCATCCATGTACGGGTCATTAATTAGCCCTTTCCAACCAACAGTTGTACGTGGTTTTTCAAAGTAAACACGCATTACGATTTCAAGCTTATCGCCTAGTTCATCACGCAGTACTTTCAAACGTTTACCGTATTCAAGTGCCGCTTCTGTGTCATGAATAGAACATGGGCCTACGATAACAAGTAAGCGATCATCGCTGTCTTCTAAAATATTGTGAATCGCTTTACGGCTTTCAAAGGTTGTAGAAGAAGCAATTTCTGTCGCTGGAAACTTTTCTAAAACAGCAACAGGTGGTAATAACTCTTTTACTTTGTTAATTCTTACATCATCAGTCTGGAACATTGCTTACTTCTTCCTTTTTTCTATCCTTGAGCTGAATGTACGTTGTCTCACGTAACTTTCTATCAGCACTAATCTTCTTGTTCCCTGTAACTTAACTAGTAAAAACTCTAGTTTCAATCACTAATTGAAAATAAACGCAATTTTTTTTGTGTTTTATATTTAAAACACCCTGTACAACATTATTTACACGCTATCGATTGCGTAATTTATAGGGAAGGAAGAGCATCTATTCTGCATGTATGTAATAGACCTGCATCGCTTGATAAGGAGCAGCCTAACGTCACCGAGAAAGCAGGAAAAGCGATGTATCATTCCAAAACTCAAAACCAGTATGATTTTATAGTGTCGGATCTCTAACTGTACTCAGGCAAAGACCCTCTTTTCCACGCATCGATAAAATCATTTTCTCTTAAAGGTTTGGATAGTAAAAATCCTTGTACTGCCTGACACCCTTTGCTTCGAACGTAATCCAGCTGACTTGCTGTTTCTATGCCCTCTGCAATGATATTGAGATCATAAATTTTGGCCATTTCGATGATCACTTCGATGAGCTGTTTATCTGTTGATTCAGAATCAATAGCGTTAACAAACATACGGTCGATCTTAAGCGTATCGATAGGGTAACTTATCAATTGACTAAAGGCCGTATAGCCAGTACCAAAATCGTCGAGAGAAACCTTTACTCCTAGCTCTTTCAATTCCTTAAGCCTCTCGATGTTCTGTTTATCTCCAGGTATAAAGCAGGTTTCAGTGATTTCCATTTCGACCATGTGGGCTGGAATTTCATAGCGCATTAGCATTCCAGAAAGTACATTGACAAAGTCGGAATTAGAAAGCTGCCAAGATGAGAAGTTAATCGCTAACGTACCATCGAAGTCCAGGTCTTGTATCCAAACTGATAGCCTCTGCAGAGCATTCTCTAAAACCCAATAATCAATATGTTTAATTAAGCCTGACGATTCTGCTATTGGTATAAAATCGGCTGGCCCATATGACCGTAAAGCCTCGTAGTTCGTTCGTATTAAAACTTCAGCACCTTTTATCTTGCCCTTTTCTATATCATAAACAGGCATATAGGTTAGATACATCTGATTAGTTCTAATCGCCTCTTTCAGATCTTCATTGATTTGAGCATGACGCTTTATCTCCCTATCCATCTCCTTTGAATAGAATTGATAATGATTTTTTCCCGCAATCTTTTTGCAACTATACATCGCTGAATCTGCATTGTTGACCAATTTGGTGACCGTTTTAGCATCATCAGGGTATACCGAAATACCCACACTAACACCAACATCAAATTGAATCCCATCCACTTCGAAGCCGCTCTCAAAGAGAGATAGAATTCGATCAGCAAACTCAGTAAGTATATTTAAGTCGTCCAACCCTCCCACGATGATGGAAAACTCATCACCTGATAACCTCGCAAACTCAACATCAGATATAGTTAGTGTTTCCCACTCAAAATCAACAAAGCTCTCGACGAGGCGCTCTGCAAACACGACGAGTAAGTGGTCCCCTATATGATGCCCATATTTGTCATTCACGTGTTTAAAGTTATCGATATCAAAGTAAATAACCGCGCCCTTTTTATCCGTTTTAGTGCAGTTATTCATTATTCGTGTGATATCTAGATTGAATTTTTTTCTATTTGGTAAGCCCGTCAGAGAATCTTTTTTTGCTAATCCATCGAGCTCAGTGATCAAGTTAATAAACTTATTAGTAAGGATGGAGACTTCGTCGTTACTTTTAGAACGTTCTATGTAGACCAAATCATCATAATTTACGGACTCTACTTGCTCACTAAGCCTCTCTACTGGCTTAATAACCTGTTTTACGATAAGCCATTTTAGTATTAAGAAAGTAACCACAGTGACTAACAATACAATAACGGCATAAAGAAGCTGAAAGGGTTTATACCACTCATTGAGTTGTTCTTGGGGGAGACAAATTTTAATAGACCATAAGTCATGCTCTAATTGAAAACCAAATTCATAGTCTGGCTGGGTAATCTCTTTTATCTGTTCTGCGTTCGTCAGCGAATGCGAGGTAGAATTAGGTTTAAGTATTAGCTGGGCATATGGACCAACCTTACTTTTTACCGACTCTTGGAATTCGTCATAGTGGCCCGCTTTAGCGCGAATCACTGCTGTTAGTAACGTCTGGCCTTTAGAAAAAGTTGGGATAGTAAAACTTTGTTCGGGTGTAAATGTCTTTATGATAAAAAACTCAGGGCCTTCAACCCCGTCGTCTAGTTTGTAAGTAGAGGCGTTAACGCGAGCAACACCTTTCAAATCTAATGCTTGTTTAATCGTAGCAAGGTGGTCCGTCACAACCGTATCAGCAGAGTATTTTTTAAATGGATCTGACGTATTAAAGTATATAAGCTCTTCGCCATTAATATCCACCAGAGCAAAGCTTTCGATCGCACCGTGGTTGAGCTTCAACTGATTAATATACCTCGCTAACTCTTTCTCCATGTAATACTGAGTGGTGTCATCATATATTTCAAAAAGATACTTTTGAATATAGTAGCTCTCTAGACTCATTCTAATTGCGAAATCTAACTCTCTAAACGCTTCATTAAGGTCATGAGAGATATAACCAAGCTCGTTATGTAATTTTTCAGATAGCGACGAATTCAGATGCATTTTTTGACTGGTATACGAAAACACACCGGCGATGGAGAAGATAACCACCATAACGGGAAGCAAAATATAATTGATCTTTAGCGACAGTTTCATTTTCTGTCTTTTATTTTTGGTTATGAATAACAGTGAGTATTTGACTTCTCAGATCTGAAGCTTCTTTACTCAATGTTTTATAGGTAAACGATGAAGTGTTATCTAATGCCATTGGGAACAACTCTTCATCTTGCAGATACTCATCAGTTGCGAAATCCAATACGTGTCTATTCGAGCTTGCGAACCACATCTCCTCGGCATTTACTGCTGCTATCTCTGGTGAATTAATAAAGTTGAGAAACTCAATTGACGCCTTACTAACAGGCTTTTCTTTATGAACACTGAAGCATTCATGCCACATCAGAGTTCCTTCTTGAGGAATCGTGTAGGTCCAATCATCTTGCTCTGTATACGACGCAATTTGTTCTTTTTCTCCTGAGTAGATAACGGTAACTTCCATTTTAGAAGCAGATCTTTTATCTAGAGCATAGCCAGTACCGGCTCTCATTACTAATAGCTGATCACGGACCTTCATCAATAGTTTGTACGCTTGGGCTAGTTCAACTTCATTTTCGGTCATAGGATCAAACCCTAACGCCAATAATGCGATTGCTATGGTGTCCACATCATCATCGGGGATCACGACGGTCTGGGGATTCTGTAATGCGTAATCGAAAACATCCATCCAAGAGGTTATCCCTTCGGTAGCCTTTGAAGAGCGAAATGCGACCCCCATTGTACCGTTAGAATATGGAATACCGTACGACCCACATACTCCGCGAGATATATCGGTGAAATATGAATTATCTCCCTCCAGAACATTGGACAAATCCCCTAAAATACCTTCTCTGCCCAGCTCATCAATGGTTAGCCCATCAATGATAAACAAGTCGTAGGCTAGAGCTTTCCCAGAATACACCACAACATCTCGCAGCATTTCACTTTCAAAATAGACCTGAGATACGGTATGTCCATATTGCTTTTCGAACTTTTCTATCACGGTATCAGAGATATAGTCTTCCCAAGTGAAAATCTTGATCTCTTCAGCAAAACTCTGAACTGAAAAAAGAATAGAACAAGTTAAAGCAAAGCAAGTTAAAAAACGCATCAGATACCTATTACTACTTATTTCTATGGAGTCCAATTATGACGTTGACTCTAGTATTTATAATAATTACACGCGTAGTTTGCCTTCTTACATGATATGGATTCAAGATCTATATTAGATTTTGAACAAATAATTGACTTGCAATAGATTATGGTTAGGTAGAGAGTTGATAGGGTAATGTATGGGCTTGTTCAAAGGGGGGGAATAATATAATCATCCGCGTTACGTGCATAGTAGAAACGGTGATCAACACCAGATCCAATTCATTTTTAATGTGTTCTCTACTGAATGCATATCTGCCAAGCTCCTGATAAGTTTCATTTGCTATAGGTCGTTTGTATTCGTTGAAAGAACGATTAAGGCATTTCCATTAATATGCATCTTCCCCCTTAAACCTTTCTTTTGTTTAAGAGCTTAGACGCAGCCATAATTATAGATCTTCAGGGAAGTGGTATTTTAGAGGCTTGACGACACTATCAAGCCCTTCAATTTTCAAAGCAAGGCACAGTTTTAATAAGTCGCCCAACTCGCCAGACGGGAAGCCTTTCTTATCAAACCAGAGCAAATATTCTTCAGGTAAGTCAATCAATGCGCGGCCAGCGTATTTGCCAAATGGCATTTGCATTCTAGCTAACTTAATCAGGTTCTCTTTCTCTAGCATTACGTGCTCTTTCTATGCGTCGTCGATATTCTGTAGAGTATCACCTAAACGTTCAATCCAGTAGTTGATCGCATCTTTGGCATCGTCCAAAGAGTCAATCATCGTCGAAAAATCTTTATTGCCTGCTTCACGGTCTATTGCTGCAAACAATGGTGTGCCATCTTGTGCATCGCTCACCAGGAGTTCAACACTCGCGCTTCCAACATTGGTGTGCTCACCCGTTGTCACCTTGGATATCGTAGACATAGCGAGGCCGAATGGCAAAACACTACTTGTCACAGCTAAGATAGGATTTGGGGTTTCAACGTTACTCAAGGCAATACTTAAACGTAGTGTTTTACCCGTAGGTTCACCAACAATCGCTTTATGAGGCGATATCTTCGCCTCCAAACAGCTCACCATATGATCAATGAGCTCTTCGATCTCTTCCGGATCTAGTGTCCCTTCTTCTGCAAGAACAAAAATTTGGTCGATCACCACAGAATCATAAGAGTTTAATTTGGATTTCAATCGTTGGGCGTCACGTAGTCCAATCCTTGCCCAAACTAAATCGACACCGCTATCAGGACCAGGCTGAAAGTCTTCGTAGGTGGTGAATTTGGTTTCGGTTATAATCGGACCGCCTGCACAACCAAACAAGAAAATGCTGGTTGCGACAAGCACAAGAAGTTTTGAAGGGTTCATAGCGCACTTAGGTTAAATTTAACACTCGACATAAGTATGCCATACCCTAAGAGAAAATATTGTAGAAAAAGGATTTAAAACTCAGAGCTAGATCTAAAATTAGTCTCGCTGAACAGTGTGGGCATACTCTACTATCACTTGATTACCTTCGATGTAAGCATTTTGAATCTCACCATCAACACTCATACGACTTTTCAGATAGACTACTTTAGGCCCTGAATTATTCGCTTCTTTCAACGAAGGGAACACATTTCTAGGTTCTAAATGAAGTAAGCGGCAGAAATGGCTAATGAAGGACATGGTTAGTGCCGTTTCCCCTCTTAGCACTCTTGAGAAATCAAGTTGGTTCATTCCTAGCTTCTTTGAAAACTCCATTTGCGTAATTCTCATGCGCGATTTTTGTGACATCCACGTTTGATATAACGCATCTCTATCTTGCTCAGTGAATTCCATTACCGGTTCCTTTATATAATTCATGTCAATCAATTGTCCGGTTTTTCATACATAACATGTCAGAGTTAGGTTAGTGGAAGCCAAAGGTTTGGTCTGATATAAGGAAAACCTTATGTAGTTCAGCGCAAAGCTGTCAAAGCAAATAATGATCCGCCAACAGAGCGACAAATAAGATCATTAGGTGATAAATGGAGAACTTAAAGGTCTTCATCGCCATATTGGGCTCATCACGATATTTAAGTACCCAAGCATGATAAACAAACCCACCGTTGAGCACCAATGAAGCGCTTAGATATATCCAACTACTCATGCCGACCAATACCGGCAATATACACACGATGCTAAGCAACAAGGTATAGAGAAAAATAGAAGTCTTGGTGTATTCGATTCCGTGAGTCACAGGCAGCATGGGGATATTCACTTTGGCATACTCATCACGACGATGAATCGCCAACGCCCAAAAGTGCGGAGGCGTCCAAATAAAGATGATCATCACCAACAACCAAGCATTTGAATGCAATTCATTAGTTACTGCCGTCCAACCTAATAAAGGGGGCATAGCGCCAGCGATGCCTGCTATCACGATGTTTTGCGGCGTTGCTCGTTTCAAGTACATGGTATAAATCACGGCATAACCCAATAAGCTTGCAAAGGTTAACCAAGCGGTCAGTTGATTGACCCACACCACTAACGTGACAAAGCCAAGTAAGCCGATACCAGCAGCAAAGCTGAACACGTGCACACTGCTCAGTTCACCCGATGGCAAAGGACGTCGGTTTGTTCGAGTCATTTGCCCATCAATCTTTTTATCGATCAAGTGGTTGAATGCAGCTGCCGAACCTGCCATCAGCCCTATCCCAATCATTCCGAACAGGGTTTGTTGTAAGGGCAATCCATTGGGTACCGCTAAACACATCCCAACCAGTGCTGTAAGCAACATCAAAGCCACCACTTTTGGTTTGGTCAGCGTTAAATAGACTTTCCAAGTGGCTTTGTTTTTTGTAGCAATTTTGTTACTTAAAGCTGTGTCATTGTTGGTTGCTATCTTATGAGTTAAGGCTGCGTCTTGAGCCACCACTTCATACTGTGTTGACGTTCTACTGACCATGATTACCTCCTTGTAATACACTGTTCTTCACCAAGATCTCACTCGGTTTGCGTTGCCACACGACAAAATTGGTTACAACCATGCTGATGAGCAACATCGCTGCGACTAGGTTATGCAAAACCGCAACTAAAATTGGCAGATGAAACCATACATTACTGATCCCAAGGCCGATTTGAGTAAACAAGACTATTGCGACAATCACGCTCAGCTTTTGGTGAGGCGCTTGGCCAAATTTCCATAGCTGGAACACGATCATCAGCACCGTTAACGTCGCCACAATAGCCCCGAACCTGTGCATGACATGGATGGTAAGCCTCGCGGGATATTCCAACACACCAAACTCATAGTTATCGTGTCCATGTTGAGCAAAATCGAACGCATTTTTGAAGTCGAGGTAGCTCATCCAGTTACCTTCACAAATCGGCAATTGGGTACACACCAAAGCGGCATAGTTTGACGATGTCCAGCCACCTAGCAGTATCTGCCCGACTACAATGAGTAATCCGAATAGTGCCGAAATTTTAAGTGGTGAAGAATAGGCAACCTCTCCAAAACGGCTTTGGAATTGAGACAAACGACAGTAGAGCAAACACAACAGTGACAGCAACGTGAAGCCCCCCATCAAATGCGCCATAACCACAACGGGCATCAACTTGAGAGTCACCGTCCACATTCCAAGCAAAGCCTGAAATATCACGGTTGCAGAAATAAGTAACGGCAGACCAGCAGTTGTTATATTCTTTTTAATACACCAAGCAACAACGACAAAGATAAGCAGCCCTAATGTTCCTGCAAAGTAGCGATGGATCATCTCTATCCAAGCTTTGTCTGCTTCGAGAGCTCGTTCTGGAAATTGCAGATTCGCTTCAGTCACCGCCAATACATCAGAAGGCACCGTGATCTTTCCATAACAACCAGGCCAGTCGGGACAGCCAAGACCGGCATCAGACAAACGAGTGTAAGCACCGAGTACAATCACAGTCAAAGTTAGGAATATAGTCACTCTCATAATCAACATGAGTAACTTTGGAGCTCCTTTTTGCATTGCTTATCTCCCTATCTAGAATCATCAACGCCGACTAATTACTGGCCTTTACCCCACTCTCGACAACTTGAGTAATTTTCGTAAATCATGAATCATGCCTTTAGATTGGCTGACTAACTGCGAAGGATCAGAAACGCTTTTGTATTCCATAACCAATTGCCCGAGTGGGTCAATTATCACAATGGAAGCTGACGCAAACTCGGAACTTAACTGATCACCACCAGCTAACAAAGATAGATCAGGCTTATCAAGAGAACCCGATAACGAATTACCTTCTGAGACGAAAACAACGGCGGTCACGCGTTCTTTGTTTTTTCCTAACGCTAAGTAGCTTTGATTCAAATAATGAAGCTGTTGTTCACACAAGCTTTCGCACTCCATCGGTGCGATATAACCCACTAACCAACCCTCTCCAGCCATGGGTACCGTTACGCCAAAATCCGCTAGCGTGACTCTTGGTTCTACCAATTCGCCTGAGTTAGTGACACCTGAGGTATACCAATTCTGGTCCAACACAGTTTTGGCGATAATCGCAGGCAAAGTGAAAATTAGAACGAGTCCGATTAATACCAAACGTCCCTTAGTACGACGGCTTCTAAGCTCAGCCATGTTTGCCTCCGTACTTTCACTGTTCACTTGTGCTTGAGATTTATCCATCGTTGTTCTCCGTGATAGGTGTCGCTTTTAAGTACCGATAGCCAATTAACAACATCAAAAACAAAAGTACCGCTGCCATTACAAACCATTGAAATGAGTAACCGAAGTGCTTCTCAGATTTCATTGCCGTCGGTCGCCATAACAACTCATAAGGCCAGGAACCTAAGCTCTGAGGTTGGAAGACAAAGGGCAGCACTTCTTGCCCGGTGTATTGTGATAACGCTGCTATGTTTAGGTTTTGGATTCTATTCGGTGTCGTATTTTCTAAACCCAATTCATGACTTAAAGGATTCACTGAGCGTGTATACAAGCGCCCTGACATTTTGCTTGGTACAGTAATGCTTCCTAATTGCGGTAGTTCTCTTCTGTCATTACTTGCCGCAACAAACCCAAGATCGATCAACAACTGTTTTTCAGCCACTAATGAGTTGTTTTCATCTTCAAGACGAACCTTTCCCAACATGTAAATCACATACCCTACCGTTCCTTGGTTTATCTGGTTGTCTAACAAGAACATCAAGCCACTCGTATTTACCAAATCAACATCAGCCTTTAACCCGCTTAGGGTTTGAGGATTTAATGACTCTTGGCCAGATAAACCCTGCTCTCGCAACTCAGAAATAACGACATCTAAAGGTTGTGGCGATAGCTGTGCTCTCTCTGTCAATTGCTGTTCATAACGCAATTTCTCGTTACCTCGATCTAACTGCCACAAACCCAACTTGATTAAAATGCCGACTGAAACCACAGTTAAAACAACCGCTATCCAAAAACCTTTACTGCGGAACTTGTGTTCATCATCAATCAATCGGTTTGGAGTTATCACTATGGCGTTATCTACCTTTGTGTTGTTATTTAAAATTGTACTGGTCGCTTTGCTGTTTTTTATCGCTTTCAATTTGATGAAAGGTCTAATCCAAATCGCCTCGGGCAAACACAATGGAAAAAGGCTCAGTCACTTTTTGGGTCGTCGAGTGATGTGGTCAGTCGTTGTCGTACTACTGTTATTACTGGCTTTAGGTTCAGGAATGATAACGCCCAACCCTCGCCCTTATTAAGCCCATACAAATCCAGCAGCTAAACCAGCATATTTCGTTAGAGCACATACACAAACACAAACAAACCTAACCAAACCACATCAACAAAATGCCAATACCAACTGCCCGCTTGAAACGCAAAATGATCTTTTGGAGAAAAATGGTCTTTCGCAACTCTTGCCAGTAATACAACCAAAAAAATCGTTCCTAAACAAACATGCAAGCCGTGAAATCCAGTCAGCAAAAAGAAGGTGTTACCGTAGATACCAGACTGAAGTGTCAGTCCCATCTCCTGATAAGCGTGAAGGTACTCTTCAACTTGGAAGAACAGGAAGAAGCCAGCCAGAACAATGGTTATTTCCAACCACACGATTAAAGCCATACGTTTATTCTGTTCAAGACTGATATGTGCCATGTGCAGCGTCACAGATGAAAGCAGCAGTATAATAGTGTTTTTAAGCGGGATACCTTGCCAAGGCATGGCTTGTGTCGTCACACCATCAGGCGTCGTCGTTAATGGCCATATAGACTGAAACATCGGCCACAACACTTCATGGGTCATCGCATTGTTGCCTGCGCCACCAATCCACGGCACTGAAATCATACGAGCGTAAAAAAGAGCGCCAAAGAAAGCACCGAAAAACATGATTTCAGAGAAAATGAACCAGCTCATACCTTGTCGAAAAGATCGAGAAATCTGCTCAGAATAAAGACCACTCAATGATTCCGTGATCACATTGCTAAACCAACCTGCGAGCATGTAAAGCAGCACAGCAAACCCGACTAACAACACCGCTTTTCCAAATACACCACCGGCTGCGTCGGTGCCCATATTTTGCACCGTCAAGCCAGCACCAACCGCGACCAAAAACAGTGCTACAGCACCCACCAATGGCCAGTGGCTTTGATGTGGAACGAAATAAACTTCCTTTTTAGAACTCATCGCTCAACTCCTTATGTTGATACTGGTTCTGTAAATCCCTAGTTACTTGCGAGCACGTTAGACTCAGGCTTACTTGCCTCTCCACTCACCTGACTCGTGATGTTAAACAGCGTATAAGAGAGTGTAAGCGTATGTATTGATTCAGGAATGTCAGGATCAATGTAAAATATTAATCCCATTTCGGCACTCTTGTGCCCCTCTAATGGTTGCTGATTGAAACAAAAACATTCCATTTTGTTAAAGTAAGTCGCTCCCATGCCTGGAGAAACCGATGGTACGGCTTGGCCAACCAATGAGGCACCGGATAGGTTTTTAGCGATGTAGTTAGTCTGAATCACCTTACCAGGGTGAACCTCTAACACTTGAACTTCGGGCGAGAACTGCCACGGCATATCTGGCTTGATGTGGGACATGAATTCAACGCGTACCGTACGAGAATAGTCGGGCTGCATTCCCTGAGGTTGAACGGCAGAAACCGTATTGGTTTTGCCGTTGATCCCTAGGGCGTCACACATCACATCGTAGAGCGGCACCAAAGCAAAACCGAAACCAAACATCGCAACCACACTCAACACCAAATAACCCGTCAGCTTTTTGGATGAACGTTTAGGTTGGTTTTTATCTTGATCGCTTTGCTTATCACTCATGGCTCTGCCCTCTAATCCACTTTAGATGGATGAGTAAAGGTATGATGAGGCGCAGGGCTTGGAACTGTCCATTCTAGCCCTTCAGCTCTATCCCAAGGCTTGCTTGGTGCGGGCTCTCCGCCTCTTACGCACTTAATAACCAACCATAAGAAGATCAGCTGAGACAACCCAAAGGCAAAACCACCAATCGACACCACTTGGTTAACGTCAGCAAATTGAATAGCGTAATCTGGAATACGACGTGGCATGCCCGCTAACCCTAAAAAGTGCATCGGGAAGAACAGCACATTCACTGAGATTACCGACGTCCAGAAATGCCACAGACTGAGCTTGTGGTCGTACATATGCCCTGTCCACTTAGGCAGCCAATAATAGGCGGCAGCCATAATCGAGAACACAGCACCTGTTACCAGAACATAATGAAAGTGAGCCACCACAAAATAGGTATCGTGGTATTGGAAATCAGCAGGCACTATTGCCAACATCAATCCAGATAACCCACCAATCGTAAACAGAACAATGAAGGCAATCGCAAACAACATTGGTGTTTCAAAGGTCAAAGCCCCCCGCCACATAGTCGCCACCCAGTTGAAGACTTTCACACCGGTCGGCACCGCTATCAACATGGTGCAATACATGAAGAACAGTTCGGCAAATACTGGCATACCCGTTGTGAACATGTGGTGTGCCCACACTAAAAAAGACAAAATGGCGATACTACAGGTCGCGTACACCATCGAATGGTAACCAAACAAGCGCTTGCCACTAAAGGCTGGGATGATAGCCGAGACGATACCAAACGACGGCAAGATCATGATGTACACTTCGGGGTGCCCAAAGAACCAGAATATGTGCTGGAACATCACCGGGTCCCCACCACCAGCGGCATCAAAGAAGCTTGTTCCAAAGTATTTGTCAGTCAGTACCATAGTCACCGCACCCGCGAGAACGGGCATCACGGCTATCAGCAAGAAAGCGGTAATTAACCATGTCCATACGAACATTGGTAACTTGAACCAAGTCATACCCGGTGCGCGCATGTTCACTATGGTTACGATGACGTTGATCGCCCCCATGATCGAACTGATCCCCATAATATGGACAGAAAATACAAACAACGCCGTACTATCAGGACCATAAGTTGTCGAGAGCGGCGCATAAAATGTCCAACCAAAGCTCGGGCCGCCTCCCTCAGTAAACAAAGAACCAATTAAGATCAAGAAAGCAAAAGGTAGAATCCAGAAACTGAGATTATTCATTCTCGGCAGCGCCATGTCTGGAGCGCCAATCATCATTGGGATCATCCAGTTAGCCAAACCTGTGAATGCAGGCATCACGGCACCAAACACCATGATTAAACCGTGAACGGTAGTCATCTGATTAAAGAAGTCTGGCTCAACGAGCTGTAACCCCGGTTGGAATAACTCCGCACGGATCACCATCGCCATGGCGCCGCCTGTTAAGAACATGGCAAAGCTAAACCAAAGGTAAAGTGTACCGATGTCTTTGTGGTTGGTTGAGTAAAGCCAACGCGCCCAACCTTTGGGAGCAGCATGTGAGTCGTGATCATCATGAGTTAAATCATGGCTGTCCAATGAACCTTCAGCTGAATGACTCAGTGCTTGACCTTCTGCGGGAGCCGATTTCACCGGCTTATTGATTGGCGAACTCATAACTGCTCCTTAGCATCGTTTTGTGCCTCATCCGTTGAGCCTTGTTCACTGTTCGTTTCACTTTGTTCGTTGTCAGATCCACCTTCTTGCTTCGCCTTATAAGCGTTCACATCTGAAGCCTGAACCACATCGCCAGTGTCATTACCCCAAGCATTTCTTTGATAAGTCACTACCGCAGCAATCTCTTTTTCGGTTAACTGATTATCGAACGCCTGCATTGCGGTACCTCCGCGACCATAAACAATGGTATCGATATGAACACCCACATCACCAAGTGCAATAGGACTTCCTTTAATGGCAGGAAATGCGCCGGGAATACCTTCCCCATTGGCTTGGTGACAAACTGCGCAACGGGTTTTGTAAACTTCTTCACCGATGACGTTCAATTCATCTAAGGAAAGTGACGCATCTAGTGCATCTTGAGCCGCTTGCTTTGCGGCTATCGCCAATTCTTTCTGTTCCGCAAGCCATCCATCAAAGTCATCCTCCTCCATTGCATGCACCACTATCGGCATGAAACCATGAGCACGACCACACAACTCTGCACACTGCCCTCGATAAACACCGGGCTCATCGATCTTTGTCCACGCTTCGTTGATGAAACCGGGAATGGTATCTTTTTTTACCGCAAAAGCTGGTACCCACCATGAGTGAATAACATCATCAGAAGTCATCAAGAAACGGACTTTACGATCGATAGGCAGTACGAGCGGATTATCCACTTCTAACAAGTAATGTGCCCCTTTAACTTCGATTCCTTCAATCTCTTTATCACTTGTCGCCAAAAGACTAAAAAACTCAACATCTTCGCCAAAATAGCTGTAATGCCATTTCCATTGCGAGCCTGTAATTTTGACAGTGAGTTCTGATTGAGAGGTGTCTTCCATCGCTATCAAGGTCTTGGTGGCTGGGATGGCCATAGCGATGAGAATAATGATTGGGATGATCGTCCAAAGAATTTCAACTTTAGTACTTTCATGGAAATGAGCCGCTACTGCACCCTTCGACTTTCGGTGTCTCACAATAGAGTAAAACATCACACCGAAGACGACGAAAGCGATCGCACAACAGATATAGAAGATCAGCATATGGAGTTCATACACTTTACCGCTAATCTCAGTAACACCTTGTGTCATGTTGTATTCAGTACTTGCATGCACTAAAGGCGATATTAAGGCCGCAACAAAAATATTCAAAAGCCACGCTAGACTGACCAATAATCTTTTCAAAAGATCTCTCCTCATCCTTCCTAATTGGATAATTGCGACTTAAATGTTGTTGCGGGCTATAAGTCATTACTAGCAGGGCAACATACATTGTTATTCCGATTACATATGAAAAGGCTGAATCTCAATCTACAACTCACGCGACGACTAAAGTGATACAGTCTCAGTGACCACTGACCCATAAACAACCTATGTACTTTCCGATTAAGAGACATTGGAAGTTTCTACGAAAGATTCAAAAACGGCGAACTTGTCAAACTTTGTTATATTTATGTAAAAGGCTAGTTAGTGATATCCAATTGTTCAAGGTAAGTGTGCTTACTAAACAGACAATTATTGAAGTAGCTTTATCCATATGCCCTTCCCTTGCTGTTGGAATTTATTTTAAATCGAGTTTTACGATTGCTTTCATGGAAATGATAATCAATATCACTTAAATTAAATCAACAGAAAGATATCCCGACATGAAAAGGTTTAGTGATTATGCAAAATGCAATGAACTGGTTAGCGAGAGACCCAGATCCAAGAACTCGTGAAGAGCTACAGTACCTCATCGATGAGGGGATGAACGACGAATTAGAAGATCGCTTTATTCAACGGTTAGAATTTGGTACAGCAGGTCTACGAGGCAAAGTTGGATGCGGTCCAAATCGAATGAACCGGTTAGTAATACAGGAAACAGCAACCGGACTTGGCCACTATTTAATCGAGCATGTCGCTAATGCCACCATTCGCGGTGTCGTTGTTGGCTATGACGGGCGCTTAGATTCAAAGCAGTTCGCCATTGATACAGCTTCCGTGCTTACGGCTTTGGGGATCAAGGTTTACCTAACCTCTAACGTGGCAGCAACACCTATTGTGGCTTTCGGTATTGAGCATTTTAATGCGGCGGCTGCTGTTGTCGTAACGGCTAGCCACAACCCACCAGAATATAATGGCTTCAAGGTGTACTGGGAAAATGGCGCGCAAATTATTCCCCCTCACGATGCAGGCATTGCAGCTGAAATCGACACTGCTGCAGCCAAACCTATTCCTTTAATGAACTTGAGTGATGCAGAACAGCAAGGCAAATTAGTGTGGCTCACCGAGGGATATTATCAAACCTATCGAGCTGCGATTAATCAGAGCCCGCATGTAAACAACAGTACCGAAGCCGCTAAAACAACCATTACCTATACCGCCATGCATGGTGTAGGTGCACAAATGGCTGAAGATCTTCTCCATGATTCTGGATTCCACAAAGTATTCAGTGTACCGGAACAAAGAGAGCCCGATGGTCACTTCCCGACCGTTAACTTCCCGAACCCCGAAGAAAAAGGGGCAATGGATCTCGTTATTAACCTCGCCAAAAGTGTTGATGCCGACATCGCTTGCGCTAATGACCCAGATGCAGACCGATTTGCCGTTGCAGTTAGAATCGATGATACAATTAGAACCGATGATGCTTCTTACAAGATGCTGACTGGGGATCAAGTAGGTGTGTTATTCGCTCACTATTTATTATCGAAGCCGCACACCAAAAACCAATTAGTTGGTAACAGTATTGTATCTTCAACCTTGCTTGAAAAAGTGGCTCAATCCCACGGCGCGACTTACTTCCAAACGCTAACGGGCTTTAAATGGTTGGCGAATATTGGGATGCAGTTGGAGGATGAGCAGAATGAGTTCTTGTTCGCCTATGAAGAAGCCCTTGGCTACACAATCGGCACTCAGGTACGAGATAAAGATGGCCTATCGGCTATCGTTGTCTTCGCTCAATTAGTTGAAGAGTTGAAATCTCAAGGTCAAACCATCTGGGATCTCCTCGCTCAAATTTCGCGTGAGCATGGCGTCCATACTAACGCTCAGAGAAGTATTGCGCTTGACCCTGACTCGCCATCTATTGGTTCTAAACTCAGAGCTGCTCAACCTAAAGCTATAAACGAGGTCGCTATCTCTGTGATTGAAGATCTGCAATCCTCTTTGCGATACATCGTTGGTGGCGATACTGAAACCATTAACTTACCAACAAGTGACGTGCTGATTTATCACCTTGAAGATGGCTCACGTATTATCGTCCGCCCTTCTGGCACAGAGCCAAAAGTGAAAGTCTACTATGAAACAGTGACAAAGTTTGAAGAAACAGAGACGTATGAAGACACTCGTTTACGTGGTGAAAAGTTCATGGAGAAACTAATTGAACAGCACCAAAAAGAGCTGAATTCTTAGTCGGTGAAGCGAGAGTTTACTCGATATTCGAATAAGACAATTCGTACTTAGCAGAACCAAAAATGGACGCATTAAGCGTCCATTTTTTATCGGCAATGAGCCGTTATCATGTGCTTTACTTAGGTAATTGAAGCAGTAAAGAAAGAAGAAAGCATCCAAACCGCTAACACAATAAACACGCCGCCCATCACTTTCTGCTGATAAGTACGAAACTTTGCGTTTTCTACGAGAGGCTTACCAATAGTACCCACCAAAGCCACAAGAAGAAAATTAAACGTCAAACCAAGAACGTTCAATAATAGGCCCAAAAACAGCATCTGTTCACCAGAGGTCGCTTCAATATTTGTAGAAACGAATTGAGGCAAAAACATCACAAAAAAAACCAACGCCTTTGGATTAAGCAGATTACTAATTAACGCTCTTTGGTAATACGACTTAGCGGCAGCATTGTCACTGAGTCCGGCCGCTTCTCCCTGATCGGTTCGAAGGCAGTCCCATCCCATTTTAAGTAAGTATGCACCACCTAATAAATGCAGCGCTTTCAAAGCAATAGGGCTCATAGCGATCAATGCCGACACACCCATCGCCGCCAGCACTGTCAGAATAATTCCAGAAGTCGCGTTACCTAGGCTCGCAAACACACCGACCTTACGACCATAGCTCATACTTGAGCTCGCGATCAGTAACATATCAGGACCAGGTAAAAGGAGAAGTGCAACAACGGCTGTCAGGTAAACAGGTAAAATGGCTAAGTCGATCATGAGCTTCAGTATTGATAAAAACGGAGCCGGATTTTATATCAATTACAAACGCCATTCTAGATGCAACCCGTTGCTTGATGGTTAATTATTCGAATTAACAACCACCAACAGCCAGTAAAACCAACTTATTAACTAAAAAAACCAATGTGATTAACTCGCTACCCATTCAATCTCAATCAATGTCGTTTCTCCACACTTAAGGCGACCAAGGAATATATCGCCGCGGTGTACTTCTCCAACGCCTTTAGGGGTACCCGTCATCACGACATCACCGTCGAGTAATGTCGTGTAAGAAGACAACTCTTCGAGGATAGTTTTCGGGGAATAGAGCATCTGTTCAACGTGTCCTTTTTGAACGCGGACACAGTTGATAAACAGTTCTATATTCAAGTCCGCGAGGTCTAAGTTATCAGTTGGAACAAAGCGACTAAATACGGCTGAACCATCAAATGCTTTGGCGCGCTCCCAAGGTAAACCTTTCGCTTTTAAGCTACTTTGCAATTCACGTTTAGTGAGATCTAGCCCTAAACCCACAGCGGAGTACTGACCATTTTCAACGATAAAACAGATTTCTGACTCGTAGTGCAGCGCTTCTTGATGAAAAGAAGACAGAGATGACGTAACACTGGTGCTCGGTTTATTGAAAACCACCATTGAGTCTGGAATTGCGTTATTGAGTTCTTCGATGTGATCGACATAGTTACGCCCAACACACAGCACCTTAGTTGGAGTTGCTGTTCGTTTCGAATTCATCAATTGTTCCTGATCTACAACGCTGCTCATAGTTTGTCCCTGAACTATTTTTTGGAGTGCAAAGTTTACCGCAACATAAAGAGAGAATCTTCGACAAGATGGTTATCAACATCTAAATTCTGATCTTTAGCTCAATTTAATGATTTAAATACTTTTATCCGAAGATCGCGACATATAAGAACTGATGACAAGAGCATAGCTACGTAGATGAAATGAATGGCTAGGTAACATGAAGGAAAAACTAAAACAGATGCGTATAGAACGAAAGAAGCCCTCTCTAATCAAGAGATCAGAGAGGGCTTAGCATGGTGTCTAGGACAGTATCCTAAAAGGTAAACTTAAGGAGTAAACACTATGCTAAATTAGTCTGCGACTTATAGGTAGTAACGAGCACCAAGTAGCCACTGGTCGTCAGCTTTTTCTTTGTAAACGCCAGAACCTTGTAGGTCGAACTGGTAACCAGCAAAGCCTACGAACTGAGACGTGAAGTTGTATTCAGCTTGTAGAGCAGTAGTAGCAAATACTGTATCGCTTAGCTTGTCGTCTTCTACCGCTTCGTAGTTAACGCTTAGGTTAAGGCTGTTAGAAAGAGCGTAAGAAGCTAGTAATTCAATTGCAACTGACTCTTCAAGAATCTGGCCGTTACCTGAGTTCATGTAGTTGTTCATTGCGTATACACCAGCAAGGTAAAGACCTTCAGCGCCGTATGAACCGTAAGTTGCACTTAATACGTGAGAATCAGCAGTTTTTGAACCCACTACACCAAAGTAGTTAACATCACCGGTGTTGTATGCGTAGTTCGCAGTAACGTCAGCAATCGCGTAATTCAAAGCAATTTGAGCACGGTTGCCGTATTCGTTCGCACCATCAGCTTTGCGACCTTGCCATGCAACAGCTGCGTTTAGAGAGCCAGCGTTGCCGAAGTCGATAGCGTTGCCGTAGCTAACCATTTCTTCGCCACGACCAGTACCTAGGTTACCGTGATCTTCGTAGATGAAGTCATTCGCGAATGCGATTGGCATATCTGCTACACCAGCAACGTTGTAGTAAGGTGCCCATTGAGTACCTACTGCTGCACGACCGTAATCGTCATGAGAAAGACCAACGTAACCAAGACGAGTTGTGAATGACTCTTCACCACCGTCAAGCATGTTTAGCGCCCATTCACCTTTAGCATCAGCAGTAAAGCCGTTACCAAGATCGTGAGTTGCACCGAAGTTGATACGTGGAGAAACAGATTCTACACCGATATCATCGCTGTTAAGACGGTCATCGCTGTTTACATCACCAACTGCAACTGAAACGTGACCGCCAACTGAGAATGTTGTGCCGTCTTCGTTGTAAAGCTCTACTGCAACTGCCTGTGTACCAAATACTGCACCAGAAATTGCTAGCGCTAAAAGTTTCTTATTCATTGTCATATCCATTATGTAACTGGGTGAGTTATTCACTAACAACCTCGTGCTTACGGAGAAGTTGTTACCTGCATTTAACAAGTGGACAAACACTAATATACGAATGACAAAAAGTTGCATTAAAATATGTAAAATAAAAAAATTCGCACTATAAAAAACAAAAAAACCTTTTTAAACAATAAATTAAACTAAAAACACAAATGCGAACTGTTACTTTTTGAGATAAAAACATCAAAATTTTTGGTTTTCTAATCACCAAATAAACATTAAAAATCAAAATTTAAAATTACTCATCAGACCATTATATGACAAACTTTTAACCTTGAAACACCTTGTAACATCTAGAATGCATTTGAAACATTTAACCCGGTAAAATAATTTCCACTGCTTTAGAGAAGAAAAAGTAACTCAGCGGAAATTCATCGAAGCCAGATACAAAAAAAGCAACCAATCAGTGATGGGTTGCCTTCAATAACTCATAGCTTTCGTTCTTATTTAAAGCAAACCTCAGCCCAACGAGCCAGACCTGCTGTTACTGAGCCGAAATAGTTACCACTCACAATCGGTACATTCGGTACAGCTTCTTCTACTGCTTGGCGAAGGATTGGAGATCGAGCCGAACCACCGGTCATGTAGATAACATCTGGCTTTTTCTGACCTTGTTGAATGGCTTCTTTTACTAACTCAATCATCTTAGACTTTGGTGTTTCAATAGCTTCGATCATCTGTTCAACAGAGATATCAACTTCCACTAACTCAGAAGCGACATTAATCGCCGTTCGGTATTGAGCACATTCAGCTAAAGCAATTTTGGTTTCTTCAGCTCGACGCACAATGCTGTAGCCTAGAGTATCGTGATAAACCCTCATCAAGCGATCTAACTTTTGAGGATCTGAAGCTTCTTTACGAAGTAACTTCAAGGCCGCTAGGTTTTCGCGAGAATAGAAGTTCTTTTGCGCTTCAACATTATTGATCGCAATTGGATTCCAGAATTGAGTCAGCGGCATATCGATACCTGAAATGCCTTTACTACCCATACCGAAAGGTGACATCAGTTGTTTAAAAGCAAGGTAGATATCAAGGTCATTCCCTCCTACCCTTTGCCCGCTGTGGGCTAATAAACTTTGAGTACGATCCGCCTTACCCGACCAAGTTGGTCCCATTTCTAACAATGAGCAATCGGTCGTACCACCACCAATATCCACCACCAATACCGTTTGGTTTTCAGTTAGGGTACTTTCATAATCAAGCCCCGCCGCAACAGGTTCAAATTGAAAAGCAATATCAGTAAAGCCAGCACGCTTAGCTGCACGAGAAAGAATATGTTCGGCTTGTCGGTTTGCTTCTTCACCACCTCGACCATGAAAGTTAATCGGACGACCAATAACGGCTTGTTTAATCTGTTCTTGAGTCGTCAGTTCGGCTTGGTGTTTAATATTCGCCATCATTGCACAGACTAAATCTTCAAAAAAACTCACCTGAACATCATGTAGCCCACTCGCACCAAGGAAAGATTTCGGCGATTTCACATAGTAAACGTCACGAGGGTCTTCTAAGTAAAGATCCAACGCTGCCTGACCAAATGCCATATCTTCAGGCACTAAATCAATACTCTCTTCTCGGTTCAACGCAATCGCACGTCGTAACACCTGCTCGCCAACCACATCGCTCGGTTTGATATTCAAATGGCGAAATAGATGCTCAGAAACGCTTTCACGAGTCGGAGCAAACACAGTTGAGGGAATATAGTGGTTGTTACCTTCCAACGGTAATAGGCTTGGTTCTCCATTAACCATTGCTGCAACAGAACAGTTTGCCGTTCCATAATCAAATCCAATAAACATAATATCCCCCACTCGACAAAAGGGGCGAGATGCTACATGAAAAACCTTAAAATTACGAGTTGCTTTGTTAATTTTACTGAGTCAATTCTTGGTTAACAGGGCTCTGCAAAGGAAAACAAATATGCTACATTTCAGCACAAATGAATCATGGGTCAGATAAATGAAAACACCTTGCCGAGCGGCTTGTAAAAATAATGGCGGCATATGCAGTGGATGCCATCGAACAATGGATGAGATTATCGGCTGGAAAGGGTTATCTGAAAACGAAAGAGAATCAGTGATGAATAATCTGAGTGGCATTAGCTCAACTCATCAATGCCCAGAATGCAATGAGCCTGCACAATGTGATATCAGTGCGGGAAAAGAGACGTGTTGGTGCTTTGAATTAGAGAAGCGAGACACCGACAATATTCCAAAAGCAGGTGTTTGTCTGTGTCGTAAGTGCCTATCAGCCTTACCTGTTCAGTAGTTTTTGTGCCTATGAACTTGCACTAGAACGCAAAAAGAAGCGAGATACCATTATCTCGCTTCAAGACACGATTAACTAAATGAGTGATTACTTAGCTTTTGCAACCAATGCCGGCTGAGAGAACTCGACTCCCCCCCAACCATGTATCATGAAGTTTCGAATATTTTGATGGTCGGTATTCTCAGGAAAATCTAGTACGTCATTTCGGTAAAACTGACCAAAACAAGCCAACGTTTGATCTACTGAGAGGCCTAACGCTAAACCAAAGGCAAAAATCTTACACGAACCATTGTTCTGCCCTGCCGCATTAACCACATCGCCATTACGAAATTCACTCTCAGAAAAATCATAGCTAGCTTCTATCACTTGCATTGTATCTTCAAATTGAACGCTTTCCGGTGCTTGTTTCAGGTTTTCTAAGAAAGTTTTCAGTTCCATTTACTCATTCTCCATTAAGTACACAACTAACAATAGTCTATCTTGTTTTACGGCAAGAGTAAGCTGTTGTTTCCTGTTGAAAACACCTCACCTTTTTACTCGACACCTGCAATTACCTTAATGAAACTAATGACATAGTATTATCAGGACGTTATATTATTTCATCAGATGGTTAACATTGTTCAATAACGAATATGCATAAAGATAAAAACATAGAACTGTTCAGATACCTTAAACCCGGTACAAAAACAGCAGGTGTGTTGGAATTCGGCCCAGACGACTCAGTCCAAATAAGCACCCTGTATATTGGCTATAAGGAAGATCAGTACCTGATCTTAGAGCTCTCCCAAAAAGCAACCGAGGCACTCACTCTCAGAAAGCTCACTAATGTTGATATGATTGTCCGTGCTATTACCGATACTGAGCTTGGACATATCATTGCATTTAAAACCAATGTACTGGCTCATATCACTTCGCCAGCGCATCTTATTTTTCTTCGCCCGCCGTCTAATTTTGCGACTAAACCAATCCGCGAACACGAAAGATACAAAGTGCACCTAGGGTGTGAAGTGACCTTTGACACGCTGTCACTTGACGCAACGTTAGTGGATTTTTCTGTCTCTGGCTGTGGTGTTTACATTACACAGCAATCTGATATCGATATAGGTTGGAAGATCAAAGTCAATTCAGTACTGAGCGAGCATTTAGAAAGTGAGTTGGTCTACAAAGTGGTGAGTAAGAAAAAGCAAGGTCAAGGCTGGATTTTTGGTATCCAATTTCCCGAACACTTAAGCATGAGTGATGAGCTAAAAACACTACTGTTGGAACAAGCCTTTATCGCAAGTTCTTTGTAGCAGTTTATTATTGGGATGTTGTGATTATAAAATTTTAGGAATAAAAACGATATTTCACCACAATTTCATAAAGGAATCCCATACGACTATTTGCTTTTGCTAAAGATTAGTCCTGTTGCTCCCAGTAAGAGTTTTTAAAATGTACAAAAGCTTGGTGTAGAGACTCTTCCTTGATCGGTTTTACAATCACGTAATTTGCCCCGGCGGCTAGGAAGCTGTTTCTAGTCGACTTCTGAGCGTCAGCGGTACAGGCATAGATAGGTGTTGACAAAACAATCTCATCTCTCAATTTCTGAGTGGTTTCGACCCCTCCTAAATTAGGCAGTTGGTTGTCCATTAGAATGAGGTCAAACGTATTCGCCTTTGCCATTTCTATTGCTTCTAAACCGTCTTTAGCCCAAGTCACGATCATTCCATATTTTTTACAGAAAGCTTGTGCGATAAATGCATTCGTGTGATTGTCTTCTACCAACAATACTTCTAAAGGTCGACTAAAAAGCGTTTCAGGATCAATCTCTGCTTGTGGTTTGTAACCTAACAACGACTTTGAATGCAATTCAACCGGTAATTCAACAATAAACTCAGAGCCTTGACCCATGACACTGCGAACTTGAATATCTCCCTCAAGCATATCGACTAGGTTTTTTACAATCGTTAATCCGAGACCAGTGCCGCCATACTCGCGAGTTGTGGTCTCCTCTGCTTGTACAAACGGTTCAAAAACTGCATCGATCTTGTTTTCATCAATACCAATACCACTGTCTTTGACTCGCACAATTAAGCTGGCTTTGTCGGAGTTAAAAATACTTTCTAGCTCAAAGTTGACTGAAATGCTGCCTTGATGAGTAAACTTCAATGCATTACTCAATAGGTTAAACATAATTTGGTTAAGTCGAACTTGATCAGTGTATATCTCAACGTCATCAACTAAATGATTCATAATACTAAAGACAACTGATTTATCCTCGCATAACGGTCGATAAATACTATCCAACGTATTAACCAACTCCGTTAAGCGAAAGTCTTTTTTCTGTATATTAAATTGACCCTGTTCGATTTTAGAGAAGTCCAAGATGTCATTAAGTACCGCCAGTAAGTGTTCAGCACTGTTGCAAAGTACATCGACTTGGCCCCGATTATCTTCTCCCTGTAAAGAACGTTTAAGCAGCTGGGACACACCTAGAATACCGTTTAGCGGCGTACGAATCTCATGGCTCATCTTAGCTAAAAAGTCGGCTCGTACATTCGCAAGATGCTCAGCTTCTTCTCTTGCTCGATCAGCCTGTCTCTCTGCTTCTATCAGCTTAGTGATGTCTTGCCCTTGAACCACCACTCCTGTAATACCGTGTTCAACGCGAATCGCAGACATGTTCCAACGGAACACCTTTTCACCGATTGGCACATTAATCCCCGTCAGTTTCGCGCCTTGAACCACCATTTGAATGTTCGGCAACATACGACTCTCAAACTCTTGAGCCATCGCACCATAGTTGTCATCGTCATCGAATAAAGCCATGCGAGCTGCCGGGTTCATCTGAATCAAATCGCCTTTTTCAGACCAGACCAAAATGGGTGAATGAGCAAAATTGAACAGATCTTGGAACTTTTGGTTCTGTTCAGATAAACGTTCAAAGGTATCTTCTAGCGTGCAACCAATATGATGGAACTCGAAAATATTGGAACCATCAAACTTGTTGTATTCATCATTGTCACTTGCGGAACGGGTAAAGTTCATCAGTTTATCGAGCTCAGCCGCGACTCTTCTTTGAATCCAAGCTCGCGTAAAGAAGGACATAAAGACGATCACAACGATCACGACAATAATGGCGCGCTCATAATTCTCTTCTAACTCAATAAAATTGGTGTTTTTTTGCACCGCTCGAATAGTGAGTGGTGTATCAACGGCGTTTATCTGAATCGTCGTGATGGTGACGAAGTGGAGAGGTAATTCATCATGGACTTCGTAAGCAAGAATATCCGTTATCGTATAGCTTTCGTCACCACTGAACGTTGAAGTAACTGGCGCTCCATTAGCCTCGATGACAATATTTTCGCAATTACTTCCTTGTTGGATAGATTCTGCAAGAGAGAAGTTATTGTCTAGCACAATGGCAATATATAACTGACCAAGAACCTCACCGGTCGCGTTATCAATAATGGGTGTTCTTCGTGCCAATAAATGGCGGTCGCCAATATCGGTGGCTAGCTTCAAAAAATGCCAATTACTACTGAACGATACTTCATTAGAGATACTCTCTAATGACGTATTGTCTAAACCATAAAACTGACCATTTCCATCGTCCCAAACTAGACCATTATGAGTAGAAATAAAGCGTAAATCTGGCGCGTGAGCAGGCTCCCGCTGATCAACACCAAAGAAAAAATAGCTCAACGCCTCTTCATTATGAGTATCAAAATACCCTCTTAAAGTTTGACTGTGTGAACTACTATCTTGGTGAATTTGAAGAACAGACAAACGGTAGTCGAACATGTTTTGGATCAGGCTTGATGTTTGCTGAACGGTTCGATTGGTCTCTTGTTTCACAATATTACTACTGGTCTCATAATTATGAATAAGCACGCCAAGCGCCATCACCCCTATCACTAAAATAATAATACGGGTAATTAATTTGGCTAAAGTGTTTCTTGGTGTATTGGCGTAGCTTTTCTTCATTATTGGCCTGAGTACCTAAATGCACGCTTCTTAAGTTCTGAAATACGTTCCGAAGAGTCTTCTTTGGTGACAACTTCGAACTCACCAGAATAAACGGTAGGAACTTCCAACCCAGCAAGGTCCCATTTGATAGCTTCTGCCATCGCAATACCCGTATCGTCATTCATTCGCATGACAGTAACATCTAAGTCACCTCTCTCAATCGCTTCAAGTTCAGCAGAACCGCCTCCCCAGCCATTAATTAAGATATCTTTACGCGACTCACGAATCGCTTCTACAGCACCTAGAGCGACATCAGTTGCACATGCATAGATAAAGTCTAGATCCTTATTGTTCGCAATGCTGATTTTAGCTGCCTGGTAACCACTTTCCTTATCTGATTTAGTGTAGAAAGAAGACTTGAGATCAAAATTAGTATCGGTGTTTACATCATGGATAAAGGTATCGCCACGAGCATCACTAATGTAGCCCTCTGAACGATATAGAACCGAGTACTTACTGTTAGGAGGTGTCACTTGTTTAAAATAGTCCGCCAACTTCAAGCTGCCTGTTGCATGGTCAAAACCCACATACATAAATGGCTGCCTGTCTGCCCACGCACGTACTGGAGTGGTGATGTTTTGCAGGATCAACTTGGTATCCGTAGAGCTCAATACATGCTCAATAAATTTACGGTGTCGAGTTGTATCTAGCGTAAAAATTAAGTAATCCGTCTTGTTTTCAATCGCCTCTTGCAAAGAAATACTCTGCTGAGATATATCCGCATTGACACGAGTAAACACTTGGTTTATTTGGTAATTAATTCTTAACCTGTCGAGACGTTTCTCAAAGGCTTGGATATTTCGGACCCAATAATCGGAGATCTGTTGGCCAGGGTAAACAACAGAAATTGTGATCGGTCTATCTTGAGCTCGCTTTAATGGCACGGGGTGGTTTTGTACAGCTTCGACCATCTTATCCGTCAGCGCTTTTTGTTCTGGAAATTTAGCAAGATAATCCTGGTATTCCCAATACCCATTGAGGACACGGGTACCGTGGGAGAGAGCGGACGCAGAAAATACGGCAAGTCCAAACAACATCAATAAACGTTTCATATTTTTCTCGTTTTATATGAACTACTTTGGCTCATTTTTTAACCTAGCATGACACCATCTCTTTGTATGGCTGAAATATATTATGTAGGACAACGACGATAAATGATAGCGTCTAAAACTAATTAGAACGACATTCCAAATGAGTAATTAGTCAATCTGATATTGATATAAAAACTGATGGCCCTAATGCAAGTATCAAAAAGACAACAAAACGGTTTATATTTATTAAAAATCAATAACTTAAAAAGTATCGTACAATTCTTCATTCTTAATAATTAGTTCAATAGTGAATATTTTAGCTATGATTTATGAGACTTCGGTATATTGAATTTTATCTTCTTGCCACTCAATGATTAATTTGAGTGATACCAATTTTTCTTTACGAGATTTGGGCAATTGTTTGATCGCGTATTCGGTTTTCAATGCCTCACTTTTAGACCCGACACTAAAACTCCAAACTAGCTTAAGTGGACCTTTACCTTTTAAGGCCTTTGCACCTTTACCTTGCTGATGTTGTTCAAAACGACGCTCTAAATTGTTAGTTACTCCACAATAGAGCGCGTTGTTTTTATTGCGGATCAGATACACGACCCAATCCGCATCTTTATTAGACGTCGTCATTTAAAGCAGTGATTCAACCAACTCTTTCAACTCCGCCACTTCTGCTCTTAGGCTTGCGATTTCAGATTCAAGTTCTTCAAACTTTTCGCTCGTCGCAGATGGCGTAGCCGCGCCAACAGATGCCGTCTCAAACGCTTCAACATCAACTTCTCCACTCAACAAGTGTTGGTAACGAGATTCACGTTTACCAGCTTCGCGAGGAAGTTTGACCACTAATGCACCAGCTTCTCTTGCAGCTAATTTCTCTAACGTAGCTTCCACTTCTTTCACATCATTGAAATTCGCTAGGCGGCCCGTTCGAGTTCGAAGTTCACCGGGTGTTTGCGCACCGCGAAGTAACATACAGCAAATAATCGCACGCTCTTGCTCGGTAAACTGCAGATCACCAAATTCAGTATTGCAGAAACGATGTTGATACTTATTAACACGGCTGTTGAAGCTGCTTTCATCACTCACCATGCGACGCGCAATCAAACCATCAACCGCATCTAAAACATCTGACTCTGACAGAGAAAGAACTGGGTCACGATTGCTCTTTTGATTACAAGCCGTTGTTAAGCTATTCAGTGTCAGTGGGTAATGATCGGGAGTAGTCACTTCTTTCTCGATCAAACAACCAATGATTCTCGCTTCAATTGGGGAAAGTACTGTGTTCATCGTTTTTCCTTTTTATTATTTTTGATAATTCCACCTCAACACTTAACAATTCAGCCAGTAATAGCTAGTGCTCAGACAAAATTGGTACTCGTTTCTTTCTACCTTGCTCATCAATCAATATGATCTTAGAACGATTAAGCTCTATTTCCACGACTTCCAAATAAGTACGCTCTTGGACATATGCTTCACGAAGCTTGTTTTTCTCTACTGAAGATTCAGTCGCATGCTCCACCGAATCTACTATTTCCAATTGTTGTTCTTTCATTTAACATTTCGTATCAATGCAGTATCTATACTGGATACTAACGTGAACACTTAGATAAAAACAATCACGTATCAGCGAGACTGCCGAATAATTATACAAGCTTACTTTCGCTTTGATCTAAAGACTGTTACATCATCAATTGATGTGCTTTAATCAGAACCAGACAACGTATTTGACGAATAGGAAAAGGAATCTATGAGCAGCGTATTTGAAATTGTTAACCAAGCACGACGTAAGAACAAACTTAAGCGTGAACTTTTAGACAACGAAAAGAAAGTTCGCGACAACCGCAAGCGTGTCGACCTCCTTGATAACCTACTTGATTACATCAAGCCAGAAATGACTCATGACGAAATCTTAGGCATTATCAAAAACATGAAAGCAGACTACGAAGACCGTGTTGATGACCACATCATTAAGAGCGCAGAGATTTCTAAAGCGCGTCGCGATATCAGCCGTCGTATTCGTGAACTAACAGAAGAAGACAAGCAAACCCAAGGTAAGAAGTAATCTAACCGAGTAAATTGACTTGCAATAATGTTAGCAACCCACTCTTTGTAGTGGGTTTTTTTGTACGTAAATTCTATCGTCTATACTTAATTGAACGTAAATGATTTGGTGACAGCAAGTTATCAAGTGAAGGTAAGTTACTAAGTAAACGCAAGCAATGGAGTGACCCTATGTACGCAAGTATTCTGATTACCTTAGCGCTATCATCAACTCAGCCCTACCCCGAAGAATTTGAGAGACTTTACACTGAAGAGACAGAAATCACTTACGACGACCTCGTAGTAGATGTTCATGGTTACAAGGTTCCGACTCGATCGGCATTTCGAGGTTGGATGCTTCTTAATCATGCAGAAGATAAAGTAAAGGAAGTTGGGCAACAGCTCAAAGATGCTGGTGTGACCAAAAGTATGCCATTGCATTTAGTGCTACTTCAAGGAACAGACTGGGCAATGAGTAACACCACTTTGTTTACCCTTCCCAATAAGAAAAACGTGCCTAACATGATCAATACCTTGAAATACATACAACAATACATCGAGCCTGAAATTGGTATTGTTATCCCTGTTTCAGGCGAACGTTCTAAGATTTACAACCAGCAGGCTGGAGGGGCTCTGCAAAGCAAACATTTGGAATTCTGTGCCTTAGATCTCGTTCCTGCCAACGGCATTTCTCGAAGCGATCTGCACGTTAAACTTAAAAAGATTCATGCTGAATTCGGGCAAAAAAACAACGTTGGATTGGGGCTATATTCTGGAGTTCGATTCCACATCGATACTTGCGGGTTTAGACAATGGTAATTAAGCACACGATCGAGTCACATTGACCGCAAATCCACCAGAGTCAATTTGACCCTATTGGTATTTAAATTCAATATAAAGCATTGATAATATTAATTTAGAACAACTGGAACGCTAATTGCTATTGATAACAAGTATCATAATTATTATTGGCAATTAGGAATTCAATATGAAGACAATGACTCAACGCTTTCAAACTCTACTTTCTGTATCAAACTTCAGTTTAGCGATTACTGCCTTGCTCATGCTACTGAGCATTATCATTGCCTATCCTTTGGCCGACCATTTCTCTTTGTCCATCCAGATCGTCGCACACATCAGTACCATATTGGTAGCTGCATTACTAAAAATAAGTTACGTAGGTCGTTGCCTTGCCCAGTACAACCTTGGCTTGGAAGTTCGCTAGATACTTAGCAGTCGTTTGGAGATAACCCTATTCTTCATTTAATAATGAAGCTCTATGGCGCTATAGAGAACGTTAAAGGCGCTTCACAATAACATCACTCAATGAAAACTGAGCTCGGCAACAAAACGACTAGACGATATCAAGACTACTAAAGAGATCATAAAGCTGATGAGACTTATAAGGTTTCGGTAAATAAGCGTTCATTCCTGCTTCAAAGCAATCTTTGATGTCTTCTTCTAATACACTAGCGGTTAACGCAATAATAGGCAGTGGTATAGCTTGCTGATCGAGTTCCCACTGTCGGATCGCTCGAGTCGCCGTTATACCGTCCATAACCGGCATCATACAATCCATTAAGATTGCATCAAACTGAGCTCCTTGGGTTATCACATCGACCGCTTCTTGCCCATTACTGGCAATCAAATATTCATAGCCCGCTTGCTCCAAGAAGAAACTGGCTATTTTCTGATTCATCAGGTTATCTTCAACAATTAAAATACGTCGATTCAAGGCACGAACTTCTTCATCCTTTGATACCACCTGTGGTGCTTGCTCTTCACCTATATCAAGAGACTGCAGGCTGTTTAGGAATCGTCTTCCTAAAAAAGGTAATGTATGGGTCGAGTGGACCGATTCTGGTATGAGATTGGTTTTAAATAAATGATGCTGACACACAATGACGCGTGTCAGTGGATATAACTCCTTTAACGCTGCAAGATCTTTCCTCATAGAGTGATGTAGCGTGTGACAATAAAAAACCAAGTCACTTTCTTTTAAGCTCTCATCAAGTGCCGATATAGATGAAACAACGTTAGGTTTGATGTTCAAGCGACCACACTCTTTAACCAGTTGATCGAGATAATTAAAAGAGTTCGAGATAATAGTCGCATGACTTAAAGTCTCGAAAGTTTGGACATGAGTTTCAACGACATCGACATACAGACAAAAAGTAAACGTCGAGCCCTCTCCTTTCAGCGAACGCGCGGTAATATAACCGCCCATCAAATCCACAAGTTGACGACAAATCGCAAGCCCTAACCCTGTGCCGCCAAATTGGCGTGTAATGCTGCCATCTTCTTGGGTGAAGGGTTCGAAAATGGATTCTAACTTCTCAGGCTCAATTCCAATCCCGGTATCAGATACACTACACTCGAGCTTACCTCTGCCCATAGACATCGGTGTATAAGCAATATCCGTTGTAATGATTCCCTTAGACGTAAATTTGATGGCATTAGACAACAGGTTTGTCAGCACTTGTCGAACGCGGTATTCATCGAAAAACAGTTGTCGTGGGGTTTGAGCGTCAATATTGATATCGAGTTCAATATCTTTACTTATCGCTTTCGACAAAATCACACTCACTGAGTCATAAACCGCTTCTCGCAAATCGGCATTATGTGGCGACAGCATTAGGTTGCCAGACTCTATCTTAGAAAGATCGAGAATATCATTGAGCAGCACCAACAACGAATGTGAAGACGATTCTATATCTTCGAGTACCTCTTGTTGGTTAGCACTCAGTTGGCTCTGGGATAAGATCTCGGCCATACCGATAATGCCATTGAGCGGCGTTCGTATCTCATGAGACATATTAGCTAAGAACGCGCTTTTCGCTTTGTTTGCCGAAATCGCATCCTCTTTTGCTTCAATTAGCTCTTTATTGTGTTGATGATTACGCTCCATTACTCGATTCAGGGTTTGAGTAAACTCGGCTAGCTCATCGTTACCTTTCACTTCAATAACCGTAGGCTTACCGTAACTATCCGCACATTCAGAAACCCCTTTTAAAATGAGTGATAAGTTTCGGTTTAAACGTAAAGAAGTCGCGATACCCAACCATAGCAAAACACCTGAAACGACAAGAATCAATAATGTCATAATCAAAGTTTGTCTTTTCTGCAACGCAATATTTCTGGTCAAATCAGATTGAAGTTGTTGAGTGTAAGCACTCACCGCTTCTGAAATGGCCTGCTTCTTTCGTTCTAAACCTTCAACATGCTCATATATTTCAGGTGACGAGAAATCTCCTTTCAGAATTCGTCCAGTAAAACTGTCTTGAAATTCGTCTTTGGAAAACGTCTTTAATAGTGTTCTAATTTCAGGCGAGCGACTACCCGAGCGAAAAAACGTCGCTAACAGCTGTTGCTGCCTTTCTAAAGCACCCACATAACTCAACAGATATTGATCTTTCAGTTCTGGAGAACGATATAAGCGGTAACTCAACCACGCTTCTCTCTGTGTCCAAAATACGTAATTAGTGAGATTGATAAACACCGCATCGGTTTGACTGATTTTTTCATCGACTAAATTAATGTGATATTCGGACAACTCCATTAATACATCTTTTAGCAAATCGAAAGCGCGCTCTGTTAGCTGTGTATTGTCATTGTTTGGAATTGCGCCTGTACTTTTTACAGCTCCACCTAGGCTAACTAACACACGCTTCAGTTCTAACAATTGTGGTTCGACGGTCCAAGTAGTGTCGAGCGATTGAAGTCTTCTCTCGAACTGAGATAGCCTATCAAGTTCAGTTTGCAGTCTTGATAGTAATTGGCTTTTTTCGGGGGAATCATTAGACAGAACCAACCATCGATACGCATCACTTGAAATAGTATTAAAAGATTGAAGCGCTTCAACCTTAATGCGGGTTGTCTCAAGGTGACTCATTTTTTTATCGTTCTTCAACACTTCATTGACTGTAAATCCAAGCATGATGAATACAGAAACGGTGGAAAGAAAAATAAGACGCCATCTAATTGACATGTTTATCATTTTTATAACGACTCCCTTCCCGTAAGTGATTTTTTCTAGCCTAAGTTAAGAATAGGACATTAACCGGAGTTATTGATCAAATTGGATATGAACAAACGATACTCCGAGCCCAGAATGACAAATTAGCCGCCGCTGGTATCCATATCAGAGGGTAAAGGGAGAACGACTCCCAAAAACAAATGAGGTATCAGCATGAAGAGTGTATATAACTGAGCTTTAAACAATTGAAGCTTAAAGAAACGACGCATTATCGAGTTATTATCACTCATAGAACGCGTGGACCGGAAAGCTCATTGGTTTGATTCAGCAGTCAATAATAATTCTACATATTAACCAAGCCGTTAGTTGGGTTAAATTTGTGACACCTAAACGCTTGCGTTACGTACTTTCCGCACTCAACTTCAGCTTGTTCAAAGGTCGAATAGGAAAACTCGTTGATTGCCTTATTTGTCGTTTACTTTTTACGTGTAACTCGTGTTCATGATCACACCTTTAGTGTTCACCATGGCCAGGTTTTCATATCATATTTTGAGATAAGTATTTTTTGTCGAAAAATAAGTACTACAGATTGTTAAAGTCAATAGCCTTTATTAACACTAAAATGTTGATTTTTGGCTACTATATCGGAATTTTATAGATAATTTATCTGCATTTATTTTTCCTAGCAGAATAACCCGTCGTACCTTACAATCCTGCCACATAAAAATTACAAGTTGCACACAAGGCATATCAAGCACATTTAAGTGGCAATAAAGACCACAGCCTGATGCCTTAAATCCCCTATGCTGATTGGCTTCCCTACAACCGCCATGAATGCAGAAACTTAACGTGAAAGGTCCCGAGTAAAGATGAGTCCCGAAAAGCACCTCCTAGACTGGCAAACTAGTCAAACTATTGCTGAATCCATCGCCCCAACTTTAGGTCAGTTATACCGTCAAAAAGGCGTAGAGGTTATCCTCTTCGGTAAGACCCTGGTTAACGCGACAACTATCGACATCATCAAAGCTCACCGTATCGCAAAACGTTACACTGGTTCTCCTCTTACAGCAGAACAGACTCAACCAATCATTCAACACCTTCTCTCTATGGAGCTATCTCCATGTCGCATCGATGTTGGTCGTCTTGCTCATGCATTCTGGCAAGATCGCGAAGACACAAACGGGTTGGATGATTTCCTACAAACTGCACTCATCGAATCGCTTAAAGGCGATGCGATGACAGAACCTCGTGACGTTGTATTATACGGTTTTGGTCGTATTGGCCGACTGCTCACTCGTCTGTTGATCGAGAAAAGTGGCCCGGGTTATCCACTGCGTTTGCGTGCAATCGTTGTACGTGGCGGCAAAGATGGCGACCTAGAAAAACGTGCTAGCCTGCTTCGTCGTGACTCTGTACACGGCCAATTCAACGGCAGCATTGTTGTAGACCAAGAACGCAAAGCGATCATCGTTAACGGTAACTTCATCCAAGTTATCTACGCAAACAAACCAGAAGACGTGGATTACACGGCTTACGGTATTGAAAACGCACTTGTGGTTGATAACACAGGCGTATGGCGTGATGCGGAAGGCCTAAGCCAACACGTTGCGTGTAATGGTGCGAAGAAAGTTCTACTGACTGCGCCAGGTAAAGGCGATATCAAGAACGTGGTATTTGGTGTGAATGAAAATGTTATTCAGCCAGAAGACACCATCATCTCTGCAGCAAGCTGTACTACTAACGCAATCACTCCAGTATTGAAAGCGGTTCACGACAAGTTTGGCGTGCTGTCTGGTCACATCGAAACGGTGCACTCATTCACCAATGATCAAAACCTAATCGATAACTTCCACTCGGGTGATCGTCGTGGTCGTGCTGCGTCACTGAACATGGTTTTGACATCGACTGGCGCTGCTAAAGCAGTATCAAAAGCGATGCCGGAAATGGAAGGTAAGCTAACAGGTAATGCGATTCGCGTACCTACGCCAAACGTTTCAATGGCAGTTGCGAACCTAAACCTTGAGAAAGGCACAAACAAAGAAGAGTTGAACGAGTACCTGCGTGAAATGGCGCTGTCTTCTGCTTTGTCTGCACAAATCGATTACACAGACTCGACTGAGATTGTATCGACGGACTTGGTTGGCTCTCGCCACCCTGGTGTGGTTGACGGTGTTGCGACTATCGCACAAGACAACCGCGCCGTGTTGTATATTTGGTACGACAACGAGTTTGGCTACAGCTGTCAGGTTGTTCACTGTATGGAACAAATGATGGGTGTGCGCTACAAGACTTACCCTGAAGTATAAAAACTGCTTAGAATCTGTAAATTGCTTAGATTCTATGACTTCCTTAGATTCTATAAACAGTTTTAGGTAACCAGCTCCACAACATAATAATTATATCTGCAGGGTCTGTAACGGGCTTTGCAACCCTTCTTGTTTTACTCCCCCGTATAAATAGGAAGGTTGCCACTTAGATCTGCTCTCTCTATCTGATCTAAGTGGCCTTTTTACATCTGGCAAGCTAACTTTTATCGCTATTACAAGAACTTTATCCTCATCACTCTTGGAAAGCTTCACTTCACGTCTGTTACAACTCAATCTCAACATCTGACTGAATCGAGCTCGAACACGCGAGTACATAACCTTGCTCAATCTGTTCTGGCGTCAAAGTCTCTTGGCTGCTTGACTCCACCGAACCTTTGGTTACTTTACACTTACACGAACCACAAATCCCACTGCGACAAGCAATAATAATCGGAACGCCTGCTTTCTCTAATGAATCAGCGAGTGGTGTGCCCGCCTCCGCTTCTACTTCTGCGCCAAAGGCAGGAACAAACACCTTAACGGCACCATTTGAATCTGCAGACGCTTCCGCTTGTGATTCTTCTGAAGCAGTATTGCTATTGGCTAGTGAATCATTAGTTTGAGTCGCTGGAGTAAAACTTTCTTGATAAAAGTTATCCATGTTGAACTCAAGTTCTTTCAGGTAGTTTTCTATGTCTTGCATGAAGCCTACAGGCCCACACAGATAAACCGTTCTATCTAAGATATCTGGGCTCAGTTTCACTAACCAATTCTTATCTAATCGGCCTTGAGGAGCCTTTGTTCCTTCACTGTCTTTCAGCAGTAATCTTAAATTGAAGTTCGCATGTGTCTCATCAAGTTGGTTAAGCTCTTCAAAGTAGATGGTCTCGCGTCGATTACGTGCCATGTGAACAAAATCGATTTCAATATCACTACCTTGAGCCAACCAATACTTTGCCATCGCCATCACAGGTGTGATACCACAACCTGCACTCACTAGCGTTACTTTCTGTGTTGCCGTTGGCATGCAATCAATACAGTTAAACGTACCTGCTGGCTTCAATACAGAAACCTCATCACCTTCATCAAGTTCATCAACAATAAAGTTCGAAACCAAACCACCTTCCACACGCTTTACCGTCAGCTTCAGGCGGTTATCTTCAGGACAAGATGCTACAGAATAGGCACGGTAATCGGTTTTCGTCGGCATATCCAAACCCAAGGTAATGAACTGCCCTGGCTTAAAGTTGAAATGTAAGTCTTGTGGAATGCGGCCAAGCTCAAAGCTGACCGTATCTGGCGTCTCGTGCCATTTCTTTAAACACACTAAATTGATTGAATCGCTATCCGACCATGCATACATAGTTCGTGTACCTTGCTAATGATTAAATGACTAAAGATTTAAATCTAAAAAACCCCGCCGTTGTCTGTTTTAGAAAAACGTCACAACAACGGGGCTTTGAGTTGGCCTAAATTAAGCCGCTAAGATTGTTTTAAGATCTTGTTCTGGCGTTGAGATAGAACGCATATCGAACTCGTCTTGAATAATCTTTAGTAGATTTTCTGTTAGGAAAGCTGGCGCTGTTGGGCCCGTGTAAATACCTTTCACACCAAGAGCGAACAGAGTAAGCAGGATAACAATCGCTTTTTGCTCGAACCAAGATAAAACCAGCGTTAACGGAAGTTCGTTAATGCCACAATCAAACTCTTTAGACAGTGCTAGAGCAAGCTGAATAGCTGAGTAAGCATCGTTACATTGACCTACATCGAGCAGACGTGGGATACCGTTAATGTCACCGAATTGATTTTTGTTGAAGCGGAATTTACCACACGCAAGCGTTAAGATGACTGAATCTTCTGGCGCTTGAGCTGTGAAGTCTGTGTAGTAGCTACGTTCAGATTTGTCACCGTCACAACCACCGACTAGGAAGAAATGTTTGATGTTGCCTTCTTTCACTTGCTCAACAACCGCAGGTGCCGCTTCCATCAATGCGTTACGACCAAAACCGACAGTGATCATTTGCTCGATCTCGTCGTGTTTAAAACCTTCTTGCGCCAGTGCACAGTCGATTACTGCGCTGAAATCGTCGCCTTCAAGGTGTGCAACACCCGGCCAGCCTACGATGCTACGCGTAAACAGACGGTCTGCGTAAGAACCTACATCTGGGTTAAGTAGGCAGTTAGATGTCATTACGATAGCACCAGGGAAGTTCGCAAACTCTTTTTGCTGGTTCTGCCAAGCGCTGCCGTAGTTACCCGCAAGGTGTGGGTACTTGTTCAGTTCAGGGTAGCCGTGTGCAGGTAACATCTCACCGTTAGTGTAAACATTGATACCCTTGCCTTCCGTTTGTTGAAGGATCTTTTCTAGATCATGCAAGTCGTGGCCAGAAACAAGAATACAGTGACCTTTCTTAGTCTTCACGTTCACGGTTGTTGGTTGAGGGTGACCAAATGTATCTGTCTCACCTTTATCCAGCATTTCCATTACTTTGTAGTTCATCAAGCCAATCTGCATAGATGTATCTAGCAGTTGTTTTAGGTCAGATGGATCAGTACCTAAGAAAGCCATGATTTCGTGGTATTCAGCAAAAATAGCATTGTCAGTTTGACCAAGAACACGCGCGTGCTCCATGTATGCTGCCGCACCTTTTAGACCGTATAGGCAAAGAAGGCGAAGACCGATCACATCTTCATGTTGAGAGTCGTGACCACGGTTTACCGCAGCTTGAGGTGCAAGTGCCAATAGCTCTGAAGAATCTGTTGGAAGATCGAATTGCGCAGCAGCCGAAAGTGCTGGGATTTCAAAGCCGATCAATGTAGCAGCCGCACGTACCTGTTGCTCTAGACGCTGCTTAAACTCGTGAGATTGTTGTGCAAACTCGATAATACGCGCAGGGTCGAAGTTAACATTAGTCAGTGTTGCGAAGAATGCTTTTGGCGCCCACTCATCAATTTCAGTATCAATAACATCGCAAGCGCGACCTAAATTTGCCCAAAAAGAAACACCTTGAAGAGAATGCACCAACACATCTTGAAGATCGGATACTTCAGACGTTTTTCCACACATACCTTGTGCGAAAGAACAGCCTTTTAAGGTTGGGGTTTGAATGGTTTGTTCACATTGAATACAGAACATATAGGGCTCCCAGTAATTTTTATTAGCTGTAAGTACTTTGCTTACAGTGACTTATTCCAAACCCTATAGAGCATCAAGCGTGCCAACTTTTAAGTGGCTGATTTTAAACAGCTAAAGCAAATTCCATATTTTTAGTGCGTGATTATGACTACATATAAACCCTCAATTCAAACACACCTGTGTCATAGTGACTCTATGAGATTAATTAACGATGTTCATGTTTCGTTCAGAATAGAAGCGATATAGTAACAACATAGAGAAAAGAGGAATGAATATGAAAAATATATTAGTTACGATTGTTGCGCTGTTTACTGGCCTATTGGCGTTATTCACTAGCTTGCTCCTTGCTATTCCTTTAGCTATTGCAGCTTTAATTACTGGCAAGCGCATTCAGAATCAAATGAAGAAACAAGGTTTCTCAGCTCATATGAACACTCGTCAGTCATCAACCAGTGATGCTGGTGTTATTGAAGGCGAATACGAAGACCTTTCAAACAAAAAATAGTCTAAGCTTTTGCTTCAAAATAAAACACGATAGAGACAACATTAAATAATGACCAGAAAGACCATTATTACGCTCATTGCCTTAACGACTTTAGGTCTCGTTGGTTGCTCCAGCGAGACCATTGAACCCGCTTACGAAACCTCCCCAAACTTGCCTGAATATCAACAAGATACTTTTGACGCATACATCAGTGACACTCAAGATTGGTTGCTGAGAAATCGCGTGTTCATGACCGAAAATAAGCAGTTAGAGATTCAACTTAATTCTCCGGCAGAATATCAACCCGTTTCTCCTAACGGGAAAGCCGTATTGTTAGTCCATGGATTAGGCGACTCACCCTACTCATTTAAAGATATCGCCACGCATCTAGCAGAACAAGGTTACCTTGTGAGAACGGTATTACTTCCCGGTCACGGCAGTCGTGTGGGCGACTTAATGCAACCAAGCTTGGAAGATTGGCAAGGTGTCGTAGCTCACCATACTCAGTTACTTGAGCAGGAATATGATTCTGTGTGGCTTGGCGGTTATTCAACAGGTGCAAATCTAGTGACTTCACAGGCGATGAACGACCCAAAGATCTCAGGGCTATTGCTATTCTCCCCTGCATTTCAACCAAGCTCATCAGCCGTGCAATACGCAGGTCTAGCAAGTTATTTTATTACTTGGGCTGACCAAGATCCTGAAGACAATATACTGCGCTATAACTCGCTGCCAATGAATGGCGCTTCGGTTTACTATGAAACATCAGAAGTGGTTCGCGAAGATCTACAAGATAAACACTTCGACAAACCTGTTTTTATTATGATGAGCGAAGGCGATAGTGTCATTGACACCAAATTTGTCCAGCAAGCGTTTAGTCGATCGATGCCAAACCCAAACAATGTGTTGATTTGGCTAGGGGAAGCGACACTCGAAGATCCTCGCGCTATTCAATACAGTATGAAGATTCCAGATCAGCGCATTTCTAATGGTTCTCACATGGGCTTACTGTTCTCACCCAACAACCCGTACTACGGAGTCAATGGTAGTAAGAGAATTTGTTCTAACGGACAAGCAGAAGGTTTTGAAGAGCAATGTATCGATAATAGTGAAGTTTGGTACTCAGCGTGGGGTTATATTGAGGATGGGAAAAACCATGCACGCCTAACCTACAACCCTTACTTTTCGGACTCAATGACGAAGCTTGATGCAGTGCTGAACTCGGAAGGCTAGTACATCCATTGATTTGAAAAGTAAAGGCTCACTGGACAACGTCTAGTGAGCCTTTTTAATAGAAACCTGTTATCGCGAGAAATGACTTACTTCTAAATCGTCCACACCACACGAACAGCCAACAAAATCAAAACTACACCAGACAGTCGATCGATCAATTGAGCTTTCGAGCGAATACGCTCAACAATCAATGGGCTAGACAACACCAATGTGATGAAGGTGTACCAAAGGCCATCAACAATCAACGGGGTTGAAACAATAATTACTTTATTAGTTAGCTCATTACCTAGTGCAACAAATTGGCTAAACAGAGCGATGAAGAACAGCGCGATCTTTGGGCTCAGAATAGAGATCAAGAAAGCCTCACGCGCAGATTGCATGTAGCTCATCTGCTCACCCGCTTCCAATTTCGCAGCTACGCCACCTTTCGAACGCAACGCATTCACACCAAGGTATAGCAGATACGCAGCGCCCGCTATACTGATACCTTTAAATAACATTGGTGATTGTTCAAGTAACACCGCCAAACCAACAATCGTTGCGAACGCATAAATACCAATGCCAGCGGCGTGTGACCAAGCAGCAACAAGCCCATTCATACGGCCACCAGCCAAACTATGCTTAGCGATCATCGCTAAGCTTGGGCCTGGAGACATCGCGCCCAATAAACAAATCGCCAATAAAGAAAACCAAATTGTTACTGTCATCATTCCATTCCTAGTAAAAACATACGCTCTGACTGAACGCCTTGTACTTGCTATTTACAATAATTCGCAGAAAGTATTCTTTGAAATCAAAGATCATCATCATAGTTATGATTTGAAATCATACTTATATTGTAACTCGATTTTTGCATAGCCTGGAATGCCTTCTCTCGTGCCCATTTGTGTGCAGAGTCGTTGTCATACTTAGGGTGCCACATCAGCCAATAGGTATGCATTTCAGTATCAAACGGCAAAGAAAAATAAGTAGTCTCTAGGTGTCGTCCTAAGTTATGAGCGATATGTTCAGGCACAATCATTAGATAATCATCTTGCATCAACACCGTGCCTGCCGACGAGAAAAACGGAACCTGTAAAGCAACTCTACGTTTAAGATTTTGTTTCTTTAATGCAATATCCGCGTAACTGTCTTTGTCTCCGCCACCCGTCACTTTAATATGTGAGTAATTAACGATATCCTTCGCACTCAAGGCTAATTGCTGAGCGAGCGGATGAGACTTACGCATCAAACACACCGATTTATCTTCACCAAGCTTAATGCTCGATACTTGCTCTGGTTTTTTGGGAAACATGCTGGAAGCTAAATGAATACCCGACTCGTTTAGCGCTTCAAGATAATTGGGCTGCCATAAACGGTAAGCCAAATTAATATTTGGGGCTTCTGCAGAGACTTCAGAGACAATGACAGGAAGAATATACTGAGCAACATAATCGCTGGACGATAACACCAATTCACCCTGCCAGTCTTGTGGTTCAAAGGGTTTATCATCCAATAAATGGTCGAACTCACCCAACAAATCATCCAGTTTTCCCTTGAGAAGCAGAGCTCGATTGGTAGGAACCAGCTTGTTGCCATCACGAACAAGGAGAGGGTCACCACACAAGTCTCTAAGTTGAGCCAATTGGCGACTCACCGCCGATTGCGTTATGTGCAGGCGCTGAGCTGCACGGCTTACATGGCACTCTTCAAGGAGCACATGCAGCGAGCGCAGCAAGTTTAAATTTACATTACTTAGCAAAATTTAGGCTCCTAGCAAGATTGAAGCTCCTAACCATGTTGACGCTCTTAGCGCAGTCGATCACTCCTAACATGAACGGCCTAACGAATTCTGTTTGTTAAAAAACTCGGTCAAAACCGTATGCGTCATTAGGTGGCGAAGATCTGGGTAACTTTGCAATTGATCGCGGACTTGATTCAAGTGCTTCATGCTTTCCACTTCGATGTACAACATCATATCCGTCTCACCGCTGATCGAATGGCACCATTGAACCCCGTCAATACTCTGGATACGTTTCGCGTAAGACTCACAACTGTGGTTACTACTCGCTAGATCAAACTTCAATGTAATATAAGCGCACACATTCTTAGGTTGATCAGGTTCCGCTATCTGCGCGCAATACCCTGTAATCACCTTATCGTTTTCTAATTTCTTGATTCTAGCATTGACTGCAGAGCGAGAAAGGCTCACGTCTCTAGCAATATCGCTCACTGAGCATCGAGCATTAATTTTGAGGATATCTAAAATTTGCCGATCAAATTTATCCATGATTGCGATGACTTCCATTATTGTTCTATTTATAGGGACTAATTTGACACAGTTTTCCTCGATAGAACAGCCGACACTTTCACGTTGAATTGAATCAATACCGTTAAAATGACCGCCTCTTAAGACGTTTCGCTAGCTGCATTATTGATAGCGACAATGTATGCTTTCAATCACAATGCAGAATATGCACTCTGCACCTCAATTCTAACTGAAAACAACACCGCACCATCAGCAAGGACAGCGAATGACGCAACTCAAACAAGAGATCACCTTGATCTCAGGAATCGGACAACTCTCAACCACTTTGCTAGGTACTGGGTTATTTATGATTCCAGCCATCGCCGCAGGAATCGCAGGACAATTATCACTGTTAGCTTGGTTGATATTGTTTATCGCAATCTGTCCAATTGCGCTTACCTTTGCAGCGTTAGGGAAACGCTACCCGAATGCGGGTGGCACAGCTTATTTTGTCCGTCAGGCATTCAGCGAACGTTTAGAAACAAGTGTTGCATGGTTATTCGTAAGTGTCGTTCCTGTGGGTATACCTGCCGCCATTGCATTAGCCGGAGGTTTTGCTCAACAGCTATTACCTGCGCCACTCGATACGCCTCTTGGAGCGCAATTCATTACCGTTGCACTGCTTATTGTGGTTAACCTCATGGGCAGCAAGTCGTCTGGCCGACTGCAAACGATTATTGCACTTTCAATATTTGCTTTAGTCAGCGCTTTTGTCTGGAAAGCTGATATCGGGGCTACTGATGTTGTTATTCCTGCAATTACATCAGATTCAATATGGTCAATTGGTGCAGCGCTTGCGGTGATGTTTTGGTGTTTTGTTGGCATAGAAGCTTTTGCTCACATGGGTGAAGAGTTTAAAAACCCACAACGTGATTTTCCAATCGCGATCATCGCTGGGTGCTTTGTCGCGGGCATCGTCTATTGGGCTTGCTCGGTGGTCATCATCAAAGTGGGTGCTTACGGTTCGCCTGAGTTTGATGCGACTTCAATCCCATGGGTTACGGAACAACTGTTTGGTAATGGATTTAAAACGGTGATAAGCGTTCTAGGATTCTTCGCATGTTTTGCGAGCTTAAACCTTTATACTCAAAGCTTATCTAGAATGATCTGGGCTCAGGCACGCCAACACAGACCAGAAAGCCGAATGGCAAAACTTAACAGCCATGGCGTACCGCTTTACCCAACCCTAGCGATTGGCTTTATTGCGCTTATATCGTGCGTAATTGGTGAACTATCTGATTTGGATCTTGAATTCTTTCTCAAGCTTGCTAATGGTATTTTTGTTCTGGTTTATCTGCTCGCAATGTTAGCGGCTTGTCGCTTGTTAACTGGAACATCGAGATACACAGCTATGGTTGCTCTCGTTATTTGTACCTTGGTTTTTATCTGCTTAGGTTGGTCAATGCTCTACGCGGTTATCACCTTTGTGACACTGTCACTCCCTTGGCGCAAGTGGCTAGGTAAACCAACGGTTTCTATCGACAAATTGTAAGGTAACGTTCGCAACCATTCTTGATAAAGCTTAGAAGCCGCCTATCAAATTCAAAGCAATAATGTCAAAATCAGAGCACTATTGATAAAAAAGCCGAGCGATCTCTTTGATCTTCGGCTTCACATCATCTAACGAGATGTTGCCAAAACCCAATACCACCGCGCTCCAATCACGCCCAGCACTCGATCCATATTCGTAAAAATCAAACGGTCGAATCACAATATTTTCTTGCTCTGCTTTACGGCTCCACTCTTGCTCTGATATCCCATTTAACCATTTAACCATAACATGTAGCCCTGCCGCTTGACTGACCACCTCAAGATCACCATTAAATTCGCTATCAATGGCCTCGATCATCGCTTCATATTTGAGTTTGTATAAACGACGCATCTTTCTGATATGTCTTAATAAGTCACCTTCACGAACAAAATCAGCTAATGCTGCTTGCGTATGTGAGGCCGTGTCTCCACTGAGCGCGTCTTTAATCTCCAAACACTTAGTAACTAATTGTTCTGGTACCACCAAGTAACCTAAACGAAGGCCATTGAACATCACCTTACTCATCGAGCCAACATAAATGATTCGATCATCAAACCCCAGTTTCCCTGCCAAGCCTTGCATACTGGTATAAGGGCGATGAGCAAACTGAAACTCACTGTCGTAGTCGTCCTCAATGATCCAAGACTCATGTTTGTTGGCCCAATCGATAAGTTTTAAACGCTGATCTGTGTTAAGTGTTGTACCCATCGGGTATTGATTACTGGGGGTGACATACAAGGCCTTAGCATCGCTGGCGAGTATTTTTTCAATATCAAGGCCAACTTTTTCTCGGACACTCACACCATCCAATTCAAGCTTGAATAGATCAACAATTTTATGTACTTGTCGATAGCCAGGCTCTTCCATAAGAATCTTATCGCCCACCTCCAACGTCGCCATTAAACCTATTGAAATCGCTTGCTGCGCACCTGCCGTAATAATAATTCTATCGGCATGACAGCGAACTGAACGGCTACTTGCAAGGTAACCGCTCAACGCTTCTCTCAATGCCAAACTTCCCTGGACGTCTTGATTCCCCGCGATGCTCTGACGCTCAGAGTGGCGTTGTAACAGTCTTTGCCACTTAGTAAAAGGGAAAGCATTCAAGTCAGGAACTCCCGGTGCAAAACTTCGGTTGATATCATTGGGTGTCACTCGCGCGCTACTTGGCATATCAACCTCTGCACTCACATCATGTGAACTCTGAATACCGTTCGATTGAGAGAAACTCAAGAAATACTCTGGCTGCTCAACCGACACATAAAAGCCTGAACCTTTCTTGCTCTCGATATAGCCTTCTGTGACCAGCTGTTCATACGCGTAAATCACCGTATTTCGGCTCACAGACAACTCAATAGCCAATTTACGCGTTGAAGGTAACTTATAGCCTCTGCTCCATAAATTTTGAACGATCTTCTCTCTGATTGCATGAAACAAGGCGGTTTGACGAGTTTCATGTTGATCGTTTAACTGTAGGTCACCGACATCAATAGGCTGCATAACTGGATCCAAATAGTGTTTAAAAGTGGCTCTATTTAATAGACCAGTTAATCGATACATTGATCAAAAGGCAATGATTAAGGAGCGATTATGTTATCTAACACGAAAAGAACAACGATTAAGAAAGGGGCTCACAAGGCCGTATTTAACACAGAAAAACTGCATCAAATCATCGACGAGAGCTTAATCGCACATATCGCATTACAGGGTGATCAAGGTCCGATGATAATTCCGATGCTCGCATGGCGAGTAGATGACATGGTCTACATTCATGGCGCTAAAAACAGTCGATTATTAAAAGGCTTAAAAAAGGGAGAACCAACCTGCCTAACGTTCACTTTGTTTGATGGATGGGTGCTAGCACGCTCTGCATTTCATCACAGCGCGCATTATCGTTCTGCTGTTGTATTGGGGTTATTCTCAGTCATCGATGACAATCATGAAAAGGATCGCTTGTTGAATATCTTTATCGAGCAAATCGCACCGGGAAGAACCAGCGAAGTCAGGCTCAGTAATGAGAAAGAGCTCAAGGCGACCGAGTTATTGGCGATACCTTTAACGGAAGCATCCGTGAAGATTGGTAAACATGGTGTAAATGATGATAAAACTGATATGGATATTCCCGTCTGGGCGGGTGTGTTGCCTTATCGCACCGTTGTAGGGCCACTGGAAACGGTTCCCGAGCAGAAAGGCCTCATCGAAAAACCAGATTATCAAGCAGCCTATGGCGAACGTTGGTATCAAAATTAACACACCAATATGGTCAACGGAACGGAGTTATATACAATCTGACTTACAGAAAATTAACATGACTCAATAATGTAATCAGATGATGACGATGAATAAGGACACTCTCCCACTTAAAGGCTTGCTCAATGGTATTGGGCAAGTCTATTTCACACCGTCCGTCATGACGTCACTTCTGCTGTTGCTTGCTATTTCTATTGAATCACTGGCACTGGCTTGCCTAACCCTGCTTGGTGCAAGTTGCAGTTATGCATTGGTCTTTTATATATTTACCTTCAGCAACACAAACAAGTCAGTTGACAACATTAGTAGCGGCATGTACGCATTAAATGGCGCTTTAATTGGTTTGTTTATCGGTAACTTTTTTGGTGTCACACCATTATTGGTCCTAGTCACTGTGTTCGGCGCGTTGCTCACCGTTCCCATAGCCAACATTGTATTCAGCTTTAAGAAGTATCGCGCTTACACCAGCGCTTTTGTCCTCACATCTTGGCTAATTTATGTTATCCAATCGACCTTAGATCTATCGGCCTTTGCTACCCCCACCTCTGTATTCGTTCCAATAATCAGTATTGAGCAAGGTTCATGGTTTAATTTGTCAGCAGTGGTGATCCCGCTCTTAAAAGGGATCAGCCAAGTCAGCTTTATCGAAAATGCATTGTCGGGGCTAGTTATCTTAATCGCCATCGCACTTAACAACCTAAAACATGCTCTGTGGGTCGTTGCTTCGGTCGTTCTCAGCACAGCTTTTAGCCATATAATTGGCGCTTCTGGCGCGCTAATTGAGCAAGGTCTTTATGGGTACAATGCCATTCTTTCGACTCTTGCGCTTGTGCTTTATACACGAATCCCATGGCCGTTAATCCTATTAGGCATTCTTTTGAGCAGCCTCATCACACTCGGTTTTCATGAATTGTCACTACTGCCGCTGACGGCTCCTTTTATCCTTAGTACTTGGGTTATCGTTTATTTAACCACTCACTTTCAAAAGCGAGTCAAAGGCTAATAAAAGTAATGATCAGCATTCACTATCAAAACGTTCAATATACTGCTTAGGTGTTAGTCCTCGGTGTTTTTTGAACATCCTATTAAAGCTCGCGACATTGGTATAACCTAATCTCGTTGCAACTTCTTCTATCGGCACTGAATACAACAACAGTTCCACGGCCACGTTGCTTAACGCGTATCCCATTATGGTAGAAAAGTTAACACCCAATTTGTGTAATCGTCGCTGGAACTGCTGTTCAGATAGACCGAGTAAACTGGAAACTTTATGTAAGGTAGGCAAACCAAAATGACGACTATAATTGATCATCTCATAAGTCACCTTATGTTCATCACCAGCATCCGGCATATTGAGATAATTGTCTAAGTCATGAAAATTCATCGCCAGATTCGTTTTACTGTTCGATGGTGATTGATTAATGGATAACCTAGACTCACTCCGTATCCAAACCTCTGTACGCGGCTGCCCCCATTGAACCGTGCAACCGAAATACTCATGGTAAAGATCAACGTTATCTCGATGGCCGGCAATTGATACCGCCACAGGTTTAAAATCATCCCCTAAATAACGGCGCAAAATCTTCATAATGAAAATTGCCACTCTTATTGAGTCGTGTACTTTGCCCGTTTCCGTGTAAGCGGGATTGTCGTAGCACCATTTAATCATGGTCCCGACTTGAGCACCGTATAAGAAAGCACCCGACTGTAAACAGTGCAGTCCGATGTTGACTCTACGAATCGTCGACGCAAGATCGTGACCAGAAAAAAACCAATTCGTTAACGGGCCTAATCTTTCAATATCGACACGATCGGCCAATTTCAATATGATATCCGGATCATTAGTTTGCTGTTCAAGCAAGTCATACCATTTATCAACTTCATTCACCGGAATGAGGTTCATCGAGTTACTAAATACCGACTTAGGAATACCTAAACGCTCCACATTAACCATGGGATTCGTCACTGCATGCTGATAAATACCCAAAATTCCTAACGCTCTTAAGAAGTTACAATGGTTCATTCGTCGCTGCCCCCTAGAAGTTTAATGATAGATCAAATCATATAAACACTATTATCGAAATAATTGGTAAATTTACAACCTATAAATCCGACGTCCATCACACTCGGCGCATCATTTAGCTTAGGATTTATCAATGAGTTTATTAAGTGTCCCATTTGTCGGAACCGGTGCCGATACCGCATTGCACGTCGTAGCAGGCGTTGTATTAGTCGCAACTATCGCGGCTGCATGTTACGGATTCTGGCGTGTTCATGAATTACCAATCAATAAAGCTCACAGTAAAGAGCATCAACAACTCGGCTTAATCACCGCATTAACATGGATTGGTTTTATTTGGCATTGGGTATGGGTACTTGCCGTCATATTGGCCTTTGTTGATATGGAAAAAGCCATTATTAACCTGAGGGACACATGGAAAGCGCCAGCTAAACCTGACGTTCAACCAGAACAAAACGATAAAAATGAGGAGAACCCAGTATGTTAGAAGGTTTAGCTATTTGGGCACTGTTCATTTATTTACTGAGACTAGTGGGCATGCCGTGGAACAAAGGCACTAAGGCGTTCGCTTATCTCGGTGGTACGTCATGGTTGATGTTCGTGTGGGTTGGATTGATCAACTACACTCCGATGGATCTGTCGGGTGGTTCAGTTGTTCAGTCTCCACATATTCAGTTACGTCCGGACTCAACAGCGGTAACAGGGAAAACGACTAAAGTTCACATCAGTCCAAACCAAGATGTCATGGAAGGGCAGCTTCTTTATGAGATTGATGACACTAAATATGTAATCGCAAGAGACAAAGCCAGTGTTCAACTTGAATCAACGGAAGTCGCTTTAGACACAGCTCATCAAGAAGTTAGTATTGCTAAAATCAGTTACCAATCAGCGCTTGAAGACATCAAGGCTTCGATTGCACAAATAGAATCAGCAAAAACAGACTTAGTACTGCAATCAAAAACGCTTGATCGTTACCAGAAGCAAAACAGTGTCGTAGAACATACGATTACTGAAACTGACATCGACCAACAAACGGCAAAGGTAGACTTAGCAACTCATAATGTCACAACCCTAGAGTCTCAGCTCAGTAAAAAAGAAGTCGATGCCGAAAATGCGAAACTAAACATCCACAAAGCAGAAACCAATGTGAGTAAAAAGCAAACTGAAGTCGATTCAGCAAAGGCTACGTTGGCACAAGCACAATGGGATCTGAACAGCACCAAGGTAACCGCTCCAACCGACGGCTTTGTGACAAACTTTATCCTTCGTGAAGGACAGCGAGTTTCAATGATGCCTCGTATCCAAATGTATACCGAAGAAAAGTATGTATTGATGCGAGTGAATCACCAAGCGATTCGTAACGTAAAGGTTGGCCAACCCGCAGAGTTTTCTACCGCCGCATACCCGGGGAAAATATTCTCTGCGACCGTAGAAGGTATTGTAGAAGCGACAGGCGAAGCACAAGCTAACTTACTAGGCCTCGATGAGCAAGTTCGTGTAACGACAGGTCGAAACCTTCAGAACAAGCATCACTTTGTCCGTCTAAAAATTGATGAAGCGGAAGGTTACGATATACCAGTAGGTTCTGTTGGACTAGCATGGGTAAGCGGTGAAAAGCCAATTAGCTTTATGGGTTTCCTAGATGTGATTCGTGGAATCATCATTCGAATGAAGTCTCAACTATACTTCTTTTACTCCATCTAACACGCCTCATTAGTCAAAAAAAGAAAGCCCGTACGTTCTCAGATATTACGGGCTTTCTGTTTTTTTAACTTTCAGTTTTTTCTATTTTTTCGGCTACAAATTCTATCTAATAAAGGTCTAAAAGAACTTAAAAATGCAGAAACCTCAGCGCCTCTACCGTTTACTCTTATTGGCGACCAAACGACCAACACTTGCAAATTGCAATTGCAAAATGCGATATCGAATTCCAAAAAAGCGAACAAAACGCTCAAATACGCACCAAATTGCTATAAAACAACCGTTTCATGCTGTTTTAAAAGTTGGCACACTACCTGCAATGTATATATTGACCCTTCTTAAGCCGAGGGTCACCTAGCCAACTGACGTTGTTAGTGAACCTTTCTTGTTCACAAAATATATAAGCCAATTGCGGTTATTGCGATTGGCTATTTTTTTGCCTGTCGTTTGATTAACCCCCCTCCTAAATATACAGACACCCATTCAAAATAATAATAACCAACATTAACATCCAACACCCGACATTAGACAAGTAATGCGTTATAGAAAACGTTTTCTATTTATTTATATGGCACAATAAAAAAAATAACCCCATGTTATATAAGACGATTAATTCGTTAACCTACTCAGATGTACAACTATTGACAAAAATAGCATTGACTATGTGATTTATACCACCATAATGCGCTCGTTTGCCTGCAATACGGCAACCGTTATTTTTAATTTTGATCAATTGCGGAGGTAAAAGATGGCTGCGGATAATAACTACAGTCTTGGGCCGGTTCCAGCATCGGCTAGGAAAGGAGTTGCTTCACTCACCATGGTAATGCTTGGACTCACTTTCTTCTCTGCAAGTATGTGGACAGGTGGTTCACTCGGGACAGGCCTCTCATTCAACGATTTTTTCCTCGCCGTTCTCATCGGTAACCTAATTCTTGGTATTTACACTTCTTTTCTTGGCTACATCGGCTCATCTACTGGCCTCTCTACTCACCTTCTTGCTCGTTTCTCTTTCGGTACTAAAGGCTCATGGCTTCCTTCTGCTCTACTTGGTGGTACACAAGTCGGTTGGTTTGGTGTAGGTGTAGCGATGTTCGCAATTCCAGTACAGAAAGCTACAGGTATTGATACCAACACCTTGATCATTGTGTCAGGTCTTTTGATGACAGGTACAGTGTATTTCGGAATTAAAGCGCTAATGGTGCTTTCAGCGATTGCTGTTCCAGCGATTGCTATTTTAGGTGGTTACTCAGTATTGACTGCGGTAGACAGTGTTGGTGGGTTAGAACAGCTACAACTGATTAAGCCAGAGACGCCAATGGACTTCTCAATGGCCTTAGCAATGGTTGTCGGTTCATTCGTGAGTGCAGGTACTTTAACTGCCGATTTCGTTCGCTTTGGTAAAAAGCCAGCGAGTGCAGTATTAATTACAATGGTCGCGTTCTTCATCGGTAACTCACTGATGTTTATCTTCGGTGCAGCCGGTGCAGCAGCAACAGGCCAATCAGACATTTCAGATGTAATGATTGCACAAGGGCTGCTGCTTCCAGCGATCATCGTGCTTGGCTTGAACATCTGGACAACCAATGAAAACGCTCTTTATGCATCTGGCCTTGGTTTATCTAACATCACTGGTCGCTCAAGTACTACAATGTCTATCATTAACGGCATCATCGGTACGATTTTCGCGCTTTGGTTGTACAACAACTTCGTAGGTTGGCTAACCTTCCTATCGTTGGCGATTCCACCAATTGGTGGCGTAATCATCGCCGACTTCTTTGCGAATCGTAAACGTTACAAAGATTTTGCAAATGCAGAGTTCCAAACTGTTAATTGGGCTGGCATTATCGCGGTAGCAACAGGCGTAGCCGCTGGTCATTTCCTTCCTGGCGTTGTTCCTTTGAACGCAGTGTTAGGTGGTGCAATCAGTTACCTCGTGCTTAATCCTCTATTGAACAAAAAAGCTCTGAAATCTCAGGCCGCTTAAGGACACACTATGACAACCTTATTAATCAAGAACGCGAAACTTCAAGACCAAGAGGGCTTGAAACAGATTCTGATTGAAAATGGTCAATTTTCTCGCATTCTCGATAATGACGCACAAATTAATCATCAAGGTGACATTCTTGATGCTGAAGGTGGCATTGCAGTTACACCGTTCTGTGAACCGCACATCCACCTAGATACCACTCAAACCGCTGGTGAGCCTAACTGGAACATCTCTGGCACTTTGTTTGAAGGTATTGAGCGTTGGGCTGAGCGCAAAGAACTGCTATCAATTGAAGACGTTAAATCTCGTGCGAAGCAAACACTGAAATGGCAGATCGCTAACGGTGTTCAACACGTGCGTACTCACGTTGACGTATCTGACCCAACGTTAGTTGCGTTAAGAGCGATGGTTGAAGTTCGTGAAGAGATGAAAGAGTGGGTCGACATTCAGATCGTTGCATTCCCTCAGGAAGGCATTCTTTCATACCCTAACGGCAAAGAGTTGCTTGAAGAAGCAGTGAAGATCGGCGCTGACGTTATTGGCGCTATCCCTCACTTCGAATTCACTCGTGAATACGGTGTTGAATCTCTGCATTACGTGTTCGAGCTTGCACGCAAGTACGACTGTCTGATCGACGTTCACTGTGACGAAATCGACGACGAACAATCTCGTTTTGTTGAAACACTGGCAGCCCTTGCTCATAAATTTGAGATGGGTGAAAAGGTAACAGCAAGCCACACAACGGCGATGGGTTCTTACAACGGTGCTTACGCGTCTCGTCTGTTCCGTCTATTGAAGATGTCTGGTATCAATTTCGTAGCAAACCCGTTAGTGAACATTCACTTACAAGGCCGTTTCGACGATTACCCAAAACGCCGTGGCGTGACTCGTGTGAAAGAGATGCTAGCAGCAAACATCAACGTTTGTTTTGGCCACGATGATGTGTTTGACCCATGGTACCCGCTTGGCACAGCAAATATGCTTCAAGTTTTGCATATGGGGCTGCACGTAACACAAGTTATGGGCTATGACCAAATCAATACCTCACTTGATTTGATCAGCAAGAACTCAGCTCGTACTCTAAACATTCAAAACAACTACGGTATTGAACAAGGTAAACCAGGTAGCCTTCTGATCTTGCCTGCTGACAATGGCTTTGATGCTGTTCGTCGCCAAGTACCAGTTCAATACTCAGTTCGACACGGCAAGGTAATTGCTGAAACGCAACCTGCAAAAACAAAAATTAACTTAGATCAAATCGAAGATATCAACTTCAAACGTTAAGATCGTCTATACTAATGATGAAAAGGAAGCTACAGGCTTCCTTTTTACTTTGTCACTGCAGCAAAACCCTATAAAACTATCAGCTATTGAGGGTAGTTTATGTCGGTTGGCACAACATGACAAAAAAACTCGATGATTTATCAATCAATGAGTGTACAATCGGAAAGACTGTGTTAACATGCACTCGCTCTGTTAGCCGGAGTTATTTAAGTTAGATAAATAGTAAAAAATGACATGTAAAATCGTTACCCGTTTTTGTAAGTAGTTTTTCCTTATTTCTTAGCAATATTAAATAATTCAATTATCAGCGCATTGCAGTAATGCAATCAACAATTTAGAAAATTTATGAATAAGGGACAAATTATGTCTAACACAAATACTGGCACTGTAAAATGGTTTAACGAAGAGAAAGGTTTCGGTTTCATTTCTCAAGACAACGGCGGTGCTGACGTATTCGTACACTTCCGTGCAATCGCTTCAGAAGGCTTCAAAACTCTGAAAGAAGGCCAAAAGGTTTCTTTCGAAGTTGAAAACGGTCAAAAAGGCCTACAAGCAGCAAACGTTGTTGCTCAATAATTAGCTTTTAGCTAAAAAGAATTTTAAAGCGCTGATTTTTATCGGCGCTTTTTTATGTCTGCTTATAAATCTCCCCTATCTTTGTCCTTCCTTCGATGTAAGTTTAAATCGGTATATACCTAACGAGTCAAACTTCATCAATCAAAATTTCTAGCGATGTTATCGAGTGTTTTAACAAGCTAGGATGACCCATTATTTAGTTTGATTAGTATTAGGCGTCTACTATTCGGACATAGCTTCTAAACGTCACTTAGTGAGAATCATTGAAGTATTACAACACTCATATTCACTTGTAATTTTATAAAAACCCAATCTTCGTTCAAAAAAATCAACCCAAAATATGTTTAAAGAACAATCCATTACCTGCCATTAATCAATGCGCAATCGATATTCATAATAAAAATAAGTAATTTATCCAACCCTCATCCATTAATCATATAATTTTTGAAGCAAAGACCTTCGAAATCCGCTAATCTTGTCCGAAAGTGGCTTGAGTTAGTTTGGTATCTGCAGTAAAAATAATGAAAAAAGACGAATTTCAGAAATCCACCGCTAATCTAAAAAAAGCGGTACCTCTTATGATGAAGAACAGAGTGTCCACCACACCTGCAAATTATGCACTTTGGTACACCTATGTCGATAATGCTATCCCGCAGCTGACTCAAGACATGGATGGTATTTTGGAAAGCTACGGCATTTGCCCACCAGCTATTGGTGAGCAACTTTACAACAATTATGTTGCTAGCAAATCCGAAACCAACATCAACGATCTTCGCGCAAACTTAGAATTGTTGGTTTCTGAAGTCTCGAACTCGATGAACGATACGCTCACTGACACCTCCGCTTTCTCCGATATGATCGATAAAAGCTTCGAGGATCTAGCTCGTGTTGACAATGATAGTTTGTCTATCGATGAAGTCATGTCTTTGGTTCGCCAACTTGTTTCAGAATCTCGGAATATCCGTCACTCGACCCAATTTCTCAATTCTCAGTTGAATTCTGCAACGTCAGAGATCACCAAGCTGAAGACCCAATTGGTAGAAGTACAGAAAGATGCGCTTTTTGACAGCACAACGACGCTCTATAATCGTCGGTCTTTCGACCGTGATATAGAAACCTTGTGTGAAGCGAAACAATCTCTGTGTTTAATTCTGCTCGACATCGATCATTTTAAAAACTTCAATGACACGTATGGCCACTTGTTTGGTGACATGGTTCTTAAAGGAATTGCTCGTAAATTGAAATTAAGTTGCCGAGAAGGTATTTCAGCATACCGATTTGGTGGTGAAGAGTTCGCTCTTATCGTTCCAAACAAATCACTACGCATAGCTCGCCAACTTGCTGATACCAACCGACGTTCTCTAGAAAAGCTGTCGATTAAAGATCGCCGTAGTGGAAAACAGGTTGGTAATATTACCGCTTCGTTTGGTGTTGCTGAACTTGAACCAGGCGAATCAGCCCAGTCATTAGTTGAACGCGCGGATAAATTACTTTATGAAGCGAAATCACTTGGCCGTAACCGAGTCATGCCTCTTTAAGGTTATCACTAGTAAATCTCAACTAGAGCCAGTGAAGCATTAATCAATATACGTTGAGAAGAGCATCAAAAAGCCCCAAAGACTAACTACTGCGTTAATCTTTGGGGCTTTTCTCGTTAGTAGACGTATCGATTGATTATCTACTGGCTTTAACTTTATAGTTATCTCAACCCTATTTCATGTAACTAGATTTGGTAACAATAATTTAGACAGTAATCTTCACCACTTTTTGCTCTGAACTCTTTGTCTTCACTGCATGCCTTTGGTTTACCCTTCGCATCACCTTGAATCAAACTTATCCAGTGGCGCATTGCTGCGATAGTCTCTTCACGCATTGTGGTCGTAGCTTCCATTGGCGACTGGCCAAAGGTTGTGCAAGACTCAAGTTGAATATCATTAATCTCAACCAGTTCAATACAACCCGTTCCTTTATGGCAACCAATCATCACCTCTAAGTGGCTTCCGCTACTATCGCGGAACAAGATAGAGTCTGGGTCATTCTTCTCACCCATGTACGCTACAAACTGTTTAGGGTGCTTTAAGCCACTGTGCTGGCCATCTTTAAAGTAAGCCATGATATGGCGGTAATCGACTACGTAGCTAGTCACATCTTGATGTGAGCCGTTCTCTAACGGAAAAAGTCTATCAAGCAGTTGCTTCGCTTTCACTTGCTTCTCAGTTTGCTGGTTGGCACTGATTGTCTCCACGGCAAAGACAGCTTCAGCGATAAATGGCTTTGATTGTTTTTGGATTTCTGTTTTATCGAATGTCAGCATATTCATAGTCTTTCCCTCTTGACCAGTCCGGTGGTAACCACCGATTTCTACAGCAAAAATGTGTCCTAGAGCAATTATTCCAAACTAACGTTTAATTTATTTGTCATTTTGTGAATTGCTTAGTTTGTAGATTAGCGCTTTTTTACATACAATTTCACAACAAAAATTTTACAATGTGAATTTTACAAATATGGCCTTGTCAAAAAGTTTAGTTCGTCAGTCACACTTCCTGGGTACGAAAATACGAAACCTAAGAAAACGTAACCATTTAACGATGGAAGATCTGTCTGCGCGTTGTATTAGAATCAACCCAGAATACGCACCTTCCGTTTCTTACCTCTCAATGATTGAACGTGGAAAGCGGGTTCCAAGCATTGATATGCTGGAGGTGGTAGCACAGGTCTTTCAGAAGAACCCAACCTGGTTCCTCGACGATGAATCTGAACAACAAGCCATTGCCCCTGATAAAGGGAATCGTGGTGGGATAAGTGGCATGGCACTTGAGCCTAGTTTCCTTTTCTCCAACGACATCCTACAAATTGCTATTCCTGAAATGCTGTCACAAACGGGAATCTCGGGCCGTCAGTTTGCGCATCTCTTGATTAGGGCACACCAAGAGAGCAACCAGAACCACTTCCCCGACCTTGAGCGCGCCGCAGAGGAAGTGGGCTTAAAACGCCTTAACCTCAGCGTAGAAGACCTTATAGACATCGCTAGAAACCTAGGAATCAACATCCGCTGGGTAACTCGTACACCACAAGACGTTGTTGATGAGCTAGGGATTAATGCCAAGCAGTTAGTCACCTCGTTTTTTGAGCCTCCCGGTACGATCTTCTTGAACGAGATTCTTAAAGAGTACCCTACCCGTCTGAAATACGACCTCTCGGTTTATATCGGCCATTGCATTCTGCACAGCAAAGAAGGCCTAAAGAGTGTGTTGTCGGTCGGTAACAACAACACATGGGACGACAACCAGGTATCAGGATCTTCACAGCTCAACTCTCAAGATATTCTACAAGCATGGCGAGATTTTGAATCCAGCTTCTTTGCTGGGGCATTGTTGTGCCCAAAAGTCCCGTTTAGGCAGTTACTCGACCGTACTGGTTACGAAATCGACGTTCACAAAAGAGCAGGGGTTTCCCCCTCTGTTGCGATGCGTCGAATGACGGTAGTATCGCCCTACCCTCACTGGCACTACTTTGATGCTTATGGGCCGGGGAAACTCAAGGCAGTTTACCGCGGGAACGGGATTCCGCTACCTTGGGGAAATATGAGAACGGTGGCTGATCCATGTCAACATTGGGCTGTATTCCGTCGATTATCAGAACCTCGAGCGGGAAGCTCGGCTCAAATCTCCATTTTGAATGTGGGCGATGAGCCAAGGATCTACTGCTGTGAATCTATCAATATGACGGATCCTGCCGGCAACAATCGCGTGTTATGTGCTGGTATAGATCTCAACCCTGCGATTGATGCTCAAGGCGGTAATTCAAGAGACATAGCAGAGCAACTTAAAGCGTCATGCGTTAATAACGGCGGTTCTGTGGTTATCCCACGTAACATCAAGAAAGATCTCACGACAATAGCCAAGATTCTAAATATAAATTGGATTGAACGTGGGATAGAGACAGAGGCGAGGCTTATCTGCTCAAGAGGAGGAGAATGCCCGCGCCAACCAAGCTGTTACTCGAAGTGCGGGGAGTAAAAAGTAATAACAAAAAATGGGACCTAAAATTCAGGCAAAAAAAAACCAATCACAAAAGGGTGATTGGTCATATATTTTGTGTGAACAATAAGGGTTCACTAACAACGTCAGTTGGCTAGGTGACCCTCGGCTTAAGAAGGGTCACTAATACTAATGCACTATGCGTGCCAACTTTAAAAACCCGTATTTTCTACGCATCTGGACACGTATTAGACGTAAATCCTTGTTTGTTTTGCAAACTGAAATTGCAAATTGCAAAAACCAACAAAAACGCTAGTGATTATGTTGTTATTAATGAACCATTAAAGATTTATTAACCTTCCTCTACATACCTTATTTCCCTTAGATTCAATGACTTTAAACACAAATAAATCCCTGCTAGTTTGTTAAACAACACCCATAAAAAAACGCGAACATTGAAATTCAATATTCGCGTTTATTTGAGTTAAGTAGCAGAAAGTGACTAATGAACAAGAATTATCCTAAAAAGCAATTCTTGTTACAGAACCTCTACAACACTTATCTTATTAACCTATCTGCTTATCGACTTACCAAAGAAAAACTATTTCTGAGGTGCTGGCTTAGCACGGCTTCTAGATGGTTTATTCGCTGCTGGCTTATTCGCCGAAGGCTTATTTGAACCATAGCTACCACCGTAACCTGTCTTCTTAGGTTTCCCTGCGCCTGCTGGCTTGCCAGAGTTGTTCGGTTTACCAGAAGCATTAGGTTTACCCAATGTACTTTGAGAACCTGAGTTATTCACAGAAGGCTTGTTAGCCGCATTACCGCGTTTATAGTTACTGCCATTATTTCTTACTGACTGATCATCCGTTGCAACGGCTGAATTGCCATCAGTCGCCTTCTTAGCTGAATTTGGCTTACGCTTAGGAGCAGAACCTGAACCAGAGACATGACGCTTGTTTTTACCTGCTGGTTTATGTCCGCGAGCGTTCTCACCTGAACGTTGGCCATCAGAATGTTCACGAGGCTTCTTCGGTTTTTTAGGCTTAATTGGACGAGAATCGAGTCGAGACTCAGGTAACTTATTTACTGGGGAGAAACCTTCAAGTTCACGACGCTCTAGCACCTGTTGAATCAGGCGTTCAATACCGAACAGCTCACCCACTTCATCAGCACACACCAATGAAATTGCTTTACCGACTTCACCAGCACGGCCAGTACGACCAATACGGTGTACATAGTCTTCTGATACATGCGGAAGATCGAAGTTAACCACTTGAGGTAGCTGTGGGATATCGATACCACGAGCAGCTATATCGGTCGCAACAAGCACTCGCACTTTACCTGTTTTAAAGTTCTCTAAGGCTTTAGTACGCGCACCTTGGCTCTTGTTACCATGAATAGGAGCGGCTGTGATGTCTTGCTCTTCAAGGAAACGAGCAAGCTTGTTTGCACCGTGTTTTGTTTTGCTGAATACCAACACTTGTCGCCAATCGTTATCTTTGATCAGCTTAGCTAGCATGGCGCTCTTTTTCTTTTTGTCTACTGGGTAGATGCTTTGCTCAACCGTTTTCGCTGTCGAGTTTGCAGGGCTTACCGAGATCTCAACAGGATTGTTCACCAAGCCTTTTGCTAGGCTACGGATATCATCAGAGAAAGTCGCTGAGAACAGTAAGTTCTGACGCTTCTTAGGCAAAAATGCTAAGATTTTACGGATATCACGAATGAAGCCCATGTCTAGCATACGGTCAGCTTCATCTAGCACTAGAATTTCAAGTTGGTCAAAACGCACAGCATTTTGGTTATATAGGTCAAGTAGACGACCTGGTGTTGCCACCAGCACATCACTACCTTTACGCAATTTTTGCATCTGAGGGTTAATTTTCACGCCACCAAACACAACGGTAGAAGTAAGCGGTAAATTAATACCGTATTTAACTACGCTGCCGTTCACTTGCGCAGCAAGCTCACGTGTTGGTGTTAGCACTAGCGCACGAACTTGGTTCTGACGTACGCGAGGGCCTTTTGATAACATTTCAAGAATAGGTAGCGTGAAGCCTGCAGTTTTACCTGTACCTGTTTGAGCAGCGGCCATAACATCTTTGCCCGTTAGGACAGCAGGCACGGCTTTCTCTTGGATTGGTGATGGCTTATCGTAACCTTGTGCTTCAATAGCTTTAAGGATCGGTTCAGAAAGGCCAAGGGAGGTAAAACTCATAGATTATTTTCTCAGTTGAATAACATTTAGTATGAGCAACACGATAAAAATGCGTTGCTTCAGCTTTTGCTTATCAAATCATTGATACGAAGCAAAGCGCGGTATTCTGAGGCTTTTCCCCACTTTCAGCAACTAAATTCTAATCATAGACCAGATTCAACTTAGGTGACTTGGCGCTTCTGTTGGTACATTTTTTCGTCAGCAGCTTTCAATAGACCATCTATATCATTGAAGTTGTCATTATAACTTACCCAACCAACACTGATACTGAGATAAATCGAGTGCCCGTCGTAAACGACTGGAGTTTCACAAATCGCACTTTGTAGCTTACTTGTAATCGATGCCACGTGTTGATCATCGATAATACGTGGCAACAACACTAAGAACTCATCCCCACCTATTCTTGCAACAATATCAGAGGTGCGCAGTTTACTTTTTATCCGTTTAGCACATTCAATTAAAACTTTGTCGCCCGCTGCATGACCATAAGTATCGTTAATCGCTTTAAAGCCATCGAGGTCAATATTAACCACAGCAAAGGTCTGTGTTCTCTGTTTTTGAACCGTTTTAAATGCTTGCTTTAGGCTATACATGAAATAGCGTCGATTCGGCAACATTGTCAATTCATCATGCATTGATCGGCTATCCGCAACACGATAAAGCCGGTAAATCATAATATAAGCAATCGCAAGAATAAGCATCAGAGTGTAGCCTACAAGCCTAACACCATGGATACGATACCAAGGCACATCCATAAGCACATGCTCATTCCCAGATAAAGCAAGGTACCATCCACCGTATGGAAAATTTACTTGCTCGGTCGTAAAGGCATTATTGAACACATCTTCTTTGCCATAGAAAACAGCGCCCTCTTGGCCCATACTATTTGCACCACAAATCGCAAACTCATATTTATTTTCTATTCCATCGACCCCAACATCCTCGAGCAGTGAATCTAAATCGATCACGGCACTCAAAACTCCCCAATAGTCTTGATTAAAAGGGGGATCTCTAAAGATAGACGTGCGTGTGATCAAGGCTTGGCCGCCTTGAAACAACTCAAATGGGCCAGCAATAAATGTATTGCCGATGTTACGAGCAATTTCAACCGATTCCCATTGGGTTGGGTGGTCGCGATAGTCAATGCCAAGGATTTGTTCATTGCCTTCCATTGGATAAACGAAATTTAGAACATCATCTTCAGCTAAAGCTATCAATCGAATATGGAAACCATCTCGAATAATATTTTGCGCAATTTGCTCCCAGTCTTTTTGGTCGCTATTAGGGTTTACGGATACAAGGGTTGATAAGCTATTGAGAATATACATATCGGAAACGATCGTCGCTTCTATGCGAGATCGGATAATAGAGAGCTGTCTCTTTGCCTCGGAATAGGATTCATTTTGTAGGAAGACTAACTGTTTGGTGTGAAAGAACTCTATGGCGCTCACAACCAACAAGAAAAACAACAAAGATAATAATTTGGCAGGCCACTGCTTGCTAGAACGACTTGGCATTCACGAACCTCTAACACTTTTGTTCTGTTTACTGCCTTTAACTGGCTCATTTCTGGCTTACTCTTCAAGTATGCCGTCAAGTCGTTAAAAATCCACATTTAGCGTCCGGTCTCCACTCATTATTGAGTCATTCATCACTGATAAGCCAATTAGTCACTCCGGTTGTTAAATCAAAAATCCTCAATGAACCTTATAAAGCTTACATTGTATTGACCCAAACCTTACATTAAAGGATTCATCAATGTTATTTTACTTGTACTATTAATCAGCTTGGTACCTTACGACATGAAGTTAAAAACCATAACCCTATGCACTTTGTTATCAGCCTCCTTTGCAATTGCGGTTCACGCACAGGAAACGCTTCAGGAACCAAGCGCAACAGAGACTCAATACCAAGCTGATGATCTCCAATCTCAGAAAGAATCTTTTAAGCAATCAGCTGACCTCATTCGCACTACATACGAAACTCAACTTTACACCCTACCCGCCTTCAAAGAAGGTCACTACGGGCTGCGCATGTATCGCCAAACATTAGACGATAAATATTCGGCTGCGGTGTGGAGTGATATGGCACGTGTAGCGAGTAAACTCAGCACCCTATCGAACGACGTTCATACCATGGAGCAAATCGTACTCTACTCAGAGAAGCGCGTTGCTTCTTATGTTGGCGATAACGATGAGCGCAGTGTTCGACGCTACAACATCACCAAACACATGCCAGAATACCTTTATCTTGGCGTTGACCTTCTAGGCTCTATGGCGCGAGCCAATGAATACGGTTTAGAACACAACAATGATGCCGAGCTGCGTGAAATCATTCGTCGTTATGACTTCTCACGATACGTGACCAATGAAGACATGATTAAAGCGTGGGCTGCCCAATTAGCTAATCAGGTCTATTGGCTACGCCAACTAGGAGAGCAAGATGTTGTCGAGCAGTTCATCGATACCTTCAAAAAGGCCTACCCAGATGAGCAAGATAAGAAGCTTTCGACCCAGCAGTACGGCAATAAACTCTATGGCATGACACACGTGATCTTTGGTGACTCAGAGTACTATCAACACCAAGTGAGTGAACAAGAACATCAATGGATCTACGATTACTTCAGAGAGAACATTGATACGATTTTGCTACGTGCTAAAGAAGATGTGATTGCTGAGGTTGGGTTAACTTTCTTATTGGCAGGCTTAGAAAATGATCCCGTTGTTGAGAAAACACGTCTCGCAATACAATCCGCTATCGACAAGCAACGCGGTATGATCCCTTCGATCACTGGTGATTTTGATCTTGAATACGGTGAACACCGCAACGTGCTGGCGATCATGTTACTCGACTGGCAGCAAGTAAACGAAGCGCCAACCCTAAAAGGCAACCCTAAGGTGTTTAGTAATATCCCTTATGGGCTCGTAGAAAACAAACCACTGAGTCAATAACGACTGTTGATGAATTTACGTTTGCTAAATAACATTCGTTAAATTAACGGTAACAGATAAGTTGGTCTAAATAGCCCAAAAAGCCGCACCCTTCTTTAGGTTTGCGGCTTTTGTCTATTTCAGGTGGTTGCTTTGGCTCATATTAAGGTCATCATACGCTTTTGTTCATCACTATCGTGAAATCCCCTTCTGCGTATCCCTCTATTAACGAGACATCATCACAAAGCGTTTTACAGAAACGATATACGCCATCAGGGTGGTAACTCATCAAGGTATTGCGAGATGGATATTGACTTGAATTGAGAAGGTTAAAAATCACAGTCTGATTCGCTAATCCAAACATACGAGTGATCATATTGGTTAGGTAATCTGTATCACGAGAGATGTAGTTCAATGAGCCACTGGCGATAACCATATCGTGTGGCTCGAGGTTCATCTTGCTCATGTCACCCGATAAAAACTCGCAGCGTTGTTCTGTGTAATTTTGCTTGGCCTTATTTAAAAAATCGGTATGTTGATCAACGCCTGTGTATGAGCGAATTCGATAGATGCTATCAAGCAGTTCAAACAACTCTCCATAGCCACAACCTAAATCTAAAACACTCTTTTTCTCAAAGTCTGCCGAACGCGCAATAACTTCAAAGCGACACAGTTGGCTCTCTTCGCTGGTCCATCCCAAAGACTTTGCCTTGTTACCTTTCCAACGATGGGTCTGTTTTCGGTGATAACGAAACACTTTAAAACGATCAAGCCAATGCATTATGAGAAATCCACCCACACTTCACGTCCACCAGCCTGTTCTTGGTTGTGGTATTGCCATTGATATTGTGCCAGAAGCTTTTCAGTTAACTCCAGACCTAGGCCAAAGCCCAAATGATTATCTTCGATTGTGCCATCGGTATTGTGGTTAACGATGGTGACTTTTGAGCCTGATTGAACAATACGCACAGTACCGCTGCCAGTGTGTTGGAATGCATTTCGGATTAAGTTAGTCAGCACAATGCGAGTAAGCCCAACAGGTAACTGGCAGTGCGTGTCGTCGCTTTCAAGGTTTACAACCACAGCTTTTCCATTTAATAGATAGGTTAAGTCGTAGTTTATCTGTCGCAGCAATTCGCCAAGATGTATGTGCTCAACTGGTAGGTCTTTATTTTGCTGTCGGGTTAGCCACAACAAGGTTTCAGTTAAATCTGTCATGGTAAAGCCTGCACGCTTGATTCGGTCTATCACTTCAAGCTGCTTTTCTTGGCTCTTGCCCTTTTTAATCAACTTCTCTAGCAGTTCGCTATTGGTTCTTGTGACTGCAATCGGCGTGCGCAGCTCGTGGCTGGCATAGCCTAAAAACTTCTGCTCTCGTTCTAAACCACTCTGAACTGAACTTAAGCTGTCGCGAATGATATTTGCCAAAGTATTCAACTCACTAAAATGAAAATCTGGTGTAGGTTCGCAGAGGTTATCTTTATCTAACAATTTAGCCCAATTTTTTAGTTGTTCAACGGGCGATGCTACCTTTCGTAGTATCAAAACTAAAATGGCAAAAAACAGAATAATCGCGGCTAACGCCGTCAGAAAAATCGTCACAAAATGAGGCAATGCTTTGTCTTCTAAAAAGTGGTCTTGTCTTTGGTCAAACACAGCCGAAACGTAACGCACTTCGTCTCCCTTCATCACCTTCATGACAAAGTAACCTTCTTTTGGCGGTGCAAATATCGACTTGCCAAGAATCTTTTTCGAGATGACGTTTAACTCAACGTTACTCTGCTCAATATGAGTTCGAATACCTTGCGGTAAATCGCTCCAGCGCGTAGCAACCGTAAACTCTTGATTGGTCATTGGCTCACCTGGCTTAACAGCCTCTTGCTGAGCTTGAGCAATCATAGAGCCACGCATAGCCACATCCATCCCAGAGATAAAGTAATTGATGCTCAACGCCGATAGCACCAGAATGGTCGTCACTCCAGTAACCAAAATCGCCAGCAGGACGTAGATTCTTAAACTTGGCCTAATCTTCATCTTTCAGGTAACTCCTTAATCGCAAACCCTTTGCCAGCAATAGTATGCAGTAATTTATTCTCTTGCTCGCTATCCACTTGTTTGCGCAGATTAAAGATATGTACTTTTAAGCTGTTGCTGTCCGGTTGTTCGTCCCCCCACACCCCTTGCATTATCGTCTCTCGTGAAACTGGGGTAGGACTAGAGCGCATCAAGATCTCTAATATTTTCAATGCGGTCGGTGAAAGCTTTAAAGGAGAATTGGCACGATAAGCTTGATGTTGTTTAAGGTCGATTTCTAAGTCGCAAACGGATAAACGACTTACCTGCCCACTGCGTCGTTTGGCCAAGACTTGCGCTCGAACAATCAGCTCTTCCATCGCAAATGGCTTCACTAAATAATCATCGGCCCCTTTGGAAAAGCCGATCAGCTTGTCGTCTAGGGTATCCCGCGCTGTGAGCATCAATACAGGCGTATCAATACCTTGCGTTCTCAGGTTTTCACAGACTTGCAATCCGTTCATTTTAGGCAGGTTAAGATCGAGGATCACCGCATCATAGCGGTTTGTTTCGATGAGATTGAGCCCAGCTAATCCATTCGCCGCGTGGTCGCATTGAATATCTTCCAAATCTAAGTAATCAATAACCGCAGTAGCCAAATCGAGGTCATCTTCAACCAAAAGCAATTGGAGCTTATCTGTGAGTTTATTGGTGACGGATTCTGCCATCGTGACGACCTCTATTATTGTTTGTAATGTGGCTTGTTATGCGGCGATTTAATATTTTGATCTGTAACGAATCTAGACCGATATTTCTGAGACTAACTCGGCAGCCATCAGCCTAGATATCATCATTAGCTTAGCCTTTATTAAGCCGTTTGCTCGACGCCTTTAACTCGGTGAGTTGCTTTAAGTATCAGCGATTTAATTTCGCATTGAATCAGTAATAGCGCTGGCGTCAAAATCAGCGTAATGAACGTAGCAAACAAAATACCGTAACCTAGCGCAGCGGCCGCAGGAATAAGGAACTGAGCCTGTAAAGACGTTTCACTTAATAGTGGAGTCAAACCTGCGAACGTGGTGACAGATGTAAGTAACACCGCTCTTAGACGACTAGAACACGCTTCCACAATCGCATCGTGAACTGACTTGCCTTTTTCTTTGATTAACTCGTTAAAACGAGACACCAATAGCAGGCTATCATTCACCACCACACCGCTTAACGCTAAAATACCATTTAACGATAGGATACTGATTGTTAAGTCATTCCACCAGTGTCCTAAGATTGCACCGACAATACCAAATGGAATCGCGGTCATGATGATCATTGGCTGTATGTATGAACGCAACGGGATAGCAAGTAAGGTATAAATAGCGATCATCGCGAGCACAAACATACTCATCATGGAACTGGCCGTCTCTTCTTGCTCTTCGGTTTCGCCAGCAAAGTCCACCGTTAGCCCCGGGTATTGCGCTTCTAAATTGGGTACCAAAGTATCTTGCAACTGATGAACCAATTCTGCAGGTGCAACTACATCTTTATCCAATACAGCACTAATATAAACCGCTCGCTGGCTATCAATACGTGTAATCTCTGAAACTTGGTAATCTGAATGCACGTCAGCAACCGAACTTAAAGGCACCACAGTACCATCGTTGGTTCTGACACTAGACTGCTTAATATCAGCAATGGTTTGACGATCGGATTCTGGGTAACGAACTCGAACTTTCACCTCATCTTTACCACGTTGGAACTGCTGAACGATGTCGCCACCAAACGCTTGTAACACTTGTTGTGAAAGACTTGCAGTATCAAACCCTAATGCTCGGCCTTGTTGTGTTAATTCAAAGCGATACTGAGGTTCACCAAGGTCCAAGTTGTGGTCAATGCCACTCACACCGTCGATGGTTTGCAGTTTGGCTAAGAACTCATTGCCCGCAGCCGTTACTGATTCTTCATTCCACGCTTTCAGTTCAACTTTAAAGTTGTCGACCATCTCCATTTTAGACAAGACTTTCAGCTTCTTAACGCCTTCCATTTGGCCAACTGTTTCTTCCCACAAATCTGCAAATTCATTGGATGTGTAAACACTGTCGCTGTCGAGCTCAATTCTTACCTGACCCGAATCATCAGCATCGGCGATAACCTGAAGGCTAAGCAATTCAGATGGTTCACCTTGAGCACCGTATTGAGATCTCAGTGTTTCATCGATTTGTTTTGCTGCCGCTTCAAGCACCAACAAGTTCTGCTGTGTTTGACCAAAGCTGGCATCGTTTTGCATCGACATATCGGCTGTCACTGTGTCACCTGGCATATCTGGGAAGAACGCCACACGAACCGCGCCCGTCATAGGCAACCCGGACACCAAGATAAGCAGTGACAAGAAAACCATCACCACTGCATAACGCAGCTTTAGCGCCCATTCAATCACAGGGCAATAGATGCGCTTGTTAAACCAACCTAGCCCAGTATCGGCAGTATGTTGAACACGAGCCCACATCCCCTTCTTTTCACTTCGCTTAGTATTAATGTGTGCAAGGTGCGAAGGCAGAATGAACTTAGACTCAACCAAAGACAGCAGTAAACAGATCGTCACGACAGTGCCAAATTGAGCATAAATCTGCCCCATTTTGCCTTCAACGCTAGCAAGCGCGAGAAAAGCAACGACTGTCGTCAAAACACCAAATATGGTTGGAGATGCCACCTTCATCGTACCGCGAATAGTACTGTCTATTGAGTCCCCGTCTTCTTTACGTGTCGAGTAAATACTTTCTCCGACCACCACGGCATCATCAACCACAATTCCGAGCGCCATAATAAAGCCAAAGGTGGTCATCTCATTAATGGTTAACCCCATGAAACTATCTGTCATGAAGAACATGGTGCCAAAAAAGACAAACGGTAAGCCCGCAGCTACCCAGAAAGCGACACGCACGTTTAAGAATACCGCTAGTACGATGAATACCAGAGCAATACCCGTTAACGCATTCTTTACCAATAGACTCAAGCGATCTTTGATCATGGTACTTTTGTCGTACCAAGTTTCGATTTCAACATCACTAGGCAGCATGTTGCTGTTTTCCCAGCGCTCTACCACTTGTTGAGCCTGTTCAACAATGCTGACTACGTCTCCGTATTCATCCATCACAATCTCAATAGCCATCGCATTCTGTTGGTTATAACGAGAAAGCACAAAAGTATCATCAGCAAACATGTCTTCAACATGGGCGATGTCACCCAAGGTAATTTGAGTGCCATCGGTAGTCGTCAGTACAGGAATCGCATCAAAATCTTGTAATTCATACGCTTGTTCAGACACCTTCAAACGAACGGTTTTTTCACCATTGCGAAGGCTGGTCGAGATAGCTGCAGAAGATTCCGCATTGATTGCTTCTGACACGTCGGTCAGTGTTAACCCATAAGCTTGAAGCTTGTTTTCATCAACCTCAACCGAGATCATAGGGTCAGCCTTAGCCTTGATTTCCAAATCACTGATTGCAGACTGGCTCAATAAGTCTGACTTCAACTGTTCAGCTAAACTCTGCAGCGTTGCTCTGTCTGCATCACCATAAATCTGTACCCACAAGGCGTGATCTTGCATTCGAGCTTTATCAATCACTGGGTTATCAGCGTCGGCAGGCAGGTTGTTAATCGCATCAACCTTAGTCTTCACGTCAGTCAACAAAGTATCAAGATCATAAGTGCTGTTTTTTTCAATAGAAACATAGCTACCGTTCGCGTCAGAAGTTGACGTTATACGTTTAATGCCCGGCACGGTTTCTAGCGCGTCTTCAATCTTAATCGCAAGGCCTTCTTCCGCTTGAATAGGGTCGCCACTGTCATAGGTGACCGATACCGACACGACATCAGGCTCAAGACTTGGGAACGCTTCTTTACGCAACGTGTTAAGCGATAGCAGACCAGTAATGATCACACCCATTAACAGTAAATTCGCCGCCACAGAATTATTGGCAAACCAGGCAATCGCACCCGCATGTGGCTTGCTCGACGTCTGGTTAGCGCGTGCTTGGTTATCGTTCGACATGATTTAACCCTCCGCCTTAGCCAGAACGATCATACCTACTTTGAAGCTACTTAATGGACGTTTTACCACTTGTACACTGTCACTATTTGATACGTTTGGGTTATTCAACTTAGTTGGATCGACATAAATCAAACCACTTTTTTCAAACTCCACATTCGCGTTTGATTTCGAAAGCTGGCCATTTGCATCGACAAACCACAAGTCGCCCTGCTGAGAAATTGCGGAAGCGGGAAGCTGCCACAATTGAGTGAGTCGTTTACCAGAGATCGTTGCTTTTACAAATGTGCCCGGGTAAAGATCTTTCTGTTGTTCCAAAGGATTATCGACTTTCACGATCAAAGAACGTTGACGTGTGTCTTGCTGTAAATGCTGCTCAACTCGCTCGACATAACCTTGCCATTGGAACTGGCCATCAGAACTTGACAGAGTCACTGGCCATGGTTGCTGTTTCAGTTGCGAATTATCGCTGTTTGGTAAGCTCAACCATTGGCTTTCAGAAAGCGGCACTGATACCTCAACCTCATCAATGCTATAGAGCGTAGCGATCTGAGTACCCGTTTGTGCATAGCTTCCGGGTTGAACATCACGGCTCACGACCAACGAATCAAAAGGGGCAACCAAAGTTGTTTTTTCGAGGTCTTGTTCAGCCTTAGCTAGCTCGAGTTTGGCGTTATCTAGAGCTGCGGTGACTTGTGCTAATTGCGGTTCACGCAATACCAAAGGTGAATCAGGCTCGCCAGATAAACCAGAACGTTTCCATTCAGATTTGGCTTGTTCACCTTCCCTTTGTTCTTCTAATAAATCCAGTTGAGCTTGAGCAACATTCGCTTTTGCTTCTGTCACAGCTTGCTGATAGCTAGTCGAATCAATATTGGCGATCACCTCACCTTTGCCGATTACTTGGCCAGTTTCAAACTGTGAACTGATCGCCTCGACTCGACCACTCACCTCTGTTGAGAACATCAGTTCATAACGTGACTTCGCTTCTCCATAGCCCACAACTTCCGCTAGATAATCGCCTAAAGTTGCAGCTACAACCGACACCTGTTGCTGTTGTGAAACAGGTAAAGTCTTTACTGCAATAGACTTACTTCCAATAGACTTAGTGGTAACAGACTCAGCTTGAGGATCTGAAACTGTCAGTTCATTCGTATTCTGAGGCGAAGGTTGCACTTGAGAACCATTGTAAGCAAGGGCTGCAAAGATGCTTGAACCAGCAACTAGAGTGATTGCAATAGTGACGGTATTTAGTTTCATGAGGATACTCCCAAGCCCAGAGCTAGGCCTAAATCAATTCGGTTTACGAGACGGTTATAAATGGTTTGTGCTAGCTGTGCTTCAAGGTCGTAGGTTTGTTGCTGAACAGAAAGTAGATCAAAAATATCGACCAAACCTTGACGGTATTTCTCTTCATAACTGGCAAAGCTACGTTGTGCGCTTACCAATGCGTTTGCTAGGTGCTGCTGTTGAAGTGTCAGTGAAGATTCTTGCCCCATTGCGTTTTCCACTTCATTCACCGCATTTAACAGTGTTTCTTGGTAAGCCCAGTAGCTTGTTTCTGTAGTCAGGTCTGCAATCTCAGCTTGGGCTTTGAGCTTTCCACCTTGAAACAATGGTGCGGATACTTGGCCAAGCGCACTCCACAAAGGCCCGGTAAGCAACGCTTCACTCGGTGACTCCGCCATATCGGTTAGGCTTGCAGATAAGCTAATAGACGGCAGCATTGCTTTATATGCGGCATCAGCACGCAGAGTTTCCGCTTCGATATTAAAGAAAGCCGCTTGCAGATCGGGACGACCTGCCAGATCTTGCGTCGGCATGTTATCTAATGGATTAATTATGGTTGGAAATGAACCGAGATCAGTGAGAAACGCTTCATCAGACTCCCCACTCCACAGCCCCGTTAACAAAACCAACCCACGTCGACTTTGTGCAAGTTGCTCTTGGTAATCGGCCAAGGTTGCCTGAGTCGATGCGCTGCTCGTTTTCGCGTTATCTAAATCTTCAAGGCTACCCAGCCCTGCGCGGTAACGTTCTAAAACTAGCTCTTCGTTGTTTTCTAGAATCACCAAGCGCTGCGTTTCAATATCGACCAGCTGTTGCTTCAAACTGATATCAAGCCAACCTCTCATCACACTCGCGACCAAAAGATCTTGAGCGCCCTGAAGGTTAGCCTGAGACGTCGCAATGTCTTTTAAAGCTGCATTGTTTGTGTCTGCTAATTTCTGCCATAGGTCCAACTCCCAACCAACGGTGACATCCGTGGTATAAGTTTCAGTGGTGCTTGAACCGTTAGTGCCCTCGTCAGCTTGACCAGAAAAGCTCGCATCGACGGTTGGTAAGCGATCACCTGAAGTTACACCTTGCTGAGCATAGGCTATTTTGAGTGCTGTGATGTTTTGTTGGAGGCTTGGGCTGTTCTTCAGAGCGCGTTCGATATAGAGATCGAGCTCCGGTGCGTTCACTAAATCGGTGAGTTGTAGGTTCTTAGCGTCTAGATCTTGTTGAGTAGACGCTTGATCACTAGAAGCCAGTTGAATCAGCTCTGCGAGTAAGCTTTGTTGTGTCTGATTAGTGCTTTGCTCAGCTAGCGAAACATAGTCAGTCTGACTGGTTGTCGTGCAACCGATCAAACCAATTAGAGCAAGTGAAATAAGGGAATGTTTTAAAGGAAGATTCAATTTCATCTTCTTGTCTCCTGTAAGAATGGAGACAAGATAATGAGTTGGGGGTTAAGAGAGGGTTAAGGCGAGTGTTAACCCCAAAAGAACGTGCAAAGAGTCGTCTGTTTGAACTTATGGTTTAAGCTTCCGGCTTGCTTGAAAAGAACCCACCGATCTTATAACCGATCGCATAGCAAACCACGGCAACTGTGACAAATACCAATGCCGAGAAAAAGTACGCTACCGATGCCGCTACGCCAGTGCCCCATACAACGCTAAACACTAAACCGAGATAAGCCTCTTGCGGCCACTGAGAAATAGGAAACTGAGTACCACCGGCAATAAGATAAACCATCGCAAACAAGCCGATAAAGGCAGTGATAAGACCAATGAGAACGCGCATGTTCATGGGGAGACCTTTGATTTATTGGACTTGGTTGCCATTATTCTTCGTCGAAAACGGATGTGCTTAATCGAAACCGAATGCTATTAATCGAAACAGAATGATATTAATCGCAACCTAATGATATTTAAGTATATAGGATAAGAGAGACTTGCTCTATTACTCTTCCGAGTGAACCTTGTACACTGCAGAGCTATGAAAGTGTTAGTTTGAATCTGAATCAACTTAACGAGCAGGCACAAAAAAACGGACACCCTTCTCACGTTGAATCCGCAAGAAAGATATTCGCTTCAACTGAATCTCGCTTAAAGCAGGATGAAGATACCCGCTAAACACGCACTCATTAGGTTTGCAAGCGTACCAGCAGCTACTGCTTTCAAGCCTAAGTTTGCCACTTCAGCACGACGCTCTGGTGCCATTACACCGATTGAACCCAGCTGAATTGCGATAGAGCCAATGTTAGCAAAGCCACATAGAGCAAACGTCACGATGACTTGGCTGTGTTCAGATAACAGCGCTTTGTTCTCAACGAAATCGATGAAAGCAACAAACTCGTTCATTACAATCTTCTGACCGATGTATGAACCCGCCATCAAAACTTCATCACTCGGGATACCAATGAGCCATGCTAAAGGCGAGAACAGGTAACCGAAGATAGCTTGCAGCGTAATACCCGCAAAACCAAACGTTTCACCCAAGCTTTCTAATCCTGTGTTTACCATCGCAATCACACTCACGAAGGCTATCAACATAGTACCGACAGCGACTGCCACTTTCATACCGTTCATTGCACCACTTGCCAGTGCATCGATCACATTGCTTTGGTCTGCTTTATCTAGCTCAATGTGCTCGTAATCACTTGGCGTACTGCGCTCAGGAACAATGATCTTCGCCATTAAAAGGCTACCAGGAGCCGCCATGAAGCTTGCTGCGATAAGGTATTTAAGCTCAACACCTAATCCGGCATAACCACCTAGCACGCTACCCGCAACCGATGCCATACCACCAGCCATGACGGCAAACAGTTCAGAACGAGTCATAGATTTTAAAAACGGTCGAATAAGAAGAGGAGACTCCCCCTGAGAAAGGAAGATGTTGCCCGTAGCGACCAAAGATTCTGCTTTACTGGTACCAAGCAGTTTCTGCACGGCACCACCAAGAATTTGAATCACTTTTTGCATTACGCCTAAGTAGTAAAGCGCGGAGATCAAAGCACTGAAGAAGATGATAATTGGAAGTACGCGAACTGCGAAAATAAAACCATCAGTGGCTAGATCACCGAAAAGAAAAGCGATACCAGCGTCCGCAAAACCAAGCAGGCTAGAAACACCGTTGCTCATGCTCGTTAGTGCCAATTGTCCCCATGGAAAATACAACACTAGGGCTGCGAAACCGATTTGAAGTAATAGTGCACGAGAGACCGTTTTCCAGTTAATCGCAGAACGACTTTCAGATAACAAGCACGCACAAGCAATCAGTGCAATCACACCGACAAGACCAAATAGAATATTCATAATGTGTCCTAGTAGCCCTTAAAGAGTGAACATGAGCCAAATAAATGACATCAAAGGAATAGGACAAAGAACCGCAAGCAAAACGCTACGCGATGAAGGAGCTAACAAAGTTAGCGAATGTAACAACGAGTTGTTCATGTAAAGATCACCTTATACAAGCAGTGGAACGTAGCTGGTCCGGTCCGTGGGGTCATTCACATATCCATGTGACGGCTTGTATTGGCTAAGCACCGGCTTAAAACCGGAAGAGAAGTATAGACAGTTAAATGAGACTTTCATCACATATTTTGACGCAAACGATCGCGCGGTTAAGGATTGCGCAAAACGGAGTGTTTATCGGTGAGATCGACCGGAGCAGTCAGATATAAGTTAACTAGATCTATTGTTAAAATAAAAAGCCACAGGACGTGGCTTTTCTAGAATATAAAAGAAAATACCAGTAACTAGTTTAGCAAAGCACTTTTTACTTCAACATCTTGAAAGATTTCTTCAAAACGCTGTTTATAGATAAGCTGCATCTCATTGATAATCGCGCCGCCATCCGGAACATCATTCTCACCTTGGAAGTTTTTACTCAGTAACTTCTTACCGGCTTCATCATAAATAATCACATTAACGTTGTACCAAGAGTTATCTGTGAACGCGTGGAAATCATACTTCCATTCATTCAAGACGAACATCATAGATTTATTGTCGAACGCTTTCATCTGCTCAACGACTTTTGTGATGTCTTCGTTTGGTGTCGTCTCGACTGAGTCCACCGTCACTTGCTGCTTCTTTAAGCCTGCAACGAGCCTATCAGTCAAAAACTGAGACATTGGTTGCTGAGTCGCCGTATTATATGAATAAGGTATCCCAAATGAACTGCGAATGATGCCCTCAAACTTTGGTTCTTTATCTTGGTCTAGAACGTATGGACGTTTATCAATGACAGCAATAGTCAGCGCTTTTTCTTGTGGGACCACACTCAATTGCGGAGCACTTTGTTCCGCAGTTAATACAGTTGCACAGCCAGAAAGCCCAAGCGATACTGCAACGAGCAGTAAACTGACGAGTTTTTTCATTATATTTACCTATCTTATTGTTTTGAATAGGATGTTCTAACAAAAACAGACGCAATCAGTAAACATTCATTAAATCAATAATTTACAAAACTACTATCAATGCAGATTTCATCACATATTTACCTGTATTTATTGACCAATTACCTAATAAAAAGCTACCTAACAGTCACTTGTAAACAAGCTTTATGAAATGAGCGCGAGATGTTTATGCCTTGTAGTGAGCAGAGTAATTGTGCAGTTAATTCTGTGTAATTATTACCCCTTTTCTGTGTTGTGCCTCATTTACCGCCACTTCAAGATTCATCTTAAGTTTAGATGCGTATATACTTTGTATTAACTCACCCATTCATTATCTATAAAAATTAGAGCTAATTAGATATAACAGCCATCAAAACGAAGAGAGGACACACGTGAAGAAAATGGAAGCTCCGCACGACATGAACAATGGAGCTAGATTCAAAACAAATAGACACGGCTATGTGACAGTAGTTGAATATTACAATACACATACTGTTATTGTTGCGTTTGAAAATACTGGAAATATTCGCGCTATTAGTGCGGCGAAATTACGTACAGGTCAACTTACCGATCGTTCAGTAGCTCCTGAGTCAATTATGGTTGGTGAACAAGTTGAATCTGTAAAACACGGTATTCTTACTATCACCCAAGTCGAATCTGAAAATATTGTTGTGCTGACGAATGCGAATAATGAAGAAATTCGCATGCTCTTACCCGCAGTACAAAAAATGAAAGACAAGCTTGAAGATATAGATAATGAAAAAATTGAAAATCCAAAACCAACCTCACTTAGCCAATTAACAAAAAGAAGCAAAAAGACCAAAGACGTTAATAGCATGCTCAAGAAAATGCTTACCGATTACGGTCGATACGATTAATTGTCTATTTTCCTCAATAAAGCCGCTCGATGTTCACACCCGCACACCTCAAATAAATAAGCCAATCTCTTTGAATAAAATACATTGCATATTCGAATAAAAAAGTTAAATTTGATCAAAGTCTCACTCTGTATCTTTGCTGAAAATTAACGAGATCTCCATCACAATCTCATTTTGACTTTGTGATGAAGATCTTATTGAATTCGTAATATTTCCATTACTATGCTCTCACACAATAAGAGAACGAAGCTTCTCAACCCTTAAAATCCAATTGAGACAAATATTATGAAAAAGATCCTTGTAGTTTGCGGTAATGGCCTTGGTACTTCACTTATGATGGAAATGGCAGTAAAAGAAGTCGCTAAAAAAATGGGTTTTGAAGCAGAAGTCGATCATGAAGATCTATCATCTGCGGCTTCAAGTAATGCTGATATTTGGGTAGCAGCAACAGATGTTGCAAACCAGTTAAAAGAAGGCGGAAAAGAGAATATCATCAGCCTTAAAAATATTTTTGACAAAGCATCCATCGAAGAACAACTAAAAACTTTCATGTAAGGTCAAATTTATGCAAAACTTTTTCGAGTTCATGCTTGGCTTATTAAAAGAGCCAGCAATCATGGTAGGTTTAATTGCTTTCATTGGCCTTGTTGCACAAAAAGCAGATATTTCCACCATTTTAAAAGGCACAATTAAAACCGTGATGGGTTTCCTAATTTTAGGTTTTGGTGCTGGCGCTCTTGTTGGCGCACTAAATAATTTTTCGGTTGTATTTACTGAAGCTTTCGGCGTAAGTGGTGTTATTCCAAATAACGAAGCAATTGTTGCATTAGCACAAGAAGCATTCGGTTATGAAATGGCTCTAATTATGTTCTTCGCATTCGTTGTGAATATTTTATTGGCTCGTATTACTCCTTTAAAATATATTTTCTTAACGGGTCACCACACAATGTTCATGTCTATGCTAGTAGCCGTAATTTTGTCTACAGCAAACATTGAAGGCACTGCTCTAGTCGCAATCGGCTCGCTCATTGTGGGCACACTGATGGTTGTGATGCCAGCACTAGGCCAAAAGTACACAGAGAAAGTGATGGGTACTGATCAACTGGCTATCGGTCACTTCTCTACCCTTTCTTACATCGTGTCTGGTTTCATTGGTAGCAAGTTTGGTGACACATCGAAAACAACGGAAGATATTCAAGTTCCTAAAAGCCTGATGTTCCTACGTGATACGCCTGTTGCTGTTGCAACAACCATGGCTATATTCTTCATGCTTGCGTCTATTATTGCTGGCGGTGAGTTTGTAGAAACGGTATCAAGTGGTCAGAACTGGGTTGTCTTCACCTTCATGCAATCTCTCATCTTTGCGGGTGGTGTTTACATCGTACTGCAAGGTGTGAAGATGCTAATTGCTGAAATCGTTCCTGCATTTAAAGGTATTTCGGACAAACTAGTACCGGGTGCAAAACCTGCTCTTGATTGCCCTATGGTATTCCCTGTAGCGCCAAACGCGGTACTTATCGGTTTCCTTTGTTCTTTCGCAGCTGGCCTACTAGCAATGGCTGTTCAAGGCGCGCTTGGCTGGACCATCATTGTAGCAGGCGTGGTTCCTCACTTCTTCGTTGGTGGCGCAGCTGGTGTTTACGGTAACGCTACTGGCGGTCTACGTGGTGCAATTCTAGGTTCATTCACGCAAGGTCTATGTATCTCTTTCCTACCGATGCTGCTACTTCCAGTACTGGGTGGCCTTGGTCTTGAAGCAACAACATTTGCTGACTTCGACTTCGGTGTTGTTGGTCTGATTCTAGGATGGATTGTTTCATGAGCCTGTTTGATTTAATTGGTAACCAAGGCGTTATCATCAACTCTGACGAGAACCTAACCGTTGACGCTGCGCTTGATGTGACCTGTTCAAGACTGCTAGCACACAACAAAATCGAGGCAGGCTATGTTGATGCTATTAAACAAAAGCATAAAGACATTGGCGCGTACTATGTGCTAGCACCAAAGATTGCGATGCCTCATGCTCGCCCTGAAGATGGTGTGAACGAAGCATCACTGCAAGTGACCGTGTTCAAGAAAGGGGTTGATTTAGAGTCGGAAGACAACGGTGACGTTTACCTTTCAATTACTCTGGCTGCAATGGATTCAGATAGCCATATCCATATCATTATGGCGCTATCAGAGTTGTTCCAGAATGATGATGACATTGATGCCATCATTGCAGCGGAAACAGAGCAAGAGATCATCGAGATCTTAAAACGATACTAATTTGCTCTATAGATCTTAATCTTTATCTCCTAACAGCCCCCATTAAAAAGCGATAGCCTCGGCCATCGCTTTTCTGTTTTTATTGTCTAGTCATTTATCTTCGAACATGACTTACAAATGCTTTACTGCTTTCAGCATCCACTAACATCAAAACGCATACATTCTTTTATCAGTCGATAATTCAAAGCAATATTGTGCGTGTTTTTCAAGGCACTCAAACACTTCTCGATCCAACTTATAGCTATCAACATAAGCTCTTAAGATAGCGAGAGCCTCTTGTAGTGTCATTCCCTTACGATAAGGTCGAGATTGCGTTAATGCTTGGAAAACATCCACCACAGCAACAATTCGACTCGGTTGGTCCAACTCTTCAGCGGTTTTTCCCATAGGGTAGCCTGATCCATCTAACCTTTCATGATGATTCGATGCCCACTGACAAACCTGAGGTGAGCTAAACAGTTCCTGCAACGCGAATCGAGTGTCCGTGGCGTGCCTCTTAATACAGCAATACTCTTCATCAGTCAGTAAGTCAGGCTTATGGAGAATATCACCTGGCGTTTGCAATTTACCAATGTCGTGAACTAACCCTGCTAAATAGAGTTTGCGTTGAGTGGTGTAGGAGTAACCAAGCTGTTTGGCTAAATATTCTGAAAGTTGCCCAACCTTCAAGGAGTGCTTAAAAGTAAACGAACTTTTGGTATCCACAACATTAGCAATAAATTCAGCAAAGGCAACCGTCTCATCCAATGACATTTGTTGAGAAAAGAAGGGGACTGGCTCAAAATTATCCCTCATATTTTCGATGTAAGGGATCTCCATCGAAAACCAGAAATCATCTAAATCAACTAACTCACACATGTGTTGAACGAGGTTAGTTTCAAACATCTCATCGGCTTGTTCAGTCAAACGTTCAATAATGCTCGCCTTGCCATCTGGTGTCAGGTTTCCGTAACGATCTGAAGAAGTGACACCGTAAAGATAATCTACTCTATCGGCTAGCATCACAATTGCAGCCAACTCTTTTTCCAGCTCGCTGATTGGCATTGTCTTTAACTCAATCCAAGGAGTATGGTGATAAAGTACAGGTTTAGAGAAGATTGAAAGGACGGGGCACTCTTTTAGAATCTGATAGCCCTTTTGACAATGGTGGTAGCTTGAGTCTGGAATAAACACTGAGGTCAAACTGAGTTGTTCGTCAATTTGTGACACACCGCAATCGTGAATTAAGCCTAGAGAAAACGCGAGTTGCGCCTGCTCTTCTTCCCACCCTACACTCAAAGCACACCGATAGGCGATATAGCCCACTCTTTGTCCATGGTTTTTGCTTTCAAAACCGACGTTATCAAGCGCCTTCGCTATACCAAATAGAGCCTTCCTTAGGTCTACGGTTACATTTTGGCAATGTAGATTCATTAATTAAGCCTAGAATTTTTATATTTTTTATATATTTAGGTTGCTAATACTAATGCATAGTTAATGATTATATACACAATTATTGTGAGGATTAATGAGTTTCGTGATTGACCTAACGTATCACGAAAAATTCGTGCCACAATTGGTTGCATATTAAAAATCATCCGACATTATATTCTGCTGGCAAATATTCACTGAGCAAAACAACCAAAAGGAAAGACATGTTTAAGACTATAATAGATAACGAACTATCCATCGCATTGGTTGAAGAGAGTTTCGCCTCTCATTACGCGGAAATCTCACAGAGCCAAAACGAGTACCTAAGCCAATGGCTTGCGTGGCCACCACACTGTAAAACAGCGCAAGACTTTAGAATCTTCATTCAACGCTCGCTACACGATTATGCTGAAGGTAAAAGCATGACATGTGCGATTGTTTATCAAGGCAACGTCGTCGGAAACTGCAGCTTCAATACAATTGACCACAATACCAAGAAGGTAACGGTTGGCTATTGGTTATCAGAGACTAAACAAGGCAAAGGTATTGTCACTCGTGTAGTTCAAAAACTGATTGAGATTGCTTTCGAAGAGTTAGATATGGAAAAGATTGAAATATCAGCCGCGACTGAGAACATGAGCAGCCGTAAAGTTTGTGAGCGCTTACAATTCACGTTAGAAGGTATCATCACTCGTAACGAAAACTTGAATGGCCAAATCATAGACCATGCTATTTATGGCCTACATCGTTCAAAGCGATAAACACATGTCGATTAAAAATAACAAAGCCACAATATTGAACCGTGACTTTGTTATTTTATGAACCAAAGTAGCTCTTAAATCAACCCGTTATGTGCTCTTAGGAATCACAATACTAAATTTAGCGCCACCATAACTACTATCGTTGACTTTGATATCCCAAGTGAGTTTTTTAGCCGCCGACATGGCAATAGCAAGCCCTAACCCCAAGCCACCTGTTGTAGAAGCTCTGCTTGAATCTAGGCGCGCAAACGGAAGAAACACATCATCACGCCTGTCCTCTGGGATTCCTGAACCATTATCTTCAATAACCACCAACCAATTTTCTGAATTCTCATCCAGTGTCATCCACACTTTATCGTGTGTGTAATTACCAGCGTTTTTTAGAATATTATCGAAAACCAAACGTGCCATCGAGCAGTCACACTTAATCTTGCAATCTTGACCTACTTTGGAATCAAAGGTCACGTCATCTAACTGCGAATAACGAGTCCGGTCGAGACAGTACTCATGAAGATCAGAGGTCACTTTAACGAGTTCAAAGAATGAGTTGTCCATGACATTCAATTTTGACAGCATGATGATTTCTGAAGTGAGATCGTTGATATCTTCAATGTAAGTATCAATATCATCGAAAAGCGCTTGATGATGATCAGGCGCGCCTCTTCTCAAAATATCAGTTGCCAATTGAATACGACTCAGCGGAGTTCGCACTTCATGTGGGATAGCTTGAGCAAAGATGTGGCTTTGTTTCACCTTGCTCTCGATCTCTTCCGCCATAAAGTTAAAGCTGCAGGCTAAATCAGACACAGGATGAATGTCGTCGAGGTCAGAGCGAGTACTGAGCTTCCCCTTGCCAAACTGTTTCTGCTTCTCAACCAACAATTCTATTCTTTCTTGAAAACGCCTCACAGGTAAGTAGACACTCGCCCCAATTGAGACAATCACGGCCAACAAAAGCCCAAGCAAAAAATTCCTTTCTGAATCTTCATACCATTCAATTTCAGGAGAGAAGAAATCCCCTACCTCACTAAATGCGAAACTAAATTTAGAATTTGGAAGTTGGAATACCGCCGAATACAGATTGTTATCACTAAGGTATATTGGCACACCGTTTAAAGTAGTAAATAACTCGCATCGTTGGCAAGGAGCCTCTCCCGACCAATTATCTAACAGACGTAAATTGAAAATATAAAATTGTTGGTAGCCTGTTCTGTCGAGTTCTTTATACAGAGAGTTTTCTTGATTATGTTGACGGGTATACTGCTCAACGAAGTAAATACCATCATTCAGGAAGGTTTCGATCTCAGTTCTTCGCATGTGGCCTTCGCCTAGGTTCACAAACAAAAAGATCGTTGCCGACATGCCCACAACAATCCCAAGATACAAGCGGGCAAACATTGAAACAGAGCGAAGTTTCGCCGCTATGAATTTACGCAACTAACATGTATCCCTTATTACGAACCGTACGGATCAACTGCTTATCTTTTGCATGAATACGTAACTTTCGTCGTAAACCAGAGACTCGCATATCAATCGAACGGTCATTGAAGGCGTAATCAATCCCTCTAAACAACTGACAACATTGATCTCGAGTAACGACTTGACTGATGTTATTAACCAGAAGGTTTAAGATTTCAAACTCAGCAGAAGTAAGTTTGAGGTTTTGTCCATACAGAGTAGCACTTTGGGCGGTCGTGTTGATCACGATATCACACTGCTTTTCAGGGGCAGATTCTATAGAAGCAGTAACAGGAGAAGCTCTGCGTAATAACGCTTCAATTCGCGCCAATAACGCATGACCACGAATCGGTTTCGCAACATAATCATCTGCACCAAATTTGAATAAGCTTACTTCGCTCATTTCATCAGCAGAAGCCGTCAAGACCAAGATCATCCCATTGTAAAACTCACGAGCTTGGCGACAAATCTGTGCACCATTCATACCTGGAAGCATTAAATCTAATAAGACCAAATCTGGTTCGATATTTCGGATTGCATCAAGAGCAAAATTACCCTCATGAACAACGCTAACATTGTAGCCTTCAGCTTCAAGATAAAGTGTAGTTAAACGAGCTATCTCTTGGTCATCTTCGACAATGAGCACTTTGGTTTTCAACATTCATATCACCCGTATTAATTAAAAGCAAAGGCAGTATATATACAGATCATATATCATCAATATTGTTATTAGAGTATCGATTTTACCGTACGCAAAACATAATAATCATTTTTGTAAATATACATTTACAAAGCATAGCAATGAGCTATCAGTTCACTCTAATTTACGTAAATTCCGTAGTTTAGAGCGGATACCTCCTCGAGTTTTTAAGTAACTTTACAGCCCTTACATTTGCTTTATTTTCTTACTCACACTTACATTTCAGATCTTTACAACAACCGTTCAAATCAACCATCCATACACCACCTATATACTAGTTAATATCACCATAAAATATGAAATTAAAAGATTATAAATCTTATCAAGAATACCAAAAACGCAATAAAAACGGTTGCGTCATTTCCATTGCAGTATTTTAGATTGTTAGAAAGAAGGCGCCGTCTGTTAAGACATATATTCTTCAAGTAACATCCAATCAAATAACAAATAGAGACAATATTTTGCAATAATGACTTTCCTCACAGGGCCACTTTTCAAATGATTAAATCACTGTCATTACTACTGACTACTGCTACTTTCGTATCAACACCACTCGCTGCTGATACCCATTCGCAAGAAATGGTCAGTAAGATTCAAGATCAAGTTAAGTCTTGGATAGACATTCAAGTCATCTCACAAAGCAGCATTATTCAAAAGATGGTCTTCACCTGTGACTTTTATAATGCAACGCCTTACATCAAATCACCGGACGGCAGTGAAAGTAATTCGGGATCCTACCGCTTTTACTCGTATAACGGTGTGTTGGGGTCTATGACGAACCCTTTACCACTCAGCCTCTACCGGAGTTAACAATGTGCCTAAAAGAAGACTTTACGGCTACCAATAGAGATGAAGCTCAACTGTTGTTCGAAGCCATTGAAACGGTATACCCAAACCATTCTATGTTCGACGATAATTTCACTAAAGAAACCTTAGAGGTCTCTAACGGGTGGCACTTCATCGATGGTGAAATTTTTGATGATAAGAAAGGCTATGCCATCGAAACCAATCCAAACGGTAAAGTCACCAAGATCATCCGATCTCTAAACCTTTAACACGTGTTCTCATTGAAAATATTGCTTTTCCTTTCATAGATTCTTTCATTAACACACGGTTTCGCATTGGCTATTAAACGCCAGAATCCAATTGAATACGCGACCAACTGAATGAATGAGTTCGGTAGGCATCGTGCGACCAAAAAATCAGTATGTAGAGCTCAACATGATGACCAGTTATCAACCTTTCGAACATCTCAAATGTCCAATCTGGATCTATGACATTGATAATAAAAGAATAACTTGGGCAAATACCAGTGCCCTCCCTTTGTGGGAATCGGAGTCTTTATTTGAGCTAACATCTCGCGATTTTAGTGTAGAGATGTCAAAAGCGATAGAGGCAACACTGGAAGAATACCAAAGGCAATTTCTGCGCAATGAAAGCATCAAGACATGGTGGAATTTCACACCTAGATACATTTCTAAACGGGCATTATGTTTGTTTTCTGGGATTCCACTGCCCGATGACCGTACCGGTATGTTAGTTCAAGTCATAGCTGAAGAAGGCAGCCTCAAACATGATCTAGCATGCTCTGACGGTGCGAACCTATCCCTCCTATTTGATAAGTCAGGAAAAGTAGTGAGCGCTAACTCAGCATTTTACCAAAACTATGGTAGCCCATTTACTACCCTCTCTGATTTCGTTTCAAGCGAAGAGATCGCTGCACAATGGTTGTTTTACGCTCGTAAGGGGGGAGAGATTTTAGAAGAAGTCAGTTGTAAAATTGATGAAAAGACTCATCACTTTGATGTTCAAGGCAAATGGCTATTCGATAAAAGTGAATTACTGCTAAACCTGACATGCACAACAAAGCAAAAAGAGCGCCTGATAAAGGCTAAGTACAACGCTGAACACGATTGTCTAACCGAACTGTATAATCGGCGGGGCATTACTAATTTATTGGAAACCAGCATCGCCTACCGTGCGCCATTTGAACTAATGTTCGTCGATCTTGATGGCTTCAAATTAGTCAATGATACGTATGGACACAGTGCCGGTGACCAATTGCTCAAACAAGTTGGTGAGCGTCTTAAACAACTGGTAGATGAAACCTGCATGATCGGCCGATTTGGAGGCGATGAATTCATTGTAATCGCTCATAACTGCCGTAATCATAATATCCCACTACTCTGTTCTCGCATTATTGATGCATTAAACCGGAGCTTTCATATCAGTGGTATTGGAACGCTGTCAGTAGGATGCAGTATTGGTACCGCACATTTTCCAGATAACGCCGTTGATCAAGAATCACTGTTGAAGCAAGCGGGAATGGCGATGCACATAGCCAAAGCGAATGGTCGAAATCGCTTTCAGACATTCACTCCCGACTTAGCACAAACTCTTCACCGCAAAGCTGAAATCCGTCATCGCTTGGCCCAAGCCTTAGAAAATGATGAGCTCAACTTGCACTACCAAGCCATCATGAACACTAACAGTAATAAAGTGAAAGGGTTTGAAGCTCTACTCCGATGGTCTGACAAAGACTTAGGTGACATTGGCCCTGATGAATTCATTACCTTAGCGGAAGAAACTGGGCAAATTGTACCGCTTGGGAGGTGGGTTCTTAATTCTGCGCTAAAACAGCTTTCGATGTGGCATAGAGAGTTTGATAATCAGTTAATGATGAGCATCAATATCTCTAGTATCCAGATGCACACAAGTTTCGCCCAACAACTATCTGCGATGCTCAACTTCTACAACATACAACCTCAGAATATCGCACTTGAGATCACTGAATCGTCAATGATTTTTAAACACGGTGAAGTTAGACAAGCATTAAGCGACATTTCTAAGCTAGGAGTAGAACTTCATCTAGACGACTTTGGCACCGGATACTCATCGCTCTCAATGCTCCATGACTTACCCATTAGTACCGTTAAACTCGACAAAAGCTTTGTCCACGGGTCACACAAAGGGAGTAAGGCTATTGTTCAAGCGACCTATGCTATATGTGAAAAGTTAGGGCTCAAAGTGATTGCAGAAGGAGTCGAGACAGAAACACAGAAGGCTTTCTTAGTAGAGTGTGGTTATCAGTACTTGCAAGGATTCTTGTTTAGCAAGCCTATACCATCTAGTGAAGTAGAAAATCGCTTTCTTAGTGACCACTTGTTACACACATAAGTCACGCTTACAAAGGCTTGCATAAGCAAATACAAGATTACAATGTTTCATAAGCAACTGTTTAATATAGTTAAAAAAACGATAAGAAAACAGCTCAAACATTATACCTACTAACTGTAATTATATAAGTTTTTAGATTACCCTTTGCCTATAATTGTATATTAAGAAGAAATTAAAGAAAATGAGAAAACAACGTGGCTTCACTTTATTGTAAATTATCACCTGTTTATTAATTCTAGGGTTAATTTCCGCCGCTGCGATGGTGAAGTTATTAAATATCCAAGGCAATGCACGTGCTAGAAAAATACAGCCAATACGTATTCTACGTTAAATTTAAAATTATCTACCCTTAAGATCAGCACAATACTCTCCAACCAATGAAACCCCTTCAAATCCATTTTTATAAATTACCCACACAAAATATATTTATATTTAAATCCATACCGTAAAACTAGTATGTTTAAAGTATTAGCTTAAATTTTATACATCCTAATTAGTAATGTAAATATTAATAAATTAATTTTATCCTGAAAATTTCTGATAAATCTCACAGAACAATAAACCTTGATAATAGAAACAACATCTAAATTAGCAAACCCTAAATATCGACATGAAAGCGGCAAAATGTAACGCGAGAAATGGATAAATGCTAAAACAAATGGATAAATCCTCTTTATCCCTTGTAAATCATCGGCTTTTATTTATAAATTCAGGTTTTGGATGAACATCTCCATAACCTTTCATTAAAGTCAGAATTCTGCGATTAATATCAACATCTTGAGAGAGAATGGTGACATTTTAGTTATGTTATTTAGAAAGGACTCTTGGGTTGAATGAAAATCCCAGTCACTACACATCAATCACGAAAATATAACAACGATCGCCTAGGAGTTGAGCTATGCACTGTTCTTTCAATATAAACAACAATAATGAGAGCTTGCAACTTATTTATAATGAAGAAAAGATCTATATAAAAAGAAACAGTAATAAGATATCAGAGGAAAGTCTAAATAGTAAAGAGAGTTTCGTATTTAAATACTTAATTGAAAACTCATCAATATCAAACCCGCAATCCGCGAGAGATGTTGAAGAATCTTTTAAAGCACATTTTGATGAAGAGTTCAGCCTATACGCATTAAAAAACATTATCGCTTCAATAAGAAAGAAGTATCGTAATCTCTGCAAGAAAGCAAAAGTGAATAACGACAATGAACTTATCTCTAATCTTTATAAAGTGGGTTACTTTATTGATCTCGATAAAAGCTCAGCAGACCGCATAACCCCAAAGTACAATATCAACAAATTTAAGCCAAACCACATCGAAATGTTAAAGCTGATGTTCAACACTTACCACCGAGATTTCATCAGAGCTCTGGTCGTTGTATTCACAGTTTCTGCATTTTTCTTGTTCGTTGTTTACCTTTTCCAAATCCTTTACACGACAAAGATTGCAGACGAATACAGTGAAAACACTAAGCTTATAGTAGAAGAGATCATGAATTATGGCTGCGGAAGCGATGGTTCTGTACACGCGATGAGACATTCTCTCAATCTTGATTCGATTGTGATGACGACCCCCTCCGGCTCATGCTACATCTCCACCACACGCTCAAAAAGAGTGGAGCTCGATAAAATTGACGAATTTTACAATAGCTTGGACTTCGCTTATTCACGATTCGTGCTCCGTGAGCAAAATATTGATCTCACCGCTCGTATTGCTAAGCGCGCTATCGAAGCACGCTACAGAAATTCGTTAATCCCACTGCTTATTGATTCAGTAACTATCGAAAAGGATGGTTACTATATTTTGAATCTAGGTGGAAATAGTCAGTCGATTTATCAAGCCTCTTTGCCTACAGGTGCATCCATTACGTTCTACAGCGATGACATTGTCGTATTGTGGATCATACTATCACTGCTGCTAGCAGCACTTCTATATCACTCTTATATTATTGGCTTCGTCGTATACCTGCTTCGTTGGAGGCATATCTCCTGTGAAGAGGAACCCATCATTAACACTGAAGACAACAGCGTTTTATATTATGAGCTGTTGACTCGAGTCCGTAACGTTGGGGTCTTAAGCTTCATCGACACAATGAGACGTACCAATTTACTCACTTTCCATACTATTTTGATCATTGAAACGGTCAGAAATGCCAAGTTACACAATAGCCACGAAATTTATGGCGTTAATGTCTGCCCTAGCTCTTTAGTCGGTGCCAACTTTACAAAGATTAAAGAGCACTTAATGGCGATGGAAGCGAACGAATTTGTTGTCGAAATAACCGAATACTCCAATATCGGCTACGGATGTGAAGTTATAGATAACATCAAAGAGATCAAAAAGTTGGGAATTACGATCGCATTAGATGATTTTGGTACAGGAAACAATAACATCGAAATCATTAGCACTATTGACCCAACCTACTTGAAACTGGACCGTTGTTTTGTCAAAGACATTGAGTCTGGGGATCACCATCAAGGCGTGTTGCTCAACATCTCAGAAATTGGGCGCCTATCAAACATCACCATGATTTACGAAGGTGTCGAAACTCGCAGACAACAATACATCTTGTGTCAACTTGGCTACAACTTGCATCAAGGTTACTTATACAGCAGACCTCAAAGTACAATCTACTGATCGCTTTATCGATCTTAACCACCTGTGAGCTCAATTAAGGCAACTGAAATTAGTCATAAAACGATAACTATTTCAGAGCTCACAGGAAAAGTATTACATAACCTTTCATCGAACCACCAACAGCTACCAAATTAACATCCAAAGATAAACCGAAGCGAAATGACCGCGACTTCAACATCTTTCCCGCGTTCTGTATTTTACCGTTAGCACTTCTATTCGTTTCCCTCTCATACCAATAAAGAGCTTGCCAATTCTAATAAATAGTTTAGTGTTATACATATGTATATCACCATGCAGTTTTAATTATGACCGAATGGAAAGACGACCAACCGATCTTTAGGCAACTTGCCGCAAAGATCAGTGACCAAATTCTTCAAGGTGTTTGGTTAGAGCAACAAGCATTACCCTCTGTGCGTGCGGTTGCTGCCGATCTCAAGATCAACCACCTTACTGTCATGAAAAGCTATCAGTTACTGGTGGATGAAGACTTGGTAGAGAAAAAACGCGGCAAAGGCATGTATGTGGCCGAAGGGGCACTTCAAAAATTGAAAGAGTCTGCACACCAGTCATTCATCAACACACAGATCCCAGCCATCGCTGAGACGCTAGGCATCATTGATATGAGTGTCGAAGAACTCGTGAAACAGCTAGCACAACATATAAAGGACAAGTCATGAGTACTTTACTTTCCGTGAAAAACGTAACCAAAACCTATTCAAATCAAGTGGGTGTCGAGAACATCAGCTTTGAGCTAAAGCCAGGTCAAGTTCTTGGTCTGCTGGGCCACAATGGCGCGGGTAAATCGACTCTGATCAAATCACTGCTTGGTGGTCACAACTATCAAGGCGAAATAGAGGTGAATGGCTACCACCCTATCCACCAGCACGCAGCGCTCATGCAGCACTTATCGTATATTTCAGATGTGAACGTGTTGCCAGAATGGATGACAGTGAAACAACTTCTTAGATATACCCAAGGTGTGCATCCTAGCTTCAACAGGCAAAAAGCAGAGCAGGTATTAAGTAGCACCAACATAAATCTATCTTCTACTATTAAGCAGCTTTCTAAGGGAATGAAGGTACAACTTCACCTTGCGGTCATCATCGCGACCGACACTCAAGTGCTGATCTTAGATGAGCCAACGCTGGGCTTAGATTTGCTGTACCGCGATACTTTTTATCGTCATTTATTAGAGTGGTTTTATGATGGTGAACGCGCCATGATCATTGCAAGCCACGAGGTTTCAGAGATCGAACACCTATTAACTGATGTGTTGATTCTGAAACAAGGTCACTGTGTTTTGCAGAAAAGCATGGAAGACATTGAAAACGATTATTTCATTATTGAAGTCGCAAACAACTATTCAAGCGAGATTCAGAGATTCAACCCACTGACCTCACAATCAGGGCTAGGCACTACTAAGTGGTTATTGGAAGGTCAATACAAAGCGCAGGTTGAGTCACTGGGTAACACCTATAACGTTGGTCTCGCAGATCTATTCCTTGCAACACAGATGGAGAAGGCGTAATGCATCCAAGTTTTTACATGCTAGAAAAAGAACTCATCGAGCACAAAGTTAACACTCGATTGCCTCTGTTTGTCGCGTTATGTGGTTTCTTACTGTTCGTTGGTCTGTTCTTTAATGGCGCAGCGCAACATGAGTTTTTCTTTGAAATGCAAGTGAATGGTGACGTGAGCGACATCCACAGAGAGTTCGCACAAGATCTCAATTCAGTGATCTACTTTGGCGCGGGCCTTATTTCACTGATCCTGTCGACGCTATATATCCCTAAAACACTGCGTAAGGAACGCCAAGAAGGCAGTTCAATGTTTTGGAGAAGTATGCCGGTATCCAATGCAATGACTCACGGCGTGAAGCTAGGCTTCGGTTTAGTGGTTATTCCGGCTATCTGTGCATTGTTAGTGCTGTTCGCAGATTTTCTATTCTGGATATTGAACGTCTCAAGTGAGCAACAACTGGCGCTATTGGTTGAGCAGCAATCTCTGTTTTATGTGATGAGCAACTGGATTGTGTTCTTTGGACGAATGATGTTAGTTGCACTGGTTTTATTGCCATTGGCAACAGTAACTCTGGCAATTTCACAACTGGTAAACTCTCCATTGCTTGTCATTTTTATCTCAAGCTATGCGATTAAGTTCCTCTCTGTCGCTGTATTTGGCTTCTACGGCATCAACGACTTCCTATCTCTCATCGCATCACTGCCAATGAATGTGCTCATAGCAAGTAACCCATTCAGCGTGCTTGCAGAAGCACCTGTTTTATCTTTAAGTATTTACGTACTGATTGGTGTAGGTGGCTATCTTCTGAGCCTTAAATTGAATAGAACCGACGATGTTAGCTTGAAGACGCTATTCCAACGCTAGCTAGCGTCATATCCCAAGCGCGAACTTTTATCAGGCAGTCACATAAGATATCCAAACCAAAGCTTCTGAGAAATCGGGAGCTTTTATTATCAGAGCTTTAACAAGTACAGGGATGCGACCCGGTAGACAGAACCAAGAGATAAACAAGTTTTAGTTTGGGGTAACAGGTTTTACGGAGGAAGATAAACGAATAGAGGTATTAATGAGCTGACATTGGATTGCATTTTTGATGCCTGTCAGCTCTTTGGGGGATGATTTCTTTAGTCGCCGACCAGATGAAGGTCCTTGAGAGTGCTAATGAAATCAGTTTGTTGCGTTTTACATTTGTTTCAGTTTTTAAGTTTTTAAAGCTTTACGATTTAAAGCTTATTTCTTTGATGCTTCTTTTGACGTGTCTTTCCAGTATTGGATACGAACGCGATGAAGCTGTGCTCTTCTCATTTTTTTCATAAGAGATATTTCCTTTTCTATAACTGCTCTTCATGAGCTATTTTTATTACCAACTATTCGAATCTAACGGTGTTTGACGCCTAGTTCAATGATACAAATCACAAAATATATAGAGTTCTGAGTACCATTTACATCAAAGTATGACCTAGATATCAACCATGACTCAATTTAATCTAATGAGCTGCTGTTCGAAATTAAGGTTAGTTCTCGCAGATGACAAATTAATTTCAGTATCAATACAGTTCAATGATACGTATTAAGTAGACCGGACTAACACGAATTTAGTTCCCAAGATTTTCTTACCGTCACCGCCTAAAGTGACAGCGTAACCTGCAGTAAGTTTGGGTTACACGTTTTTATTCACATTAGCCTATACGTTACAAACTCAAAATGGGATTATGTTTGCAACGGATAGAGCTTTTGATAGAAAAAAGCCGTAATTGACAAAATTAAATGGACGTAATAATGAGTAAAACAATTCTACAAGGGCATATTCTAGTGCCAGACAACGATCTCGAAATAGTCATCCAAGCCTTGGTTGTACACAAAGAACTCACGTTGGCAGAACCTGGTTGTATCGTGTTTCGAATTAGTCAAAGTACCCTTCAACCAAATCGCTTTGAAGTTTATGAAGAGTTTACGAATCGAGAAGCATTTGAAGCGCACCAACAGCGAGTAAAAGCTTCTCAATGGGGTGACATATCCAAGAACGTGACACGTCACTACCAAATCACCGATGTTCCGACATCATAATGATTGACCCGCTAGCCAACAGTATCGTCACGTTGATCAAACAAGATCCCTTACGAATGCAGATTTTAGACTGTGTCGCTCAGCTGGGTTTACCGCAGTGCTATGTTGCTGCGGGCTTTGTGAGAAACCTCGTTTGGGATCACCTACATGGTCATGCCTCCCCGACTCCACTCAATGATATTGATGTGATCTACTTTGATACCATTGATACCTCATACGAATCGGATCTTCGATACGAGGCTCTGCTTAAGCAACGGTTACCTGAACTGAATTGGCAAGTTCGCAATCAAGCCTGCATGCACACCAGAAATGGGGATGAACCTTACCAAAGCTCATTAGATGCGATGAGTTACTGGCCAGAGAAAGAGACCGCAGTCGCCTTAAAACAGAGCCTAACTGGAGACATCGAGTGTATTTCGTCTTTTGGTTTAGAGAGTTTGTTTGATTTGCAAATCACACCTAACCCAAAGCGTAACCGAGATATCTTTGATCAAAGAGTACAATCTAAAAACTGGTTAACTCATTGGTCGAAGTTAACGACTAGTCACAGTGAACTAACTTTCGAATTCAAACGCTAAAACCATTGACTAAAAACCGAATCAGATCGAACATGCCCCACTTGTTAGCTTGCTAGCTGAGTAAGTTAGTAACTAACCAAATCATCAACCGCGCGTGGCGACTAGCTGCTACGCTCTCTCGTCATACTGAGTAACGACCATGAACCAACAATACATGCAGCAAGCACTCGAAGCTTCGCGCCAAGCCTTACCTGATTGCCAACCAAACCCGCCTGTAGGCTGTGTTTTGGTTAGGAACGATAAAGTGGTGTCTGTTGGATATACGCAAAAAGTCGGTGGAAACCACGCCGAGGTTGAAGCACTGAATGGCTATGACAGCGAAACGGACGGAGCAATGGAAGGCGTTACCGCTTACGTAACTTTAGAGCCATGTTCATTTGTCGGCAGAACTCCCGCTTGCGCCAATACATTAGTTAAAGCCGGTGTGAAACACGTAGTGGTGGCGATGCTAGACCCAGACCCTCGTAATAATGGTCGTGGTGTTGCGATCCTTGAATCGCACGGCGTGAAGGTGGATGTGGGGTTATGCCAAACACAAGTGAGCGCCTTTTTATCCCCTTACCTTGGTAGGTCCTAGATCTTAAACAACCAGTATTAGTTCAATTTCACTCGGTAAAGCGGGTTGACTGGCTTATCGACAAAATACGACCAGATATGATCGTAGACAGCATGTTGGTTGGGGAATGGCGCTAACGCTTTTGCCTCTTCTAAATTGCACCAACGGTACTCCGTATGCTCGTCATTCAGTTCAATCGCTTGGTTGGGTGGGCATAGCACCGCAAACACAGGGATGAGCTGAATCACATTAACGTGAGCCTCGTAAAACTGCTCCAGAAACTGCGCGTTATACAAGGCTTCCACTTTAATTTGGGTCTCTTCTTCAAACTCGCGCACGATAGCCTGCCAGCCTGTTTCACCTGCTTCAATCGAGCCTGCGACATGGCACCAAAACTCGCCCTTCACACGCTTCATAAGTAGCATTTTCATTTGTCCGTCGATCTCTGAAATAGCGACACCAGATACAATCGAAGTATTGAGTGGAATCATAACGTTACCTTAGGTTGAACAAGAAGGCGGCAAGGCTACCACCCTTCGTTTGTTAAATTGTTTTCTATGATTAAAAACGAGAAGTTACTCATCAATTAATGAAGTTCAAGCCATAGCTCATGGGTTCAATGTTAACCATCTCGCTTAGCTATCCAGTAATAGAACCATTTCTTATTTGAGGCGCTTTTCGATAAAGAGTAGAATCGCCGCCTTGTACTGTGTTTAAAGCCTTTAAACATACACAGTAGACTCACAACCATTTATCACCAAGATATAAGTAGTAAGACGACAATATGCACTCATCCAAACCAACGCACGACTCAGAAAACAGCCACACACCTGAGCATTGCTTCACTCGCTTTCAACAGCCGATCGAGTCATATTCGTTGCCTGAGCGTTTCACCTTCCCGTTCTATTATGAACCACACGCACTGTGTGAAATCGCTTCTCATCAGCTTCAACAATATCTAGAAACTCAAACCGACTGGCAGCATGACTTCGGACTGGATTCTGACGCTGGTCGCGGCAAAATGTTTGGTGTGTTGTTAGTAAGAAGTCCAGAAGGTGAATTGGGTTACTTCTCTGCTTTCTCTGGTAAAATCGCTGATCAAAACTTATTACCTCACTTTGTACCGCCAGTCTTCGACATGCTCAGCAGCGACAGTTTTTTCCATCAAGACACGGCCGACATGATGGCTGTTAATGCGAAATTTAAAGCGCTGCAAGCAAACGCTGATTACGTTGAACTGTGTGAACAATTAGCACAACAGAAAGCAAAGGCAGAGCAAGAGATTGAAGCCCAGCGTCTATTGATTATAGAAGGCCGAAAAATACGTAAAGAACAACGTGAAAAAGGCAAAGAAAACCTTGATGAGCAAGCTTTCGAAGAGCTAAATGACGAACTAAACAAAGCCAGTGTTGCCGACAAGAATCAGCAGAAGTACCTTAAACTCAACTGGGAACAAACTCTGAATGAGCTTCAAGATAAAGTTGACGTATTTACGACTCAAATAGCGGAACTCAAAGAGCAAAGAGCAAGCATCTCTCATCAGCTCCAACACAAGTTGTTTTCACAATACGCTTTCCAAAATGCGGAAGGCAATGTCGAAGACCTTAACCAGATCTTTGAAAATACACCAAACAAGATTCCACCAGCCGGTTCTGGTGAATGCGCGGCGCCAAAACTTCTGCAATATGCGTATTTGAACGGATATACACCGCTGGCACTGGCTGAGTTTTGGTGGGGCCGTTCACCGAAATCTGAAATTCGCAAACACAAGAAATACTACGCCTCTTGCCAAAGCAAATGTGTACCGATTTTAGGCCACATGATGAAAGGTCTGGAAGTCGACCCCAACCCATTGCTAGATAACCCAGCAGAAGGAAAAGACCTCGATATCCTGTTCCAAGATGAACACATCGTTGTAGTACACAAACCAGCAGGTTTTCTGTCCGTACCGGGTAAAAACATTAAAGATTCCGCCTACACACGCGTTCAAGAAATGCATCCCGATGTTGAAGGGCCATTTGTTATCCACCGCTTGGACATGGCGACCTCTGGCATTCTGATATTTGCTTTAACACGACGTGCGAACAAAAGCTTACAGAAGCAGTTCATTACTCGTGAAGTTGAGAAGCGATATGTCGCAATGATTGAAGGTGTGCTAGGCCAAGATGAAGGCTATATTCGACTGCCATTGCGTGGTGACTTGTATGACCGTCCTCGTCAGATTGTATGCTTCGAACACGGCAAGCCAGCTGAAACTAAGTGGGAAGTGATTGAGCGAAACCAAGACACCACTATGGTTTATCTGCACCCGAAAACTGGCCGCACACACCAATTACGTGTTCACTGTTCACACCAAGAAGGGCTTAACATGCCTATCGTGGGTGATGGCCTATATGGCAATAAAGCTGACCGACTGCACCTACACGCAGAAAGACTTGCGCTACACCACCCAGTCACCAAAGAGTGGATGGAGTTCCAGTTCGACGCTGAGTTTTAAACCTCTCATTAGTACCGAGCTTTAAAACATGAGTCACACCGCTTGTGGCTCCTACCTCTTTTGGGTATATCTCCACGCTTATTGCACTACATCAAGGTTCACTTTGTTGTGAAGAGTAGCATGCCCACCTTCTTCTCTCCTTGAGGCCTTTGATATGTCATCAGCTGCTTTGAATTTGCACCACAACACACAAACTTCTTCTTTGATAACTGCGCAAGCACCAAGCTTGAAACCACTAGCAACCAAAAAGCCTAATCTAAATTTGGCAATGCTAAGCTTAATTGAAGAAGTTAAAAACGAACTCCCACTTTACGAATCGGAGACGTTTATCTGTGGGCCAAAAGGAAACTGCTCGGGTTGCTCTAAGAAACTACTAGAGATGGTCGACAGTGAGTTAATGTATTGGGAGCACAGTATTTCCATTGGCCAAGGCCCCAACTTCGAGGAACTGCGCCGCTTTGGTAAGCTTTGCAGCAGCGTTCGACGTGGTTTAGAGCGTAACGGTTTAGTCGAAAAACGCCCAAAGGAAAGATAACAAGCCAAGTCGATAATCATTACAATGTGTCGTTGGCGATCACAAGCCACCCTGCTACTAACTGATTGAACTCGTTAGCTATAAAAGTAATAATGTTTTGTAATACAATTCAGTTCGCAGACCGACTTCGTAGATTCGAACTCATAGAAATAAGTTCATCGATACTTTCACCATATTCTTGAACGACTCTATCCTTCTTGTCTGACGTGCCTTAGCCTTCTGTATATCAATATCACATCAATTAGAAACCTACCTTGGACAACGGAGAGCCACCTTGAAGAGACCACAACCAGTACTGGGAAAGACCGGTATGCTATTTTTTCTCGTCATAATAAGTGCTTTCCCTCCATTGACTATCGACCTTTACTTACCTGCGCTTCCGCAGATGGTCGAGGTGTTTAATACTGATCGATCCATGGTCAACCTAACCCTGAGCAGCTACTTCGTTACTTACGCCATCGGTCTTTTATTCTGGGGGCCGCTCAGCGAAAAATTTGGCCGTAAGCCGATCCTATTGATTGGATTAGCGGGCTATATGGTCGCGAGCATATTATGTGCCATGACCAACAACATCGAGCAGTTGATTGGGGCTCGTATATTCCAAGCCTTTGCGGGCAGTGCCATCACAGTTATCGCAACCGCCATCGTGAAAGACCTCTATGACGGACGAGAACGCGAAAAGATCATGGCGACGATCATGTCTCTAGTGATCATCGCGCCAATGGTCGCGCCTGTATTTGGTGCCTTCTTACTGAAAATCGCATCTTGGCGAATGATGTTCGTTACCCTAGCCGTTTTTGGTGCGTTCGCGTCAGTGTTGGCGCTTTGCTACCGAGAGACGCTTGAAAGCAAATACCAAGGCTCTATTTTCCGGTCATGGGGAAGACTGACCGTGGTCATGAAAAACCGCTCGTTCGTCAAGCTGCTGGTCATTTTCTCTATCATACCGATGGCGTTGATGGGCTTTCTTGCGGCGGGTTCTTATATCTACATCGATCACTTTGGATTGACCGAACAACAGTTTAGTTACGCTTTCGCATTCAACGCATTGTGCGCCTCATTTGGGCCAACGCTTTATATGAAGTTGTCCTACCGTGTGTCGGTTCAAAAAGTGATTTCAGCATGTTTTGCTCTACTGGCGATTGCCGGAATCTTTACGCTGACAGTCGGTGGTTTATCACCTTGGTTCTTTATGTTTATCGCAGCACCAGCGACGCTGATGGCTATCATTATGCGAGTACCGGGTACCAACTTGATGTTGAATCAACAAGATCATGACACGGGTTCTGCCGTTGCCCTGATTCAGTTCTTCAGCATGATTTGTGGCTCACTTGGCATGGTGTTGGTTTCAATACGCCCAGAGTCACTGATTGAAAATCTAGGCTTTATTCAATTATCCGTCGGTACGCTAGGCGGCCTGATGTGGCTGATGGTCAGAAACAAAGAGTATGTGACTAATAATCTGAATTAAGTCCTTCCAAGATAGTCACTGACAGTATGATTCGATAAGCCTGAGGAATGGTAACTAATTAAAATCATTCCTCAGAGAGAAATCTAGAACGAAATCTTGATGGTGTTAAGCCAATGATTTTCATAAAGACCTTACGGAAGCTATTTACGTCCTCATAACCAACTAGGTAGCTGATCTGCTCAACCGGTTTATGAGAGCTTTCCAATAACTCGCATGCACTTTGAATACGTACGTGTTGGATATAGTTAATCGGCGTAAAACTGGTCGCCTTGGTAAATTGACGAATAAAGGTTCTTCGAGTCATAAACGCTTCTTCAGCCAATTGATCAAGAGACAACGAAAGGTGATGGTTCATTTGAATAAAACGCTGCACCGACACAATTTTTTCATTGCCGTGAGCATAGTTCGGCACAAAGCTCTGATAGTAACGTTGCTCTCTCACCCCCGTATCAAGCACCAAATATTTACCTAGATTACGAGTGTTGGTCGGTGTCGTGTATTTGGTCAGGATAAACAAAGCGAGATCCATCCACGACATCAAACCACCAGCGGTCATCACATCCGCATCATCAATCAAGATTTTGTCGATATCGACTGCGATATGTGGGTAAAGCTCCGTAAACTTCTGCTGCGCTTGCCAGTGCGTGGTCACGGTTCGCCCTTCTAACAAACCTGTTTTTGCCAAAATGAACACGCCTGCACAAGCTGAGCAAAGGATCGCCCCCCTTAGGTGAGACTCAATCAGGTACTCAAGCAAGGCGTCACTCGGCTCTAGATAGTAACAACCATCTAAATTCGGTGGGAGTATGATGATATCGGCGTTCGATACGCTAACACTGTCATGCGCTTGGATCTGAACGTTGAATTGAGTCTTCTCAGCCGAAGGTTCAAGAGAATTTGCCATCTGAAGAAACTCTTTCACCCCGAACACTGCACTCTGAAGAGAACCTGGATAGTCGATGATTTCGACCATCACTGATTTTGTCACTATTGCCATATAGTCTGTCATTTTTGACGTGCGATAAAAAATACAGAGTATTCATAATATTCCTACACCGCAATACACTAAATACAAAGGTATGGACTATGACGAACACTGCACTACTACTTATCGACATTCAAAATGACTACTTCCCTTCATACGAGGGAGCGAAATGGGCGCTGTCTGAGACAGAAAAAGCAGCCCAAAAAGGCTCTCAACTACTCACTGTATTTAGAAAGAAACAGCTTCCTATTGTTCATGTTCGTCATGAGTTCCCAACCAATGAGGCGCCCTTCTTCCTACCGGGCTCAAACGGTGCTCAAATCCACAACAGTGTCGCACCTCAAGAAGGTGAACCTGTGATTGTAAAACATCAGATCAACAGCTTTAGAGAAACAGAGCTGAACGAAGTACTGAAGGCAAAAGGAATTGAAAAACTGATCATTGTCGGCGCAATGAGCCACATGTGTATTGATGCTGTAACTCGCGCAGCTACCGATTTAGGCTATGAGTGCCATGTAGCGCACGACGCTTGCACAACGTTAGATATGGAATTCAACGGTATTACCGTGCCAGCAGCGCATGTCCACGCTGCATTTATGGCTGCTCTTAGCTTTGGCTATGCCAATGTCGCATCCGCGAATGAACTTGAGAACCTGCTTTAACTAAATTCAAAACCGCCTTCATTCACAGGCGGTTTTCTTTAACCTCAAATCAAGCCTTAATTGTCTGCCCATTCGGAACAGGCACAAAAAAGGCTCCTTGCGGAGCCTTCTATCGAAATCAATGATGACTAAGCTTGATAAGTTGGTACTAAGCGTTAGCTACTTGGCGCGCTGGATGCTTGATAAACACAGCTACCACAGCCACGATCGCAAGAGCAAAACAGTAGTAAGAGTTAGCCACAATATCCAAGGGAGACAAGTTAAATACTGAACCTAATAGCAACACCTGCGCACCATAAGGCAGTACGCCTTGAATCACACAAGAGAAGATATCCAATAAGCTGGCAGAGCGACGTGGAGACACGTTATTTTCTTCAGCTAATTGGCGAGCCACGCTGCCAGATACAATAATCGCTACCGTATTGTTTGCCGTACATAGGTTCACCATTGATACCAAGCCAGCAATACCGAGCTCACTCGCACGGCCATTGGCTTGCTTAGAGTGTGAAGAACCAAACGCACGAATCAAACCGCTCACTAAGTTAGTCAGAAACGCCAATCCACCTTGGCGACGCATTAGCTCACTCAAACCACCAATCAGCATCGACAGTAAGAAGATCTCCTGCATGTTGCCGAAGCCTGCGTAGATATCTTGAGCGTAATCCGTCATACCGTAGTTCTCAACAGAACCTAGGCTCACGCCACCCGCCAGCAAGATACCAATCGTCAGCACAACGAATACATTCATACCCGATACAGCAAGAATCAAAATAGTGATGTACGGAAGGACTTTCAGCCACTCGATTGGGCCCGTTTCAGGCACTTGAGTTGCCGTGCTGTTGAAAGCAAAGATAACAATCGCGATAAGAGCAGCAGGCAGTGCAATGCGGATGTTCTCTTTAAACTTGTCTCTCATCTCACAGCCTTGCGAGCGTGTCGCGGCAATCGTGGTATCAGAGATGATAGAAAGGTTGTCACCAAACATCGCGCCACTTAAAACAACACCAGCCGTCAGTGGAATGCTCATGCCTGCTGAATCTGCAATGCCTAGTGCCACAGGGGCAACCGCAGCGATAGTGCCCATTGAGGTGCCCATTGCTGTCGCGATGAAAGCTGAAATTAGGAAGATACCCGGTAGGATCATGCTTGTTGGAATCGCCGATAACCCTAGATTTACGGTCGCGTCAACGCCACCAGACGCTTTAGCCACAGCCGCAAAAGCACCCGCCAACAGGTAGATCATACACATTGCAATAATGTCTTTGTGACCGACTCCACTCAGGAATTGCTCGATAGCACGGTTCAATTTATCTTTGCTTAGTAACAGCGCCAACATCACCGCAGGCAAAGCCGCAATCGGAGCTGGAAGCTGATAGAACGCAAAGTCGACGCCTTGCAACGACAAGTACGTACCTACGCCAATAAACAGCGAAAGGAAAACAATCAGAGGGATAAGTGCAACTGCAGAAGGTGCAATTACAGCATTAGAATTTTTCGAATTAGACATGGAACGACAACGCAATAGAACAGGGAGAAGAGAGACTAATGTCACACTTAGAACTTGTCAACGTCTAGACGTCTAAACGCCCAATTTAATGCAAAGTGATAGGTACACTATTGAACATCACATAATAGAAAAGGCTATTTACTCACCAGTAAATAGCCTTTTGAGAACAGAAAGCTTTTCGAGAACAAATAGCTTTTACACAGAAGCTAGCTTTTGCCTGCTTAGTGCTGTTGCTCATTTAGCTTTTTTCTTACTTAGTTTTTTTGTTGGAACGTCACTTGGTATTCACCAATGCCTTCGTAGTGGAAGGTCGTTGGCTTATCGAAGCCCATCTCCACGATACCGCAGTAAGAACCCGTGATGATTGCTTCACCCGCTTGGAAATCAACACCACGACGAGTCATGTAGTTAATCAGCCAGTAGATAGGGCTTGGTGGCAGTGTATTCGGATGCTTACCGTCGAATGCTTGAACTTGCTCGCCTTGAGTTACTTCAATACTGATCTCAGCAGAAGTGAACGCTTTTTCGCGATCAATCTCAGGGCCTATGAACAAGCCTTGGTTTACTAGGCCGTCAGCAAGTCTTTCATAGAACTCGGCACCGCTGTCATCAGCAAAGCGAGATTGCATTAACTCAAGAGCCATATGGCAAGAACCAATCGCTTCATTGATTTGCTCTTCGCTGTAACCTTCTTGGCTTGCAGGCAGGCTCTTAGCAAGCGTAAATGCAATTTCAGGCTCAACGCGCACTACGTCGTTGTCTGCAAACAGTTCGCAAACTTCGCCTTGTTGAACGCTACCCGAAAAGATAGGTGCAACAACAAACTTGTCTTCAGCCAGAGGAAGTAAACACTTCCAACCACCGACCTTGTCGCTCTTGAGATCGATCATTGATGATTGGATCTTCAGGGCATCTTCCAAGTTGTTCGGACGGTACTGTTCGTCTAATCTTGGTGCTTTAGTTCCCGCAACGCGGCGACTTAGCAATTCTTCAGCTGCTTGCTTAAATACATTTGTCATATAATACCACCTTTAATTTTATGACCAGTATAATATCGGATTTATTGAAGCTTGAATAGACAATTCAACAACGAAGCAACGCCGAAAATTAAGCCATCAATTTTCGCATATTCTAGACGCAAACAACTGAAATCATTTTGATTTAAATACCATAAAAGCCAGTAAGTTGGTTACTGGCTTTTCGATGTATTACTGATGATTAGGCTTTACTGCCCTTTCAACGTCTTCTTCAGATTCTGCATGAAGTTTCTGAAATGAGGCATGATATCAACAAACAGAGGGTGCTTTCTATCTTGCATCATCATTGGGCCGAGTAATCGAATGCTCACCCCTAGTCGCGTTGCTGATTGCTCGTCTAAGCCGCTGTCTTGTTTGATCTTCTCAACAATCGCGAACATGTTTTCTCTGTCTTCAATTTCAAACTGCATGGTTTGCAGTTCACGATCTTCTTTGATGTTCACTTCTTCGATAGTGATACGGTAGTTATTGTGTTTGCCTGTGAATGCTGTCATGTGGATCTCCTACAATGCTTAAAAAGTATTTTGGCTAGCTCTTCATGAATCGTTCGAGCTTAGGTTTAACCGTCATCGACATCACGACCATGATCGTAAGGCCAATAGGAAGCGCAGCAATAAATCCATTAAACCATCCACTGGTAAACGCCGATGGATCCGAAAATCCAATATTATTTGCCGCTGTTACAAATGCCATGATGGACTCCATGATAAAAGCCATAATCAATCCCACGATTAGGTTGCGAGCTTTCTCGCCGTAATTGGGCAACGCCTTAGCAGTGACTTTAGTCACCAAAGTCATCATCACCATGCCGATTGGCATCATAATCACGACAGCAAGCGCTAACGATGATAGCCAATTGCTGATGAATTCCTCTCCAAACCCGACATTCATGTAAGTCATAACCGCTGTTAAACTGCCGCCAATCGTCAGCATTAAACTCATCATTACCAAAGCTTTGTGCAATACAGGCGTGGCTTTTTGCTCAGGAAGAGTTGGCGTTAATGTTGCTTGAATCGTCATATCTATATTCCTGTCTTGAATTTACGAACAATTAAGTTGATAATGTCAACCATAAATAAAGTGGTTGATATTGTCAACTATATTTCTAAGGATCGTTTATGTCTGATAACACATCGCTAGAATCCATCTTTCGTTTGGTACACTCTTTGAAACGTCAAATGAGTGAACAGATTGAGAGTTTGGACTCTGACATCGCGCCAATGAATATTCGTGTAATGAAGATCATTACCAAGAAGTCTCCATGTACTTCTATTGATATTGCACACTTCCTAAACCGCGATAAGGCGCAAGTCACTAGGCTCGTTAACGCGTTGATCAGTCAGGAACTTGTGAAGAAATCGCCTAATCCCGAAGACAAGCGCAGCCAGTTATTGGTTCTGACCGATAAGGGTCAAGAGATCATGAATAAGGTCGCGAATATTGATCGTGAAATGCTGCAGAGAATGACCAAAGGCATGGCCGACGATGAATTAGAACAGTTTCGAAAGATCGCGAGCAAGATGGCTCACAATCTAGAAAACTGATCTAGAGAATGAGTGATTAGAAATAGATCGGCTCTTTGAAACAAAGCCGATCTTTAGAAAGATGAAAAAAACGCCACCGAATCGTACGATCGGTGGCGTTTTTTGTATGAGCTGATTTGATATAGATTAGCGGTATGGCTACCTCTAACTTAGATGACCGTTTTAATTAGATGCCAGTTCTAATTAGGTAACAGCTCTAATTCGATGCTAGTTTCCACCACGCTTGAACGGGCACTGGCTCTGTGATCACTAGGCGCTCACCCATCACAGGGCTCACCATTTGCACGTCTCGCTCTTTGCTTATCGTCAGTGCTTGCTCCATTGGGTCTTGCCAATCGTGCATAGAAAGGTCAAACGTGCTGTTGTGGATTGGCATCATCACCTTACCCTGAAGGTCAATGTGCGCTTGAACGCTTTGCTCTGGGAACATATGAATATCCGCCCAAAGTGAATTATACGCGCCCGTTTCAACCATGGTTAAATCAAACGGTCCGAAACGCTCACCAATCTCTTTAAAGCCATTGAAGTAACCAGAGTCACCACTAAAGAAGACTTTCTTATCTGAAGCGTTAATGACCCAACTCCCCCACAATGTTTGGTCACGATCAAGTAAGCCACGCCCAGAAAAATGTTGTGTCGGCGTCAAAGTGAACTCGATATCAGCAACGGTTGCTGACTCCCACCAGTTCAACTCAATGATCTTTTCTTTATTCACGCCCCACTTTTCAAGTAGCGCTCCGACTCTAAGTGGGACCAAGAATGTCCCTACTTTGTCGGCTAATACTTTAACCGCACCTTTATCTAAATGGTCGTAGTGATCATGGCTGATGATTACCACATCAATATCAGGTAATTCTTGCAGTGTGATCGGTGTCGGATGAAAACGTTTTGGCCCCATCCATTGCACGGGTGATGCACGATCACTGAATACAGGGTCAGTCATCACTAGCTTCCCATCCAGTTTCATCATCACACTGGAGTGACCTAAGCGGTAAGCAACGTCGTCTTGTTCTTCGATCAATTGCTCAGCTGTCATCGGTATCAGAGGCAATGCAGCTCGTGGCACCGGCTCATTTCTTTCCACAGTCACGTAAGCTTTCAAGATTGAAAAAATATCAGACATACCCGATTTGTATTCCAACTCACTGTTAACAAACTTCTTCGGAAGCTTATCTAGATTGTCGTTTGATTGTGAACCTGTGCTTACGATAGCGACCACGGCAAGTACTCCTAAAATCGGTAATAGATATTTTTTCATTGATATCTCTTTAATCATTGGGTCTATCCCAACGCAAAACTACACTGATTAGTTTACATAGTAAAACTAAAAAGTAAACCGGTTAGTGTAACTTATATTTTGGCTATATGTTGACCTGCCGAGATCGGCTAGAAAAGAATAGTGAATCTATTTAGTTAGAAATATTAATCCGCAGACCATACATTCTTGAAATCTGGCCAACCCCAGTTCGTGATGGCTACATTCTTCAGAATACCTTGGAAACGCACGGTTTGTAGGTGATGGAACATAGGCACTAACCAATAATCCGAGATCAGCGTCGATGCAACGGGCTCCAACTCTGCCAAGTAATTCGGCAGTTCAACCGACGCTTTGTGATGGTCTAAACGCTGCTTGAGCCAGTCGCTGTTCATCTCTCCTAAAGCAGAGTGCAAAACAGGATCATTCATCATCCACGAAAACAGCGAAGACGGAGCATTATCATCGAGATTCAAGTTACACAGCACCAAGTCTTCTTTTAAATCGCCACTCTGAGAGAGCAGCGCCAGTTCGCGAAAGCTGTAGGTGTTCACCTCAACTTCCACGCCATATCGCTTCAATATGTCTGAAACGCAGAGGGCACATCGATACAACGCATAATAGTCGTAAACCGCAATACTCATCTTTTTCGGCAGTTGTGCCTCTTTCGAAGGCGTTCGATACAATTTCTGCCAACTTGGCAGTATATTTTGAGCCAAAGAGACACTAAACAGACCTTTGTTATGTTCCAACTGAGACAAGATCGCTTGTGGGTTGGTCAGTTCTGAAAGGTATTTACGCTGCTCATTATTAAGCGGAGTTGCCCCAGAGTTTTGATTGAACAGGATAAATAAGCACCCATCCTCGACTCGGCTACGAAGGCCGTCTGTGTCTGCAGAAACAAGTTCCGCATCGCTTTTCCCTAACTGATGAAAGCAAGAAGAATCTTCATAAGGCGATACGTGCATTTGGCTGTCATCAAAACGAGCACTGCCCGACATTGATTCTTCAAATTGCCAAATGGTGACCTCATCCGTTAAAGAACGACAGCCATAATAATGTTCAAATGCCGCGAGTTTGATACGTTCATTATTGGTCTCAACCACTTTGAAGGGCCCTGTTCCAATAACAGCATGAGATACCGAATTGAATGGCGATGGCTCACGGGTCACTTGCGCAGCAGGTTGAATTGAATACTTAACGCCAGCAAGCAAGCCAGCAAAACCAGTATCGGCCTTGGTCAGTTGGAAGCTTATTCTTAACGGCTGCTCACTGTAAACTGAAGCGACATGGGCAAGTTCTGTCTGATAGAAAGGTAAGGTTTGCAACGCAGAAAACATCGAAACTAATTGCTTAGCATCCACAGGCTGTCCGTCATGGAAAGTAAGCCCTGGGCGCAGATAGAAAGTCCAAACGAGCTTTTCAGAATCATATTGCCAGTGATGCGCCAACTCAGGCTTCAACTCCCCTTTGCCATTACAAGTCACTAAACAACTGAACACTTGCCTGATCAAAAATCGCTCACTACTGCGGTGAATATGATGCGGGAATAGGTCTTCAAACTTACGTTTATAGGTTAATTGCACGTGCAGCAGCCCTTCACGCATTGTCGCGCCAGAGGTTTCTTGGAGGAGAGAGCCAAATACAGCGCGGTCATTGTCTAGAATTGAGAGTGCTTTTTCGTACTTGCCCTGCTCTATCAATTTACTGGCAACATGTTGATTTAATTCTTGATTGCTAAAGCGCAAGGTCAGATTAGAACGTTGATTCCTACCGACTTTTGGTTCCCACACCACCCACTCAGCCTGATGCATCTTACCTAACAAGGTGCGAGCATGGCGCAAGCTGGTGAACAGCTTGTCTGCGACCTCAGTTAAGGTAACCGAGTGTGAGAGGTTAGGCTCAAACGAATCTAGCCTTGTGTAGTAACGCATCATGTTTAGATCAGACAAATAATGAACCTTTTTAGAAACAACCCTTCCTGATTAAGCTCATTATAAAACACATCAGCTCAAAAGTAGCGATAAAAGACAAAAACAGGAACAACTTAGTAAAAATCCATCTGTTTATTACTTCCTATTAAGTGACCATAATTAATGGGTCAACAAGGAACGACGAGTTCCTACCAAAGCCTAATACAAGAGAAGTAATCATCATGAGAAAATACTATCTTAATAAGCTAAAAAGCACTTGTAGCAAGCTCGAAAGAGAAGCACTACGAACACTTATAGAGCTATGTAACTGGCGTTATTAGTACACTTTTAAGCACCGAGTTAACGCGAGTTGAGTACAACCTAATAGGCTCCTACCCCCAATATGAGTTAGGTCTCAACTCGCTTTTCCATTCCAAACTCCCTCTCAACCTAGTTGTACCAATCGCTCACACATTCGATAAATTTCCGTTGTCGACTCGACAAATTTAATTCGTTTTCTTAGTTAAACGAAAAGCCTTAAGGTTCGCCCCGAAGCAAGCAAAGAGCCTCAGAAAAACTGAAAGCTCAGCTAACAACTCATTTATTTGCAGTTACCAATCAGGTATTAACTAAGGAAACGCCATGCGTATCGCAATTCTTTCTCGCAACGAAAATCTATACTCTACTTCTCGCTTAAAAGCGGCTGGAGAAGCACGTGGTCACCAGGTCGATGTTATCGACACGCTGCACTGTGATATAGATATCGCGAGTAACAATCCGAAGATTCGCTACATGGGTGAAGAGCTACCTCAATACGATGCTGTTATTCCACGTATTGGCGCTTCCATTACCTTTTATGGCACTGCGGTTGTTCGCCAATTCGAAATGATGGGCACTTTTTGTATCAATGAGTCAGTAGCAATCAGTCGTTCTCGCGACAAACTGCGCTCACTACAATTGTTGTCTCGCAAAGGTATTGGCTTACCAAAAACAGGTTTCGCTAGCCGCCCAGACAAGATTCAAGACTTGATCAAAAACGTAGGTGGCGCGCCACTGGTTATCAAGCTTCTTGAAGGTACTCAAGGTATCGGTGTGGTTCTAGCAGAAACAAACAAAGCAGCTGAAAGCGTTATCGAAGCATTCATGGGCCTAAAAGCGAACATATTGGTTCAAGAGTTCATTGAAGAAGCTAATGGCGCAGACATCCGTTGTTTTGTTGTGGGTAACAAGGTTATTGCAGCAATGAAGCGCCAAGCTGGTGAGGGTGAATTCCGCTCTAACCTGCACCGTGGCGGTACAGCTCAACTGGTTAAACTAACCAAAGAAGAGCGCGCAACAGCGATCAATGCAGCTAAAATCATGGGGTTAAACCTATGTGGTGTCGATATTCTACAATCTAAGAATGGCCCTGTTGTAATGGAAGTGAACTCTTCTCCAGGCTTAGAAGGTATCGAGAAAGCGACAGGCAAAGATGTAGCAGATATGATTTTCGGATTCATCGAGAAAAATGCAAAACCAAACGCTAACCGTACTCGTGGCAAAGGCTGATTAAACGCCGTTTACTCATGATTGGAAAAAACATGAACAATAAAATGATCATAGGGAATACAGAAGCACTTTGCTTACCAGAGTTAGGGATAACTGGACTACATACGCGTGTTGATACAGGGGCTCAAACCTCTTCTCTGCACGTAGACAATCTACTATGTGTAAAAACAGACGGTGAAAACTTCGTTGAGTTCGATCTTCACCCAGACGTTTACCACTTAGAAGAAACAGTGCGCTGCAAGGCGAAGCTGAAAACAAGTAAAAGAATCAAATCATCTAACGGCGAAGTTGAACACCGTTGTGTGATTGAAACCATGCTAAAAATCGGTGGTCAAGAATGGCCTATCGATATCACGCTAAGCAACCGTCAGGATATGACTTATATGATGCTGCTTGGTCGTCAAGGCATGAGTGACAAAGTGATTGTTGACCCAGCAGGTGAGTTTCTAATTTCTCACTAATTGAACTGCTCCACAGCTCAAATAGTGAGTCAACAACACACACTAATAAAGGCCAGTCTTTGAGACTGGCCTTTATTATTTGTGGCGATTTTTTTTATTGTTAAACCCAAATCGCCAAACAGATTTAACCAAACCTTTGAGTTTAATTTTAGTCACTCGCCAATGTGTCACGGGCCTTCTTGGCGCACTCAGCAACAAATGTTCAAATGCTTGCTCACTCAAATTCACTTGTCCCCCATGCGCCACCAGCAAGGTGTCGACCTGCATGTCATAGATACGAGACACCGACGCTCGATACTTATTGGGATGAAAAATTGGGAAAGGCGGAATCAGCTTCTTTTTGACCTCAACCATTAAGTCCGCCACATAGGCAATACTGTGTGATGGGCAATAGACGGAAAGATCTCTGTCAGTGTGACCCGGTGTTTCTAGAACTAACCAGTCATCAAACCCCGGAATGCTATCACCATCCGACAACTTGAAGTCGGGCTTTAACTTTCTTGAATACCACAAATTTGCTTTTGGCTTGCCCAATCGGTTCGCCATCCATCGTGCCAATGCCAGATCGGTCAGATGCATCAAAATGCCATCAATGCCGTAATACCAATCCTTGTCTCGGTTTGCTGCAACTAAATGACAATTGGTAAGCTTTCTGAGCTTGTGCGCTGCTCCTGCGTGGTCTGGATGCATGTGCGTAACCACAACCGTATGTAGATCAGCAAAATCACGCACAAGCTCAGTTTCGATGAAATCCTTCAAATGCGGGATGTCGGCTCGACACGCACCATCAAGCAAGAGCAACCTGTCAGGGTACTCTACGAGATACATGTCTTGGATATAGCCTTTAATGGTATGCAGCTGCAAACCCACTCCTTGTGATAAAACAACTGGTCAGACCTTTATATTAGCAAATCCAACTTTAATTGTGATCATTTTGTTAAAAACAATAATCTAAAACCGGATAGATAGCTCGCATCAAGATTTCCACTGGTATCCATTCAATTACTCAATTACTCAATTACTCAATTACTCAAAACCAATGTTACTCAAATCCAATTCAACTCAGAAGAATGGGAAAAAATTCCAAAGATGAACATCAATTTCATCCGATATTTTTCAGCATTATTGAATGCTCACATTACCGAAAACCTTGCTCAACAAGCCTTACGCTTTAAGCGCTCAGCACCATTTATCGTGACGACAAAACATGTGATTTGTTGACCTGAGTTATTAGGACTATATATGCGCCTCTAATTTATTGTCTGAGTGCTATACATGAACCAATTAATCGATGCTCTTTCTACCCAAGGTTATTTCGTTTGGGACGACTTCTTAACTCACGAAGAAGTGGTGGCATTGAGGGATTGCATTCCAGAGAACTGGAAAAAGGCTAGGATCGGCCGTAACGATGATGTAGCACGAGAAGCAACGATTCGTAGTGACAAAATTCAGTGGGTACGCCGTGATATGGGTCAGCCAGCATCTCTGTTTTTAGACAAGATGGAACAAATTCGTTTAGCGGCAAACCAAGCGTTCTTTTTGGGTCTGTTCGAGTACGAAGCGCACTTTGCTAAATACGAAAAAGGCGACTTCTACCAGAAGCACTTAGATTGTTTCAAGGGCAATGAAAACCGCCGCCTGACTACTGTGTTCTACATGAATGATGAGTGGACAGAAGAAGACGCTGGTGAGCTCGTGGTTTACGATCTAAAAGACAACCACATCGCGACCATTCCACCAAAGTCAGGCCGCTTATTTGTGTTCTTGTCTGAACAGTTCCCACACGAGGTACTGCCGACAAACACAGAGCGATTCAGTATTGCCGGTTGGTTCCGTATTAACGGTGTGAAAGACAACCAATTGGACATCGCGCACTAAAACTGTATCCACATCGAACCTTCTTCTAAGCCTCTCCATCGAGAGGCTTTTTTATTGAACAACAGTTGTTCAATAAAACGTCTTAAAAACCGAACATGTTCAACATCAAAACCATCAATAACTTTACTCTTAAATAAAATCGAAACGAATCTTTCATATCACTGAAACGGTTTAGCCACGTAAGTGAAATATGGCCTGTTCAAGATAGCTTCAAACGACACCCCTACCGTCTCGTTAATACTCTAATTCAATACCTCTACATCGATTTCATCCAAAAGGAAAAGAAGATGAATAAGCTAATTTTGGCAGGCGTTCTTTCCGCAACAGCGGCAATGCCAGCGTTCGCAACGACTCAAGTCACTTGGTGGCACGCAATGGGCGGCCAACTTGGAGAAACCGTCAATAAGATTGCGACTGACTTTAATGCGTCACAAGATGATTACAAGATCACGCCAATCTATAAAGGTTCATACACAGAGACCTTAACAGCGGGTATCGCGGCATATCGAGCAGGCGAAGCTCCTAACATTCTACAAGTATTCGATGCCGGTGCTGCAACCATCATGAACGCTAAAGGTGTCGCCAAACCCGTACAAGATATTCTGGTTGAGTCTGGCTACAACTTTAATTCGAACGACTACCTAGCGGGCGTTCGTAACTTCTATGCAGACAGCCAAGGCAAGATGATTGGTATGCCTTTCAACAGTTCGACCCCAGTTCTTTACTACAACAAAGACCTTCTTGCGGAAGTAGGTGCAGAGGCACCTAAAACTTATGAAGAACTAGAAGTTGTTGCTAAAAAGCTGAAGGAAGACGGACACATCGCGTTTTCTCAATCTCTAACGCCATGGATCATGTTCGAGAACTTCAAGTCTCGCCATAACCTGCCAGTCTCTGACCAGAACAACGGCTACGACGGCCTATCCACTAAGATCATGTTCAACACCAAAGACATGATGATGCACGTTAGCAAGATGAAAGAGTGGTCAGATCTAGGTTATTACAAGTATTACGGCAGCGATTGGGATGCAAACCAAACGCCTTTCGAGCGCCAAGAAGTGGCAATGTGGATGGGCTCTTCAGGTTCATTCGGTGGTTTACGTAACCGCGTACCTTTCGAGTTAGGCACAACTTACCTTCCATACTGGAAATCGGTTAACCCGGATGCTGGCTTAACCTTCATTGGTGGTGCCGCTCTGTTTGCACTCAATGGTCATGACCAACAACAAGACAAAGGTGTGGCTGCATTCTTTGACTACCTGACTAAGCCTGAAACACAGGTTTACTGGCACAAAACCACGGGCTATGTACCTGTAACAACCGCTGCATATGAACTAGCGAAAGAGTCTGGTTACTACAAAGAACAACCAGACGCAGAAGTGGGTGTTAAGCAGCTAAGCCTTAAATCGGGCGAATGGACTAAGGGCTACCGCTTAGGTTATTACCCGCAGATCCGTGAAGTGATGCACCGTGAGTTCGACAATATCTTCGCTGACCGCTCTAGCGTTGAGTACAGCCTAGACAAAGTCGAAGATGAAAGCAGCAAGCTACTAAAACGCTTCGCTCGCACGATGAATTAGGTCGGCTCGTTAGCTAAAGCTGCTTTATTAACTCAGAAGTTTCTGTTTAGAAGCTTAACTAACCAAAGCAGTAAATTACTCCTCACGTCTTGTCAGCACCCTCGAATAAATAGAGTCATGACGAGGCGCGAGGAGATTATTCATTAGCGCCATTTCTTGCTCCAACAACGATAACTCAACTGGATGCATTCCTTGATATCGCGCTAGTGATAACTGTCACTAGCTAGTGGTCAACTTTTAATAACTTTTTGGGATTACCCTGTGGAACGACGTCAACAATTCTTTCACTCTCCGCTGCCTTACCTATTTTTAGCACCTCAGATACTCATCATTGCGGTTTTCTTTATCTACCCAGCGGCAAAGGCAGTTTATCTCTCCTTTATGCTGGAAGATCCTTGGGGCACATCTTCTCTATTCGTTTGGTTCGAAAACTATCAAATGCTATTCGAATCGAGCGAGTATCTCAGCTCAATTGGCTTTACCCTGATGTTCGCGATTGTGGTTTCTTTCCTATCGCTTGCCTTGGCTTTGCTGCTCGCCGCAAAAGCCGACAATATCATTCACGGACAAGGGGCTTACAAGGTCACTCTCACTTGGGTGTACGCCGTTGCTCCTGCGATCGCAGGCGTAATCGGTGCTTTCTTGTTTAACCCACACATTGGCGTGTTTACCGAGTTATTTGCAGTTATTGGTTGGGACTTTAGCTTTCAGACCGATCCTATAGATGCCACGTTTGCTCTGATTTTAGTGTCGGTTTGGAAACAGGTTTCGGTGAATTTCATCTACTTTCTGGCGGGACTTCAATCGATCTCTTACGCGGTAAAAGAAGCAGCGATGCTGGATTGTACCAGTGACTCGAAACGTTTCTGGACCATCACTTTCCCACTACTGGCCCCTACTGGCTTCTTTCTGTTGGTCATCAACCTCACCTACTCCTTCTTTGAAACCTTTGGCGTGATCGACACCATGACCAATGGCGGTCCTGGTGGCGGTACAACTTCGTTAGTTTACAAGGTGTATCGAGACGGCTTTGTTGGTGCCGATTTGGGCGGTAGTTCAGCGCAATCTGTAGTGCTTTTAGTACTGGTACTCACTCTGACTTTTATCCAGTTCCGCGTTGTAGAAAAGCGTGTTCACTATTAACCCTTCAATCGCGCTACTTATCGGCAATAGAGAGCAACCACCAGTGAAAGCCAAGCGTGCAATGAATTACGCGACAGGAGTTATTTATGAAAAGTAATAAGGTCTCTGACCACCTAATTTTAATTGCTGGGATGCTGTTTATGTTGGTCCCTATCTGGCTAATCTTCGCCAGTTCGACGCATAACCCAAACACCATTGTCAGCGATGGCCTGCAATGGCTCCCAGGCGATAACTTTACCGCCATTTATAGCGAAGCTTGGAACAAGAGTATGGGCTTTAGTGGCGAAGTCACCGCCAGTAAAATGATCGCCAACTCGATGATCATGGGGCTCGGTTTTGCGATCGGTAAGATCTTAATTTCGATGATGGCCGCGTTTGCTTTGGTCTACTTTAGACTCCCTTACGCCACGGCGTGGTTTTGGCTGATCTTCGTGACGCTGTTACTGCCATTAGAGGTTCGTATTATCCCTTCCTATGAAGTTGTTGCAGGGCTCGGGCTTCTTAATAGCTACACAGGTTTAATTCTGCCTTTGATCGCGTCAGCCACCGCGACGTTCTTTTTTAGGCAGTTCTTCAAAACCATCCCCGACGAATTGCTAGAAGCCGCACAATTAGATAACGCAGGTCCATTTAGGTTTTTGATCGACATCTTACTGCCACTGTCTAAAACCATGATCGCCGCAATCTTCATCATCATGTTTGTGGTGGGTTGGAACCAATATCTGTGGCCAATCATGATGACCACCGACGAAGGCTACAACACCATCGTGATGGGTATCAAACAAGTACTCAACAACATCAATGAAACCAGTTTACCACGCTACGACTATGTTTTCGCCATGGTCATTTTAGCCATGTTACCGCCCGTTTTAGTGGTGGTTGTATTTCAGCGTTGGTTTGTAAAAGGGCTAGTAGAAAGTGAAAAATAATAACGACACAACTCAAATGAAAGATAACCATATTCAATCGCTAGATGAGTACAAAGCTTCTCAACAAACTATCCACAAAAATACAGAGGACTCGCAAATGACGACTCGTCATCAAATACTTGGTCACCACCAAACAAACAACGGACAGACGCGTAAGACACCAATCATGTTGAGTATCAAGAACTTGGTCAAGACTTACGAAAATGGTCACCGTGCCGTTAAAGGAGTATCTCTTGATATCGAAAAAGGTGAATTTCTCGTGTTAGTTGGCCCTTCAGGCTGTGGTAAATCTTCTATTTTGCGCTCCATTGCTGGGTTAGAAAGCATCTCTGGCGGTGAGATTCACTTAGCCGGTCGTCGAGTCGATACCGAGAAGCCAGCAAAGCGCGATATCGCAATGGTTTTTCAGAATTATGCGCTCTACCCACACATGACAGTGTATAAAAATCTGGCTTATGGGTTAAAAAACCGAGGTGTCAGCCAACACACAATTGAAGAGAAAATTGAGAAAGTCGCCAAGACACTCAAAATCGAAGAATATCTCAATCGCAAACCCGCTAAATTGTCAGGCGGTCAACGTCAACGTGTTGCCATGGGACGAGCGATCGTACGCGACCCTCAACTGTTCTTGTTTGATGAACCTTTATCTAACCTAGATGCCTCACTGCGTGCTCACATGAGGTTAGAAATCAAAAAGCTGCAACGCGAGCTTGGCGTGACCAGTGTTTACGTCACTCATGATCAAGTTGAAGCCATGACACTAGCTGACAGAATTGTGGTACTCAACAACGGTCAAATAGAGCAAGTCGGTACACCAAGAGAGGTCTACCACCAGCCAGCCAGTACCTTTGTGGCAAGCTTCATTGGCAGCCCTGCGATGAATTTCTTACCAGCAACACTCGACGACGGCTACCTTGAAATTGGCGACCAGCAAATGTACTTGCCCGAATACGCCCACGTAAAAAACACATCCATCACACTTGGTATTCGGCCAGAACACTCTGAGGTTTGTGCCGATTTAGTCATGAACGCGCTGCCGCTTGAATTACGCATCAGCGTGGTTGAGCCTTTAGGGCCAAATCAATTGGTTCATGGCCTTGTGAACGAACAACCCTTTATCGCTGTGACACCCGAAACGGCGCTGTGCCAAGCCGTCCCTCTCGGACTAAGCATCGATAAATCCAACCTGCATATTTTTGACAATCATGGCAAACGCATTCACCCAAATAACTTCACATCACAGGAGTCACACGAAGATACGACAAGCTTAACGACGGCTCTAGCTTAATCGAGTACACTGATAATTAATGCGTTTTTACGGTGCGTCTTTAAGAAGGATTAATTATGTCGTCTATCATCGTAGGTCATCGAGGTGTAGCAGGTACTCACCCAGAAAATACCAAAGCAAGCATTGAACAAGCCGCAAAACTCGGTTTGAAATGGGTGGAAGTTGATATTCAACCTACACAGGATGATCAACTTGTGGTTTGTCACGATCACACACTAGAACGTTGTAGTGATGGTAAAGGGCGTGTCGATGAGCACACGCTCGCAGAGCTGCGCCAACTTGATTTCGGAAACTGGAAATCTGAAGAGTTCTCTGGAGAAAAAATACTGACGCTCTTAGAGCTACTTGGCCTAGTTGAACAACACGGTCTTAGCGTTAACCTAGAGATCAAGGTCGATAGCAGACATCAAGCCCCGCATGTGGTTGATCTGTTGCACTCAGAATTGATCCGTTCAAATCTGGATACAGATAAGATTTTATTATCTAGCTTCAGCCATCAAGTGATCGTTGAAATCGCTCACCATTTACCGAGATACCGCGTTGGCGTGATTACCGAACAACTGACTCAAGCCGATCTGATGCTCATTGATAAGGTCAAAGCGTTCAGCTGCCATATGAATTATGAACACGTGAATCAGAGCGATCTTGATACGCTTAACGAAGCAAAAATTCAAACATGGTGCTATACCGTGAATGACCCCTCTCGCTTCAAATTCCTTTCAAAAGTGGACGCGGTATTCACTGATTTTCCAGATAAATTCAGCGCTATAAATTGACCTGGTAAATACCAGAAAATAACCTTTAACGTCTTTAAAATTAACCCCGAGAAACCTGCAAATTAAGTAGTAAACACAAGTGAGTAGGAGTACATTCCGCTACTCACTTGGTTTCATTAGCTCGCTTTTCTTAAGCAGCTTCATTGGTTACTTCATTTATGGATCTCATTTTTAGTCCAACTTTCCCAATTTTGGGTGCAATCTTCATTTTCGCTGCCATAGTTCGTGGCTTCTCAGGTTTCGGTTTCACCCTAGTGGCATTGCCATTAAGTGCGTTATTCGTGCCTGTTATCGAACTCGTTCCCGTTTTCATGCTGATCGACCTGTTAGGCAATATCCAATTATTACCGAAGGTTAAACATCACGTAAATTGGCGCTGGGTTTCGAAGGTGTTTATTCCTTGCTTAGCCTTCACCCCTGTCGGCTTAATCCTGCTCAAATCCGTGAACCAAGATGCGATAATCTTGATCATAAGTGCATTTATCTTCGCCTCTGCACTTATGATCTACAAAGGGTTCCAGTATCAAAGTGAGCCTAGATTTGCTCCTTATCTTCTGGGAAGCCTTGCTGGCGTAATGAATGGTGCAGCATCAATGTCAGGGCCTCCTGTTGGCACACATGCATTAGCTAGCCCAGTAGAGCCTCACATTGCAAGAGCGGGTTTAATCGCTTTCTTTGTTTTGGCCGATTCGAGTGCATTTGTTTCTGCTTCGATAGCAGGCTTAGTAAACCGAGATGTGATCTGGCATACCGCAGTTCTTTTACCAAGCAGTATGTTGGGTGGCTATGTGGGTTCTAAGTTGTTTGAGAGATTTGGCGGAGAGAAATTCAAGCCCGTCACTATTGCACTGCTCATTGTAATTGCTATCTTCAGTGCAGGTCGAGTCTTACTGTAACTGGCTCTAGCGCTGATTTCGGCAATTGTTTTTGAGAGTTGTTCAGGGAAATTGGGTGCCGATATCCTACCATTCAATATGGATAGGGGTACCCATTCCAACTAATTCGATAAACTGATCCATATCTTGATTGGTCAATGCAATACAGCCATCAGTCCAATCGAAGCTTTGGATAAAACTAGGTGAACGCCATTCACCATTTTTAATACCGTGGACTTTGATATTGCCACCTGGGTCGACCTTGTTTTTTTTGGCCCATTGCTTATCGGAAGAACGCGGGTAATTAATGTGCACCGAACGATAGAAATCAGAGTCTTCCATGATGTAATCCAGTTGATACTGACCTTCTGGCGTGCGGTTATCCCCTTCAAAACGTTTATGCCCTTTTGGTTCCTTGCCCAACGCTATTCGAAACTCCTGAATGACCTCATTCCCTTTCAGCAGATACATTCGACGTTTAGATTTATCAACCTTCACCAAAGTCACAACTTGTAACAACGGATCGATTGAAGAATCGGTATTTTGTTTTGTGTAAATTCGGCGGGATGTCCCTTGAGATAGTTGGGCGAACTGCTCGCTATTAGTATTTTGAATAACGCCATTTTTATGCGAGTCTTGGTTAAGGATAGGCTTTGGAGGCACTGATACTGATGACGTTGGAGTGCGACTAGATTGAGAAGGTGCGGACTCAAACACAATAGTTTCAATAGCTGTTGCATCTGAAACGATTTTTTCTACGACTAACTTGTTACCATAGACGGGGACATCCACGATTGGAGATGTTTCAGCATAAACAATCTGCATCGACACAACTAAATAAGCGAATAAAGGAGCAAACAGACGCACGCTTAAATCTCCTCAAATCGCATAGACATGGTTCGTGATTGCGTCTCCATACCCAAGGATTCATAAAAACTCTGAGCTTGTTGGTTGAATTCCATCACTTCCAAACGGAGTTCAATGGCTCCTCTCGCTTGAGCCCACTGATTAAATGACTTCATTAATGACTTACCAACACCTTGGCTCTGAACTTCATCGTTAACTACAATCGTATTCACTCTCGCGATCTTGTGAGGTTGGATAAAACTCACCCCGCGATTCTGCGTAACTTTCCCAGCCAAAAATCCGATAACTTGACCACCCTTAACAGCGACTAAGAAAGCACCAATGGGATCGAGCATCAGCCCCAACCAGTACTCTTCACTATCTGAAAAAGATTGAGACGCGGGAGCAAACACCATTGGAGCGCCATGATGATGTTGGCGATTTATCTGGTCAGAAAGCTCTAAGATCGAGCGAATATCAGTTACCTTGGCTGTCCGAACTTGCATATCATTACCTTATTTAAATTCCATAATACTTTAGCAAAAATGCCTTCGTTATGCACCGTTGTAACTGAATCCCAACGTGTCCCATGATTCCGTATTTTTGATATAAGGCAACATTTGGGAACTAATTGTTCCTCAATTCTCAGACACATTCGATGACGTGGAATGCTACTATCTCTGCAGAATCAATACACTAACGACTGGATACCTATATGATTAAGTTTGCTGTAATTGGAACCAATTGGATCACTCAGAAGTTTGTTCAAGCTGCCCACGAAACTCAATCGATGAAACTTGCTGCAGTTTATTCAAGAAACATAGAGAGCGCCTCTCAATTCGCTCAAGAGTTCAATGTTAATACAACCTACGACTCGCTTGATGCTTTGGCGAGTGATAGCACTATCGAAGCGGTCTACATTGCTTCACCAAATTCATTGCACTGCACACAATCCATCTTAATGATGAAACATGGCAAGCATGTCATATGTGAAAAGCCTGTCGCATCCAATATCGATGAAGCAACTCAAATGTTTGAAGTCGCAGAGCAAAACGGTGTGGTGCTTTTTGAAGCATATAAATCTCAATTTCTGCCAAACTTTAAACAAGTGCAACTCGGATTAGAAAAAATCGGCAAGGTACATAAGGCACACATCAATTACTGCCAATATTCATCGCGTTATCAGAAATATCTAAACGGAGATAATCCTAATACCTTCAATCCAGCCTTCTCTAACGGCTCTTTGGTCGATATCGGCTTTTACTGCGTAGCCGCAACAGTTGCTCTGTTTGGCAAGCCAGAAAGTGCACATGCTTCAGCAAAACTGCTTGATTCTGGCGTTGATGCGCATGGCTGTGCGGTCTTCCAATACCCAGAGTTTGACGTAACCCTTGCGCACTCCAAAGTCAGTGACTCTTACGCACCAAGTGAGATCCAAGGTGAGTGCGGCGCGATCATCATCGATCACATCGCCGAATGTACCGATGTTAAGATCCGATACCGAGATGGCCGCATTGAAAATCTCACTCAAACACAGAGCGAGAACTCAATGAGTTACGAAGCGCAAGCTTTTGCAAACTGTATCGGTGGGGATAAAACAACACAAGCTGAAGCGGAAAAACGCGCTTTAACAGTTGCTAAGTTAATTACAGAGATGCGTCAGCAAGTTGGTGTCGTTTATCCTGCGGACAAATAAACTCGCTTAGTCAGTTAACAATATGATTTTTAAGATATCTTAATTTATACATAATCAAATTTAATCTTTACGACAAATAACCGGATTAGTCGATTAACGTACCATCTGTTTAAATCCGCGTTCGATATCTATCGTATTAATTTAATTTATTGAAGGTGTGTAAAGTGTTTTCAGTTGATGATCGTGTTGTTGCAACAAAAGGTGTTGAGCTTGGTGAGATGGTAGTTACAGGCCTAAGTGCTGGTGGTTACTACGTTCACGTTAAAACTGTAGAAAGCGCACTGCCGCTTACTTACCCAATGCAAGATCTTAAAAAAGCATAGTTTGATTGCTGTGTTCCTTTAGTAGTCACTCTTCTAAAGATAACAATATTGAGGCTTTGGTTGACTTCACTCTTCTGCATTAGAGTGGACAATCAGAGCCTTTTTTATGCCTGCAATTCCCTCAATCTACTGATTATCTTATACATAGAGTAGAAGCCTCAGGCTAAACTTGGGCCATACAGTTAGACGGTAGCAATTTAAACCAAACACTTATTGTCCGCCTAGACTTCTGTTACATTAGCGTCATCTGATACTTGTATTGACTATGAACTAAGGGAAGCTATGAAGCTTTACATTTACGACCACTGCCCTTTCTGTGCAAGAGTTGCCTACATCGCTCAATCTCTAGAATTGAACATCGAGCTTGTCTCTGTGGATTATGACGATGCTCAAACCCTTATCGATTTGATCGGTAAAAAAATGGTACCGGTCTTACAAAAAGATGACGGTTCTATCATGGCGGAGAGCTTAGATATCATCGCTTACTTTATGAATTTGAAATCAAGCGATGAACAGCGAGAACCTTCAGAGCAGGTGATTCTGTTTCAAAGCCGCGCATTCCCGTTGAGTCAGCGTATTGGTTTGCCACGTTGGTGGAAACTGGACCTTGCCGAATACCAATCACCAGCAAGCAAAGAAGCATGGCGTGCAGCCAAAGAAACCGAAGAACTCAACTTCGATAAGCTGATTGAGCAAACACCACAGTTTGTTGATCAGATTAACCCGTTATTAAAAGATACTGAGCTTTTACTGAACCTAGAAAATGGTCAGTCGTCGCTGCCGCTTATTGACCAAGCTGTGTATTTTTCTATGTTGCGCGGTTTCTGCGTTGAGCCAAGCATCACGTGGCCACCAGCACTTGAGCGTTGGTTAGAACACCAGAGCCAAACACTTAAGCTTTCGCTGCTTCGTTAACTCGTTAAAAACAAAAAGAGAAGATCACCGATGAACTTCTCTTTTTAAACACCCTATACCCCTAATTAGAGCAAGCGTCTTCTCAACCCTGTACGCTCCAAGATCCGTGTAGAAATTTCTTCAACTGATAGCGAAGAAGTGTTGATATAAGGTATCGCTTCTCGGCGGAACATCGCCTCTACAGTCTGTAACTCATACAAACATTGCGAATCACTGGCATACTCACTGCCTGCCAATCGGTTCTCACGGATTTCAGTCAATCGTTCTGCATCTATGGTCAAACCAAACAGCTTATGTCGGTAAATCTCAAACTCTGGCAAAAGCTTCAAACGCGCTAAATCGTCATGGATAAATGGGTAGTTCGCAACGCGTAAACCAAATTGCATTGCCATGTATAAGCTTGTCGGTGTCTTACCGCTTCGAGAAACACCCAGTAAGATGATGTCCGCCTCTTCCAGGCCTTTTAAAGTAATGCCGTCATCATGCGCGAGCGTATATTCAATTGCTGCAATACGGTCGAAATACTTAACCGAATCCTTATTTACACTGCGTGAGCGCTGTAATTTAGGAACCGGTGCCATTTGAATATCATCCTGAACCTTTTGAACAATACTTTCCAATACGTCATAACAGTGAGCTTGCGCTGTAAGTAATTTCGCTTTGATATCTGGGATCACAATAGAAAAGAACACTAACGGCTCTAACCCGGTATCACGATACGAAATATCAATCTCTTTTAATAAATCAGAAAGTTTGTCCTCACTTTCCACAAACGGAAAGGTTTTTTCATTGGCTTTGAATGGGAATTGACCTAGAACAACATGCCCTAAAGTCTCACATGTTATGGCCGTTCCATCAGAAACATAGAATACATCACGACTTTGAATATCAATTTGCATTTTTTATTTAATGTTTAAAATTATTTTGAGTAGGATGGTAACCATAATATAGATAATAAAACCCTGCTGACTATTACGTCCCCCACAGCTTTAGAAAATAATTTACATTTTTTTAAACTGATACGTAATCGTTTGCCTTTAAATCCCTACAATGCTTGCTATGTTTCTGGAGAAATAAATGCAAAATAATACCCTATGGTTCAATGGCCTATCCATGGAAGATGTCGACAAAGTCGGCGGTAAGAACGCCTCACTGGGCGAGATGGTTTCTAACCTATCCAATGCTGGTGTTTCTGTACCTAATGGTTTTGCTACCACTTCGTATGCGTTTAACGACTTTCTTGACTACAAAGGTCTTGATGAGCGCATTCACCAACTACTTGATGAACTTGATGTTGAAGACGTTGACGCACTGCGTAAGACAGGTGCAACGATTCGACAATGGGTTCTAGATGCCCCCTTTCCTGAATCACTAGAGCAAGACATCCGCGATAACTACCGCGAGCTGATCGAAGACAACGAAGAATTGTCTGTTGCGGTTCGTTCATCTGCAACCGCAGAAGACCTTCCAGATGCTTCTTTCGCCGGCCAACAAGAAACCTTCCTTAACGTGAAAGGTATCGATGCGGTACTCGAAGCAACCAAGCACGTTTATGCTTCACTGTTTAACGACCGTGCCATCTCTTACCGTGTACACCAAGGCTTTGATCACCGTGGAATTTCATTGTCTGCAGGTATCCAGCGTATGGTTCGCTCAGACAAAGCCTCTTCAGGTGTAATGTTTACGCTTGATACTGAGTCTGGCTTCGACCAAGTGGTGTTCATTACCTCTTCTTGGGGTCTAGGTGAAATGGTTGTACAAGGCGCGGTGAACCCAGATGAGTTCTACGTTCATAAGCCAATGTTAGAAGCGGGTCACTATCCAATCGTTAAAAAGACATTTGGTTCTAAGTTGATCAAGATGATCTACTCAACCAACCAAGAGATCGGCAAGCAAGTTGATATCATCGACACCGATAAACAAGAGCGTAACGAGTTCTCACTGAACGATGAAGAGATCAAAGAACTAGCGAAACAAGCGATGATCATCGAGAAGCACTACCAACGTCCGATGGACATTGAGTGGGCAAAAGATGGCATCGACGGTAAGCTTTACATCGTCCAAGCTCGTCCTGAAACCGTATGTTCTCAAAGTGACCAAAACGTTATCGAGCGTTACGAACTAAACAACAAGGCGGATGTCTTGGTTGAAGGCCGTGCTATCGGTCAACGCATCGGTTCAGGCCCTGTTCGCTTAGTTGATTCTCTAGACCAAATGTCATTGGTTCAAGAAGGCGACGTACTGGTAACAGACATGACAGACCCAGACTGGGAACCTGTGATGAAGAAAGCGTCCGCGATTGTGACTAACCGTGGTGGCCGTACTTGTCACGCAGCAATCATAGCTCGTGAGCTAGGTATTCCTGCAATTGTTGGTTGTGGTACAGCGACAAGCAGCCTGAATGACGGCGACACAGTAACAGTGTCATGTTCAGAAGGCGAAACCGGCTACGTTTACAACGGCGAACTCGACTTTGAAATCAAACGTTCTGAAGTTGATGAGCTGCCAATGCTGCCAACCAAAGTCATGATGAACGTGGGTAACCCAGATCGCGCATTCGACTTTGCACAGATTCCAAACGAAGGTGTTGGCCTTGCTCGTTTAGAGTTCATCATCAACAAGATGATCGGCATTCACCCGAAAGCTCTATTGAACTTCGATGCTCAAACTGACGAGCTAAAAACAGAAATCAGTGAGCGTATTCGCGGCTACAAAGATCCAATCGATTTCTACGTAAGCAAGCTGACAGAAGGCATCGCGACTATCGCATCTGCATTCTGGCCTAAGCGTGTAATCGTACGTATGTCTGACTTTAAGTCGAACGAGTACAGCAACCTAGTCGGTGGTAAAACGTTTGAACCACATGAAGAGAACCCAATGCTGGGCTTCCGTGGCGCATCTCGTTATATCTCACCAGTATTCGAAGACTGTTTCGAGCTAGAGACTCAAGCGATCAAGCGTGTTCGCAACGAAATGGGTCTGAAAAACGTTGAAATCATGATTCCATTCGTTCGTACTCCAAGCGAAGCAGCATCGGTTATCGACATTCTGGCTAAGTTCGACCTTCGCCGTGGCGACCAAGGTCTGAAAGTCATCATGATGTGTGAACTACCATCGAATGCAATTTTGGCTGAAGAGTTCTTGAAGTACTTCGATGGCTTCTCTATCGGTTCAAACGACATGACACAGCTGACGCTTGGTCTTGACCGTGACTCTGGCGATGTTGCACACCTATTCGATGAGCGTAACCCTGCTGTAAAAGCGATGCTGAAAATGGCTATCGACGCGGCAACCAAAGCGGGTAAATACGTGGGCATTTGTGGTCAAGGCCCATCTGACCATGATGACCTAGCGGAGTGGTTAATGGAACAAGGCATCAGCTCTGTATCCCTAAACCCAGACACGGTTATCGATACATGGTTGAAGCTTGGTAACGTAGCAAATAAATAACGCTTCGTGCGAGACCTAAACGACAAAAGCCAGTCACGATGACTGGCTTTTCTAGGTTCTTTGCATGTTAGCAAACTAGGGGTTAGAAGTAGTATCTCACACCAATCCAAGCCTCGGTTTGCCAATCATTCGGCATTGACACACCTTTCACATCAACATCTGCTTTGGTAATGTCATAACGCGTATTCAACCACCAAGTTCTTGCACTGTTCATCGGTACATTTAATGATGTTTTGAAAGAGAAGTTCTGCATATCGATGTCATCGCCAGAAAGATCCTGCCACTCTGGTACTAAAGACACATAGGCGCCAAAGTCACCGAGATGCTTCGCGGTAATCAAACCAAGAGAGTATCCCGTTAAATCATCTTTAGATGAAGTAACACCAGGGATCTCCATGCTACCTGTCATCAACCCTGCTCTTGGAAATACAAGAAATCCACCGGTATAAGCAGGATTAATCGCAACAACCCCGCCAACCGACAACAAATCGTTTTTGATGTTAGTACGCGTATTAATGTAATCTAATGACAGACCCACTTTAGGTGTCGCCTTAGTACCCGTCTCAAATACATGGAAATACTGGACTCTAGAGTTACTGTACTCAGTGCCAAACTTGTCTGGATCGCGAAGCGCTGTGTTACTTTCATCGACAAACGTCGCTTCAGCAAGTAGGGCAAACTGTTGACCGTTTTCTAAACCGCCAGAAACTTGTCCCTGAAATTGGATATCTGAGCTACCGTTCAACATCAATGCAGCTTGAGTATAAACTTTGGTGACATCAGCCGGGTCGATAACACGTTCGGACTCTGCATGTGCAGGCAGCGCTAAACCTAAACTCAAAGGGATCAATAGAGCAAACTTTTTCATTATATATCTCGAAAGTCGTTTGCTTCCTCCTTGAAGCCTGGAACATCCTGTTGGGTTATAAGTAGATTATTTGTCGGCAAGTAGTTTCGCTGCAGAGCGCATCAGTGCCGGGCCTTTATTCTCACCAAAACCTGAGTGGTATGGGTTGGTTGAAAACATCACGCCTACAAAATCACGCTCTGGGTCGATATAGATAAACTGGCCAAGGTTGCCACTTTTCGACATCGCACCGTCATTGAAGATATAATCGAATTGATAAGCGTTGTAGTCGGCCTTTTCGTTAAAAGCATGCACTGAACTACTATCTTTGCTGGTGCCTTCGAAGGTTTTCGGATCGCCACCATTATGAATGCGGTCAATCACCGCTTGTGAGATCACAGGCTCATCAGCAACGGCTTTCCAGCTCGGTGTAAATAACGTTCCCCAACGTGCCATATCTTCTAAGGTCGTCGAAACCAAACCTACCGCGATACCCATTCCATCAGGTGTTAGGTTGATCTGCATAGGCTGACGAGCATGTACCTTAGACCAAACACGGTCTTCAAATACCTCAGTCCAAGTCTTGTTTTCAATGTTTTCGACTAGTTTGGTCAAAACCATGGTATTGATTGAGGCATAGCGGAAATGATCACCAGCTTTCTCACCCTCTAGTTTTTGTGCTCCTTTCGCAACATTCATCCAAGTTTCCATCTCACCGGTTTTAGCTCTTGGTGAATTGAATGATGCGGCGAAGAAACGCACTACGTCAGAATCAGGATTCAATATTGATTCGAGCGTTTCTTCATTGTCTAACGCAGTCGACATGTTGAGCACTTGATGGACAGTGATTTCTTCCCAATTACTCCCTTTTAACTCGGGAATGTAATAAGTAATGTCTTGTTCTGGATCGACTTTACCTTCTTCAACCAGCATAGCGACTACTGCACCTACTGTCGTTTTCGCTGTTGACGCCCAAACGTGGCTATCTGTAGGGCTCATGCCTGGATAAGCCTGATAAACAATTTCACCCTTGTGAATTAACATGAAGCCTTGAGTTCTGAACTGCTCATCCGCTAGGTATTGCTCCATTGTCAGCTCACCTTTGGTTTCGGTGTTTACGGTTAATTTAGCAAGGCGTGAATCGATGTTTTTAACCAGTGGCTTATATTCAGCATTAGGAGCGGCAAGAGCAGTCGGCATAAATTCACTCATGTGCATGTTGTAATAGACACTATGATCACCACCCATTTGCCAATGGAAATTATTGAAATTTTCACGAGCTGAATCAACGAAACCAGGAGTAAAAGATTGGTGAGCATCTTTTACAGGTAGAGTAACCTGCGCGCCTTCAATCTTAAGCGCAGCTTCTACTGGGTTTTCTGCAAATACAGTCGATGACACAGCAAGCGATGAAATCGTGAGTGATGAAAGAATTAGGGCAATAGGTGTAAGTTTCATGTTCTTCTCCTCTTTGGGTTAGAAGAAGTATATGAAGTTGCGCTACACTTAATTAGGTCATTTGGTGACATTTATAGGTAATACTAACAATAATGAAAGCATCATCGAACATAACTAACATACTATTGAGCTCTACCAGTAATATTGCCCCGTACATTGCATATTGTGACAAGAGATCGCTTGACTGGCGCAGTGTCGCTATCGAGTGCGGTTTACCAATTGAGCTAACACAGTCTAACCAATGGCTCCCTACCCAAGATTTAATTCTTTTTATTCATCGACTTGAGCGTAAGTTTGGTTATTCGATTGGTATTGAAGTTGGGCGAAAAACCTCTCTCGAACAACTTTCACCACAGCTACACCATGAGATAGAGAAATGCATATCGTTAGAACAAGCCATTCGTTGTTTGATCGCTGAAATGCCTAGTTTGAACAACCACGTCACGATATGGACCGAGAAAAAAGATGGCTTGTGGTGGTTATGTCATCGCAGTTGCTATCATCCATCAACCTCTGGATTTGAACAATCCGAATGGTTTAGATCTCTTACAGTGATTACCCTATGCCGTAAGTTTATAGACGACCAGTGGCAACCATCACGCGCTAAACTTGTCTCTACCAACAACGGTGCGCGTCAGTTACCTAAACACTTTTTTAATTCTGATATTCAGTTTGAGCAACAATATGGTGCGATTGCGATCCCACTGCCCGACGACTATCGCGCTATCTCAGAACAAAATAGTACCCAAGATTGGGATCAAGCAGTAAAGACACTGATAAACACTTACTCGACTTTACCTTGGTTCAATATTGAGTGGTTTGCGACCATGCTCGGCATGACAAAACGAACACTACAGAGAAATCTAAAGAGTAAAGGCATTCTTTTTAAAGAAGCCAAAGAACAAGTTCGTGAAACCAAGGCAAAACGGCTACTCGAAGAGACCGACCTTTCAGTTCAAGAGATCAGTTGGCAAGTTGGTTACAGTGATTTGAGCAACTTTAACCGTGCTTTCAAAGGTTGGGTTGGTATCACAGCACCAAGTTATCGGCACAAAGCGAAGCATTAGAAATAGTCGACTTAAAAACCTTTAGACCCAATCCGCCAATATAAAACTCAGAAACAAGATACGACACCGTAAATTTCAATAAGCGAACGCATAAAGTTGCATCGCACAATGCTCACATACCGATGAAACTGTGCAAAGGTAATATCGATAGATCTAATAACAATTATTGGTATCGAGCTGACCTTACGTTATCCTTTACGCAATTCTTCATTGAGAGGTTTGTCACCACAACAAGCCTAACTTCAAGACCGATAAGAGTGTTATGAATTCTACTACCGCAACTCCCTCGCCTTCTCTTGGCCGACAACTCTATACAATGACATGGCCAATGCTATTTGGGGTACTTTCCCTGATGAGCTTCCAACTTGTAGACAGTGCTTTCATTGGCCAACTGGGCGTGCTACCGCTCGCTGTTCAAGGTTTTACACTTCCGATACAGATGATCATCATTGGTATACAGGTCGGGCTAGGAATCGCAACGACCGCGGTAATTGCAAGAGCCATTGGCGCGAATGAAACGCGCTACGCTAAGCAGCTTGGTGGATTAGTGATTGCGATGGGCAGCGTGAGTGTCGCGCTTTTCTCTGTCATCATCTATCTGCTTCGTGGGCCAATTTTACAATTGTTGGATGCGCCACCGACGGTATTACCGATCATTGATTCTTATTGGATCTATTGGCTAGCCAGCTCTTGGACAGGAGCCCTACTCTACTTCTTTTACAGTGTTTGTCGTGCCAACGGTAATACCATGCTGCCCGGTTCAATGATGATCGCGACCAGTATCATCAACTTGATATTGGATCCGATTTTCATCTTTACTTTCGACATGGGCATCAATGGAGCAGCCATTGCGACCATTTTAGCGTTCGGTGCGGGCATCTTTATCGTTGCTCCTAAGGTAACTAAGAAACATTGGATGACATTTGACTGGCACGATCTCAACATTGGTAAGAGTGTTCGCTCCATTGGCAACATCATGGGACCAGCGATGATCAGTCAGCTGCTGCCACCCGTTTCATCAATGTTTGCCACTAAGCTACTTGCTAGCTATGGCACCGCTGCCGTTGCTGCTTGGGCGTTGGGTTCACGTTTTGAATTCTTCTCGATTGTCGCCGTGCTTGCACTAACGATGTCGATGCCACCAATGATTGGACGCATGTTAGGAGAGAACAACCTGATAAACATACGTAAGCTCGTTAAGATTGCAGTCATGTTCGTATTGGGTTTCCAGCTGGTGATAGCATTAGTGACTTGGTTATTTTCGAGCGGACTGGCCAACCTAATGACCAGTGAAAGCGAAGTATCAACGATTTTGAACTATCACCTACTGATCGTGCCTATTAGCTTAGGGCCATTGGGAATCTGTATGCTGATGGTTTCTGTGTCTAACGCTCTAGGCAAGTCTTACACCGCCTTGACGATTTCAGCGCTGCGCCTGTTCGCCTTCTTCTTGCCTTGCTTGTGGGTTGGTTCGCAGCTTGCTGGTATTGAAGGCCTGTTCTGGGGTGCCATGGTGGGTAATGTGCTTGCCGGTACATGTGCTTGGTTTATGTACCAACGCGCACTTGGGCAAGTCGAGGCTAAGCTTTCTAATTAATCAGTTAGCGAACTAAACGGCTTGCCAGCTAAACCGCTATAAAGTTATTAAACGAAAAAGCAGCCACCTAGGCTGCTTTTTTAGTTTCAGACTTAAAATATATTGGGGTTAGACTTGCTCAAAGTAAGCCAAAAACTCACCGCAATCTTTTTGGAATGGTGGCAATATTTCTGCTAGTGTTTCATCATCCCAATGCCACCATTCAAAGCTTTCTAATCGCTCGGCATAGCTAGGAGCATCAAACCGAGGACGCAGTTGCCAAACGCAATCGAGTATGGCGGTACGCCTTAAGCAGCGGTTGCCAACGAAAACAATCAAGCAGTTCAGGCCCTGCATCAACATAAATGAGTTAATCATTCCATTGTGTCAAAGTACTTCGCCAGCCTAAAACTGCAGTACTTCAGTTTCATTCGGGACCATTTTAAAAGGAAGTTATTTTAAATACCCGAATTCCCTATGCTAATACATGCATTGAAAGATAAACACTTGTTTTCATATGATTTTCAGACAAAAAAAGCCCGCTGATTTCTCAGCGGGCTTTTCAATGGTGGTGGAGGGATAGGGATTTGAACCCTAGAACCGCTATTAACGGTTGCCGGTTTTCAAGACCGGTGCTTTCGACCACTCAGCCATCCCTCCAACAAATTGTCATCAATAGATTAGTACACTAATGATGTTGCTAATTGCATACGCAAATAGCGATACCTTTTGTCTTCACTTTTAAAAAAGTGAAAATAAATTTAAAGCCTGGCGATGTCCTACTCTCACATGGGGAAGCCCCACACTACCATCGGCGCTATTGTGTTTCACTTCTGAGTTCGGCATGGAATCAGGTGGGTCCACAATGCTATGGTCGCCAAGCAAATTTTGCTTTTACTTTCAGTTTTTAAAAACTGAAGGCAAAATAATCTGGAAAGCTGCTTCTCTATTTAATAGAGCTATAAAAGTTTCTCACAAACTCATTCAAGCGTTTGTAGTTTTGCTTCTGCTTTTTTAAAAGCGGAAACAAACAGTTTTGAGTCCACAAAACCCCTTGGGTGTTGTATGGTTAAGCCTCACGGGCAATTAGTACAGGTTAGCTCAATGCTTCGCAGCACTTACACACCCTGCCTATCAACGTCGTAGTCTACGACAACCCTTTAGGACACTTATAGTGCCAGGGAAAACTCATCTCAAGGCTCGCTTCCCGCTTAGATGCTTTCAGCGGTTATCGATTCCGAACTTAGCTACCGGGCAATGCCATTGGCATGACAACCCGAACACCAGAGGTTCGTCCACTCCGGTCCTCTCGTACTAGGAGCAGCCCCTTTCAATTTTCCAACGCCCACGGCAGATAGGGACCGAACTGTCTCACGACGTTCTAAACCCAGCTCGCGTACCACTTTAAATGGCGAACAGCCATACCCTTGGGACCGACTTCAGCCCCAGGATGTGATGAGCCGACATCGAGGTGCCAAACACCGCCGTCGATATGAACTCTTGGGCGGTATCAGCCTGTTATCCCCGGAGTACCTTTTATCCGTTGAGCGATGGCCCTTCCATTCAGAACCACCGGATCACTATGACCTGCTTTCGCACCTGCTCGAATTGTCATTCTCGCAGTCAAGCGGGCTTATGCCATTGCACTAACCACACGATGTCCAACCGTGTTTAGCCCACCTTCGTGCTCCTCCGTTACTCTTTGGGAGGAGACCGCCCCAGTCAAACTACCCACCAGGCACTGTCCGTAATCCCGATTCAGGGACCAACGTTAGAACATCAAAACTACAAGGGTGGTATTTCAAGGACGACTCCATCACATCTAGCGACGCAATTTCATAGTCTCCCACCTATCCTACACATGTAGGTTCAATGTTCAGTGCCAAGCTGTAGTAAAGGTTCACGGGGTCTTTCCGTCTAGCCGCGGGTACACTGCATCTTCACAGCGATTTCAATTTCACTGAGTCTCGGGTGGAGACAGCGTGGCCATCATTACGCCATTCGTGCAGGTCGGAACTTACCCGACAAGGAATTTCGCTACCTTAGGACCGTTATAGTTACGGCCGCCGTTTACCGGGGCTTCGATCAAGAGCTTCGACCGAAGTCTAACCCCATCAATTAACCTTCCGGCACCGGGCAGGCGTCACACCGTATACGTCATCTTACGATTTTGCACAGTGCTGTGTTTTTAATAAACAGTTGCAGCCACCTGGTATCTGCGACTCTCGTCTGCTCCATCCGCAAGGGACTTCACTGATAAGAGCGTACCTTCTCCCGAAGTTACGGTACCATTTTGCCTAGTTCCTTCACCCGAGTTCTCTCAAGCGCCTTGGTATTCTCTACCCGACCACCTGTGTCGGTTTGGGGTACGATTCCTTACAATCTGAAGCTTAGAGGCTTTTCCTGGAAGCATGGCATCAATGACTTCACTACCGTAGTAGCTCGACATCGTATCTCAGCGTTAATAGCGGTCCGGATTTACCTAAACCACCCGCCTACATACTTGAACCTGGACAACCGTCGCCAGGCCCACCTAGCCTTCTCCGTCCCCCCATCGCAATTGTAAGAAGTACGGGAATATTAACCCGTTTCCCATCGACTACGCCTTTCGGCCTCGCCTTAGGAGTCGACTTACCCTGCCCCGATTAACGTTGGACAGGAACCCTTGGTCTTCCGGCGAGGGAGTTTTTCACTCCCTTTATCGTTACTCATGTCAGCATTCGCACTTCTGATACCTCCAGCAGCCCTTACAGACCACCTTCAACGGCTTACAGAACGCTCCCCTACCCCACATACCCTAAGGTACGTAGCCGCAGCTTCGGTGTATAGCTTAGCCCCGTTACATCTTCCGCGCAGGCCGACTCGACCAGTGAGCTATTACGCTTTCTTTAAATGATGGCTGCTTCTAAGCCAACATCCTGGCTGTCTGAGCCTTCCCACATCGTTTCCCACTTAGCTATACTTTGGGACCTTAGCTGGCGGTCTGGGTTGTTTCCCTCTCCACGACGGACGTTAGCACCCGCCGTGTGTCTCCCGGATAGTACTTACTGGTATTCGGAGTTTGCAAAGGGTTGGTAAGTCGGGATGACCCCCTAGCCTTAACAGTGCTCTACCCCCAGTAGTATTCGTCCGAGGCGCTACCTAAATAGCTTTCGGGGAGAACCAGCTATCTCCAGGTTTGATTGGCCTTTCACCCCTAGCCACAAGTCATCCGCTAATTTTTCAACATTAGTCGGTTCGGTCCTCCAGTTGATGTTACTCAACCTTCAACCTGCCCATGGCTAGATCACCTGGTTTCGGGTCTAATCCTAGCAACTGTACGCCCAGTTAAGACTCGGTTTCCCTACGGCTCCCCTAAACGGTTAACCTTGCTACTAAAATTAAGTCGCTGACCCATTATACAAAAGGTACGCAGTCACACCACGAAGGTGCTCCTACTGCTTGTACGTACACGGTTTCAGGTTCTATTTCACTCCCCTCACAGGGGTTCTTTTCGCCTTTCCCTCACGGTACTGGTTCACTATCGGTCAGTCAGTAGTATTTAGCCTTGGAGGATGGTCCCCCCATATTCAGACAGGATATCACGTGTCCCGCCCTACTCGTTTTCACTGATTATGATGTGTCGGTTACGGGGCTATCACCCTTTATTGCGAGACTTTCCAGACTCTTCACCTGCATCATTAAAAGCTTAAGGGCTAATCCAATTTCGCTCGCCGCTACTTTCGGAATCTCGGTTGATTTCTCTTCCTCGGGGTACTTAGATGTTTCAGTTCCCCCGGTTTGCCTCCTGTTGCTATGTATTCACAACAGGATACTTACTTATGTAAGTGGGTTTCCCCATTCAGGAATCCCAGACTCAAAAGGTTATTACTACCTAATCTGGGCTTATCGCAAGTTATTACGCCTTTCATCGCCTCTGACTGCCAAGGCATCCACCGTGTACGCTTAGTCACTTAACCATACAACCCGAAAGGGTTTCTATTTGCTTTCACTTTAAAAAGTGAAGACAAATAAGCGTATGGCAACTAACCAAGGTTTTTGGTTGTCATCAAGAAGGGTTAATTCTTGATGACTGTTTGCCGGACTCAATTTACTTTTTGTTTCCACTTTTTAATAAAAAGTAGAATCAAAAAATGAACAATCATTTCTGATCATTCGAATACAAGACACTTGAATGTGTTTGTTGTGTTTATGCCGTTCTTATTAAATAAGAGCAGATAAACATTGAGAACTTTTAAATTTGATTAACTTAATCACAGCCTTGGCCGTTTTGTTTTACTTTTTAAAAAGTAAAAATAATTAAGCTAATCAGTCAGCTTTCCAAATTGTTAAAGAGCAAGAGTTTTTCAAGTTTTAAACTTTCAAAACCATTTTTAAAAACTCGCTTCAGACTGTTGTCATCAAAGAATGTTTAAAGATGGTGGGCGATACCGGGCTCGAACCAGTGACCCCCTGCTTGTAAGGCAGGTGCTCTCCCAACTGAGCTAATCGCCCATAAAAGTTTTAATTCCTTATGGAAGGAATGGTGGAGCTATGCGGGATCGAACCGCAGACCTCCTGCGTGCAAGGCAGGCGCTCTCCCAGCTGAGCTATAGCCCCATATTTTTATTTCCTTGGGAGGAAATGGTGGGCGATACCGGGCTCGAACCAGTGACCCCCTGCTTGTAAGGCAGGTGCTCTCCCAACTGAGCTAATCGCCCCAAATTTTATTTCCTTGGGAGGAAATGGTGGGTCGTGCAGGATTCGAACCTGCGACCAATTGATTAAAAGTCAACTGCTCTACCAACTGAGCTAACGACCCTTTTTACTTTTTGAAGGAAGTGGTATCCCGTAGGGGAGTCGAACCCCTGTTACCGCCGTGAAAGGGCGGTGTCCTAGGCCTCTAGACGAACGGGACACTGCTAATTTATCTCCACTTTAAAAGTAGAAACAAACTTCGAAGAACTTTGGGAGCTCTTCTTCTCTTTTTCTTTCTAAACCTAATCAATCTGTGTGGACACTCATCGTAAGTATCTTCGTATAAGGAGGTGATCCAGCCCCAGGTTCCCCTAGGGCTACCTTGTTACGACTTCACCCCAGTCATGAACCACAAAGTGGTGAGCGTCCTCCCCGAAAGGTTAAACTACCCACTTCTTTTGCAGCCCACTCCCATGGTGTGACGGGCGGTGTGTACAAGGCCCGGGAACGTATTCACCGTGACATTCTGATTCACGATTACTAGCGATTCCGACTTCATGGAGTCGAGTTGCAGACTCCAATCCGGACTACGACGCACTTTTTGGGATTCGCTCACTATCGCTAGCTTGCTGCCCTCTGTATGCGCCATTGTAGCACGTGTGTAGCCCTACTCGTAAGGGCCATGATGACTTGACGTCGTCCCCACCTTCCTCCGGTTTATCACCGGCAGTCTCCCTGGAGTTCCCGACATGACTCGCTGGCAAACAAGGATAAGGGTTGCGCTCGTTGCGGGACTTAACCCAACATTTCACAACACGAGCTGACGACAGCCATGCAGCACCTGTCTCAGAGCTCCCGAAGGCACACCTGCGTCTCCGCTGGCTTCTCTGGATGTCAAGAGTAGGTAAGGTTCTTCGCGTTGCATCGAATTAAACCACATGCTCCACCGCTTGTGCGGGCCCCCGTCAATTCATTTGAGTTTTAATCTTGCGACCGTACTCCCCAGGCGGTCTACTTAACGCGTTAGCTCCGAAAGCCACGGCTCAAGGCCACAACCTCCAAGTAGACATCGTTTACGGCGTGGACTACCAGGGTATCTAATCCTGTTTGCTCCCCACGCTTTCGCATCTGAGTGTCAGTGTCTGTCCAGGGGGCCGCCTTCGCCACTGGTATTCCTTCAGATCTCTACGCATTTCACCGCTACACCTGAAATTCTACCCCCCTCTACAGCACTCTAGTTCACCAGTTTCAAATGCAGTTCCGAGGTTGAGCCCCGGGCTTTCACATCTGACTTAATGAACCACCTGCATGCGCTTTACGCCCAGTAATTCCGATTAACGCTCGCACCCTCCGTATTACCGCGGCTGCTGGCACGGAGTTAGCCGGTGCTTCTTCTGTTGCTAACGTCAAGATGCGCAGCTATTAACTACACACCCTTCCTCACAACTGAAAGTACTTTACAACCCGAAGGCCTTCTTCATACACGCGGCATGGCTGCATCAGGCTTTCGCCCATTGTGCAATATTCCCCACTGCTGCCTCCCGTAGGAGTCTGGACCGTGTCTCAGTTCCAGTGTGGCTGATCATCCTCTCAGACCAGCTAGGGATCGTCGCCTTGGTGAGCCATTACCTCACCAACTAGCTAATCCCACCTAGGCATATCTTGACGCGAGAGGCCCGAAGGTCCCCCTCTTTGGCCCGTAGGCATCATGCGGTATTAGCCATCGTTTCCAATGGTTATCCCCCACATCAAGGCAATTTCCTAGGCATTACTCACCCGTCCGCCGCTCGACGCCCATTAACGCACCCGAAGGATTGTTAGTGTCGTTTCCGCTCGACTTGCATGTGTTAGGCCTGCCGCCAGCGTTCAATCTGAGCCATGATCAAACTCTTCAATTTAAGATTTTGTCGGCTCAATGAATACTGACTTCAAAACTAATATTCATTGCTCTTTCGAAAAAGATTGATGAACATGTAATTCTAAAGCTATTACCCCTCTCTTCTTAAATAAATAAGAACAGAATGGTAATGAATTGACTGTGCCAAATACTTTCTTTCCACAAGAGAAAGTAGTTATTCGTATTGGTCACTCAGTTCATTGAAACCAAAGTTGATTCCGAGGAATCTGTTTTACTTCTCTTAATAAAAAGGGAAGATAAAACGTTTTGATATTCATCAACGAGTGCCCACACAGATTGATAGGTTTAAATTTTTAAAGAGCTTTGCTTATCGAAACTTTCTTTTTACAAAGAAACCCTTGAAAGCGGACGTGAATTCTAGCGATTTAATCTTAAGTGTCAAACACTTTTTAAAATTAATTCCTTTCGAACTTTCCGTCTTACTGATTACTGCTGAAGCCTTGTGGCGTCTACCGTGTCAGTGAGGCGGCATTATAGAGATCATCGAAAACATGGCAACCCCTTTTTTGATAAAAATTCAAAAAAGTAGCTTAAGCGGCTACTTTTACGTCAAAACCCGCTTTCACAGGTTAAAGCTCATACAATCAAGAGCATATAACTTAGAATTTTGCGACTAGATCTTTCGAAAATGCCTCTATATCCAGTTCAATACTCCACTTTTCACTTAGCTCCACTATGTTATCTAGCGATTGCTGAACCGTTTTTATCGTCAATGTATTGTTATCTAGGTCGTATACCTGTTTTTGCGTAGTGTAATAGAAGTAAAGGATAATTAATGCTTCTCGATCGCCTTGCTCAGCTTTTAGTTGAATACGCTTAAGCTTACGATAGATTTGATTGTGAACTTGTTTAAGGTTCCACACATAAAGCGCCTCTTTAAAGTAATCATGCCCTTTCACACGACTCGCGATAAAGGCATTCAGTGCGACTGATAAAATCACCCCGAGTACATTCAAATGGAAATTGCCTGTCGCTTCCCCACTAGCGGACCCAGCTGAACCAAAAAGTTCAATCAGAATGCTACCGAATACGATAGCAAACAAGGCGAGTGACCCAACTAACGAAACCAACAGCAGGTTCATCTTCTTTCTATATTCTTCTTTATTGATTTTCTGTAACTTCATCGACTACTTCCTTAAGTAAGTCACCTAATAATTTGCGCATACTATCTACGTAAACATTGGGTCGCTTCAACCCTTACCATCTTGTAATGTGGTCATTCTCTATTTAATACGCAGAGTTCTTCTGGTTGGCGCTATAAGCAACTCTATTTGACTTCATTAATAGAAAAGAGTTACATACCGCCACAATTTTGGTTATTCATAAATTCATGTTGATAAAGTCCGTTTAGCTTTATCACATACTGACAAGGTACATTCCATGCGTTCATTTGTATTACGCGCTCGCGCAGCCCCTACAGAGAGTAAACTTATCTTAGAAGGTGTTGGGCAAAACGCTCATACCGAGATTCTGGCTCATACTCTGATGAACACGATCTTCGTTGCTCAATCTCACCGTGAGAATGTCACCGTGCACCTTGTGCTAGAGAGTACTAAAGACTTTTCACGTACCATTACATTCGATTCAAATGAAATCACCAACATTGGTGGCTTTCATGAATCTGCACTGTTATCTGCGGTAGTAAGAGCGGTTGACGCTTCTCAAGGCATGACAAAAGAACAGACACGTCAGGTAGAACCGGGCATCACTGTCCGTACCATGAGCTTTGAAAAGTTGGTCAAAGAACTGGCCGAAGACCACCAGCTGTACATGATGGATAAGAAAGGCGACATTATCCGTGATGCAGAGATTGCGGAAAACCCATGTTTCCTTCTAACTGACCACATCCCTATGCCAAAGAAAAGCTACAACAGCTTAAAGCGTTTAGGAACAGAGAAAATCAGTTTAGGTCCGAACATGCTGTTCGCTTCTCAGTGTGTAGTGTTGATCAACAATGAGCTTGATATTCGCGGTTTCTAACCTCCTAGCTAATTATCTAAACAAAAAAAGAGCTCACTTAGTTGAGCTCTTTTGCTTATTTACCTCTCAGTATCGATGGTGTTATCTCGAAATCAGGCCTGATTAACCAAAGATGAAGCTGTATAGGAAGCCTGCACCCATCGCCATGCTTAGGATAACGAATAGGAATGCTGCAATCATTTGATTCTTAAAGATTGATTTAAGCAGGATAACTTCCGTTAAACTTGCGCCTGCACTACCAATGATCAATGCCATTACTGAACCCAACGCCATACCTTTTTGTACTAAAGCTGCACTTAGTGGGATTACCGCTTCAGCACGAATGTACAGTGGAATACCAATCACGGCTGCTACTGGAATCGCATACCACATACCTTCACCAGCGTACTGTGCAATGAGGTCTGTAGGAATGAAGCCGTAGATGAATGAACCAATCGCGATACCCATCATTAGATAAGGGAATACTTGTTTGAAGTCTTTCCAAGTTGAGAACCAAATTCTCATCCAACGGCTAGGTTCTTTCTTCTCTACGATTTCAGCCGTCGCGCTTCCATCCGTTGAGCAGCCTGACACAGTCACTTGTGGTTCTTCTTTTTTCGAATCGCAGCAAGATGTCTCTTTTGCCATTACAGGCGCAGGCTCACCACATGCACTTGTACCACATGAAGATTCCGCTTTAACAGGTACTGCTTTCTTAGGGGCAGAGTCATCACAGCTAGTCCCACAGCTTGAAGCTGAACCTGACGATTCATACGCTTCAGGTTTTACGTAACGCTCAAAGCCAAGCTTCTCAAGTGCGTAACCTGCGACTACCGATACCGTCATTGCTACTAAGAAGTAGAACACAGCCACTTGCCAGCCGAACGTAATCACGAACAAGCCAATGATCACCGGGTTCAAGAGTGGGCTACCGAATAGGAACACCATCATTGGACCAAAACCTGCTCTTGCACGCAGCAATCCTTTTAGGAAAGGAATCGTCGAACATGAACAGAAAGGCGTAATCGCACCCAATAGTGCAGCAACCACATAGCCCTTACCGTTACGTGAGCTCAAGATAGATTGAATCTTTTCTGGCGTAAGAAACTCTTGCAGAATCCCAACAATGTAGCTGATCGCCAAAAAAAGGATGATTAGCTCTACTGCTAAGAAAGCGAACATATCAAGTGCGTCTTTTAGCATTGTTAACATTTCATTGCTCATAATAACTCCAAACTGGATTTAAGGCGGGACTCTATGAGGAAAGTAACTAACCCTTAATTTCGAATATTCTCGAATTATAGAAATAAACAGCTACAGTTCAAGGTTTATTTCGATAAATATCGAAATAAATTTTGGAAAACACTATTTTACAATGACTTACATAGCCACAGTTTTTAAATTTGAATTGTTCTTATATTTCGACTAACATCGAAATTAAAACTTGAGGGGTTAATATGAACTTAGAAGTCGTTGCGAAAGCACTTAAAGAGTTGGGCCACCCTGTTCGCCTAACCATTTATAAAAGTGTTGTTAAAGCTGGCTACCAAGGCATTGCAGTTGGCGGCCTACAAGAAGAACTAGGCATTCCCGGTTCTACCTTGTCTCATCACATATCAAGCTTGGCGTCTGCGGGTTTAATCAGCCAAAGACGAGAAGGAAGAACGTTATTCTGCGTGGCGGAGTATGAATGTCTAGAAGGCGTGATTGATTTCTTACAAGACGAGTGTTGCGTAAATGAACAGTGCAACTAAGGCACCTTTGAATAGGGCATCTTTGGACTTAGAACAGGTTTGGGCTGAATATCAGCAAGCGTTAAAGTCATTCCTGTATTCCAAGGTCAACAACTCTGCGGATGTAGACGACTTGCTTCAAGATATCTTGATTAAGACTTATCAGAACTTAGATAAGGTACAAGATGCGAGCAACGTAAAGTCGTGGCTATTCCAATTAGCCAATCACACGATTATCGACTTCTACCGTAAGCATGCACGCCAACAACGTGATAGCCAAATTGATGCTGAAGATCTGTGGTTTACCGATTTAGACCACGACTCTGAGTTCAAACAAAAGCTCTCATTGTGTATTGAACCTTTTATTCAGGTACTGCCAGAACAAAGCTCATCGTTACTGCTTGCTGTCGACATCAAAGGCCAAAGCCAGAAAGAGATCGCAGAGGCGCAAAACGTCAGCTACTCAACGGTTAAGTCTCGCGTTCAGAAAAGTCGTTGGGATCTTAAGAACCTGTTTGAAGAGTGCTGTAACCTGTCACTTGATCAACAAGGCAATGTGATTGATTGCGAACTCAAGCCAGACAACGATTGCAACAACTGTTAATCGTTGCATTGAAATAGAACAAAGCCAGCAATTGATGCTGGCTTTGTTGTTTTTATAATCTGCAAATCACTTTGCTTAAGCTAACCTAGTGCTTGAGCGAACCTAACTACTCTGCTTCCACTTACTAAGCTGCTTCCGCTTTGACGACCGGTTGATAGCGCCCAGGCTTATGGTTCATCGCTAGAATCAAGTTGGTGACTATCGCACCAAGCACAGACAATAGAACCAGTGACACGTCAACAATAAACAGTGAAAGCACTACAATCGTACAGTCTAACGCCATCTGAACTTTGCCCGCTCGAATACCAAAACGTTCTTGTAAGAATAACGCCAAAATGTTGAAGCCACCTAAACTCATCTTATGACGGAAAATCACCAGCATACCGGTACCAATTAGGCCACCACCCAATAACGCAGCATACAATGCATGAATTTCGGCAATTTGAATCACGTGATACAAGTGATCCACAGCGAACGAAACAATCGAAACGGCAATAAAGGTATTGACGGTGAAACGCCAGCCCATACGAGCAACCGACAAAATATAGAAAGGTAAGTTGAGTGCAAAGAACACTTGGCCAAAGCTTAAGTCAGTTACTTTGGTAATGAAAATTGCTAAACCAGCCGTGCCTCCAGTGAGCAAACCGACCTGATTGAAAAAGATAACGCCGAGTGAAACCAGTGCGCTACCTAAGATCAGTGCCAGTAAGTTTTCGCGAAAGTTATGATCTTTATCCATGTGAATGACTCTCCCTGAATCTTTTAACATCGCGTTTCAGTAGTTTTGAAACGATTTACGCCCAAATTTACGATGTTTAACAAATAAGTCGAGTGAACGAACGATGTTGGTTAGTGATTAGTTTGTATATTAGTTTTTACAGCTTTGTGAAAACCAATATAAAGCAATAACTTAAACTCTCGATTTTGATCTTTTATTCTGAATCTCAGGATTTTATAGATTAACCAGCGAACATCCATTTTTTCTATTTACTGGTCATATTTCGCTCGAATACTCACGACGAATAAATCTATGCATAAAACGCATAAAATAAATCACAAATAGTCATTTGATACATTAACCACTCGTCATTATGATGCGCGGCCTCTTACAACAGTGAGCTAATGTAAACACCTTATGTTTTCACAATCTCTTTTTGCCCAATTGGCCAGGATGATGCTATTTCTCGTCATTAGTTTGGTTATTGTGCATCACAGTCAGCCATTGATTGATCTTTTGGCTCAGCATGCCGTGAGCAGTGGCTGCCACCAGCAGTCAGCGCATGAGCACTCCGGGCACGAACATCACCATGATATGACTGAACAACCCATGTCAGAGCAAGACCACTCACACCACCATTAATTTAAGAGTATTAGAATGAGCATTTTCCGTTTTCCTTTACTGGTATGGCTTGGGATAGGCACACTTATTATCAGTCTAGGGATCAGACAATCATTCGGCATTTTCATGATGCCAATTTCAGAGCATTTCGGCACGGGTCGAGAGTTTTTCAGCTTCGCGGTTGCTCTACAAAACCTTTTGTTCGGCGTGTTCCAGCCTTTTGTTGGTATGGCCGCTGACAAATGGGGAGCAAGACGCATCATTATTGCAGGCGCATGTGCTTACAGTTTGGGTTTACTTCTTACCTCAATTTCTACCGAATCGAGCATGCTTTACGTTTCACTGGGTGCACTGGTTGGCCTTGGGTTAAGTGCGACAAGTTATGTAATCGTGTTAGGCGCGGTAGCCAAAGTAGTACCTGCAGAGCATTCGGCTAAAGCGTTTGGCTTAACCACTGCTGCTGGTTCATTTGGTATGTTCGCGGTGATTCCGGGCGCGCAATACATGCTGAACGAATTTGATTGGCAGAGTGCAATGCAAGTGTTTGGCGTGCTGTGTTGTTTCATGATCTCTTTTGCCCTGTTTATGCGAGCGCCTAAAGTAGCCTCAAACAAACAAGCGCAAGCAGAAGAGAACCAAACTCTGAAAGAAGCAATGTCTGAAGCATTTGCTCATAAAGGTTACTGGTTAATTCACGCAGGCTTCTTCGTGTGTGGTTTCCATGTAATGTTTATAGCAACGCACTTACCTAGCTACTTAGCAGACAAAGACCTACCGGCGAGCAGCGCAGCAATGGCACTGGCTTACGTTGGCATCTTCAACATCTTCGGGTCTTACTTCTGGGGTGTAATGGGCGATAAGTTCAGCAAGCGTCATGTAATGTCGGCACTGTACTTAGTGCGTACCGTGGTTATCGGAGCGTTTGTCACTTTGCCTGTTACTGAGTCAACCGCGGCTATCTTCGGTGCGGCGATTGGTTTTTGTTGGTTGGGTACGGTTCCGCTAACTTCTGGCTTAGTTCGTCAGATCTTCGGTGCTCGTTACCTGTCGACGTTGTACGGTTTGGTGTTCTTTACTCACCAAGTAGGTAGCTTCCTAGGCGCTTGGGTTGGCGGTCGTATTTACGATTACTACGGTTCTTACGAGCCAATCTGGTGGTCAACGGTAGTACTGGCGTTTGCAGCAGCACTTATTCATTTACCCATCAATGACAAACCCATTGAACGACTGAAATTGGCAATGGCTTAACGTTTTATGCTGACACCCCCATCAGCGAAAAACTAACAGTCATTCCAATAAAGAGAGTGATTATTGAAGGATAACATCTTGAGGTATCCACTCTCTTTTTCGTTGCACGTTATATCAACGATGAAAACGGTCGATATTTACATAAACATCACTGAATAATAAGACTATTATTTTCGTTTTAATTTATAGTACCCACCCGATCCTTTAAAACTAATCCGCAGGCTTATGGAATACATCGATCAGACTGTCCTTATAGCAATGGCACTCATTTTTGTCGGCTCGTTTGTGCAAACCGCAATCGGCTTTGGTTTGGCTATAGTGGCAGCCCCACTGCTGTTTTTGGTCTCTCCAGACTATGTACCTGCGCCTATCTGTCTCGTTGGCCTATTCATTTCTATATTTAACGCTTTTAAACATCGAGCGAATATTTCTATTGGCGGATTAAAAATCGCATTGCTGGGCCGCATTCCGGGTTCACTGGCAGGCGGAGCTTTGTTGGTGATGGTTTCAACGAGCGTGTTGTCATTATGGTTGGGCTTATTGGTCGTATTTGCCGTGATTGTTAGCCTACTGCCCTTTAGACTCGAACCAACCCCAACTAAGATGGGTATTGCGGGGTTCTTTTCTGGGTTCTTTGGCACCAGTTCGGGTATTGGTGGTCCACCGATGGCACTGCTGCTACAACACCAAGATGCCAATCAGCTTCGTGGTAACCTTTCTGCGTTTTTCGTGTTTAGTTCGATCATCTCGTTACTGGTACAGATCCCGATTGGCTTCTTCACCATGCACCATTTGATCATAACCATCCCTTTACTGCCAGCAGCTTGGTTGGGTTACAAGGTGGCATTGATGACGACACAAAGCATCCCTAAAGAGAAGATACGCATTGGTTCATTGCTGCTATGTTCTATCAGTGGCTTTACGGCAATCTGGCAGGGGCTAGTGGGCTAGTGAGTGGCGATAAAGACGGGAAGAAGAAAATTCTTAGAGAATCAACACAGATCAAGCCCCTTAGCGATAAAAAGGACATTCTATGACTTACGATGAATTCAACGCATTCTGCGAGTCACTACCTGCAACCAGTTATGTGATGCAGTGGAATAACTCGCACGTTTGGAAAGTGGGTGGCAAGGTGTTTTCGATTGGTGGTTGGGGACCGAAAGATGAGCCTGCGTTTATCTTCAAGACATCCGATCAGAATTTCGATTTTCTCAAAGAAGAGCAGGGATATAAACCCGCGCCCTACTTTGCTTCGCGCGGAATGAAGTGGATTCAGCTTTTTGAAAGCACATCAGAAAGGGATGAGGAACTGAGATATTACCTCACTGAATCACACCGAGTTGTCTCATTAGGGCTAACTAAAAAGAAACAAGCAGAGCTAGGGCTCAATCAATAACGTTTATTTCGTATTGCTAATCTGAGCCCTTCTTTTACAGTGAGGCAGAATCCCTAAGAAGTCTATTTCAAAAATACAGGTAAATAGCGTTCTATTTTTTGCTCTGAGATAAGCGGCACCAATAAATAGATCAAACCTGCAAAGGCAATAGATCCGGCTAAGTCTTCTGGGCGATGCATGCCAAGCCAAACTCGGCTGTAAGCGACACCACCAGCCCAAACCAGTAAACCACCTACCAAATAAAAACGCTTCGCTTCTAAAAACAATCCACCGAAGAACGCCAAACACACACCGACGAAAATCATGTGTCCAGATGGGAAAGAGTAGTCCGTTTCACCCAGCCAGTGACGCGTTCGCCACTCACTCACCTCATCTTGCACAGATGCAATTGCTGCGTTCTTTTCCATTAGTGGCAGTTCATAAAACACTTCGGGCATTTCAACGACTTCTTGCGTCACCAAATACTCAGAATAAGGACGAGGGCTTTCTGTTGAATGCTTTAAGAAGGTTTTCGCTGCAAAGCTAAGAACCAACAACAGGCCAAGCTGCAGACAAAGGCTGGCTATCTTAGCTTTGGAAAATTTCATCGCGAGCAATACCAGAGACAAAACAGCTAGCGTTACCAAGAATCCTTGGTTACCTGCTGAGTACGTCACGAACGTCATGAAGGCGCCATAGAAAGGCAAAACCGCACTTCCAAGGTCAAAGTCCGATCCAAAGATCAAAAAAGGTATGAGAGAATACAAACTTAGAACGAGCAGCAATAAGCCTTTGGATTTGTTAGAGAACAGAGAAGTCATGGCTAAGATCTTTTAGATGAAGTGGTCTGATGCTATCGCAGCTTAGCATCACCAATATCAATTTTATGTCAAAACGGTCAGTCAGCCGTCATGGTGTAACGATATTCGATTAATAGACCTATCGAGTATTGATTCGGTGAACAGCCACGCCAACACCAATAACATTCAACATCCACTTATGTTCATAGAGACAGCAAAGACCACTAAAGACGGCCTGACGCGTTCTGCTGATAAAGTGAACACTTACCGGGTTATACGACCAGAATCTTAAAAACTTTGCTGTCAGTCCTTTAAATCCAGTATTGAAAGGATTACCATCTGGTCTGCTTTCAAAAGCAAAACAGATTATTAATTTTTATTCTCAGGGCGGGGCGAAATTCCCCACCGGCGGTATGTCCTTAGCAAAATCTAAAGATAAGCCCGCGAGCGCTCGATTCGTCGAGGTCAGCAGATCTGGTGAGATGCCAGAGCCGACGGTCATAGTCCGGATGAGAGAGAATGAAAACACACTCGTTTAAGTTGGAAAGGCACACCCGCGTGAATTGGGTTCGTACCTCCAACTTAGGCGGGTGCATTTCGTTTTGGATAAAACCATAATGAGCTAAAGCCAATCATAGTACGATTGGTACAAGCCTACTTGTAATGAGTTGGCTTTGTTGTGCTCGGTTGAGATCCCTCATACAGCCCTGATTCTGGTGATATTTTAGGAGTTTAACCATGAATCAGTCTTCACTACTTGCCGAATTTGGCGAACCAATCACTCGCGTTGAAAACGCACTGCAAGCTCTACGCGAAGGTCGTGGCGTACTTTTACTCGATGATGAAGATCGCGAGAACGAAGGCGACATCATCTACTCAGTAGAACACCTAACCAATGCTCAAATGGCGCTTATGATCCGCGAATGCAGCGGCATTGTGTGCCTGTGTCTAACCGACGAGCAAGCAAATCAACTTGAACTTCCACCTATGGTTGTTGATAACAACAGCGCAAACCAAACTGCGTTTACCGTAACTATCGAAGCAAAAGTGGGTGTAACAACAGGTGTTTCTGCCGCTGACCGTGTAACAACGATCAAGACAGCTGCAAACCCAACAGCTAAGCCTACTGATCTTGCTCGCCCAGGCCACGTATTTCCGTTACGTGCGCGTAAAGGTGGCGTACTTGCACGCCGCGGTCACACAGAAGGCACTGTGGATCTTATGCAAATGGCAGGTCTTCAATCAGCAGGCGTACTGTGTGAAGTAACCAATCCAGACGGCACGATGGCAAAAGCGCCAGAGATCGTTGCTTTCGGTAAAATGCACAACATGCCAGTACTGACCATTGAAGATATGGTGATGTACCGCACCGAGTTCGACCTTAAGCTTGCATAACGTTTAATCGTTAACTCTCAATACTGACGGTCAGCAATCATCAAAATAGATACAAACGTCAGAATGAATATTGAAAGGCCTCACTACTTATTGCTATTTCTAGTTAAAAGCATATAAAGAGTGAGGCCTTTTCGTTTCTGTATCTTGCCCTAAAACATGCTGCGCATTGAGTGTGATTAATGACAAAGCCTTGTATTAAAACACACCAAATCAATAAGTTTAACCTCTCAAAAATTACCGCAATAACTGAAACGTTTTCACTCAATTGGTGACCTTATGCACCAATATTGATCACCCATAATTACCGATAAAACATAAGCAATTGAAATGTAAGATTTATTTATTTTGGCACGGTGTCTGCACTACCACTAAGTAGGTATGCAAATATTAGGAGTTGAATATGTTTGTAGTTATTTCAGTGGGTTTATCGATTGCAGTGCTTGCTGCACTGTTTCACTTTTCAAAAAAGAGACAGACAGCGCTATCACATAGGTTTGAAACTTTAGTTCTACTCAGAGAGCTACTGTTGTTATCACGTAAACATCGCGCCGCAACACACTACGCTCTTGCTTATAAGTTGTCTAGCGACTCGATTCGTAAAGTGAATGAGATTTACGACAACATACTTGAAGTATCTGAACTGCTTCAATCTCATGTGTCGTTCGATAGCCGTCCTATGTATCGCATCTATCACCTCAAGCTCATCGCCATGCACAGTGACTGGCAAAACCGAACTTTGGTACGTAACCAATCAATTCACGGCAAGACGATTCGTCACAGCATGTTCTTGATGGATGAAGTCATGATCATATGGCTGATTCAATCTGAACGAGAAGACATGAGTAGTGAATACCATATGAATTGGCAACAAATCTTGGATTGCATGGAAATCCTGACCAAACTACGAATGTGCATACCTGATATGGAAAAACCTGAAGAGTATGCGAGATTCAAGTTCTATGCATCTCAGACACACCGTAAGCTCAATCAATTATCAATGATCTGCCCTATCAGTAGCGGCTCACCGATTTGTACACGTGCGATGCATGCACTCACTGAGATCGCATCAAGCACCGAAGCAACTCAACCGGCAGATACCATGTACGAATTGACAAGCGATATATCAACCGTCGTTTCAAAAGTATACGACCAAGTATTGACGGACATAACCAGAAGCTTGTATCGACCTTTACCTGACATCAACGAAAAGGCGATAGACACCCGATTATCCGTACATCATTACATGTAAAGACTTCGTGAGAGGAGAGCGTGCTGGAACTCTGAATTATTGAGTTCAAATCCGATATCACCTTTGATATCGGATTTTTGTATTTATATGTTTATGCCTTGTGTACTTGTGTACTTAGGATATATAACCTCAAACATCCTCAGATTTAATATCGCTAGACCAAGCTTCTGCAGCAAAATCAATAAACTGACGAACAACAGGGAGTTGATAGCTGCGTGATAGATACACCGCCCAAAGTATACTACTCGGTGAAACAAAACCCCCTAACACCTTTTGTAATTTACCATCAGCAATCAATGGATTCGCTAGATCGCATGGGAGGCGTACGATCCCTTTTCCATGCTGTGCGGCTCGGGTTAACACCTCAACATCGTTGGCTTTAATGGTCCCAGACACCTCAACTGAATAATGTTGGTTATCTTTCACGAAATCCCATTTAGTCACACTAAGGTGGCGAAAGCAATTATGTTGTCGAAGTTCTTCAATTGTTTTAGGTTCTCCATGCTTGTCTAGATAAGCAGCAGATGCACACACAACCGAGTCGATTTCCATCAGCTTTCTGGCAATTAAGTTTTCATCAGGTTGATCGGTATATCGAAGGGCAATATCAATTCGCTCATCCACCAACTGAGTAAAACGATCCGAAGCAAAAAGTTCGACCATAATATTAGGGTGGCGTTCAGTGAACTGCTCGACCACATCCAATAACATGTTTTGAGTCAGCCCAATAGGCGCTGCGATTCGAATTGTCCCGGAAAGATCATCGGTTTGATTAAGCGCAGTAACCTCTAGCTCTGCGGTCTCATGAAGTATTTTTTCACAGCGTTGTAATGCGATTTCCCCTGCCGCCGTCAAACTCACCTTTCGAGTTGTTCTATGCAAAAGTCTTTGCTTTAGCCACGCTTCTATCTCTTGAACGTGGCGCGATACCTGTAAACGGCTCATATCCAAATGCTCTGCCGCTTGCGTAAAGCTGGCACAATTTGCCACTTCGACAAAACTACGCATCGCCGTCAACCTATCCATAACACACTCCCAACTTTTTACTGATTATCCGGTTTGATTCAAGTTGTGCCACCTAACAAGCCAATTAGATAACCATATAGATACAATCTACATCATTTTATGATATTTATCGCAGTTTAGTAAACTATTAGACTGCAATGGCTGTCGAGAAAACGACTTAATAAATTGAATAACTGGAGAGACATTATGAAAATTGCAGTATTAGGCGCATCAGGTTGGATTGGTAGTCACATTGCTCAAGAAGCTCAATCTCGTGGTCACGACGTGGTTGCTGTAGTAAGAGATGCAAGCAAAGTAGAAACCAAAGGTGTTGAGGTTCGTTCATTTGATTTACAAGATGAAGTCGCAAATCTAGCAAGCGCACTATCCGGCGTTGATGCAGTAATCACTTCGATTGGCGGACGTGCTTTGGGCAATCACGACATCGTAAAAAACACTGCGACTAAATTGCTGGAAACATTACCGAGCATCGGTATCGAGCGCCTACTTTGGGTTGGCGGTGCAGGCTCATTAGAAGTGGCGCCAAACATTCCGTTAGTTACTGTTCCTGACTTCCCAGCGGATTACAAAAACGAAGCGCTAGCACAGGGCGAAGCGCTTGAAGTGTTCAGACAATCTGATAACGAAGTTAACTGGACGTTCATTAGCCCTGCAGCAGAAATCTTCCCGGGCGATAAGCTATCAACCTACCGCACTGGTGGTGATCAACTGCTCACCGACGAAGATGGCAACAGCAAAATATCCGTCAGCGATTACGCTATTGCGATGATTGATGAACTAGAAGCTGGCAAGTTCCCGCGTCAACGTATTGGTGTCGCTTACTAGTCTGCCCATATGTGAAAATTGAAAAAGCCGATTGCTCAAAGCAATGCGGCTTTTTCATCTTTATATGGAGCATTCCTCTAATCCAATGGCAAGTGCCCCGTTTTCACGAAGATAACAGTCTCTTCTTCCACATAAGGGAAATGCTCGCTCATGTGAGGGCTACGCATCCATGTGTGTTTCGGGTACTCGCCGTGTTCATCTTTAAAGGTGCCCGACAACACAAAGATCTCTTCACCACCAAAATGACGATGCGGCTGAAAGCGTTCGCCGACAGGCCACTTCACTAAAGCGACATGTTCGTGCTCAAACTCATGCAGTGGCATAACTTGTAAGCCACCAATACCTGCAAGCCATTCCGTTTCTAGGGTATTGATACGAACTTGAGTTAAGTCTCTCGCATTAAACTGATTAAGCTTAACCAAGATCGTACAGCCATTTTTGCTTGATGGAGAATGCGCACTTCCCGGCGGATTACGGATATAAGTGCCAGCAGGGAAATCTCCAGTTTCATCAGAGAAAACACCCTCTAACACGAAGATTTCTTCGCCTTTCGGATGCGGGTGCTCAGAAAACGAAGATTCAGGATCGTACTTCACAATACTGGTCGTGTGACCTGATTCTTTCTCTTCTCTTTCAAGCGGCTTGCGCCATACCCCTATAGCAGGGCTTGCAATCCAGTCTAATGATTCGGTTTCAATAACCAGTTTTTTTGAAAAGTCCATGTTGAACATAATGGCGACCTTACTCTTGTTATCGTTATAATTATTCTTATTATCTTTCCAGCTTTTATTCTACGCGAATACTCATCAAAGAGGCCATCTCGCTGCATTTTTCCTGCGCGACAGCCACCTTAAAAGAATCCTAATTAATTGCGGCCAGCAATCACACCGCCATCAACATCCCAGACTGCACCCGTTACCCAATCAGCACTGTCTGACAGTAAGAAAGAGATACTATTAGCGATGTCCTTCGGCAAACCTACTCGACCAATTGGGTGGAACGCATTAAAACCTTCTAGTGCTTGGTCCACTTCTTCTGGTTTAATGAATGATTCGTAAATTGGCGTTTTAACCACAGCCGGAGACACGGCATTCACGCGAATGTTATGCTCAGCCAGTTCCATTGCCATGTGTTGTGTTAATGCGTGCAGGCCAGCTTTAGCCATTGAATAGGCAGAAGATGGCGTCGCTTTGATTGCTTGCTTACCCCACATAGAACCAACGTTAACCACATTGCCACCGCCGTTCTTGATCATCAATTTGCTTATCGCTTGAGTGATGAAGAAGGTTGCTTTATTCAGCTTCATATATTGCTCGTAATCAGATTCTTGGTGCTCAATAAACGCTTTAGGGTTGAAATAACCTGCAGCATTAACAAGGTAACCAATACCTTCATCTAACGACTCAAGGTGTTCAATAAGGCGAGACACACTCGCATCATCATAAAGGTTAGCTTGCCAACCTGAAGCGTGACCTAACGATTGCAATTCTGACACTGCTTTATCTAACTTAGTTGGGTTATTGCCGACAACCAACACATGAATGTTTTGAGCGACTAATTGCTTCGCTGTTTCAAAGCCCATGCCACTCGTGCCGCCGATTACTACTGCAATACCATTTTTAGTGAAGTTCATTTTGTTATCTCCTAAGTCATGTGAACGTGGTAATCTTAGGCCTTGAACTAACACTATGAATAGTAAGTACAAATCGGTTAGGTAGGTACTTATTGGTACATCTTTATGAAAAATCAGGAAAACTTTTTTTCAAGAAAATCAGCACCAGAGCGTTCAGCTCGCATGGTGGAAACCATCTATGGCTGTAAATGGTCGCTAACGGTTTACCAATTACTGGCAAATGGCATTAATCGCCCCGGTGAAATGGTGCGCTCAGTAGAAGGGCTATCGACCAAGGTATTGAATGAATGTTTGAAGCGAAATGTAGAGTTTGGGATTTTAGATAAGCAAATGTTCAACGAACTGCCACCAAGAGTTGAATACCAAGTGACGCCGTTCGGCGAGAAGTTCTTGTTGATTCTAGACCAGCTGGAAAACCTACAAAACGAAATCGACGAGATGTAAGCCCAAGCCTGTCCAACTATTGCTAAAAGAAAGAGGAAGGTAGGCCGCGCCATTTAGCTGACTGGCATTTGCTCAAAACGGCCTTTCACAAAATCAATAAAGGTTCTAATTCGACTTGGTTGATAGCGGTCTCGATGGTAGATCGCTGAAAAGTCGACCTTAGGCACTACCCATTCTTCAAACACTTGCAGCAATTGCCCGTCGTTCAGTTCTTGTAAGCAATAGATGGTTGGCACACGAATAATTCCGTTGCCCGACTTCGCGCCCTGCACCAACACTCGCCCATTTTTACATTGCAGTCTGCCCGTCACATGCACATCGACCGTTTTCTTGGTGTCATCTAGCGCTTGAAAGCTCCACTTACGCACCGAGCCCGTTAAGCAATCATGATGGATCAGATCTTTAGGGTGACTAGGCTTTCCTTTTCGAGCAAAGTACTCTGGGCTAGCGAGTGTTCCCATCTCAATGTCCAAAAGCTTTCTTGCGATAAACCCTGCATCTTCTAAGCTCCCCATGCGAAAAGCGATATCAAACGCGTCTTCAATCAGGTCCACTCGGTTACTACTAAAATCAAGACTGATGCTGATGTCTGGGTAAAGCTGCATAAACTCATTCACTAGATCCGCGATGATCACCTCACCAAGATAACCCCCGACACAGTTTACTTTTATGTCGCCACGTACTTCTTCGACATCATCCACAGCAGCAATCAGAGCTTGGTCTATATCATCTAAGGCTTGTTCACATCTCGCGTACAGATCTTGCCCTGCGTGAGTCAGCCTTAAGGTTCGAGTGGTGCGGATAAACAGTGTCACACCCATCTGTTTTTCCAGGCTACTCACTTGGCGTGATACGTGGGAGCGTGACACATCAAGCTCCTCCGCCGCTTTAGTGAAGTTACCTAAACGAGCGATAAGCACGAAAGAACGAATATCAGACAGGTTAATTTGATTGAGCATAGTAGCCAGCTTACATGTGAAATTTGAAGATGATGAAGTAATAAAGTGAACGCATTTATTGTTGCATCACAGCAACAGTGTTTCAAGTAAAGCGCTATATATCAACAATGCTATTTTCCTTAATATACCTCCATCGCAACGAAGCAAGGCAACAAGCTCTTGATTCGAATGCACTTAAACAACATGTCGTAGCCAACCGACGCAATAAAAGTACAGAGGAAATAAAATGAAAAAACTAATCGTAATTACAGGTGCAAGCTCTGGTATTGGTGAAGCAATCGCTCGTCGTCTAAGCGATGAAGGTCACCCTCTTCTACTTTTAGCTCGTCGTGTTGACCGCCTTGAAGCGCTGAACCTACCAAACTCACTATCAGTAAAAGTAGACGTAACAGACAAAGCGTCTTTTGATGCAGCCATCGCACAAGGTGAAGAGAAATTTGGCCCTGTAGACGCGCTTATCAACAACGCTGGTGCAATGCTTCTTGGTCAAATCGATACTCAAGACGCTCAAGAGTGGAAGACAATGTTCGATGTGAACGTTATTGGCCTTCTAAACGGCATGCAATCTGTACTTACTCCGATGATGGAACGCAACACAGGTACTATCATCAACATCAGCTCTATCGCGGGTAAGAAAACATTCCCAAGCCATGCTGCTTACTGTGGTACTAAGTTCGCGGTACACGCTATTTCTGAGAACGTTCGTGAAGAAGTTGCGGCTTCAAATGTTCGTGTTACGACTATCGCACCAGGTGCTGTAGAGACTGAGCTTCTGTCGCACACTACCTCTCAAGAGATCAAAGACGGTTACGATTCTTGGAAAGAAGACATGGGCGGCGTACTGGCAGCTGACGATATTGCTCGCGCGGTATCATTCGCTTACCAGCAACCACAGAACGTTTGTATCCGTGAAATTGCTCTAGCGCCAACTAAGCAACAGCCATAGAAGTTAATTATCACGCATATATTTGTGATGCATAAATAGAAAGCGCCACTACTTATTCAGTAGTGGCGCTTTTGTTTTTATTGAGTCTAGCTACAAGCAGTAACCGTGATTAAAACTCAACGCGATAAACTGACGTACTACCACTCACTTCGTTGCCAACCGCAATAAAGTGGTTACCAGAGCGAGTGAAATACTTGATTGACTCTGGGCCTAGGTCACCCGCTTTCGAGTTGTAAGTCTCGTTGTCGCAATCACCGTCTTCATCAACCTTTGTGCATACAGGTTGAGTAAAATCGCGGTTGTTCAAGTAGCTGATGAAACTTGCGTTCTTAGGCTGCGTTACGTCGTAAACCATAATGCCACCTTGGCGCTCAAGTCCAATAAAGGCATACTGCTTGCCGTTAATCTCAGCCACTTCGATCGCTTCAGGCTCAACCCCTTTATCATCACTGCGATCGTCACCACTTTGGTTGTTATCGTTGGTGCTGTTGAAGTTTGCAGGATCTTGCTCAAGAACGATTCGAGCGAAATCATCACCGCTATCAAACACTAACTCGCCTGACTCATCCCAGATAGAGAAAGAACGGCTACCGAATGCTTGAACCTTTTGGTCAGCAGCAAGTGTCTCTTGTGGCTTAATCACTTTAAGACGAGCAAGTTGCTTATTGTCTTTGAGTGCCCCAGCCAATGGGTGGTTCGCGTCAACGTCTAGCTTCTTGCCACGCACTTCATCGACATAAGCAATACAAAAATCTTTTTCTGTGGTGTAGTTTTCGGTGCCTTGATAGTCATCACCATCCCACTCAAAGCCTTTGTCGTCACACAATTGTTGCGTCGTCTTGATGCCATATTCACGGCCGTCGCCTTCGTTTGCAGTCACAATGTAGGTGTTACCATCAACACTGTAGCTGGTGATGCTGTCTGGCATGTAAAGGCCTTCTAGCATTGCGTAGCTTTGTAGGTTACCTATGTTTTTGTCTTTATTTGACGCATCCAACTGAGCAGTATCCCAAGGCTTTCCACCTAATCCCAGAATCGCATCCACTTCTGCACTCGCCACGTCAATTGCTGCCAATGCATTGTTCTCTTGCAGGGCTACGTAAAGCTTTCCGTTATCAGCAAACGTTAGGTATTCCGGTTCAAGGTCTTGAGCAACGGTTGCATTAGGCGCCGAGATTCGAACCTTGTCGGTTAGTTCTGCATACCGTGGCTGACCTTGGTTAAATGCCTTAAAATCAATCTGCGTGACTTTCGCTTGCAAAGGACCATTGGTTAAATCAACCAGTGTCACTGAGCCTTCAGGATCAATGCTGTAATCCGAATTCGGCTCTCCTTCATTTGCAGAGGCAATATAGTGACCATCTTTCGAGAAGCTCACCATGTCCGGTAATGCACCAGCCGTATAAGTAGTGATCAGCTCTAGCGTGTCTGAGCGATACAGAGCAATGATGCCATTTTGTTGCTTGTCGGCGTTTTCAATCGCGACAGCAACTAAACCCTGATGAGTAGATACACTGTTCGCAGCACCGATATTAATACCAGAAGCCGCAGCGGCTGATTGAAGGTCGATAGAGCCCTCAGAAGTTGGTGCGCTGTCAGCGTCCATCGATAGCACATCAACTTTTTGTGCTTGAGCGTTAACCACATAAAGCTTGTCGGTACATGAATCGTAGCTGACGATTTCGGCTGCAGAAGTATCAAACGGGGCGTCAGCAATAGCACGACCAACCAAACTAATTCCAGAAAGAGTGGCATCTGTCATGTTCGGTTGTTGAATGGATTGGCATTGGAGGCTAAAAGTATCAAGTGACGTTTGAGATGATGTTGCAGTCGTTGATGGTGTTACCAACGTTGAAGTTGACTGAGAACACCCAACCAGAGCAGAACTTACCGCGATAGGCAGTAATAGAGCCAGCTTATTAAATTTACGATTCATATATCCTCCATAATTAGAATCGAGATCATAGGAGCCGAATATGACAGTTGGCTTTCTGTTTTATTAACAATCTATTACGAATGAGGAATATTTTTCATTAATAAAGTTAGCTAGCGAATAAACAAAAAAAACGCCCAAGCTGGCTGATACTTGAGCGCCTTTAGTAAACTGAATAGGTGGGTTAGAAGTTGTAACCACCACCGATCATGAATACCCATGGGTCGATATCAACGTCAGTTTTGAATGTATCTGTCGCAGTCTTGTATGTTGCTGTTGTTCCTATATCTGCGTACCAAACTGAAGCATTCAGGAACCAGTCTTCATTGATCATGTAGTCAATACCAATGTTTGCCGCCAAGCCCCAAGAGTCATCTAAAGACACATCCGTTAGGCCTGCGTTTTTGCCGTTGGCATTCAAACTTTCATCAAAAAATACCGTGTAGTTGATACCCGCGCCTACATAAGGACGGAAGTCACTGTTCGCTTGACCGAAGTAGTACTGCACCATAAACGTTGGCGGCAGGTGTTTAGTGTCAGCAACTTTACCTAAGCCATTAACAGAAATGCTGTGAGAGAAAGGGCTCGCCGCTAGCACTTCAAAACTGATGTTGTCAGTAAACATGTAGCCGAAAGTAAGGCCTAGTTGAGTATCTGAATCTACTGAAAACTCTAGGTCTGGATTGTTAAGCACTGCGCCGCTGCTATCATTTGGAGATACTGTTGCAGCACCTGCACGGATGATGAAATCACCTTCTTTATGAGCTAGCACATTAGTTGACATAAGAGCCGCAATAACCGCAATACCACATACTGTTTTTTTCATTATTATTTCCTTTTGAGGGCTTATTCTAATTGTGAATGAGTAATCATTTCTTATTTTGCGTGCAAGGTAGCACAGAATAACCCTACTTTATTGATGGAAATCAATTTGTGAAAACTTGTGACTATTTATGTAAATTTATATCGACCTGATCACTTTATTTCCTCATTTTATTGACAATTTTGTAATGCAGGTTTTCCGTGCGTCATGCCATTAAATTCAAGGTCTCAACCTTACTTAGATCTTTTGGATCAAAATAGAGCAAGCCAACATACGTGCGCCTCAATTTAGTGCAACCATATGTTATTTTCTCACACCGCACTTAATATTCAATGAGTTACATCTGGCTTGGTGCTTGCAAGTGTATGTACATAATCATAAATACATTAAGGTTCTGACCATGCAAGACACTCTAACTATCGTTCTGGCCGGCGGTGTTGGCTCTCGGCTTTCCCCCCTCACCGATAATCGCGCAAAACCTGCGGTACCATTTGGTGGCAAATATCGAATCATCGATTTCACTCTAGCGAACTGCCTGCACTCAGGGCTTCGTCAAATTTTAGTGCTGACTCAATACAAATCTCACTCTTTACAAAAACATTTACGAGATGGTTGGTCGGTGCTTAACCCCGAGCTTGGCGAATACATCACCAATGTCCCCCCACAAATGCGAACAGGTGATAGCTGGTACAGCGGTACGGCCGACGCCATTTATCAAAACTTGTATTTGCTCTCTCGCAGTGAAGCGAAGCATGTGGTGGTGTTGTCAGGCGACCATATATATCGTATGGACTACGCGCCAATGCTCAAACAACATAAACAGAATGAAGCCGACTTAACCGTGGCTTGTATGGAAGTGTCGATTGACGAAGCCAAAGAGTTTGGCGTTATGGAAATTAACGAAGCGCATCAAATAAGTAACTTCACAGAAAAACCACGCTACCCTGCATGCGTACCCGGAAGACCAACACGAAGCATGGCTTCAATGGGTATTTATATCTTCGATAAAGAAGTGTTAACACAAGCACTATTGGCGGACGCAGAAAATCCAGACTCCAGCCACGATTTTGGCAAAGACGTGATACCTAAATTAGTGGGTGAGAAAAGCGTTTATGCTTACAAGTTTGGAGATACCGAAGGCAGAGTCACACAAGATGCATACTGGAGAGATGTCGGTACACTCGACTCTTATTACCAAGCCAATATGGACTTACTAAAACCGGTTTCTCCTATCGATTTATATCAACCTGATTGGGCAATTCGAACTTACGAACCTCAATTGCCGCCCGCGCGAACCATAGCGTCAGTAGAAGGTAATCAAGGTATATTTATTAACTCAATGATCGCAAATGGTGTGGTGATAGAGGGTGGTTCAGCGCAGAATTCGATCTTCTTTCCTAAGGTAAAAGTCAACAACGCGGCCATTGTGATTGACAGTATTCTTTTTGAAGATGTTGAAATCGGGAAAAACTGTCACATACAAAACTGTATCATCGACAAGCATGTGAAAGTACCAGATGGTACTCAAATCGGTATTGACAGTAGAGCGGATGCTGCGCGCTTTCATATGTCAAAAAAAGGTGTGATCGTGGTTCCATCGTCTTACGAGTTTAATAAATCCTAACCTACAATAGAATTCAATCTATCCATAAAAAGGCAACTTCAGTTGCCTTTTTCAGTACTCGATTCAACCAAAGTACAATTATTTATTTCAGTGTGGGTAACGTCTAAATGCACGAGAACCTCTATGAAATATTCAGTAATTTATAGATACCCAGCTAGAATAAGTCTTTGAGTTGATAGATTGCTAAGGCGATAAAATTTAGTTTTCTAGAATGACGTAAAGCAATAATTCAAAGATGGAGTTTTTTTGAACATGTATTGAAAACACGAAACATAATATGCGATCAGTTAATCTGACTTTCAAGGGACGACCAAGAGATTATTTGATAACACTGAAGTGAATCACACATGTGTACTTTCTCAGTTGGTGAATCTGTCCGATGTTTGCTACGTTTAAATGACACAGTCATTGGAAAGGTATGATTTATGAAAGTAAATGTTCAAACACATCATGTATCAATTAACGACGAGTCACGTAAAGACATCGAGAGTAAATTCGAGAAGATATCTAGCCATTTCCCATCACTGATTAGCTGTGACATCATCATTACAAAAGAACACGGTCATCATCAGGTTGAAGTATTCACCAACTACGAAGGTGTACGTGTATCAGCTAAAGCAACAGATGACGTTATGTACCCAGCAATCGCTTCAGCACTCAAGAAACTGGAAGCAGGCCTAAGTAACCGTAAGGGACAATTAAAAGCAGATCTACACGAGAAACCAACGAGCACGAAGCCAGAAATTGCTTCAGACATCATCCAAGAGATGAAACTGGTATAATTACTCACGTGGTTGAAGCGTACTAATTAATAGTAATAGACGCTCAGTAAGAATTTCAAAGCCAGCACCTTTTGCTGGCTTTTTCGATCTTTAGACCAAGACCTACTTTGTCGTTCTAACCTCAAACTTAACCCGATCTCATACAGTTTTCACTCGCTTAAGCCATTGGCTGCTATTTAAGTATAAGTAGTATTAAGAGAAATTATAGAATAGAACTTTAACCCTAATTTAGACAACAAAGGAATGTTAATTATGAAGAAAATCGCATTGATACTTTTTCTAGCAACACAACTAATGGCGTGTACAGAAGTCGGCAGTGAAGCTTGGTGTACTGATATGAAAGAGAAGCCTAAAGGTGACTGGACAGCCAATGAAGCCGGTGACTTTGCTAAGCATTGTGTTTTCTAAACACACTCATATCTCTAGCCTATTTATCTTTTGATGCAAAAAAACGACCGCTAGGTAGACCGAAGTACCTAGGGTCGCTTGAGCTTCAACATGCTAGATAAGCTCTTAACTTTGATGCAGTACACAGAGCGCACCGCATAAAACTATCGGGTTAAATGAGTTTGTTACGGATATGAATCACCACGGCTTCAGCGATGATAACCACCGCAAAGATACTCACTAATACCATCGACACTTTTTGCCATTCAAACAAGTTCTGAGCATCATTTAGCACCACACCTATACCACCAGCGCCCACCAAACCTAATACCGCAGATTCACGTACATTGATGTCCCAACGGAACAATACGATTGAGTAAAACGCTGGCATCACTTGTGGCCAATAACCTTTGAGCAAGATACTCATCCATGAAGCACCCGTTGCACGTAGAGCTTCAATCGGCCCCATGTTCACTTCAGCAATAGCTTCCGCCAACAGCTTCCCTACAAAGCCGATACTACGAATAGCAATTGCCATGATACCTGCGAGGACACCAGGCCCAAACAGTGCAATAAACAGCAATGCCCACACCAGTGAATTCACCGAACGTGAAGACACGAGAAAGAACTGAGCAATCCAGTTCAGCGTTTTATTTGGCGTAATGTTTGGTGCATTCAATAGCGCGAGTGGAATCGCAAACACTAGGGTAAACAAGGTACCTAACGTCGCGATGTGTAATGTTTCGATCATCGCCGCATGAATTGATTCAGGGTAAAACGCGTAATCCATTGGGACCATTCGTTCAAACATATCGGCAAACTGTGCAGGCGCGTCGTATAGAAACTCAGGTATCACTTCAACCGTCTGCCAAGACCAAACAATTGCGCACACAAGGCTAAGGTAAACGGCAAATCGAGCTACTCGTTCATTTGGTGTAAAGCGTTGCCACTCTTTATCGATAGATGCAGTTGTCATTAGAAGATTCTCCTAACAATATTGGAAAGAAATTCACCAACGAGAATCAGTGCGATAATGGTGATCAAAATAGCAGCGACGAAGTCGTAATCAAACCGTTGGAATGCAGAGAAAAGCGTACCGCCTAGGCCTCCAGCCCCCACGATGCCAACCATGGTTGAATTACGTAAATTTGAGTCCAGTTGGTAACTCGCAAAGCCAATGAAACGAGTGAATACTTGAGGCATCACCGCGTACAAGATGACACTAATGAAACTCGCACCTGTTGCTTTAATTGCTTCAACCGGTTTGAACGAGATCTCTTCAATCGCTTCTGCAAAAAGCTTGGCGATAAAACCGATGGATGCGAATACTAATGTCAGAATCCCCGCGAGAGCGCCAAAACCAACCGCTTTTACAAACAAGATGGCAATAATCACTGGATGAAAAGAACGACACAGTGCGATGAAACAACGGATTGGCGTTGAGACAATTGAGGGCATCATATTTCTCGCCGCAAGTAAGCCAAGGAACAGTGAAATAACGATACCGAAAAAGCTAGAGATGATCGCAATCTGTAAGCTTTCTGCTAAGCCGCTCAATAAAAGGTTAGTACGCGAAAAATCAGGTGGAAACATTCTTGATAGTAACCGCTCACTTTCACCAAACCCAATGATCAAACGATCAAAGGTCAGTCCCAATGTCGAGAAACTATAAAAAAGATACCCAACAATTGCAGCGATGATTGCTCGGTTCGTCCACGAAGTTTTGAACGGATTTTCATGCTTCGAAAATGAACTCGTTGACGAAGATGCACTTGTTGATGAGCTTGGGTTTAATCCAGCCATGATTCACCCCCGTAGATAATTTTAAGATCGTCCTCTGAAATACCTTCAGGGCTACCATCGTAATGCACCTTACCATTACACATACCAATGATGCGCTTGGCATAACGCTTGGCTAAGTTCACATCATGAATATTCACCAACACAGGAATATTTTTCTGCTCGGCGAAGGTTTCCATTAGCTCCATAATCTCAACCGCGGTTTTCGGGTCGAGTGATGAAGTTGGTTCATCCGCCAATAAGATATATGGGTCTTGCATGACGGCGCGAGCAATACCAACACGCTGTCTTTGCCCGCCCGATAAGCTATCGGCACGTTGGTTTGCAAAGTCTTGTAAGCCAACAAACTCGAGTAGCTCGAAAGCTTTTGCTAAGTCTTGGGCAGAGTAACTACGACGCCATGCATTCCAAGCTGTCATGTAACCTAAACGACCACTCAGCACGTTCTCGATAACGGTTAAACGCTCAACTAAGTTATATTCTTGGAAAACCATTCCTATATGACGGCGCTGCCTACGTAACGCTTGTCCTTTTAATTGAGTCAAATCGGCGCCATCAAAAATAATCTCGCCTTGACTTGGATCGTTAAGACGGTTGATACAACGTAGAAGCGTACTTTTACCAGTACCCGACGGGCCAATGATGGCAATGATACCCGGCTCATCGATATCGATGTTAATGCCCTTAAGGATTGGCTTGCCTGCCACGTATTCATGAAAAAGGTTATTTATCTTTATTCCTTCATAGCTTGCTACGGCCATACTGCATTTCCTTGTGCGAATTTTAGAATGATCTATGCCCTACCCATGAGGGCATAGATTTTAAATAAGCTTACTCAGTGAATAAGCTGAATAGTTAACTAATTAACGGGGGGAATTACTGGCTATTGGCTTGTTTTGCTAGCTCTGCTGCTTTTTTCTTAGCACGTTTCGCTGCGTCTTTCTCTGCCAGTTTCTTTAGGCCAGCTTTAGTGTAAGCCGTACCAGTTGCGTGTGCGATATCACGAATAACACCCCACTCTTCCTTGTAGCTAATCGGCGAGAAACGATCTGCGCCCTTGAATGATGCACTCATTTCAGGCGTAAAGCGGTAGCTAAAGAACGCTTCGTTGATCTTCTCAACTAGCTCTGGTTTTAGATTGTAAGCGTATCCAAAAGCAGAAGTTGGGAAGCGTGGGCTGCGGTAGATGATCTTCAGTTCGGAATCGTCGACACGACCAGCTGCCACCATTCGATCGTACACATCCGATGCCACAGGTGCCGCATCATAGTCTCCATTGAAGACACCTAAAATAGATTGGTCATGCTTACCGGAATAAAGCACTTTGTAGTCTTCATCTGGCACTAGACCTTTCGCTGGGAATAGCGCTCGTGGAGCTAGGTTGCCAGAGTTGGAAGATGCAGAAGTGTGTGCAACCTTTTTGCCTTTCAGATCAGACATTTTATTAATGCCGCTATCTTTACGCACAATCGTGATTAGGTTATAGCCTTGGAAGCCAGACTCATCGCCTTTTACTGCGATAGGAACATAACCCGCTAGGTTAACTGCGTAGCCTGTCGGGCCCGTAGAGAAACCAGCAACGTGCAGTCGACCAGAACGCATCGCTTCTACTTGCGCAGAATTCGAGTGCACCGTGTAGTAAATTACCCGCTTACCCGTAATTTTACTTAGGTGAGCTTGGAAGTCGGCGAACGCGTCTTTGTATAATGCTGGGTCTTCAACCGGAGTGTAAGTAAACACAAGCGTACTTGGGTCGTTCCACTCATCTGGGTTCTTTGGTGAATCGGCCACTAAATCTTGGTTTTCATCACAGTATCGATCGTCTAACACACCACGGCTAGAGCAGTCGCTTGCCATAGCCATTGAAGGAAGCAGTAATGAGCTAGCGATTAACAGTCCTTTAACACTGATTTTCATATTCAAACCTTACTTTTACTTATTGTTGAAAGTCACGTTGACCATTGCAGCCTTTGTGCCAATTTTTTATTTATTAAATTTCAATAAGTTATAATAAACCCCAAGCTAGACAATATATTTTGAGTCATTAATGTCCAACTAAAAATTCATAATTTGGGTCATTTTTGTCCCAACAGTTTTAGTGAAAAAAAAGAGCCCGAAGGCTCTTTGGTTCACGGCTTTTTCTCTTATTATTGGGCTAAGCGATTAACCATCAACAGTCGAAATCGTTGGCCTGTCACCGCCTAAGCGTCGCTGTCCATACAGTTCGCGTAGTAAGTTACGGTTGCTGGCCAATCGCTGAATACGCCCATTACACCGACGTCTTGCGCCAGCACATCGAGCATTTTCATCATATCGCCATCATTATTGATGCCGTCTTTTACACTCTTGTAATACCAACCACCGCCTTGCGCTAATGGGCCAGAGCGCTCAAGTGTCCACGCGATAATGTCGAGGTCTGCACCTTTAGCGAGCTTGGCGTAGTTGGACGCAACCAATTCGTTGTTTTCATCTAAATCAACCAGAGCGAACAGAGGTGGTGCGATGATATTCACACCTGCATCGCGCAGTTCTTTCATGTTCTCAACAGACGCGACAAAGTCCGCTTTTTCGTAAACACGGTCATCAAGATAAACCGCTTGCTTGCCAAACTTCGGTGCTTCTTTGATCCAATACTTCACATCATCCAAGTTGAATGACTGTAGGTAGGTCTCAGAGGGCTCGAAGCCCGCCTCTTTTAGTTCATCCACCAACTTCTGCGCATACATCTCTTGGCTAAAGTCATTGAAAGGCATGTCAACCGCTGCTGATTTCAATTCAGGAGTGACCTTCACTCCATGCTTTTTAAACAGTGCTGCACTTTCTGCGTGTGTCATCAATGTCCCACTTTGGCTGTAAAGATCAGTTCTCCAACCAGGAGTGCCGTTCATGTACTCTTCCACCGTGGTGGCTTTTGGGTTCGCCCCATCCATTTTGCCTTTTAACGTCTTAAACTCAGCCAGCGTGAAATCAGACGTACGACACTCAACTTGAGCATCTTCGCCTGTCGCTGGGTTAGCAGGTGTAAATGGCACTGAACACTTATTAGCGAGATCTGGGTGCGCTAAAACATCGGTTGTGGTGTGCAGATCACTTTGGGAATGACGACATACCAGCGCCTTATCTTTAGTAAAAGTAACATCACATTCAACGACGCCCGCGCCCATTTGAATCGCGGCTAAGTAGGATTCCTTGGTGTGCTCCGGAAACTGCATCGCAGCACCACGGTGCCCAATAGAAAAATCGCTACGATGAAAAGGTCCTTCGCTACAACTCAGTAGCTTGGTTTTCAAAGGGCTCTCATCCATATTGTTGACTAAAAAGAGGGGACGAGGTCCTAAGTTTGCAGGCTCAGTAGAGGCCCATGCCGTCATTGAGCTAACGCCTAGCATCAGAGCAATAGAACCCTTCAGTATTTGCTTCATGTTTGTATCTCCTTGCAACAAGCAATTATTTTTCTAATTTCCTTGATTCGATCATTTAGGTTTTCTCTGAAATGACCTCATGTGGGCTGACGCCACAATGTAGGGGTTGCACGCTTTGTGCCAAATGTTAAAGCTATTTTATTACAACCACTTGAAACGGTTAACCATGCGACTAAAAACCAAATGGGTCATTGTTGTCTCGTGCATTTCCTTTTGACTTTGGTTTTCCATTTAACAATCAACTGAACGGGTTAAGCCTTGAAACTTTCTTTATCCAGTTGATGTTTTTTCATTTTTCGATAAAGAGTTTTGCGCGGTAGGTTCAGCTTATTTGAAACCTCACTAATATTGCCTGCGCTTTCAATAAGGGCTTCAGTCAGCACGTTTCTTTCGTACTGTTCCATCTGCTTTTCAAACGCAAAATCTTCTCCAGGCGCTTCACAAATCGGCGATTGCAGGTCAAAACCGTCGCCTACAATACCCAAAACAAAACGGTCGGCCACATTACGTAATTCGCGCACGTTTCCAGGCCATTCGTGTCGACATAGCTGCTGTATCTGCTCCGGATAAATCGTTGAAGGGCGCGTCTTGTATTTTTGGCTTGCCTGAATCACAAAGTGGCGAAACAGCACCTGAATATCTTCTTTTCTATGGCGTAACGCAGGGAGGTTTAAGCTTGCAATATTAAGGCGATAAAAGAGATCCGCTCTAAACTCACCTGTTTCACTTAAACTTGCCAGATCAGCTTTACTGGCAGCGACCACCACAATATCGACAGGGATCAATTCATTGCCGCCAACGCGTTCTATCATTCGCTCTTGAATCACACGAAGCAATTTAATCTGCACCGCAATCGGCATACTTTCTATTTCATCGAGAAACAGAGTACCGCCATTGGCTTGCTCTATTTTACCAATACGCTTTTTGTTAGCACTGGTAAATGAACCGGCTTCGTGGCCAAACAACTCACTCTCAATAATGCTTTCTGTCATACCCCCGCAATTAATCGCAACAAACGGTCTAGCCTTACGACGGCTAAATTGATGTAGAGCACGAGCAATCACCTCTTTACCCGTTCCGGTTTCACCATTAATAATGGTATCGACACCGGTATGCGATAAGGCAAGCACTTGGTTACGTATGGTTTCCATCGCTTTTGACTGGCCAATGACCACCGACTCAATCGGTAAGTCTGTTTCCTGATCGTCACCGGATATTTTCGGACTGTTGTGCTGACATTGTGCCAACGCGAGATCGAGTTTTTCCACTAGCTCACTAGCATTTAGTGGTTTTTCTAAAAAATCGAAAGCACCTAACTTCATCGCTTCTATTGCCATCGGAATATCACCGTGGCCACTCATCAACAACACAGGAACATCAGCCGCTCGGTGTTGAATTGAACTTAATAACGTCAAGCCATCCACTTTCGGCATACGTACGTCACACAACACCACTGAATGGCTGTTCGCCTTGAGTGACTTAAGGCCAAGGTTGGGGTCGGTAAAAGTGGTGACGCGAAAACCTTCCAGCTCTAACATTTCGCTCACGGCTTCAACGACATCGATTTCATCGTCGATAAGAACTATGTGTTTGTCTGAAATCATGATCTTGTGCCTTTTGGTAAAGTGACGATAAATGTGGTGCCTTGGTATTCCACTGATTCAACATGAATCGAACCACCAAAGTCTTTTATTATGTTGTAGGCGATAGACAGGCCGAGCCCAAGCCCTTTGCCTGTTGTTTTTTGGCTATAAAAGGGGTCGAACAAATGCGGTATATCCTCTTCAGAGATGCCTGATCCGTTGTCATTAACTGAAATCTGAATTGTGTGTGTGAGTTCTTGTGTAGATATTCTGAGTTGAGGTTGATCTTTATGTTCGACGGCATCCAAAGCATTGCTGATCAAATTAACCAATACCTGCTCTAAGCGGATGCTGTTGGCTCGCACAAATAGGTTGTTTTGTGGTGAATACTGAATCGACACTGCACTCTGCCTGGTTTCAAAAAGATCAATCGCATCACCAATCACATTTTCCAATTCAACATTATCGATCTTGCCATCGCTCTTACGCGAGAAAGCCTTCAAATGGCGGGTGATCGCAGCCACTTTTTCTAACAAGACCTCGATCTTTTTCAAGTTATCTTCTGCCCTATCAGGCCTTTGCTTTCCTAACCAAAGCTGAGCACTTCGAACGTGGCTATTCACCGCCGTCAGAGGTTGATTGATCTCATGCGTAATCCCGACACTTAACTGCCCCAGAGCAGCCAACTTTCCGGCTTGGATTAACTCGTCTTGAGTCACTCGCAGTTTTGCTTCAGCTATAGTTCGTTCTTCAACCTCAGCCTCTAGTTTACGGTTGGTTTGTTTTACAACTTTGGCAGTGGTTTGGAACACCTTGAGATACTTGGCCATTTGCGTCACTTCGTCTTTTCCACGAATCGAGACTTCGGTATCTAAATGTCCTGTAGATATGGCAAACATGTTGTCTTTCAACTGTAACAGCCTTTCTAAAATGCTCTTTCGCACGTAAAACCATGAAATGGCAGCGGCAGCCAATACGCTAAACAAAGAAAGAAAAAGAGAGAGACGTTGGTTGGATTGCAAAGACTGCTGCGCTTGTTGAATGGATTCGTCAATATTGCCATTCACTTTGCTGGTGTTCCTTTCAATCTGTACGGTAAGCTGATTCAGGTGCTCACGACTGTTTTGGAGGAAGTACTGTTCTTGATAGAGATGATCGAGCGCTTTGTTCTTGAGTTCATATAAGCTACTGTCACTAGAAGCAAGGTCATAAATAACGGTCAATTGATGATCTAATTTTGGGAAATCACTTCTCAGGTCCCCACTTACCCAAAGTTTCCACCACTCTTCACCAATCTGCTCTAATCGGTAGCTAGTGTAGTCTAGTTCATTAAAACTGGAGTCGTTATAGAGCTTTTCGACCAAGCCTAATTGGTAATAAAGCAAAGACTTTAACTGGGTGTATTGAATTTGCTCTTTAGCTGACTCAGGTAAGCGGTCGAGCTCATCACTGGCTTGTTGTAACAGAGGGTAAAAGCCCTCAAGCAAATTGCGAAGTTCCTGATTGAGCTGTTCTGACTCAATCTCACTTTGATACAACAGGCTTAGACTATTATTAACTTGGGCGATAATATCTTTGAAATAGGAGTGATAATCTGGGAACTGAATCATGACGCTATTCATTTCTGAAATAGCACCTTCAATTTTTAGCATTGCCTGTTTACGCTCTAAATTAGATTCCGCACCACTGAGTTGGGATGAGGTTGTAATAATCACTCTTACCATATCATTAAGGCGTGCAGCATTATCTAAGGCTGGGATTTCACTCTCTTTCAACTCAACTAAACGCTGGTTTAAATCGTCAAAAGTGAAACTGGAAACCACGGAAAGAAAGATGGTAGTCATTGATAACATGGCTAATGCCAGCACTAAGCGAAGCTCAATACCTTTCCAACCAAACCACTTGCGGTGTGGGATTTTAATCGAAAACGGGCGCTCAAAGCTGTCCTTACTTTCTGTAACCTTGGAGACATGACGACTCACTAGCTCCACCCTCTTCTCATCAAAAATCAATAGAAATTGGTCAATGATTCAAATAGTTAAGGCTTACACCTTATTCAACCTCACATCAGATAGCTTTAGTAGAACTATTAAACGAAGAGTAATCATTAACATTTCACATAAGATATCATAACAATTATTTTATAAAGCTTGGTTTGTCTGTTTTGCGATAATGAAAAGTGACCCCACCGACAGAAACGTGATTACTCTATCAATAAGAAAGCCAACAATAGAAAAGCTTTAATAACGAACAAGTCAACTCAAGCGCTTAAAAACTCTAATACTATTAATCAATTAGCACTCTAACTCTCCTACCCCACAAAAACAAAAAATCGCACAAGCTCTCACCTATGCGATTTTTATTCATAACGTTGCTCTCAATAAATAGGAACAAACAAACTTAGAGAATGATCATCCCATCTCTATATGTCAGGGCTGGTGAAACATCTTGCCCCAGTAATACAGGGCCATCCAGATCGACAATCTCAGATTGAACCGCAATCGGAAGCGCTGCACGCATCGCCAACGACGTGCCAAGCATACAACCCGACATCAAAGTGAATCCGAGCTTTTGAGCTTCCTCTGCAAGCGCCAATGCCTCTGTCAAACCACCCGTTTTATCGAGCTTAATGTTGACCATTTCATACTTACCCAACAAAGATGAAAGCTGTGAAGTGGTATGGCAACTTTCATCGGCACACAGTGGAATTGGGTGTTCTATATGTGCCAATGACGCATCTTGTTGCTGCGGTAAAGGCTGTTCGATCATCGCAATATCAAATTCAGTCAGTTGATTAAATAGTTCTTCGAGGTTCAACCCTGTCCACGCTTCATTCGCATCCAGTACAATCTGAACATCAGGTGCAGCTTCTCGCACAGCACGAACGCGCTCGACGACTTGCTCGCCGTCAAGCTTCACTTTCAGAAGTTTCACACCGTTCGCGACATAGTCTCGAGTCTGAGTCGCCATCGCTTCTGGAGTGCCAATTGAGACAGTCATTGCAGTCACGATTTGAGTTGGCAACTCAAACAGGCTATTCGGAAATAACTGGTTATGTTGTTTGGCCTCCAGCTCCCAAAGCGCACAATCAACCGCATTACGCGCAGCACCTCCAGTCAATAAAGACTGGAGGTGATCTCTTAGCTCTGCGGGATCGGTAATGCCTCGTTCAAACATTGCTTCAAGTGCGCTAGACGCTTGTTGGATTTGCGCTAATACAGACTCTGATGACTCGCCATACCTTGGGTAAGGTGTGCACTCTCCCTGAGCTTGTTTGTCATCATGTTCAATGTAAACACGAACAACGTGACACTCAGTTCGGCTGCCACGAGAGATGCGAAAAGCCGTTTGCATCGCGATAGTAATGGGTTCTGCTGTAATCTTCATAATTTCACTCGGTTGATGTTCGCTTTAACAAATGGAAACGTAGAAATGATGAAGTCGTTAAAGTGAATGTCGCAAATGATCAGTAATGTGTTGTACACCAAAACGAACAGGGTCCGTAACGGGCACTTGATAGAGTGTGCTCCATTCTTGGCATAATGTCTCAGCGTCTTCAATGCTAATTGCCGACGTGTTCAAGCAGATGCCAACCAATTTCACATCTGGATTCGTCAGTCGTGCCGCTTGTAAGTTGGCTTCAATCGTCTGTTCTATGTTTGGCAATTGAGCATAAGGAAGGTTACGAATATGTGGTCGCCCGACTTCATGGCACAACACCAAAGCATCGGCTTGTGCGCCATGTAATAACCCCAAACTCACGCCTGCAAACGAAGGGTTGAACAAAGAACCCTGCCCTTCAATGATGTCCCACTCGTGGTCGGTAAAATCGGGGCTAATCGCTTCAACCGCACCGGAAATAAAATCCGCAACCACAGCGTCAATCGAAATTCCGCTGCCTTCAATCAAAATACCTGTCTGTCCTGTCGCTTTAAACTGAGCGGATGTTCCCGCTTGTTTAAGCGATTTTTCAATCGCTAATGCCGAGAACATTTTGCCTACTGAGCAATCTGTTCCGACCGTAAGCAAGCGCTTACCTTGACGAGGCTTACCGTTACCAACATTAAGAACACCGTCAAAATGGCGTACATCATGAAGCTTAGTCAATCCTTTTAGCTCCATGTCAGCAAGCGGTGAAAATTCACCCAATCGTTGATGCATGCCAGATGCAATCTCAAATCCCATTTCTGCAGCAGCCAAAAGGATTGACTGCCAAGAATCAGGAATGACGCCCCCCGGATTTGCGGTGCCAATCACTAGCGTTTTCGCCCCCTGCGCTTGCGCCTCTTGCAAGGTCATGTCCATTAAGCCCAGTGAAACGGTATCGCCCGTTAAACGCAGTTGGCCTAAGCAGATTTCTGGTCGCCATTGGTGGATACCACGGGCTGTTTTTGCGGCGAGCGGGTCAGTAACATCCCCAAGAAAAAGAAGATAAGGTTGAGCGATAAACATGAGCTTTCCTAATTAATAATTCCTTGTATGGGTTTACTTTAATTAAGAGCTTAGAAGCTGCCGAATACCTATTTATCGCGTGCCTATAACATGCTGTTATGGGTGAAAGATTTGGTTATAAACTTGAGGGAATTATAGGCAAAGCTAAACGCTATCGGCTAACTGCTCTCAGCGAACAGTTCTTAGATAACAGCTTTTTACGAACAACTTTTAACTAACAAGCCCCCCTGCAGTGCGGAAATGAACTGCTTAGTCGCAATAGATTGTGGCGTATGTTCTGCACAGAGAGTCGATACCGAGAATTGTATGTCCGGCTGTAGTGACAACACACAAACCGAGTCGTCATGTTGATACTGCTCTGCCGTCCACGGATCCACAATCGCAAACCCGGCTTGGTATTTAACTAGTTCAGCAGCCGCGCTATATCCACGCACAGATATTGGACAATGATAATGTTCATCTCGCGCCACAAGGCTTTGATGCAACAGCAGCCCTAATGGGTCACGGCTATCGAGCCCGATGATTGGCAAAGGATAATTGATCAGATCATCGAGGGTTAATTCCAAGGGTAAATGATCAACCGTATTAGAAGGAGCCAAAACCTTGAGGGATTCGGTTAAGAGCGTTTCATTTAATATGGTAGGCGGTGCTTCGTCCCCAAACGCAATAGCAATATCAAGCTCATGCTTTAATAGCCCAGCGCACAGTTCATCACGGTTTGCTGTCAGCAACTCAAAAGAGAGATCTTGCTTACTGCCATTTTGCTCGCGAGACATTTGGGCGATTACCGGAGTCAGTAATTTAGTCGCTAAAATCGGCGGCGCACCAATACGTAAATGCTGATGGCCTTGCTTCACTTTGTTGGTCAAAGATCGAAACTGACCCAGTTGCTGATACACTTTTTCAGCTTCGGGCAACAAGGTTTTTGCCTCTACCGTTGGCACTAGTCTCCCTTTAACACGTTCGAATAAACCAAACCCGAGTTGTTGCTCGGTGTGCGCCAGAATACGGGTCACGTTAGGCTGAGACACATGCAAACTGCGCGCGGCTCCAGATACGGTTCCAGTCTGCATAATGGCGTAAAAGACTTCCAACTGTCTTAGGTTCAAATTGATGTCCTTATGGTTCACGAAACCAGTTTAGGCTTGGCTTTCTAGTATTGGCTAAGTTGTCTATCTGTTTAATTAGCTAGCTATCTATCCATTTGTCCATTTGTCCATTTATCCATTTATCCATTTATCCATTTATCCATTCTGCTATTTGCGTGAGTTTATTTTAATAACTCTTTTATCTTAGGTTGAAGTATCTCAGCCCAAACTTGATAAGCCTTAGCATTCAAATGCAAATCATCACAACTGTATTCATTGGATAGTAATTTATTCGGTGCTAGCACACGGTTTACATCCAAAAACTCGATATCATGTTGTTCGCAATAAGCCTGTAGTCTTTTGATGAGTTCTGAAACTTGAGGATTCAACCCTTGCAGTTTAGATCCTACATAAAGCGTTGATTGCACCAAGATTCGAATATCGTTTTCTTGCCATACCTTAAGCATATCAACATAGTTCTGATAGATATGCTCAACGCTGTAACCTTGTGCAAGATCGTTAATTCCCGCCATAAAACACACCAGCTTTGGCTTCACATTCAACGTGGTATCAATACGGCGCAACATACCGGTTGTGGTATCGCCTGCAAGGCCACGGTTGACCATTGATACATCACGGAAAATATCCGCCCACGGTGCCCATTCAGTAATCGAATCACCAAACATGACTAAGTCTGCATTCGGAGAAAAATGGCGATGATTATCTGATGTCATTATGTAACGGCTCATGCTGTGGCCTCGCTGTTGAATCTCAGATTGAAGTGCAATCGATTCGAGGATTTCACTATCTGGTGTAGTACTATCAAACTGAGCAAGTAACCCTTCGATGTGAGGCTTGAAAGGGCTAAGACGAGTACTTAGTTGATGCTGTTCTTTAAGGGAAGATAATCGCTCTAACAAAGCATATAGAGATTGGTTTTGACCGACTTCTTGGAATAACTGATATAAATCGAGGACAGGATGTTGTTGCAGTGCGGCAAGTAATTGCTTGTCTTCCATGGTGTTATCTAACCCTTCAATTATCTGATGATGAACTCAAGATAATATCCGATTGCGGACGGGATAGATAACACTAGAAGCAGAGAGTTACTTTTCTTTAACCAATAAGTGATTGCGATTATCACGGCTTCTCTTAATGAGATCGTTGCTCTCATCTATTTCATCTGACTTAGCAAGGCGGTCATAAAGCAAAACATTCACGGTTGCCGCTAAATTCATGCAACCAACCGTTGGCACATACACAACGTGATCCGCTCTATCGGCAACATCTTGAGAAATAGAACCGTCTTCAGGGCCAAAAATATAGATAGCGTTTTCTGGGTGTTTAAAACGCGGAAGTGGTGTTGCACCCTCAGCAAGTTCCACACACACAATTTGTGTTTCAGGCTCAAGGTCGTCTAAAAATGACTCAACACCAGTAAGCGGGATCGTACGCGCTGCGCTTTTAGTGTCGGTATGGAATTTAGCGGCTTTTTCGTAGCGTTGCCCTGTATATTTAACTTCGTCGACTTGATAACAACCAGCCGCACGCATAACAGCGCCAACATTCGTAGGACTCTTTGGGTTAGTTAAACCAATAGTCACATGGCTTTTGTTCATGAATCTTCTCACTTAACGAATAGACATAGCAGGGTGCTACAAAGCGTCGCATTCTAACAAAGCAATGTCGAATGCAAAAGCACATAAACGCACCAAATAACGACGTGCACTGCCCTTGATTACATAGGCCTGTGAGCAAGAAAACAGAACCACCTTCATATTTACCAAACAAATGCTATTTGGGATAACAATTAAACAACAAGTTCATTTACATTTTTAAATCACATTAATAATCTGTTGAAAACTGCATTGGACAATCGCACAGGAACCGTGACATGACCCTAACCATCAAAAACCGCCTCTATATTCTCTCTTTCATACCTTTGTTACTCATGGCGATTGGTATGATGAGCGTGACTTATATGAAGAGCACCGAGCTAACCGCACAACAAGTAGAATCGACGCGTAGCAATATGATGGCGATGAAAGAAAAAGAACTCAAAGCGTACCTGCAAATGGCCTACTCTGCGATCAGTCCATTTTTGGACAGAGGCGCAACGCTAGAAGAAGCTTTACCAACATTGAGAACATTAGAATATGGCGAATCTGGTTATATTTTTGGTTATGACTCGAAAGGTGTCCGAGTTGTGGTTGGTCAAAGTAACGATGGCATCGGTAAAAACTACTATGACCTTCAAGACAAGCAAGGCAACTACTTAATCCGCGACCTGATCAAGAATGCTAAATTAGGGGAATTCACGACTTACTATTTCCCGAAGCCGGGCCAATCTGTCGCGCTACCTAAACTCAGCTACTCAGTATTTGTGCCGCAGTGGGATTTGATGTTGGGTACTGGCTTCTACACTGATGACATCGACGCTGTTATTGCCGAAATGAAAGAAAGCTCAAATGCCGCGCTACAAAGCTCATTAACGGCTATCGCGATTTTCTGTGGCTTTATTGCCCTTATTGTCGCGATATTTGCTGTCGCGGTGAATCGCACTATCATGCAGCCACTTGAGCAGTTTGACCGCTCAATTAGTGCTTTTGCCAGTGGCGAAGCCGATCTCACGGCCCGAATGGAAGCATTCAAAGCCCCAGAATTCACCAAGCTTAGCGAAAATTTCAATGCCTTCGTTGCTAGCCTACAAACCATCATTCGCAGCGTAAGTGATGTTGGCCAGCAAGTTGTCGCTGAAACCAGCAGTATGTCTTCTCGTGCCGCACAGGTTGATGAGATTGCCAGTGGCCAACGTGAAGAAACTGAACAAGTCGCGACGGCAATGACCGAGATGACGACTACCGCACAAGAGATCTCGAGTAATGCGAGTCAAGCTGCGGATTCCGCGAAACAAGCAGAAAACAACGCTAAAGAAGCTCAACAGATTGTCAATGCGGCTGCAAACTCGGTTGCAGGCCTTGCCAGCGAAGTATCAGAAGCGAACACTGTGGTATCAAGACTAGAGGGTGATGTACAAAACATTTCGTCTTCATTGACAGTCATTCAAGACATTGCGGAACAAACTAACTTATTAGCATTGAATGCTGCAATTGAGGCCGCACGTGCCGGTGAACAAGGACGTGGATTTGCGGTGGTAGCTGACGAGGTTCGTAAGTTGGCAAGTCGAACCCAAGAAAGTACAGGTGACATTCACAAGATGATTCAACAGCTAAAAGCCGCTTCAGATGCTGCCGTAAAAGCCATGGATTCGAGCCAAAATCGAAGTGCTCAAACCGTGGAAGAAGCGAATGCCGCTGCTGCAGCACTGGCGAAAATTCAGGCGTCGATTGATACCATCATGGATATGAATTCACTGATTGCCACCGCGACGGAACAACAAAACATTGTAGGCCAAGAGATCTCACAACGTATCGTCGTAATCTCAGATCAAAGCTCGCAATCAGCATCGCTGGCGAATCAGAACCGCACTGGTAGCCAAAACCTAAACAGCCGCGCGAATGAGCTTTACCACTTGGTGGATCGCTTCACGGTCTAGGACATTTACGGTCTATTAAATAGCAAGTAAACGCAACTTAACGTTAAGACTTTTCACACTAAATAAAAACGGGCTTCAGAATCTCTAATCTGAAGCCCGTTTTTTTTATCGGTGGTAGCTTTAGATCATAAACTAATCCAATTGTTCAGAAAGAAAGTCTACTAACAATCGAACCTTAGAAGATAGGTTGCGATTTTGCGGATAAAGCGCCCAGATCCCCTCTTTATCGTCTCGATAGTCAGACAGTACTTCAACCAACCCTCCTGATTCTAGATCTTCACTTACGTAGTATTCAGGCAACTGTACCAAGCCAATGCTCTGCTTGGCTGCATCTAACAAGGCTAAACCACTATTGCACTTAATGCGCCCATTAACACGAACCGAACGAGGTCGGCCATTTTCTTTAAAACGCCAATGTTCGAAACCACCGACTAAACATTGATGATTGTTCAATTCAGAGAGCGTATGTGGCTCACCATACCGTTCAATGTACTCTGGGCTGGCACATACATAGAGTTGGCGTTGAGAGAGCTTCTTTGCCACCAGGCTTGAATCTTCTAAGCGACCAAGACGAATCGCTACATCAACACCAGAATCGATAAGATCAAGTTTTTGATTAGTCAGCATCAATTCAAGTTCTACCTGTGGATGAAGCTTTAAAAATTGATGTAACAGAGGCGCGAGTTGGCGCTCACCATAAGTCACAGGCGCGGTCACTTTAAGCAACCCTTTAGGTGTCGACTGCATCTGCGTGACCGCAAGTTCAGCAATTTCTAAACCTTCGACCAACAACTTACATTGTTGATAATAGAGTTGCCCAGCCTCTGTTAGGGAAACCTTACGTGTCGTTCGATTAAGCAGTTTTACTGCCAAACGTTCTTCGAGGTTTGCCACTCTACGGCTGATTTGAGCCACTGATGTAGCAAGCTTCTGCGCTGCACCAGTAAAGCTTTCACGCTCTGCTACTGCAACAAACTCACTTACCCCTTCCCAATTAGCCATGCCTTTACCTTATGCTAAACAACGGTTACCCATACAGTGTATTGAAGTTATAAATCAGTGTCACTTGCTTGATATGCTCTGTACATAAACCTTCGCTATCTGCAATCGTTCAAAACGATCTCAACCAAGCCCTGACATTTCTAAATATTTCTCACTGAACACTAACAAATTTAGTATTTCTTCTGACACTAGTCTTACCACTTCATTGATATGTTGGTTCTGTACCGCAACACAGGTACTTCAACAAAGAACAAAGTAAGGTACTCATATGAAAAAATTAATCATACTTGCATCAACTCTTGTACTCAGCACGACAGCGTTTGCAGCAACTAAAACAACGATTCAAGAAACAACGCTAAAATCTGATACTTTTGTTACTGAAGCGGAAGCATACGATGCAGGAACCAACCTTATGGATGAGCTAAGCACAAAGACATCTTTTGAGCTTTCTAGAGAACTGCCACAGTTCCAACAAACAACTAAGTACAATTCATTCAAGATTGATGATGCGAATATGGAAGTGAAAAAAATCACCAACATGAGCGGCGACACCCATTATCAAGCTAACGTAAAAGTTGACTACCGTTACACATATAAAGACGGTCGTAGCAGCTAATACTGACTAGATCGGCAAAGCACCTGCGTGCCTAAAATAAAACCCCGTATCTAAAAAGTCTTTATATAAAGAATGCTCGTATATAAAAATAAAGCCCGCACTCATTGAGTGCGGGCTTTTTAGTTGTCGCTACTCACTATAGATTGACCGTCTAGCCAGTAACTCTCTTGAACAGCATCTCTTAGACTTCGAATTGAGAAACCAAACCATCTAGCGCTTCACATTGCTCCGCCAAAGCCATACATGCGTTTTCTGCACTGTTCGCCATTTCCACCATTTGCATAGTGCTTTCAGCTATACGTTGAACGTTCTGGTTCACTTCTTCCGATACTTGAGATTGCTGAGAAGCCGCAGTTGCGATTTGCGTGTTCATCTCATTCATCATACCGATAGAGTTACGAATTTCACTCAATGACGACGCAGCTGTACTCGCTTGAACAATGGTTTTCTCGCCACTAACTTTACTTTCGTTCATCACGCTCACCGCTTGTTTAGCGCCAACTTCTAAGCGTTCAATCATCGACTGAATTTCACCCGTACTGTCTTGAGTTTTACTTGCCAAGGCTCTAACTTCATCAGCAACAACAGCGAAACCACGACCTTGTTCACCAGCACGTGCCGCTTCAATCGCAGCGTTCAATGCAAGTAGGTTAGTTTGTTCAGCAATGCCTCTAATTACACCAAGAATAGAAGCAATGTTCTTAACATCACTGTCTAGTTCATGAACAACACCACTCGCGTTTTCGATATCATGCGCCAAGCGCTCAATCGAACTCACCGTTAAGCCTAAAGTTTTATCTGCAGATTCCACTTCTCTATTTGCCGTATTGCTTGCAGAAGCCGCTTCTAACGCATTACCACTTACGGCAACGCTGGTTGCTTGCATCTCATGAACTGCAGCAGCAACTACTTCACTCTCTTTCTGTTGATTAGAAGAAAACTGAGCCACACCTTGAGTCAGTGATTTGATGTTTTCCATCTCAGAACGTACAGCGTTAGAAGTGGTAATAACCTGTTCGATGGTCACATGAATCTTGCCAACAAACTGGTTGAAAGCAGAGCTAAGTCGAGCAATTTCATCACTCCCCTCAACGCTCATACGTTGAGAAAGATCACCATCGCCAGAAGCAATTTCAACCATCGCTTTTTCAACATTTTGAATCGGTTTAACGATAAAGCGATTCGACAACCATAACGCGAAAGCAGCAGCCAGGATCGCCACACCCATGCCGACTTCAATGATCACCTTGCTTGATTCAATAGATTCATCGGCTTGTTGACGAAGTTCTTTCTGCTTCAATTCGATCAAGGTTCTGATGTCACGAAGTTGATCTCGAATAATCGCAAACTCAGCATCTAACGCAGGAGAGTAATCAATGTTGTATTGGTATGCATTCTCAGGGTCGGCAAACATAGGTTCGTGCAATGCCACCCACTTGCTCATCGCGTTAACAAGCTTTGATAATTCACCACGAGAAGATGGATCCAACACCCCTGCTTGATATAAGGTTTCGACACTTTGAAAACGAGGCACTGCTTTGTAAGCATTGTCTTTAAATTCAAACTTTTGGTACTCAATCGCCGCTTGGTCTTTTGCTAATAATAGACCTTGAGCAGAAGCGATAACTTGGTAAATATCACGATAGCCATCTTCCAAATTATCTAACACTGGCTGAACCACATTATTCAACTCATGGTTGATTGCAGCTTGAGCGTTAGATTTAAGAACATTAAGCACAGTAACAGTAGAAAAAACGATCACGATAACCATTAATGGGATCGCAATTTTACTCTTAATTGAAAGGTTGTTGATACTCATAAGGGGGCTTATAACCATACAATAAATAGGGACGCGCGCATAATATACAGTATCAATTTAAAAGCTAGCTAAAAGTTTGTGAACCTAGTCGCATAGCAAACGTTACCCTTGAATCGACTGTCTATTATTCAACCAAAGGTCAACATTAAAAAGTAGAGCCAAAGACATTTTTGCACTTATTTACCACAGACATGCTCAAATACTGGAGAAGTCATAGAAATAGCACCATAATGTACGGCTCAAAAGTAAATAGGTATGAACATGAAAATTTGTGGTGTTGAAATCAAAGGTAACGATGCTGTCATCTGTCTTCTTTCTCTGTCAGATGGTGTATTTAATATCCCTGATTGCCGAGTTTCTAAAGTTGCGATTAGCGACGCAAACGACACGCAGAATATGAAAGACTTTCAATTCTCTTTTGCAAAGTTGATGGAAGATTACCAAGTAGATAAAGTTGTAATTCGTCAACGCCAAACAAAAGGCAAATTTGCTGGCGGTGGCTTTGGCTTCAAACTAGAAGCAGCAATTCAACTGATCGACGGCCTAGACGTAACGGTTGTATCACCTGCTGACATCAAAGAGAGCCTAAAGCGCAACCCTCTTATGATGAAGTTCAAAGAGACTGGCCTTAAGCAATACCAAGAAGCACCGTTTACAACGGCTTACGCTTGCTTGATGCAGCGCTAATCAATAGACGCTAACCAATGATTAAAACGGAAAGAGCCTGAAGATTCAGGCTCTTTTTATATCTATCGATCAAGTGCTGCTTGCCTACGAACTTTTAGTAACTCTGGCTTTTTCACGACCAAATATACCGCTGTCGCTGACAACGCGAATCCCATTGCGCCGTAGATATCAAACGACTCTCCAAAAATAAGCCAAGCTTGAATTGCCGTCGTTGGTGGTACTAAATAAAACACCGATGCTACACTCGAAGAAGCCCCATGCTCCACCATGTACAACAACAACAGAATAGCAATGCAAGATAAGACAATCACTAACCAAGCTAACGTTAGTGTAAATTCAATAGTCCAATTCACATGCATGGTTTCGTAACGCACGGCGAAAGGTAAAAATAGCGAAGCCGCAGCAAGATATTGCACCATCGCACCACCGACCATGTCTGTCCCTTTGCAGAAACGCTTTTGGTACAATGTACCGACAGTGATACCCACCAGCGAAACCAAACACAACAACGTCGCCATGCCCTTTTGGTCATCAGATTGCCATTCAATATTGCCCATCAACACCAAACTAATACCCACAAAACCGAGGGCTAATCCTAGCCATTGTGCGAAATTAAAACGCTGCGAACTACAGCTGATCATAATCAATGCGGTAAGAATCGGTTGTAAGCCAACAAGTAGAGAACTCAACCCGGCAGGCATACCCATATCAATCGCCAGATAGGTGCCACCAAGGTAGAAACCATGAATCAAGATGCCGACCACACAAGCATGGAAGAATGCGCGACCAAGAGGGATACGACGCTTAAGGATTGCAATCAAAACCAAGAACAGCACCACGTTGGCTACCATCCTCAGTGAAAGTAATGTTGCGGGTTCCGCGTATTCCACACCAAGACGTGCACCGACAAAGCCTGACGACCACAATATTACAAACACAAACGGAATCATTTTAATCAGCATTACAAACCTCTGGTCAACTCTTCATCAATGCTGTTACCTTAGTTGGGTACAGATAACTAATAAAGATACAGATATAACACTTTAAATGGTTACAGATTGAGAGTGAGCAACGAGGGAGAAAAACGTGGAAGCAGAACTCAGCGGCAATAAATACCTTGCTACCGAACAACATATTAAGGCTCAGATCGATAAAGGACTCTTTCAACCAGACGATCGCCTTCCCTCAATTCGTCAATTAAGCGAGCAGCTTGGTGTGAGTAAAAATACCGTGATTCGCGCCTACCAAGAACTGGAAGCGACAGGCTGGGTTTATTCAGTACCTAAATCAGGCTATCGTGTGAAAGCGCCCAATACCACCAGCTGGGATGCACCAAGCCAACCTCAAAAAGTTGACCTCTTATCTGTCACTAAATCAGTTCTCTCTCGCCCCAAAGGTCGTTTAAAGCTTCTAGCTGGCTCTGCCCATCCCAACATCAATAACCCCGCAATACGAAGCTTGTACGCTGAGATCGGTCGCCACAGCCGATTGCAAACTCAGTTACCCGGTTACTACCAATTGCCTCCTGGTGACGAGCAATTAGTAAAACAATTGTTAAAGATCACCCACGATCTAGGCGTACCTGCGGGATCGAAAGAGATTGCGATTACGCATGGCGCACAACAGGCGATCAGTTTGGCTTTACGCGCGCTCACCAAACCGGGCGACATCGTGGCGGTAGAGTCACCGTGTTACTTCGGCAATTTGTTGTTGCTCGAGTCGCTAGGTTTAAAAGCCCTTGAAATACCAAGCAGTGTTAGCCACGGAATCGACATCCCTTCTCTACAAAGTGCACTGGATAAATGGGATGTAAAAACGCTAGTGCTAACACCAAACTTTACCAATCCAACGGGCTCACGGATGCCATTATCTAATCGAAAAACGCTGTTGGAGATAACCGGAACTTTGCCGATTATCGAGGATGATGTGTTTGGTAGCCTGGCGTTTGATGCACCTATTGCCAGCCTAAAAGAGCTTGATGACCAAGATCGAGTTATCTACGTGAATTCGCTCTCTAAAACCTTAGACTCACGCCTACGTATAGGTTGGTTGCTCTCGGGGCGTTACCAAGCTCAAGTCGAAAAATATCTCCTTTGTGACAACATGGGGAGCTCAAACCTGATGCAATCCGCAGTAGGTCAGTTTCTCACTACAGGCAAATACCGCAGTCATCTTTCTAAAATTAAACGACTCTATCAAACCAATCAAAAGCAGTTCCAAAGCCTATTAATCCATGCATTAGATAGCTACCCTCACCTTGTCGGGCGTTACCACCTATCAAAACCTGAAGGCTCATTTTTAAACTGGATAACACTACCGGAATCGGTCGACAGTTATTCCGTCTATCAAGATTGCTTAAAACATAAATTAGGTATTTTACCTGGTACTGTCTTTGGCACACACGACCAATACAAACACTGTTTGCGCTTCACGGTCGCGAACATTGAAGAGAACAAAGATTGGAAAGAAGGGATAGTGACACTGGCTATGATCATCGCTAAACATACACATTAACCGTTCACTTTCCTCAATTAGAACTGACACCAACAAAAAAGCCCCACTCAACCAAGCGGGGCTTTCACTATATCCATAGCCAAAGGTTAATTAGCGTAGCCTTCAAGCAACCTACTCTCTAAGCAAGTTGATATTTAAGCGATTAACCTTCCCAAGCAAACTGTTCAAATACTTTGTCTACTGGTGTTTGAGCAACGTGGTTTACGTAGTTACTGATCACTTTCTGCGACAAGCCAAGAATCACTTCTAGCACTTGTTGTTGACCGTAACCCGCAGCGAAAAAAGCTGCCATTTCACTTTCTGGCACATTGCCACGATTACGTACCATACTTAGCGTGAAATCATGCAGTGCTTGAAGTTTTTCAGTTGGCAGTGCAGCACGGTTACGCAGTGCTTCGGTAATCGCTGGGTCTACATTCATTGAATGTGCGATACCCGTATGTGCAGGAACGCAGTAGTGACACTCATGTTCAACGTTGATAGTTTGCCATACCACTGTCAGCTCATCGGCATCAAAAGATGACTCATTAAATGCTTGATGAAGCTGTGTGTAAGCTTTCAGAGTATTTGGTGATTCAGCCATCACACCAAAAAGACCAGGAACTCGGCCCATTTGTTTTACTGCACCCTCAAGAATAGGTTTGCTTTGTTCTGGTGCTGATTCTACTGAATGAATTTTAAAGTTGCTCATGTTCTATTCCTTTCGATTCTTTATCTTAATTTGGTTCACAATCGGAGTGATATGAGACTGTTCTCCGTTGGCGTGAAAACAATATAGAACAAACAAGAACGATCGTTCAAGTTTTATTTTGAACATTCGTTCAAATAGGCTGAATTTATCGAATCAACAATTATGGAATAACTATATTCATTTGAACAGTTCTAACTCTAACTGCATGATTTAAAATGAAAAACCAACCAGGTAACACCTGATGGGTTTTGTTCTAAGTCTGAATTATTACTTAAATCAACGCTCCAATATTAACGGCACAAGCCCTCAGGTGATCTAATCACATTTAATCTCATCACAAGGTTAGACATTTTCACCTTCAAACTGGTAAAGATCTCTAAGCGTGTCTTTTAGCCATAGAACGATTGGGTTATAAGCATTGCGTTTATGCCAAATCATGGTGAACGGGATTAGCAGCTTTTTGGCATTCTCTTCATCTAGAGGAATAGGCAGACAAGTAAGATTAGGATGAAGTTGTTCAACGTAACGTCGGCAGTAATTCGGTGCCACGGTAGTCATGGTGTGGTTTGACTGAGCCGCCATAAACAAAGACTGCTCAAAACCCGCTAGCGTAAGTGCGATATGTCGGTCGAGTTGCAAATCTGTGAGAATTTCATCCAACGCCCATGCTTCACTTTTCTCCCACACAATATTGATGTGAGGGTATTTGAGGAAAGCCTCAAGGTTCCACTCTTCTTGCAAGGCTGGGTGGTCTTTTCTCAGATACACCACGGGCAAATCGTGGAACAGCACCTCGAAATCAATGAAGTATGGCAGTGCGTCTAGAGATTCTTTCGAACGTGGGTGGCTTTCTCGCCCTGAAAATCCAATATCAGATTCGCCACGTACGATGGAATCTATCGAATCGTAATCCCAATTACGCATTTTAATCTTCGCATTGGGATAACGTTGATACACACTTTGCGTCAATTCGTTCAGCATGATCAATGATAACGGAGATTCAGCTTCTAAGTTTAAACGTAAATCCTTTGGGGCATCGTCGCCACGAGTAGTGAGTATTTGACTACCAATCTGCAACCAGTCTTGAAGATCTTTCACCATGCTCAGTGCAAGTGGTGTTGGCGTTAAGCCCCTCGGCGTTTTCACAAATAGAGGATCATCGAACCAGTCTCGCAGCTTAGTCAGTGATTTGCTTACCGTTGAAGGCGTTACGTTAAGCTTTTTGGCAGCTTTTGAAACACTCTGTTCTTGCAACAGCAATTGCAGAGTGAATAACAAATTCAGATCAAGACGGGCTAGTGGCTTCTTCATAATCACTTTTTACTTGGGAAGGACTTATCCATAGTATTAGAGCAATACTGATAACTCCACCAGCAGCCAATATAAATACCAACATATTCAATGCACTTAGCCCGATAACGCCCATAAGCCAGATAAACAGTGCTGAAGTACATACTTGGGAAACTCCGAGTATTGAACTTGCCACACCTGCGCGCTGTGAATAACAGCTCAATGCTTGGCTCATCGCGACACCAAAACCCAATGAGAAGCCGCCGCACACAAAAGCAAAGCCCAACAACGTCACGTAATGCCCTAACCCACCATCAATCGATGCGAGCAACAAGATAGCCGCAACGACAAAGCAAACTTGTGAAGTCAGCATTAAGTTCTTTTGCTTAAACACATTCAAAGCAAATGGTGCAGAGAATGACACCAACATACTCACCAATGCGGTTAATGCCATAGTGTAAGAATACTGACCTCGGTCGAAGCCAAGCTCTGTCATAATCAACAGTGGAGAGACATTCACATAAGTGAGAATTGCGGTCACTCCTAGGCTGGTCATGATCACTCGGCTGATAAACAACGGGTCTTTGAACGTTTCAGTTGAAGTCGGTTGAAATGTCTCAGATAAAGAAGCTTTCGCTAACACCGACCCTATAACTTTAGGTTTAGTCTCTTTTAGCACGAGCACCGACAACAAACACACCACCACACCCATGCTCGCCATGGTCGTGAACAAACTCGGCCACGGGTAAACCGTCATGATTAAGTGGCCAATCACAGGCGCAAGCACTGGTACGATGCAGGTAATGCCATTCATCATCGACAGCACCTTAGCGCGTTTTTGGTCATCCAATACATCTCGCAAGATAGCGAACGCCACCACATAACAAGAGCCAGCCCCCACACCTTGAAAGAAACGCACGAGAAGAAATGGTTCTGCACTGGTCACAACACCGCCGAACATCGAAGAGGTAGCAAAGACAATTGCACCGAAAATAGCGACAGGTTTTCTTCCTACACTGTCGGCAAATTTACCGGCAAACAACATGGTGGTTGCCATTCCTGCGAGATAAATAGAGAACGCGGCATGAAGCTGAGCCTCAGACGCATTTAGGTCCGCGGCAATTTGAGGCAACCCAACTAAATACAAATCAATAGCCGTCGGATACAAGAGAACAAGCGTAAAACTACAAAATAGAAAACGGTACATAACACCCCCACATAATTGGTGTGAGGATAATAAGAGCGAAACGCCAAACTACCGAGTGGCATCTACGACAACAGATCTTTCCATTTACGACAAACCATAATGCTACAACTGGATCCTCTCCTTCTTGACGCTCACCAATTAACTCTCATCAGATAAAGAAATAAGACAAGACTCCATAAAAGAAGCGAGGTTTGACTGGCTTTCACTTAAATTAATGCATCCATTAAACATCCGTATCAAGCGAATTACTAAACGGCTATTAATTTGAAAAAGTTATCAAAAAGCTAAAATAAATCACAAGGTGAATACCAAAAATCACCAACCATATACACCACAAATTCCTCTGAAATGATTTTAGAAAAATTCAAAAATTATTAGTATTTAACCCCTAACTTTAGTGAGTAATTTGATAGTCTTGGCAACAAATATTTACAATCCAACTAAAAATTAATTGGGTACCTCGAGGTTGTTTTCTTGAATATGAAATTATTCGGTAGTTCTTTGATTCTGTCAGGAACTGCATTAGGGGCTGGTATGCTTGCCATTCCCATGGTCCTGGCCCAATTTGGCTTCATGATCAGCTCTGCGCTGATGCTACTTATCTTTATCGGCACCACTTACTCAGCTCTTCTACTGGCAGAAGCGTGCACTAAAACTAAAGACAACAGTGGAATGAGCAGCGTTGCTTACCTAACTCTGGGCAGCAAAGGTAAACACTTTATCAATGCACTCTTTTACCTGCTGCTGGTATGCATGCTGATCGCTTATATCTTGGGTGTTGGCGATATCATTCATAAGCAATTGCTCGATGTGGGCGTAGACATCTCTGCATCGGCTGCTTATACCGTTTTCAGCCTATTAATGGGTGTGATTGTGGTAGCGGGTAAATCGTATATCGACAAGTTAAATCGCAGTTTATTCATCATGATGGTGGTGATGCTATTTATTGTTATCGCCTCTTTGTTTAGCAACATTCGCCTTGATTACCTGACTCAATCCAGCAAATACACGGCTAACGATGTGGTGCAATACAGTGCGGTTATCTTTACTAGCTTTGCCTCTATGGTGGTGATCCCGTCCCTGGTTATCTACAACCGAGAAGCGACTCAAAAACAGATCCGCAATATGATTCTGCTGGGCTCGGTGATTCCACTAATCTGCTACCTAACTTGGTTATTTGCGATTATCGGCAACCTTGGCACAGATGCAATCAGCCAATTCCATAATATTTCAGAACTGATCTCAGCGTTTAGCGGACAGTCTGCTTGGCTGAAAGTCGTGATTGCTTTGTTCTCAGCATTGGCATTGGTGACCTCTTTCCTTGGTGTGTCGATGGCACTTTACGACCAAAACAAAGATGCCGTCACCAATAACAAACTGCTAGCTTACGCTCTGACCTTTGTATTGCCTTTGGCACTCGCTGAACTGTTCGCGAGCCAGTTTGTGAGCATGCTGGATTATGCGGGCATGGTATTGGTGTTCTTAGCTATATGGGGCCCTCTCGCGATGGTAGTTAAGGTTCGTAGACCTGATTTCCCTCACCTTCAAACTGAAGGCAGCTATACTGCAGCCGGTGGCGACACGGCACTTATCGCAACATTCGGTTTTGGTGCTCTGATCTTTATATCTTGGTTCATGAGTTAGCCCCCAAACGAATGACATACCGACTGTCATTTAAACGATAGTCGGTACCAAAAAGCCTTGAACATAGAACGAGAGCCTAGAGCTTAACTATGTAAATCAACACGCCGACGATAAACATGAATGCCATTCTTACCTCAATGTAGAGAAAGCAGGATATCGAGATATTGCGATATCTTACTTTAAAGAGTATATTTCACGTTAGTCGAAAACAGCAGCCAAACGCCATGTCAGATATGAATGAAGTTTTAAAGTCAATCAACAACCCAGTACGAAGGGATATTCTACACTGGCTAAAGTCACCGCATGAGCACTTTAACCTAGAGAAACAACTCGTTGATACCGACGTTGAAGGGGTATGTGTCAGCATTATTCAAGAGAAAAGTGGCTTATCCCAATCGACCGTCTCGTCTTATCTTTCTAACTTGCAACGTGCAAAGCTGGTTACTTCAAAACGCATTGGCTCGTGGACGTACTACAAGCGTAATGACGAATACATCGAGAAGTTTTTAAAAGAGTTATCTAACTCACTCTAACAAGCAGAATCAAAACAGACTGGGTGGATAACGCCGCCCATTTTAATCTTGTCTATTTTTAGAAGATTAGATATCGAAATTTCTCAATATCTAGCTATGTAGATATGTAATTAAATAGAAAAAATATACGAAAAATTAAACGGAGTTGGTAAACATGAGCAAGTCTATTCAATCTTTTAATCCTAGTAATGGAGAACTGCTTGGTGAAGTCAATAGCGCCTCTAGAGATGAAGTCGTTCAAACGATCCGCCAGTCAAAGTCAGCACAAAAGGTATGGAAAAAACTCCCGATAAATGAGCGCGTGCGAACCATTATTAGAGCTTACCAACACCTTGATCAGTATGCAGATTCCCTCTCAGAACTACTTGCTCGCGAAATGGGTAAAGATATCCGACGCGCCACTGGTGAAGCAACAGGCGCAATTTACATGGGGCAGCATTATGCAGAAGAAGCACACCGCGCGCTCAACACTCGCAAATTGTCAGGGTCAACAGAGCTTCAATACCGCCCACTAGGTGTTGTCGGAGTTATATCTCCTTGGAACTACCCTGTGATGATGGCAAACAACCTCATTGTGCCAGCACTGGTCGCGGGCAATAGCGTGATTTTAAAACCTTCAGAAGAAACGCCTCTCATCGCTGAAGCATTCTTTGGTGAGCTGCAAAAACACCTACCCGAAGGCGTATTAACAATTTTGCATGGCGACCGAGAAACTGGTGAGGCATTAGTCGAAGGCGACATCCAAATGATCGCGTTCACTGGCTCAAAAGCAACAGGCCAAGACATCATGCGACGCGCAGCGAGCAAGGTAAAACGCTTGGTCATGGAGCTAGGTGGCAAAGACCCAATGATAGTGATGCGTGATGCCAACCTAGAACAAGCAGCTCGCTTTGCCGTCGCAGGCAGCTTTGAGAACTCAGGACAAATGTGTACTTCGATTGAACGTATCTATGTTGATGATCGTATCGCTGAAAAATTTGAACAACGTGTCACCGAGATCGCCAACATGTACCAGATTGGCCCGTGGGATATGCCTAACGTAAACATAGGACCGATCATCAATGCCACGCAGCATGGAAAAATCGTTGAACAATTAAAAGACGCACAACAAAAAGGGGCAACTTTCCTTCTAGGCGGGATTGAACAACCAGATCGTTATATCCGTCCTACTGTTATCACTGGAATGACTCCTGAAATGAAGTTAGAAACAGAAGAGACTTTTGGACCAGTGGTCGCTATCACTCGCTACTCCAACATTGATGATGCAATCGAACGTGCTAATGCCAGCGAGTATGGATTGGGAGCTGTGGTATTCGGCAACCAAGGTGCCAACGAGGTTGCTGATGAACTTGACGCTGGCATGGTTGGCATCAATCAAGGTCAGGGCGGTAGTGGTGACGCTCCCTGGGTTGGTGCGAAACAGAGTGGCCTTGGCTACCACGGTTCAGTAGATGGTCATCGTCAATTTGCTCAAGTGAAAGTAGTTTCAAAATAAGGATTCATAATGAATAACGAACAGAAATTCTACGTTGTTAGACGAGAAGCAGGCACTCAGTGCAGTGACCTACCAGTCTGGGCACCAAAATCGGCTAATCCATTTTCACTTAATGACAGCGTCAGCGCAGTATCACGCATTGAAGTAAACAATGTACCTGGAGCTTTCCAGCTAAGAGATGTACTTCTTCCTGAAGAGGTTAAGCGGATACTTGATGAAGCGAACCAACTTGGTTTCACAGAAGATGCCGCAGTTTCATTGCCAAGAGAAATACGCCATAACCGAAACCTCAACCTGATCGCCGATCCTAAAACACTCGAAATCATCTGGAACCGATGCAAAGATCATTTCGTTGATAAGTACGACCATTTTGCTGGTGTGAAACCACTTGGAATCAACGGTCGTTTTCGATTTTATCGCTACGATGAAGGGGATTTCTTTAAAATGCACACCGATGGCTCTTGGCCCGGTAGTCAAGTTGTCGGTGGAGAACTGATCGATGACTCTTTTGGCGACCGTTGGAGCATGTATACTTTCTTGCTTCTATTGAGTGATGATTTCGTCGGTGGTGAAACCCAATTCATGGTTAACCGTGACGACCCGAGTAAGCCTGCTCGTCGTCAAAGGCATGAGAATGCGGATATAGAATCGGTTAAAACACCTAGTGGTAGTGTCCTATGTTTTCCTCACGGTACTCACCCTGCCCATTGTATACACGGCTCAGCACCAATACTTTCTGGGACTAAATACATTATTCGTACTGACGTATTGTTTGAGCTTTAACTTGTCGTTTTTATAAAGCGCAGTCTTAGCCGCTTCAACCCTAAAAAATGTCCCGCACTAAGCGGGACATTTCGTTATGTAAGATAGCTCTTAACTCTTAACTTTAAGCCATTAGCCATTAGCCATTAGCCATTAGCCATTAGCCATGATCTCGGAAAAATTAACTCTTAAACGTATTCGAGAGTTCTTTTAGTGATGTTGCCAATTCTGCTTGTTCTTTCGCTGTCGCCGCAATTTGAGTCGCGCCCGTCGTAGATTCTGTCGACTTCTGCTCTACCGCCACTACGTTCTGAGCAATGTCTTGTGTCACTACCGCTTGCTCTTCTGTTGCCGTTGCAATCTGCTCTGTCATACTGAATATCTCGCTCACAGCACCAGAAATATCTTGTAGCGTTTGTTCTACGTCTCGCGAATCTTCAACCGCTCTTGATGACATTTTTTTACTGTTATCAATCACATTGAACGCTGTTTGTACATCAGACTGTAGCGAACTAATGAAGCCTTCAATTTCCAACGTCGACTCTTGAGTGCGTTGAGCCAATGTACGGACTTCATCAGCTACAACAGCGAAACCACGACCTTGTTCACCAGCACGAGCCGCTTCGATCGCAGCGTTTAGCGCCAACAAGTTTGTTTGATCAGCAACCGACTTAATCACATCGATCACGCTATTAATATTATTACTGCTTTCGTGTAGATGAGTAATTTTCTCAGCTAAGCCGTTAATCTCAGACGCTAAGATTTCAATCGATTCATAAGAGTGTTGGACCGTGCTCAAGCCCTCTTGTGACTGTTGATCCACCATTTTCGCCGAAGTCGCCGTTTGCTGCGTTTTAGCCGCGACTTCATTCACGGTTGCCGAAAGCTCCTCAGTTGCCGTTGCAATCAGCCCAATTTGGTTTTGTTGCTCAACCAAGGTATTGGAGTTGTATTGGCAAGTTTGCGCCGTCTCTTCTGCTGCCGAAGCGAGTGTTAAGCTCGATTGAGACAAGTTGTCGATCACCTGCGAGAACTTCTCTAAAGTTTCGTTAAGCGATAAAGATATCTGGCCAAGCTCGCTGCTACCTACGTAAGTCGCACGAACTGTCAAATCATTATCATCACGAACTTTTGAAAGCACTAAAGTAAGGTCTTTCACTCGTGTGGTTAGATCGGTTATAGCCTTGAAGCTAACAAAAGTTGCAAACAAAGTAATCACAACAAACATCGCGATACTCGCCATCATGGCAGTCTGCGCTTCTGTCGTTTTTTGTTCCGTGAGTGCGATCAGTGAATCAGCTAACTGGTTCTCTGTTTTCTTCAACTGAACAATACGCGCCGTTGATTGTGCAAACCAGTAAACAGGGTCAACATCAAAACCACTCATTTTCGATTGTGCAAGCTGTCGAAGTTTTTCAACTTCTGCGACAGATCGATCATTCAATTGTTGCTCAAAAAAACTCACATTGCTTGGGGTGCTCAGCACTTTAAAGTTAGAGAAATAGGTATTTTGCTCAGTCATTAAAGAGATAAACCTCACAAGCATACCCGGGCCAAACTCATTTTTAGAGAAGGTATTATTGAGTACAGCACGTTCAATACCAGCACGCTCTTTGCCTTGCAAGAAGTTGTAGTAAGCGATGGTTTCTGTAGTAATGGTGGCATCCGAACTCAACTCTGCAATCAATGCCGATACGCTCAATAACTTTGCGTTAAGTTGAGTGTAGTAACCTAGAGCCTCAGAAAGTGGGATAGATTGAGAGTCGACTCGATTACGAATAGAAGTGATCTGATTGAGGCTTCGGCTGATTTCTGTATTCAACTTTGTGATTTGCGGTAAATCGATATCAGCCGACTGCCAATATTCGCTTCTCTGGTCACGTCGAGTATCCGCACTTGCTCTTTGTGAACGTAGTTCACTGACAAACTGAGTACCCTGTGAGCCGATAAAACCGGCAGTCATTCCACGCTCTTTCTGTAACTCGTGCACTAATTCACTGTATACAACCGACAAACGCGTCAGTTGGTTTAATGATGACATTTCACTGGTGGTCTCTACGCCTTTTGATATCGCAGAAACACTAAGCCATAGAAAGCCTAAGATCGGCAAAATAAGCAAAGCGATGATTTTTTGCTTAAAAGACATATCGGTTAATTTCATTTTTATTCCCTAGCAGCTAACAAATCTCTTTCTGGTTGTAATTAGACACACTTATATATCAATGTGCCCTTGTTGAGATCATATAATTATTCAGTTTTAGTAATTACCATTCCCTATCGGCGGCAATCGATAAACCTAACACTTAACCTTGTAGAACTCATTGACTTGTTTATAAAACTGTTAGCTATGCAACTTAAGCGGAAAACAAATACGATCTTCAACATTTTTCCGGCGCAAGTGACTGAAAATTGACAGATTTTACATAACCACAAAGTGGTAGACCACACTAACTGTACAAGCCTTATCAAGCTATGTCCTCACGACCGTCTATATATTCAACATCAACTATGTATAATGCCGAGCTCGTAAAATTAACGTAGATGCATAATTAGAGGTTTTTTATGGATTGTCCTGCTTGCGAACAAAACATTGGATGGGAATGGGTAGAAGAGGCAGCAATTGAACCCAACGAAGAATTCAACTGCCCAGAATGCGATGAAATTTTAATGTATACCATTGATGAAGGCACCTATTACGGTGCGCAACATAAAACCGTAGAAGTTGTTGACGCATAAATTGCAGCCTGCAGTTACACACTAGCCATTTTGTTTCAATCATTTAGCAAATAACTAGACTAAGCAGCCTGTTTTCTTACTGGTGTGGCTTTACTAGAACGAGCGTTCAGCATAAAATATTGAGTATGTGTTCAGTTTAATGAAGTAGATGTTATGGCTAAAACGGCAAAGTTCGATAGACAAGATGTAGTAGACAAAGCAACTAACCTGTATTGGGAAAAAGGCTTTCACGCAACATCTATGCGTAACCTACAGGACGTGATTGATATGCGCCCGGGAAGCATCTACGCGACTTTTGGCAGCAAAGAAGGACTGTTTAAGGAAACTCTTGCTCGCTATACCGAACTTGGCATCCTCAATCTGAACCGCTTTCGCAATGAAACTGACTCGCCCATTCAAGCACTCGAAAACTTTGTAAGACGCGTTGTTGTCGAGTCTAAACAGAGTTCACCTAACGGCATGTGTATGCTGGCAAAAACGGTTGCTGAACTCACTGATGAACATTCAGAATTATTGGAAGAAGCAAAGAAATCACTAAAGATCATGGAAGGTGAATTTGCTAAAGTGATTGCGGAAGCACAAGAGCTAGGTGAGATAAGCAAAGAGCGAGAACCGGCTCAACTTGCTCGACATGTTCAGGTTCAAATCGCCGGCTTGCGTACCTACGCAAAAACCTGTGACGATATCGATTTACTCAATTCAATGGTTGAAGACGTATTTAAATACCACCCTTTTTAGCGTCTGACCTGTTAGATTGAGCACAATACAAAAAGACTCCACTTTCACCTTAACAGGTCTAGAGCGGAGTCTTTTTAGTTTGGAGCCGATAAACTGTGCGGTCTAAGGATTACACCTTTCTCATGATCAACGCCTGCGCATTAAGCATCGCCTCTTTGGTGCTGACATCTAACGTTTTGACATTCGCAAAGCGCTCGACTTCCTTAATCGCCACATCGTGAGCGAAGATCACCAACCTTGCCCTTTCAATGTCTTTTTGTGTAATGCGATTACCTATCCCGTTGGCACCTTGTGTTTCGACTTTAATCCGAACCCCAAGATGATGCGCCGCCTTTTCCAAAGACTTAGCCGCTAGGAAAGTGTGGGCAACACCAGATGGACAAGACGTGATCGCAAGTACATCCGCTTGCCCTTCTTCTGTCACCGAACAACCCGCAAACTGGTTAGAGTGAGCCTCACCTTCGACCACATTCTTTTTCAGCAGTATCACAATTAAAGCTGTTGTTAGTGCTCCCGCGAGTGTGCCAATGATGTAGCCAATCTTGCCATCTACCACAGGCAGCACAATCCAACCACCCCATGGCGCATGGTTAACCACATGAAACATAAAGCCAACCACATTACCGACAATACCACCAGCCACGACAGCAGGCAGAACACGAGCAGGGTCGGCGGCTGCAAAGGGAATCGCACCTTCACTGATGCCGATCATTCCCATGATTCCCGCTGCTTTTCCGGCTTCGCGTTCGTCTCGTTTAAACTTCTTCGGCGATATGAAAGTCGCCAATGCCATGCCAAGTGGCGGTGTACAAATTGCTATCCCGACGCCTCCCATCAACCATGGCTGAGTATTCACCTGCGTTTGAGCAAACAGTGTAGCGACCTTGTTGATCGGGCCGCCCATATCAAAGGCCGTCATCGCGCCTAAAATACTGCCGAGCACCATCTTTCCTGAACCCGCCATGCCCGTGAGCATTTGGTTCATTTCAAGCATTACTTGAGCTATCGGAGAGCCAATCACCCACATCACCGCCCCACAAGTGACGAAGGTGCCAACGAGTGGATAGATGAAGATAGAGCTTAACGAGATCATACTGTCTGGCAGCTTGATCTTCTTTAGTAGGTTCACCACAAAACCCGCAAAGAAGCCGACCACTATCGCCCCAAGAAAGCCTGTGTTGTATTGATTCACCGCAACCCAAGAACCAATCATACCGGGCGCTAAACCCGGTTTGTCGGCCATTGAGTAGGCGATGTAGCCGCCTAATACGGCAGTAAAGAGGGTTAAGCCAGCGATGCCCATCTGCGCGATATCTGCCAGCACGCCACTCTCTGGTACTGCGCCGTGACCCGACATCATCACCGACAAAGACAACAACACACCGCCCGCGACCACGAATGGGATCATGTGCGAAGTTCCGTACAGCAGGTGTTCTTTTAGACGATTAAGAGATTGAGCCCAAGGGCTAAGTGGTTCGACGTAAACTTCATGATGGCTTGAGGCGTAACTATCGAACGATTCAGAATTAGCTTCGAGAAACAACTCTTGAGCTTCCTCGACCGACTCAACCGCCTTTAATTTTGTAACAAAGTTATCTTCAATCAGCTTGGTCGAGATCTGAGCCAGTACCTCGATATGATGGTCATCATTGTTGTCAGGCGAAGCGAGCATGAAGAACACATCAGACAGTTCACCACCATCAGCACCATAATCAATACCCGCTCGGCTAATCCCAACCGCAACGGCAGGCTTAGCAACCGCGGTACTTTTCGCGTGTGGAATGGCGATACCATCGTCAAAGCCCGTATTACCAATGGCCTCACGCTTCCAAATGTCATCAAGGAATTCACTTTTATTGGAAAGCTTACCAGCACGGTCGAGCAGTTCGACAAGCTCTTCAAATACCGCCTGTTTTGAGTCTGCTTTCAATTCCAAGCAGATAATCTCGGGCTCGATAATGTCAGTGATATCCATGTGCTGCCTCGTCCGAGTACCAATTTGAATGAATGAGATAAAGAGGTTAATAAGATGAAAAGATTAACGGTGTGGGGGCACTCAATATATAGGACGAAAGGTGCATTAACTGGATTATTGTAACCAAGAACTCAGAGTGTGACTTTCACCTTGGAATAAAAAACGCCAATCCATAAAATCCACAGAACCCATAACAATATCGCCCCTCCCCTATGCGAGCTTTCCATACTGGATTTCCCACGCAAGATAGCTTTTGCAAAATAGCTTCTGAAAGGTAGCTTATGTAACGTAACAGGGACGAGATTAAGCCGAGAATAATAATGAGAATTGTAGCGGTAACTGCGTGCCCTACAGGCATCGCACACACCTATATGGCAGCTGATGCTTTAAATAAAACAGCCCCTAAATTCAACGTTTCAATCAAAGTTGAAACACAAGGCGCTATGGGTATTGAAAACTTACTCTCTGCACAGGACATTAGCCTCGCAGACAAGGTGTTGATCGTCTCTGATATCGACATTGAACAGCCAAGCCGCTTCGACCCAGCTAAAACCTTATTCATTCCAATGGAAGAAGTGTTGTTGAGTGTCGATAAAGTCTTTATTAAGCATTGTCGAACCTAAACCTTTCATGAACGAATATCAGATCACCTTCTTCGTTGACGATCCTGCAGCTAACTCACACGTTGCGCAGCCACTTAGCCGCTTAGCAAAGAAATTCAAAAGTACCATCCGAATTATCAACATCACTCAAAATCGAACGGCTGATCTCTCCAAATCTGTTGCGATGTTGCAAGTGGGCCTACTTCGTGGCGATTTGTGCCAGATCACTGCCATTGGCATCGATGCCGAGCTAGCGTGTTTCGTTCTTAAAGATGTGATTGCTGAGCATTACGCCATGGTCGGCTCACAAGTGAACCATGAGTTCTCGAAAGACTTAATCCAGCGCATGCCGCAGATATGCCCGCCTTGTGACATCAAGTGGCACCATGCCAAAGCACAAACTCAACTGACCAAATTTGAATGCTTGAAAGGGCTTGCTCATCTGGTGTATCCACAAGATCCGGATGAACTGATTCTGGCGTTTATTAAACGAGAGGAACGCTCTTCGACGTGTGTGTCACCTGGGATCGCACTGCCGCATGTGATGTTTGAATCGACTCAAGATCTCTCGATTGCAGTCATTGTCAGTGATGATCCTATTGATTGGGCATCACGCATTGGTGAAGTGCATGTTGCCATCGCTTTGGTACTGCCTACCAAGCCACAGCGAGAGCACATTGTGGCGGCCACTAATCTAACCAGAAACCTGCTTCATGATCAGGTCAATGAACGTCTACAAAAGACCCGAAGCAGTGTCGACCTACAAGCCCTGTTGATGTACATCTCTTCACGTCTGATTTAATTCTTCTCTCCCTTTTAAATTCATTTCCTTGATTAACTAAGTTACTCGCTCCATTGGTTATAATCTCCATTGTTCACACAATAAAAAACGGCTGAGCAATTACGCTCAGCCGTTCTATTCTAAATGGCTTATCTTGTAGGTTTAGTTACCTAAGCCGTTTTGTTCTCTTGTTTCGCATCTTCCACCGAGTCGTCCACGGCTTTCACCAGCATCAGACCAACGATAAACACGATACCGCCACACAGTACGAACATCATTCTTCCCCAGAATGGGTTCGGTAGAGCAAACATCGCCATTACTGCCACACCAGATACTGCAATCAGTGAGCCCAGCATGTGACGTTGTTTGTTATCCAATTTCTTCTGTGCTGTTGATTCAGAAACCAACGGTGTCGCAAGGTTGTTGAAGAAGGTATCGACATCTTTCTGACGAGACGCTTCTAATGGTTTGTAGAACAAAGTCGACAGAATGAAGAAGCCACCGGTAAACGTTAAGTGAGCAATCAGACCTACCGCTACTTTCAAATCAGACCATTCACGGCCTGTTAGCGGCTCTAGATTGAACCAGTTTTGTAGCATTTCAGCGGTAATCACGAAACCTACGATGTAAGACACAATCGCGCCAACCACTAGCGTGCCCCAACCTGCCCAGTCCGGAGTCTTCTTAATGAAGAAGCCACAGAATGCTGGAATCGTCATTGGGAAACCGATTAATGCACCAACGTACATCATAGTGTCGAACAAGCTCAAACCTTTCAGCGAGTTGATAAACAGTGCGATAAGGATGATAGCGACACCGAAAACCGAAGACATCAACTTAGACACAACCATCAACTCTTTCTCTGTCGCGTTTGGACGAAGAATAGGTTGGTAGAAGTTGATAACAAAGATACCTGAGTTACGGTTTAAACCTGAGTCCATTGAAGACATAGTTGCTGCAAACATTGCTGCGATGAGAAGCCCCACCATACCTGCTGGCATGTATTGCTCTACGAAGTATAGGTAAGCGAAGTCGCCCGCTTTAGAACCAGCATCTGGGTAATGCGCCGCAAGATCAACGCCTTGCCCTGCCACGAACCAAGGTGGCATGAACCAAATGATTGGACCAATTGTCATCAGAATACACGCCAACAGAGCCGCTTTTTTCGCATTCTTTGAATCTTTTGCAGCTAAGTAACGATAAGAGTTCAACATGTTGTTGGTGATACTGAACTGTTTGAAGAAGATGAAGAATGCCCAGATTCCGAAGATGCTTACGTAGTTCAGATTGTTACCAGAAACAAATGACGCGCCTTCTGCAACAGGGAAATCGTTGATGATTTCAGTAACGCCACCACCCTGCACGATAGCCACAGCTGCACACGTTACCGTTACCGCCATGATGATAACCATCTGCATGAAGTCAGACGCGATAACCGCCCATGAACCGCCAGTAACCGACATCACCAGTACAACAAGACCGGTTAGAACGATGGTTGTCGTCATATCGAAGCCAAAGATGCCCGATGCAATAATCGCCAAGCCATTTAGCCAGATACCCGCAGAAACAATACTGTTCGGCATGCCAGACCAAGTAAACACTTGCTCGTTGAAGCTACCAAATCGCATGCGTATCGCGTCAATTGGCGTTACTACACGCAGTTGACGAAATTTCGGAGCAAAGTACAGGTAGTTCATCAAGTAACCAAATGCGTTTGCTAGGAAGATTACCGCGACAGCCATACCATCGGCATACGCTTTACCTGCTGCACCGGTGAAAGTCCAAGCACTGAACTGAGTCATAAACGCAGTTGCGCCAACCATCCACCAAAGCATGTTACCGCCCCCGCGGAAATAGTCACTGGTTGTACTGGTGAACGTTCTAAACATCCAACCTATTGCGATAAGGAAAAGGAAATAAATTCCTACGATCAGAGTATTGAGTTCCATGAATTAAGTCTTCTTTATTATTAATATCTGAAGAGCATATTATCCATAGAAAATTTAATTTGTAGTATTATAAGTCAAGATTGTGATGGGACATATAAACCTGAATATTCTATTTCGAGGCATTAATTACGCGCTAGTAAACAAAGAATAATCCGACATGAAGTAAACATTTAAAATCAATCACTTAAAAGAACCTCAATCAGTAACTCGGACAACAATAACAAGATTTTGTCGTCTCGATAAGTGGTTTTTAATTTACTTAACATTCATTAAATGCATCGCGTTAATACATCAACTCTCACACGTTTAATTCAATTAATAGAGAGCGGAAATAATAAGCAACTCGCAAAGCTAACTCTTAATGTTATTAATTAGGGGTATTTAGTGAAGTGGGATAAATAGAAAAACGAGCTTAGAGATGAAGCGTAGGAATAAACACTAGAGGAAAACACAAAGTAAGTGACCACCACAGCTCAGAGCCAGCAGTGATGCTCTAGTCATACAAATTTCGGTCGTATAAGCTCAGGTCAGAAAAGGGAACTTTAGAGTATATTAGATTGAACCACGATATTCGGTTGGGGTTTTTCCTGTTCGGTTTTTAAATACTCGGCAGAAGTAGTTCACATCTTTAAAGCCACAGCGGACTGACACTTCATTGAGTTTGAAGTTGTACTTCTTAAGCATGAACTTAGCGCGGTCGACACGAACACGGGTAATGTACTCCGCCAGGGTCATGTGGCCTTGTTGACGGAACATTCGCGACAAGTGGTTCGATGAAATGCTAAAGCGAGAGGCAATGCTGTCTCGGGTTATTTGGCGGTGGAAGTTCTCTTGAATGTAGATACAGATCCCCTGATACACATCCTGTACTCGGCTATGAGATTTTTCTACGGGCGCTTCCAACATCGTCTTGCTGTATTGCAGTAGAGCTTGCAACAATAACTCATCCATCGGCTGCTTGTTACTCTCTCTCGCTAACGAACTTAGCGCCTCCAAAATGTTATCAATCGCAAACCCAGAACGAGTCTGAATACTGTGCTTTTGAATATCGTAAAAGCTCTCCTCGCCTTTGCGCTTACTCACCAAACTTAAACCCAGCTGACGACGACCAAATAGCATGCTCAACACCGAACAGTCGGTATCCCAGTTAGGTTTATTCCAACAGTTCGGAGGGATGAAAATTGCGTCTCCGGCTTTGGCAATAACGTTGGTTATTTTGCGATCATGACTCTCCATTTCATTAACGTACTCTCCGTCTAGCACCAACTCTAAACGTGGAAAGTTCACCTGGTAACTGCACGCTGGAGGCGTATGAAAATCTCCAGCAAACCAGATGTTGTGAAACGGTTCTCGCTCATTTAATACAGAGGAGATTAAGTCATGAAATATCATTTTTAAAACTCTTATGGGCAGCAATAAAGCTATGGGAATAGATATACTCCTTAGTGAAACATAGTGCTATTGAGCAAAATCACAATTTGAGATCTAGGTTACAAAAATCCAGTTTTAGAAATAAATTTCCAGTGCGGAAATTGATGAAGCACGTTGTTTCCTGGATAACGAAATACGCCCAAGCCCTTATAAATAAAAGCCTCAAAACATCTTAAACTCTGTCAACACAAGCCTAAAAACGACCACTCGACCGATCAAAATCACACTCCATTTATAACGCAACAATCATCCAGTAAATGCATTTTTTCTTCACTACAGAAGCTAAGCCATAGATTCCAAAATACCCCTAACAAAATAAAAATAGAGTAGGGGTTCATTATGATCACAACATTGATCAATCAAGATTTGATTAAGCTTTCGCTTAGCGCTGATTCAAAAGAAGACGTATTTAAAGAGCTGATAGACGTACTTTATGCGCAAGGTCGAATTTCAGACAAAGCACAGTTTCTTGCCGACATTAAGGCGCGTGAAGAACAAGGCAACACAGGGTTTGAAGAAGGCATCGCCCTGCCACATGCGAAAAGCGCTGCGGTGATCAAACCCGCGGTTGTTATCGGCGTCCATAAACAGGGCATCGAATACGGCGCCGATGACGGTCAGCCATCAAAACTGTTCTTCATGATTGCCTCTCCTGATGGCGGCGATAATCACCACATCGAAGTATTGGCAGAGCTTTCTTCAAAACTGATTAAAGAAGGCTTTATTGAAAGCTTTATGAATGCTCAATCTGAACAAGAAGCATTAGAACTACTGCTTAGCAAACCTGAGCCTTCAGAAACGGAAACCAACGTTGAGAAACAAGGCTTCATCATTGGTGTGACAGGCTGCCCAGCTGGCGTTGCGCACACTTATTTGGCAGCTGAAGCGCTAGAGAAAGGCGCGGCGGCTCTTGGCTACGACATCAAGGTCGAAACTAACGGTTCTATTGGTGTTAAAAACAGCCCGACTCAAGAAGAGATCGAACGCGCCGACGCGATTGTCGTGGCTTGTGATAAACAGGTCGACATGGCTCGCTTTGCCGGAAAACGCGTCATCAGCACCAACGTAAAAGCACCAATCAAAGACGCACAAGACTTGATTAAGCAAGCGCTCAACGCACCTAGTTACCAATCTGAACAAACGCCGACCAACCAATCTGTTGTAGAAAAAGCCTCACAAGCGCGTTCAGACCTTTATCGTTACCTGATGAATGGCGTATCACACATGATCCCATTCGTAGTCACTGGCGGCCTATTGATTGCCCTTGCACTGGCGATTGGCGGCGAGCCAAGTGAATCAGGCATGGCGATTCCTGCTGGCAGCATGTGGAACCAAATTCTAGAAGTCGGTGTGGTTGCGTTCACCCTGATGATCCCAATCTTGGCTGGCTACATTGCTTACGCGATTGCTGACCGCCCTGCCCTAACCCCTGGCCTTATCGGTGGTTGGATTGCTAACAACGGCTCTTTCTACGGCGCTGACGCAGGTACAGGCTTTATTGGCGCAATCATCGCTGGCCTATTAGTCGGCTACTTCGTTAAATGGATTACCTCGTTTAACTACCACAAGTTCGTTCAACCGCTTGTGCCTATCATGATCGCTCCGATCACAGGTTCTCTATTCATCGCGGGTCTATTCATCTTTGTTATCGGTGCACCTATCGCAGGGCTAATGGATGCTCTAACTGCACTACTAACGAGCATGAGTACAGGCAACGTGGTTCTGCTAGGCATCGTACTGGGTGGCATGGCCGGTTTCGATATGGGCGGTCCGTTCAACAAGGTGGCGTTCCTATTCTCAGTCGGCATGATTGCCAGCGGTCAAACTCAGTTCATGGGTGCAATGGCATGTGCAATTCCTGTCGCTCCACTGGGTATGGCTATCGCAACCAGACTTGGCCGTAAGTTCGACCTGTTCGAATCTTCTGAAATTGAAGCGGGTAAAGCAGCAGGCGCGATGGGCTTAGTAGGTATCTCTGAAGGTGCAATTCCTTTCGCGGCTCAAGACCCGATGTCGGTTATCCCTGCCAACGTACTTGGCTCAATGACTGCTGCGGTAATGGCGTTCTCATTTGGTATCACCAACAGCGTTGCCCACGGTGGTCCAGTTGTCGCTCTATTAGGCGCTATGAACTACCCAATGCTGGCACTTCTGTGTATGGCTTCAGGTGCGGGCGTGACTGCGGTTACTTGCATCGCACTTAAAAATCTACGCAAAGCCAAGCTAACGACAGCAGCGGCTTAAACCATTTCAACTCCAATGGCTTGAACCCTTCTACTCTCCTTTTTTTAGTCGCTAATACTTTAGTTGCAAATAGGTCGAATAGAGCTCAAGCCATGTTTCCCTTCATGGTGATTTCGATGTCTGATTTTTCTTTAGCGAACGATTCGTTCGTACAACGCTTTTTCTACCCTATGACCAACGTGATTCAAAACTACGCATGGGGTAGCCCTTCTTCGTTTAGCCAACTGTTTGGTATTGATAACCAGTCTGGTGAGCCGCAAGCGGAGATCTGGATGGGTGCTCACCCGAATGGTTGCTCAATGGTCACTGATAACGGGCAGCAGACCACATTATCGAGCTTGATTTCTAAGAACCTCAACCTGTTCTTAAGCGAGAAAGTAGCAAGTCGTTTTGGTGAGCTGCCATATCTATTCAAGGTGTTAGCAGCAGAGAAAGCGCTGTCTGTTCAAGTTCACCCGAACAAGCAACAAGCGGAATCTGGATATGCTCTTGAAGAGCAGCAAGGCATTCCGATGACAGCGGGTAACCGTAACTACAAGGATCCCAACCACAAACCAGAGCTGGTGTATGCCCTAACCGACTACACCGCGATGAATGGCTTTAGGTCGATCAACGAGATTCTTGAGCACTTCCATTACCTTGATATTCCCGAACTGCATTCGATGGTCAATGACCTCGCGGGCGACCAAACGCCTAATGGATTAGCGAGCTTCTTCGCGAGCTTATTGTCTTTGCAAGGTGAACAAAAAGGCATGGCGCTGACCATGTTGCTGGTGAAGGCGAAGCTTTCAGATACACCTGTGTTTCAGTTGATTTCAGAGCTGGAAGATCAATACCCAGGTGATGTCGGCCTATTCGCACCACTGCTATTGAACGTGATCACCCTAAAGCCGGGGCAAGCCATGTATCTGGATGCCGAAACGCCCCACGCTTACATCAAAGGGACAGGCTTAGAGATCATGGCGAACTCAGACAATGTGTTGCGCGCTGGGTTGACGCCTAAATACATGGACGTGAATGAGCTGGTTTCTTGTACTCGATTTAATGAAAAGCCTGCGGATAGATTACTGCTCAGCCCTATTGAACAAGGTGATGTGATGGAATACGAAATTCCAGTGGAGGATTTTAAGTTCTCTATCGTGCAAAACTCACATCAACGACAGATCACCACCGAAGGTGCCGAGATCCTATTGCCGCTTGACGAATCTATGGTGCTCACTCACCAATGTGGCGAAACCTGCGTGATAGAGAAAGGCCAGTCCGTGTTCATTCCTGCTTATGCAGAGAGCTATAAACTGGATTGCGCTGGACGCGTAGCGCGCGCTTACAGCTAGCTCCCTTAGAACTCAGTACAAAGTCTTACTGCCCTGCTCATGCGGGGCATTTTTGTTTCTGAGGAGGTCGCTCGGCGTATCAAAAACATAATCAAATATGACCTATCTCGCACTGCATTAATGATGCAAATCACACTTAATTTTGCTGGATACAAATGTACAGTGAAGGGCTTTTATTTGCTATTTCGCGAATGCCGTTAATCCATTAATTTTAATTCAAGAACTTCAAAAGTGAATGAGTTAATAAATGATCACACAGCTAACTAACGTCAACTTAATTAATAACAACCTTCAAGCGAATAATAAAAAAGAACTGTTTGAAGAATTGGCAGGTATGTTATTTGAGAACAACCGAATCAGTAATAAAGAAGCCTTCTTGGCAGACATCGAAATTCGTGAATCTCAAAGCATTACCTCAATGGACGGTATCGCTTATCCGCACTCAAAAAGCAAGGCTGTCACTGAGCCAGCAATCGCTGTCGGTGTTAAGCGTGAAGGCATTGAGTATGGCGATGAAGACGGCATCAATCCAACCGTGTTTTTTATGATCGCATCACCCGACAACGGTGCTGACCATCATATTTATGTACTACAAGAACTGTTTGGAAAATTCAGCGATGAATTTATCCAGAATATCCATAACGCAAAAGATGAACATCAAATCCTTGATATTTTAATTAATTCATAAGGCGTAGAAAATTATGAGCACCCTAGCAAATCAAGCTACGAATACCAGTAGCAATTCTAATAATAGAAATAGTAGTAGCGACTATAAAAAAATCCTCAGTACCATGAAAGGCCATCTGCTTTTCGGAACCTCACACATGCTGCCTTTCATCGTAGCCGGTGGTGTTCTGTTGGCCTTAGCGGTCATGGCATCAGGCAAAGGTGCGGTTCCAGCCGACGGTTTGCTGGCAGACATCTCTAATATCGGTATCAAGGGCCTTGTTCTTTTCCCAATCATTCTTGGCGGCTTTATTGGTTACTCAATTGCAGATAAACCAGCACTTGCTCCTGCGATGATCTCTTCTGGCATCATGGCTGACATGGGCGGTGGCTTCCTTGGTTGTATCGTGGCAGGCTTTATCGCCGGTGGCGTGGTGTTCCAACTTAAGAAGATCCCGCTTTCTGCAAACATGACTGCGCTGGGTGCTTACTTCATCTACCCGCTTCTAGGCACGTTAATCTCTGCTGGTATCGTACTGTGGGGCATCGGTGAGCCAATCAAACTGTTCATGTCTTCAATGAACGAATTCCTAGCTTCAATGGCTGGCGCATCTAAGATGGTTCTAGGCACAATCCTTGGCGGTATGACGGCGTTTGATATGGGCGGCCCTATCAACAAAGTAGCGACCCTATTTGCTCAAACTCAAGTAGACACGCAACCTTGGCTAATGGGCGGCGTAGGCATCGCAATTTGTACACCACCTCTAGGCATGGCACTGGCGACTTTCCTATTCAAAAACAAGTTCTCTAAACAAGAGCGAGAAGCAGGAAAAGCAGCAGCAATTATGGGTTCTATCGGTATCTCGGAAGGAGCTATCCCATTCGCAGCAAACGACCCAATGCGCGTACTTCCTTCAATCGTTGCCGGTGGTATCGTGGGCTGTGTATTCGGCTTCATGACAGACGTTCTACTGCACGCACCGTGGGGCGGCCTAATCACGGCACCAGTATCTAGCAACATTCCAATGTACGTTGTCGGTATTGCGCTAGGTTCACTGACAACAGCGGTTATCGTTGGTTTCTGGAAACCTGTAGCAGTTGAAACCGAAGAAGACATGGTTGAAGCACCAGTACAAGCTCAAGCAGCTCCTGTAGCAGGCGAAGGCGAGTACGACATCGTAGCCGTAACATGTTGCCCTTCTGGTGTTGCACACACCTTCATGGCAGCGAAAGCTCTAGAGAAAGCAGGCTTAGCAGCAGGCCTTAACATTAAGGTAGAAACTCAAGGGCAAAACGGTATTCAGAACCGCATCACTGACCTAGATGTGGCGAACGCAAGACTGGTTATCTTGGCTCACGATATTCAAGTGAAAGACGCTCACCGCTTTGCGAATGCGAACGTGATTGAGTGTTCAACGAAGGAAGCAATGAAGAAAGCTGCGACTATGGTGGCTATCTAAAATCTGAAACAAGTTAGAAGATAAAATTACTACCCCCTAGTAGCTAAAATCCCCATTCGTTTTGTCAGCGAATGGGGATTTTTTTATTGGTAGACCGACAAATCCTTCTCGATAATCAGTCATCTGAGTGTCTGTCATATAATATGAAAAGAAACTCGTTATGTTGCTGAACATGGTTCTGTTTCAGAAGTGATACTTTCTTTTAACTGTTTGGACGGCACCGGATAGCCAAGATAATAACCTTGGGCTTGTTCGCAATTTAACGTTTTTAAAATTGACAACTGTTGGGCATTTTCAACCCCTTCAGCCACCACATGAATGCCAAATCCTCGAGCTATATCAATGATCCCAGACGTTATGGCTCTAGAACGATAATCATCTTCTAACCCATTGATATAACTGCGATCAACTTTAATCTCATCAACATCCAACTTACTGAATATACCAAAAGAAGTGTAACCAACACCAAAGTCATCTATCGAAAAAGATACCCCATGCTTTTTTAATTTTTGAACAGCGATTGCACACTGATCTATATCTTTTAAAATAGCGGTTTCAGTGATTTCAAGACAAAGTAAGCGAGCAAATTCGGGGTCCTTTCGTAGATAATTATCCAGATGGTCCATGTCATCCACGCTATTTAGCTCTACCGCTGAAATATTGACCGAGACACTATTAAGGACACTCCCAAGCAAACCACAAGCTCTTAGTTGTACCGCAGTTTTCTCTAGAACTAACGTGGTCAAATCTCGACAAAAATGATTCTCTTCTGCTAGCGCGACAAAGATATCAGGTGAAACAACACCATAGCGTTCATGCGTCCAACGGGATAACACTTCCACACCTGAGACGAGTCTATTTTCAATGTTGTATTTCGGCTGAAAAACAATATCAATCGCTTTGTCATCAATCGCTTTACGTAACTCTTGCACCATTTCTTGACGCTGGCGTTCAAGCTCTGTGAGTTTGGGGTCATGAAATTCAATCGAATTTTTGCTTTTTTTTGCTTCCGTTAAAGCATGGGTCGCTGACGCCATAAGTTGTTTGGCATTATGACCATCCGAAGGAAATAGGGCGGCACCGATACAGCAAGTTGCGTTGGTATTATAACGATAAGCACATTGGTTAAATCTACGATGTACGAGAGCAATGTAGGATTCAATATCTTCTTTATCATTGAGTTTGACTAAACACGCAAAACCATCGGAGTGTACCCGAGACGAAAGCGGTAGATGCTCAATAGGAAGTTCAATAGATCGTGCGATATCTTTTAAAAATGAATTAGTGTTTTCAAACCCAATCTGGTCAGCGACAGATTTGAAGTTATCAATGTCGAGTAAGAAGAGGACATAATGATCAGTGACCTGGGACTTTTTCAGTCTTTTGTTTAAATATCGATAAAAAACTGATGGGCTATGAAGTCCAGTTACACTATCAAGGTCGTTGGCGCTCTCTAAATCACGATTATTTTTCCGAACCATTATCCACAATAAAGTAGACGTCAGAACGATAAAGATCAGACCTTTGATTGTCTGTGCTAAAGCATGTTCTTGTAAGTCATTTGATAGTGATTCAACCGCAAGATCAGAGAAAAAAACCCATAATGATGACAGTATTAAGTAGCTGAGTACTATATTTACCGGATATCGTTTTATCTTATTCATCGTTAGCTGCTGTCTCTCAATCTAATGTGTCATGACTCATATGTTATAAATTGTCCATAACGTAGCACTAACATAAGTCACAATCTACCGTTCGAGCTTTTATTTTTTAACCTTAGTTTGGCAATTTTCATCACAGCTCTAGGCAACAAAAAATTTTAAGGTTAAAACATTACAAAAACAATTTGTGAGAATGCTAGGTATCCACTGAACTAACTCTTAGTCAAACTAGGAGTTGCTTACCGCTTTTGTTGGTATCGAGTAATTGTTATGTGACTCTTCAATCACAATGGTATTTCGTCCTTTGAGCTTTGCTTGATAAAGAGCTCTGTCCGCGCGCGCGACACAGTCTTTCCAATTTTCATTTTCTGATAGCAAGCTAATACCAAAACTTGACGTAATTTTCAGGGATGGTTGTTGCTCAAGTCTGATCTTCTGAATCGCCGAGCGTAGCTTTTCTGAAAGCGCAGCGGCTCGTTCCAGGTTCGAATTGGGTAACCAGATAAGAATTTCATCTCCTCCAAGCCGGAAGACCGTATTAGGTAAATCGATTAACCTCAATACCGTTGTCGCTAAAGCTTTAATCGCATCGTCACCTACAAGATGCCCAAACTGATCGTTCACTTGTTTAAAGTTATCGATATCCAGTAATACAATGCAAACCGGCTTATAATTCACCTGTACTTGATGTTTTTTTACTGCCTGATCCAGAGCTCGACGGTTCTTTAGTGCCGTAAGAGGATCCTGTTGTGAAAGGCATTGAAGTGAATGTACGAGCCTCGCGTTTATCAACCAAAGCATTGAGAAGGACATAGATACAATAAGAATAATACTTAAAATATACGTATATTCATTTAAGTAGTTCGCGCTGATAAGGCTATTCATCTCGTTCAATGAAAAATGCGTTTTTATAGCTCGAAAAGTCATAAAAAAGCTATAAATAATAAAAGGCAAAGCCATCATATTTACAGCCAACGAAAGATCATTCCTTTTCCCGTTCAGTATCACTATAGCCGAACTTGCGGTTACGAATGCTAAGTAGAGACTCATAACAATAATGCGGTTTTGAATAGACTGTTCGTAATAAGTAAATTGAACAAAACTTACTAAAACCAAAAACAGTGCAATGCGACTATATTGAACAATCTGACGTGAATGACGACGAAAAACAGTCAAACTATGTAGTACCAAATGAAAACCATAAGCAATGGTTAAATTTCCAACAATAATACTCATAAAGTCCGAGATAGAGCCTCTCAAGCTTAATAGTATGGTACCACTGCCAATCACGAACATAGATGATGAAAAAAGGGAAAGCCCCAGAACTTGTTTCTGAGCTGACTGGAATAATAACAAGCCAATACTAAAGATAAGTGAGAATATAATGAAAATTATACTTAGAGTTCTTATATCTAACGGGAAATTATCCATATTTTTCCTTAAATAGGATAGAAAATCATATCATATTGCTTTTATTAAACATGACATGTTGCTTTCTACCTTCCTTCTCTCATTTCAATTTTTCATCAAGCAAATTAAAATGCACTAAACTGCATAGCACCGCAACAATACAGGCGGCCGAGTATAGCAATTTTTAATACAAATCACATCTCTGAACCATTTCTCCTACCTTGAGAGATTTTGTTCTATGGAACGAACTGATATAAGGGTTAGTAAAAAATCAAATAGCTCCATAAGCGATAATCCAGTTCTTTAAGTTACTGCCTTTCTTAGTTAATCCATTATAAATAAAGTGGGTAACAGTTGAAATATGTCACTACCTGAAATAGGGTTAAACAGGTATTTTCATAATAAGAACATCAGAAGGACATTGATCAGATATTGATGATCAACGTCCCTTTTCTTCTATTTCTTATTTCTATTTTTATACTCAATGCCTTCGCTTCGTCATATCAGAGCTCGCATCAGGATTATCTATTCTTTGATATAAAGATCCTTAGAATAGATGCGCCCTTCAACGTTGTTCTTAGCAAAACCACCGACACTTGGTCGCACTAGGCGGGCCTGCATGTAGTAATAGATTGGCGCGATAGGCATATCTTCAGCCAGTAACTGCTCGGCTTGATCATAGAAACTTTGGCGATCTTGCTCATTGGTTGCGGCTAATGCGCTGTCCATCGCTGAGTCGTACTTGTCGTTGTTGTAACGAGCAAAATTACCCGATGACTCAGAGCGCAATAGGCTCAAGAAGGTCGACGCTTCATTGTAGTCACCACACCAAGACGCTCGCATTACATCAAAATCACCTTGGCGACGTGATACTAGGTAAGACTTCCACTCTTGGTTTTCCAGCTCAACTTGCGCGCCTAGGTTACCTTTCAACATTGAAGCGATGGCCACTGCAATCGACTTGTTCGACTCACTGGTGTTGTAGAGCAATTTGAAATCCAATGGATTAGCTGCATCGTACCCCGCTTCTTTCAGTAGCTCTTTTGCTTTTTGGTCACGTTCCTTTTGAGTCCATGTGCTGTATTCAGGCTGAGTCGCATCAAAACCTGCCGTGTACTCATGGGCAAAAGTATAAGCAGGTAGGTTACCCACCTGAGTGACACCATTGGTGATCACATCACGCATCATTGAATACGATACCGCTTTACGCACTCGTGAATCGTCAAACGGTGGACGCGTGGTATTGAACGCGTAGTAGTAGGTACACAACAAAGGTACCGCGGTAAACGCATCTTGGTATTTGGTTTTAAGCTGCTGCGCCATGTGTGTTGGTACGTCAGACGTGATATCGACCTCGCCCACCGCATAACGGTTAATCGAAGCGTTTTGGTTTTCGAACGGAATGTAAGTCACTTGGGTTAGATTGGTATCTGAGCTATCCCAGTAGTTAGAATTCTTCTTCAGTTCAATCCGTTCGTTAACCACCCACTCATCTAAAACAAAAGCGCCATTCCCTACAAACTGCTTAGGGTCGCTCCACGGCTTATCGCTGTTTTCTAGCGTTGCCTTATGAACGGGCATCATAGATGTGTGACCCGTCATCGCAACAAAGTATGGCACTTTGCTATCAAGATCGAACTTCACCGTGTGTTTATCGACAGCAGAGATACCGAGCTCTTCGACGGGCTTTTTACCTTCTGCTACGTCAGCAATATTGTTGATTTTGGTAAGCTTGAGATACCAAACATTCGGCGAAGCAAGTTTCGGGTCTACCGCACGTCTTATCGCATACACGAAATCATCGGCTGTCACCGGATCGCCATTCGACCATTTAGCATCTTTACGTAGGTGGAATACAAACGTCTGGTTGTCTTCGGTTTCCCAAGATTCCGCAACACCAGGAGTAATGTTGCCATCGCGATCTTGAATCACTAAACCTTCAAATAGGTCTCGTAAAATGTGCATTTCAGGCAGGCCTTCAGCTTTCGCAGGATCGAGTGTCGCCGCTTCTGCATCATTGGCACGAACTAAGTGTTGGTCTTTTGCCAATGAAACACCAGCAGGTAAGGTTTCAGCAACGGCTGTCACTGCGATAAAAGGGGTCAATAGAGATGAAATGAGTAAAGCCGTTGAATGTTTTTTAAAATCCATGTTTTTTTGCTCTCCTAGCCTATCTTTGAAGCAAGTAATAAAATTAACAATGTGACGGTTGACGAGTTTTGACGCTATGGTTTATTAAATAGAGGTCATCTAAATAGTAGTTATAGCAATCACAGTAAGTAAGTGTTCAAAAATAGCGCAGGAAAAAAGCTTGAGAACAAGGCGGCTTTTTTCGATAAGTAGTTATTCTACAATCAAAAAATCTAACGACGTTATCGAGATTTTTAACAAGCTAGGGTGAACAGTTATTTACTACGATTGGTTTTACTATTTGATAGTACTTGATCAATCAGGAGATTAAGGTGAGTTTAATTCCAAGAACGGAAAGAGCTGCGTTTTCGATAAAGCCGCTGTCATATGGAAAATCGGTGTTAGGTGCGCCTTTGCTCTACTTCCCCGCACAAATAGAAAGCGAATCTCGCGGGCTGATTTTAGCAGGCACACACGGCGATGAAACCGCTTCTATCGCGGGTTTGTCTTGCGCCCTAAGAAGCTTGCCTGCCGCCAACTTACGACACGATGTGATTCTGTCGATGAACCCAGATGGCAATCAGCTAGGTACCCGCGCTAATGCTAACCAAGTCGATTTGAACCGCGCCTTTCCGACTCAAAACTGGACTGAAAACGGCACCGTCTATCGCTGGAGTTCCCACACACCTGTCAGAGATGTCAAAGTGAAAACCGGCCAAGCCAACCAGCTCGAACCAGAAGTGCAGTCACTCATCAACCTCATTGAGCAACGCAAACCCAAGTTCGTCATCTCTTTCCACGAACCTCTCGCCATGGTCGACGACCCAAACCAATCAGAACTCGCCTCTTGGTTAGGCAAACAGTTCAACCTACCAATCGTCGAAGACGTTGATTACGAAACCCCAGGCTCATTCGGCACTTGGTGCCAAGAAAGAAACCTACCGTGTATTACCGTAGAATTACCACCCGTTTCTGCGGATTTGACTATCGAACAGTATTTGGATGCGTTTGTGGTGGTGTTGAGGTGTGAGGGTATTGTTTAGAGAAACACGTTTGGGATATTTCTGAGTTAGAGAGAGGCGTAAAAGAGTTTCATATGTTTTACGCCTTTTTGTAGATTAATTTAGAGCTAGCTAATAAAAAACACTAAATCGCCAATAGATACGATTTCACAGACGCAAGACGTAAAGTGGCCCCACCAATGATGTCTATAAAACCGAGTATAGGGTAAGGCTTAGACGCACTGATCCATGCTGAGCCTGTCGCGCCAATCGGTATTTTTTTCATCGTTTCTTCATCAATTTCTAAAATAACGGTTCGACCAATTGCTGGAGAGCCCCTTTGAATGTGTGCCGAAACTCGCTGCTCTTGTGGTAGTAAATTTCCTTGAGCCTCACCGGTTGCTTTTACTTTACTGTGAACTCGAGAGCGGAAAATTTGCCCTGGAAAAGTATCAATAAAGAACTCGCTAAACTGACCTTTTTCGATATTGGCAAACGCTTGATCAGGGATACGCATTTCGACAAACTTCTTCGATGTATCCCACACATGCAGAGAACCAACTCGAGATCCATCAGCAATAAAAACATGGGTGATCATGCCATCAAATGGCGCTCGAACCGTAAGGCGGTCAAGGTCAAACATCAAGCTTTGTTTCTTAGCGAGCAAACCATCTTTCTTGGCATGCAACACGTTCAACTCAGCCATAAAAAACTCAACGTTGTCTTGAGTTTCTTCTAACTCTTTAAGGCTAACATGTTGCTCTAAGTTCTGGTTACGCGATAGGTTTCGCTTAGCTTGGGCCACTTTCACTTCTTGAGCTTCAATGGTTCTATCAATTTCAATCAGACCAGAATCAACCTCAGAAATCGACGCAGAGATCAGATCATCTTTGAGAGTGTAAAGTACTTCGCCTTTTTTCACATCGCTATTATGATCAACGTATATTTTGTCGATGTGTTGACCAAGCGTTGGAGACATCACAGCATGGGGGGCTTTGACAGTGGTTGAATTGGTCAAATCAATCGGCGAATAGAAACGATGGCCGACAAACAAACTCACCAGTAACAGCAAGCCAATCACAACAGACACAAAGTAATTCTTAGGGGTTCGTTTGAGTACATTAAATTTGAATAACAACCAAACCACTAATATGTAGGGGAGCATGATCTCTTTCATTGCGAAGCGCCTCTAATCCACTGTTGTAATTTATCCCAGTCCGTCACAATCGCGAGCACCGCAATAATCCAGAGCGGTTTGTAAAACATGCCCAATATGCACAGCCAAAAAATCAACTTGGCCTGAGCCAAACCACGCTCTTTAGCAAGATGTTTGGGAATAGAATGGACATACCATAGCTTGCTCAATGTCCATACAAGGATGCCCAACGTGACTGCCACAATGAACCACATGAACAATGTCGATTCTAGAATGTTGTAGACCGAAGGATACGCATCGTAAACTAAGGTAGTTGGATGAATCTTCATACGATTTCCTAAATTATCATCCCGCCTCTAAGGCAAAGCCATTGGGACTATTCCAATCACTTAAGCACTTGTGTACTTATATACTTACGCACTTAAGTACTGAGCCCGGAATGAACGAAAAAAGCCGCCTATCAATACCCATTGTCATCGGTATCAATAGACGGCATACACTTTATTGTTCTAGGTACTTAACACGAACTTCTTTGATTTTGCCGTCAAATTTGAACGGCATCTCATCATAATAAGCTTGTGATACTGGCGAGCCTAAATCAGAGCCAATATCAAACCCATCATTGAATGAGAAGAACGAAGGCGCTGTTTTTGGAACCACACCAGAGGCGAACGCTTCACCATTCACCTTGATGGTGATATCGAAAGGCGTAAACGGCCCCGGCTTAGTGGCTTTAGATTCAACTTCTATCGTCACTTCACCTTCTGGTAACACTTTCTCAGATTGGATATGTGTGTGTTCCATCAAAAACAGGTTGTACTCATAGTTAAGCTTTCCGTCTTTCACGTACACCGTCATACCACCTGAGAATGCACCGACCGCGTAGAGCACACCATTCGTATCAGGAGTAACCACCGCATCAAACTCGACGAGCGTAGAACGGTTGCCGACTTTTGGTGCTGCAATTTCAGGGATTCTGGTGATTTCATCAGGATACGTCCATTGCGTATATTTACTCTCTGGCGCATCTTGCGGGCTGTGTGCTGCAGTAGACCATAATGATCCACCAATCGGGAAGGCTTTGTTATCCTGCGCTTCTTGCTTGAAAATCGCCTTCATTTCTTCCAGTTTTTCAGGGTACTTATCAGCCAGATCAACCGCTTGAGACCAGTCCTCATCAATGTGGTATAGCTCCCATTTATCCGTCTCAGGACTCCACTCTCTAAAACCTTCGGGCATACCTTGAACCCAAGGAGCTCTTGGCCCAAACGCACTCGCAAACCAACCATCATGATAGATACCGCGACTACCTAAGATCTCAAAGTATTGGGTTTTCTTCTGCCCTTTCACATCCGCATCGTCAAACGAATAAGTCATGCTTTTACCATCGATTTCATCTTGAACATGACCGTTGACCACTTTAGGTGGTGTAATGTCTAAAATGTCGTAGATAGTAGGCGCGATGTCGTTAACGTGATGGAATTGCGAGCGTGGCGTCGCATCGGGTTCAATTTTCGCTGGCCAACGCACCGCAAGAGGTTGACGTGTCCCACCAAAATGAGCCGCAACTAACTTGGTTGATTTATAAGGTGAGCTGCCTGCCCAAGCCCATGCTGCATGCGCCATGTTTTCAAATTTAGGACCGCCTAACTCATCAATTGAACCGACCTTGTTCATCGCTTCAATTTGTTGCTTTGTCGTGGTTGGAATGGCGTTTTGAGCGAGCAATTCAGCAAGCGTGCCGTTTTGCCCTTCCGATGACGCGCCATTGTCACCCCACAAGTAGAAGAAGACAGTGTTGTCTTTGTAGCCAAGCTCATCGATTTCATCGACCAAACGACCAACCTGAGCGTCGGTATGCTCAATGAAGCCGGCGTACACTTCCATTAAACGTGCTTGGAATGCTTTTTCATCTTCAGGTACATCGTCCCACGCAGGCATACTTTCTGGCCTTGGTGTTAGCTGCGCGTTTTCAGGAATCCAGCCCATTTTCTTGGCTTTTTCGTATACGTCTTTTCTGTATTCATCCCAACCAGCGTCGAATTTGCCCTTGTACTTATCAGCCCATTCTTTGGTTACATGGTGAGGGCCGTGTGCCGCACCACTAGACCAATACATCATGAAAGGTTTGTCAGGCTGCAAAGACTTGTGCTGACGCATCCATTTGATCGCTTGATCCGCAAGATCTTCACTCATGTGATAGCCTTCGCGGTGGATTTTTTCTGGATCAACAAACGTGGTGTTTTCCACCATAGTCGGTTCATATTGAGATGCACCAGCACCAACAAACCCATAGAAATATTCAAAACCATAACCCGTAGGCCAATTATCAAAAGGCCCCGCAGCTGTGGAATCTAACGGGTGAGTGTTGTGCCATTTACCAAAAGCAGAGGTTGAATAACCGTAGTTTTTAAGTACTTCAGGAAAGGTCGCACTGGTTTTCGGGATCACCCCTGCATAACCATCCCAATCGTTAGCATATTCCGCAATAACACCCGCGCCAACACGGTGATGGTTTCGACCAGTAAGCAATGAAGCTCGTGTAGGCGAACACATCGCTGTCGAGTGGAAACGGTTGTAGGAAATACCTTCACCAGAGATTTCATCTAATGTAGGCGTATCGATTGGACCGCCGTAAGTCGACGTTTGGCCAGGACCTACATCATCGATCATCACGATGACGATATTAGGAGCATCTTCAGGTAAATGGTTGGAAATAGGACGCTTGCTATGAGTAGATTCAGCAAGAGTATGTTTGGCCACCGAGGTCGATGGCTGACTAGGAAACGGTAAGACCTCTTGTGCGACAGAACCCGCAGCAAAACAAGACATCATGATGGCACTAAGCTTTTTCATTCGGACACCTTTGAGAACAGGAATTAACTCCGGTCTACCTGTTGTGCTAAAGACATCCGTATACCGTCATTTAGCGAAGCAAAATAGATCAGAGATGTAAAACTCAATGGCGAGGGGTCAAAGAAAATAGCCTCAGCACCAATGTAGTTTTTCAGTGCTAAGGTTATTCAAAAGGGGGATATGCAGGTAGAGCGTGGCGTTTATATCAGCAATAAGTGGGGTTTATAGTACTAATCCGCGCATCCTAGGTGTGCTCGAATAGTTTCTCTAACTTTTATGTGGTTTTCTGTTTTTTGATAGCGTCGATGGTAAGCCAGACAGTATTCCAATGGCTTATGCTCTATCGGGTTTTCCAGTACTTGAAAATTTAAACGCTCTTGCCAATTGAGTGCAAGATGTCGAGGTACGATCGCAACTCTATCGCTGATGGTGACATCAAGCAGCATCGCTGAAATTGAATGGGTCTTGCATTGGATATTCCTACTTTTTGGACTCTCCAAGCGGATATGTTCGAATCCATCCATTCCTTTCCATTGGGTAGCTAATGCGACATGCCCCTCTTCATAGAATTGATTCCGTGAAATATGACCATGAATTCTTGGATGGTCACGACGGCACACAATAACGGTCGATTCGCTGAATAACGGCTCAGTGACAATGGAGTGATCTTTGACCATAAATATACCCACGGCTAAATCGACAGATAACGATTTAAGTTGGTGCAGCAGTATTTCCTGATCTAATGGAGTATGTTCTATCATCATTGACGGTAGAACGGGCAAATCCAATGCCAGCGCCTCGTTCACATAAACCGAATAAGTAAAACGCTCACTCAAGGCATTTTGTATTTCATCAAACCCAACGCGAAATCGAGTGGCTAAACGAATGGCCATCGCGGTCGGTTTCATCGTCCGCCCCTCTCGATAAAACAGGGGCTCACCAATCTCTTGTTCCATTCGCTTTATAGATGCACTCACCGCTGGTTGCGTGATACCTATGGTTTCAGAGGCTTTGGTATAAGAGTGATACTGGTAAACTTCTAAGAATACTTTTATCAAATTCAGATCAAAATCCATGGTTTACCTTCTTACTCCGCAGCAATGTTTGTATTTTATACCACTTCCACAAGAACAGGATTGATTACGACCAATGGTCACCGAGCTTTTGCTTACAACTGCTGTCAGCTTCACATCTTGATAAGCCAATGCCCACATGATTTCATCTGCAAAACGACCAACAGATAATAGCCTACGCATTTCTTTCATGTATTGAGCACTGTACTCGAAGAATTTTTTATAGCCTTGGCAAAAATAGTTATGCCCTGGATGTCCGCTTGAACTGCGTTCAAAACGATGTTTTGGACACCCTCCATTGCAGGCAAACTGAAATGGGCATTTTTTACAGTCGGGAGTCAATGTTGTTTGTTTTTGTAGACCGAATTCAATGGCTTGCTGGCTGTTATTGCATTCAGAAATCGATTTATGATGAATATTGCCCAAACGATGTTCAGGGTATACATAATGGTCGCAATTGTATAAGTCCCCGTTCGCCTCAAGAGCAAAAGCATGACCACAACGTTCAGTAAAATGACACATTCCAGACTGCTGTCCGCACCAAGCACTCAACGTACTATCAAACATATTCACAAAAATGGAGCCCACATCTTTGCGTACCCATACATCAAAAATATCACAAAGAAATTCGCCATAGGCTTGCGAAGGCACCGACCATGACGTCACTTCCGCTAAAGGCTCATCGGGTAAGACAAGTTTTAAATCCGTTTCAGAACATGTTTGCTTCGCTCGTTCGACCAACGGAATAAACTGAATATACGTTGAACCAATCTCTTTCAAATGCTGATACACCCGCTTTGGATGCTTTACATTTTCATTATTGACGACGGTAAGCGTATTAAACTCAACACCATGCTTTTTTAACAATTCGATACCTTGCATAACTTGAGCATGTGTTTGTTTACCCGAGCGGGTGACTCGGTAAGCATCGTGTAGATCTTGTGGCCCATCAATGGACACACCGACTAAAAAGTGATGTTTTTTGAAAAACTCACACCAAGCATCGTTAAGCAAAATGCCGTTGGTTTGAAAGGTGTGTTCAAGTTTTTTTCCCTTTCCGTACTGTTCACATAACTGCATGGCTTTTTCAAAAAACGCGAGCCCCATCATTGTTGGTTCACCGCCCTGCCAAGTAAATTGAACATGGTTGTTGCTTTGAGCTTCAATGGTCTGCTTTATATAGGAACTTAGCGTGTCATCACTCATTCGCCAGTTTGTTTGACGTTCAGGATAGAGTTGGTGTTTTTCAAGATAGAAACAGTAACTGCAATCAAGATTACAGACAGAGCCGGTCGGCTTGGCCATTACGTGACAATTGTGAGGTGCTTGCATGAGTGAACCTTATAGTCAGCCCATCCATTGTGGCTAATTAGTGAGAAGCGTCCATAAGTGTGTATCACCATTCTATAGGTTCAGTTTCTGGCTAAATAGTCGGTGGTGGTTACATTTACTATAAACAGGATTTATAGTTCATACCTCTGAATAGCTCAAATCCACGACCACCGACAAATATCGACACATTTTAGTGATTAACCAAAGCCTTCTTCTGCTCTCTACTCTTATATTCTTCTGCTTTGGTTCTGGGTGAGTTTAAAGTGTATAACTCGACATCTAGGCTTGTTAAACGAATCAGTGACGATAAGAAAGGGTCACAAAGTGAATACGGTTATCTTCATAACTTCCTGTTGGCTGGAGTGTCACGTTGTCGGCTGTGATATCCGCGGTTCCATTATTTTGATATTGATACGCTAAACCTAACTTGTTGCCAGATTCAAGCTCATACTCACTACCAAACCCAATGCGCCATTGCTGGTCAACGGGCAGTAGTACGTCTCGCTCATTCTCGTTCACTGGAGAAGAGTCGTAGCTAGCGCCACCATAAATCGTAAACTTATCCATCTTATGCGCTGCGCCAACGCCTACAGAATAGGTCCATGTATATTTGTCGTCATAATCTTCCCAGTTTTCAAACTTAGCGTTAACCATTACATCGGTTTGTTTGGAAAGAGCATGCTTAAGCCCCAAGTCGATACTAGTAACCCAAGACAAATTCGCGGTTGGATTCACATCTAGCGACGTTTCAATATCAATTTCATGGTCTGTTTTATGGCGATATTGCAGACCCAAGTGTGTATTGTCGCTCAACGTGTAGTAAGAGCTCAGAGCAAAAGAAGGAGCAACACTGTCACCGGTAGCAAGTTCTTCCCATTGAGTGTTCACGCCACCAACGACGTCTATCTTCATGTATTGAAGAATCAAAGAACCGCCAAGGGAGAGCTTGTCTGTAACTTGATATGAAACACCAGTTGTAATATCGACGACAGCAATAGCATTCTCTGAAATGGCATTGATTGGATTAGCGCCGACACCATTGCTATATTCAGCACCTAAGCCACCCGCGGAATGAAGACTAATTCCAAGTACCGCTTTCTTATTCACTCTTTTAGCATAAGAGGCGTGAGGTGCGATTAATCCCTTTGAGGCTTCAGTGCTTTCTCCTGAATCATCACGAGTGAACTGGTTGAATACATTGATATACTGAGCGCCCGAAACATACGAGCGCTCTTCAATGCCAGAAAGTGCAGCGGCGTTTGAGATTGTTGCAGAAGAGTCAGAACTATTTGTAACGTTGGCGGCCCCTGCTGTTGCAACGCTTTTGGTTGTCGCTATTTGAGACATGCTTAAGCCAGCACTATTGACCCAAAAGGGGGAGAGAGTGGCACATGCAACCACAACATTGAGAGCGACTTGCGTCATCTTCATTTTATAGATTCCTTAGGATGTTTCGAGAGAATTTTTCGGCGTATTGCACACATGCAACAAGCCCACACTTGAACCATCCGCAATAAAAGCTAGAGCGTTCACGTAATTAGTAATTAAGTGGCGCCCGAACCTTTCTTGTCATTCAACTCAGCCACAAAACTCAATATTGTCTTGGATTTCGTTTAACTTAGACCAATTTCACTTGTAGATTTTCGATGCCCCGATTCATATCCGCATTTAACGTGTCATCACTCATTTAACAATTGATTAGGTGTCCAGGACAGAGTTGGTGTGTTTCGAAATAGAAAAGGGAGTTGCAACCAAAATGACAAACAGAACCCGTCGACTTGGCCATTAATGAAAACGGTCCATATAAGTGTGTTCCACTATTCTATAGGTTCGGTTTTGGTCTAAATAGTTGGTGGTGATTACATTTACTATAAACAGAATTTATACTTACTAACTTCGCAGTAGCGGGCTGAAGTTGGTTGCTTAGTCGGAGGTAATCTTGGGGAATATATCCACTTAATGAGGTTACTATTTGTAAGTCAGACTCCACTATCTGGAATAAGTGGGAGTAGACAACGTAACGCAGAGTTGGGCACTTTTGAGCTAGAAAGTGCCACGGTAAAAGTTCAACCTGAGAAGATTCTGGACAGAAACTTGCTAGCTCTTCAGCTCTAATTACAGCGTTCCGGTTAATTTTTAGTATCGCAAGCCATCATTAACAGCCAGTAAACGAGTAAAGGAATATTGAAAACCTAAAAAGCGACTGTTCGTTATTGCCTTTCCAACAGTATCTTTCTCAACAAACTTGCCAACTGATCTTGTTCTTGGCTACTAAGTACGCTCAGCATGTTATCCATATTAGCAACATGTGCATTTAATGCTGTGTCCACCAACTCAACTCCCTTTTGAGTCAGGGTAACTTTACAGCTGCGTCTGTCTTCTTCACTGGCAATACGTTGGACAAAACCACGTTTTACCAACTGTTCAATACGTGTACTGACCGCACCAGACGAAAGCATCAGAGTTTGATACAGCTCAGTAGGAGTGACCACTGTATCGCTGCGGCGCATAGTAGCCAAAATATCAAACTCAATACTACTCAGCCCATGTTCTTGAAAAACCGACTCCAAATTCTTCTTCCATATACCACTGGTTCGACGTAATCGCCCGACAACACCCATTGCTGAGCAATCCAGATCCGGCCTGACTGCAAGCCATTGAGCAAGAATTTTATCAACTTTATCTGATGTCATTTTTATCTCTCAAGTAAATATCTTTTCAAAAATATACTTGATTAAAGATTAGGCTTCCATTACTTTAATAAAAGTATCTTTTGTAAAAGATACTTTTATTAAAGTAATAACCAGTCAGTTAAGGAGAGTTATGAACAGGATTCAACAAGTTAAGACAATAGCGTTAACCGCAATTGCACCTATTATCTGGGGCAGTACCTATATAGTCACAACGGAAGCGCTACCTCCAGAAAGTCCGCTTATTGCTTCAACAATCCGTTCGCTTCCTGCTGGTATATTGCTTGTGCTTATTAGCCGAACGGGGCTAACTGGATTGTGGTGGCTCCGTATGGCAGTGCTAGGTTTTCTGAACATCGGGCTATTTTTCTATTGCTTATTTTTCGCGGCAACCTACCTACCGGGTGGCATGGCATCGATGGTGATGTCTATTCAGCCGGTGATTGTAATGATCATGAGTTGGTACCTATTGAGTGCCAACTTCTCTTCACAACAACTGACCGCTAGTGTGTTGGGAATTCTCGGCGTAGGCCTGCTAGTGCTTAACAGCTCAGCCGAAATCAATATTGAAGGTGTGGCTACCGCCATACTTGGAACGCTGAGCATGGCTTTAGGCGTGGTGCTGACAAAAAAATGGGGACGTCCTACGGGCATGACGATGCTTGGGTTTACAGGTTGGCAATTGTTATTTGGCGGCATCATTTTGCTACCAGTCTCGCTTTGGCTAGAAGGCGTTCCAAACCAACTTACGTCAATCAACTACCTAGGCTATGGATACCTAAGCCTGATTGGTGCCGTTTTGGGTTACTTTCTGTGGTTTCGCGGTATCGAGAAACTGCCTCCGGTGACCGTCTCTTTTCTCGGATTTCTAAGCAGTGTTTCTGCCTGTTTTCTTGGATATCTAATCCTAAATCAAACACTGACTTGGCCCCAATTACTTGGTGCCTCTGTAATTCTATTTTCAATTGTGCTGGCTACGCCTCGCTCACCATCAAACCAATCAACTAACACAATTTCAGACCGTAAAAAGGAATTAATATGAATATTACAATCGTATCAGGAAGTCAAAGAGCGCATTCTCAGAGCCTAAATGTTGCCTATTACCTACAAACACTGGCTGAGCCTCATTTTGACAAGGCAACCGTTCTCGATTTACACCAACTGAATCTACCGTTTTGGAATGAAGGAGTATGGCAAGACAGTGAGGAGTGGAAACAATGGAAACCTGTCGCTCAAATCCTTAAGAAATCGGACGCGTTCATTTTTATTACCCCAGAATGGCATGGAATGGCAACGCCGGCATTAAAGAACTTTTTGATGCTGACCACTGACCAGGAACTGGCTCATAAAGCAGCGCTGCTGGTGAGCGTTTCAGCGAGCGTAAATGGTGTCTACCCGATCAGTGAATTACGGATGACGGGTAATAAAAACAATCATGTGTGTTTTCTGCCTGATCATCTGATGTTTCGTAACTGCGAAGATATTCTGACAACTGAACACGAATGTACCGACCTGCATCTGCATGACCGCAGCGAATATACCATGAAGCTACTAGCTGCCTACGCTAATGCACTAGCTCCAGTGCATCGCGATATGGTCAATATAGGTAAAAAGTTCCGCTATGGGATGTAGCCACTAGCAATACAAAAGTCACCAGCCCAAACATGTGGTTCTTGTTAAGAACGAAGATGAGTAGTCATACGCTCGCTTATAATTATCCTAATTATTCGAATACACCGTATAAGGATAAAGTGAGCGTAGTACCCTATTCATCTTCATATTAGCTCTGGGATTGAATGCCTGAATTAACAGCCTATAAATAAAAATTAGCACTAACAATAATTGGATCAGAAGCGGTTTAGATAGTTCCATTGACTGTGCTTCCACAAGCTCTTACTACAAAGGGGTCACTTCAAATGCCTGCCGCCATCAAGGTGCAAAGTCCTTCCTGTCATATAATGACTAGCCAGAACAAACTTAATACCATCTATCACTTCTTCAAAGCCTGCCTCGGCCGGAATCAGAGCTTTTTTCAGAGCTTTGGTTTTGTACGCCTCATCGTCATTTTCATTAAACTTAATCATAGCTGGAGAAACGGTATTTACTTTCACCTTGGGAGCCAGCATTGCAGAAAACGATAGCGTCAGGTTGTTGAGCGCTGCTTTACTAGCAGCGTAGGCAATGTGTTTTTTACTGCCTTTTTCCGCAACGTAGTCACTGATGTGAATGATGTCTGAAGTGTGATCGTCAGACATCAGTTGGTCTTTGAGTGTTAAGTTGATCAGATAAGGCACGGTGGCGTGAATCGTCATCATCTGGTGCATGATTTGTGATGCATTTTCACTTGGATCTTTCTTGTTCTCAGGCTTCCAGTCGGAAGCGTTGTGTATGATGGCTCGAATTACCTTGTATTCTTGACTAACGTAGTCAAGAAAGCCCTCTAAGCTACTTTGTTGATAAAAGTCTACCTGTTGCAAGTCTGCCCCGTTGTCTCGCAATAGCTGTAGTTGGGGATAGTGGCTGCGGTAGGTGCCAACCACTTTGTACCCTTCCGCTAGAAGTTGCTGCGCCAAAGCGAAGCCTAGACGTTTTCCAACGCCAGTTATTAGTATGGTTTCACTCATCGTAAAAACTCAGCTCTGGTTTGAGGGTTAGTTTTGAAGATACCACCGAGAGCGGTTGTTGAAGTTTCAGAGTTGGCGTCCATGACACCTCTGGATTTAACACAATAGTGGGTTGCTTTAATCGTCACGGCCACGTTTTCTGTTTCAACTAGAGTCTGTATCGCGACCAAGATTTGCTGGGTAAGGCGCTCTTGGACCTGAGGGCGCTGAGCAAAGAATCGTACAATGCGGTTTATTTTAGACAGCCCAAGAATCTTGTTTTCAGGGATATAGGCCACTTCTGCTAAACCATCAATGGTAATGAAGTGATGTTCGCACGTCGAAGTTAAATCTATATTCGATACCTTGACCATTTCATCAACCGACATTTTGTTGTCTATCACACTGATTTTTGGAAAGTTATCATAATCTAGACCTGAAAATATTTCATGAACGTACATCTTTGCAATGCGATGGGGTGTTTCAGCGAGACTGTCATCGGTTAGATCCAACCCAAGCGTACTGACAACTTCCGTTAAAAGCCCTTTGATGCGGTTGTACTTCTGATCAGGATTCATTTCGCTCGGTATCATCGGGGTTTCAAGTCCTTTTTCGAGCAAAGCTTCTCTTACTTTTTCGGCTTCCGTATTTAACATGACTCACTCCTTATGAATTATTGTCGTTATCTGCTTCATAGCTCAGGGTGAGCGAAACAGAGTCGGCAAAACGCAGAGCATGAGGCTTGTCAATTCTCACTTGAGCGTATTGAACCCATGGATGGTCGATACAAATGCCGAGTACGTCGCTTGTTAACTTTTCTAGAAGCAGAAATCTTCCTGATTCGACGTGTTGAATAATTTTTTTGCAGATATTTTTGTAGTTGAGAGCATTGTCCACATCATCAGAGAGACAAAGCTTATTAGCGGGGTAATGGATTTCTGCATTGATGACGATGTCTTGCTGCTTGGTTTTTTCTTCTTCGTTAAAGCCGATGAAAGTTCTTAATCTGAGATTTGTGATGGTAATGATAGCGTTGTGATTCATAACAGTGTCCAATCCTTAGAAAGTGAAGTCAGTTACGTGCATGTTTTAAGAAAAGATCATTAGAACGCGAGCGATTACAATTTCAGTCATTCATTTTGCAGTCGTTGCAAGGGCTTAATGAAACTGAGATCAAAAGGGATGGGTTTAGTTTTCTGACTTAACTGGTCAAAATTTTTCCAGATCTGTTGAAACGAAATGTCTAGAGTGGGGTGAAGTGTTTGCGCGGCAATATCGACTAACGGCCTGAGCACAAAAGCGTATTCGGTGATTTCGCCTCTAGGCAGTTCTACCCCGTCGATCATGCCCACTTGATTGCCATAAAGAAGTATATCGATATCCATCGTACGTGAAGCATACGCTTTAGTCTGACGCTTACGATCATTCTCTATTTCAATTTGATGTAGAACCTTAACCAGTTCTGCGACAGAGAAGTCACATTCGAATCCAACGACTAGATTTAGGAAATTATCCCCTTCAAAACCAACAGGCTCGCAATCGTAGAAATTAGAAATGTGTAGGGGTGCAAAGAGGTGACTTAATGCCTTAAGAGATTCTGTGATGTGATGTTCGCGGTTAATGTTGCTTCCGATGCTTACATAGACTGTAGCCATATTATTTTCTTCCTTTTTAGTTGGCCTATACGTCCAACTCGCTATGAAGATCAGCTATGTACTCCTTTTAATGTCAGGAAGATAAAAGAAAAATACGCATCTGTGGCAAATTTAGATATTCACGCAATAGAACCATTATCTAGAACAATTCCCATGCGAGCGCATATGACGGTTGATAAGCTGTAACACCAATCTTGAAGATGATGATGCACAGAGCTACAAATAGCATTAGCACTAGACGCACCCCACTGACAGCCTGCTCTGAGCACAACAAGCATGGTGTGCTCCTCATCATGATTATCGACTCTTTTCGATGCATGCTTGGAGGGGGTGCCATCGTGGATAAGCAGTATCGGTTTGATTTTTGACCTAAACCATTGTTGGACAGAGCTTTGTCAACATGAATAACACCGATTGAGAGGTTCGATAGGGGTAAGCGAGTTTTATAACCCCCTACCCCTTTCGCTTACTCTTTGGTCTGGTGCCCCGTCTTCTTCGCAAACTTTTGCATCGCCTCGGCAAACGTTGTTGTCCCGCCTTTCGCTTGAACTTGCACCACCTTATATCCCATATTTTCCAGCGCTACACGCTCTGCTAACACGGCTTTGTCATCTTGTTGACTGCCTTTAACTGGCTGATGAATGTAACACCCCTCTAGTTGACCATCTTCGACCAGTTGGTGGTGTTTCAGTGCATTGATATCAAAATTCATAGTAAGTCTTTTAGTTTAAGTTGGGGAGTCACTGCAGCAAGGCCGGAAGTATTTACAACTTTATCGCATATACCAAAAGGCATTTTAACCCCAAAAAGCTGACGCTGATACAGGAATCCACTGACATGTAATCGAGTACTATTTACCTTAGAAAGGGAGAGGTATGCAACGCTCCACCAAATGGTTCGATCCATGCTCAAAGCACAAGAAACGCGAGCTAGACCTTGCTCAGTGGCTCACAGACGATGAAAACAGGTTGATAATCACTACGCCAGATAAAATCAAACCGATCCCAATCACCGCGTAGATATCGAGTTTCTGCCCGTAAACCAACCAAGACAGTGCCGCGACCAACACGATGCCAGCTCCACACCAAACTGCATACGCCACCCCCAAAGAAATAGTTTGTACCGTGAGAGACAACAAGTAAAAAGCGAAACCGTAGCTAACCAATACAGCAATTGTTGCAGGTACAGAAGTAAACTGCTGCGTTTTAGGTAATAGAGAAGTCGCGACAACTTCAAGCACGATGGCAAGTGATAGCATCACCGGGGGCGGGAGAGATAAAAGCATGTTTGACTCCACAACATTAAATTCGGCGGCTAGAATATTGTAGTTTTGTGTCTAATTCATGTGTTTTTCAGTAAGTAATTATTATTACGTCCCCTAAAAGGTCTTAACCAAAGAAATCCATCAATAGGTCTTTAGATCTTCATATACTTACAAAATAAAAGAACCCGCTAACTCATAGCTAACAGGCTCTTTTTTAATCGAGAAATCAAGACACTTAGTCTTTAAAAAAGCAAAGCTGCAACGTTTAGTTTACTGTCGTAGAGCCTCTAAGAATATCGCGCTTCACTTCACCTTTCAGATCGGTCAAGGTTTGCTGGTCGATATCGATCAAGAAGTGGTCACTCGCTTGGCCTGTTGCGAATTTTTCAAGAATCACGAACAAGCTACCAAAACGAGAGCGGAATACTTCACCAACGGTATATTGGCCAAGGTCACCCAGTTCAGAATCCACCGTGCCATCAAACTCTGAAAGCTCTCGGCTTAGCAACTCGTATTGGCGAAGTTGTGTTTCACCGATATCACGGAATGCCAGTTCGTCTGCATTACGTAGTCGGTAGAAATCTGTCGCTAGTAGCTCACCGCTCCACTCTGCAAAATCAGCTAATTCTAGTCCTTCTAAAGAAGCCAGCTTTTGAGCAACAACCTTAGCTGTCTCCCAATCTCGTTGAAACTGTTCGTAATCATCCACACCATTTTCAACGCAAGTCCCTACGTCGTAGCCGAGTTCATTCGCTAGCTGACAAACCGTGAAGTTGGTTTTTAGCTGAGACATGATCATCATCTCTTCACCGTTCATTTCCATGATCATTGCGCGCATCTCTAGCGGCCAGTCACCCGGAAGGAAACGCAGACGCGTTAGTTCACGAATGTGCCAATCAGTCAGTTCGTAGTAGTTTTCTGAATCCAAAATGTCTTTGTTCCAGATTTTCGCTTGTGCTTCTGGGTCTCCGACTGCAGCTTGAGTAAGGTACTCATGCTCTTCTTCATAGTGACTGAATAACTCGTTGTAACGTGCCACTTGGTCGATAATTACTGTCTCAACTTCGATCTGATTATCTGGGCGAATATTTAAGAGCTTATATGCAGGAACATAACCCGCTAGCGATGGTGCTTGGATATTAAAAAGGGTGTGCTGAACGCCATCAAAATTGAAGCTCTTCTTACCTGTATCGTTAAAGTGCATGTGACCGCCAACGTGGATATTTAAGCCAGTCGCTGCCAATGCGCGGCTGGTATTGTCATCAGGCTCACGTGCAAGTTGGTGGCTACCTTCACCAAACAAGTCTTCAATCTCTTCAGAAGCGCCGTTATAGAAATCGGTCATCGGGAAGTGCGAGAAGGAAACCAGCGTCTTGTTCTGCTCTTTCGCCGCCTTTACCACATCAGAGATCCAATCGATCACATGCTCTTTGTGAGTCAGCATCATGTTGTAACCAGCGTTGCTTGAACCGTCAAACGTGCCACCATCGACAGAATTATCAGACGAGTTTTCTTTCGGGCGATAAACGTTCGCGTCGATCGCCAACAACCAAAGTCCTTTCACTGGCTCTACTAAGTAACTCGTATCCGGCACTTCAGAACAGCTTGTGTAACCATTTTCTTTGTAACTGCCACCTGTGCCTTCGTAACAGATCTCATACATGCGTTTATCAAAGGCCGCTTCTTCTTTCGCTAAATCATAGCTGTAATTAGTTCGAGCTTGGTCGGTGCTGTAAGGGGTTTCAAAGTAGAGGTAATCTGGTTGAGGGTAGAAGCCGTGAGTACCAAGAATACTCATGATCTCTTCATAGCCCCACTCACGTACTTCTTCAGTACAAATCGTGTCTAGGCTGTCACCTTGGCCTGGAATAGTTGTCCATTCATCGTCATAACCAACACACTCTTCTTTACCAAGGCTGAAGATGCGTTGCTCTTTACCACCTTCTCCTAGGTAATCAGATTTACCTGCGGGGATAGTAAATGGGCGTACTGGATCGTGGTTACCAGGTGCTGCGAAAAATTCGAGGCCGTGTGTATCACGGTAATGATCAAAAATGCTGACCAAACCACGCATATGGACTGGCTGACCGTCATCACTAAAGTCACCCGGCAAGGCCACATACTTCACGCCACGCGCAACCACATCATCCAGTGCTGCGATCATCGCAAAGTAGTTTTCATTAAATAGACGGGTAGAGTTCATCTGAGACTCCATCGTTCGAATTGTCGCATACTCACGACTATCTGAGTTGTAGAGCCCTGCGAACGAACCATCTTGAAAGTCACCGTAGACATCATGGAAATGAATATCAGGCATGAATGCGACTTGTACTGCGCTCTCTAGATTACCGTTGTCATCACCTGATGAACTATCACTTGGCGAATTCGAATTGCAACCAACCAGCGTGGCTGCTATCAAGCCTGACAGTACGGTCAATGTACTCTTTTTCATTTTCTCTTTCCAAAAGTTAGAACTCAAAATTTGGCGAGGAGATTAGATGAGAAAAATGACACTATTGTTTCTAATATCTTACAAAACGTCGCACAGAGATTGCTTATGCGACATTGATCCAATCATTAAAATTCAATAAGTTACCATCTATCTCAGAAGCTGATAGTTCGACAGCATGAATTGGCGATTAATATACAATTCATCATAAACCTTTCGCTTAAATATCCATAAAAGCAATGTATTCAGACCCATTGGATAATACACGTGTCCTCGAAACATAAGCCGTTCTGATTCAGATAATTGCCAAAATAAGTTCATCGCCTTATATCAATTATTACAAATAAGTAATAATCATTTTCCATTTAGGGGGATTATCAAGATCTATAGTCGCCCCTATACTAGCTCCAACAAAACGAGAGAGCGGAAACAAACTTGCTCAACTAAGCTTAACGAGTTGAGCATATTGAGAATCAAAAAGTCCGCTGTAATGACATAAATAGGAAGCATCCAATGACTATCGAAATCAAACCTGGTCAAACTCATATCCAATCTAAAGCAATGGTCGCTTGGAAAGCGGGTGAACCTCTAAAACGTGAAACTGTTGACGTTGAACTGCCAAAAGCAGGTGAAGTTCTTGTTCGTATCGTAGCGACTGGTGTTTGTCACACTGACGCATTCACATTATCAGGTGACGATCCAGAAGGTATCTTCCCTTCAATTCTTGGTCACGAAGGTGGCGGTATCGTTGAGATGATCGGCGAAGGCGTTACCAGTGTTGAAGTTGGCGACCACGTTATCCCACTTTACACAGCAGAGTGTGGTGAATGTAAGTTCTGTAAATCGGGTAAAACTAACCTGTGCCAAGCCGTTCGTGAAACGCAAGGTAAAGGCCTAATGCCAGACGGTACAAGCCGCTTCTCTATCAATGGTGAGACAATCTTCCACTACATGGGTTGTTCTACTTTCTCTGAGTACACAGTACTTCCAGAAATCTCACTAGCGAAAGTAAGCAAAGAAGCACCACTTGAAGAAGTTTGTCTTCTAGGTTGTGGTGTAACTACAGGTATGGGCGCTGTACTGAACACAGCTAAAGTTGAAAAAGGCGACAACGTTGCTGTATTCGGCCTAGGTGGTATCGGTCTTTCTGCAATCATTGGTGCTCGCATGGCTGGTGCTAACCGCATCATCGGTGTTGATATCAACGAAAGCAAATTCGAGCTAGCGAAACAGCTTGGTGCGACAGATTGCATCAACCCAACTAAATTCGACAAGCCAATCCAAGACGTTATCGTTGAGATGACAGACGGCGGTGTTGAGTACTCTTTCGAGTGTATCGGTAACGTAAACGTAATGCGTCAAGCACTTGAGTGCTGCCACAAAGGTTGGGGCGAATCAGTAATCATTGGTGTTGCGGGTGCAGGCCAAGAGATCGCAACTCGTCCATTCCAACTAGTGACTGGTCGTGTATGGCGTGGTTCGGCTTTCGGTGGTGTTAAAGGCCGCTCTGAGCTTCCAGAAATCGTAAACCGTTACATGGCGGGTGAATTTGGTCTTCAAGAGTTCATCACTCACACAATGAGCCTTGACGAAGTAAACGACGCATTCGACCTAATGCACAAAGGTGAATCTATCCGTACTGTTCTACACATGGATAGATAATACCTCATGGTCTTGGCACTTAGGTGTCGAGACCACAATTCTGACTTAAACATCAGAGCGAAACTGTCTTCACCACCTCCTGCCCGGTGGGTGGTGAAACTTTAAGTGATATAGACAAATTTACTCCCAAACCATCAACCTAACGGAGCACAATAGATGACAATCGAAAACATTAGCCAAGCAAAGGTTGCTGGTGGTTGGCACAAACAATACACCCACTTTTCTGCAACGCTTGACTGCAACATGCGTTTTGCGATTTTCTTGCCACCTAACGCAAGCAAAGAAAACCCAGTTCCTGTTTTGTATTGGTTATCAGGCTTAACCTGTACCGATGAAAACTTCATGCAAAAAGCCGGTGCTTTCAAAGCCGCGGCTGAGCAAGGTATTGCTATTGTCGCGCCCGATACTAGTCCGCGCGGCGAAGGCGTTGCCGACAACGCAAGCTACGATTTAGGCCAAGGGGCAGGCTTCTACGTGAATGCCACTCAAGCACCATGGGACAGTCATTACCACATGTACGATTACGTGGTAACAGAGCTTCCAGCCCTGATTGAATCATTCTTCCCAGTGACTTCGGTGAAATCGATTTCTGGTCACAGCATGGGCGGACACGGTGCCTTAACGATTGGCATTAAAAACGAAGATAGCTACCGTTCTATCTCGGCATTCAGCCCAATCACCAACCCAATGCAATGCCCTTGGGGACAGAAAGCATTCAACCAATATCTAGGCTTAGATATTGAAGAGTGGAAACACTACGACGCTTCTGAACTTCTAAAAACCAAAGGCACTAAGCTGCCAATGTTGGTAGACCAAGGAGAAGCGGACAACTTCCTAATTGAGCAGCTAAAGCCTGAGCAATTGGTAGAAGCAGCAAAGACAACCAATGCCGATTTAGAACTACGTATGCAGCCAGGTTACGACCATAGCTACTACTTCATCTCTAGCTTTATTGATGAGCATATTGAGTTCCATGCCGCTTACCTAAACAAGTAATCACCGTTATTTAACCCACACCTTGCAACCGTAAGGTGTGGGCTTTTTTATGACTGTTCATTACTCGCACAAATAAATGTAAACCAAGGTTTATGAACAGTGTGTCAATTCATTCAAACTTCCTAACAGACAGGTGATACTTTCACTCATTCATACTCTTACAATCAGCAAATCAAACCTGTTACCATAGCGCCTTCAACATCACCTATTTTGAAGGTTGCTATGAAAGCAATTAAGATTCTTTTCTTCCTGATGGTTTTATTGAGCGGTCTGTTTACCGCTTGGCTGTTTATTCCAATTCCAGCGACCATGGACAAGCAAACGCTCGATGTTCCATTAACGGAACCATTCAAGCTTGTGGCGTACCGCAGCAACCCGAATGACGCGAGCAAGCCGCTGACATACCACTACTATGTGATTTCAGATGTGGTTGGCGTGGACGACATGGACCCGTTCCTAGTTACCACAGACCAGTTCGTGAAGCTTGGCGAATTCGACGAAAACACGTTCAATTTAACGGTTAACGGTAAGATCGAGAGCTACACCAACGATTTATGGATCAAAAAATCTGACGGCAAGCTTCAGCACTGGTACGTGAGTATTGATGCAAACTATATTCGTTAGCGTCGAACTCAAATAGACCCGATTCTAAAACTGCGCTTAAGCTTCCAAGCGCAGTTTTTGTTTCTAGCGCAATTTTTTCAAGCCGCCCGCTTTAAACTCTCCCTCACTTTTTGCCCACCACTACCGTGCTCTTAAAAATGCTACAAGCAGAGCAGGTTTTATAAGCTCTTGAGATAAGATAAGCTCCACCTATGCTCGACTCCCTATAAATCAAAAATAATAAAGGATCACTAGTGGAATTTACGCTCGACAAATTTAACGGCATCATCATTGACCCAGCAACAGCACCTCACAATGTTGATTCATTCAATGCCGAACTCAGCGAGATCACCGAATTTTCAAAGCAGAATAACAAAGGCATCATTTGGATTAGCTTGCCTATTTCACTCTCGCACCTTATTCCGGTGGCGACTGAGCTTGGCTTTGTGTTTCACAACTGTCTAGAAGACGAGATTACGCTGATCCACAAATCCGAGATTGTAGAGTTTGTACCTTTCATCCCTACCCACACCTTGGGCGCTGGCGCGTTGATCACCAACGAACACAACCAAGTGCTGATGATCAAAGAGCATGGCATGACAGGCTACAAATTACCTGGCGGCCACATTGAACTTGGCGAGGGTATTGAAGAGTCTGTGGTTCGAGAAACATTAGAAGAGACAGGTATCGAAGCAACGTTCGTTTCTGTGGTTGGCATGGCGACGAGACACCCGTATCAGTTTGGCAAATCGAACCTCTACTTTATTTGCCACCTTATCGCTCAAACCCAAGAGATTGCGATTCAAGACACAGATGAAATTGCAGAAGCTAAATGGATTGATGTTGAAGAGTATATTAACAACCCCGACAGCTACCCGTTTAACCGCCAATTGGTTGGTACTCTGATAGGAAAGCAAGGTTTGGAACTCACTCAGTTAGAAGGCAACTATGGCCCTGTCCACAAGCCAGAGATCTTCTTTTCGCAAAGCTAGAGCGATTCAGATATAAAAACGCCCAATTCGAATGAATCGGGCGTTTTGGTTTTACTTTTTGTTTTTCTTAATTAAGCCAACTGCGTTGTTAGTTATTCTTTGTACCTATGATTCATTCTCATACTTTTAAAACGAATCTGTATTAAAAGAAGCCTAACGGATTAGTATCGTAGCTGATCAACAGGTTCTTAGTATTTTGGTAGTGATCGAGCATCATTTTATGTGTCTCACGACCAATGCCTGATTTCTTGTAACCACCGAACGCGGCATGTGCTGGATAAGCGTGGTAACAGTTCACCCAAATACGCCCCGCTTCGATGTTACGTCCCATGCGATACGCTAGGTTTGCATCACGCGTCCACACACCTGCACCCAAGCCATATTCGGTGTCATTGGCAATTTCTAGTGCTTCCGCTTCATCTTTAAACGTCGTTACTGCGATAACAGGGCCGAAGATCTCTTCTTGGAATACACGCATCTTGTTGTGCCCTTCCAGCATGGTTGGCTGAATGTAGTAACCGTTGCCGAGATCATCTGGTTGCTGCGCAATTTCACCACCTGTTAGCACTTTCGCACCTTCTTGACGACCGATTTCTAGGTAGCTAAGAATCTTATCGAACTGTTCTTTAGAGGCTTGTGCGCCAACCTGCGTATCAGTATCTAACGGGTTACCTTGTTTAATAGTTTGAGCACGCTCGACCACCTTGGCGATGAACTTGTCGTACACCGATTCATGGATCAACACACGTGATGGACAAGTACACACTTCACCTTGGTTGAAGAACGCAAGCAGCATGCCTTCGACACACTTATCGAGGTATTCGTCTTCATGGTTAAAGATATCTGGGAAATAGATGTTTGGAGACTTACCGCCAAGCTCAACCGTTGATGGAATCAAGCTTTCTGCGGCACATTTCAGAATATGATGTCCAACTTCAGTTGAGCCAGTAAACGCCAACTTAGCCAAACGATCGCTAGTTGCTAATGCTTGGCCTGCTTCGCTACCAAAACCATTCACGATGTTGACCACACCAGCAGGTAGAAGATCGGCGATCTTCTCCATCATCACCAAAATCGATGTCGGTGTTTGTTCGGCGGGTTTCATCACCACACAACAGCCCGCTGCCAGCGCTGGTGCCAGTTTCCAAGCTGCCATTAAAATCGGGAAGTTCCAAGGAATGATCTGCCCCACCACACCAATAGGTTCTGGGAAGTGGTAGCTTGCGGTGTTTGAATCTAGCTCTGCTGCGCTGCCTTCTTGCGCTCGAATACAACCCGCAAAGTAACGGAAGTGATCGACAACCAAAGGAATGTCTGCTGCTAAGGTTTCACGCACAGGCTTGCCGTTTTCCCACGTCTCGGCGACTGCGATTTCTTCAAGGTTTGCTTCAATGCGGTCGGCAATTTTAAGCAGGATGTTGGAGCGCTCAGTCACACTGGTCGAAGCCCAACTAGCACGAGCAGCATGCGCGGCATCAAGTGCCAAGCTAATGTCCGCCTCGGTTGAACGCGCCACTTGGCAATACACCTGACCATTCACTGGGGAAGTGTTATCAAAATACTCGCCGCTGACAGGCTTCACCCACTCGCCACCGATAAAATTATCGTATTGCGCTTTAAAGTTAACCACTGCGTTATCACTACCCGGCTGTGCGTAAATCATAGTTAGATCCTTCTTAGATTTTTAGTCGTTGTTTATTCGTTATTGAGCTTATGTTGTCGAGCTAGCATGGTGGCTTCCCTTGAGAACAGATCTCGTGAGAAGAAAGCTCGTAAGAAGAGAGCCACCATGTTTATGCTTTCTGTTTAAAACACTGATACTTCGTGTTTTCTTCACAACAGTAACAACGCAAATCACACGCCAGAACTTCAAAACTTGTTGTTAATAAATTGTAAAACTATGATTACCAAACGTTTACAACCCAAAGTGAGTTGGCATTGAACGGACGTATGGAAACCACTCCAGTGTTCAACTGTTCCAAATTGGTACACCCTCACTGTTACGACATGGAACAGTCATGCACCTTCAACAAGCAAACACCTCAGATTGGCTTTCGTCTTCTTGGCACCGCAGCACAGAAGCGGGTCTAAAACAGAGACGACTTCCCGAAGACATTCGCCTGCCACAATCGATACTTAAACAGCGACGTCATCAATCGGCTGACTTGATCCACATCGTCGAACGTAATGCTCTACCTCTGTTTAATCAGATGTTTGCACGCACTGACAGTCGTTTGATTCTGACCGATATTGAGGGCGTCATTCTGGCAAGTTGGGGACAGGAGCGGTTTAAGGAGAAACTGACATCAATTGCACTCAGCTCAGGAGCGTGTTGGCAGGAGCAACTGAAAGGCACCAACGCGATTGGCACCGCCATTGTTGAAGCGAAACCAGTATCCATCATTGGCGAACAACACTTCATCCACCAGCATCGATTTATCAGTTGTTCAGCAAGCCCAGTGTTTGATCATCAAGGGCAAATGGTTGGCATATTAGACATTACTAGCGAGCAGCAACAACACGACAGTTCCGTACAATTGCTGGTTCAAAATATGGTTCAGCTTGTTGAAAACCAGCTACTGAGTCATATCCCGCAAGGCACTACTCGAATCGACCTCGCATGTGAGAAATCGTTGCTGTACAGTGGTTGGCAAGGAATTGTGATAGCCAACGAAGCCGGAGAAGTGGTAGCGCACAATCAAGTCGCCTCTCAACTGTTGGATCAAACCTCGATCGTTGGCGAATGCATCGATACTCTCTTCAATCGAACCTCATTGGACACGCCCTTTGTATTTGAGAAACAACACCTCAAGCAACCAACCACCAAATGCACGCGCTCCATTTCAGCATCGTGTGATCTGCACCATGGCGAACAACAAATTGAACACGCTTGGCAACAAGCCAATAAGGTTATCGATAAAGGGATCAGCCTATTAATTCTAGGAGAAACAGGGGTCGGCAAAGGAGAGTTTGTTAAAGCGTTACACAAGCAAAGCCAGCGTAAATCGTCGCCCTTAGTTGCGGTGAACTGCGGTGCACTACCGAAAGATCTTATTGAATCCGAACTGTTTGGTTACGCACCGGGCGCTTTTACGGGCGCAAGCCACAAAGGATTCCAAGGTAAGATCCGTCAAGCAGATAAAGGTATTCTATTTCTTGATGAGATTGCCGACATGCCATTAGAGGCTCAGTGCCGACTACTGCATGTTCTGCAAGACAAATCCGTGGTGCCGGTTGGTTCCAATCAAAGCTATCAAGTCGATTGCCAGATCATCGCTGCCACACATAAAAACTTAGAGCAGTTAGTCGCAACTGGAGAATTTCGACAAGATCTCTTTTATCGCCTAAATGGCTTAGCCTTCACTTTACCAAGCCTGCAACACAGACAAGACAAACAAGCCTTAATCGAAAACATTCATAATAAATACGCTGAAAACCAACAAGCAATCTGCCCACATTTGATGAGTTTGTTATGCGCCTATTCTTGGCCTGGCAATATCCGCGAGTTAGACAACTTACTTAAAGTCGCTGCCCTACTCGCCGGTGAGGAAGCACAACTCACACTAGAACATGTACCGAGCCATCTTGCTCAACAGCTGACATCGCTGACAGAAGATAATCATCATAAGCCCATGGCGCTTAACACCATCGAAAGTACGCCAAAGTCAGATTTAAAAAGCACCGTTGAAGATACTTTGCTACAAACCTATCAAGCCAACCAAGGAAATATCAGCAAGACATCACGAATACTCGGCATCAGCCGCAACACTATTTATCGAAAACTGAAGAGCTTAGGGATTATTAATAAACAATAAGTACCCGACACTCTTATTTGTGGCTTTTCTTAGCAATAAAAAATTGCACATCTAGTGAGAAATTTTGACCTCTGCTACGTAATGCTTCAAAACGACAGAGGGTTCAGATGCAAACAATTAACATAGTGTGGCTAAAACGAGATTTACGCCTTACCGATCACGAGCCATTGCAGCAGGCTTTATCAGAGCAACACCCAACGGTATTACTTTACATCTTTGAGCCCATGCTGTTAGACAATGCGCATTATTCAGAACGGCACTGGAGATTTATTTGGCAATCGCTCCAATGCATGAACCTGTCATTGAGCGAGCATGGACATCAAGTATCAATACTCTATGGTAACGCTATCGACTGCTTCGAAGCGGTCCAATCTCGTTACCACATCCAAAATGTATTCTCCCATCAAGAGGTAGGCTTAAATTGTACTTTCGATCGTGACAAGCAAATTTCTGACTGGTTTCAAGAACACAACATCTATTGGCAAGAGTCTGCTCAGGGCGCTGTCGTCAGAGGGGCGAAAGACCGAATCGGTTGGGATAAACACTGGAACAGTGTCATGCGCGCCCCCATAATCCAAACCAAATTGACAACAGAATCATTGCATACTCTGGATGCTAATGAGCTTGGGTTAGCAATAGTGCCTCCAGAAGCCTGGTTAACCAAAAGCAATGGTATACAAACGGGCGGCAGTACGTTGGCATGGGCAACCTTGCATGACTTCTTTCAGCGACGAGGTCGCGATTACTACCGCAGTATCTCAAGCCCAGAAGCATCGAGACATGCTTGCACTCGCCTGTCCCCGTATTTGGCTTGGGGTAACATTTCGCTGCGTGAAGTTTATCAACATCTGTTGGAACACTGGCAGGTCGCAGGCTTTCGTCGTAGCCTCATCGCTCTCTCTTCAAGGCTTCATTGGCACTGTCATTTCATACAGAAGTTTGAATCGGAATGTGACATGGAATTTCGCTGTGTAAATTTCGCCTATGAGGCGCTGTTGTACAATGAAACGGTAAACGACCCAACACGATTAAAAGCATGGAAACTCGGTTTAACGGGAGTGCCATTGGTCGATGCCTGCATGCGTTGTTTGCATCACACGGGGTATATCAACTTTCGGATGCGTTCGATGTTAGTGAGCTTTCTCACTCACCACATGAATATGGACTGGCGAAATGGCGTGACTCATTTAGCACAACTCTTCCTCGATTTCGAACCCGGTATTCATTATCCGCAGTTTCAAATGCAAGCTGGAGTAACTGGAATCAATACCATAAGAATTTATAACCCAACGAAGCAAGCACAAGAACACGACCCCGATGGTGATTTTATTCGAAAATGGGTCCCAGAACTCTCAGAGGTTCCGACGCCATTATTATTTGAGCCCTGGAAGATGACGCCGATGGAAATGATGATGCATAAATTTGAACCTAACTCTCCTTACCTCAATCCTGTCATAGATCTCGAAACCAGCGCAAAAGAGGCACGGGTACGTTTATGGTCATGGCGAAAACTGACTGAGGTAAAGCAAGAAAATAGTCGGGTCTTATCTCGGCATGTCAGGCCATCAAAGAAGAAATCTAATTAGTTCCCAACTCGACAAGTTGATTGAGCACTTCTTTGTCTAATACAGGATGATGCTTACTCGCAAGAATAAGCACAATGTCCACCGAAGGCAGTGGAGGCATGTCTTCAAGGATCTTCAAATCAGGGGTAACACTGAGCTTACCCATCGCCCCAATAGCTAAACCGGCCTTCACGATTGCACGCTGCGCCGAAGCAGTATTACTGCATGCCAACAGTTGGTAAGACGTACCTTGCTTGGTTAAACCGTTCACCGCCGCCGCGTGATACTTACAATCAGTCTGAAACAGCGCCAATGGAACTGGCCTAACGTCATCAAACGCAAACTCAGGGCTACTAATCCAAACTCCGACATCATGAGTCAGCCAATATCCCTCTTCGCTGTCAGGCGCTCGGGTGACAATCGCTGCATCTAATCGGCCATCATCTAGCCACTCTCTGAGCGTAATACTTGGTAGGCTGAATACTTGAATAGAACAGGTGGGTTCTGCTTGCTGCAACAGTCGAATCACTTTCGGAAGAATGGTGTCGTTGTAATCTTCTGGGCAACCTAACCGAAGCGGCTGTTTGTCCCCATATCGCTTTACCTGTTTCAGGGCCGAATTGTGGAGGGCAACCAATTGCTCCGCGTGAGAACGTAGCGCTAAGCCCGCTTCAGTGAGCACAAGATTGCGTCCTTCTTTTTGAAAAAGAGTTACATTAAGTTCTTCTTCCAACTTACGCATCTGAGCACTGAATGCCGATTGGGTGCGGTTGATCTGTTTCGCGGCTCGCGTGAAGCTGCTGGTTTCCACAAAAGCGAGAAAGCCTCGCAACGCATCAATATCCATATTGAACTCACCACCCATCGCTTTTATTAATGTATTCCATCAAAATTATCCGTTAGTGCTCCGCAATACAATCCCCTAAGCTCAAAACATACTCACCAAACGCAAGGAAGCACCTATGCAGCTTTATATTGGAAACCAGAATTACTCAACTTGGTCATTACGAGCATGGCTGATATTTGATAACTACAACCTGAATACAGACATCATCAAGCTTAAACTTTTTACCTCTGATTTCTACGATACGTTGGCTGCCGTTACACCAACGGCCAAAGTTCCAACCTTAGTCGATGGTGATATTGCCGTCTGGGATTCGTTAGCCATTCTTGAATACGTCAACGACGCACATTTGAACGGCGCGGCATGGCCTAATTCAGTTGCAGATCGCGCCCATGCCCGAGCAATTTCTGCAGAGATGCATTCTGGTTTTTTTGCCGTCAGAAATGAAATGCCGATGAACTGCCGAGCTAAAAGAAAGCTCGTTTTGAGTGAAGATGCACTGAAAGACATCGCTCGTATCGATGCAATATGGTCTGCACAAATGGAACAATACCCAGAGGAATGGTTGTTTGGTGAATGGTCGATTGCCGATGCGATGTTTGCACCTGTGGCTTTACGTGTAGAAACCTATGGAATACAACTTTCCGAAAAGGCATCACAGTATCAACAACGCGTGCTTAACAGCCCTTCAATACAAAAATGGTTAGCAGAAGCAAGCTTGGAAACCGATGTGGTTGAAGAGGATGAAGCCGGTCAACTCGCTTAAAATATGAAGTTCACAAGCTTAAAAAGGCCGCTGGTAAACAGCGGCTTTTGTAACTGAAATGAAAGAGGACTATTCATCCAACCCTTTAATTGAACTCATCGAGTGATAAACGGCTTCCATGTCACCGGCAATCGACAACAACTTCAAATCATCGATGAAGAAACGACTGGTCATTGTATGTTTACCGCCATTGATAAAAATTTCGATCACCGATTTATCGACATAAACTTCGATAGTTTGCTCAACACTTAACCTCGGCGCTTTTCTCACACAGCCAAACTCTTCCGCGTAAAGTTGAGACATCTTACTGCGATCAAGCATGAATTCCGTCTCTGTGGCACTGAACACGATATTCTCGCCCGCGGCGTTGGCAAGCGTAAACTCAAACTTGTCCGCACCTGTTTCGATCTCAATCATGAAGCTGGTTGTATTCAGTTCAAGAGTGTTCTCAACCACCACAGCCTCACCCTGCAGCGCTTTCGATTCAGGTAAAGCAGATTGAACAAGATAACCATCTTGGATTTTCAACTCACGAGGTAATGACAACATACCCGCCCATTGGTGCGCTACAGATGGAGCGTCGATATCAGGAAGGCCTACCCAAGCAATCAAGATCCGGCGACCGGAATCGTCTAAGTAAGTCTGAGGTGCGTAAAAATCAAATCCGTAATCAGGCTGCGCGATATCTTGATGGTTTTCAAATTCCATCGAATCTAAATTCAAACAATCACCAACAATGTAAGCCACTGAGTAAATATTTTTAAAATCGTACGGATTATCGCTAGAGACACCTTGTGGAGAAAACAACATCACTGACTGGGTATCTATCTCGAAAAAGTCAGGGCATTCCCACATATAGCCAAGATTGTTGTAACGAGTTTGAATAGAACCTTTATGCTGCCAGTTCATGAGATCACGACTTCTGTACAGCGCCATTGAACCACGTTTTTCTTGGGTCTGAGCCCCAACAACCATCAAGTAATCGTCACCGTCCTTCCACACTTTTGGGTCGCGGAAATGTTCTGTGTAGTGTTCATTTTCGATAACCACACCATGCTTTTCTATTTGCCCTTTGACGGACATCTTTGCAACACACTGAGTTGAGGACCTTTCCCAGTTTTCATCACGATGATTTCCCGTGAAGAATAAAATAGCTTCGTCGTTTTCAACGAGAGCTCCACCAGAATAAACCCCATGAGAATCGTAGTCTTGATCTGGATGCAGTCCAATGCCATGGTCTTCGAAGTGAACAAAATCTTTTGTAGACAGGTGATACCAATACTTCATGCCATGAACAGGGCCAACCGGCGTCCATTGGTAAAAAATATGATGCTCGCCGTTGAAGTAACACAAACCATTTGGGTCATTCAGCAAGCCAAATTTGGGAGCAATATGGTAACTAGGGTATCCAGAATCTTGCTTACGCTGTTTTACCATCGCATCCATACTGTCTTGAGAAATCTGCTCTACGCGACAGTACCTTTTCTCTACTGTCCAGTTCGAATTCAAACTCATACACTCTCCTCTACGGCATTCGTATTTGAAGAGTCTTTTTGAATAAACTGAGTGAGAGCCTCTTGCGTGGGAAGTGCAGTCATCGCGCCTTTTTGCGTGATTGCCAATGCACCGCAACCATTCGCCCACTGAATTGCAGAATCAACGACTCGTTGATTATTCCACTCTTCATGTTGAGAAAGCTTTGCAAGCAAACCGCCAACAAAAGCATCGCCTGCACCCGTGGTATCCACAGGCGTCACTGAGCAACCTGAAATCAACACACCTTGGTTTTCAAATACTCGCCAAACGCCTTTCGCGCCCTGCGTAACCAAAACAAGCCTGTTGTTAAGATCTGCAATGTTAGCTAAACCTTGTTCGATAGAAGTTGAATCGGTTAAGAAATCCAGCTCTTCTTCTGAGAATTTAACCACATCAGCCAATTCAACCGCTTTCATGACCACAGACTTAATTTCAGATGGGTTTTGCCATACTTCATCACGAAGGTTTGGATCGAAACTGATGTAACCGCCCACGGCTTTCATGCGTCGGATAGCTTCAAAGGTACTGCTTCGGCTTGGTTCATTAGCTAAAGAGATTGAGCAGACGTGTAACCACTCGTTTTCCTTAAATTCGGGAATGTCTTCAACAGACATAAACTGGTCGGCACTTGGCTTAACCATAAACGTAAAACTGCGCTCGCCTTGGTCATCAAGATCTACCACCACGGTTGATGTGCGTTGTTCAGGGTCCTTCACCAAACGCTCGGTATTCACACCTTCCTTTTGCAGATTCACTTCCATAAAAGTGCCAAACGGGTCGTTACCCACTCGGCCGAAAAATGCGCTTTTGCCTAAAAGGCGAGAAATCGCTACCGCGACATTGGCAGGCGCACCGCCCGGACATTTCAATAATGTCGAGTCAGTCTCCGGAATGAGGTCGACGACAGCGTCTCCAGTTACCCAAACTTGATTCATCTTTCTTACCTTAAAACTGAAAATCATGACAACCGAAAGCGATGGCCATCGAAAGCAGTAGCAACCGAAAGCAAGGTGACACTTCACGCTGTCATATAAAAATATAAAAAGGCTAGCTAAGCCAAATCACCTAGCTAGCACCCCAAAGCTTAGGAAATGAAGTGAAAAAGGGGGCTTCACTTCTAGGGAGAAACGTTAAGCTGTTGCTTTAATGTTTTGCTTGCTGCGCTCACGCAGACCTAAAACAACGGTCAGAGCAAAGGCAGTCACGAACGCGATAATCATACCTACCACGTAGTAGCCAATTTTTTCTGGTGATATTGAGATGATGCCCGGAATACCCGCCGCACCCAGTGCTTGTGCTTTCACATTGAACATAGTGATAAACGCGCTTGAAACCGCAGCTGCACAGACCGCAGCAATGAATGGATAGCGAAGCTTCAAGTTCACACCGAACATTGCAGGTTCAGTAATACCAAGCAAACCGGTCACACCAGAAGGAATCGCGATACCTTTCATTTTCTTATCTTTACTCATGAAACCAACCGCCAGTGCCGCTGCACCTTGTGACACGTTAGACATCGCCGCGATAGGGAAGATGAACGTACCGCCAGTCGTTGCGATATCCGCAAGCAGCTGAGTTTCAATAGCAATAAAGCTATGGTGCATACCAGTAATAACGAACGGCGCATAAATTAAACCAAATACCGCACCACCAATGAAGCCAGCGCTGTTGTATAGCCAGTTAAGACCGTCACCCAGTAAGAAACCGATATCACGTGTAAATGGACCCACAACCGTAAATGTCAGAAGGCCAGTCACGAAAATAGCCAGTAGCGGCGTTAGCAAGTTATCCAGAACCGAAGGAATAACTTTACGTAGGCCAAGCTCAACTTTCGCTAGAATAAACGCAGAAACAAGAACGGGCAGTACTGAACCTTGATAGCCCACTTTCTCGATTTCGAAACCTAAAATGTTCCAAACTGGAATACTGCCCGAAACCGATGCGCCACCGAAGCCCCAGCCGTTAAGCAAGTCTGGGTGAACCATCAACATACCTAGAGCCGCGCCAAGGTATGGGTTACCACCAAACTTCTTACTCGCTGAAAATGCTAATAAAATAGGTAGGTAGACAAAAGGAGCATTAGCAAATGTATTGATCATGTTTGCTAAGTCGGTCAAACCCGGATTAGCGTCGATTAAAGATTTGCCATCAATGAACAAGCCTTGAGCCGTCAATAAGTTGTAGATACCCATCAAAAGACCACCAGCAACAATCGCCGGAATGATTGGTACAAAAATATCAGACAGACCTTTCACTGCGCGTTGCAGGATATTTTGGTTGTCAGCACCTGCAGACGCTACATCGTTGGTCGACATTTCCGTCATTTCAGTCAGCTTAGCCAACTCAGCATAAACTTGGTTTACGATGCCTGAGCCAAAGATGATCTGATATTGACCTGCCACTTTAAACTGGCCCTTAACCCCTTCTAGGTTATCAATCGCCTGTTCATCAATTTTGTCTTGGTCTGCAACCGCAAGACGCAGACGAGTCGCACAGTGTGCAAGTGCGGTGATATTACTTTTACCACCTAATAGAGAAAGCAGCTCTTTTGCTATTTTTGGATAATTCATTACATACCCCATTGGATTATCATTTGAGCTTTTGAATTTTCGGGAACGTTTGCAAAACAAATTTTTGCCTATAAATAACAAATGTTCAAAGATAATGGCTCCATAATGTGAGAATGATCTTTAAATTATCTCCCTAGGATGAAGTGACAAGGTTAAAATCGCCTTACAAACAGGAAATGTTATTCCAGGTTTGCAAACAATCCCAAAACTAAAATTACAAATGGATAATGAATAATGGCTAGTCTTCATGATGTTGCTCGTCTCGCTGGAGTTTCCAAGTCGACGGTTTCTAGAGTAATCAACGATGAATATGGTGTAAAAGACGCGACCAAAGTGAAGGTGCGTAAAGCGGTCGAAGAGTGTGGCTATCTCCCAAACCAAGTCGCTAAAGACTTGAAATCTCAGAAAACTAATCTCGTTGGTGTGATTGTCCCTAGGGTTTCTTCCCACGCTACCTCTCAAGGTGTCGACGGTTTAACCGCAGTCTTAGAGCAAGCGGGCAAGCATGTTTTATTAGCGAGCACACACCAAACACACCACAAAGAACTTGAATATATTCAGATATTTAACCAAAAGCGAGTAGAAGGCATCATCCTATACGCGACTCATCTAGACAAGCAATTAGTTAAAGCCATTCAAAGCTCTGCTGTGCCGGTGGTATTGGTTGGTCAAGACGGATCTATGTTTAACATCCCAAGCATTGTGCACGATGATGCACGTGTAGGGTTCGAAGCGGGTAATCGCCTAATCGCGAAAGGTTGTAAGAATATGGGGTTCATTGGCGTTCAAGGCGATGACATCGCGGTCGACAAGATGAGATCGGAAGGATTTACTCAATCGCTCCAATTCAACGACCTCATACTGCAATTTCACGCGCGAGGCGACTTCACCATAGATTCCGGCTACCAGCTGGCTAAGCAGTCTCTCAAAGAGCACAAGAAGCTCGACGGCCTGTTCTGTGCCACTGACCGTATCGCAATCGGTGCGATCAGAGCGATTCAGGAAGCAGGGTTCATTCCAGGGAAAGATGTATTGGTGCTCGGTGTGGGTGACGATGAACTCGCTTCCGTATGCACACCAACGCTGTCTACGTTTAACTATGCGTTTGATAAAGCGGGAGAAAATGGAGCCAAACTGTTGCTCGACCGTATTGAGAAAAAAGGCTTTGAAATGAGTAAAATGGTGCTGACCTTCACCACCATTGACCGAGAATCTTGCTAGTTAATCAGTTCAACAGCTAGTAAAAAGAGCCAGAGTATTAACTAGTCAAACATCTAAACACAGATGCCAAAATGCCAACCTACAAGTTAAAATGATAAGGTTGGCATTTAATGATGCAAATATCACATCATGATTGACGATCTCTATCTCAACGATATATCAAGCAATTAGAACCAAGTTTCCATCTGCAGTGCAAACAGAACCTCGCCGCCCTCTCCCATCGTTGCTGCATCTGCCTCAGTGCTGATCGAGTAACCATTCAGGTCTTCACTCCAATCTACATAGCTTACAGCGAAACGTAGTTCTGGTCGGTCAAAAAAACCAGTGCTGGTTGAAAGCTTCAGTGTTGGTGCAATTGTCGCTTTGTAGAAACCTCCGCTCGCTTGCTCTGTCGAGTTGTCTAAATCCATGTACTGCAATGAACCTTCGTAAACCATCTCAAAGTTTTCTGAGAGCTCTTGAGCTAATCGAAAGTTTAAAGAAGCCCATGTGAACTCGTCATTCTTCTTCAGACGGTCTTGGCTATGCTCTGCCATCAATGCAGGCGCTAAACGCCAGTTGTCGCCAATACGAGTGACGCCGTAGCTAAACAGGCGAACGGCTTTTGCGTCATCCAGCAGGTCACCATTGGAACCGATGCCTTTTAGCTCTGCACCTAGGCCGCTACCCACTAACATGCCCGTTTTAGAGAAGCCTTCGCTCAAACCAAAGAAGTTGTCTCCATGGTACGTAAACATTGCATGTACACCGCTTTCAGCAGCACCATTTAGGCGACTATCGTTGTCTGCTGAAGTCATGCCACTCAACATAACTTGCCATTGGCCAATACGGTTATTCATCGTTGCAATGTAGTTTTCTACATCTGTCGATGAACTATCAATCTCACCAAAATCTCGGCCATAAATAGAGAAATTCGCTTTCCAGTTTTCGCTCATCTGAACGTCGTAAACGCCCGCACCAGTACCTGATAAGAAGACAATATCCGAATCGAAAAAGTGAATATCAAAATTGTCACGATCGAATCGTTTACCCGCCCAAAACGTTGCTTCAGAAAACGCTTCGGATTCAGAGAACATGCTCAGACGGTTCAGTTCTGAATACACTTGTCGTACATTCAACTGGCTTTCACTGGCTGTCCATTCGTTATTTGTTTCAGTACTGTCGGCTAACATGATACGAAACAAGGCACTAGAACCATCATCCGCAAAACGCTTGTGAATCAAGTTCGCTTCAACGTAATGATCATCTTCCACACCAAGTCGTCCAATAGGCGCACCAATCGCACCCGCCGCTGTCATGTAAGGACCAGTACCTGTCGCGCCGTTTAGGTCGTCGTTGATCAATAACCCAGAGCGCGCATAGCCGTGAAACTCAAACGAAGAAGCCTTTTCATTGGCTTCGGTAGAAACCTGCTCCGTTTGTGCAACTCTTTGTTCTAATTCATTAATACGTTGCTCTAATGCTGCAACGTCTTCACTTGCTAATACCGATGTAGTCATTAGCCCCATTGTTACAGCAACCGCTAAAGTGTGTAGTTTCATTCTTATGTTCTCACGTTAATTGTTTTGGATTATTTGCAAACGTTCCCAAAATAATTCGTAAGCGCATTTCGGCTTATAATTTTGATGTATAAGCTCTATATCGAAGAAGAAATAGAAATCAGTCGTGTTGATTACTTCACTTTTGTATCTGGGTGGATGATAGATCGATAATTTCGGGAACGTTACCGAAAATGCATGATTCTGATAACTTTGTCACAAGTGAAATTGATTAATGGGCTAAAAATAGTGTATCGCGCACATAGCTCAACGAATAAAAACGAGCCTATGATTGAGCCTAAGCGTATTAAAGTCTTCCATTGAAGCGAAGGTAACAATTAAGTGAACATCAATTAGGAAAAGCAGAGGCAAAGCCTGAGGTGAAATTTTCAGGCTTTTTAAATGCAGAACATTCTCACCAACAGTGGGAGATGTTTTCGAAGCTAGGTTAGCCTTTCTAGCCGTGGTTGAAAAAGGTATAGATTCGTTGAAGCCGTTACTTTCTTTTACCCTGCTCAACTAGCTTTTCATTCCATGCCGTATTACCGTCACGTTTAGAGACATCGTATTCAGAACAGAACTGCGAGATAGTCATATTGTTATCGCCAGTCGCTAGCTTTAATGCTAATTGGACTTGTTGAAGTTTGCTTTGCAGGCGCAAGATTTGACCTGCATTTGGACTTTTCTCTTTGGCATACTTTAAGGCGGCATGTTTACGCTCGGCAGCACCTGCTCGGCGATCCGCTTCTGATAGCAGATATTTTAGCTGAGCAACACTCTTGCCTTTCTTGAAAGCAGGGTCGAGCAGCTCAACACATTCATCAAACGACGGATTGATAACATATGGGTCAACTTTATGAGCTTGTTGACGCATCCACTCTAGTGCGAGTTTTTCATCTGACATAATTGAATCTTTACCAAATAAATAGCCTTATATGGTATCGCTCAATAGCAAACTGCTGCAATAGCAAATTGAGCGAGTTCGTACATTTTTAGACTTTCCGCGTGGCTGCTGTTATCAGCCTCAGCCCCAAGAAGCTATCTTACTCCGAATTAAAGACGCGTATTTCATCTGATCAACGCATCACAAATAATTCTTCATGGTAATTTTTTTCAATATTAAATTGATACGCATCGAGCTCTTTTTTCAGTGATTTTGAGAATAACTCAGGCCCACAGAAATAGAGTTCGTAATCATTTAGATCACCACATCGGTTCAAAATTTGCTCTGCGTTTAACCGTGGTGAATGAGCAGTATCTATCACGTTCAACTTCACGCCTACTTGATGTGCGAGATGCCATAGTTCATCGACTAAGTTTTCATCAACGCCGCGAGTGCAATAAAACAATTCAATCCGAGGATGACTCGTCTTTATTTTGAGAGCTTCTAGTGTCGCAAAAAATGAAGCGATCCCGACTCCACCAGCAACCCAAATTTGTGGCTTACTTAGGTCAAACTCAAGACGCCCATAAGGCCCCTCAATTGTGACGCCGTCACCAATATTAACTCGACCATACAAATCTGTAGTAAAATCGCCTAGCTCTTTGATCAAGAAACGGAGTTCTGACTCTTCACTACCTGAAACGATGGTAAATGGATGCGGGTCTTCATTGCCAAAGCATAAATACGCGAACTGTCCAGCTTTATGGCCTTGCCAAGATACATTCGGCTTTAATATCAATTCCATTACTGATGCTTGGGGGAAATAGCGAGTCGAAACTACAGTGGAAGAATGGCGATTACGACGCCCAACAAAACCTAATAAGCTGTATACCGCCGCAATAGAACCCATCACAGCAAAAGCCAAAGTTAGGTAATAAATAGGCTCACCCCAATACGCTCGTTTGATAAGTAACACCGAATGAAAGGCGAGCAATAGATACGCCAACGACATAAGGCGATGTGACAGTTTAAATGGTTTGTACTTGATTGCCGCCCATAACGAGGCAACAAGTAAAACAAGCAATAAATAGAACCCCCACTCCCCGATGTTCTGAGCAAAACCACGTAATTCATTGGCCCAAGCTTCCCAACCAGACAAAACACCTTGAGGGCCTAAACCGTCATGATGAATCGGTTTCTCCAGCACTCCAGACATAACCAACCACTTAGGGACTTGGTACCACAGCCAATGCGCGACACCTAGAGACACCCCACCGATACCAAGCCACTTATGCACGCGATACGCTTTGTCCATACCGTTAAGCCAATTCTCGATCATAGGAAAACGCATCGCTAACAGCATGGCTATCGACATCAACATCAGAGACAAAATACCCGAATACTGAATCATGGCCGAGCGCCATTCAAATACGTTATTTGAAGCGAAGAGTTGCGGTTCCATCGCAAACCAAAATACTGACATCGTGGCAACCATTACCCAAATGACATTACGAACTGTTTTCATTTTTCTGCACTCTCATAGACTATAACTTTACTTTAGTTTCTGGGATGTAAAGAGAAGTCAAAGTGCGTAAATCTATGCAAAGAGTTATCGCTGCGGAAAGAGAAACACCACATAACGAGTAATGACCTCGCGTAGTTGTCACTAGCGTCACTCTAAATCGCTATTTAATGAAAACCTGTTGATCGATAGAGAGTAGTGCTGCGTACATATTGATCCGTTAGTGAGCAAAGTTGTGATAAAAATGAAAACTAGAGAAAACATGAAGGACGTCACCCTTGCAAAGCATGATCTGCAAACAATGGATCAAAGGCATCGGACTCGCTTGATTAACTCTCTGTCGGGGTTCAAAAGTGCTAACCTTATTGGTACCTGCGATAAAGAAGGCTTAGATAACCTTGCGGTTATCAGCTCGGTCGTTCATTTAGGATCGAATCCACCATTGTTTGGCTTTATCGTGCGCCCCAGTGAAAGTAGACGCCACACATTAGAGAATATTCTAGAAACGAAGCACTTCACCATTAATAGCATTGGTGCAGAATTTGTTAGAAAAGCGCATCAAACTTCGGCTCGCTATCCTAAACCAATCTCAGAATTCAATGCGGTCGGTCTCACGCCATATTACGACGATGTATTTCCAGCCCCGTTTGTCTTGGAAAGCCCACTGAAAATAGGCTTAACCTTCAAAGAGAAAATTACAATAGAAAGTAATCAAACTCAGATGTTGATTGGTGAAGTTATTACGATTCACGCACCAAAGCGCGCCATGATGCCGGATGGCTACCTCGATTTAGAAGCGTTAGACTTGGTCACAATATCAGGATTGGATAGCTACCACGTCACTCAAAGACTGCATCGTTTAAGTTATGCAAAACCACACGAGTCTTTGTTTCCTCTGACTCGCGAAGGTAACCCAACCTCATGGGAGGCTTTTGAATTTAATCTAACTCATTTTGATCGGTAATTTGCAGTCAAAAGTGCTAACTTCCTTTAATCACAAGAGATGCAGCTCAAAGTGGCTCCAAAAGGGTGCAACTAAACATCATGCAACCCCAAAATAGCATCTCATTCAACCCTATTTCTGTTTCCAAGGCCCCCTTTGAAGCTAACCCACTTTAAATACAAGACTCGTAAAGGCCCAGACTACCGACATGGCGATCAGGTGTCTTTTATGGACATCAAACAGACCTTTGGTATGGGCAGCATTCGTGTCGGAGCTTGGGTGACGAAAGAAGAGAAAGAATTGGCTGCAAATCTGATATTCGATTCTTTAGCAGATTTGGCCTATATCTTGGCTCTACCACCTGAAGCAATTGGCCTTCGAGGCACGTTAGGTTTAGCATTCGGCAGTGGTGGTAGAAAAGGTGTACAAGCACACTACGCCCCAAATCAAAGAGAACTCGCCCTAGCCAAGAACGCCGGCGCTGGTGCGCTAGCGCATGAGTTCTGGCATGCCTTTGATCACTATATAGCTGAGAAAGCATTTGAGATTGGCGATACCTCAGGTCCTCGTAAGCAGATCTTGTTTGCCACCGATTGTTGGTTGCACGATAGAAAAGTACGGCCTCATCCATTAAACGAGTATTTGATGTCTCTCTTCGATGCTACCCTGCTAAGCGACAACAACCTGGATAAACACGATTACGTTGCACGTAGTGTTATTGCAGACAAAGCAATGTCTACCCGTTACTTCTCACTACCTACAGAGATGATGGCGCGCGCCTTTGAAGCTACCATAGAATCTTGCTCAGAGATCGAAAACTCTTATTTAGTCGATGGTACGACCAAAACGGATATGCTCCCTCTCTATCCAGACCTCACGCATCGCAAAGAGATTTATCAAGCACTCCAAGGTTATTTCGCGCCGTTGGGTCGTTCTCTAAGTAAGTAACGTTTTAAATCGTTAGGAGGAATAGGTGATCCAACAGCGGAAAGTGTTTATAGTCGGTACTCAAATTTCAACATCCATGATTTAGAGGCAGTAATGATCAGTTGGCCATCTTTGGTAAAACTCGACGGTGACGATGAGCTTATTTACGTCGCATCCGAGAACGATTTTCAGGCAGAATGCTCAGACATGATCTTGGGCGAAGATGATTATCTCATTGATTCTGAAGGCGATAGCTACTCGCTTCAATCAAACTCAAATCAACTGTCTCTAGCGAAACGAGCAAACCAATATTCGGTTGAAAGCGTGACTAAACTTATTCGAAATCACGAGTTCCAGAAGGCAGAAGTGTGTCTGATGAAGATCCACTTCCTGACCATTGAAGAAGCGATTCAGTCTTTGGCTTTTGAGCCACGTTAATATTGGTTTAGAGCTCGTATCAAAGCTAATGCCCAAGACAGATTAAACAAAAACAGCGCCTCAATAGGCGCTGTTTTTCGTTTCTTATCTCGTTATCGCTAGTTTAATTAAGCGATAAAAATCTGAGCCAATGCGTAGCCTAAACAACATGCGCCTACTACACCGATTAAACCAACCGACATGAATGAGTGGTTGAAGTACCACTTACCAATCTTGGTTGTGCCAGAGACATCGAAGTTCACTGTTGCGATGTCTGATGGGTAGTTCGGGATAAAGAAGTAGCCGTAAACTGCTGGCATCAAGCCGATAAGCAGTGCTGGGTCTAGCCCTAAGCCAAGGCCAACAGGTAGCATCATACGTGCAGTTGCTGCTTGAGAGTTCACCACAACCGATACAATGAATAGCGCTAGTGCGAACGTCCATGGGTAGTTAGTCACCATTTCCACGATGCCCGACTTAAATTGAGGCATTGCATATTGGAAGTAAGTATCCGACATCCATGCGATACCGAAGATAGCAATCGCCGCCACCATACCCGATTTGAATACCACGCCGTTTGGAACATCACGCGGATCAGTTTTAGTTGCCAGCAAAATGATACCGCCGAAACAGAGCATCATCATCTGGATGATCACTGACATCTTGATTGGCTTGTCGCCGTCTACGATGGTTCGGATCTCTGGCACCATTGCCACGATGACAATCACGACAATCGACAATAGGAAAATCAAAACCGCATTACGAGCCGAAGTTGGCAGAACTTCATCCAAAGAGGTCGCGGTGGTGCTTTCAATGCGTTTTTTCCACTCAGGATCTTTTAGGCGTGCTTGGTATTCAGGATCGTCGTTCAATTCTTTCCCGCGTTTTAAGCTATACAAAGAAAGTAAGAACGTACCAAACAATGTTGCAGGAACCGTCACCATCAAAATAGAAAGCAGAGTAATAGAATGTTGAATATCAGATAGCTGCGCGAGGTAGTACACCACAGCCGCAGAGATTGGTGATGCCGTAATCGCCAACTGAGATGCTACCGACGCAGCTGCCATTGGACGCTCAGGACGAATACCGTTCTTCAATGCCACATCGCCGATGATTGGCATAATAGAGTAAACCGCGTGGCCTGTACCCAATAAGAAAGTCATCGAGTAAGTCACGAACGGTGCTATCAAGGTGACGCGTTTCGGGTTCTTTCTCAGTACCCTTTCCGCAACTTGCAGCATGTATTTCAAGCCTCCCGCCGCTTCTAAAATCGAAGCACAAGTCACAACAGCGAGGATGATCAACATGACGGTGACAGGTGGAGACGTTGGTGGCATCTTGAAGACAAACACCTCGATAACCAAACCAATACCAGAAACAACACCTAAGCCAATACCACCATACCGAGACCCGATATAAAGTACGACTAATAAAAATAGAAACTCAAAATACAACATAAGCAACCCTGCTAAAAATATGGACTAATGATATTTTGTCTCTAAGCTCAGCCATTTACTTATTGCTTGGTCACACTATCATTGAAGGCTACCGCAAATTGTTTTTTATAAGATTATGGTCACGCTAACAAGCCTGTAAGTTTATGAAATGTAATAGTAAAACAAACACCCGACCTCGATTTGTTATGTATAACAGTCATAATTGTATCTGTTAGATCTCGATGACCTATAAAAGATTAGGCTCATAACTGAACGATATTATTTCAGCTTGAATTAATGAGATTTCAAGTCATTCAGAAGCATATTGCACACCCAATACTTCCGATTCTAACTCAATGCTGACTCGCCTATCCTTAGACACTATGTCAAAATACTCATTCTCACGACGACAATAGATAAAGAACCACGGATATGAATTTTCAAGCTGCTATTTTTGATATGGATGGACTACTGCTCGACACCGAGCGACTTTGTATGCAGGTTTTTGAAGAAGCATGTCACGCGCAAGGTGTTCCGTTTTTGCAAGATGTCTACCTAGGCATTATTGGCTGTAACGCAAAAACCATCGAACAGATCTTTAGAAATGGTTACGGTGAAGGCTTAGATTATCCTGCGTTAAACAACGAATGGCGAACTCGTTACAGTGCGATTGTTAAGAACCAAGCGATCCCTGTAAAAGACGGCGTGATTGAGCTTCTTGAATGGCTCAAATCAAACGACATTCCAATCGCGGTGGCGACCTCGACTCAGCTTGATATTGCAAAAAAGAAGCTTGAGTTGGCTGGCCTAGATTCTTACTTCACCTCGTTAAGCACAGGCTGCGAAGTAACTCACGGTAAGCCTCATCCAGAGATCTACCTGCTAGCGGCAGAACGCCTCGGTGTTGCACCTGAAACCTGCCTAGCGTTTGAAGATTCAAACAACGGTATTCGCGCGTCGATGGCTGCAAACATGATCAGTTTCCAGATCCCAGATCTGGTTGAGCCTTGCGAAGAAGTCAAAGCCCTTGGTCACACGATCAGCCCTTCCCTGCATCATGTGTTAGCACAGCTTCAACAAGCCGCTGCTTAAGTTCTGATTACCGTTGATAACGCTTTACCTGTCTCGTCCTAAAATACATAGACAAGCCTCTCTATCAAGCCGACTCACAAAGTCGGTTTTTTTGTGGGTACTCCTTTTATAAAAGATAAAAACTCGCGCTTGAAACTGTTACAGTCGAGGTGGAATATATCCTAAGTAATAAGCCAGATTGCTAACATCTACATATGGAGAAAGAGACGCGTGAAGGAAAAGTTTGAAGACCAACTGCTTGATTTTGCACAGCGAGAGATGACACAAGATGCAGCTCACGACATCAGCCACATCAAGCGCGTAGTCAAAACCGCTAAGGCGTTGTGTGTCCAAGAACAGGCCAAGCTTGAAGTCGTTCTACCCGCCGCTTACCTTCATGATTGCTTCACCTTTCCTAAGAACCACCCGGACAGAGCCCAAAGCTCGCAAATGGCAGCAGACAAGGCGATTTCTTTCCTCAAATCTATCGACTATCCTGCGTCCTATTTGGATGAGGTCCATCATGCCATTGTCACGCACAGCTACAGTGCCAACATCACTCCAGAAACCTTGGAAGCTCAAATCGTCCAAGATGCCGATCGACTAGATTCTCTCGGTGCGATTGGTATTGCTCGCTGCCTGTATGTGGGCCAGAGCTTTAACGCAGAACTCTATAACCACCAAGACCCGTTTGCGAAGCAACGTGACTTGGATGACAAACATTACAGTGTCGACCACTTTTACGTGAAGCTATTCAAGCTGGCTGAAACAATGAATACAGAATCTGCCAAATTAGAAGCCAACAAGCGCACCGACTACATGCGTGGTTTTCTCGCTCAATTGGCGACAGAAGCTTAAGCTCCTTTTCATATAGAAATTAGTCCCCATATCATAAAGAATCGCTTTAGTTTGGAACCTTCAATGACCCAAGAAAAATTCGACACCATTTATCAACGTGCGGCTCACCGTAAAGGCGGAGCGGCCGAACTCGAAAAGATTGTCCGTGCGCCCCTTTCACAAGCCGAGTTATCACAAATCACTGATGACCGTTGGCTGGCCGCTTTTACCGAAAAGGTCTTCCAGTGTGGTATTTCGTGGAATGTGGTGAGAAAGAAGTGGCCACAATTTGAAGAAGTATTCTTTGAGTTCGATATTGAAAAGATGCTGATGCTGCCGAATGAGATGTGGGAACAGAAAGCGCAAGACCCGCGCATTATTCGCCACCTCACCAAGGTAATGACCATCCCTGCCAACGCCATGATGATCCACAATGCCAAGCGTGAAGCGGATTCCTTCTCGCAAATGGTTGCCGACTGGCCATCAGAACGTATCACCGAGCTGTGGGATTACCTGAAAAAACACGGCAAGCGATTAGGTGGTAATACTGGAGCCTACACTCTGCGCCAAATGGGTAAAGATACCTTCATCTTGTCATCAGATGTTGAAGCACACCTACGCAGCACAGACGTGGTTGATAGCGGTCGTAACACCAAGCGAGCACAACTGGCAGCGAGTAAAGCCTTCAACGAATGGCAGCAACAGTCAGGTCGTAGCCTGAGCGAAATCAGTCAGATCGTGGCATACAGCTGCGGCGATAATCGAGTATAGCTTTAAACAGAACGCGCATTTAGCTTTAATTACATACACACTTAGCTTCGACCAGATGCGCACTAAGCTTTAAACCAAAACTCACTTTTTAAAAAGTACATAGTTCAATATTGCACCGATTTGTACGAAACTGAATGTTATAAGTCGTTAACAAATAAGCGTACATCGCACTTTCAGCCAGTGGCATTGTATAGATAAGTGTATACAATGTAAGGTAACACTCACGAATCATGCTCAACCCACCCTACTCGACTAAACAAGGGCCCTTATCTCTATGACAGCTCTCAAAAACTCTGTCTCCAAAGGTATAAATACAAAAGTATCAGGCCAGACTCAAGACGATGTTGTTTACTGCCATATCTTCGACGCGATACTAGAACAAAGGCTGCCACCAGCCACCAAATTAAGCGAAGAAGCCCTCGCAGAAATCTTTGGCGTTAGCCGTACTATTATCCGTCGTGCCTTACTACGACTCTCTTTGGAGCAAGTTGTGGTGATCCGCCCTAACCGAGGAGCTGTGATTGCGGCTCCAACAGTAGACGAAGCCAAACAGATATTTAAAGCACGTGAAGTAATGGAAATTGCTATCACCGAGCTAGCCGTTAAAAACGCGACCAAAGCTCAAATCGAAGAGTGCAGAAAATTGGTCGCGAAAGAGAACTGTGCTTTCGACCAAGGTGATTACGGCTCTGGCTTACGTTTGTCTGGAGAGTTCCACATCAAACTGGCTGAAATGGCCGAAAACGCTCCACTGCTGGCTTTCCAACGCAGTTTAGTATCGCAAACCTCACTGCTGATCGCTCAATACGAAACGGGCAACCACTCAAACTGTTCTTTAGACGAACACTCCGGCTTACTGGATGCAATAGAGTCAGGCAACGAACAACAAGCCGTCGAGTTGATGCAAGAACATCTAAGCCATATTCGTTCTAAACTCAACCTAGACAGCAGCACAGCTTCTAGTGATCTACATGTGGTATTCTCCGATCTGCTTAAGAAGAAATCATAGTCCTTTAAACAACAATTTTTATAAATCGACAGAAGTGAACCAATTGTGTTCACTTCTCTTCTTTATACCTGAATCCCTCTTTTTACCTTATAAAATCAACGCAGCTTTGCCCGGAAATTTTGCTCTGTATTACCTCAACACTTCAGAAAAGTTGAATAGTAACGATACTTCACATCACAAAAACTCCTCTTAATTTGTATACATAGTCAAAACCCAACCTTCACCAAAAAACTTCTAAATACCCAGTCAAGTCCATATAAAACAAGTCACTACAATAGAAATTAAATTGTACACAATCCACCAAGGCGCCATATTGTTGCGTTTTTGTAAATAAATAGTTGACCCTTAGGTCAGGATGGATAATTATTGACCTAGAAGTCAAAAAGAATACACATGGAAATATGTCGATTTACAAGGAGGTCTCTTGATTACTTTTTTGCTCAATCAGGAAATAAGACGTGAAGATAATCTGTCGCCAAATATGACAGTGCTCAACTACCTTCGTACCAAAGTTAATAAAACGGGTACAAAAGAAGGTTGTGGGTCGGGTGACTGTGGTGCATGTACGGTAGTTCTGGGTGAAGTGGTTAATGGACAGCTGCAATACCGCTCGGTGAACTCTTGCCTAACTTTCGTTTCAGCGCTGCATGGCAAGCAACTGATCACAGTAGAAGATCTACAAAACCGAGATCGCTCTTTGCACCCAGTACAGAAGGCGGTGGTAGATTTTCACGGTTCACAGTGTGGTTACTGCACACCGGGCTTCATCATGTCGATGTTTGCACTAGGCAAGAACAAACCCGATGCAAGTAAAGAAGACGTCATGGAATCACTGGCGGGTAACTTATGTCGCTGTACTGGCTACCGACCAATTGTTGATGCTGCGATGTCACTTTCAACAGACCAGCCTTTGATCGACCAATTTGCTGAGCTTGAACGCAACACCATCAAGAAGCTAGAAAGTATTCAAGACACCGAAGCCAACTTACGCCTTGGTCACCTCACCGCTTTTTCCCCGAAAAGCACCGATGAACTGGCCAAGCTTTTTCAAGCGCATCCGAACGCTAAGCTGGTTGCTGGCGGTACGGATTTAGCACTGGAAGTGACGCAATTCCATCGCGAGATTGAAACACTGATCAGCGTGAACCTTGTTGAAGACATGAAGGTATGTGAAGAGAGCGACACCGATTTAATCATTGGTGCCAACCTGCCTATCAGTGATTCTTACTCACTACTGAAAAAGCACTACCCAGATTTTGGTGAACTGTTGCATCGCTTTGCTTCACTGCAAGTACGCAACCAAGGCACCATCGGCGGCAATGTAGCCAATGCTTCACCTATCGGTGACACCCCTCCTCTGCTGATTGCCCTGAACGCGAAGATCAAACTTCGTTGCGGTGACGAGTCTCGCACAATGCCGATTGAAGATTACTTCATCAGCTACAAAGTGACAGCGCAGAAAGAGAGTGAGTTCATTGAACAGATCATCATTCCTAAAACAAGCAACGACAGCTTTCGAGCTTACAAACTGTCTAAACGTTTAGACGATGACATCTCTGCGGTGTGTGGTGCGTTTGATATTCAAATCGAAGATGGCAAGGTTTCTTACGCTCGTATCGCCTTCGGTGGTATGGCTGCAACACCTAAGCGCGCGGCGCGTTGTGAAAATACGTTATTAGGTAAACCGTGGACAGACGCTAATATTAAGTTAGCGATGCAGGAACTGTATAACGACTTTGAGCCGCTATCTGATTTCCGTGCCAGCCAAGAATACCGTTCATTGTCGGCGGCCAATATGTTGCGCCGTTACTTCATTGAACGACAGAACAAAAACAACCAAATCGAAACAAGGGTAACGTCTTATGTCTAAATCACACGAGCATGCGATGACCCACGAAGAGATGGTTACCATTGCAAAACAAGACCTAAAAACTGGCGTAGGTAAAAGCGTTAAACACGATAGTGCAGCCAAGCAAGTCACAGGCGAAGCGGTGTACATTGATGACCGCCTAGAGTTCCCAAATCAACTGCACGTCTACGCACGCCTGAGCACTCAAGCGCACGCCAACATCACCAAAATAGACCTATCTCCGTGTTACGAATTCGAAGGCGTGGCGATTGCCATTCAAGCCAAGGACGTACCGGGTGAACTAGATATCGGTGCCATCTTACCGGGTGACCCACTGCTCGCTGATGGCAAAGTAGAATACTACGGCCAACCTGTGATTGCCGTGGCAGCCAACGATTTAGAGACGGCACGCAAAGCCGCACATGCAGCCATTATTGAATACGAAGAGCTACCCGCCATTCTTGATGTAAAAGAAGCGCTAGAGAAAGAGCACTTCGTAACAGAAAGCCACACTCAACAACGTGGTGACTCGAAAGCCGCGCTGGCAAAAGCAAAACACGTGATCTCAGGTGATCTAGAGATCGGCGGCCAAGAGCACTTCTACCTAGAAACTCAAATCAGTAGCGTGATGCCAACCGAAGACGGCGGTATGATCGTGTACACCTCGACTCAAAACCCGACCGAAGTTCAAAAGTTGGTTGCGGAAGTGATTGGCGTGCCGATGCACAAAGTCGTGATTGATATGCGTCGTATGGGTGGTGGTTTCGGTGGTAAAGAGACTCAAGCGGCCTCTCCAGCATGTATGGCTGCGGTTATTGCCCACCTTACAGGCCGACCAACCAAAATGCGTTTGCTGCGCAATGAAGACATGCAGCAAACCGGTAAACGCCACCCGTTCTACAACCAATATACGGTCGGTTTTGACGACAATGGTATGATTCAAGGTGCCGACATTACCGTTGCAGGTAACTGTGGTTACTCGCCAGATTTATCAAGTTCTATCGTCGACCGAGCAATGTTCCACTCAGACAACGCCTATTACTTAGGTGATGCAACTGTGGTCGGTCATCGATGCAAAACCAACACGGCATCGAATACCGCTTACCGTGGCTTTGGTGGTCCGCAAGGCATGATGACCATCGAACACATCATGGACGAGATTGCGCGTTACCTGAAAAAAGATCCTTTGGAAGTACGTAAGGCGAACTACTACGGCGAAGAAGGCCGTAACGTGACCCATTACTACCAAACCGTTGAAGACAACTTTTTACCTGAGATAACTGAACAGCTTGAACGCAGCAGTGACTATCACGCACGTCGTAAAGACATTGCCGAGTTCAACAAGCAAAGCCCTATTTTGAAGAAAGGCCTTGCGATCACACCAGTGAAATTTGGCATCTCGTTTACTGCGACTTTCTTGAACCAAGCAGGTGCGCTCATCCATATCTACACCGATGGCAGTATTCATTTGAATCACGGTGGTACGGAAATGGGGCAAGGCTTGAACATCAAAGTGGCACAAATCGTTGCACAGGAGTTCCAAGTCGATGTCGAACGTATCCAGATCACCGCTACAAACACAGGCAAAGTTCCGAACACATCACCAACCGCAGCCTCATCGGGCACCGACCTCAACGGTAAGGCCGCGCAAAACGCCGCAATGACCATTAAGCAGCGTCTGATTGACTTCGCGGCTTCGCACTTCAAAGTGTGGCCTGAAGAAGTGGTATTTAAGAACGGCATGGTGCAAATCCGCGATGAGATCATGACCTTCAACTCGTTTGTTGAACTGGCTTGGTTTAACCAAATCTCGCTGTCGAGCACTGGCTTCTACCGCACTCCGAAGATCTATTACGATCACGAGAACGCGCGCGGTCGCCCGTTCTACTACTACGCATACGGAGCATCTTGCTCAGAAGTTATCATCGATACCCTAACCGGTGAAAACAAGATTCTGCGTGTCGATATTCTGCATGATGTGGGCGCTTCACTGAACCCTGCGATTGATATCGGCCAAGTCGAAGGTGGCTTTGTGCAAGGTGTCGGTTGGTTAACGACGGAAGAGTTGGTTTGGAACCAGCAAGGCCGCTTGATGACCAATGGTCCTGCGAGTTACAAGATCCCGGCGATTGCTGATATGCCAATTGATTTCAGAACGCATCTTTTAGAAAACCGTAACAACCCAGAAGACACCGTCTTCAACTCGAAAGCCGTGGGTGAACCGCCTTTCATGTTGGGTATGTCGGTATGGAGCGCACTGAAAGATGCGATTAGCTATGTCGCCGTCGATGGGGCGATTCCTAAGCTCAACACACCTGCAACGCCAGAACGTATTCTGATGGCGATTCAGGAAGTCACTGAAACGGCTCCGACTTCGGTCGATGCTCAATCAGAAACGGCTTAAGGCTCATATAGATCGTTTAGCTTGGGAAGCATAAAAAGGGATTTAGGAGGACATATGTTTAAGGATAATTGGATTCACGAACTGGCAAAACTGGAAGAGAACTACGAGCCATGTGTAATGGTGACGGTGCTCGAAGACAGGGGGTCTGTTCCACGCGATGCGGGCACAAAAATGCTTGTCACTCGTGACCGAATCATAGCCACGATTGGTGGTGGTCACCTTGAACATGTGGCCACTAAAATGGCTCGCGAAATGCTGATTGCCAGCGAAAAATCGCTCAAAGTGGAACGCTTCAACCTAGGCGCTCGTTTAGGCCAATGTTGTGGCGGAGTGGCAACGTTAAGCTTCGAACCGATTGGCACTCAGCAGAACCACCTTGTGCTGTTCGGCGCAGGCCATGTTGCCAAAGCGCTGCTGCACATTGTCGCAACCCTGCCCTTCCGCGTGACCTGGATTGATGAGCGTGAAGAAGTATTCCCTGAAACGCTGCCACACGGTGTTAAAAAGCTTGTCTCAGATGATCCGGTTGGCGAAGTGAAACACATGCCACCGAACAGCTATTACCTTGTGATGACGCACAACCACCAGCTCGATTTCGACCTGACCAAAGCGATTATTGACCGTGAAGATAGCCGTTACTTTGGCATGATTGGTTCGCTTACGAAGCGTAAGAAATTCGACTTCCGCTTAGAGCAGCGTGGCTACAGCCAGGAACAGATAGAAACTATGCTTTGCCCGATTGGCATTAGCACAGTGAATGGCAAACACCCTGCGGAAATTGCGGTATCGGTTGCAGGTGAATTGATCGCACACTATCAAGGCCAAGCGCTTGAACAAAAGCGCCCGACCAAACACTATCGAAATCAAGATTTGACCGTTCAACACAGTCAATCAAGCGATATAGGTGAGCCACCATTGGAAGAAAAGATCGCCTAACACAAGTCGCAAAGCTTCAATGGACAAGATCTCACTGAAGTCATTAAAAGGAAGTAAACATGACAACGCAACGCAAAGCTTATCGCGCCAGTATTTTACATAGCGTAGCCGATCCAAAAGATGTCGGTATCGATGAGTCTTACGACTATTTTGAAGACGGTGTTTTAGTCATAGAGAACGGCCATGTCGTCGATTTAGGGCATGCCAATGAAGTATTGGCTCGCCAACCAAAAACACTCGAAGTAAAAGAATACAAAGATAAGCTGATCACCTCTGGCTTTATTGATACGCACATCCACTACCCTCAAACAGGGATGATTGCATCTTATGGTGAGCAGCTTCTTGATTGGTTAGAAAACTACACCTTTCCAGAAGAAAAGCGCTTCAAGAACCCCGTCTACGCACAAAAAGTAGCCAAACTATTTCTTGACGAACTGGCCAGCAACGGTACGACTACAGCATTGGTATTCGGCACCGTACACAAAGAGTCGGTGAATGTATTCTTTGAAGAAGCCGAAAAGCGTAACCTACGCATGATAGCGGGCAAGGTACTGATGGATCGCAATGCGCCCGATTACCTCACAGATACACCAGAATCAGGCTATGCTGAATCCAAGGAACTGATTGAGAAATGGCACAACCGCAGACGTTTGCTTTACGCCGTGACACCTCGCTTTGCCCCAACCAGTACACCAGAGCAACTTGCTACTGTCGGTAAACTGCTAGAAGAATATCCCGATGTGTACATGCATACTCACCTTTCTGAAAACGAGAAAGAGATCGAGTGGGTGAAATCGTTGTTCCCAGAGCGCAACAGTTACCTAGATGTGTATGACCATTACGGATTGCTTCACAAGCGTTCGGTATTTGCTCATGGTATTCACCTTTCTGATTGTGAATGCAAACGCCTTGCCGATACTGAATCTGCCATCGCATTTTGCCCAACCTCAAACCTATTCTTAGGCTCGGGCTTGTTTCGATTACCTGAGATGGAAGATCACGGCATTCGTGTCGGTATAGGTACCGACGTAGGCGCTGGTACTAGCTTCTCAATCCTGCAAACCATGAGTGAAGCGTACAAAATCATGCAGCTACAACATAAGAAGCTGCACCCGGCTAAGTCGCTGTTCTTAGCAACACTAGGCGGGGCACGTTCACTGCATTTAGAAGACAAGATTGGGAACTTGGAAGTCGGAAAAGAAGCGGATTTCGTGGTATTGGATCTACACGCCACTCAGCTGATGCGTTTTAGAATGGAACAAACCACTAAGCTTGAAGAGAAACTGTTTGTATTAATGAGCTTGGGTGACGACAGAACCGTTAGCGAGACTTATATCTACGGCGAAAAAGCCTACGACGTTAACTTTAAAGATTATAAGAAGCTCGTTAGCTAATCTTAAAGTCGAGTAACAATCGCTAGATAGTGGCAACCGTCGTTTATTAAATAATCCGTCCAGATTTATCTAGCTTTTAAAGACCAGCCGTTAACACTGCTGGTCTTTTTTTGTCATTAATTCAAAGAAATATAAATTATTGCTCATCGTGTGCTTCATACCCATGACGTGGCCGGCTTATATTGATAGGTTAGGTTTACTCGGTGAGAGTTTGCACATTTTTTCAGACAGTCAGCTTTTTCCGTTTAAAACAGAACCAACACTCTCTTAGAAAGGAATTCTATGTTTGAACAGGTCGTCAGCATTCTGTTTCCCGTTTTTGCTTTAGCCAGTGCTGGCTTTGCAGTCGGTCGTTGGCTTAAGCCCGATTTTAAACCAATCAATCGCATCAACATGGATGTGTGTATTCCTGCGCTAGTATTTGCATCGCTGACCACCATGCCTCTCGACACAGAACAACTGCCACTCATCACCGCTTCTTTAGTTGCGGTACTAGTGCCAGCATTGTTGATGATTCCGATCTGTAAGATCTTTAAGCTCAACTTCAAAGCTTGGGCTCCCCCACACATGTTTCGTAACAGTGGCAACCTTGCAATTCCCCTGTTCACTTATACCTTTGGCGAAAGCGCATTAGCCCCTGCAGTACTGCTATTTGTGGTGTCGGCATGTGTCCATATTAGTGTAGGTTTGGCATTACTAAGTGATGGTAACCCGATAAAACAGATTCTTAAGATGCCGATCTTCTTAGCCGCTGCATTAGCGATGACGCTCAACCTGTCTGGCATTGCAGTGTGGAATCCAATCTATGAAGCCACATCGCTACTCGGCCAAGCCGCCGTGCCTATCATGTTGTTGTCGCTGGGCTCGCAAATGGTGAACTTAAAGCTAAGCGGACTCAAAGTTGGCTTATTTTGTACCGCTCAATCGCTGTTTACAGGATCCATCGCCTTTACCATCATCTACTTCTTTATCCCGTTGCCTACGTTGCACCTACAAATGATGGTGTTGTTCACCATGTTGCCACCCGCCGTGATGAACTACCTGTTCGCTGAAAGGTTCAATGTAGAACCTCCGAAGGTCGCGTCTATGGTGTTGTTTGGTAACTTCTTGAGCGTGATTACCTTACCGATTTTGCTGTCGTTCGCGCTGTCTTTGTCGCCTTAAAGAACCACGAACCTTCAGGTTTACGACCTTTAAAACTTAACAAATCAATAAAAAGGGAGCGCAACTTAGCAGAGTTGGCGCTCCCTTTTCAGACTATATTTTCTGTTTATCTTAGGCTGTGTTTCTTTCAGCAAGTACTTCCTTGAAAGCAAACATGCCATTGAGTGCCGAAGGGAATCCCGCATAGACCGACATCTGCAATATCACTTCTTTGATCTCTTCCTCGCTACATCCAACATTGAGTGCTGCATTCAAATGTACCTTAAGCTGAGGCGCACAATTGCCAAGTGCAGTGAGAGCTGCCACGGTCGCAATCTCTCGCGATTTCAAATCCAAACCGGTGCGTGAATAGACGTCACCAAAGGGATACTCGATAGTATATTTGGCAAGATCAGGACAGATATCTTGCAGGCTTTCGATAACCTGTTGCCCTGCTTCTCCGTCGATATGATTAAGCCTTTCTAAGCCAGTTTCAAAACGTGATTGATTCATGAGTCTGTTCCTGTATTTATAGTTCACAGGAACACCTTACAAGTTAGAGTCGACTCTAAGTCAACGGACTTTTCCATCTCGATACAAACTAATTTTTTGCTCTAACGCTGCCAGATGTTTTTGTTGCTCTTCGATATGAGCTCGCAAATTCTGTTGATGTTGTTCGAGTAACACTTGCCGCTGAGAAGTCGACTCTGGCCCTAACTCCCTCAGCTTTGCGTACTCTAGAATTTCATCCAGTGGCATTGCGGTATCTTTCAGGCGCTTCACAAACTCAATCCAAGTAACGTCCTTCGATGTATACACTCGATGGCCGCTACTGTTTCGTTGAATATTTTTCAGCAAGCCTATTTTTTCATAATAGCGAAGCGTGTGAGCCGACAACCCCACCAACCGAGAAAACTCACTCACATTCATTACTTCACCTTTTCTATCTGGGTATAAGTACTAGGAACTCAAACTATGCGCACTTATCTAATTTGAGCTCTGCGGTCACTTTCGTCAAACGTAAAGCAATAGCAAAACACACTAAGTAAGGACTCACATACCAAAAGATGCTTTCTAGTGGCTGCTTCACCTGCGCTTCTCTGGTTTTTATGTACTGGTTTTTCTGCTTCTCATACTGACTCAGCATACCACTCACCCACACGGCGTCGCTTTCCACCAGCGATACGCTAGGTTCAGGAACCGTAAAATCGGCAGCATTGGGCAACAGAGTGAAATCGACATCTTTGAATGTGATCGCTGTATTCAAATACCACAAACACGCTTCGTGGTACTGACCATTAATGTCTAAAGACGGCTGACCGGTGCAGAGATCACTTCTTAATTTATCCAAAGAAAACTGCTGAATCGACTCTAAAATAGCGACCGCTCTGGTTTGTTCTGTCTCAACCCAATCACCGGCCACCGATGCGCGAATTTCAGACACAGCACCAAGCATGCCGATACCCGCCAACAACGGCCATAAATAATCCATCAATTTCCACTTTCGTCGGCTCAAGTTGAACCCACACAAAATTGGAATATGTAAGATGAGCGTTAGCCCTAGTGATAGCAAAACGAAATTCAAAGAGCTAGAGAGCATGAGTTCGCTATCGAAGAAGTTCTTCATAATGAGAAACTTGCCTGTATAACAAAGAGAAATTTGATACTAGGTTCGATATTTGAAAAGAGTGTAAGGGGAAGGTAAAAACAGCACCAAGATTGGCGTTGGCGCTGTTTATTTGAGCATATAGTTACCGAGACTAAACTTACTTCGGAATTATTTGATGGTACTAAAATCGAGGTTTCTAGGAACAGCAACACTAACAACCTGGCTTCCCGCGATTAAGTCATGCAAGCAACGTCTGTTTTTACGTAAAGCAAATAGATAGTTTAGCAACGCAATAAATTGACCAATCAAAGGGATATATATAACGACTGTCATCGGTAGGACTCGTTTACCCAGTATATTGAACAACCCCATTTGTTCGCCCTTCATATCGACAATCGCGATTTCCATTACATTTTTGCCAATAGTCTGCCCTTTCTTATGCAGTAAATAACCATTCAACAAAAGGAACACGAACCAACCGTAAGCAGTGACAGCTATTAGTTCTGCTGTATCAGCCGTCCCTGTTTCAAATATTTTTTGGAAATAATCGGTATAGAGATAAATTGGCGTCACAGTAGCTACAGCAATTAGGACATCAATAAAAATGGCCCAAAAGCGTAACCATCTAGACGCAAGTCTTACTTCAGGTACATTTTCAACTGTCGGTGACAGGCTTTCTAATGATTCGTGCTTATTTTTCCCCAAATTGTTGGCTGACACACTAACAACTTGAGTGCCTGCGATTAAGTCATGCAAGCAACGTCTGTTTTTTCGGAAAATAAAAAGAGAATCCAACATGGATATTAAATGGCCAGTGATAGGTATAATAGTAAAGGTAATCATAGGTATCATTCGTTTACCCACTATTTTATATAACCCTATAGATTTACCTTCCATATCGACAATCGCAATTTCCATTAGATGTTTGCCAATCGTCTGTCCCTTCTTATTCAGTAAATACCCATGTACCAATAAAAACATCAGCCCTAAATAGGCATAGACAGCAGCGACTTCTCTAAGGTCTATCACCCCTGTATCGATTGTTTTTTGAAAATAATCTGTATACATAAAGATTGGCGCAATGATGGCAGCCGTAATAACACCATCAATAAAAAACGCTAAAAGACGAGGCCATCGAGATGCAGGGATAACTTCCGTTGTATTTTCACTAATTTCAGAGTTGTCGCTACCTGAACTTTTCTTTGAAACAATGACAACTTGAGTGCCAGCGATTAAGTCATGTAAGCAGCGTTTGTCTTTGCGAAAAACAAACAGATAATCTAACGTCGGTATAAATGGACCAATAAAAGGTATGTAAGCTATAGCCACCATAGGAATGATTCGTTTGCCCACTATGTTTAGCAAACCTATTTGTTTACCTTCCATATCGACAATCGCAATATCCATTAGATTTTTACCAATTGTCTGCCCCTTCTTGTGAAGTAAGTACCCTTGGCACAAAAAGTAAACCACCCAACCATAAACAGTCAGAGCAACTTGTTCTGTTAGCTCAATGGTTTCACTGGAAAGCAATTTATCGTACAAACCGCCATATAGAAAAACAGGAACAATGAAAATCGCACACACGAAAACATCAATGATAGATGCCCATAAACGAGACCATCGAGACGCGAGTACAATTGCAGGGGTGTTTTCTATTGCTTCAGACATGTCCTTTCCTAAGGTGGTATTGATTATTGGCGTAGAGGAATCGATTTTGATAGCGCCAAGTTGACGTACTGATAGACAAATCTTGAAATTATTCCGAAAGAAAACACTTTGCTTTCAACGGATAAGTCACGCTTTATAAAATCACGCGAAACATAACACAAACCTATAACTCCACTAATATTCCATGCAATATATGTGAGCTTAGTTGCGTAAATTTTAGCAATTAAACCTTGGTAAGATAGTTTGAAGGAAATTTAAGAGGATAAATCTTCACAGGCTCGTTGTTTTTGCTTAACACTCTGTATTAATAAGATTTTTGTTAATTAAAAAATGAGATATTAGGGGCACTGTTGCTATTTCACAGCCAGCACATGCTCGATAAAGTCAGACTTCTTTTCACGGTACTCATCTTGTGGCCAACCTTCGCAAGACATTTTGAAGGTGTTATATTGCTGAACTAATGCCGGATTCGCACGTAGCTTGTCACGAAACCTTAGAAAGCATTCGAACTCAGAACCATTGGCGACCACTTGCAACGCCACATCATCCCCTGATGTAGACGCCAACATACAAAGTTCGGGTGTTCTTAAGGTATCGAGTTTCTCTTTAAAGCCAAGTGTTGTGAGTCTCTCTATAACATCCTCAAGTTCGCCAAGTTCAACACCTACGAAGATATCCAAATCACCCTTAGACAAGGCAAAAGGAATAGAAGATGCGCCTACGTGCTCAACTCTCGCGTTAGGGATGAGCTTTTTGATGTCACGTCCGTATCGGACAAACAGCTCATTGCAAGCCGCTTGATATTGTTCAGCGGGGTAAAATTTCATGTATCCTCACTCCGAATCACAAACTATTGAACACACCAATTACTAACAGAAACAACACGATGCTAATAGCTCCGATATAGGAGATTCTGATTCGCTCTTTTTCAGTTGGAATCAATGAGGGAAAGCGCCCTAGTGTGAATGCTTTACAGACTATCCAGCCAGATCCGTAACCAATGAACTCAATCACTAACGACTGAAACATATATCTGAAGAATGCACTTAATGCCCTAAAATACGCGACTATCACCTCTTCCATTTTCTGCCCTAATTAAAGTCAATTTAGAACAGAAAGTGCCATGGGTAGAGATTCAGATCAAGAACCTTATATGGAACTATCGGTGCGATAACCAGCCCTATTTCATTCTACTCAATGAGGCAATAAAAAATGCAGCTAGGGAAAGCGCCAACTGTTTTAATTAGCGCCTTAAGTCAGTTAAACAAAAAATTTATTCGCTCACTAACAAACCTGATTAGAACAACGAACAGCGAGACAATCAACTAATTCACGTTGATATTTCTCGACAACTGAAAAAGAAAGAATAGGCTTAAGTAGTTGCTGAATGTCCTCAACTGAAGTATTAGAAAGTAGTGTTCCTTTATAATTTATCGATAGATTTTCTTGAGAGTTAGGGCTCTTAGTTCCTAACAATATGTTTAGCTTAACCATACGAGCAAGCTCTTCCTGATATAAAAAGAAATTGCGTAAATGCGTATCGTTAACATAAGATTTAGCGTCTTGATGAATAGTTAACACATCTTCAATCATCTTATTTAGCTTACTTCGAGATTCAATAGCGGTTTCCATTATTTTTAGCCATTGGTTTTCTTCTTGGGTCAACAATGATAATAAAAATAACGTCCGAGCCTTATTATAATCAATAAACCCCGGCCACATAATATCATCGCCACACGCTAGATGCGCTCGCTCAAACTGCTCACATGCTGATCTAAAGTACAAGATTGCATCTTCTTTATGAGAAGGAGATATAGAGCTCACTTTGTCTAGTAACAAATCAACGCCGCCAATAGACAGAATATCTACGTCCTTCAAACCCAAAGAACTAGAAAGAACATACATTGCTTTTTTATTAAAATAGAGTCCTAAGTAATTATGATATATCGTTTTAGTAACTGGATTACGAAGAATTGGGCCTCTAACGTGCAGTAAATCAGCATGAATGTTGAAATTCCTATCCGCTACAAAACTCTGATAAGAAACGACAGCTTTGAACAACTTTATCGTCTCGGTAATCTGAATAGCATTACCTTTACTAATGGAATGCAAGATACCACGCCTTCTCTCTACTTCAACAAGGATAGAGTCCATACGTTTTCGATACTCCAGCTTATCAATATCGCTGGCGTTAAACACCGCTGGAAACAATACGATCAGGTCAATCATATATTGAAGAGTATCGGCGAAAAGAACAGCTGTGTCAGATTCCTTTTTTAACTTAATTTCTATTGATTTGAATAACTCTTCACCGAGCTCTTTTTCATTACTATGCTGGAATCGATTCACTAGTTCAGGTACCGATATTACATAGTTTTCATTATCAAGAATATTACCGTCCATTTTAGTAATATTGTTTACACTATCAATTGATGTATAGGTACGAACAGCTATAAAAAGAGCCAAGACAGCTATACAAAAGCCAACAATTGATATAGTAAAGTTAAGTAGGTCTTTACCTTCTTTTATGTAGTAAATCCAAATCGCAAATGCTGCTGATAGAGCAACAAGTATCGCAATCACAAAATATATTATCCTAATCGCTCTCATACATTCCCTTTAATATTTTTATTAGATAATACTAAAATATGAGATGAGTTTCATCCATATAGATAATTCACTTTCCCGATTGCCCAAAAACAAAAAGCCCCGGTTATAGGAACCGGGGAAACAGGGTGGGATGAGTTTGGCGCGTGCCCGAAACTAAACTCTCCCCAAGCCTCACCTAAGACTCATGCTCTTAGGTAAAGGGTGCTGATTACTGTTATTGCAAAGTACTGTTATTGCAAAGTACTGTTATTACAAAGTACTGTTATTACAAAGTACTGTTATTGAAGCGTCGCGCCTTGCTCAACCCAAGTGCCGATGAGTGCACGTTCTGCATCGGTCATTTGAGTCATGTTGCCAAGCGGCATCACCTTGGTTGTTACGGTTTGAGCAACAATTCTTGGTACGTTGGCTTTAATCTCTTCTGGGGTATCAAACATCACACCGGCTGGCGCAGCAGCAAAAGCGGCGTGGCTCGGGGTTGAGGAGTGACACACAGAACAGCGCTCTTGAATGACTTTGTTGATGGTTTCAAAGCTTACGCCTGCGCTAGCCGTTTGCATTGCGTGGTCTGCAGGAACAGCTTGAGAACGAGTCGTCGTTGAAGCTGTGCCGTTCGAAACAGCCTCTTCTGTCGTCGATTCAGTCGCGCTTACTTGCACTTCTTGAACCACTGGCGCTTGTACAACCGGAGTCATCTGCTTTTTCGCGTAAGGCGAGGTAACAAATGCAAGCGTGATCATCCCCAATGCCGCTACAGGTACTGTCCATGCAAACTTCTGGCTACCATGACGGGTGTTGAAGTAGTGACGTACCAAGATACTAAAGATCGCTAGCCCAGCAAGAATCAACCAGTTGTATTCCGAGCCATAAGTGCTTGGAAAGTGGTTACTGATCATGATGAACAGCACTGGCAGTGTCATGTAGTTGTTGTGACGAGAACGCAGTAAGCCTTTCGCTGGCAATGCAGGATCCGGTTCGCGCTTCTCTTCAATCGCTTTCACTAAGTTACGCTGCGCCGGCATGATAACGCGGAATACGTTACCCACCATGATGGTACCAATGATGGCCCCTACGTGGATGTAAGCGCCACGACCACTGAACACTTGAGTTAGGCCATATGTTGCAGCGACTAGTAGTACAAACAGCACAACGCCAAGCAACACGGGGGTTTTACCTAATGGCGAGTCACACAGTAAGTCGTAAATAAACCAACCAGCAACGAATGAACCAATACCAATCGCGATTGCCGTTGTTGAATCAAGGCCAGAGCCCGGTGCAATCAGGTAAATTTCAGCGTTGAGGTAGTAAACCACACCCAGTAGACACACACCGGTGATCCACGTGAAGTAAGCTTCCCATTTGAACCAGTGCAGGTGCTCTGGCATCTCTGGTGGCGCAAGTTTGTACTTCTCTAGATGATAGATACCACCGCCGTGAATCGCCCATAAGTCACCTGAAAGGCCCGTTTTAGGGTTAACTCGGTTAAGGTTGTTTTCTAACCAAACAAAGTAAAATGATGCGCCTATCCACGCAACACCAACAATCATGTGAGCCCAGCGTATTGCTAAATTCAACCATTCTGTAATATGCGGATCCATAATAAACTCCTGTATCACAACGCTTTAGCTAAGCGTTGCTCTTCCTTGTTGTCTTCCGTTGGCAAATCTTCCAAATGCAATGCCACTCGATCGCTGTCGAAATAAACTTCGTCACAGTTGTGCCCTTCGCCGCCTCTATCGACGATCAAGAACTGGTCTTGATCGGTGAGGGCGAGAACTGGGTGATGCCACACCCCTTTGTGATAGTTCACTCCTTGACGGCCGTTGCTCATGAAAGCTCGGCTATTGGCTAATGTCGGATCGTCGCCTTTTGGCGCAACAACAATTAAATAGGGTTGACCAAGTAATGGAATGAATGCCTGAGAGCCAAGTGGATGACGCTCTAACATTTTGATGGTCAGTGGGTAGCTCAACGGTGTGGCTTGGAAGATGCTGATGATCGCTTCTCCTTCTTGGTCTTGCACATCCGTTGTCGCTAGCTTGTGGTAACGACGTGTTGATCCACTGTTGATCATGAAGAAATCACTATTATCAGACTCGATAACATCGCCAAACTCTGCAAAAGCCTGCTTGGTTAACGGTTCGATAGATAAACGACGTATTCCATTACTCATACTCATTTCCTTACCTATTTCGCTTTCGTACCAAATAGACGCAAACGGCTGATACCACCATCTGGGAATATGTTTGCACGTACGTGGGTAATCGCACCAAGGTCGTTAACCTCAGAAATGAATTCGTGAATTTCATGTGCTTGCAGTTTTTGTGCTGGCAAGAGTTCACGCCAGAATAGGCTTTGTGTTTCAACTTGGTCGTCGGTGCCACCTTTCACGTAAGCCGCTTGAATTGAGCAGCTGTCTGGGTAGTTACCTTTGAAGTGTGCCGTATCCACAACGATACGTTCGATATTACCTGGGTGGCCTAATGCCACGATTACCCAGTCGTTACCCGGTGTACGACGACGTGCTGTTTCCCAGCCATCACCCATGTTTTCACCGCGCCCAGGGCCTAAGATGTTGGCTTTGTTGCCATAATGTTCATCGCTACATGCGAGTGCTCGGCCACCGTGCTCAACGGCTGCTAGGTCAACTTGTTGCTGAGAGTCTATTGCGTCCCAATCCACGCTTGGTCGGCCATAAACACGTAAGCGTGCGACACCGCCATCTGGGTAGATGTTCAAACGTAGGTGCGTAAATACTTGGTCGCTTTCGATGTCTTCAAGATGATGATGATCGCCTTGTAGTGCCATTGAAGGCAGAATCTCTTGCCACTCTGTTGAGTCTGTTGGCTCACCTTGTGGTGAATAACACGCGTCAATTGATGCCGAAGGTGGGAAGTTACCTGTGAAGAATGAGGTATCAATATCAACGCCAGCAATGGTGCCAGCTAGGCCAAGGCGAACGACACAATAATCGTAACCTTCGCCGCGTTTACGTCTGCTTTCCCAGCCGTCCATCCACTTGCCGTTATCGTCGTATAAGTCGTCTTTCCACTCTGGTGCTGCGTGGCTGAGTAGACGGCTTTTATCTGCGAAAAAATCATCTGTTGCAAAAATAGCTTTTGCGCCGAGTTTTTCATCTGCAAGGTTTATGTACTGTTCAAATTTATGGGTCATGTCCGTGTAATCCTATGAAATTAATCAAGTAATAATAAAATGAGAACTTAGTGGCTTATTCGCTTATAAAGCATACTCTTAGCGCACTAAGACTGGGCTGAGATAGCTGTTAACTCCGTTAACTTACATATCCCAGAGACGAAACATCGCGATCTTATTGATCTCTTGAATCGCCGTAGCAAACTCAGTTTCACTATCATTTCCTAATCGCATCTCGAACGACTCAAGAATTTGGTAACGATTGGCTCCCTTCACCGCCATGATAAAAGGGAAATTGAAGCGACTTTTGTAGCTGTTGTTATAAGAAGTGAATTTTTCAAATTCTTCGGCGTTGCACTGGTCGATGCCCGCCCCCGCTTGTTCTTTGGTCGACGACTCGGTAAGTTCGCCGTTTACTGCTGCTCGACCGGCTAAATCCGGGTGAGCATTGATCAAAGCCAACTGTTTACCTTGGTCTGCACTTAACAAAGTCGATGCCATTTTCAGATGAAGATTCTCGATATGGTCGTCTTCGGCATTCAAACCTTGGTCATACACCAGTTCTGCAACCCACGGGCTGTGTTCGTAGACGTCAGCGAAGTGAGCGACAAAGATATCGCGGTCCATGGTTGTTGGTTGGCATGATCGAAATTTAGTCACGTTAAGCCTCCTTGCTTCACTGCTACTTTTGCGGTTGATGAATAGCGTTATTTGGTTGATATGGATGATGTTGGTGCCAGTGGTTAGCAATATCGATTCTACGACACAACCACACGCTGTCGTGCTGTTTGACGTAATCTAAGAAACGTCTTAATGCAGCAATACGACCGGGGCGGCCAATCAAACGACAGTGAAGCCCAACCGACATCATTTTCGGTGCGGTTTCACCTTCCATATAAAGGGTGTCAAACGTGTCTTTTAGGTATTGGAAGAACTGCTCACCCGAGTTGAAGCCTTGCGCCGTTGAAAAACGCATGTCGTTCACATCGAGTGTGTAAGGGATCACCAATTGCGGATGACCGGTTTCGATGTGCCAATAAGGCAGGTCATCATCGTAGGCATCCGAGTCGTAAAGAAAACCGCCCTCTTCTGCTACCAAGCGACGCGTATTTGGACCCGTTCGACCTGTGTACCAACCTTGTGGGCGTTGACCCGTCACTTGTTGGATGATCTCAATCGCTTTGCTCATGTGGTCGCGCTCTTCAGACTCATCAATGTATTGATAGTCAATCCAACGATAACCATGACTACAGATTTCGTGACCCGCCTCGACCATGGCTTTAGCAACGTCTGGATGACGCTCAATCGCCATAGCAACCGCAAAGACGGTCAATGGGATTTCATATTCATCGAACAAGCGAAGAACACGCCATACACCCGCGCGGCTACCATATTCATAAATGGATTCCATGCTCATGTGACGTTCGCCTTTGATCGGCTGTGCTGACGGGATCTCTGAAAGAAAAGCTTCAGACTCGTCGTCTCCATGTAACAAACAACGCTCACCGCCCTCTTCATAGTTCAATACAAAAGAAACCGCGACGCGCGCATTACCTGGCCATTGAGGGTTTGGAGGGTTAGCTCCATAACCGATCAAATTCCTTGAATAATCCTTATTCATCCAAGTACTCCTAACATAAGTGGTTGGCTTGGCCGCTCTTTCACTGGTTCATCAAAATAAATCAGTTAATGGACTTTCCAAAAATCGAGTAACCTTACCCCTGTACATTTATTGTATACAATTATTTATCTCGATGTAAAGATTTTGTTATTCAAGTTAAATGGTCGCAACTTTTTGAATTAAAAACAACAAGTTAACAAAATTCAAGTTCATTAAAAAGCGATAATCAAGATCTATAAAGTCAAGAAAAACGACAGGTTAGCCAACATTTTTGTAACAATTCGCTTTACTAATTGTGTACAGTTCGTACATAGTTAGTGATAACAAAGTGACCAGTTGCATTCTTTGCAAGGTCGAAATAGACAGATAAACCACGGAACAGAGGAGCGCCAAAAGCGCTATTAAAGGACTATGGGAAGACTAACAACACACATATTAGACACTACTCACGGCTTACCGGGTGCAGAGATAAAGGTAGAGCTTTTTAAGGTCAACGAAGGCTCAACAGAAAAGCTGGTGACGGTACTCACCAACTCCGATGGCCGAACCGATGCACCGATTCTGGCAGGGAATGATTTCCGACCGGGGAAGTATCAATTGGTGTTTTACGTAGCCGATTACTACAGAAGTAAAGGCGTAGAGCTGGATGGCGTGCCTTTCCTAGACGACGTGGTTATTCGTTTCGGCTTAGATGATCCAGAAGCGCATTATCACGTTCCTCTTCTCGTCTCGCCTTACAGTTTCTCCACCTATCGGGGCAGTTAGTCCCGTGACCTAGAACTTCGAACTAAGCTCAACCGTCGAATAATAAACAGATTCACGTGTACATCCCAAAGGGTGTGCACTCACTAAACACGCTCATATAAAAATACTAACAACGTTATTAGTTAGAGAGTTGATGACTAAACAACAGATAACTAAAGAAATAACGGCTAGGAAAAAACCATAAAACTTAATATTGAAACCTCGCTGTATTCAATAAATGGATCACAACATAAAAGGACTTGCTGACATGAGTGAGAGTAAAACAGAAATACTCAACCAAGACGCGAATAACGGAATTTTAGAGAAACTCTTTAAAATTAAGGCCCACGGAAGCAGCGTGAAAGATGAATTAATGGGGGGTGTGACTACCTTCGCCACTATGGCTTACATCATCTTCGTTAACCCACAAATTATGGCTGCGTCAGGCATGGATGCAGGAGCGGTATTCGTCGCAACCTGTATTGGTGCTGCGATCGGTTGTTTGTTAATGGGGTTATTTGCGAACTGGCCTGTCGGACTTGCGCCGGGCATGGGCTTGAATGCCTTTTTCTCGTTCACGGTAGTAAGCGAAATGGGCTACAGCTGGGAAGTGGCACTGGGTGCGGTGTTTATCTCAGGTATCTTGTTTGTCGGGATGAGTTTCTACAAAGTCCGCCAATGGATCATTGAAAGTATCCCTGTGAGTTTACGTTACTCCATGACTGCGGGCGTTGGTTTGTTCTTAGGTCTAATTGGTCTTAAAACAGCAGGTATCGTCGTCGAAAATACAGCGACTTTGGTTTCTTTAGGGGATTTTACTAAACCAGAAGCGCTACTGGCCGCTATCGCCTTCTTGATCATCGCGGTACTCAGTGAGCGTAAAATATTTGGTGCCGTGTTAATCGGAATTTTGAGTGTGACTCTGGTTGGCATGATGCTTGGCTTAGTGCAGTACAACGGCTTCTTCGCAGCTCCACCAAGTTTAGCGCCTACGTTCCTAAAAATGGACATTATGGGCGCTCTCGATGTTTCAATGATCAGCGTTATCTTGGCTTTCCTTTTTGTAAACATGTTCGATACCGCGGGTACTTTGATGGGCGTGGCTGAGCGTGCAAACCTAACTAACCCTGAAACGGGAAAAATTGAAGGCCTAAGCAAAGCGCTTAAAGCCGACAGTATTTCAAGCGTGGCAGGTGCGTGTGTGGGTTGTCCACCAGTCACCAGTTACGTAGAAAGTGCCGCAGGCGTTGCAGCAGGTGCGCGAACTGGCTTATCAGCGATTGTGGTTGGCGTATTGTTCTTAGCGGCAATTTTCCTATCACCGCTTGCAGGCATGATCCCCGCTTACGCAACGTCTGGTGCTCTTATTTACGTCGCATTCGTGATGATGAGCAGTATGCAGCACGTCGATTGGAAAGACTTTACCAACGGTGCTCCCGCTGCAATCACTGCACTGATGATGCCTCTGACCTTCTCTATCGCTAATGGTATCGCACTGGGTTTCATTACCTACACAGTGCTTAAACTGGCGACAGGTAAAACCAAAGATGTGTCTATCTCGATGTACTTCCTAGCCGCGATTTTTGTCGCGAAGCTCGTGTTCATCGGTTAATCAAATCGTTCTTGAGCCGTCTCTTAGACATTTGGTCATTTAGAGATGGCTCAAGAATGAGTGCTTGGTTTGTTCACAAGCCAAGCTATTAAGACACATGCTAGAACAACATTTTTAAGAAAAAGCTAATAGTGCTAATCAGCGGAGTGTAGACGCATTCCGCTCGGTTAGTGCACCTTTTTTATGACCCTACGCAGTTTGTAGAAGTCATTATTTGACCGCCAATCGTCTGTAAACGAAAACGCAGGCAGAGGAATATCAAATGAAACTTCTGTACACCCTAAATGAAAGACCGCCTCATGGGCTGACCCTCCTACTCGCACTGCAACACATGCTCGCCTCGATTGGTGGCATTGTTGCTGTTCCCCTCATTGTCGGCGCTTCTATCGGCCTACCTAACACAGAGATCGTCTCGCTGATCAATGCTGCGCTACTAGCGTCAGGTATTGTAACCGTCGCTCAATGTCTCGGCTTTGGCCCTGTTGGCATTCGACTGCCCGTTGTTATGGGTTCGAGCTTTGCCTTTTTAGGTGTCGCTATCTCAATCGGTAACGAAGGCGGTGTCGCCGCTATCATGGGCTCGGCGCTTATCGGCTCGTTTGTCGTGATTGGTGCCAGCTTCTATATGGACAAGGTTCGGAAACTGTTCCCAACCGTGGTAAGTGGTGTGGTGGTTACCCTAATCGGCTTAACCATTTTACCGGTTGCCATGAATTGGGTCGGAGATTCTCCTGCCAACACGGAACAATTCGCTACGCTACCAAAACTGTTTCTAGCTCTAGTCTCTTTGGGGATTGTGGTTGGTGTATCGGTTTACTGTAAAGGCGCGGTTGCCGCTTCAGCCATCGTGATTGGTTTAGCGGGCGGCTACATTGTGGCGCTATCGCTCGGTATGGTCGACCTTGAACAAATCAGCTCTGCCGCTTGGGTTGGCGGACCTGAACCTTTCAAATATGGCTTTACCTTTTCTGCCAGTGCCATCATCAGTATGAGCTTGGTGTACATCGTGGTGATCGCCGAAGCAACGGGTGACTTCATGGCATTGGGCAACAACTGCCAAACCCAAGTCAGCGGTAAAGATCTAAAACGTGGGCTGTTAGGCGATGGCCTTGGTAGTACCTTATCTTCGATTTTAACAGCGATGCCATTGGCGTCGTTCAGCCAAAACGTCGGCATTGTGGGTATCACAGGGGTAGCAAGTCGCTATGTAGTGGCTGCAACCGGTGGTTTACTAATTTTAGGCGGTTTATTCCCGAAATTAGCTGCTATTGCCGTCACGATTCCGAAACCTGTTTTGGGTGGTGTGGGCTTTGTGATGTTCGGTATGATTGCTTACGCGGGTATCCGCATGTTGATCAAAGCCGCAGACACCAAACGAAATGCCTTGGTAATCTGTGTAGGTTTGGCGTCTGGCTTGGCGGTAACTTTCGAACCAAGACTGCTGCAACACTTACCGCATGATTTGGCGAACTTCCTTCACTCGGGCATTACCACAGGCACCATCATGACGGTTCTGCTAAACCTTGTGTTACCAAAATCATCAAAAGCTGAAGAACAAGAAGCGTTAGCCGAGAGCCAAGCGCAAGTTGAGCTAGAAATGAAAGAACAGGCTGAAGAAGAACTACACTCAGGCGAGCAGTTAGAGATTCAACATGCAAGTACAGAAGCAGACGTTCAAGCGGCATCAGAAAATCCTGAGCCAAAAACGAACTAGCTGATCCCCCAATTTAACGGGTTCACTGACTAGCGTAAAACCGATTTTCACAGAATCAGGGAATGATTAGAACATTGAACGTTTTAACGCCCCCTGATTCGAATTTATCTATCAACAGCAAATACCAACAAAGACCCTCTTCCCTGAAAAGGCTGAGATGGCTAAGGACTACTATGAATGGAAACCATCTGGATTAAGAATCCTCTCGCAATCTACACTGGCTCACAGGCTGATGCAGAAGGCGGAATCGTCATTAAAGGTAATAAAGTCATTGAATTGGTTGGCAAACACAAAGAGCCGACCTTACCCGTAGATTACAGCGTCGACGCCTCTCGTCATGTTGTAACTCCCGGGCTTATCAATGCGCACCACCACTTCTATCAAACCCTAACGCGTGCCTACCCTGGCGCACTCAATAAAGAACTCTTCCATTGGCTACAAAGCCTCTACCCAGTTTGGGCTAACCTCGATTCTGAGATGATGAGCCTTGCTACAGAGCTAGCATTGGTCGAGTTAATGATGTCGGGCTGTACCACCGCGTCAGACCACCATTACTTGCTACCAAACGGGCTTGAGCATGCCATCGATTTACAAGTCGAAGCGGCAGAGAAGCTAGGTGTGAGAGCGATATTTACGCGTGGATCCATGAGCCTTGGAGAAGATGAAGGTGGACTACCTCCACGACACACCATTCAAACTGAACAAACCATTATTGATGACAGCCAACGCTTAATTCGCGATTACCACCAGCGTGATGAAGGGGCGATGATTCAAATCGCACTCGCGCCTTGTTCGCCGTTTTCAGTCACTACAGACCTGATGAAAGAAACCGCCAAGATCAGTGAGCGTGAGAACGTGATGATGCACACTCACCTATGCGAAACCTTGGATGAAGAAGACTTCTGTATTGAGAAATTTGGCCTACGCCCTGTGGATTACCTAGAAGATGTGGGGTGGCTGAATGAACGCACTTGGCTTGCTCATGGTATTCACTTCAATCCAGAAGAGATCAAACGTTTGGGTAAAGCGGGCATTGGTATCAGCCATTGCCCGACGTCCAACATGATGCTGGCTTCCGGTATTTGTAAGAACAACGATCTTGAAGCAGCAGGCGTAAAAGTCGGGTTGGGTGTTGATGGTTCCGCCTCAAACGACGGTTCAAATATGATTGCCGAAGTGCGCATGGCAATGTATCTACAACGCCTGCAATATGGTTCTGCCAATGTTTCACACCTCGATGCACTGCGCTGGGCAACGTCAGGCTCAGCACGCGCAATGGGCAGAACCGACATTGGTACGCTAGAGGTTGGCAAACAAGCCGACCTCGCAATGTTCAAACTCGATGATATTCGTTTCTCTGGTAGCCACGATCCACTCGCTGCATTACTACTTTGTGGTGCTCAACAAGCGGATAAAGTGATGGTGGCCGGAAAATGGCGAGTTAACGATGGTGCCGTTATTGGCGTAGACATGGAGCAACTGATGCACCGCCACCATTCTGCCGCAATGAAGCTAGGTAAACTGGCGATGAATAACAACTAACTAAGATACTTGCCCATCAAAGACTGTAGGCCAAAGCGAACGGCTTTGGTGGGTAAACTTATAAGCATTAGAAAACACCCGCAAGCATCCCAAAAAATCTGCAAACATGATTGCCTCTCAATCTGTATCAATCTATTTCTTTAAATAGTTCTACCTTTATTAAATCGGAAATACAAACAATAACTAATTAAATACAATCTAATTGAATATAATCTAATTTAATTACACCTAATATAAGATCACCTAATAAAACATTCGCTAATAAAAATTCCCGTCATTATAAAAACACCCGTACATTGTTTGGCACAGATCAAATTTAAAACGCTCGTTCTATTTATATATTCATTAAATTAATCAACAGATTTAGTAATAATAAGAATAATGGCGATAATTATATTTTTATCATTTAACACCTTTATGAATAGAATGAAAACCTCTCGAGGCCTTTCCATAACTAGCCTGACAAAAGAACCAAAACTAATGATTCAAATATCATTAAATTCAATAGATCAACAAACGACCAATATAAATCCAAATGTGTGACCTAAATAGAACTTTTCATTATAAATCTGCTATAGATTGACCAAATCTTATAAAAACAAAAAACACATTAAAGAGGTTAGTTTTAAAGAACAAAAAATAATCACAAAAATAACAATATTAAAATATTCAATAACCCTTCATAAATATTTAAAAAATGCCATCAAGTGGTAGGGGGATTATTGTCTTTGCAAAAAGCTAATAACAAATCTAACAGGGCTAAACGATGAAAAAAATCACAAAAACACTTGTATTATCTTCGATATCAATTGGGCTACTTTCCTCTTTTGCACTCACTTCTCAAGCCGCTCCAGTTCAAATCAACCAAGCGTCAGCTGAACAAAACATACCTCAAGTTACCTACGACACGATCATTGGTGAGAATGGCGTCTTTATCGATTTAGAAACTGACAACTTTATTCTTAAGCAACAAGAGTGGTATCAGATTCAAGCCTATGTAGAAGGTGCTTTGGCCCTACCCGTGACAGAAGCCAGTATGAAGTCGACTTTAAGTATTCCTAACGACATTCCTTTCTCTAATTTCCAAGCACTGGTTCAGCAATACTCAAATATTCACGATACCGCCTTTTATTGGAAAAAAGATCTTTATCCAAGCATCGTTGGTCTTTCATTAAGCTTGGCCAATTACGTCCAAATTAAAGACTACATGCTTAACCCACTTAGTGATGCTTTGAATGAAATGCTGGCCAAAGCATTCTCGCCGCTCCCAGAAGATATCGAAGCGGTAGAACGCAATAGAAAGGTGGCGATCGCTTACCTGAAAAGCCTGCAGAGTTTTTCCATGAGATACCAACAAGAAGTGTCTGACGTTGGCGGTAACCTATTGGAATTTTCAGCTACATTAGATACACAAAAATTGCAGTTAGATGTGTTGGAAGGCACTCACAACGGTTACCTAAGCGACGATGGCAGCGCGCTTCAGCAGCGAGTGAATGACATCAATGCGCGTATTACTCAACTCAACAAAGATTACACTCACTACGTTACGGTCGCCTCTACCGCGGTGACTTATGCATGGTTCCCTCTGGTTGCAGGTCCAATCATGGGCGTATATGGCGATAAAGCAGAAAAAGCACGCAAACTTCGTAACGAATTACAAAACGAAGTAAAAGAGCTTCAAGACCAGTTAACTTACACACAGAAAATATATAACTCTTATCATCGCTCTTCAGAGAGTATCGATATGATTTCTCAACAAATAGAAAATGCGATTCCACATATTAATAAGCTGAAACTAAATTGGCAGAAAATGAATGCCGACTTTACTTCACTGCTCGTTGCTTTAGAACAAGCCCAGAATAATGCCGACATCATGAAAGACGACGCAATGCTAGGCGCAATAGGCGCTCTTGCCAATACAACGGTTGCAGAAAGTAACTGGAGTAATATTAGTGAGAAAGCAAAAGCGTTCGCAAACAATGCATATATCCAAGAAATGGAATAGTCCATAGACCTCTCGATCATATAAAAACACAAAAATATAACGCAATAGCCAAAAATATATCCCTAACAGAAAGCCACACCTTATCAAAATTAAGGTGCTGGCTTCTGCTACCCAAAATTTGGCAAATACTAATTTCGACAGGACATCAATATGAGACTTCTACCTATTATTATTTCTCTTTCATTCTCTCCACAGGCTTTTTCTAGCGATTGGCTTGAACTGAACAATTTACCCAATTCAACCGAATACCCAACTTGGGTTCAATCGGCCTATTCCGATGTCGGCGTTCTATCTCGTTCCACATCCGATTTACACATCAACCTCAGTGATTGGATAGCAGAACAAAACCTTTACGTCACTCAACCCTCAAAAATCGTCGTTTTTGCAGATACCATTGAAATTCCAGAGAATTTCAACTTGCTTGTAAACAACCAAAACATCCTTATTTTTGCGCGGAAAATCGTTGGCCAAGGCACGCCGACGTTTGTGCTCGGACAGCAAGGCTCTGCAGCCTCAATTTCTGTGATTGCCGGCGAAATAGAAACACCGATTAATGTACTCGCTTTCCAAAGCGATGGCAGCATTACACGAGATGCCCTAACAGGAAATACAGGAGGTGGTGAATCCGTTGTCTTAGCAGGAGAGCACTACCGAAGAACGACCATTGACTCGAACATTACTGGGCAAATGAAACTGGCTACTGAACCTTTTACAGACATTGTTAATCGCTCGTTTGATATGGCAGCCAGCTTATACGATACCAACCCAAAGCTTAGCCTCGACCTCATCAACTGGATTGAACAGAGCTTGCGTTACTCAGGTTCAGTGGTGGAAGACGATCCGATTCTTTCCGACCTTTACCTACAAACGGTCGCGTTCAAGCAATTCATTAGCTTCAGCACCAAAGAGAGCAATTACGTTCCTTATCTCGACAAGGTGTTATATCAAGATAAATACGAAGCCTATTTGAACGCTATGATCGCGTATCAAACTCAATGGGACATTATTCAAGATAGAAACACGGTCATTGAAGACAAGATTGAAGCCGCCAAGTTAGCACTCGCTAACATCGAAGACGTTCTACGCGCTCAGAGTTCGATCATCACACAAACCCAATCCAACATAGACAAGATAGGCGATAGCCTGACCGAGGTCGATAGCCAATATAAAGCACAAGAACTAGTCACTCTCAGTTCAAAAACCACTTATTTAGTTGGTGTCGAGAATTGGAAAACCCAACAACAACTCAATGCGGCTCTCGCAATATTCAAAGCAATAGCCGAAATTGGAAGTGCCGTGAGTGGGGTATTCACAGGCAACCTTTCTGGTGTGAATGACCTAACCGAGCAATTGGCTAAAACACCTGAAGCATTAGAAAAAGCGAAAAACCTCGTCACCAATATCAAGTCCGTCACAGGCATTATTGATAGCGTGACCAAAACGATTTCTGGCATTTCTCAGTTAACCGCGGATATTAAATCAACCATCAAGCTCCAGAAGGTATCTGAAGCGATGGATGGCTTTAACTTCAACATCCCAACCATCAATGAAAGCAATCTGGCGTGGGATCTGATGATCACCGAGATCCGCAGCAACTTAAGATATGCCGATAGCTTAGGTATCAAAGGATCAAGACAATACCTACTCGAACTCGAAAAGCAGGTTCTGCTCGGTAAGGCAATTAACATCACGCAGCTTAACTTTGCTCACGAGCAAGCGAAGTTGGTAGACCTCTTACTCACCAATAATGTGACTATCAATCAACAACAAAGATTGAACGATGCGATCGAGGGTTATCAAGTAGACACTGACAGCTTCGATTCGATTGAACGTGAACTATCACGAGTGTTGATGCACTTTAAGCGTCCGATGTTCGTTGCTTTGTCTAACTATGTTCAGGCATACGAATATTGGGCATTGAAGCCAAGCGAAGTTACGCCTTCTCTGAATAAAAGCTACTTGGACTACCAGTTTAATTTGGCTACTGTCGAAAGTGAGTATGTAAATGCTCTGTCTTCTTTCCAACCAGCACCACAAGATTTCACCATCGACAACTACACCATTTCTAGCCCCGAGCAACTAGAGAGCTTTGCAACAACCGGACAACTAAACTTCACCATTCCACTAGAACAAGTCCAATTGTGTTCGTTTGACCGCGTTAGGCTTTCCACGGTACGAGTGTTCTTAGAGGGTGAAAACTTACCTTATGGCAAGCAACTCAACCTGCGAGTTTCCAGTTCGGGTAACTATTTAGACCGATATGAGAACAAGGACTATCAGTTCAGTTCTAACCCTGTTTCACGCGCGTTCTATTACCGCCTAGATGATCCAACCACCAACGATGTTAGCATCATCACCGATGGTGCCGTGGCGAATAAATTCGAATACGCCTACTTCCAACCCACTCCGTTTTCATCATGGAATGTCACGCTCAACAACTTTGATAAAACCGAGCAAACGAACAACCAGTACTTAAAAGATGTCGAACAGATTCGCGTCGAATTCTTAGGCAGCGGTATCCCGAATGGCAATAGCTGCTCTAATTAGCTAAGTGCTACTTTAGCTAACCGAAGCGTTGCGTTAATCCAAGAGACCGAGGTTAAGGGGATCAACCACCAACAAAAAGGCCGACGTGGTGTCGGCCTTGTTCATTCAGTTCGATTTTTAGAAACCGATTTACACCTTAATCCATCAAGCTCTTAGACTTAATCGCCTTCTTAGAAAGCTCTTTGGCAAAGGCTTTGATATCAGTTTCAAACTCATCGACGCTTTGACGAATGTCATCCAGTTGAACGGTCTGCATCACTCGATTTTCCATTACGATTTGGCCGTTAACAATAGTGGTGTCGATGTTGCTTGGGTTCGCTTGGTAAACCAAAGTCGCATATGGGTCGTAATTCGGCATCATGTTCGCCGATTGTGTCTCTACAATCACGATGTCTGCTTTCTTACCCGCTTCAAGAGAACCGATTTGGTCTTCCATGTGTAGGGCTTTCGCACCACCTAATGTCGCCATCTCAATCACTTGCTCAGGAATCATGATGGTGCGATCTGAATGCTTTAAGCGCTGCATATTAGCTGCGTAGCTTAGGGTGCGCATGATATCGACTTGGTTTGAACTCATTGGACCGTCTGTTCCTAAGCCAATGCGCATGTCGGCACGATACATCTCCCAAGCAGGCGCAATGCCTGTCGCCCCTTTGGCGTTCGCCATTGGGTTGTATGAGATACCCGCGTCAGCTTGCTTGAGTAGCTTTTGATCGTTCTCTGACAGGTGGATACCGTGAGCAATCACGACACGCTCATCAAGCACACCGATTTCATCCATGTATTCAACTGGCGATGTCGCTTTGGTTTCGTCTTTGATGCGCTTTTCTTCATTCGGGAATTCAGCAACGTGAATCAACACGGGTACATCGTATTGAGCCGACAGTTTATTGATTTCTTGCAGCTTATCTTTGCTCACGGTGTACACCGCGTGTGGTGCATAAGCAGGTGTGATTAACTCATCGTTTTTGTACTGCTCAATAAAGCCTTTGGCATACTCGATGCCGCCGTAAGGTTCTTTGGCATCAACCACTGGGAATTTAATCACGGTTTCACCCAGCACGGCGCGCAGGCCGACTTCTTTGGTCGCCTTAGCCATTTCGTCCATGTGGTAATACATGTCAGTGTAAGTCGTGACACCACTTTGCGCCAACTCGATAGAACCAAGTTTGGTTGCGTTGTAAATCAATTCACGGCTTAGCTTTTCTGCCTCTAGTGGGAAGAAGTAAGCAAACAGACGATTCGAGATGCCCTCTTCCCCCAAGCCACGAAACGCTATCATAGGCAAATGGTTGTGAGCATTGACCATGCCCGGCATAACGATTCCATCTTGAGCGTCAATCACCTTTTCAGCGCGGTATTGAGTAATCAAATCCTCGTTACCAACAGCGATGATCTGGTCATCTTTCACCACAACCACACCGTCTTCAATCACATCCATTTCTGAATTGATTGTTAGAACCTGTCCATTGGTGATGATCAGATCGGCGTTGTATGTTTGCGTCGCGACCGTCGAACCACAACCTGCCAGTAGAACTGTGCTGATGGTGCATGCCAAGCTTTTAAGCGTCATTGCTAAACCTTAATGTTGTGCGTGTAATAAATATAGAAGTCTAATATTAGCTTCTAGCTTTAATAAAAATGAGGTAATTGAATTTTTGCCGATACTATAACGCTAACTTTAAATAAAATGGCATACCTAATCGAGCCAAATTCAAGATAAATAAGTTATTGCACAACAGGTCACAAAAGTAGCTTTGCACATATGCTCACTCACATGCACAAACAAAAAAGGCCTGCAATCGCAGACCTAAATAAACGTTCAAACAACGTTAGCCTTTCACCCCACACCCTTTAATCACTAGCTGGGTGATGAATTCAGCGGCATCTTCATAGTCTTTATCATCGAGCTGCTCTTTCTGCATCACGCTACAAATCTGCCAGCCAAAATCGGCGTAGGTTTGGGTGGCTGCCCAGATGGTGAACATCAGGTGGTGTGCAGGAACGTCATCCATTAAGTCTTGTGCTGACCACGTTGAGAACTTATCGAGGATCATCTGGGATTGCTTATACAGTTCGTCACCAATCTCTTTCGGCAATACTTTAGCGCCAGACATCACTTCGTTTGCAAATACCTTAGAGGCGTGTGGATGGTCACGAGAGATGATCAACTTAGTTTGAATATATTGAGATAGGGCTTCAACAGGGTCGCTGAGCTCTTCAATCGGACGTGACGCTTCCAGTAAGGGCTGAGTGACTGTTTCTAGAACGGCATTGTAGAGCTTATCTTTGGAGCTGAAATAATAGAATACATTAGGTTTAGGGATGTCGGCCGCTTTCGCGATATCAGCCATTTTTGTTGCGGCATATCCATGAGTAGCGAATTGTTCACACGCGACTTCGATGATTAAATCTTGATTCTTTTGTCTGATCCTAGACATATTGCCCCCCTTACAGCTCATCAATAAAACCATAGTAATCAACGTGCTTTATTAGTCCAGAAGATAATTCCAGAACTCAAGGTCACCGCATCGATAACAATAAAATGGCCGCTCTATTTGTTAAGAAGCGACCATTCCATGCCGTGTTTTTGAACTGTTCAAGTTATAGAATCAATATTGCGCGGAAGTCATTCACATTGGTCAACGTCGGTCCCGTGGTAAGAAGCACATCGACTTGCTTGAAGAAATCGTAGCTGTTGTTGGCATCGAGATAGTCTTGCGCTTTAAGCGACAAGCTCGAACCTTGCTGCCATGTTTGTGGGGTAATCCACGCGCCCGCATTGTCCTCCACGCCATCAATCCCATCAGTATCAGCGGCCAAAGCGAAGATATTGTCTTGGCCCTTGAGCTCGTTATATAGACTCAACAAGAACTCACAATTACGCCCACCGCGACCATTTCCCTTAACTGTTACCGTGGTTTCGCCGCCGGAAAGTATCACGCAAGGCGTCGCAAATGGGTGCTTGTGATTGGCCACTTGCTTAGCCAATGCAGCGTGAACTTTCGCAACATCTCGCGCTTCTCCCTCTATACAATCACTCAACAGATAAGCCGGAATGCCTAAGCCTTCAGCTTCTGCTGCAGCGGATTCCAATGCCGACATCGGGGTGGCGATAATATGGTGCTCTGCATTTTTCCAACATACGTCATCTGGCTTTACGGTTTCTGACTCTGGATTATTTAACCATTCAAATGCCGAGCGTGGTGTTTCTATTTGATAACGTTCTAAAATTGCCATCGCATCAAAACGCGTGGTGGTGTCGGGTACGGTTGGGCCAGAGGCAATCACACTGATGTCATCACCCGGCACATCAGAAATCGCCAATGACACAACTCTTGCTGGATAAGCAGCTTTGGCTAAGCGACCGCCTTTTATCGAAGATAGATGTTTGCGAACACAGTTCATCTCATCAATGGCTGCGCCCGACTTGAGCAGCGCCTTATTGATTTGTTGCTTCTCAGCCAAGCTAATGTCGCCACCGGGCAGGCTTAGCAAAGCAGAACCGCCGCCAGACAGTAGACAAATAACGGTGTCGTCAGCACTCAGGCCACTCACTAATTCCAGCATACGTTGGCTCACTTCTAAGCCCATCGCATCCGGGACGGGGTGCGCCGCTTCGATCACCTCAATGTGTTCGCAAGGTGCGGTGTGTTCGTAGCGGGTCACGACGAGACCTTCAAGGTCACGCAGTGCGAGATCTTGCTGTTGCTTTGCTTGCCAAACCGCTTCAAGCTCAGCGGCCATCGACGCGGCTGCTTTTCCTGCGCCAATTACCACAGTTCGCCCAGCTTGGTTAGCTGAGCGGTAAAAAATATCTTGAGGAAGAAAAGGTTCGATGTGATTTTTAGGTAGCGCCTGATTAACAGCACTTGAGAAAAGGGTTTGTAGAAACTGCTTAGCATCAATGTCCATCAGCCACTCCTTAGTTGACGGAGAAAAAAAGAACCCCGATACAAGGCCAAAGGGTGCCTGCTAAGATCAAGTTGGAAAGGAACAACTTCAACCTCTGCCTCGTATCAGGAACGCGTATAAAAGGAGACGAAACTACGCGATTTATAAACAAACTGGTGGGCTACAAATCAATAGCAGCCCGAATTAATTAATGGATAATCGGTTGATTGACTAACCACTAAACGGACAAACCGTTAATTAGATTAACGAATCGAGTGGTCAGAACGTTTCTCAATCGCTTGGATAAGCGCAGAGTGGTCCCAACCTTCGCCGCCCATTGCGGCACACTCGCCAAATAGCTCTTGTGCGTTTGCCGTGTTCGGTAGTGCAACACCCAACTCTTGTGCACCCGTTAGCGCCAGATTCAAGTCTTTCTGGTGAAGTGAGATTCTAAATCCTGGATCAAAGGTACCTTCAACCATGCGCTCACCGTGTACTTCCAATATCTTAGAGTTAGCAAAGCCACCTAATAGAGCCTGACGCACGCGTGCTGGATCAGCACCAGCTTTCGAAGCAAATACGAGCGCCTCAGACACGGCTTCGATATTCAACGCCACGATGATTTGGTTTGCGACCTTACACGTTTGGCCTGCACCGTTATCACCCACCAGCGTAATATTCTTACCCATGATTTCAAATAGCGGACGTGCTTTGTCAAAGGCGTCTTGCTCACCACCCACCATGATAGTCAGCGCTGCATTAATAGCGCCTACTTCGCCGCCGGATACCGGAGCATCAAGGTATGACGCGCCGCCTTCGTTGATTCGAGCTGCGATTGCTTTGGTCGCGATTGGCGAGATCGAACTCATGTCGATAACCAGTTTTCCAGCTGCACCGCCCGCCGTTAGGCCTTTCTCTACGCCGTTGTCACCAAACAGAACATCTTCAACTTGAGGGGTATTCGGCACCATTAAGATAATGATATCCGCTGCTTCAGCCGCTTCTGCTGGTGAATGGCAGACCGTTGCACCCGCTGCCACAAGATCAGCAGGTGCTGCATTAAAGTGATCCGACAGAATCAAATCGTGACCTGCTTTTTGAAGGTTACTCGCCATAGGTTTACCCATGATGCCAGTTCCGATAAATGCAATTTTAGACATGTTGTTCTCCTTAACGTTTGAGGGTTACCAGACGCAATTAACGGTATTGGTGCAGCCAACCAAGGCCTTCTGTCGTTGTCGTTTTTGGTTTGTATTCGCAACCCACCCAGCCTTGATAGCCAAGCTCATCAAGATAATTGAGCACGAATGGGTAATTGATTTCGCCAGTACCCGGTTCGTGTCGGCCTGGGTTATCTGCCAGTTGCACGTGTGCGATTTGGCCAATGTTTTGTTGCATGGTCGGCGTAAGATCGCCTTCCATAATTTGCATGTGATAAATATCGTATTGGATAGAAAGGTTATCGCTCCCTACCTCTTTAATGACCGCTTTGGCTTGCTCTGTGGTGTTCAAGAAGAAGCCCGGAATATCACGGGTGTTGATCGCTTCTATCACTAGGCTGATGCCTTCTGCTGCTAGCGCGTTCGCCGCGTAATGCAGGTTGATCACAAACGCCGATTGCGCGTCTTGTTGGGTCACACCTTGCGGAACAATCCCGGCCAAGCAATTCACTTGTGTACAGCCAAGAGCCTTCGCGTAAGCAATCGCTTTAGGTACACCCGCTTGAAACTCTTCAACTCTTGCTGGGTCTACCGCGATACCGCGGTCGCCAGCGTCCCAATCACCCGCAGGCAAGTTAAATAGCACTTGCTCTAGGTTATTAGCGTCGAGCTTTTGTTTAATCTCATCCGCATCAAAGGCATATGGGAAAAGGTATTCGACACCTTGAAAGCCCGCTTCTGCGGCAGCTTCAAAGCGGTCCATAAAATCAACTTCCGTGAATAACATTGACAAGTTTGCTGCAAATTTTGCCATGACTCTGTCCTTATTCTTTATCTGGTAAAACTATGACGGTTTAGTGAAGCAACGGTTATTTGGTGGAGCTACGGTTGCTTAGCAAGCCTCGCTCTATTGGAGACTTTCCATAGAGCTAAACCTCAGCTCTACGGATACACATGACTTAATGATTACTTGTACGCTAGCGCTGTTGGGGCATCGCCACGGCTTTCGGCAAGCGGTTCAAATTCATTGATGGCGTTGATCTCCACGCCCATCGCAATGTTGGTCACTCGCTCAAGAATCAACTCAACAACAACCGGTACCTTATGCTTGTTCATCAGCTCTTTAGCTTGCTCAAACGCCGCCGCAATTTGGTCTGGCTCACTAACTCGAATCGCCTTACAGCCTAAACCTTCAACAACGGCTACATGGTCAACACCGTAGCCTTCAAGTTCTGGCGCATTCTGGTTATCGAACGCCAGTTGTACACAATAATCGATATCAAATTGACGCTGTGCTTGGCGAATCAAACCTAGATACGAGTTGTTCACCAACACATGAATGTATGGCAGGTTGAATTGAGCACCTACCGCCAGTTCTTCGATCATAAATTGGAAATCGTAATCACCAGAGATGGCAACGATATCGCGATTTGGATCAGCTGCTCTTACACCCAATGCGGCTGGTGTTGTCCAACCTAGTGGGCCAGCTTGACCACAGTTGATCCAGTTACGCGGCTTATAAACATGCAGGAACTGAGCGGCAGCGATTTGCGACAAACCAATCGTGCTCACATAACAAGTTTCACGACCAAATACCTTGTTCATCTCTTCATAAACACGCATCGGTTTCATTGGCGCTTCATCGAAATTGGTTTTACGCAGCATGGTCGATTTGCGTTCCTGACACTCACTTGCCCAAGCATTTCGGTTTGGCAGCTTGCCAGCATCACGCCACTCTTGCGCCACTTCAACCATTAGCTCTAGCGCTGCTTTCGCATCAGAGACAATGCCTAAATCTGGGCAGAACACGCGGCCTATTTGGGTTGGTTCAATGTCTACATGTACGAACTTTCGGCCTTCGGTATAAACATCCACAGAACCGGTATGACGGTTAGCCCAGCGGTTACCAACACCAAACACAAAATCAGAGTTCAGCATGGTTTCGTTACCGTAACGGTGAGAAGTTTGTAGCCCCACCATACCCGCCATTAACTCATGATCATCCGGGATCGATCCCCAACCCATTAAGGTTGGAATAACAGGAACACCAGTGATCTCGGCAAACTGTTGCAACAATTCAGACGCGCCAGCGTTAATCACGCCACCACCCGATACGATCAGCGGTTTTTCCGATTGAGACATCATGGTTAATGCTTTCTCAACCTGCGCGCGTGTCGCTTGTGGCTTATAAGGCTCTAACGGTTCATAGGTATCGATATCAAACTCAATCTCAGCCAGCTGAACATCAATCGGTAGATCAATCAGGATTGGACCCGGACGACCCGAACGCATTAAATGAAAGGCTTTTTGGAATGCGCGTGGCACTTGTGCAGGTTCCAGCACCGTGGTTGCCCATTTAGTGACTGGTTTAGCGATAGATTCAATATCAACCGCTTGGAAGTCTTCTTTATGAAGGCGAGCACGCGGAGCCTGACCTGTGATACATAGGATTGGGATTGAATCTGCAGACGCCGAATAAAGCCCCGTGATCATGTCCGTTCCCGCAGGGCCAGAGGTACCAATACACACACCGATATTGTCTTGATTGGTACGCGTGTACCCTTCGGCCATATGCGATGCACCTTCTACATGTCGAGCTAAGACGTGGTCGATTCCTCCGAGCTTTTTCATAGCCGCATACATAGGGTTTATTGCTGCGCCGGGAACACCAAATGCGATGTCTACACCTTCACGTTTAAGCACTTCTACCGCTGCTTCAATCGCTTTCATAATTGCCATTCGAACCTCCAGTTCAGATTGTATACAATTAAACTAACTTTTGTGTACTATGAATCATACTCAGCATTTATCAAGCCCAAAATGAAACATTTTCATTACATCAGCCCATCGCATTTAGTCCGCACTTACCCTGAAAAGCTTACAATTCATTGCTTTACATAAAATATCTTTACGTAAAAATAAATTACAAAAAGATTAAATGATAAATAAATGTTAAATACCGTTTGATTGTTTACAATTTCTACCATATAAATATCCTTAAAAAGAGAATTTTGTATACAAAATGACATCGTATTGTGTAAAGGAGACAGGCAATGATGAATGACGTGAAAGAGAGAGAAGATGTGCTGTGTATGCAGGTACTTGGGAAGATGGACAACTCCGAGTACAAAGAGATCTTGTCTAAAGATGCATTAAAGTTCTTAGAAGCCCTTGTTAATAAGTTTGGAGATCGCCGTCATACCCTGCTAAATGACCGCGACATAAAACAAGCTCAATATGACAACGGTGAGCTACCTAATTTCAGAAAGGACACCATTTCCATTCGTCAGAATAAAGAGTGGAAAGTGGCGACACCGCCGCCAGAGTTACTGGATCGTCGCGTAGAGATCACCGGACCTATCGAAAGAAAGATGGTGATCAACGCGCTAAATTCAGGCGCAAAAGTCTTCATGTGTTGCTTTGAAGACGCCTCTTCCCCGACTTGGGCCAACATGGTCGAAGGGCAAATTAACCTAAGAGACGCCAACCTTGGCACCATTAGTTACTTCGATGAGAAGAAGCAGAAGCGTTACCAATTAAACGACGATCCTGCATTGCTGATCGCACGCCCACGAGGGATCCACCTTCCTGAGCAATCCATCCAATTCAACAATCAGCCTATCGGCGGTTGCTTGATGGACTTCGCCTTGTACTTTTTCCATAACTATCAGTCACGAGCACAACAAGGCTTAGGCGTTTACTACTACATTCCCAAACTTGAGAGCATGGAAGAAGCACAGTGGTGGGACGATATTTTCAGCTTCACCGAAAACTATTTCCACGTACCCAAAGGCACCATTCGTGCGACGGTTTTGATTGAGACGCTTCCAGCCGTATTCCAAATGGAAGAGATCTTGTACGCAATGCGTGATCATATCGTAGCGATGAACTGTGGCCGTTGGGATTACATCTTCAGCTACATCAAAACGCTGAAAAACCATAAAGATCGTATCCTGCCAGACCGTCACGGAATCGGTATGGATCAAGAATTCCTAAATGCCTATAGCCAGCTGTTAGTGCGTACTTGTCATGCTCGCGGTGCACTGGCGATGGGTGGTATGTCGGCCTTTATTCCAGCAAAAGATCCGCAAGAGATGTCGCGTGTAACTGCCAAGGTTATCGAAGATAAGCAAAGAGAATCTCAGAACGGACACGATGGCACATGGGTCGCGCACCCTGCACTGGTTGATTTGGCAATGTCGATCTTTGATAAGCACTTAGATGGCAAAGTAAACCAAATGGATTTCCAAAGCCCAGAGCATGTGATCAATGCCGACTCGTTGCTAAAACCTTGTGAAGGCAGCCGCGACGAAGCAGGAGTACGTAAAAATATACGCATTGCGCTGTATTACATTGAGGCTTGGATCCAAGGCTACGGTTGTGTGCCTATCTACGGGCTAATGGAAGATGCCGCCACCGCAGAGATCTCAAGAGCCAACATCTGGCAATGGATCCACCACGGGGTAACACTCGATGATGGCCAAACCTTTACCAAATCACTATTCCACTCTTGGCTTTACCAGGAGTTAGACACAATAAAACATGAAGTCGGTGACTCGCGCTACGCAGCAGGTCGATTTGAAGAGACAGCTGATCTTTTCTATCAACTTTCTACAGCCGAAGAGTTCGCTGCCTTCCTAACTTTACCCAGCTATGGGCTATTACAAGAGTCCAGTTAGGACTCTTGTACCGAGCTGAACCAGTCAATGATATTCACAAACAAGAGTAATGATTGGTTGGCTGAGCTTGGTACGTATGCCCCTTGAAAAACTAGGAGATAACATGGGAAGTTTGACTCTACAACAAGCGTTAACCATCATCGATGGCACCTTAAAAGCAGGAAACAAGATCCACACAGAACCTTTGACGGTCGCCGTCTTAGACAGCGGTGGCAAGCTGATTTCTCTGCAACGTCAAGACGGCTCTAGCATGATGCGACCAGACATCGCGATCGCTAAAGCGTGGGGGGCACTCGCACTGGGTTGTTCCTCTAGAAAACTCGCCCAAGATGCTGACAACCGACCAGCATTCATCTCCGCCGTAAACGTGCTGGCACACGGAAACATGGTGCCAGTACCAGGGGGGCTACTGATTCGAGACAAGGATAAAACGGTATTGGGTGCTATCGGCGTGAGCGGTGACATTTCAGACATTGATGAAAGCTGCGCCATTAATGGTATTGGCTGCGCAGAACTGTTCAGTGATGAGATGCTGCAAGCTTAACTCGCTAACTCTCTGTACTTGAAATTCTTAGACAGGAACAAAAAAACCGAAGCGATTAGGCTTCGGTTTTTTGATTCATAAGTTGCGCCAACAACACTAACGAATAACGAATAACGAATAACGTGTGATTAGACAAAGAGCACTAACGAACAAGAACCATTAAGCGCGTCCATTTGGTATCTTGCTTTAGCTTGTTAGACAGCCAGTAATCAACACTAAACGATCCCGCGCCAAGTACCGCTAACGCCAGATACCCACCAGCAACAGAGACATTTTTGTAGAAGTGAATCATTTGACCCGACGAACTTGGGTCGAAGTGAAACATAACACCAGAGACTAAAGAAAAAAATGCAATCGAGAACGCTGTAAAGCGAGTCATAAATCCAGCTAAAATTGCAAGCCCGCCACCGAGTTCAAGCAAGATAACCAAAGGCAACAAGTGAGCACTAACTCCTTGAGATGCCATATATCCCGCGGTTCCTTCATAGCTAAATAGCTTTCCCCAACCCGCTTGAATAAACAAGTAAGCCAATAAAATACGAGCGAAAAAAGTTAGTGTGTCGTTCAATCTAGTGTTCATAGTTCTAAGCCTTGATAAGTTTCATTGCCGATAGGTTATTCGACTTAGCATTAAGATGATAACGAGAAAAATAGAACAACTTGTTTGAAATTTTAGTAGACATGCTCGCATACAAATTACTGACTAAATCCGAAGATTGAACAACCTCAATGCGGTTACCATTGCCTTAAATTCATTAAAACACTTGCTTTGAAAAAGCTAGAGAAGTGCTGGAGAGCCTCGGCTCAACCTAAGCCATCTAAATGAGTCAGAGATGTAAACCCATTTAACAAACACAAAAAAACCGAAGCTCATCACTTCGGTTTTCAAATCAGATTAAGTTAGCTCAGTTCAATAAATTCAGCAAGCCGCTCCAGCCAGTCAATTACTCGTATGCACTCAACCATGTTTTCAGCAGCTGGTTAGTATTTTTCTTCTGGCTCGCAGACAGAGATTTCACAAGCTTCTTCTGCGTTTCAACATGCTCAGTCATCATTTGGTCAATAAGAATAAGACCATCTTTTGTTAACTGAACACTCACGCTGCGTCTGTCTTCTTTACTGTGCTCACGACTGATCAGCCCTTTCGCTTCTAGCTTATCAAGGCGATTGGTCATCGCGCCTGATGTCAGCATCATCGAGCCGATCAATTCTGACGGAGTCAGTCGGTAAGGCTTTCCAGAACGTCGCAACGTCGCCAGCACATCAAACTCACCCAGCTTCATGTCGTATTTTTTATGAAGCTCGGCAACTTGCGTCTCCATATACTTGGCAATACGCATAATCCGGCCCATCATTGCCATAGGCTCAGTTTCTAATTCGGGCTTTTCCTTTGCCCATTGCTCTACAACGCGGTCGATAGCATCCATTTGCAATCTAGCTCCGTGATTAGTCTTGTTTACTTCAAACTAGTTTAACATAAAGATACTTTACAACCACTAGTTCTCAGTATACAGTTCACACAATAGTTATCTTAACGTAAAGATATTTCAAATGAACATATTATTAGCAATGATCCCCGCGTTCTTTTGGGGAACAACCTATGCAGTGACGCAATTTACGCTACAGGAGTGGCCACCATTATTATTAGGTGCTTTGCGTGCGTTACCTGCTGGTTTGTTATTGCTAGCAGTAAAGCCGACACTGCCTAAAAACGGCGAGTGGCAGATCATTTTCACATTGGGTCTTATCAATATTGCGACCTTCTTTGGCCTGATCTTCGTGATGGCACTAACGCTGCCTTCAGCGATTTCTGGCGTGGGTATGATCTCTGTGCCTGTGTTCGCTATGATCTTCCATTGGGTAGTGAAAAAGCAGCGCCCGCATTTGATTCAAGCCCTGTCTGGTATTGGCTTGATCACCTTAGCGTGGATATTGTTTAACCCAAGCCAGATCGCATTAAACCCGATCGGTTTGGGCGCCATGTTTGCGGCAATCATGTGTATCGTTATCGGCAGCAGCATTACCAAATCACTGGGTAATCGCATGCACTGGTGGAAAGTATTAACGTGGCAACTGATTTTGGGTGGTACGATTTTGTCTGTCGCGTCTGGCGTTCATGCGTTCATCGACCCGCAACCTTATGTTAATGCTGTCACTCATTTCGATTCTCGCAATGCAATGGGTCTATTGTGGGTAATTGGGCTAAATACTGCGCTTGGTTACGGCATGTATGTATGGTTACTACAACGTATGTCTGTGGTTGATTTCACCTTCGGTGGCATCGCTAACCCAGTGGCTGGCATCGTTACGGGGATGGTGTTGATGGGTGAATCCTTTACTCCAGTACAGTATTCACTGATGACAGGCATGATCGTGATGTCACTGCTACCGCAACTTATTCTGGCAGTAAGACAGTCCAAACAAGTTAAGCCTGTTACGCAGTAGACACTGTCTCTTAAACGTATTGATCAAGAACGCGCCTCATTGTGGGCGCGCTTTTTGCTGCTACGCTAAAAACAATAATCCAGCAGCCATACTCGCCGAGTTGATCATTCCTTGAACTAAATTAAACCCTCAAAAAGAACAATAACTTTAACTCACCCTGCCTTTGTGAAAATAAATTACTAAAAAAGATTACATTAGAGATTTAATTTCTATATTTAATTTCAATTAGAGATAAAAAGACAAAAACTTTCTCCGACGACCTACTTATACTGTGCCACGTCATTAAGGCGCCACAAGCTTATGATTTAAAATAATTATTAATGAGTAGTCACCATGAATTCGAAGTCTCTAACTATCTTGCTTTTTGTCTCTGTTTGCTTAATTTGGGGAACCACTTGGTTCGCTATGGAAGTAGCATTGCATTCTATCCCACCTATTTTTGCTACTGCGTTACGCTTTTTACTTGCAGCACCTCTGCTTGCGGTATTAGCGAAAGTCTTCAACCAACCACTGCTGTTCCCTAAAGGTAAGCGCCAATGGCTGCTTATTGTTGCGCTGATGTATTTCGCGATTCCGTTTACGTTGATGATCTATGGCGAGCAATACATCTCTTCAGGTTTAGCGTCGATCATCTTCGCCAACATGCCTGTGGTTGTGATGCTGATGTCTGGCTTATTCTTAAGTCTACGACTGGCGAAGCACCAGATATTCGGTTTGATTACTGCTGTTGTGAGCCTATGTTTAATCCTTGGCAACGAAATGCAGATGGGTGGCGATGACTACCTAATTGGCACGGTTTGCTTAGGCCTTGCTGTTGCGATTCACGCAGTTATGTATGTGCTGGTTCAAAAGCACTGCAAAGGTATTGAAGTACTGACCTACAACGCCGTACCGAGCCTGATTGCTGCTTTATTCTTATTCGCTGTTTCAGCTGTAGGTGAAAACGTGAATGTTGAATCCTTCACTGGGGATTCAATCTCAGCCGTGGTTTACCTAGGCTTTTTCGCGAGTGTTGGCGGCATTGTGGCTTACTTCAAATTAGGACAGGTTTCGACCCCTTTCCAAGCGTCTATCTGCTTTTTGATTTTCCCGGTAGTAGCGCTGCTAATATCTTGTTACGTCAACGGTGAAGTTCTGTCTGAACGATCATTGTTTATGATGATCCCCCTGCTTTGCGGCATTTTACTCACCAAGGCACCAAAGGGAATTTTCAAGCTGCGTACCGAATTAAAAACCGTAAGAAACTGATCCGCGTGAAACCTATTTTGCGGATTAGATATACATATCCCACATAAACAAAAAGCTCCAATATCACTATTGGAGCTTTTTGCTTATTTCATAATATCGAGACCAACATTAGCGCCAGCTAAACATTCGCACTTCGTTGCCCTCTTCAGGTTTCTTCGGAATGTTTAAAGATAGCGCTAGAGAAACCACGGCCATCACTGCACCAATATAGAAAACCGTTGCAGGAGAAGACAACCAAATCACACCAAACACCACTGGAATAACGACCGCTGCAATATGATTGATGGTGAAAGAGACACCAGCGGTTGATGCCATGTCAGCCGGATCTGCAATTTTCTGAAAGTAAGTTTTGATCGCTAGTGCCAACGCAAAGAACAAATGATCGACCACGTAAAGTGCTGCCGCCCACTCTGCGTTTTGCACTAAGCCATAACCGACAAATACACCAATCAAACCGACATACTCGAAAATCAGCGCCTTACGCTCACCCACCACACCAATAAATCGACCAATACGTTTTGCGAACAAGAAGTTAAATAGGTAGTTGATTAAGAACAATAGCGTTATGTCAGCTGCCGAGTAACCGAATTTCTCTACCATCAGAAAGCCTGCAAATACGGTGAAGATTTGTCTTCTTGCACCACTCATAAACGTTAGTGCGTAGTAGAGCCAGTAACGCTTTCTCAATACCAGTTTCTTATTTTGTTGGGTCTTAGTCTGAAATTCAGGGAAACCAAAGGTCATCACCAAAACTAAAACAAAACCAATTCCGCCAGTGATGCCATACACCCAAGCAAAGTCGAGTTTGAGTTGCTCTAACATCACCCAAATAGAGCCATAAGTGATTAAAGATGCCAACGCGCCAACGGAGATCATCTTACCTAACATCTCTGGTGCTTCTTCTTTACTCAACCATTGTAGTGACAAAGACTGCTTCAGCGTTTCAAAATAGTGGAAGCCCGTCGACATCAAAATCGTAGTCAGCAACAGACCAGTGAGTGAAGGGAACAGCCCCGTAATCGCGGTGCCTACAGTGAGCATCGCTAGCGATATCAACATAAAGCGTTGTTCACGTATGAAGGCCAGCACAAACACTACGGTAAACGCTAAGAAACCAGGTATTTCACGAACACTTTGCAGTAAACCAATATCCGCACCATCAAAGTTCGCTTTTTCAATCACGAAGTTATTAAGCAGTGCCATCCAGCTCGAAAACGCGATAGGAACAACAATCGAAATCAGTAATAAAAAGTTTTGCGGCGTTTTCCAGCTCGCAGTTCTATCGAACATTGACGGACTCCTGTTCGTCTAATTGAGTAAGCACTCGTAAGGTCAACTGCTCAGTATACGGGTTAATCTTCCAATGCTCTGGGCTCCAGCCTTTTACGAAACGTTGGAAGTCGGCCCATGCGACATAGAACATTGGTCGCCAAGCGGATTCGACTTCATAGAACGAAAGCTGTGGCTGATAGTACGCCAATGCCTCTTTCAAGTGTCGGAAGTAAATATCCAGTACCTGTGACTCAAGTTCAGCGCAGTCTTGCGGCCTCACCGCACTACTCATGAACAAAGCGACATCTTTCATCGCACAACCGTGACCCACATATTGGAAATCGACGGCAGCTGCGTTTTGGGTTTCTGAATCAAAACCGAAATTGGCAAGCTTGGCGTCGCCATGTACCAAGGTTGGATACGGACACTTTTTGAGTAAATGGTCGATGTGCTTGGCTTGGTTCTTCAAGGGTAAATCAGTCAAAGTGTTTAACTCATCAGGACGTGTGTCTAAATGCCAATATGTGCCGACTTGCCACAATGAGGCTGATTGTTCTTGATCTACATTGATGTGCTTTGCGTGAAAGTTAGCGAGCCATTTTAGGCAAGCATCGCGTTGTTTATGTTCTTCTAGTGTATAACCAGAAGCTCGTTCAGACTGAGTATCTTCGGTCTCCACAACATCAAAAGCAGCAAACACATCAAACTGAGAAGTTAACGGAAAGCCTATATCCGCTAAGTCTTGCATCACAATTAGCCACTCATTCTCTTCTAGTTCACAGTGCAACCCTGTAGGTATAGGGCAACGTTCGTCCCACTGTTGGGTGAACGATTGATACCATTTCGTCTCAACTTGGTAAGAGTGCACCTTTCGCTGATGAGATAATTTGGTGTTCCACCCCTTGGGGTGTTCGGCTTTATCTGGCAATACGACATGCTTAACGATGACGCTGTTCATCGAAGCACTGTTATTTTTAACAAAGACCAAGCGAACTAACTCGCCGTAACCGCCCCACAAGCGTTGAATAACTTGTATATCAACGACTTCATTGCATCCGAGCGAGTTGGCAATTTTCTGATAAAGTACGGGAACCGATTGGTTCGAATCGGCTTCAGTTTGGCTAAGTTGTTTTGATGACTTTGGTTTTGGCACAATTGATTGAGACATAAGTACCATTTATGCCTCAGACGCTAAAAGATGCGACCATTGTTTCTGCCTATGCATGTAGTGAACAACATAACTGCACACTGGAACGATCTTAAAACCTGCCTGTTCTATTTCAGGTAAAATAGATTCCATCATCACCTTACCAAAGCCCTTGCCTTGCAGTTCATCAGGGATACGAGTCGAGGTGATATGAAGCACATCCCCTTGTTTGTGGTACTTAACGACTGCAAATTGGTTTGGTTCGAGTTCAACTGTGATCTGGTTCTCATCTTGAACCCATTTTATTGCCTTCATTCTCAACTCCTACAAATAATTGATACGACAAACAATTAAAGTTTGAAGTATGAGTTCCATGTAATAGACTAACGCAAGTGCATATAAATAAAACTAAGTACTTACAAACAAAGTAAATAATTTCAATTCTCTGGGTTAATATAAAATTCATCCAAAGAAAAGACACTCTATAAATAGATGTAAGTACACCTACTAAATCTAGCACGTAATTACCCCTTGTTAGCAAGTCATCAATATCTAACAGACGCATGTTGGCGCATGGAGAACATATAATGAACGCACCACTGAAGAAGCCTTTGGAGCATAATCAGGCACTTCAAGACCCTCGTAACCGCACCGTTTCTACGATAAACAGCACCGATGCACTGGCCATGATTGAGCACGGCAGTGAACTGACATTAAATGTCTCGACTCCGGTTGGCACTAAGTTTCTCGCCACCACCAAATTTATCGGAACGCACAGTGATAACTGTATTGTGGTTGAGGTTCCCGAGGTATCCAACGAAGACCTGAATTTTTTCTTTCAAGAAGGTTTTTGGATGACGGCTCGTGCTTACTCTTTGCGAGGTGAAGGCGCGCTTATCCACTTTAGAAGCCAAATCCACCATAAGGTTGGTGAACCCTTCCCTATTCTTGTACTCTCAACGCCAAGTACGATGCAAGTGACTCAACTGCGTAAAGAAACACGCTACGAAGTGAACTTAGCTTCAAGAATTATTTTCAACGACCAACGAGCAAATTGTGAGATAAGAGACTTATCAAAAAGTGGTTGTCGCTTTGTTACCTCACCAACCTCTCGTGCGATTCAAATTGCCGACCGAGTGTCTATCGAGATTACACCTGAAAACTACAATGGCCCACTGATTCCACCATTGAGGGGTGTCATCTGTAATCTGCAAAAATCGACGCACTACGCTCGATACGGTGTGGAATTTGATGATATTGGTCGAGCTAACGCTAAACACTTGTTGGCAAAATTGAAGTTCGATGGCACCAAGCTCTGCTTACGAAACGCGTAACCTAGTTTGATACCAAGACCATATCGTTATTTAAGACAGCAGGCCGAATAAATCCGATCACTAGCGTTCTAATTCGCACCAAACAAAAAGCCATCGACCCTAGAGTCGATGGCTTTTGCGTTTTGGCTGTTATTTTTTTGTTTGTCTGTTTATCTAGTCATAAACTAACTAAGTATTCAGCTATTTACGCAATGCGTTCAGTTTAGCTTGAGCGATACCAAAGATAGTATCAATTGGATAACTCCCCTCATCACTTGCCTCACCTGCGGCTTTGCCTGTAAACAACTCAATCGCTTCTGTTACATGATCAATCGCCCAGATATTAAACTCGCCCTTTTCAACTGCTTTTACGATGTCGCTACGCAGCATCAGGTTATGAACATTCGAGCGTGGGATGATCACCCCTTGTTCGTTTGAGCGCCCTTTGATTTCACACACATCAAAGAAGCCTTCTATCTTCTCGTTCACACCACCAATTGGCTGAGACTCACCAAACTGGTTCATAGAGCCCGTAATTGCGATATCTTGACGGTTTGGCTGCTTAGAAAACGCTGAAACCACCGCACAGAACTCAGCCATACTCGCACTGTCACCATCGACACCACCATATGATTGCTCGAAGGTGATATTAGTGGTGAGTGGGACTTTCGCTGTCTTACCAAATACAGAAGAAAGGTAGGCCGACAAGATCATCACGCCTTTCGAGTGAATGCTGCCGCCGAGATCTACATTTCTTTCAATATCAATCACCTCACCGTCACCATAGGCCGTCGTTGCCGTGATTCGGTTAGGGGCGCCAAACATATGATCGGTTGTGCTCAGTACAGAAAGTGCATTCACTTGCCCAACTGCTTGACCATCAACATGAATAAGTGTTGTACCGTTAGTGAAAGTTTCCATTACGCTGTCTTGCAATCGGCCAACACGCATCTGCTGGTTAGACAATGCTTGGTCAACGTGTGAAGCCCGAATCAGGTTCGATTTCGCACCTCTAGCAACGTAGTTCGACTCTCGAAGTAGGTTCGCAATATGCGCCGAATGCAACGATAACTTACCTTGATCGCCAGCCTGGCGGGAGCTGTGCTCAATGATGCGAGCAATTGCTTTGCGGTCACAATGAAGCATGTTGTTGTCGTGCACGATGCTCGAAATAAAGCGCGCGTAATGCATTTCAGAATCCGCAGTACGCTTCATCTCATCTTCAAAATCAGCCGTCACACGGAACAATTCACCGAACTCCGCATCGTAGTGCTGCAGCAGTTGGTAAGTACGATAATCACCAAACAGGATGATCTTAACGTCCAGCGGGATAGGTTCAGGATCTAGCGATACCGCTCCCGTTAACGTCACCTCTTTTTCTAACGAAGTGAAGCTCAATTGACGTGAGCGTAGCGCTCGCTTCAAACCTTCCCAAACGTACGGCTGCTCAAGTACCTTCACCGCATCCATTAGCAGTACGCCGCCATTCGCTCGGTGTAAGCTACCTGCGCGAATCAATGAAAAGTCAGTAAATACAGTACCCTTAAACGTCGCCGTTTCTACATAACCAAACAGAGAGTGATAGTTAGGATTTTCTTCAACAACAATCGGTAGAGATTGCTCTTTCTGGCTAACAATGACGTTAACCTTGTAGCGACGCGGCATTTTCTTATCCAACGAAGCCGTCGCAACCTCAGCTTGCTCCGTGCTCTCTTCTAAGAAAATGTCAGCGTTGTCGACGATGTCTTTACGCAGTGCTGTGAGGTATTTTTTGATATCAGGATATTGACTGTAATCCTTCTTCAACTGCTTGATGAAGTGAGTGATCACATCTCTTGCGGTATCATCATTGAGCTTTTGGATTTTCTCTGTATACGTCTCTTCAAGCTCCGTCAATTCACGAGAAATGGTTCTTAACCCAACCTCTAAAATATCGATGGTTTTATCAAATTCGTCTTGTTCTTCCGGTGAAAGTAGATCGAAGCTCTCCTCAGTATGAAGCTCATCACCATTCATTGCGACAAACTGATAATCACCCTGTGTTGTAATCGTCAGGTTGATCCCTTTGTCTTTTGCCTCTTGGCTAATGGCTTCTAATGCCGCTTGTTGTTTAGCAGCCAATTGATTTTTGAGCCTATCGGCGCGGCTAAAGTACATCTCATTATCGAATGCAAGAGGCATTGCTTTGAGCAGTTTACGCATCAACTTCTCAATATCTTGCTTTAAGCTGCTGCCCACGCCACTCGGTAACTTAAGTACCTTCGGTGTACGAATATCTTCAAAGTTAGCGATATAACACCAATCAAAAAGCTCCTGCACTTCTTGAGGATGTCGGTTTAGATAGCGCAAGATCATGGTACGTTTACCAAGACCATTTCGCCCTATCGCATAAATGTTGTAACCCTTTTCCTTGATTGACATCGCGAACTCAACGGCCTTTTGAGCGCGTTCTTGCCCGACGATCTCGTCAATTGGAGCCAGTTCTTTGGTCGACTTACATGGTAGTTTGTCTAGATCTGCTACCTGATACAGCTGTTCTGTATTGAGTCTTTGCATCGCCATCGCCGCCTCCTTAGTCCTTCATTACTTGGGTGTAGATAAAATCAGTGTAGATGTAATTTCCTCTAAATTTAGTGACTTACGCTGCATCGCTGTTCAACCGAACAAATAACACACAATTTGAGTCATTTTTACGAACCAGGGGTTATTTTATTCATCAACTTAACATGCAAATGATTTTAATTTGCAATTGATAATAAATATCATTAACATTTTAAAATACTATAAATTGAGGATGTGGATATGGAAATTGAACGATGCTGGATGCACTACCTAAAAGCTGAACAATTAATGGAACAAGGTCACTGGCCTGAAGCGCAGCGCCTATACAATGATGTTCTTATTTCTCTTCCTCATCACATCCAAGATGCTGCGTATCAAAGCGACATTAAACCTTGCCAGTTTGCTTGTTTACTTGCAGGGCTTAGAGACGCAAGTGTTGCTCAATCAGAGATTCTCAATCGTCTAGGTCAACAGCAGCAAGCCTTCGATACATTGAATCAGTCGTACGCACTGATGCAATTTATCTCGCTTGAAAGCACTGAGCTGATTCAACGTACCTTTGGATTATTAGAAAAACAGAGTGAAGATTTACTCAATCACCTGATCGCTTTTTGTAGTGCTCAGCGCAGTTCGCATTGGATGCTGGAACTAGAACAAATTCAACGTGCTCATCATCATTTTGGGCAACTTAAAACAACGTCAGAAGTTCAATCTTCACCTAATGTCTTAAATTGATAAGGATATATCATGTCGGACCGGGCCATTCTCAAAGTTAATAACCTTTCCGTTAGTTTCACAACCAATGATGGAATCATTGATGCGGTTAAAAAGGTTAACTTTACTCTTAATTCCAGTGAAACCTTGGCCATTGTAGGTGAATCAGGTTCTGGTAAATCTGTGTCTTCCAACGCGCTTATGCGCTTGCTTCCTGATAACGCGATTATTGACGCTCAATCTGCAATAGAATTTGAGGGCCAGTCGATACTTGAAAAGACCGAGCGTGAAATGCAGTCAATTCGCGGCGACAGAATTGGCATGATATTCCAAGAGCCAATGACATCACTGAATCCATACCTGCGAGTGGGAACGCAAGTGGCTGAAGCCATTATGTGTCATCGTAAGGTATCAAAATCAGAGGCAAAACAACGAGTGCTCGAGCTGTTTGAGCTTGTTCACTTACCTATGCCAGAGCAGGCTTACAGCAAATACCCGCATGAATTTTCGGGCGGTCAGTTACAGCGCATCATGATCGCGATGGCACTGATTAATGAACCTGACATTCTGATTGCTGATGAACCAACCACAGCATTAGATGTAACAGTTCAGGCGGAAGTGCTCTCTTTAATCAAAGAGATTCAAAGCAAGATGGGCATGGCGATTTTGTTCATCACCCATGACCTTGGTGTAGTGAAACACTTTGCTGATCGCGTACTCGTGATGTGTAAAGGTGAACTCGTCGAAGAAGGGATCACTCAAGCCTTGTTCGAAAACCCTAAACACGATTACACACGTATGCTGATTAACTCGATTCCGAAAGGCGCTAAGATTCCTGTCCATGAATCAGCCCAAGAATTGTTAAACGCTGAAGACATACGGGTCCAATTCTTGGTTAAATCGCACTTTATCAAAAGTAAGAGTCAGTACTTCGAAGCTGTAAAAGGCATCTCATTGACCCTTAAACAAGGTGAAACGTTAGGCATTGTGGGTGAATCTGGCTCAGGCAAGTCAACACTGGGACGAGCGTTAATCGGTTTACTACCAAGTACCGGACGCATTGTTTATAAAGGCCAAGATGTCAGTTTATTAACCGACAGAGAACGTCATAAGCTCAAGAAAGATGTACAGATGGTGTTCCAAGACCCTTATGGTTCTTTGTCACCACGCATGACAGTTGGAGAAATTATCACCGAAGGCTTAACGGTGCATCAACCTCAACTCTCTAAGAAAGAACGATTGGAACGAGCACGCAAAGCGCTGATTGAAGTGCGTCTAGAACCCAATTCAATTAACCGTTATCCGCATGAGTTCTCTGGCGGACAAAGACAACGTATCGCGATTGCTCGTGCACTTATTCTTGAACCCTCTTTCATTTTACTTGATGAGCCGACTTCAGCACTCGATCGCTCGGTACAACTCACAGTAATCGACCTGTTGAAAGACATTCAAGCAAAGCACAACATCGGCTTCCTTTTCATCAGCCATGATCTCTCGATAGTGAAAGCACTGTCGGATCGTGTTTTGGTGATGCAGAAAGGGGAAGTGATGGAAGAAGGCTCTGCGGAAGATATTTTCAACAACCCGAAAAATAACTACACCAAAAAACTCATCGCTGCGTCATTCGATTTAGAAAATAAATCTAAAAAAAATGCAGCGTAAAGGGAACTAATCAACATTAACAGCGTCTTATAACTACATTCTGAAAAAGCATCTAATGGATTGCAATCTAGAATGGATATAGCAAAACTGGTTTGGCCGCCAAAAGAAAAATGTCGCATGGATGCGACATTTTTCGTTTCTGAAGGGAAATAATTCATCTCGAAGTGTCATTCCCTGGCATCAAATCACTTCATGGCATACTAACGATACAAAGACTTGGTCGACTCTCTCACAATCAAATCAATCGGTGGCAATCGAGCCTCATGCCTCTCACCAGATAATAGATTCAAAATCGACTGAGCACACACCTCTCCAATCTCTTCAATCGGCTGTCTCAAGGTGGTTAGCGCTGGTGTGAAATACTTGGAGGTTGGTAAGTCATCAAACCCAATCACTGATACATCTTCTGGCACTTTATAACCATGATCATGCAGCGCCTTAATCGCGCCATAAGCCGTTTGATCATTTGCTGCAAACAGAGCTGAAAAATGAATCTTAGACTCGATCAGTTCGACGGTTTTCTCATACCCAGACTCACTACTAAAATCACCCTGCTTAACCAATTTGGGCATCACTTTTATGCCAGCCTCTTGAAGTGCTTTTTTATAGCCTTCAAAGCGATTTCCAGAATCAGGCTGACTAGAAAGCCCTTTGATATGAGCGATATTTACATGCCCTTGCTGGAGAAGATGCAAAGTGGCCATATAACCTCCCAGCACATTATCAATGTTAATCGTACGAATATTATCATCAACAATGTCATACCCCACCGCCACGACCGGGATGTCTTGAGCGTATTTAGCAATATCTTCTTTAGTCACACTGCCGGTCACGATGATCATGCCATCAACATTACTTTTCGCCAGATACTCCAGCGCATGTAATTCCAGTTTTTTCTGCCAATGTCCTGTCGCAATCACCAAAGAGTAACCTTGAGCAATCAGAGTTTTCTCCATGTCATTGAGAATGCGACTGGTGTAGGGGCTATCAGGGTGTTGAACTAATACACCAATCGTCAGTGAGCGACGGTTGATGTTCTCTTGCATTTGAAAGTTAGGTTTATAACCCGTGTCTTTGATCGCTTGTTCTATGTTCTGACTCTTATCATCCGACACATAAGTCGTTCGATTAAGAAAACGAGAAACCGTACTGGGAGATACCCCTGCCAGTCTCGCTACATCGTATACGGTGGTTTTTTTTGTTTTTGTACGCATCTCGATACCCTAATCAGGTGACACATGGGAAGCCTATAGCTCCCCACCCGTTTCAACCTGCATACCACTGCTTTGGTTGAAAGTCGTGTCGTGAAGTTAATACAAGTAGGCGAATATCATCCCCGGTCTAAAGTAGCGACCTGCGGTGTATTTCAACCCCGTGCTCAATAACCATTTATGAAGAACGATAGCATGTTCAACCGAGATTTCTCCTTGCAGCATACTAACAAACTTATCAGTGTCTTTAGTCAGGCTCGGATTAACTCGACCGTCAGATAGGACACAGTTTTGAAATTTAAGTGCCACAAGCCAACTATTCGCATCATTTTGTGACAATTCAAATGATTCTGTCAGATCTTTCTCATCAATAGAGACTGAACAATTGAACCCTTCTGGTGCAGCAAAAGGAATCTTTGAATAGTCATAAAGCGCGGTATACACGGTATCCATCAAGGTTTCCGCTTGCTGCGATTTACCCGCCAAATTCAACGCAGTCGCTACGCTAAACTGAACGCCAATCCACACATCTTGCGCCTGAAAAGCTTCATGTGGGGAACCATCGGCCAGCGTCATATTTGCTACACCCAGCTTAGGGCTGTTGATCTCAAAGTTGTGCTTATAAACATAGTCTAGTGCTCGTTGTATTCTGTCTTCTGGGAAAATGCCCTCTAAACCGATGAGCTTTAAGTAGCTGTCGGCTAATAGTGCATCACCAAAACTGTTGTCAGAATCTGGCACTAAATTTAAATACTCTTGTGTAAAGGCTTGAGGAGCTGTTTCGCTCAGTAAGCGTTTCTTAGAGACTCTTTGACATACCTTACTAACATCAATTGAAGTATCTGTTTGGTTAAGATAATCATTCAGAATGTTCTTATCGGCAATCGCATCGCCAGTCAGCGCAAGCCCCAAGGTTTCCAATACTTGGTAGCCTTGTCCCGTTAAATGCTTAGCTTGAACCGGAGTGACGAAGAAATGGTAGTAACCTTCTTTATCATCCCATAAGCTTTGCTCGACAGTGGCCAAGGCCTTCTTAGAACGAGCTAAGTAGTCAGCAGCCAATTCATTCTCATTCATCAATAGAGCAAGCTCATTCGCAGCTTGAAGTCCTGCTACCCAAAGGCTCGCGCAGTAAATAGAAATACCGTGAGATGCTAAGTTGTCAAAGGTGTCGTCTGTGCCACGAGTAAGCGGTAAGTCATCACCTTCAGCAACAAGATTCGATAAGAATTCGATGCTTTCAGTCACGGCTTGCCAGCACTCTTTAACCACAGACAGATCTTGAGTATTTTGATAATGACGATACACCATCAGAATGTATTTCGGCGCTAAGTCCTTCCACTCTTTCACATTATGCCAGCTGTAGGCGTCAGGCTGGATATCGAATGGGCTGCCCAAGTCGTGGATTACTGCGCCTCGAATGGCACGTACGCCTTGGTACTTTTCATCAATCAATTCAGCATTCGGTGTCGCTTCGTATTCCCAGTAGCGGCGCTGAGTGAAATCTTCGGCTAAAATAGCTTTCGAGAACTCTTTCATCACACAACCATCAAGCTCAGGCAATAAGTAAAGCAGCGAGAATGAGCCGTAGAAATACACGTCCAGAGAGTTAAAGAATGGGTAGTCGACACACTCTTTCACTAAGAACTTGTCCTCTTTATCCCATACTGTCGATTCCGCTAAGAAGGACAATGAATTCATCGCCATCGTGGCATAGCGCAGTGCAGAATCAGGCTGTGATATCTTGCTTTGAGCTTGCTCTAGGAAAGCCGTTTGTTGCTTCACGATCTGTTGCTCAATAGCTTCTAGCTCTGGCAATACATCCTCTAACATTAGCAAAGCTGGCTTAGCTTGCGGGTAGAATTGCGTATAAGCTTTTTCTGAATGCCAACCATTAAGCATAACTTTGCTGTGTGCCATTACTTGCGCAAAACGCAGGTCAACAGACTCTCCCGCTTCTAGCTCAACCTGTACCACAACCAAAGCGCTCAGTGCTTCACGCCCTGTGTAAATTCCTGTTTGGAACTCAGTGTTTGTACGGCCTGTTTTCAGTGCAAATTCGGTTTGTTTTGTCGTTTTAGATGTATAAAACGTCGGTTTCACAGACACCGATACCTTGCCAGATTCAGTCAGGCGATTATCAGCTTGAACACCGAATACCACTTCACCTTCAATATCACTTTGATAAGGTGACTGGCTAGACAACTGAACACCTGTAAAGCTGTGACTTTCACCCTTTAAGTTAACCGTTTGATGCTGCTGAGCAATTGGGTTTTGAGACAAGGTACAAGCAGAATCCTGAATGCCATCGCGACCTTTTTGGTAGGTTGAGCCAATTAAGTTTTGTAGAGGCTGAGCAAGCGTAATCACGCGTGTTTGCGATGAATTATTGGTTAATTCGAAGTGATTCCAGTGCATCGGTAAAGAACAAAGACGTTTGTTCTCTTTAACGATCGGAGAGACGACCTTACGCTTTATATTAATATCATCGAAGCTACTGTATTTATATTCAGCCAATGGATACAAAGCTTGATATTCTATATCTCTACCATTAACACTACCGGTTTCATTATTACCCCCTGCAGTAAGTGATAATGATTTAGCTGTATAGTTTATTAATAAACCATTAAAGAAATCTAACGCTACATATATCTGACAAACAATAGAAGTTGAATCTAATTCAATCAATAACTTCGTTTTATTCGATAGCTCAACATTCCACTTTATAAAATTATCTTTATTTTCTTGGTAAAAATTACCGTTTTTTAATGCTGCTTGAATGAAGGTAATCGCATTTGGTATATCTTTACTGTCAATTTTCTTTCCATCGAACAAAGCAGGATAAAAATTGAGATGAACGCTCAACTCTTTTTCGTTCAACACTTGAAGTGTATCAATGGTTGGCACATTCATCACAGAAGCATAAAAATCATTAAAATTAATATCTTGCTCTGAACAATCAACAAATATACCAGGAATAAAACTGAAATTTGGAGTGTTACCGTTAGGCGTCAGTGTAAATGTATTGCCAATACCACCCACAGCCATTCCGGTATTTTCTGGCGTGGTCGAAATCGGCGTGTACCAAGGTTGAATAAATTCTACAGCATCCCCTTTTTTACACAGGTGTTCTGAATTTCCTGAATATCTTGTATATGGAATTTTATTCTTCATGTTAAAACCACCATTGAATATTTTATTTTTCTTGTTAATATCTTTTAAAAAATGGAGACATCAACATGTTTAAAATTATAAATGAAAAGTTTGGAAATATTGACTCTGTCACATTAATAAATCACAAACATGGAATAGAACTTCAAATAATTAACGGATTTGGTGCTGTTATTAATAAATATATCGTAAATAACAGTCCATTCTCTTTTATTTGTGGCTATCAGAATTATGATGAACTGATCAACCAATATCCGTTCTTTTCCCGTAGTGCTAAATTATTCCCTTTTCCAAACCGTTTAAACTTAGGACGTTACAGTTTCGATAACCAAAACCATCAACTCCCGGCTAACTTTCCTTGGTCTGATCACGCCGTACATGGCCTGCTTTACAACCAACCTTTTTCAATCACAAACAGCGTAACCAACGAAGAATCAGCCAGTGTGACGTTGCAATATCAAACGTCGTCTTTGCACCCAGGATTCCCGTTTTCTTTCAAACTTGAAGTCACCTTCACTGTCGACATCAAGGGTAGACTCACGTCTTCAACAACTGTTTCTAACCTTGGTGATTCTGCATTCCCGTTCGGTGATGCTTGGCACCCTTATTTCTCGCTCGGTACTGAGTTAGAACAGTGTGAACTCACTATGTCACCTTGTACTGAGGTCATACACGAGAACGACCTGCCAAATGGTGAAAAGCGTGCTTTTGACCGTTCATCTCTGAATAACGCCCTAACTAATCAAAGCCTGAACCACTGCTTTGAATTTGAAGCGGCTGCAACCAACCAACTTACTTTGACACTCTCAGATTCGTCTGCCGCTATTCATTACCAACAAAATGCGAGCTACCCATTCGTTCAGTTGTACACGCCGACTAGCGAGCAAAGTATTGCAATAGAACCAATGACTTGCCCAGCTGATTCCTTCAATAACCTGATTGGCCTATTGACGCTTAGCCCGAATCAATCTCAAACCTTTACTTGGCAATGCCAAGCTAGCTATCAACCACAGTGATGCAACAAAAATAAAGCGACACTAAAGAGAAACCAAAAACCAATAAAGGGCGCATAAAGCGCCCTTCTCTTTGTTAGCCTAAAATCACCTCGATGGTGTGCTCACCAGATGTAAACACTGGCGCCTTGTTACCTGAAATCAGGTCACCATTTACCTTCATTTCAACCACACCCTTACACACGTTATTCGGGTTAGAGACATGAATATGGTATGTCGCGCCACGGAACTGACGACGCACTTTGAATTCAGGCCACTCAGACGGAATACAAGGGTCCACCAGCAAACCATCTACTTCAGGACGGACACCCAGAATCCATTGCGTACCAGCAACGTAGGTCCAAGATGAAGTACCAGAAAGCCAAGCATTACGGCCTAGACCGAACTGTTTATGTTCGTCACCCAAGATGTTTTGAGGATAGCAGTAAGGCTCAGATTCAAAGGTGTCAATGTCGTCGTTCTTAGAAGCTGGGTTGATTTGACGATAGTACTCATACGCACGTTCGCCGTTGCCCATTTTCGCTTCTGCGATCATTACCCAAGGGTTTGAATGCAAGAAGATACCACCATTCTCTTTAGCGCCGGGTGGATACGTTGATACGCCACCTAGCTGTGGATCAAAACCGTTGTAACCTGGAGTTGAAAGCTTGATACCATTGGCCGTGTTCAGCTTGCTATAAACAGAATCTAGCGCTTGCGTTGCACGCTCTTGAGTCGCGAAACCAGAAATCACAGGCCAGCTTTGACCGTTAGTGTAGATCTGCCCTTGTTCGTTCTTGTGAGAGCCTATTGGCAAACCTTGTTCATCAAAGTAACGAACGAACCATTCACCATCCCAACCACACTCGTTGACCGTACTCTGCATTTGCTGATATTGGTCTTTGAACTTAGCCGTCAATTTCGCTTCGCCGCGCAACTCACACAAATCCAACATATCGAGCAATGCCTTACCGTACATGTTAGCTACCATCATCGACTCAGCACCTGTTGGCAGGTTCACCGTGTCATTCCAGTCAGCAAAACCCAATAGCGGTAGACCGTGCTCACCGGTATTGGTGTAAGTAAACTCAATCGCGCGGCACAGGTGGTTCCAAACCGTTCCCGTTTCAACTGGGTTGCCCGCTTTATTTTTTTGATAGAACGGGATCTCTTTATTCAAGAAGTCTGCATTACCCGTTTCTTTCACATATTGAGTTACCGCGTAGATGATCCACAGGTGATCATCGCCGTAGTAATCAGGGCGATCTTCCTCTTCACGAGAGTCACCCGCGTTCGCTTCCATCGTTGATGGGAAGAACTGATGCATCGCAGAACCGTTAGTATTCTGAACAGACAAGAGACGCTCAATGAACTCACGCGCCTCTTCTGGCATGTGAGTAATCACACCCAAAGTATCTTGAGAAGAGTCACGGAAACCGATACCACGAGCGCCATAGCCAAGCTGATACAGAGACAGGTAACGAGACCAGTTCTTGGTTGTGTGGCACTGACGTGGGTTATGTACGTTAAGCATTGAGTTCATTGCTGGGTCTGGCGTTTCAACCTGAACCGCTTGTAGGTAACCATCCCAGTGTTCAGCCAGTTCAGCGAAAGCCGAATCGACCACTTGATGGTCACGGTATTTAGCCAATAGAGGCAATGCTACTTCTAGGCTCTCTTCCTGTGCGATTTGTACAATCGTACGTTCGGTCTGCTCTGGTGATAACCAACCCAAGCGCAGATTTAGTGCGCCAATGTTATCGCCACGCAAGCACTCAGTATTACCCAGTTCATCATTGTTTAGCGCTTCTGGCGCTGCCCATGTACCGTATCCCAAATTGCCTAAAAACGACTGGCGATCACCGTCAAAAGAAGTCGCAGGGCGATCCGCTGTCATAAGGTTAACCGCGTAATCACGCTTCATGAAAGCGTATTGCTCAAGCACGGTATGACCCGACTCTTGCTGATGCGCTTTAAGCGTCATAGTTTGTGGAACCCAATCCGCATTCAATAGTTGCTTAAGTGCATCAAAGTGAGTGAACTCATACACGGGTACCACATCAACGTGCAGCGCGTTGTCTGAAATGTTGGTGACTTTGATGTCTTGCAACAGTACTTGGTCAGACTTTGGCACAAAGAAGGTCGCTTCACAGCGCACACCGAATGCTTCCGCAATAATGGTGGTGTAAGACAAACCCGTATGGTTTTCAAACTTATCCAATGGCTTCAGAGTTGGTGTGTAAAAAGGAGAAAACACTTCTACATTCCCTGCTTCATCACGCACCTTAAGGTATAAGGTCGAGCCTTTGAAATCTGAGTTTGGCAGTTGAGCAATGTACTTGGTGATGCGGTTGAGTGCCGGATCGCCTTTACACAACAACACGCCGCCGTTGCTATCTACAATGCCACCGAAATCTAATGTGCCCACATAGTTACACCATTTGATCGGTGTACACGGTGTGGTTGCTACGTATTCTTTGTTTTTATCGTCAAAATATCCGAATTTCATCATCACTATCCCCAGCCCCTCCCAAATCAGGAAGGGCCAAACAATTTGTCGTAAGTTGGTTGATATCAGCTCGATGGCTGACTGAACCATTTGAATCTGTTGTCTCGAACTCGCTTTATTTAACGAACTAGCTCGCTAGCGAGTTTTCGCTTAGCGCGTCAAACAGGTGGAATGCATCCAAGTCCAAGTAAAGTGTCAGTTCTTTCACGTCTACTTCAGCCGCTTGAGTTTCAACCATTAACGGTTGACCGCCGATTTCTGTTTTCAGAAGAATGCTTGCGCCCAGTAATTCCTTGTCTTTTATTTTCACAGGGAATGGCAGTACGCGATCGTGGTCCACTTGCTCAGCACGTAGGTGAATGTCTGTTGGACGAACACCAAAATGCAGCGCTAGGTTTTTCGACGCCAAAGATTTGAATCGCTCAGGCAGTGGAATTTTTACATCGCCAAGTTCTACGAAGTACTCACCTTCTGTTTCAGTCAATTTCGCTTCCAGCATATTCATTGATGGGTTACCAATGAATTGCGCGACAAACTTGTTAGCAGGGCGTTGGAACACCTCAGTTGGCGTACCGACTTGTGCCACATAACCATCTTTTAGAATCACGATGCGATCGGCCAGCGTCATTGCTTCGATCTGATCATGGGTTACGTAGATCGTTGTGGTTTTTAGTTCACGATGTAGGTGTTTGATCTCTTCACGCATCACGCCACGCAGTTTTGCATCAAGGTTAGATAACGGCTCATCAAACAAGAAAACCTTAGGCGTACGAACCATCGCACGGCCCATCGCAACACGCTGACGTTGACCACCAGAAAGCTCTTTCGGCTTACGGCTCAGTAACGGATCAAGTTCAAGCATTTTTGCTGCTTTCAGTACTTCTACGTCGATTTCTGCTTTCGGCATGCCTTTCAGTTTTAGTGCAAAGGCGATGTTCTCATAAACCGTCATGTGTGGGTAAAGCGCGTAGCTTTGGAATACCATCGCTAAGTCACGATCTTTCGCGTCGACTTTATTCATCAGCTTACCGCCAACGACGATGTCGCCAGAGCTGATGCTCTCTAGGCCAGCAAGCATACGTAGCGTAGTCGATTTACCACAGCCAGATGGGCCAAGGAAAACAACGAATTCACCGTCTTCAACCGTAAAATCAAACTCTTTTACAACTTCAACGTCGCCAAATGATTTTTTGATGTTCTTAAATTCAACTTTAGCCATTACTTGTTCTCCTCAGCGCGCTCTAGAAGCATATTTTGGTATGCGATAGCACTCTGTTTTAATGTTCTTTTTTGGGTTTGGTAATCAACGTGGATAATGCCGAAACGTTGGCAGTAGCCGAACGCCCATTCAAAGTTGTCCATTAGGCTCCAGGCGAAGTAACCATCGACTCGCACGCCCGCTTCTACTGCGTTATGCACCGCTTCGATATGACCTTGGAAATAACGAACTCGTTGCTCATCCATCACTTGTCCGTTAACACATTCGTCGTTACCTGCTGCGCCGTTCTCTGTGATGTAGATAGGCGGCATATTTTCGTAACGATCATCCAGTCTTATCAATAAATCGGTTAAACCTTGCGGGTTGATTTCCCAACCAATATAGGTGTGCTCAGCATCGGTTTGTTTTACAGACTCAATATCACCGTTTTCATTGAAACGAGCGACGTTGCGTGTGTAGTAGTTGATACCGATGTAATCCACTGGTGCACTGATGATGTCGAGATCGCCTTCTAAAATCATCGGCATGTTCATCGCTTGGCGTTCAACCACTAACTGTGGGTATTCACCTTTCAATACTGGGTCAATAAACCAGTGAAAGTTTTCCGCTTCACAATAATCCGCAGCACCTTGGTCTTGCGGCGTTAATGGGTAAGCTGGTGTCGCATTGAATACCACACCATGCTTAGCGTGAGGTGCATTCTTTCTAAGAATCGGCATTGCCAGACCATGTGCCAACATTAGATGGTGAGACGCTAAGTAGCCCTCTTTTTCACCCTTGATACCTGGCGCGTGTTCGCCCCAGCGGTAACCAAGGAATGCAGAGACAAACGGTTCGTTCAGCGTAGTGTAAACGTCAATTTTGTTACCAAAATAGTCACTTACGGCTTCTGCGTATTCTGCGAATTTGTAAGACGTTTCTCGGTTTAGCCAGCCACCCTTATCTTCAAGGTATTGCGGAAGATCCCAGTGATACAGCGTCACATACACCTTCATTCCACGAGCATGGCACTCATCAATAATTTGCTCGTAAAACTCTAGACCTTGCTGATTCACTACACCGTCTTGCGGCAGGATGCGCGGCCATGCAATAGAGAGACGGTATGCATCAACACCTAAGCCTTGAATCATCTCGATATCTTGTTTCCACAAATGGTAGTGATCACACGCCACGTCACCATTGTCTCCGTTATCAACCTTACCCGGCTTTTTGCAGAACGTGTCCCAGATAGACGGTGTGCGACCGCCCTCTGCTACGCCGCCTTCAATTTGGTATGAAGATGTCGCGACACCGAATACAAATTCCTTACTGCGTAACTTTGAATCACTTGGAAGTTGAAATTTATTCATTGTTATAACCCTTAAACCTAACCTTTAACTGCGCCGGACGTTAACCCACTGATCATCTGTTTTGATGCGAACAAGTAAGTAATCACGAGCGGTAAAATAGAAATTGTGGTGCCTAGCATTACCGCGCCCCATGGCGTATTCGGAATACCTTGAACACTTCGAAGTGCTTGCGTAATAACATAGTTATCTGGGTTGTTGAGCACCACGAGAGGCTGCATAAACATGTTCCAGAAGAAAACGAACTGAACGATAGCCAATGTTGCGAGTGCAGGCTTCATCAGTGGCAGTACCACGCTCCAGTACGTTCTAAACTCACCAGCGCCATCCAGTTTCGCCGCTTCAAGTAGCTCTTTTGGAATCGATGCAATCACGTGCTGACGCATGAGGAAGATACCAAATGGTGTGGTGGTGAACGGTAGCCATACCGCCATGTGGTTATCCAACAAGCCTAAGAATTTCACGATCATGAAGTAAGGGATCAAGCTAAGCACCGGCGGAATCGCCATCGAGCCAACCAACATGCCAAACAGCACGTTTTTTCCGCGGAACTTAAACACTGCAAACGCGTAACCACCCATGCTACAGAACAGCAGAGAGATAGTTGTGCCTAGGAAGGCCACGTAAATAGAGTTAAACATCGCCTTCCAAAACGGCATGATTTCCAGCAGCTTTGCGTAGTTAACCGCTAAGCTATCGCCAATGGCAAAACTGATGCCCGAGCCAAAAATTTCTGAACGATCACGTGTTGAAAGCAAGGCTGACCACACGAACGGGAATACCGTAATAATCGCTGAAACAACCAGTAATATGCCGAGCATAACCATCAAGATCTTAGTCATGATGTACATGCTGCGTTCGCTTGGCATTAGGCCACTTAGTGGTGAGGTATTTGTCTTAATCGATGTCGACATATTAATGTTCCCCTAAGCCTTTCTTACCGAAGAATATAAATTGAACCAAGGTACACGTTGCGATGAGAGCGAATAGCAGCCAAGAGATTGCTGACGCTGTACCCATTTCTAACCATTCCCAACCCACTTTGTAGAGGTACATCGAAATGGTTAAACCAGATTGACCTGTACCACCCGTACCACGTGTTAAAACGAACGGTTCTTCAAACATCTGCAAGTTGCCGATGATGGTCATTGTGATAGCGAAGAAGATAAACGGACGAATCATAGGCAGTGAGATATTCCAGAAGCGGCGGAAAGCATTAGCGCCATCCATACGAGCTGCTTCTAAAATGTCTTTCGGAATCGTCATCAAACCTGTGGTGTACAGAACAATGTTAAAACCTGTGTATTTCCAAAACACCATGATTGCGATTGACGGTTTCACCATAGTGGCATCGTCTAGCCAGCGGATTGGTTGGAAATCGTTAACCCAAGCGAATGCCCAGCCAAACAGTGTGCTATCTGCGAGAGCCATTAGCGTTTGGTTGATTATTCCTGAGTTAGGAGAGTACATGTTGAAGAAAATCAGTGACGCTGCGACCGTTGATGTAATGAACGGAAGAAAGTACGCCGATGTTAGCCAGTGACGCATACGGTCACCCATTGAAACCAGCATGTAAGCCACTGGAATTGCAACCAAGTGTTGAGCCACACCTGACGTAACCGCTAGCCACAATGTGTTCTTCAACGAACGCCATAACCATGGGTCAGTCAATGCAATGTGATAGTTCTCAAAACCAACGAACTCCATCGCATCCATGCCTCTTACCGGGTTCCACTCGTGGAACGACAGATAAACAGAGAACAACAGCGGGAAGATCCCAAATACAGAAAAAATGATCAGAAACGGCAGAAGAAATCCATACGGTGAAAGCGCTTTCAAATTTAGGCGAGAAAAAAAGCTTTGCTCCGAAGGTTCTATCGTTGTGCTCGCTGTATGATTCATAGTAACGACCTCTTAGAAAAGGAAGCGCGTTATCCACGCTTCCTCACTTACTTAAAAAAAGAACAAATTAAAGATTACGGGTACGACGTTTGATTAGACGCTCAGCCTCTTTAAGCGCTGTTTCGATGTCTTTACCTTCATCAAGTACTTCCATCAATGCGTTCTCTAAAATAATAGAACGTGCAACGTGATCGCCTTGCGCTGGAGATACTGGCTTAATATTCTGTGCGACTTCAGCAAAGATAAGACGAGCTTTTTGTCCGCCTAGGAACTCCACTTCTTCTTGGAACAATTCATCGTCATATGTCGTTACGTTCGCCGGGAAAGCAGCAATCGTTTCGAAGTGCTTAAGCTGAACTTCACGCTCAGTCGTCATGTATTTAATAAGAGCCCACGCTTCATCAGGATTCTCTGATTGCGTTGGAATAGAAAGGAATGAACCACCCCAGCTGCCGTAGATGCCATCAGGTAGGTTTTCTACTGCCCACTTACCTTTAGTTTCAGGAGCAATCCAGTTATTTAGGTGACCAAGAAGCCAAGCGCCAGAAAGTTGAGTTGCAAACGTGCCGTTGCGGAAGCCTTCGTACCATTCGTTAGACCAAGCCAGAATACGACCGTCTAAGCCTTTGTCGCGAATCTCTTTCGCTACTTCAAAAGCGTGAACGAAACGTTCTGATGTCACAACTGGGTTGCCATCTTTATCGAAGTAAAGACCTTCACCTTCAGGAACGGTCGTGAAGATAATCGCTTGTGCTACATCAGCCGCTGAAGCAATCAGTTGTACATTTTGCTCTTTCAGCTTTTCACCAGCAGCAATGTATGAATCCCAATCTTTGATTGCTTCTTCTACATCAATACCCGCTTTTTCAAATACGTCAGTGCGGTAGTACATCACACCAGGGCCAAGGTCGACCGGAATGCCGTACATGTTGCCATCAGCGCCTTTGCCTTGTGCCCATGCGTAAGGTGCGAATCGTTCTTCGTACTTATCTGCACCGTAGTTTTCAGACAGGTTAACTAGGCCGCCAGAGCCAACGAATGGACCGATTTTTTCTACATCCACTACGATCACGTCACCCGCTCCAGAGCCGGTTGCTAAGTTTGTGGTTAACTTAGTGTGGTGGTCACCATGGTTATTCATTAGGTAATCGACTTTGATACCCGTTTCCTTTTCGAAATCAGGCAGCAATACCTTTAGGCTGCTATCAAAATCAGGGAAACCGTCAAAACGAATTTCTTTGTCAGCGGCATTCACAGCTGTTGTACCTAATCCTAAAGCAACCGCGCATGAAAGCGCTAAGGTCTTAAATTTCATGTTCTATCCTTAATGTTTTTATAGGGTAACTGGTAAATCCAATACCGAGTTTCTAGTGACCAACGTCGGCAGCAATTTAAAGTTCACGTCATGTTTTATTTTTTTTAGCTTTTGTAGAGTGAGCTGCACTGCTTCAATGCTCATCTCTTCAATGGGGAAGTTAATGGTGGTCAAACTAGGGGTCAGATAACGCGCGAAGATGGTGTTATCAAAGCCCACCAGTGAGACGTCCTTCGGAACAGACAATCCCTCCTGATGTAAGACTTCGAATGCGCCAAATGCCATGTGATCGTTTGAAGCAAATACGGCCGTGAACCGACACTTGCGGTTGATCAACTTCTTCATAGCGCTGATACCAGTCTCTTCGGTAAACCCCGCCTCTGAGACCAAAGCTTCATCGTATGGCACACCCGCTTCTTCCAAAGCCTTTCGATAACCTTGCAAACGCCCCCTAGCATCTGCTTTATCTAAAGGCCCGGTAATACACGCGATATCTGTATGTCCCTTTTGCAAAAGATATTGAGTAGCGAGTAGCCCCCCGACTTCGTTATCAATGTCTATGCAACTCATCGCCATTTCTGGGATGAAGCGGTTAATCAAAACCACAGGGGTCCCCTGTTCTTCCAATTCAATTAAATAGTCATCACTCAGCAGTTGAGTATGAAGAATCAAAGCATCAACTCGACGCCCCAATAAAAACTCTACAGACTCGCGCTGCCCTTGCTCAGTGTTAGAACCCGCCGTGACGACAGCGTGGTAACCAAAGCGGCGTAAGTTCTCTTCTATACAATGCAAAATGCCTGAATAGAACGAACCGCCAAGTTCTGGAACAACAACACCAACACTACCTGTACGACTTGAAGCCAAGGCTTGAGCGATGGAGTTCGGACGATACCCCAACTCTTTGATCGCTTTTTCAACCTTTAGCTTCTTGTCATGACTGACTCTACTGGTGCCATTAATAACTCTAGACACTGTCGCCTGAGACACACCTGCATGTTCTGATACGTGTTTAATTGTCGCCACTCGAACCTCGATACTTCATTAGCTTGTAACCGCTTACAAAACGATTATTAAGAAAATACGTTTTAGTTGAAGTGAGTGTCATCACACTAAACCCGGCGCTAAAAAGGCCAGTTATGGAAATCATGAAAGCGCTTACATATTCCCTTCATACCATGAAACTGTTTCATGAGATTATGGCTAAAGCAATAAGAACGCTGTTCTATTATTAATGCGTAAACTCAAAAAATCCGTCTAGGTCCCCCTTTTTTTGAAAGCACTATTTGGTGCAGCCCCCACAGCAGACGGTAATATACGGAACAAAATTGACCTTATTGTTTCAAGGGCAATACGAAATTGTATGAGAACATTTCACTCCTTCTGTAATTCACGTACCCAGAGACAAAAAGCCCAGCATAAGGCTGGGCGCGAAATCTCCGATAAACTCGATGTTGTGACTAATCCTTGTGACTTGGATGCTCCGCTAACTTAAATTCCTGCGTTAACGAGAATTGCTCTTGAGACATCACTTCAAGCTGTTGGCCATGTGAGAAAAGTACCTGAGATCGCTCGGAGTTCTCTTCTGCCAACATATGTATCTGACTGATATTTTGCGTGACTTGAGAAGCCACAACCTGATGTTCTGTGGTCGCGGTAGCGATCTGATGGCTTCTTTGTTCGACTTCATTGAGAAGACCAAACACCTTAGAGATTGAGTGGTTGACCTCCCCAGTTTGTGCTACGCATTGAACCATACCCACCACACATTGATTGATTTGTTCAACGGCTAGCTTAGAACTGGTTTGCAGTTGTTCAATTTTATGGTGAATCTCTTGAGTCGATGCGTTGGTTTTCGCAGCCAATACTCGAACTTCATCGGCAACCACAGAAAAGCCTCTTCCTTGCTCTCCTGCTCGTGCCGCTTCAATGGCCGCGTTAAGTGCCAATAGATTCGTTTGCTCTGATATCCCCGATATCACATCGAGAATCGAACCAATGCTAGCACTCTCTTTTTCCAGCTGAGCAATAGTCACTGTCGATTCAGCCAGTTGACTTTCTAAACCACTCATCATCTCAACGCTTTTATCCATGGTCTTTTGACCATCACTTGAACTGGACACCGCTTCGGTCACTAGGGTTAAAGTTTGATTGGCCGCTTGGGTTATTTCCGTTACAGAACACTCAATTTGCTCCATCGCAGTTGCCACCATCACAGTTTGATTGGTCTGGTCTTGCATCGCTTCACGCAGTGAACGACTAGTGCTTTGGTTCTCCAAGGAAGCTTGCTGTAAATGCATCGACGAATTACGCATGTTCTCAATCATTTGAGCTAGATGGCTAATCACCAAATTAACTTTGTCACTGACTGAACCAAATTCATTGCTTGATCGATACTCAACCCTAGAGCTCAGATCCTTATTGGCGACTTGGTCTAAAGCACTTTGCACAAGTTTACTTGGCTTACGGATCCCTTTGGCAATGTTCAACCCGATCAACATAGCAACGAAAACCGATGATGCCGAGATGATGAATTGCATCAAAAGCGCCTGATTAGACGAATCTATCGACTCTTGATATAAACGTGTCGCGGTGTTTTCCGCGTACATAGAAAGCTCATCGAAATGAGCTAACTGAACGTCAATTAGCTGTTCTATATCCACTCTTTGTTGCGCGATAACCTCATGTCTTTTTACAGTCTCCATGTGGGTTGCAACTGAGCCTTGCTCAGAAAAGGCATGCAAAGCGAGTAACGACAAAGACTGTTTGCTACGTCGCATCAAAACTGGATTTAATGCCTCTAGGTCAGTGATCGCTTCTTCAAATCGTTCTTTACGACTGTGCAGACGGCGTTCGATACTACGAACCTCAGATGAGGTTTGCAGCGAAAAGGCCTCATTTGCTTCTGCGGCAATCAAACTCAATTGCACCAACAAGGCTTCGACTGCTTTTTGCGTGTTCTCCGAATCCGCACTCGCTAATTGATTCACTAAGCTGTTATTAAGCTGCCCCACGACAGACTGGAATTGCTCTTGTTTCATCGAGCCAAGGTCTTTGCCATCCAAATACGATACATAGAGATTCAAAACTTGTTCGATCTTCTCGAACGTAGACTCTCCCGTTTCATTAATTTTATTGAGCATGGATTCAATTGGTGAACCGGCTGCGTCCTTGCCTTCAAACCAATTTAATTGCTGCTGATACAGGTTGATATTATTCAAAATGGTTTGCTTTAATGGCTCGAGTTCATCAATGTAATTGGCGGATAAATAGGGAATCGAGCTGCGATTAATGTCCAAGAATCCAATAGTAAGTGCCGACGATTGAAGCATTAGTGGAGTGGCTTGCTGTGTGATATTTTCAATTCGAGTTGTGATGTTCTTATTGCTACTGATACTTAGCCACGCAGAGGCTAACATAATTGCGATCAGTACAAAAAAACCCAGATAAACTCGAGACACAATGGAAGAAAGTCTCATAGTTATTCCTTGAGCTAGTGGCGAAAAAAAAGGGCACAAAAATGTGCCCAAGAATGGAGTTAATTGAAACGTGCCCTAATCAATCTGCCTTTAGGGCTAAAATGGACAGTATTACTTACTCTTTAAAAGCATAGGTATTTCAACGTATGCTCTTAATAAGCATGGATATTTGAAAGCATCGCTCTTTGAAAATATGCCTAATTCAAAGAGCTGCTGTTTCTAGCTTGTGATTACCACCAAGCTTCAAACATTGCACCGAATGCAAGTGTATCTGCAGTAACCGTTTCAGTTGTGCCTTTAGTCTCCACATCACCCACTGTTGTGTAGAAACGTAGCATTGGACGACTCCAAGGTAGACCACCAAGTGATACGTTTTGAGATAGCGTGACTTTCCAACCGTTTTTCTCAGAACCATCATCACGATCTTCCATCGCGTAGCCCGCTTCTAACCATGTAGAATGCGTGTCATCCCATTGATACTGTGGACGAACTATACCAGCGTATTCGCTCTGCTCTGTTGCATCGTCACCAGAGATATCTTTGTACGATATAAGGTAATCAATAATGAATTGATCGCTCGTTGCGTAGTTACCTTCTAAACTTACATAGATAACTTGCTTATCGCCCGCTAACTCAAATACTGAGTTATCAGCACCGTCAGCGTATTTAGCAACTAACTTGTTGGAATCACCTAAGCCAAGAGTTGCACCGATTTGCCATGCATTTTCATCGCTTACTTTATTCCCGATAGTATCGGCTTCTTCAGACGCGAAACCATAGTTAGCATACAAATCTAGGTTGCCAATACCAGCATTGATGCCGTGAAGTTTCGACGTAATACCATAACGGCCTGAATCATTACCTAGAGCACCGTCTTCGCTATCAACCGCACCAACAAAACCCATGTCTAGCTTAATGCCACCAAGGTTTAAGTTGTTAAAGCCCGCACCTTGACCATCGTGAGACATCCAGAAGTAATCGTTCAAACCTTGTTGTGGACGCTGATGGAAATCACGACCAGCCCATGCGTATAGCTCAGGTTGGCTCTCAACGAAATTAGTGACACCAGCGTACATTTTCTTCAAGTTTACGCCGCCAGAAGAACCCCACTGATCGTTGTTCCAATCATCAAGCATGAGCACTACGTCCCACTTCGCACCGCTATCTGCTTGGAAAATTTTTCCTAATTGAAACTCACCGCCGTTGGCTTCGTTACCTAAACGACCAAGAGAGCGGCCTGAGCTACCAACTTCAACATAGCGATTGTCTCCATCCGAGTAATGTGCGCCGTAACGAGCGTAACCAGAGAATACAATCCCTTCTGGCACTTTCGTGTCTGGAGTCAAAACTGCTGGCTGTTGATCGTTCACATAATCAATTTCTACAACCTTAGATTCTAACTCTTGAATTCGTTTTTCTAATGCTTCGATATCAGTATCAGCAGCAAAAGAAGAGAGTGAAGCAAGCGATGCCGCCACTGCGACTGTTATTGGCAAAAGCTTAAATTTTTGCATTTTATTTCCCTATTATTTTTTTGAGTTTTCATCGGACAGGGAAATATTAAGCAATGAAAGCGTTGAAAAGTTAGTTGCTGTTCACACTGATAAATCAGCCCAAATGCCATGAAACTTTTAGAGTTATCACCAGATATAGTTATCTATTTACAATCAGGTAGATAGACGTAGAAATTCGCAATAATACAGCTTGAAATCGCTTTCATTTCATCAGTAATGGTGGCCACTATCACGAAAAAGGGTGTGGTAAAGAGATAAGAACAGGGTGCAATTTTGATTGATTTTCATATATATGAAAGCCTTCAAAATCTAAGGTAGATTTTGAGGGCTTTTGGTCTGAGTCAAATACCTAATTATCTAAGATCAAGTATTCGCTAAAGTGAATCTATGGACTCTATTCCCATATTGAACAGAGTAAATGCATAAATATCAGTAGTGAGATCGATCGCTTTACTCAGCGGCATTCCGGAACCATGGCCTGCATTGACATCAATACGAATCATGACGGGCGCACTGCCTTTATGCTTATCTTGCAATTCAGCAATAAACTTATAAGAGTGCGCTGGTACTACGCGGTCGTCGTGATCTGCGGTCGTCACCAGAGTCGCTGGATAGTCTGTGCCATGTACTACATTGTGAACGGGTGAGTAACCAAGCAAGTATTCAAACATCTCTTTGTTTTGCGCTGATGTACCGTAGTCGTACGCCCAGCCTTCACCAGACGTGAAGGTGTGGTAACGCAGCATATCTAGCACCCCAACAGCAGGCAGAGCCACTTGGAAAAGCTCAGGCCTTTGTGTCATACAAGCACCCACCAGCAAACCACCGTTAGAACCGCCGCGAATCGCCAGCTTGTCGCGGCTGGTGTACTTTTCTGCGATTAAGAACTCGGCTGCGGCAATGAAGTCGTCAAACACATTCTGCTTTTGCTGCTGAGTGCCAGCTTTGTGCCACACCTTGCCGTATTCGCCACCACCACGTAAGTTCGGCACTGCATACACACCTCCCAATTCCAACCAACTGCCCACCGTACCCGAGAAAGAAGGCGTTAGGCTCACGTTAAAGCCGCCATAGGCGTACAACATGGTTGGATTATTGCCATCTAACACCAATCCCTTCTTATAAGAGATAAGCATCGGAACCTTGGTGCCATCCTTCGAGGTATAGAAGACTTGTTTAGACTCAAATTGATCCGACTCAAACGGAGACTCAGAACGTTGGTAGATTTCAGAGCTTCCAGATTCGACATCGAAAGAGAAAATCGTTGGAGGCGTTACATAGTTGGTAAAGGTGTAATAAAGCTGAGTTTGCTCGTTTTTTCCACCTAAGCCACTGGCCGTTCCCAGCCCAGGCAAATGAATTTCACGAACTAGATTGCCTTGGTAATCTAGCTGCTCAATCTTAGACACCACATCCACCATGTAGTGAGCAAACAAGTAGCCACCACCCGTGCTGATATCCAATGGCTGTGGCTTTTCAGGGATGATTTCGAGCCATTTCCCATCGCGAGTATCAAAGCTCACCACCTTGCCATTAGGCGCATCAAGATTGGTGTATAGAATGAAGGTCTCATCTTGGTTATCGATGAGATAAGTGTCGCTATCAACATGATCAATCAACGTGTTCAGTGATTGTTCCTGTGAGTTTAAATCGATATAGAACAGGCGATTTCCCGACGTCGACTCTTGCCCTAGAATGATCAAATAGCGGTCGTCTTCGGTGGTGTAACCCGAAACATAGCGATGTCGCTCAGTACTATTTTCACCAAAAATCACTTTGTCGCTGGCTTGCTCGGTACCCAATTCATGAAAATACAGCTTATGTTGATCAGTACGAGCTGAAAGCTGACTACCGTCTGGTTTATCGTAGCTAGAGTAATAAAAGCCACGATTACCCAACCAAGAAATACCGGTAAATTTAGCGTCTGTGATTTCGGCTTCAAGCTGCTTTTTAGTCTCGGTATCAATCACAAAGATCTTACGCCAGTCACTACCACCCTCTGAAATGCTGTACGCCACTAGGCTGTAATCTTTAGAAAACGACACCGAACCCAGAGATGTAGTGCCATCTTCCGAGAAAGTGTTCGGATCTAGGAATACTTCCATCGGCTGACCTTCTTTCTGACGATAGAGAATACTGTGATTCTGCAAGCCATCGTTCTTATAGAAGTAGGTGTAATCTCCTCGTACAAACGGCTGCGAGCTCTTTTTATAGTCTTGCGCTTTCGCCAGCCTTTCTCGCAGTTCAGCGCGATACGGAATTTGAGCAAGGTAATCGAACGTGATTTCATTTTGACTCTCCACCCATTGGGCGGTTTCATCACTTCTGTCGTCTTCTAACCAACGATACGGGTCTTCGATTATCTGGCTAAAATAGTCATCGCTGACGATCTGTTTGTTGGTGATTGGATATTGATACTCTTTTAAATAGCTCATCGTGATCCTTATTAAAAATAATGTGAAATCGTCAGGTAACGTGTTCTGATGTGTTCAATCAATAACTTAATCTTGTTCGGTGGCTGGCGCGTAAAGGGGTACACCGCATAGATACCGAGCTTCTTGCCAACTAAATCTGGAAAGATATCCACCAACTGCCCATTTCTAATATCGTGATACACCAGACAACGCGGCACGTACGCAACACCATGACCGCCCAACGCGGCTTTACGCAGTGCTGTCGCGTTATCGGTAGAAAAAGAGCCTGAAACACGCACTATGTATTTGTCGTTATCAGTAAAGCCATCTTTACTATGTAGAAATTGCCACTCACTAGCGCCCGTTGTTTGATAAGCGTATTGCAGGCAGTTGTGATCCACCAAATCTTTGGGCTGCATCGGCTTACCGTTTTTGGCGATATAAGATGGAGAAGCACACACCACCCATTGCGAATCAAGGATATGACGAGCAATTAAACTGGAATCTTCCAAATAACCGGTTCGAATGACCAAGTCGAGACCATCCTCAACCAAATCGACAAAGCGATTGTTTAGAGACATATCGACCGTTAAACCTGGGTGCATATTACAAAACTCGGCAACAGCGTCTGCAAGAATCAAATCCCCCGAGATAGTAGGCACTGACATTTTGATATGACCACTAACATTTTCACCAAAGCCTGAAACTGCGTCCATAGCCTCTTGAGCCGCCTGCTTCACATTTTTGGCGCTATGTAGCATTGCCTTACCTGCCTCGGTAAGCGTCAATTTACGCGTGGTTCGATACAATAATTGCACGCCAATCTCTTCTTCCAAACGTGCAATTCTTTTACTAACTACCGAATTTGTAAGGTTATTTTGCTCTGCAACCTTACTAAAACTGCCCAATTCTACGACCTGTGAAAACAGGATCAAATCGTCTGCTCGCATCTGATTATGCCAATTTTGGAATTAATTATTTTCATTATTTCCCTATATCAATAAAAAATAAAGGGGTAAATTCACGCCAAATTAACAAAACAATTACAAAAACAGCTTTTGCAATCACATCGATTACAAATAAAGCGACTCTAATTACAACAACTGAATCCTCGAGATTCAGATTACACCTACAAAACTAATAACGTGTTATTCACTTCAAACATGAACGTTTGAAAACAAGTACGAGGAAGTACCCATGAGTGAAACCCTACTAGCTCTATTGGCCTTTTCGCCAATAGTTGTTGCAGCGATTCTGCTGGTTGGCCTTAACTGGCCAGCAAAAAAAGCGATGCCAGTGGCATTTGCATTAACCGTTGCTATCGCCCTATTTGCTTGGGATATGTCTAGCACTCGCGTGTTAGCTTCAGTATTCCAAGGCTTCGGCATAACCGTGTCGGTTCTCTGGATTGTGTTTGGCGCCATCTTCTTATTAAACACTTTGAAACACACCGGAGCTATCACCACCATCCGTAACGGCTTTACTGACATATCAGCAGACCGTCGTGTACAAGCGATCATCATCGCTTGGTGTTTTGGTTCATTCATTGAAGGTGCATCTGGCTTCGGTACACCCGCTGCAATCGCCGCTCCATTGTTGGTTGCCATCGGCTTCCCAGCATTAGCCGCGGTACTGATGGGTATGATGATTCAATCTACGCCAGTATCATTCGGCGCGGTTGGTACACCTATCATTGTTGGCGTAAACAAAGGTTTGGATACGCACAACATTGGTGAAAGCCTGATTGCAAATGGTTCAACATGGGACGCTTATCTACAGCAAATTACGTCAAGTGTAGCGATCATCCACGCCTGCGTTGGTGTGATGATTCCTGTATTGATGGCGATGATGCTGACTCGCTTCTTCGGTAAGAACAAGAGCTGGACTGAAGGTCTTGATATCCTACCGTTCGCACTGTTCGCAGGTGCCGCTTTCACCATTCCTTACGCATTAACAGGTGTTTTCCTTGGCGCTGAATTCCCATCACTAATTGGTGGTTTGGTTGGCCTTGCAATTGTTGTAACGGCAGCAAAACGTGGCTTCCTAGTACCTAAATCAAAATGGGATTTTGAAAGCGAAGATAAATGGCCAGCAGAATGGCTAGGTTCTTTGAAGATCGATTTAGACGACAACAAAGATCATAAAAAGATGAGCATGGCGATGGCATGGGCACCTTACGTGCTGCTCGCTGTCACTCTAGTTGCTAGCCGTGTGAGCCCTGAGTTCAAAGGCCTACTTAAGAGCGTTAGCCTTTCATTCAGCAACATCCTTGGCGAAACAGGCGTAAGTACAGCGATTCAGCCTCTGTATCTACCTGGCGGTATCTTGGTATTCGTGGCACTGGTTGCTGTTCTAATGCAATCACGCAGCACAACTCCACTGGCTAAAGCCTTTGGTGAATCGAGCAAGACTCTTATAGGCGCTGGGTTTGTGTTGGTGTTCACCATCCCAATGGTTCGTATCTTCATTAACTCTGGCGTGAACGGCGCTGATTTAGCCAGTATGCCGGTAACAACTGCAAACTTTGCAGCAGACCTAGTCGGCGGCGCATTCCCAGCGTTAAGCGCCACGGTCGGTGCGTTAGGTGCTTTCATTGCGGGTTCTAACACCGTTTCAAACATGATGTTTAGCCAGTTCCAATTCGAAGTAGCACAAACTCTGTCTATCTCTAGTGCTGTGGTTGTTGCTCTGCAAGCCGTTGGTGCAGCAGCAGGTAACATGATTGCGATTCACAACGTGGTAGCCGCATCGGCGACCGTAGGCTTGTTAGGACGCGAAGGCGCAACACTACGTAAGACTATCATCCCAACGTTCTACTACTTAGTAATGACAGGAATCATCGGCCTAGTGGTTATCTACGGCTTCAAAATGACAGACGCACTTATGTAAACCATAAGTCGTTACAAAAGCACTTGGCGTTAATACTCAATTCCCCGACTGCAACACCGTCTAATAAGACAGTTGATGAGTTTCGGAATGGATACTAAAACACATCAACACCCTCGGGTATTAACGCCACTTTATTAAGAATAACAAGCAGCCCAAGCCAAGCTCTCACAGAAGGGCAACATCCCAAGAATTTAGGACTGAAATTATGATCATATCCGCATCGACTGATTACCGCGCCGCAGCAAAAGCAAAATTACCACCGTTTCTTTTTCACTACATTGACGGCGGTTCTTACGGAGAACATACCCTACGCCGCAACACGGCCGATCTTGCAGAGATCGCGCTCAAGCAGCGTGTACTTAATGACATGTCGGACCTAAATTTAGAAACCGAATTGTTCGGCGAAAAGCTGGCGATGCCGATTGCATTAGCTCCGGTTGGCCTAACGGGTATGTACGCACGACGTGGCGAAGTCCAAGCAGCAAAAGCAGCCGACAACAAGGGCATCCCTTTTACGATGTCGACCGTATCGGTATGCCCAATCGAAGAAGTCGCACCTAAGATTGAACGCCCAATGTGGTTCCAGCTTTACGTGTTAAAAGATCGCGGCTTCATGAAGAACGTATTGGAACGTGCAAAAGCAGCTGGCGTGACAACACTGGTCTTTACGGTAGACATGCCTGTACCCGGCGCTCGCTACCGTGACATGCACTCAGGAATGAGTGGCCCAAATGCAGCAATACGCCGCGTATTTCAATCTATGCGTCATCCTAGCTGGGCCGTTGATGTTGGCCTGTTAGGTAAACCGCATGACCTTGGCAATATCTCTACTTACCGCGGCTCTCCAACCAAACTGGAAGACTACATCGGTTGGTTGGGTGACAACTTTGACCCGTCGATTTCATGGAAAGACTTAGAGTGGATCCGTGACTTCTGGGACGGCCCGATGGTCATCAAAGGCATTCTTGATGAAGAAGATGCAAAAGACGCCGTGAGATTTGGCGCAGACGGTATCGTAGTTTCAAACCACGGTGGTCGTCAGCTTGATGGCGTTCTATCAAGTGCTAAAGCATTACCTGCAATTGCAGATGCAGTAAAAGGCGACACGAAGATTCTGGTCGATTCTGGTATTCGTACTGGCTTAGATGTAGTTCGTATGATGGCGATGGGCGCAGACTGCACCCTACTTGGCCGTTCTTTCGTCTACGCATTAGCAGCACAAGGACAAGCAGGCGTTGAGAACCTACTTAATCTGTACGACAAAGAGATGCGCGTAGCCATGACACTGACGGGCGCAAAGACAATCAAAGACTTAACCCGTGAATCATTGGTAGGGCTAGATTAAGACGCCACGATTCTGATTTAGATTCAAACTAATGCTTTGGTCTACTTCGACTGAAGTTCAATCGGTGTCACAGCAATTCCACTGCCGTTGTGACACCGTTTAAAAACAAATCAGTGCCAAATAAGAAGCACAAGGAAGCAAAGATGGAGACAAACACATCTCATGAGCGAGTAATAGACGCACAAGCTTATCAGCAGCTTGAAGCGATACTGGCTCAAAAAATAGAAACGGAACGCATTGTCACGCAAGAGGCAAAGCGATTGGCTTACGGCACCGATGCGAGTTTTTATCGCTTGGTGCCGAAAATGGTTCTAAGGCTCAAAAACTTAGACGAAGTCATATTCACCATTCAAAGCTGTCGCGAGCTGGGCATTCATTTTACCTTTCGCGCCGCGGGCACTAGTCTTTCAGGGCAAGCCGTTTCAGACTCGGTACTCATCACTCTAACCGACGACTGGCGAGGCCACGAGATTGTCGATAACGGCAATCAGATCATTCTTCAGCCCGGTGTGATTGGCGCAGATGCCAACAAATACCTTGCCCCTTTCCAACGTAAAATCGGCCCAGATCCAGCTTCAATCAATACTTGTAAAATCGGTGGTATAGCGGCGAATAACGCCAGTGGCATGTGTTGTGGTACTGCGCAAAACTCTTATCGCACCGTCGAGAGCATGAAAATCGTATTGAGTGATGGTTCCCTACTTGATACAGCAGATAACGCCAGCGTCGAGGCGTTCAAGCAATCACACAAAGCGCTATTTGAAGGTATTGTTGATTTACACAGACAGACTAGCTCGAATCAAGAACTGGCAGACAGAATCCGCCACAAGTACCGCCTCAAAAATACCACTGGCTACGCGCTTAATGCATTGGTCGATTACCACGACCCAATTGAGATCATCAAACACCTGATGATTGGCTCAGAAGGCACGCTAGGCTTCATCGCAGAGATCACCTACAACACGGTTATCGAACACCCAAACAAAGCTTCGGCCCTGTTGGTGTTTGCCGACATCGAACAAGCAAGTAAAGCCGTTACTACGCTATCAAAAACACCCGTTGCTGCCGTTGAATTGATGGATGGCAGAGCACTGCGTTCAGTGGCTGATAAACCGGGTATGCCTGCATTTATGCCAAGCTTGGCTCTAGAAGCCGCGGCTATTTTGGTTGAATCACACGCCAGCTCCCAGCAGGACTTAGATTTACAATGTAAATCAATTTTGGACGCATTGACTGAATACACGATTGTTGAATCGGTGCCTTTCACTTCCGATCCAAAGACAGTCGCGACTCTGTGGGGCATTCGAAAAGGCATGTTCCCAGCAGTTGGCGCAGTGCGTGAAGTCGGTACGACCGTTATCATTGAAGACGTGGCTTTCCCTGTCGAAAACCTCGCTAATGGTATTCGAGAGCTGCAAGAGTTGTTCGACAAATACGACTACAGCGAAGCGATCATTTTTGGTCACGCCCTCGAAGGCAACCTGCACTTTGTGTTTACCCAAGGCTTCGATAGCCAAGAAGAGATCGACCGTTACGGCGGATTCATGGATGACGTTGCCGAGCTAGTCGCTGTGAAATACCAAGGCTCTTTGAAAGCGGAACACGGTACGGGCCGTAACATGGCACCTTATGTAGAATTGGAATGGGGCAAAGATGGCTATGCCTTAATGCAACAGATCAAAGCACTGTTCGATCCAGAAAGGCTACTCAACCCCGGCGTTATCATCAACGACAATCCAAATTCCCACATCACAGACCTAAAGCCGATGCCTGCAGCTGATGACCTTGTCGACCGCTGTATCGAATGTGGATTCTGTGAGCCTGTGTGTCCATCTCGTACGCTGACTCTATCACCTCGCCAACGTATTGTTTTATATCGCGAGCTACAACGCCGTCGTGCGGCAGGAGAAGAGATAGAAGCAAGCGAGCTAGAGAAGACGTTTGAATACCAAGGTATTGATACCTGCGCCGCAACAGGCCTGTGTGCCGAGCGTTGCCCTGTAGGCATCAACACTGGCGATTTAGTGAAGAAGCTTCGTATCGCTAAATATGAAAAGTTCACTCCAATTGCTAAGTGGACAGCAGATCACTTCTCGACCACCACCAAGCTGACCAAGGCTGGCCTCAAAACCAACCAAGTGGCGAGCAAAGTACTAGGCGCAAATACCGTCGGCAAGCTAACCAACGGCCTACGCTCAATGACTAAAGGCGCGACACCCGTTTGGATGCCAGAAATGCCGCAATCCAACAGCCACTTGCTCACAGCTTCACCAATAACAGCCGAAAAATCGAACAACGCGAAGAAAGTGGTTTACCTTCCTTCATGTGCCAGTCGAACCATGGGGCAACAGAGCGATGCGGGAGATCAACGTCCTCTTACTGAAGTGACCATGTCTTTACTCAACAAGGCGGGATTCGAGGTAATTCTTCCGAAGAAGCTCGATGACCAATGTTGTGGTATGCCTTACGACAGCAAAGGCATGACCAACCTCGCTCAATCTAAAGCTCAACAGTTAGAAGAAGTGTTGTGGCAAGCGAGTCGTCAGGGTGAATACCCCGTACTGATGGATACCAGTCCGTGCGCCAAACGCAGTATTGAGCAGTTCACCAAGCCATTAGAGGTGCTAGAACCAACAGGGTTTGTGAACCAATATTTGCTTGAACACCTGACACTTGAGCCACTGCAAGAAACCGTGATGCTGCATGTGACGTGTAGCTCTCGTCGAATGGGTTTGGAAGGCGCAATGCTGAACCTTGCTAAAGCGTGTACTGAAGAGGTGATTGTTCCTGAGCATATTCAATGTTGTGGTTGGGCGGGTGATAAAGGCTTTACTACGCCAGAGCTGAATGAAGCTGCTGTACACCCACTCAAAGAGCAAGTACCGAGCAACTGTACTCGTGGATTCAGTAACAGCCGAACTTGTGAGATCGGTTTGTCACATCACAGTGGTATTCCATATCAATCAATCTTGTACCTGGTTGACGAAGTCGCGCAATAGATCCACTCTCATTGCGAGCGACGAACTCTAGCTTAAAACGAAAAATGGCAGCCCAATCAGGCTGCCATTTCTTTATTCGGCTTGATATATATTATTGAGTTGAATGTTATTGAGACAAGCGCATCAACTCTTCTGGCGAGTAGTGTTCTGCTTCTGCACCTTTGGCGATTAGGTCAATCACTTGGAACTCGCTCATGTCACCAAACTCTTTGGTTAAGTAATCACGAAAGGCTTTCTCATTCGGCCATTTACCGCGCACGATATAGCCATCTTCTTTGTCGAAATCTTCCGTCTCAAAGAAAGAAAAGTCGGTCATACCAATATTGTGGCAATACAAAACGAGATACATGTTGAATCCTTTACACTTAACTAGGGTCTATTGAGCTTTAAAAACGCTTCTAAAAAACAGGCCTAAGGTTACAACATAAAAAGCAAATCGAACACTCAATCGAATAGTACGTCGAAAACTTAAGCTGCCTGTTCTTTTTCGTTAATCATCAAACATCATGTTGATGGCCGCGCCTAATAGAATCAACCCAACGATTGGCCCCATCACAGCCAATGGTGCACGCTCGATGTAAGGTAGGTTCTCTGCGATCATCAAACCCCATTCAGGTGTCGGCGGTTTAGCTCCCAAGCCAATGAAGCTTAGTGATGTTAGGCTCAATGTGATTACTGGCAGCCTCAACATTGCGTGTCTTAGTAGCGGTGGCAATACATAAGGAAGTAAGTAGAAGCGGAAGATTCTCAGCTTGCTGGTACCCCACAATGGCGCGAGGTGCGTATAAGGTTGAGCCTTAGCTTCCACAATTAAACTCGAACAGTGAGCCGCCAATGGCGCCCAAGATACCAATACTATCGCGATTAATGCGCTGTTCGGATTCATACCCGTTAAGCCCGCAACCAGCAAGCCTGCAATAATGTAAGGGATACCCTTAGTTATCTCGATAAGACCTTGGCAAAAGCGGGTATTGAAACCCATGATAATGCCTGTCACCAAACTCAAAAACGTCGCCAACATACCGGCTTGGAAGGTCGAAACCATACCTGAACCGATTCTCGCTAACAGATCTCGACCAATGCCATCCGCACCCAATGGAGCTTGCCAACTTGGATCCGCTAAGCGAGTAAATTGACTGGTATATGGGTCACGAAATGCTGCCCAAACTACGATAGTAATTAGGAACGAGAAGATCGCAAAAGCAGTAACACGTTTAGCTCGGCTCTGCGTAAAACGAAACGAAGAGTGACTACTGATGAGCTTACCGCTTTTCAGGCTGTGACCAAGAATCAACTGCTGAACAAACAAGCTCATGCTGCTCACGGCAATCGAAAACAGCAGCAATACTAATAAGCCGCCTTGCAGCATAGGTAGATCTTGCGCCTTAGCAGCACCAAGAATCATGCGTCCGATACCCGGAATCGAGAAGATAAGCTCAACCGCGACCGCGCCACCAGTCAAACCGATCACGATCATCGCGATCTGTGGGATCAGGCTGCTCAGCGCTCTTTTCAGCGCAAAGCGAATAATTTGATTGGAGTGAACGTTGGCACTGAGCCACGTGATCACCCAAGGTTCATTAAGAACGCGTTGTAAACTGTCTCTGAGTAGGCGACTAAACAGGCCGCTAGCAGGCAGTGCGAGCGCTAAGCTCGGTAGCCAAATGTCTTGCCAGCCTTGCCAACCATACGGTGGTAGCCAACCTAACCAGATAGAGAACACCAGTATTAATACCGAGGCCACCACGTACTCTGGCAAGGATATTAATACGGTGCTTAAACTGCTGTAACTCTGCCCTAGTTTGCCCTTCTTCCAACTGCGCAAGGTAGCCAGTAAGCCTGCACCGCACAGTACGAAAGTCATCACCAATGCGCTAGACATCAGAAACAAAGACGTAGACGCTGTCTTTTGAATGCCTAATGCAACCGAAGATCCATCGATCCATGACTTACCTAAGTCACCCGAAAAGGCACTTCCTACCCAGTCGATCAGGCGCTCGCTTGCCGAACGGTCAAGCTGAAGATCAGCACGTACCGCCGCTAAAGCTTCAGGCGTAAGCAGGTGTTGTTGCCCCGCTCTCGCACGCAGGATGGATTGGCTTGGGTCGATGCCTGCAATGTCAGGCATCAAGCCAACAAGAATCACCACCACGATCAGTGAGGCGATTCTTGATAGCCAAGGCGTCAAGATAAATAAGGTTCGACGCAGAGTTTCAGCAGATAGCATTTATTTAGTTAACCTGTGTTGCCGCGTTAACTTGTGTCGTTTGATCAACCAAGCGACGTTCACTTGGGTCACGAACTACATTGCTTACACGCTCGCTCTCGCCTTGAATCACACGTTCGTGAAGCAGTGGAATAGCAGCGAAGTCGTTCAGGATTTTTTGCTCAGCTTCGATGATCGCTTGCTGACGCAGTGCACCTAGTGGTTGCAGATCAGCGTGAGTCAGTGCTTGGTCTACTTCTTGAGAACAGAATTGACCAAGGTTGAATGAACCCTTACAGCCAAAGTCACTCATCATGTAAGCCACTGGGTCACCAGAATCTAGAACGGTTGCACGAGAAAGGATGAACGCATCGAACTTGCCTGACAGTGCATCGTTTTCAATCTGAGCGTATTCACGAATATCCAGCTCAACTTTGAAACCAGCCGCTTCAAGTTGCTGTTTAAGCAGCGCTGCCACTTCTGGAAGCTCAGCTCGGTCGGTAAAGGTACCGATAACAATGCTTTCACCGTTTGCTTTTAGCGTTTTGTCGATTGCTTGGCCTTCAGGTCGGATCGGCTCAGCCCAAGCAAGTGCAGGACCTAATAGGCCTTGCGCGATATCCGCGTGGTTTTCATAAACGGTATTCACGATTTGTTCACGGTCTACCGCAGCAGCCGCTACTTTACGTAAGTTAATATCGCTAAATACACCCGACTTGTTGTTTAGGTAAAGCGTATTGGTACGAGGCATTGCTACTTCGTAAAGCAGGTCAGGATCAATGGTCGCGATTTGTGAAACTGGCACCGCTTCAACGATGTCTGCCGTGCCTGTTCTTAGAGCCGCAGCGCGCGCAAAACCGTTAGGAACGTATTCAGCAATCACAGATTCAACTTGCGCTTTTTCACCCCAGTAGCCATCGAAACGTTTTAGTTTCGCGCTAGTTGTGCCGTTGATTTCAGTCAACTCAAACGGACCTGTACCTGCACCCATTGGACTAACTCGACCATCTTCTTGGTACGCGCTTGCTGCAAGAATCGCTAATTGAGGGCTTGATAAACGACTTGGTAGAAGAGGGTCATCAAAGCTGGTTTTGATCTCTACGCGGTAGTTGTCCATTGCTTTCACTTCTAGCTCTACGCCATCTAGGATGCGTGGCTTAGGTGCCGCTTCCAACGCTTTCTGTAGTGAGTTCACAACAGACTCTGCCGTTAATGTAGAGCCATCGTGGAATTTAACACCTTGGCGAACCGTGAATTGCCAAGTCAGTGGATCAACGTGTTTCCAATCTGTTGCCAGCATTGGCTCAGCTTCTGAAGTTGGGCTCAGGTTAACTAGCGTTTCAGCCGTGCTCCAACGCGATAGTTTGAACGCGTCATCAGAAAGTGGTGATAGACCTGTTCTTGGTGGCTGCATCATCGCAACACGAATTTCAGATTTGACCGCCGCATCGCTCGACTCTGGTTGAGAGTCAAAACAGCCCGTCAAAGGCAGAGCCAGCGCTAGAGCGCAGGCTAGTTTGATTGAATTAAAACGCATAGTTATTTTTCTCTGTAAGCTGTGCTTCGTTAATAAGCTGTATTTTGTTAATAAGCTGTATTTCGTAATAAATAAGGTTGTATTAACAAGTAGATTTCGAAAGAGGCTGAGATTGAATCAGCAACTGAGTCGCGGGATGAGCAGGTACGCTCATCACTTGAGGTGTCGGTCCATGCTCCACCATCTCGCCATGGTCAAGAACCAGAATTTCTTCACAAAGCGCCTTTGCTGCGCCTAAATCGTGTGTCACCAAAACGATGCGCATATCGCGCTTCTTTTTCAATGAATTGAGTAAATCTAACAGCCTTTGACGGTTCACCGGGTCAAGGCTGGCGGTCGGTTCATCGGCTACCAACACTGCGGGTCTAACGACAAGCGCCCGAGCAATGGCCACACGTTGAGCTTGGCCTGTAGAAAGCTGATTAGGTTTCAGTGATAACAAAGTGGCAGGTAAGCCCACATCCAACAGCGTCTCTTCAATAATGCTTTCATGGTTGCCAGAAACATCTAAGTTGCTTAGCGGCTCGGCTAAGATCTGTCGAACGGTATAGTAAGGATTAAGGCAGGTGTGTGGCTCTTGAGGCACCAATTGAATCAAGCGACACACTGCGGCTTGCGCTTTGCTATTACGAATCGGCAGCAAATGACCAAACAAACTGATTTGGCCAACAGTCGGCTCTTTAAGGCCAAACAGCAGTTCAATCAGCGTTGATTTACCGGCACCAGAACGTCCAACAATAGCTAGGCTTTTATCTTCAACATCGAGGTCGATGTTCTGTAGTGCTTTGAACGCCTTACCACCCAACCAACTTGGTATTGAGTAGTAATGCACACCGACATTCTCGAACTTAATCTCAATCGGTGTTTGTGTTTCTGAATCTATCACTGGCATTAACGGCGAGACTTCTGAATTTAATGATAAGGTCGAGCTCATGCGATTAGGTCTCTCAATGAACAGCAGAAAGCGTGAGAGCTTGATTCAAGCGCGTGTTTTGGTGCGCCATAAGCCACCACTCCGCCATCATCGATCACCAATAACTTGTCACACGCGAGCGCGCTGTGCAGGTCATGAGTGATAAGCAGGCCACCAATTTGTCGCTGTTTAACATTGTCGCGAATCAGCTTGAGTATCTCTTGCTCTGTCACCGGATCTAACGCACTGGTTGGTTCATCTGCAATGATGATATCGGCGTTACTCAGCAACCCAATCGCAATGCACACTCGTTGACGTTGCCCTCCAGAGATTTGACTCGGGTATAACGGCAAGATGGTTTCTGGGTTAGGGAAACCGAGTTGTACTAGCAATTCGGTGAGCTTGGTTTTGTCTTGCGATTTAAGCTTAGTGCGAGTGCCTGTCAATGCCAAACTGAGTTGGCCTTCAATGGAAACGAGAGGGTTCAATGCTTGAAGGGCGTCTTGGAAGATAACCGCAGGTCGTTGTGCTGCGGTTCTTTGCAGCATAGGCAAACCACATACCGCTTCACCAGACAGAGAAATATGACCTTCAACCTCAACCGTTTCCGGCAGAAAACCTGCAATCGCGCGTGAAAGCATCGACTTACCAATACCTGATGGGCCCATGATCGCCAGCAGCTCACCTCGATACACATCGAAGTGGATATCTTGGAAAAGTGTTCTCGAAGAGGTTTTGATCGTTAATCGGTCAACAGACAAAAGTGGGGCGTTCACGCAAGTACTCATAAGTAGATGTTATAACATAACAACTCTATCATTAAGCCTGTATGATGAAAAGTGAACATTGAACCGGATCGCAAAAAATTGCCTGTGAAACCATCTATGGTCACAATCCGTTAGGTACAAAAAAGCGCCTAACTACAAGAAACAGTCAGGCGCTTTCGTAATGATTCTATATGACCTCAGCTTTGTGGTCGCTGTTATTACTTATGTCATTGGAAGGCATTTCCGCTTAACTTGAGCGATGAACGGATACAAGAAGGCAATACGCCCAAGATAGAACAAAGTAAACGCCAACCACAGACCATGATTGCCCCACAAATCGACCGAAAACGCCTGTACAGCCAAGAATACCGTCAAGGTAGCGATGCTAGAGTCTCGAACCGGACGTGTAGTTCCTGTTCCAGTAAAGATGCCGTAAACCGTTAAACCAAAGCCAGCCACCAGCGGGAACACAATCAACCACGGTGCCATCTCTTGGTATAGCGCAACAAGCGTTGGGATATCGGTAAACAAGAAAACAATGTTGTCTTTAAATACCAAGGTCAATAACGTTAACGCAGCAATAAAACCGGCCGTCCATTGAAAATTGAGTCTTAATACACGATCCAACATCGAAGCATTTTTCTGACCAACCGCTTTACCCGCAAACACACTCGATGCATTGGCAATACCATCAAACATGTAACTCACAATAAAGGTTACTTGCATCAAGATTGCGTTAGCAGCCAGAACATCGGTACCCAACTTTGAGCCTGTGCGCGCCATCATGTTAAAAAATACTAAGATACAGATCGTGCGTAACAGTAGGTCAGTATTTGATGAGATGATTGTCGAAAGGTCTTTCTTGGTCATCTTCGAGCCTTGCAGGAACTCAGAGATCGAGATGTTGCTGGTCTTCATCACCAGCGTCATACCAATCACAAAGGTGGTGATTTGTGCAATCAAACTTGCGTATGCCACACCGGCGACACCCAAGTCGAAATAAAGCACGAACACCGCATCTAAAACAATGTTCAACACGTTACCAAACACTTGTGTGTAAAGGACTTCTTTGGCTTTCGCCTGCCCCATTAACCAACCAATAATGGTGTAGTTAAGCAGAACAAAAGGTGCGCCATAAATCAAAACACTAAAATAGATGTGCGCGTGCTCGGCCACATTGGCTTCAGGCTCTATCACCCACATTGCGCCTTGCCAGATGAGCGGTTGTATCAAGATAAAGATCAAACCCACCAAACCAGACAGCACAAACGGACGCATCAAGCTACCCGCTAAATCAGAGCGACTGCCCTTACCCAATGCCATCGCACTTTGCCCGGTCGTACTGACACGGAAAAAGCCAAACAACCAATACATGGTGTTCATAATGATGGTGCCAATCGCCACACCACCGATCAGTTCAGCGATGCCAAGCTGACCAATCACGGCGGTATCCACCGCGCCAAGCAGAGGCTGAGTCACCGTTGAGATGATGAAAGGGAAAGCGATTTTTAGATAATCTTTGTGGGTAATGGTCATATTCTAGCGAGTGATATTAAGAACTATTTGCAATTAGAACGGGATGCTATCGTTTAATCCGTACGTTGTCATCATTTACTGGGGTAAATTATCAACAAAGCACCTTTATCTTAGTTCACCTGCATAGAATCGTTAGCTGCCATTAGTTGTGCTAATTTTTCTCAACAAAAGAGCAAAGTCTGGTTCAAGAAAACAGCACAACCATCGATTAAGTGAATTTACGCTAGCGAGCCAAATAGGTAGCTTTAGGTCGGTTAGTAGAAGCTCACCGGAAGATAAAAATCGAGTTCAAAAACTTCATCACTGTTGAGAAAATGATTCTGATGATAGTGCACATACGCAGGAGTAGAGCGCTGTTTAAAGCCAGACGTAGGTAGCCACTTTTCTAACACCATACTAATCTGTGGTAGCAGTTCACCATAGCGGCCATTAAGTCGAAAAACGGCATGCAAACCACCTGGAATCACCATCTGATTCACAACACTGCGATACTTAATCGGTTCATCGATCGTAATACATGCCACATAACGACACTGATCCATTTCGACCCAGGCAGGGTTAGAGTGATGCAAGCCGAACTGACTCGAAAAATCACGCTGTTCAGAGTTCGCCCACGCTTTCAGTATCAACCAAGCATTGCGAATAGAGCGGTTGTAGCCCATATGTCGAACGTAGGCAGCCATGCGCTCAGGCACTTCAACGATCTTCGGTTCAGGTAACACTCTCTGCGCCACATTCAAATAGCCCGCCGCCACTTCAGGATCTTTCAGATAGGGTTTTTCAGCTATTTGTAAGTCGTGTTTACGCCATTCACCCGGCGACATATTAAAAGTCGCCTTAAATGCTCGACTGAACGAAGACACCGAACTAAAGCCACACTTGTTGGCAATTTCTACCACTGACGACGTGGTATCAAACATCAATTGATTAGCCGCATACTCCATTCGGGTACGTCGAATGTATTGGTGCAGCGACTCCCCCACAACACTTTTGAAAGTACGATGAAAATGCTGTTCGGAATAAGCTGCGATCTCAGAGAGCGCTTTGGCCGACAAAGGCTGACTGATGTCTTGGTGAATATAGAACAGAACATCATTGATTCTAGATATGTGTTGTCGCGACATCGTTTAAATAGCATAAATGGACATGTTTATAAGCATAAATGGACACGCTGTTTTTTACAATTGCCGTGTAATATCAAACCATAAAATAAAAACGAAAATGACGAGACACAACAAATGGAAATCGCACAATCACTGCAACAAATTCAGTCTTCTTACATCCGAGAAATTCTCGCGGCCGCAAGCGATCCAAATGTCATTTCATTGGCCGGTGGTTTGCCAGATGAGAAAACGTTCCCTATTGATTTAATGAAGCCAACGTTAGAAGACCTAGCGAACATGCCGGAAGTTTTCCAATATGGGTCGACTGCTGGTTATGGCCCTTTGCTTGAGCACCTAACGCAAAGCTACCAATTGCCAGAGTCACACACGGCAATGATTTGTACTGGCTCTCAGCAAGGTTTGGATTTGATTGCGCGTGCGTATGTCGACCCAGGTGATGTGGTTGTGATGGAAGCGCCAAGCTACTTAGGTGCGATGCAGGTGTTTGGCCTCGTTCAAGCAAAAATTGCGACCGTGTCTCAAACAGAATTTGGCCCGAACCTAGACGAACTGGAAACGTGCTTTGCACAGCAATCACCCAAGATGTTCTATGCTGTGCCTGATTTCCACAACCCAACAGGGGTGTGCTGGGCAACAGAAACTCGTCAAAAAGTAGCTGAGCTGTGTATCAAATACAACGTGGCATTCATTGAAGATGCACCATACCGTGAGCTACGTTTCACAGGTACAGAACTGCCGTTAGTTTCTTCGTTCTGCCCTGACAACTCTATCGTTCTTCGTTCATTCTCTAAAATTGCATCGCCAGGTTTACGTATTGGTGCGGTAACAGGTAAGCGCAGCTACCTTGAGCCACTGATCAAAGTGAAACAAGGCGCTGACTTACACTCAAGTGTACCTATGCAAGCGCTGCTTGTCGGTCTTCTGAAACATGAAGACTTCAACGTACATATGGAAAACATTCGCACACTGTACAAGTCTCGTTATGAAGTGTTATTTTCAGAACTAGAAAAAAAACTGCCTGCAGATTGCGTGTTAAAAGCCGTAGATGGCGGGATGTTCATTTGGGTTGAAATCCCAGACTGCGACACCTTCGAACTGGCTAAAACTCTGCTTTCGAATGGCGTGGCAGTTGTGCCAAGCCCAGTATTCTATCCAAAGGCCGATGAAGCAAAAGCAGCGCTACGCCTAAACTTCACCAATGCAAATCCAGAAGAATTAACCGAAGCGGTGAAACGCTTAGCAGAAGTACTTAACCAAGCATGATCTTGATTGTACAGACAGCTTGGATTATTGATTGATAAGCTTATTACGGTTCAAGCAATAACGATTCAGCCAGTGTTAATTCTCAACTCAGAGACTTAACACTGGCTGATTTCGTATAGGAATAAGGACCCAAGATGATTAGAATTGAAAAATTAGCCGACAGACATATCGAGGCAATAAAATCGATTCAACTAGCTCCAGAACAAGTTAAGTTTGCAGGTACAGCGGAAGAGTTTTTAGCAGAAGCTAGCGATACTACCCACCTACATGTCATCAGATTAGACAATGACATCGTCGGCTTTTTCAAAATCGACACGGATTACGCATCTAACTATGACTTTTGCCCGAACACCGCCATCGGCCTAAGAACTTTTGTCATAGACCAAAGCCAACAAGGAAAAGGGATTGGTACACGCGCTGTGCGAGCATTAGTACTGTACATCGCCATACACTACAGCGGCTACCACTCTATTTATCTTACCGTAAACTGTAAGAATCCAGCGGCCAAGGTTTGTTATCAGAAAGGTGGGTTCCAAGATTCGGAAGTACTCTATCTTGGAGGGGCTGCTGGTCCTCAATATGTTATGTTTAATCACATTCGTTAGGCAAAATGGAAAAATCAAATGGAAGTGACCGTTGGCAACAGCCCAGATCTCATACGTAAGGCGCAATTCATTCGCAATCAAGTATTTGTTGTAGAGCAAGCTATCCCTGAAGTTTTAGACCTCGATGGCCTAGATCCAATATCGCATCACGTCTTAGTCACCGATGCTGAAAATCTGGTAGCAACCGCTCGCTTATATATTGATGACTGCGGACACGCCATTATGGCTCGTGTTGCCGTCTTGCAATCGTATCGAGGTTTAGGTATTGCTTCTAAAATGGTAGCCGCACTTCTAGAACATGCGACTCAACAGGGTGCCAAAGTCATTGAAATTCACGCCCATCAATACTTAAAGAATTACTACGAAAAATTTGGCTTTGAGTTTATCCGTGAAGTAGAAATCGTTGGAGAACACCAACTCATAGAAATGAGGTACTACATAAATTCAAAGCGTAACGTTCAATGAACCTCAAATACCTCAAGCCAATTAAATAAATATCCTTTCAACACCCGCAATTCCACACAATAAGCAATGCTAAATAGCCCTACATTTGGTTGGTTTTTGTCCTACACCGCCTTGGTTATACTGCGCCTGATTTTAATAAGCCTACCGTTGTAGACTGAGAACGACACAACGTCGCTCTATCGACATTTATGGCGAATAACAGGTAAACGCTCTGGATTTACGTTCCAGCTCGCAGAAAGGAAAAACCATGTCTCAATATGTTGTATGTGCTCTGTATAAATTCGTTGCACTTGATGATTACCAAGAAATTCGCCAGCCACTAACTGAAGTGCTAGAAGCCAACAAAATTCGCGGTACTTTGCTACTTGCGAGTGAAGGCATCAACGGTACTGTTGCAGGTAAACGCGAATCTATCGATGCACTTCTTCAATGGTTCAAGCAAGACACTCGCTTAGCGGACGTTGTTTATAAAGAATCATTCAACGAAGAACAGCCATTCAACCGTACCAAGGTGAAACTCAAGAAAGAGATCGTAACCATGGGCGTTGAAGGTATCGACCCTCGCCATGTTGTCGGTACTTACGTGAAACCAAACGAGTGGAACGCTCTGATTTCTGATCCTGATGTGATTCTGGTTGATACTCGTAACGACTACGAAGTCGATATCGGTACATTCAAAAATGCTGTAAACCCAAACACAGAAACCTTCCGTGAATTCCCTCAATACGTGGCAGATAACCTCGACCCTAAGAAACACAAAAAAGTCGCGATGTTCTGTACGGGTGGTATTCGTTGTGAAAAATCAACAGCCTACATGAAAGAGCAAGGTTTTGATGAGGTATACCACCTTGAAGGCGGCATTCTGAAGTACTTAGAAGAAGTGCCAGAAGAAGAGAGCATGTGGGAAGGCGACTGCTACGTATTTGATGGTCGTGTTGCGGTAAACCACAAGCTAGAGAAGAGCGGTTACGACGTGTGTAACGCTTGTCGCCTGCCAATCACAGATGAAGACAAAGCGTCTGAGCACTTTGAGAAAGGCGTAAGCTGCCCTAAGTGTATTGATAAGCACAGCGACGAGCAGAAAGCCCGTTTCCGCGAACGTGAAAAGCAAGTTCAACTTTCTAACGCCCGTGGCGAAACCCACGTAGGTGGCGAAGCCGCTCATCTTATTGAGCAGCGTAAGAAAGAAAAGCTGGCGCTCAAAGAACAGCAACGTTCTGGCAAGCAAGCGAAGTAAGCCTCATACGATAGGCCTAAAGTTATAAACGTATAACGATAGATATTAAAAAGGGCACAAATTCGCGGACCATTCCACGAGTTTGAGCCCTTTTCTGATCGCTTTACTGCTTTGTGTTTTGAACCACATTTCTTTCGATAAATTGCTTCTATACTGTTAGTAATACGACTAGAGAGGAAGTGCCAATGCTCAATGAAAACCATGCCTTTATCTTAGATTTCCCAGATCTTAAATTAGACATTGTTCAGCTCAACCACGACGACGAAAAATTCAAAGCAGACATGCAGAAATACCACCAACTCGACTACGACATCCGCCAACTAGAAATTTCTGGCAGCCCAATCGATGACGACAGCATGCATAACCTCAAAGTAGAACGCATGGCATTAAAAGACTCGCTACATAAGCAACTTACTCGACATCACGCGCTTAAGATCGTTTAAATCACAACGTTCTTACTGCCAGATTTTAAGCCATGCATTACGCATGGCTTTTTGATTTCATAACATCGAAAATCTAAGCTAATTCGGCTTATTCAAAAGCGTTTAATAAGGAAGCTGAGTGACAATAAAAGAAGAGAATATGCAATTCCAGCTCATTTCAAATCTCGAATTCGAAGAACTGTTTGCGTGTGTTAAGCAAGGGCTTTTCATACACGTCGACAATGTGTTTGGCTGGGATGACGAATTTCAACATAACCGCCTATTAAACGACTACCAACCTTCTTGGTTTCATTGGGTATACCGAGGAAAAGAGAAGATTGGACTTGTGTGTTTTAAGCCTTATGACAACGCATACCATATTCATCTGCTGATCATTTCCCCTCAATACCAAGATCAATCTCTTGGTAAAAAAGTCATGTCACTCATCCACGAAAAAGCCCATCAAGAGCAACGAAACCAAGTCACTCTGTCGAGCTTTAGAAATAACACCCGCGCCATTCGCTTTTATCAGTCACTTGGCTATCAGGTTATTGATGATAGTGATGAAGATTTTGTGGGGATGGCTCTCAACCTAGCTAACTCTCAGTCTCGCTAACCATAGAGAAAATACAGATAGCGAGTAGGTAGAGAGCGTTTACTTTAGTGCGCGCTTGAAATATCTAACTTCTCAATCAACGACGGATACCCCCAACCATTCTCACCTTCGACTACAGCCTCTCCGGTTAAATATTCAAAAAGCGTCGGCGCTAACGAGCCATTGGATTCGATCTTTAATGGCTGTGAGTTTTCACCAATTGGCGAGCCCCAGAAACCGATGAATGCGTCCTTCTCTAAATAGTCTTCACCAGCATGACGACCGGGTACCTTGGTGTTGTAACCAATTCCAGCTTTCGGGAACAGGTTAACCGTGCCCGCTCTATCTTCAAGGTAGATATTGGCTAGTTGATTGACAGAATCTGGTCTAGGAGTCAGTTGGGTTAACTCTGTCCACTGCGCACTGCTGCACCATGTAGTGACATCCACCTTCATCGCTCGGTTAATACACTTTTCAACTAATTGAGAGTAGAGCGCGAAATCAGATTGATTCGGTCTCTTGAGATAAGGATTAAGCTCTTGTGTGTTAAGTAAAACTGGCGCTCGATTTGCTTCTAGCGACTCGTAGAAAAGCTTGTCACCTTCGCGGGTAATCAATTCGTCGACTCGTTTTAAATCTCGGTTACCAATCACACGAACCGCACAACGTTGTTGGTCACATGTGCTTTCTCTTACGACCATATAATCAAGAGTTTCAGGTAAGCGTTGCGATATCTGATTAATGATGTTGATATTCTGACCAGGTGGCGCTGCAATCGGAGACCACTGCGTGAGTTCTTGGTAAACAGGCTGAACCTGCCACCCTTGAGCCGAATTAAAGAAGTCCATCATGAAGTTACCACCGGCAGTCGAGGCGACCACCACATCCAATTCCTTCGAGCTTGGGTAGCTTAGAGCATTGGTGATTTTAGGCCCTTCACCCTCGTCTGAAGATATCTTCTTCACCACAATTGGATACTCTAGCTCTGCTTGTAAGCCTTCAAATACCTGCTTTTCGGGATTGAGCGCGTAGAACACCGGCGTTAAACCATGATCCCCAGCCATGCCCCATAGCGTTTTATCGTAAACGCCTGCACTGCGGTAGGTCGCTTCAATCTGGCGAATCCAATAGTCCAGTCGGTTAAGCTCTCCAGTCGGCATCAGAATTTCGTCACTAAAAGGACCGGTAAAGTGCGCGAAGTGATCCGGCCATGGGTTATAAACCAAGGTGTAATCCGGCATCCCTTTTCCATCTAACTCGGCAAACTGAGTGATCGACTGTTTAACCTGAGCTCTCTTTGAAAACTTGGTGAAAAAATCAAAGCCAGATATAGACTGATACGCCTCAATATCTTCAATCAAGGCTTGACGCTTTTCTTGCAAAACCACTTCGACTTCTGAACGTTCTTGAAGCTCTTTAACGCAGCGTTTCTCACCATAATCACGCAGTGACTCACCCAAACCTAGGTTTACTAGCCCGTCGTAAGTCGTGTGAGCATTCCAATCGTATTGGGCGTTGCAGTTCAACGTTTTCAGATAATCAAGGCGATCAAACATGGTCTGCACCTTGTTGTTTGCCATCAACACATCCAACTGCAGGGCATCATTACCAAAGAAGTAATACGCTCGGTCGATCTCTCGGTCAACAAAGTGGAAATTAGGGATACCAGTGCCACCTTGCCCTGATACTTTCGCGCCCGTTTTAATGATCGGTAGGTTACGTACGCTGATTGTGGGAGTTGAAGAGATACCCACTCGGCTAATATTGTCTAGATGTTCTTGATAGAGTTTTTTGAAGAACGGAAGATAATTCGGATCACGGTAGGTTTGTTCAGACAGAACTTCCATGAACCTCACCTGCTGTTGATGCTCAGGCTCAATCACCGTTTCTAACTTAGGTTTGTATTGCGTTCGGTTTTTATGATTTTGGTAAGCAACCGAGATGAATGGCGCGCTTTCATCGACCAACCCCTCAATCAACCCTTGCTGTAAACCATCGACGGTCACTTGGACCGCAAAGCGCTTGTTCTGTTGGGATTCTAAGAACTGAATGAGCGCATCAGGCTGGTCACTAAACGCTTGCTGCATCCAATCATCGAGCGCTGCTGCACGTTCTTCTTTAAACACAAATTGGCGGTAGGCTTTCAGCAAGTTTAAGCGCACAAAATCAATAAGCGTGATGGTAAGAGCTTGTGCTTTGTTATTCGGCTTATCAGCGTTTTCTGGTTTACCATCTTCTGCAATCGCCAACATTGCAGACTTCATATCGCCGTCATCCATTCCCAATGCCGCTTTATCGATCAAATCAACGATGATCGGTTGAATCTGAGCAATGATCGCTAGATCTTCAGAGCTATTGGTTAAGTAGATGTAATTCGCAGGGAGCGTGTCCATATCCTGCCAAACACCAATTTCGAATAACGCATCGTAGATAACCACCATGTTGGCAATGAACTGTTCATCGATACGAATACCTTCATGATGCCCCGTTGCTTCAGTCGAGGTATCTGCCTCATGATCCTCTGAGGTTGGCTTATCTCCAACATGATAGAGGCTATGTTCAAAGCCCTTTAATGCCTGCTCATCATAAACCGTCGACAAGTAAGATTTGAATACATCTTCACTGCCCAAGCCTGAATAGCGGTCGTAATAACTATAGAGAAAATAACCCAAAGGAATTGAGTACGTCGGGTTAGATAACTGAGCAACGACTCTGGCTTTTGTTTTGACATCTAAAGGGAGAGCGAGAATATACGCATCTAATGTAACGCCACCAATCGTGAAAAGAGCCGCATCACGAGTGAGTTTGGCAGAGTAACTTAGGCTTGAAAGCACCTGATTTTTTAGCACTTCACTGGAGCTAAACACACCACCAATGACGGGCGTTGTTGATATATCAGCCATACTCGGCGCTGAAACAACGGCCAACGAAAGAGAGCCAACTAAACTAGTGTAGCTACGTGCTCGGAAATAGAAGCCCATCAAATACCCTTCAGTTCAAGATGCGTTTATAAATATAACTTATTGTTTCAGTTTACTTTCATTAGTCAACCTATGTTCAACTATGCAATATAAATTAAAACTTCAATGATATTAAACTCTACCTTTTCAGTATTAAATCATCCTACAAAAGCTTACCGCTGCCGTCTTCCCACATCACTTCGCACTCTTCTTTGATTGCAGCTTTCAATAGTTCGACCAACGGAAAAGCTCGACTGCCGATATTGACAGGAGCTTCAACAATCTCTTCTTCATTGTCGTCATCAGTATTATCTTGCTCTACCGGCTTACTTTGCTCTTCGGCGATAGCAATACGTAAATTATTCAATGCTTGAGGGACTTCTGAAGCCTCAATAGCACCAGGTATCGTGCCACTGTGTCCAAGCATGTTAATGAACTGAAGGCCTACCTCCCCAAACATCGTGACGCTAGCATGAGCCTTGCAACTAAAGGTAATTAACATAATGATCCTCTATCAAATTTAGGGTTATATAAACATTTAGCTATCTATAAACTATGTTGAGTAAAGCATTAGAAAGCAAGCACGTAATAATCCAGTGCAACCACCAGCTTGCTCTTTGAATGGTTCTCGACAAGGTTATTCTGCACCGTTAGTGATATACATCACTTTTTATATTGGCTTGATTCACTTTTAAGATAAAACCTTGATAGTAGTCACATTAAATAGACTTCCTAAGCTCCGCCAAGCCTATTATTTAACCTAGTATTAGTACCATCATCAAAATTCGTGGCACAAATCACATGAACAGGCCAGTCGGAAGACACCTAGAAGAAATGGCGGACATACGATCCACCCGCAAACAAAAAATTGTCCATTCATTTTCACTGACTGCTGCGTCTCTATTCATCTTTTATACTTGGGCTTATTTCCAAGGTCAGCATTACGTACTGTCGATTTTCGAACTGTGTTTTGCTTTTATCGCTGTATCAAACGCCATTTATGTAAGAAAGATTAACAATCCTCAATATTCAGAGTTGATATTGAGCTGTGTACTGTTGGTTCAAGGCATTATCTTATTCTTGTACAGCAATGCCATCCCTGATCGAATTCTTTGGTTGTACCCTATTTTGGCTGCCGTGATTTTTATTAATGATTTCAGAATTGGCATCATATTCAGCACCTCATTTTGCGTGTTTATTAGCACTTTAATTACCGCCTTGCCGGGCAATTTTTCTTTGCCATTTAATAGCACTCATCGCTTTATTCTTAGCTTATTTACCATGAGTTTGGTTTGCCATACTTCCGCTTATTACTACACACAAGCGGTAAACTACATTCAGCGCTTATACAAAGAAGGGATAGAGGACTTAGCCTACAGAGATCAACTCACGGGCTTAGCCAACCGTTGGAGTTTTGAACGTTGGGCAAGTGAAAAGCTTGCGACTATTGATAGTAAACATTCACTTACCGCCTTGGTTTTTCTCGATATTGATGATTTTAAAGGCATCAACGATAACTATGGGCATGATGTTGGTGACAGTGTCCTGCAGCATTTTGCGAATCGTTTGAGCAACAACCTACGCACTCGAGATAGAAAGAATCATGAATACGATTATTCCATCGCTCGGTTTGCTGGCGATGAGTTTGTTTTGATGCTCTATGATATTCCAACTCGAAAAGATCTTGATGGCATTCTAGAGCGGATATGCGGACTGTTTGAGAGCGGTTGCCAAACCAATGAGAGAATCAAAGAACTCACTCTTAGCGTAGGCGTTTCTTTATACCCTCAAGATGCTACCGATTTACATGAATTAACTCGATGTGCGGATAAGGCGATGTACGTTGCTAAACACTCAGGGAAAAACCGATATGCTTATTATCACGACAACCCGGTTTCAAACTTGATAGAAGAATTCTCGACGAAATTAGTCTGCTCAGAATCTGATGAATCCAAGCTTGAAGACTGTCTTGAAGCGAAGGTGGAAGGGAACAACGTTACTCTGCTAAAAACGCATCAACATTAACCGTTAATATCGCATACTGCTAAATGTATTAGCCTGCCATATACATAAGCCAAAGGCTCACTAATCCAATCACAATGATCCATACGACTTGTCGAGTTCGGTTCGGGTTATTACCTCTGGGCCTCACTACCGATTTAAAGGCAGCTTGCTTGGCCGACTGCATAAACGGCGCTTCAATCTCGCGTTTTTTCACACGACGTTTAAACGCACTGTTTGCGACAGCTGTAAAGCGGTGGCTCTGCTCTGTTGTAAAATCATTTTCAAAGTCCATCCGACCTTGCCTATCGCCATGCTTTGGTTGTATTGCCATAGCGGCCTCCTTGGCGGTCTACCCTATTCAAGTATAGACATAATTTCACCTTCTTACCTGTTCAAAATTTTCGAATAAGTCACTCAACGCTATGCCATCTTCTTTTTCAATCAGATTACATAAACTACAGCTATTCAAGTTTATGAGGGTATCAAAATGACGAGTGTAAGAGTAGTAGACCATGTCATTTCAGCACATGCGACTTCAGATGGAGATGGTGTCAAAATCCAAAGACTCGCTGGTTTTAATAACACACGTTTCTCTCCATTTTTGATGATTGATGAACTTAAATCGGATGAAAGCAAAGACTACGTTGGCGGCTTTCCTCCACATCCTCACCGTGGTATAGAAACGCTCACTTATATGCTTCAAGGTCATTTCCAACACAAAGACCACCTGGGTAATGTCGGTGAGCTTCGCAGCGGTGGCGCACAATGGATGGCCGCGGGTCGTGGTGTGATTCACAGTGAAATGCCAATGATGGAAGAAGGCGCGTTGCACGGTTTTCAGATTTGGATAAACCAACCAGCAACACACAAAATGCAGCCAGCGCAATACCATGACTTTCAAAGTGACAGCATTGCAGAATATCAAAACGAACAAATCGGCTTACTGAGAGTTATTTCCGGTGGGTTTAAACTGCATGACCCAGCTGACGCAGAAACTATACAAACACAAGGTCCATTACAAACGACAGGCGTGCCATTAAGCGTTGTGGATTGGCGAGCGCATTCAGGACAAAAAGTGACGTTAAGGACGGATGTTAACCATAATGCCATGACATACGTGTACCGAGGCAGTATTAAGATCGATAACAAAGTCGTCAACCAAGGCCAACTTGCACTGCTCACCAAAGCTGAATTGCTGCCTTTGGATAGCTTAGAAGATTCTGGTGTCCTGATTTTTTCTGGTGAACCGATTAATGAGCCGGTTGTGCATTATGGCCCATTTGTCATGAACTCGATGGAAGAGATTGAACAGACAATTCAGGACTACAACAACGGCGTATTTGAGACTTACTGATTTTGAGCTTTGAGCTTTGAGCTTTGAGCTTTGAGCTTTGAGCTTTGAGCTTTGAGCTTTGAGAAAGATGTTGAAGAGGTTTTGCAACAAACAACGAATTTTGGTCGTCCATTTGATGACTGCGAAACAAGTGACACTATCCACTGCCGGTTACTATCACTTATTTAACCACGCTCTTAGAGCGTGGTTTTTTCTGTCCAAGCAGAAACAAATGATACCCTGATTGAACGAATTTAGACCTAGTTACAAGTATTCACACAAGTAAGCTGTCGCTTCTTTTACCTGAAGGTCGAAGGAAGAGTTGCCAGCAACGTCAAAAGACTCACCAGACTGGTATGTCGTCCAATCATCATCACCAACACGCTTAACAATCAATGCACCTTTAACAACGGTCATCTTTTCTGGAGCCGCTGTACCAAACGTGTATTCACCAACAGCCATCACTCCAACACTAACGTCCGCACCAGATTGGTTAAACGCTAACGACTTAACGCCGCCGTCAAAATATGTGTTTTCTTTAATCATCGTACTTCCTTGTTATCTTCAAATTGCATGCATTGGGCTCAAAAAATAAGCCTATACGTAAGTTATGTGGTAATTGTTTTAACCAATTCATGACTTTCGCACAAGAAATAAATACGCATAGCTTAAGCTTTTTTGAGAACCATTTTCATTGATGACGTAAATATGCCAAAAATAGCGAACGCAACCAAATTTACTAGAACATTCGATCCTGCTTCTAACTATCATAAGAATCTTTGCAAACTAAGATTTTAGTTTATAAACTGACCGACGGTGCGTGAAGATCAATGAAGAGATAATGGCAAAAAATCCCACGAAAAGCAGAGATATATTTGCCAAATTATTGTTCTACGGCTTTCTATTAGCCGGCTTGATGGTTGCCCTCACGGCAGGGTATTTTGCTTATCAAACTCACCAACAGTCAGTCAGCCCAAGCAATGTCCATGGCACTTGGATAGAGATCGGGGCTCCACCCTACAATACCGATATCCTTACGCTTTCCGATAATGGCGTCACGATGAACCATCGCCTCATTACTACCTCATTTGATTTTGATGGCAAAGTTGTCACCATCAACACAGGATCTGGGCCAACAATTTACACCATCAGTGGTACTTATGATTCGCCTCGATTAAAGCGACTGTTTCCCAGTGTGCCATCTCAACAATTCATTAAAGAAGGCTACGAAGATACAGCAGCAGGTGACACCCATAGTGTGATGCAACAACGACGCGCTTCATTAGCTGAGCAATTCAAAAGATAACTTCTACAACGGTATCCTCTAAGGTAATGCATTCTTAGTGATACTACCCTTAGCAACACTCTTTGCATTCCCAAGTATTAGCACTATCTTCCACGTATCAGCCTCACACCCAACACGTTTCGTTCTGTGATGCCGCTTCAATTCACGATATTTTCCCATAGTTTGTCGCATATTTTCATAACTTCATGTTGTGTATTTTCACTTGTGAGATTTTCATACTGAACATTGTTTTGTTTTATAAAACATGGACTCAGCCTCTCACTCATTAAGCAACAGAATTGTAACGAGATACTATTTTTTAGTTGTCCATCGAAAACGGATTTATTTTCAGTTATAAAATTAAAACTCTCTCGAATACTGACTGGGAAGCTCCTTCAAAACTGACTGGAGCCGTTTATGGGGCCATTTGGTTCTCGTAACCTTCAAGGAATGAGAGAAAAAGTATGATTCGTATAAATACCTGTGCTGCGAGCATTGCTCTAGCGCTATCTGGTACAGCATTAGCCGCTCCAACAGCACCTAGCATCGACATGTACGGTTCCAACAACCTTCAGTTTTCTAAAATTGAACTCGCGATGGAAACGACTTCTGGTTATAACCAGATGGTTAAATATCACGACAAAGCAAAGGTCGACGTTAAATTTAACCAATGGAGCGGAACGTCAGGAAACACTTACAACATCTACTTTGATGGCGTTAAAGTGGCCACTGGCCCTATAACTGGCAGCCAAACAACAGCTTCATTCGAATACGGCCAAGGCGGCTTATTTCAGATGGAAATCGAAGCGTGTGACGAAACAGGCTGTGCCAAGAGTGCACCCGCTCAGCTCACAATCGCAGATACCGATGGCTCACACTTAGCGCCACTTTCGATGAATGTGGACCCGAACAACAAGTCATACAACACAGATCCAAACACGGTAGTAGGTACTTACTTTGTTGAGTGGGGCATCTATGGCCGTGATTATACAGTCGATAACCTACCCGCTGATAACTTGACCCACATCCTTTATGGCTTCATCCCAATTTGTGGTCCTAATGAATCAGTGAAATCAGTAGGCGGTAACAGCTACAACGCACTCATGACAGCCTGTCAGGGCGTTAACGATTACGAAGTGGTGATTCATGACCCTTGGGCGGCTTTCCAGAAGAGTTTCCCTCAAGCAGGGCACGAATACAGCTCACCTATCAAGGGTAACTACGCAATGATGATGGCGCTAAAACAGCGCAATCCAGACTTAAAAATCATTCCATCGATTGGTGGTTGGACGCTATCTGACCCGTTCTTCGATTTCACAACCAAAGCGAACCGAGACACGTTCGTCGCATCGGTTAAAACATTCCTCAACACATGGAAATTCTATGACGGTGTGGATATCGATTGGGAATTCCCCGGTGGAGGCGGTGCTGCGCCCGATCTCGGTGACCCTGTAAATGATGGCCCGGCTTATATTGCATTGATGGCAGAGCTGCGCGCTATGCTAGATGAGCTAGAAGCTGAAAACGATCGTACTTACGAACTAACATCAGCGATCGGTGTTGGTCACGACAAGATTGAAGACGTGAACTACGGCGATGCTATCCAATACATGGATTACATCTTCGCGATGACTTACGACTTCTACGGCGGTTGGAACAACGTGTTAGGTCACCAAACAGCACTCAACTGCGGTAACTTCATGCGCCCTGGGCAATGTGATGGCACAGGCCTTGATGAAAATGGCGAACAGTACACGGGCCCTGCTTACACCACAGACAACGGCATCCAATTGCTGCTTGAGCAAGGTGTTCCAGCGAACAAACTTGTGGTTGGTACAGCGATGTACGGTCGTGGTTGGGAAGGCGTATTACCATCATCACTTTCAGATCCAAGCGACCCAATGACTGGCGTAGGTAATGGTAAACTGACCGGCAGCTCTGCTCAGGGTGTATGGGAAGATGGCGTTATCGATTACAAAGGCATTAAAGCGAACATGCTTGGTGCAAACAACCAAGGCATCAACGGCTTTGAATATGGCTACGACGAAATGGCAGAAGCGCCTTACGTTTGGAACCGTACTTCAGGTCAGCTAATCACATTTGATGATGATCGCTCAGTAAAAGCAAAAGGCGCATACGTTCGTAGCCTTGGCCTTGCGGGTCTATTCTCTTGGGAAATTGATGCGGATAACGGCGATATCCTGAACGCGATGCATGAAGGTCTTGCAGGTGGAACTACTGATCCTGTAAACCGTAAACCAACCGCAGCAGCGGGCGCAGATCTATCGGTTGAAGGCCCGACTTCTGTTTCTCTAGACGGTAGCGCTTCAAAAGACAGCGACGGCACGATTGCAAGCTACGCTTGGTCACAAGTAAGCGGAACAGCCGTAACTCTGGCCAACGCGAATGCTGCAGTTGCAAGCTTCGATGTGGTTGAAGTCGCTCAACAAGAAGTACTCACGTTCAGCCTAACGGTAACTGATAACGAAGGTGCGACTGCAACTGACACCATTGTTGTAACAGTAACCCCTAAGGACACAGGTCCAGTTAATACAGCACCAGTTGCGATTGTTTCAGCTCCAGCTGAAGTTAATGCGGGTGACGTAGTGGTGGTTGATGCTTCGGCTTCGAGCGATGCTGACCAAGATACATTGACCTTCACGTGGGATGTGCCTGCTGGTATTGATGCTACGGTTCAAGGTTCTTCAGTGAGCTTTGTCGCGGCGGAATACACGCAAGATACGACGCTGAACTTATCTGTAACGGTCAGCGATGGCACTGAGACATCGGTAGCGGCTACTTCAGTGAACGTTCTTAAGAAAACCACAGGCGGCGGTACGTGTACTAACGCTTGGGATTCAAGTGCGGTCTACACTGGCGGCGACCAAGTGACTCAAGCTGGTAAGGTTTGGGAAGCGAAATGGTGGACAACCGGTGAAGATCCAACAACGACAGGCCAATGGGGCGTCTGGAAAGAGATCGGCCCTGCGAGCTGTGCTAACTAAAATGGGATTTAGCTCAACACGAGCTAAGCACCCACTAACCCCCTAAAAGCAAAGGCCAATCAAAGAATGTCTGATTGGCCTTTTTATTTATATTTTCTTAGCCTTGAGCTAACGATCTTTATACTGATGACCTTTTTAAGTATGCTCGATGAGTTTAGCCTATTAAGTTATCAAAGCTCCCAAATACTTGCGGGCACTTCATCACTCGTCCGTGACCTTGGCCTCGAGTGGCAATCAAGGTGACGCGATCCATTTCATTGGCAGCACGTTGAGAGACATCAAACTTAGTGAACTTGTCTTTCTCATCATGAACAATGATCGTCTGCGATTCGCGAAGCGCTAATTTCCCATAAGGATCCACTGATTGAATTGGGTAGTTAAACTGCTCTTCCACTTCACCTACAACCGCCTCAAACAGCTTCATTGAGTAACCAGAACGTGCCACACTGCCAAATAGGTTTTCTAGGTAATCCAACACAGGCGCGATCAGCAACATTGGCTTGTTTTCCAATTTAACGTGCTTGCACTCCAACGCAGAAGCAGTGCCCATGCTGTGGCCAACCAAACCTGCCACTTCACCAACCGAATCTAGAATGGCCTCTAAACCGTTCACAAACGCTGGAATATGACCATGTACACCATCACTGCCACCATGAGCAGGGTGATCGTAAGCCAAAGCCGTAAAGCCTTTGGCTGCGATGTGTTCCATGAGAGGGAAAAACTGACTCGCTGTCCCCGACCAACCATGAGTAAGCACCCAAACCGGTCCAGTACCCAGAGAGTATGTCTTCAATACACCGTCACGACCTTTGATCTCACTTTTAATCAAACCTTTTGGATCGGCATTCTTTTGCTCGGTGCGCATTGGAGTCAGCAGCAATTTACGTGCTGTTTTCTTCGCATGGCTAGGCGCTAGAATATAGTGAAGGTTTGTCGTGGCACCAATTAAGCTGCGCTTAAAACTGAATTTGTTCGATGTATTAAAATAGATTTTGTCACTCATGACCTGTCCTTGTTTCGCCATACAACTTGGCGGATAGAGCTCGGCCCCAAAAATCGAACGACCGTGCTATTTGTTTATCTAAAAAATGACGGTAATTTATTATCACTTACCGCCACTTCTATAAAATTGTGGTCAGCCTTACTAAAGCAAAACTTACGTTCTTTACGAATAAAATGATTTTCGAGTAAAACTTGTCAGCAATCTAAACCGCTTTCCAACTCTCTACTAAACGTTCTACGCCACTCCAGAAATGAGTGTGACTCGCTTGCTGACCTCGTAAGGAGTAAAACAAGTTAGCACTCAAATAAAGCCCATATAACTCAAAAGTTGCCTGTTTAGGTTCTAAATCAACTCTAAACTGCTTGCTCTCGATCGCTTTAGCGACCTGAATGGTCAAGTAATCAATCCACACTGAAATGGTTTTCTGCAGTGCCTTCTGAATCACAGACGTTTCGCTGCCTGCATCTTTCCATGCATCAATAAACATGCAGCTACCTTGAAACGAGTGATTCCAACCCAGCCAATTATCGAGCAGCTGTTTCAATTTCGCTTCAATGTCACCATCTCCCAACTCTCTTGCAGGCGTGATGACTCTTTCAGTGAATATGGCGTTGGAATACTCGAGCACAGAGAGTTGTAGGTTCTCTTTAGAGTTGAAGTGCGCGAACAATCCACTCTTAGACATACCACACTGCTTGGCTAATTCGCCAATCGTTAAACTCTCGAGACCATTTTCACTCGCAAGCGCGAATGCATGGCTCAAAATATACTCTTTGGTTATCTTTCCTTTGCTCATTATTCACCAATGATAAATCTGATGATTATTTTTAGCACGTTCGTACTTTTTTTCAAAGTTTTTTGCTTAACCGCAGGGATTTAATTTCTCTTATCAAAGAATTGTGGAAAAATGCGACAGTATTCAAAGGATATTGAGCGAAGCAGCGCCAAGTTAAGCCGTTATTCAGTTATTCGGTTATTCGGTTATTCAGTTATTCAGTTATTCAGTTATTCAAAAAGTAACGACTCAATTAAACAACAAAGGAAAAATAATGAACACACTTTGGGAACAGTTTGCGTTTTCGGCGTCAGTAACAGGCCCCATCTGTCTAATGCTGTTTCTTGGTGTGATGCTCAAGCGAATCGGCTTGATCAATGATAACTTCATCGATGTCGCATCAAAGGTCGTCTTTCAGGTCACTCTACCAGCAATGCTATTTTTGAGTATTGTTCAGTCTAACCACGATTTTTCGGCTAGCGGCAAGCTCGTTATTTTTGGCTTGGGGGCGAACCTTGTGTTCTTCATATTTACCACGGTAAGCACGAAAATAGCCTTTAAAAAACCAGAAGACCAAGGCGTAATAGTGCAAGGTGGCTTTCGAGCTAATACCGCCATTATTGGACTCGCCTATGTTGCAAACATCTACGGCAACGACGGCGTTGCGCTCGCAGCTCTTTATGTCGCATCACTGACCGTTCTCTACAACATTCAGGCGGTTATCGCACTCACTCCGAAGGGTCAAGAGTCTGGTGATAAAGCCGTTCAAGTGATTGTTAAAACACTGACCAAAAACCCTCTGATTATCTCTATCGCAATGGGAGTCTTGTTTTACTTACTGTCGATTCCAGTGCCGAAAATGGTGTCGGATGCAGGACAATATTTTGCCAATATGACCTTACCACTGGCTCTTTTATGCACTGGAGGGTCGCTTGACATACGATCTCTGAAAAAAGATAAGGGCCCCACCTGGTTCTCTACGGGATACAAGCTGGTCTTGGCTCCGCTGCTAATTACTTCAGTTGCTATATTCTTCGATTTTAGAGGATTAGATCTTGGTCTTATTTTCTTGATGAGCGCCGCGCCAACCGCTGCCGCAAGTTACGTAATGGCGCGAGCGATGGGGGGAAACTCTACCTTAGCCGCCAATATTATCGCTCTAACGACTGTCGTTTCTCTTATCACTTGCACGCTTGGTATATTCGCACTCACTGCAATGAATTTAATATAGCTGCGACAGGCTTCAAATAATCAACACAAGCCTTAAAACTAAGGCCGCAAGCCTTGATTTAGGACTAACGTATTCGCCATAAAGACTGTTAGATTTTACGAAATTTTTCTTAGAGATCTGATATGTCTTCCGTTCAACACACGCCTGCACAACGCATTGCCAGTATCGAGTTGGGCCGAGTGATTGCTATATTGGCGGTCATTGGTTTACATGGCCAAATGGCACTGACTTATTGGCAAATCAATGAAGTGCCATGGATTGGTTATGTTCTTAACCAAGCCGCGCGCTTCGCCGTGCCGCTATTCTTTCTTATTTCCGGCTATCTGATCCAACCTAAACTCACAGCGTCGCCTTGGACAACCTTCATCAACTACTCCAAACCACTACTCAAAGTTTGGTTGGTATGGAGCATCATCTGTCTGGTCATGCCATTCAACCTCTCTAAGGTTGAAGAATTGGGTTACTTAGGCGAACGCCAAGGTTACTGGGGCTTCCTAATGAACACCCCGCTCAACTCTTTCTTAGAGGGCGGACTAGTTCACTTATGGTTCCTTCCTGCTCTAATGTTCGCTGTTTTGATCATCGCCTTAATGGTTGAGATGAAACTCGACAAACTGCTATTACCAACGGCTATTCTACTTTACGTATATGGTGTGTTGGCAGGCAGTTACACAAGCTTAACCGACCTCAGTGCGCCGTTCTTCACTCGTAACGGCCCATTCTTTAGCACACTGATGGTGACTTTAGGCTTCCTGATTCGCCAACATCAATGGAAGGTGTCGTCAACAAAGGCCTTGGGGTTCTTAGCGATAGGCATGTTCATCCACTTTGCCGAAGCTGCATGGCTAACCAACTTTGATGTCGGGTTTAACATGAATGATTTCTTGTTTGGAACCACATTATGGGGCGTAGGTGTATTTATGTGGCTTCTGGCCAATCCAAATATCGGCAACTACGCATGGGTTCGTTCTATTTCAAACCGAATGTTGGGCATCTACGTCAGCCATTTGTTAGTTATTATCGTGCTGTTCAATGTTTGTGGAATATTAGGTATCACAGAGATCGGTAAAGATATCACTGTATTCTTCGGCACCTTTATCCTGAGCTTTATGTTGGTTTCGGGTATCGAAAAGACACCTCTGCAACGCTGGTTGCTTCGCTAACAGCCATCTCACCGGAAACGTTAAACTCTCTTCCCAATATTTATCTGCCAGTGAAAACACTAACCCATGGTCACTGGCAGTTTTTACTTAACTCAAGTATCGACATCCATCTAAATATCTACACAATCATAAGTATTTACACAAACCTCAATATTTACACAAACCTAAGATAAATATCGACAACCTTCATTTGATACTCACCGTTATCCCTCGATCTCTTTTAGCCATTGACGTGGTGATATACCAGAGACATGTTGAAACGCACGAGAGAAGCCAGAGTAACTGCTGTAACCAACCTCATCAGACACCCAATTAATTGGCTTACTTTGTAACAGTAAAGACTGAGCCACTGAGATACGCCACTTTTGTACGTAATCTCCGGGCGTTTCACCGACCTCTCTCTTAAATGCCTCGATAAATTGAGTGCGAGACATCGCAGCCAATGAAGCCATTTCCGCAACCGACAAATGACGAGCAGGCAATCTGTGGATAGCGTTCATTACAGGAGCGAGTCGAGTATGGGCAAGAGCTGAAAATAGCCCTTTATCAATTTTCTGTTGTTCAATGAGATGACGGAAAATTAAAGCCATCAATGCATCACTAAATTTATCCATTAAGTATTGTTGGCCTGACGATTCTTGGCTCGACTCCCGAAACAACACTTCGATCACTGGAATTAAGTTAGGTGCTTCATCAAACGGAATCACTATCACATCAGGAAGAGCAGACAACAAAGGATTCATCTGCCCTGCTCGATATTCCACATTCGCGCACACCAACTCTGCCCCCTCCCCCACCCCTTCAATCGCATGTGGCGTGCTGTTAGGCAAATACACCATGCAAGGCTGTGAAAGTTGCTTACTTTCCTTGTGAGCACGAGATAAGGTCAGATTCCCCGCGCTCAACACATGAAGATGCCCTTCCTTACCCTGTCGTGGCTTGAATGACGATACACCACACAGATTTCCAGAGTAAAAAACACCAGTACGTATCGAGAAATGTTCCATTAGTTGTGACAGCAGATCCATGCATCCTCCGAACGATTCGCTTACTTTTTAGTTCTTTTGTCCCTCTATAGACCGGACTAGTGGGCTAATTTATTCAAACAAGATAACCAAAGAAGACAAGGAAATTGTTATGTCATACATCAAACCAGCCAATAAAAAACTCACTCTAATGGTAGCGTTACTAGGTACCAGCTTCTCGCTAATGGCAGCAGATATCGACATGAGCGTTGATAGCAATGACATAGCGATCAAAGGCTATGACCCAGTAGCTTACTTTACTGATTCGGGCGCCGTTCAAGGCTCATCAAAATTCACAGCAACTTATAAGAACGCTATTTATCAGTTCGCAAGCAGTGAAAACCGAGATCAGTTTCGTACTAACCCTGAAGCTTATGCGCCTCAATACGGTGGCTATTGTGCCTTTGGTGTAGCTATGGGCAAGAAGTTTGAGACCGACCCTAATGCATGGAAAGTCGAAGATGGAAAGCTATATCTGAACTTGGACAAATCTGTACAAAAACGATGGTTGGAAGATACACAAGAATTTATCCAAGATGCCAACAGTAACTGGACGACGATCAAAACTGTCGAAGCTTATAAACTCTAGTCGATAAGCTCTAGTCGACAAGTTTTAGCCTATAAATTTGTCCACTACTCATTTTAGCCTTCAACGTTTATCCATTGCCCATTAATAAAAACGGAAGCGACCGAACGCTTCCGTTTTCATGTCGACGATTTAACTATGGATAAGTAGTCAACTAATGGTGACACCACAACAAACAACGATGTGACACTCAAATCAGAGAAAAGCATAAAGCCCTCAGCACGAATCAAATTCATTTTTACTCTATACTTCTGACAAATAAGCTTTTCTTTTTCAGGAAGAATAATGATATTAGCTAGGATTGTTGCACTCGGGCTTTGCACTCTATCAACACTCACCTATGCCGCCCCATGGCAATTTGTGAAAAGCGAAGATGGAATCGTCATTGATAAGAGGCCACATAGTGAAGGCTTGGTAGAAATACGAGCGAAAATGCAAACACCGACCAGTTATTCTGGTTTTTTGTTATTGCTGGAAGATAGCGACAATGTGCCGAACTGGATAGACAATGTATCTGAAAGCCAAGTGTTAATGCAAATTTCTGAAACTGAAAACATCGTCTACACCCAGTTTAAAGCACCTTGGCCTGCTAGAAATCGAGATATGGTGACCTACTCCCAGTACAGCGTCGAAGATGGACAGTTTGTTTTATCGATTAAGGATGCTTCGAACTATTTGGCAAAAGAATCAGGGTATATTCGAATCTACGATGTGGACGCACTTTGGACATTGCAACCACTTACCAATGGCAATACCTACATTACCTATACTGCGTATGCGAACGCGGGTGGGATATTACCAAATTGGTTGATGAACAAGTTATCGATCGGCAGCGCACTGAGTACGTTTAAAGGGTTGAAAGAGCAGCTACCAAAATACCAAGGCCAGCAACACCCTCACCTGCCAAGCGAGTCTCGCTAGCTATATAACTGCCAATAGTGGAAAGCAAACCACTAAGGCCTTCTTGCCAGATCTCGAGCTAAGATCAGTGCTAAACCAAATACCTGAAGAAAAAGCGCGATATTCTTGTAGAAAGCCATTTTCTCATCGAGCCTTTGTATTAACTCAACCAAGGTTAGGTTATCCAAATAGTAATCGTCGATTCGTGTTCGTTGTGCTTCTTGAGCACTATTTATCAACACCATAATCTCGGGTAAATTAGCCAACGAAATCGTTGGCACTTCATCACTCACCCAGCGCCTGAGCTGGCCGCGCAACGCTTCATTGAGAACTGTCGCAGGTTGAGCCACTTCTGTTGGTCGTTTATCAAGGTGAATTAGAATGGCTTCACGCTTGCGTTCTAGGGTTTCGATCGTATTCCAGGCTAGTTGTATCGAATATACGTTGCCGTATTTGCGATCGTTGTATTCCGCTTTTTCCGCTTCAAGTTTATCTAACACCAAGCTCGACATAACAATCGCCATGATGTTGAGTATCAGACCTGCAAGGACAATTGCCCAAGCAGGAGGAAGGCGTAATACCATAATGCTCCCTAGAACATTTTATCAAAAGGTAGGTAAGCTAAGTTTAGGACAATCAAAGAGATCATGCAGATAAGCGTTAACACCATACCCACTTTTCGACCCTTAAAATTTTCCGCTAGAATTCCTTTAGCATGAATCACACGTCCCAAAAGAAAAGCCACGCCCAGTACATGAATAAACCAAACATTGGCTCCGTTCATCTCTAAGAACCCCATCAAGATAATTGTAATGGGGATATAATCCATTGCGTTGCTTTGTGCCGAGCGTGCTATCTGCAACGACTCAACACCGCCATCGGCGTAAGCGACCAGGTTCGCTCGCCTCTGCTTAATAACTTCGATCGCTAACCAGATCATGACGACCGTCAGCAAGGCTGCGTAAAGTGCTGTAACCATTATGTTTCCCTATCACTTGGTGTTAATTCGTCATACATTACCCATCAATTCATTGGTGTAGTCAATGCAAAATGATATTTGAGCCCGAAAATATGTAAGAGATCTCTTACATGTAACGTAAGAGATCACAATTAAGCTTCGCAGAAAACACCTAAAAAACAAACCCAACCCTTTGTTTTGTATGAATCTACGCATATTTATTTCAGTTAGCGTATTCATTTATTTCTTACCATCAATTGCGAGCAAAGCCTCCAAAGTGTTTAATACACAGGTCGACAGGGAGTTGGCAGGAACAGGAAAAAGCCTAACGGATTAGGTATCTTCAGGACGAAGATTTGATGACTTAGGATGAGTGATCAGCATGGAAGTTTTCCTCTAGGATAGAGCCACTCGCCAGGATGACGAGTTAGCAAGGACACCGCCAGGAAGGCGACGAATTGGATAGGTTAAAGGATTTAGCCACGTCAAGGAATGATGCAGGGAGCACCAGTTACCTATTGAAAAATTAGTAACGCGCAGTAGCAGGATGGCTACAAAAAGAATAAACCCCGTTTGGTGAAAGCCAAACGGGGTTTCCTTTTTTTAGCGTTTGAAAAGTCTCATTGGCAATTCATTTACCATAAACCCTAAAAAGTTTCGAAAACTGTCATTCTACAAAAGTTATAGAATAATATTCATCAAGAACATCGCACCAAACGCATTCAATACTGAAATCGCGATCATCACTGGAATATAGCGACCTTCAATACCAATTGGTCCCATGATACGTCCCATGTATTGCACCAACAAACTTGAAGATAAACATCACAGCAACCGCTAGGCCAATTGACGAAGTTACCGCCAAATAACCATCCATAACTGGAAGGGTGAACAGTACTGTACCTGAAGAGAAGAAGTTAACGATCGCCCCGCGCCAGCATCAGTACTTTGAAGCGACGCAATCAATGCTAAGCCTGAGTTGCCAGGAGTATCCATCAAAGCTAATACTTTCGCCACCGTCTTTCTTTTTCACTATAATCTATTGAATTATTAAGATATCTATCACACCCCACATGCTTATTTAGGTCTACGCTTTTACCCGTGTTAATAACTTATTAACTTCGGAGCGTAATCCATGCTAGGTATCCAGCTTTCAGCTGTTCTCTCTCTATTCTTCTTTTCAACGGTAGCAGCTGCTTCCACTTCTCAGCTAGGGGAATCGCTCAGTCTAACCAACTCGTTTGCTGGCTACCTGTCGCTGACCATTTTCGTTGTCGCCTACATAGTGGTGATGATGGAAGAATACCTAAAGCTCAGAAAGTCAAAGCCCGTGTTACTGGCAGCTGGCTTAATCTGGATTATCATTGGTTTCACTTACCAAGAACACAACCTTGTCGAAGTGGCCAAACAAGCCCTTGAACATAACTTACTAGAATACGCTGAACTACTGCTGTTCCTACTCGTGGCCATGACGTACATCAGTGCCATGGAAGAGAGGAGGTTATTTGATGCATTGCAAGCGTGGATGGTAGGCAAAGGGTTCAATTTCCGGTCTCTATTTTGGTTAACAGGTATTCTTGCATTCTTCATTTCCCCCATTGCCGATAACCTCACCACGGCTCTATTGATGTGTGCTGTGGTTCTTAAGGTCGCAGGCTCTAATCCAAAATTCGTTAACCTCGCGTGTGTGAATATTGTGATAGCTGCCAATGCCGGCGGCGCATTCAGTCCGTTTGGGGATATCACGACACTAATGGTTTGGCAGGCTGGACATGTCAGTTTTACCGAATTCATTCCGTTATTTATTCCTTCAGTGATGAACTACTTGGTTCCAGCACTGATCATGTCTTACTTTGTTCCAACCACTCAGCCCGATACTGTGCACCAACACATCGAGTTAAAACGTGGCGCAAGGCGAATCGTCTTCTTGTTCATCATGACAATCGGTACCGCGGTCGCTTTCCACGCCGTGCTTCACTTCCCTCCTGTAATGGGCATGATGATGGGGCTCGCCTACCTCCAGTTCTTTGGGTATTACCTACGCCAGACCTTGCCCAATTCGCTCGCTAAGAAAAAAGCGGTGGCGATTGCTAACAAAGACGAAGGCGCGCTTAAGAGATTAGGTTCAGTCGTGCCATTTGATGTATTTCGTAGGGTATCTCATGCCGAGTGGGACACGTTATTGTTCTTCTACGGTGTCGTAATGTGCGTGGGCGGCTTGAGTTTGTTAGGTTACTTAGAGCTTGCCTCTGGTGTGATGTACAACCAATGGGACCCAATTTGGGCCAACATCATGGTCGGGATCTTGTCTGCTATTGTCGATAACATTCCGGTGATGTTTGCGGTGCTGTCCATGGAGCCACAGATGTCAATAGGTAACTGGCTATTGATTACCTTAACTGCAGGTGTTGGGGGCAGCTTGTTGTCTATTGGTAGTGCAGCAGGCGTGGCGTTGATGGGGGCAGCGCATGGGAAATACACCTTCTTTGGGCACTTAAAATGGATGCCAGTGATCATGATAGGTTATGCCGTCAGTATCGTCGCTCACTTATGGCTTAACAGCGCTCTTTTCTAATTAGACAACTCGCCCAAAGGCTTCTCAACCCTTGTCCAGACATTGCTTAGTTGCATCGCTGGGCAGCGGTTGCAGGTGAGTACCGCACCTTGATGTTGAATCCGCATTACCAATCCAGGGTCAACTCGACTATTTGCGGAATTTAATTTAATGTTGATCAAATCATCTTCGACACGATACGTGCGGGTAACGGTATTACCCATAGTTTGATAAGTCACTTGCCCCGATTCGAACACTAAATAGCTGCCATTCTCAGCGTTCTCATACATGCCTTTGAACAAAACAAGCTGTGGTACTTCGAAGGGGCGATTCGTGTCGGTTAAGCAGCCAGTTAGCAATAATGCGCTACTGCAGCAGAATATAAGTGAATAACGGCTATTCATTTGAGCATCCTTGCTTGGAGAATATAGTTAAATAGTATGCAACTAAACTAGTATTTTCCAGAAAGCGCCAATTTTATTGTAAAGTCACTCTTTACGTCCCTAGCCCATGAGTTTTTAACCATAAATCGATACATCAATGAATGGCATTAGTACTCAATATCAATTTGTGCACCATGAAAAGCAATGCACTCTCGATAAAGCCCAATCAACATTCTCTACAGAACCTATCTACTCCTGTTCCCTTCCTTCAATAACCAATAAGCGTTGCTTTCGTTCGACACCACCTGCATACCCGGTCAGCTTGCCATTTTTACCAATCACACGGTGACACGGCACAATCACTGACACCGGATTTTTGCCATTCGCTAGACCAACAGCACGCACCGCTTTCGGATTGCCAATCGCATCAGCCAATTGTGCATAGCTCCAGGTTTCACCGTATGGAATCGTCGTGAGAGCTTGCCACACCGACTGCTGAAACGGTGTACCCTTGGCTGAGATCGGCACAGTAAATTGAATGGCTTCGCCAGAAAAATATCGATTGAGCTGGTCGGCAACCAATTCAAAGATCGGAAAGTCATCATCTCGAACGCCTAACTGATCTGGCTTGGTTGTGTATGTTTCAAACCAAAGACCGAGCAGCCCTTCATCGTTCCCCTGTAAAGTCACGGTTCCCAGTGGGCTCTCATAATAAGTAAAACGGTTAGCCATAATATCTCCTAGCCTAGTACTACAGATGTTTGTGTATTGTAGATATTTGTGAGCACTCTTTATTTTAAGACTGATTCCAGCAGTGGAACGTGGCGTAGCTTCCCCAAGGCGAAACACTCTCTGTATTAATCGTAGAGCGATGCTCAATGAACTTCTTCACCACCAAATCGCTAATCAACAGGTGGTTAGGCTCACTTAGCCCTCTGAGCAGCGCGTACTGAATCGTCCAAGGCCCAATGCCCTTTAGGTCAATCCACTTAGAAGGGTGTTCGGCTTCGTTGTCGACCATGTATTCGGCAAAACGCTTTAAAGTTTCCTTACGACTTCCCGGCATTCTTAAAAAGCTCACATCAGCATCAGCTATTTGTTTAGGTGTTGGGAAATACGCTTTCTCAGATGCATAAGCAATTTGTTGTAATTCAGAGCACTCTTGGGAATTAGCCAACTCTTGTAAAACAGAAGCTTGATGCGTACCAGAAATCTCTCGCACCAGTAAGTTGAGTTGGCCGATCGCTGCTGTTACTGAGACTTGCTGCCCTAGAATCGCTCTTACACCAGCCTCCCAAGCACTCCAAACGCCAGGAATACGGATACCACTCTTGGCAACCAAGTTAGGATCAATGGTCATAAAAAAAGCCTCAACCTTGGCAATATCGACATCAAGGTCGAACATACGTCGAATGTTAGCAATCAAACTTCTTAATTGGCTTATATCGTCCAACTCAAATTCAATATCTAAGCGGTTTTCTTTTACTAAGGTGGCCTTGAACCAGCCTTTAGAACCATTCACATTCACCGTGCGTTGATAATAGTTTTCACCGATGCCCTCCAGACCTTCAATCATTCTTCGTCGATAAAAACCCAACAGGTGCTCCCAATCTAAAGGGCCATGAAAAGAAAGTTGGATATGGTTACTCAGGTAGTTGCTGGGTTTAGAGCGTCGGATTTGGCTTGGTGAGAGCTTCAGCTCTTTTAAAAAGGCATCATTGAAACGGCGTATACTGTTAAAGCCGCTCGCAAAACCGACATCAGTAATGCTCATGCTACTGGTGTGCAGTAACTGCTTCGCAAACATTAACTGGCTATATAGGCTGTATTGCTTTGGTGACACACCGATGTAATTGTCGAATAAGGTTCGTAAATAGCGGTCTGAGATACCCAAACGAGCCGCAAGTTCTACGATTGAGCCTGAATTCAAAGCACCGTTATCGATCAATTGTAAAGCACGCAAAAACGTTGTTTCGACGCCTTTCCACGCGGGTGAGAATGGTGCGCTATCAGGGCGACATCGTAAACAAGGACGATAACCCGCTTTCAAAGCCTGAGCTTGATGAGAAAAGTATTCGACATTTTCTTCTTTGGGCGGGCTTGCCGGGCAAATAGGTCGACAAAAGATACCTGTCGTTTTTACTGCGGTAAAAAACATGCCGTCAAACCGAGCATCTCGAGAGTAGCGAGCCAAACTACACTGCTCAGTCGTTAAGACACTGTTGTTATTGATATTTTTTAACATGTCATACTCTTCTAATTAACGGCTGCTCTTTTTCCAATAACTAAAAGTCTACCGCGAACCGCCATTGCCGCTAGCCACTTTCGGAAGTGAAGGTTAAATAAATCACAAAAACAGTTTTATTTTCACTCAATTCAGCTATTTTTAATAGGTAGAAGGGATACTTCTAACAACGTCAACAACTGGTACTTAGCACATTAAGATGCAGAGACCTATTGGATAAAAAGGAAAAAGGCTATGGATCTTCATACGTGTCGAATTGTGTTATCAAACCAACAAATTCTCACCAGTCAATCAGTCGAGCAATCTCTCAGTTACCTTGAGGATCAAGCCGACATCGGAATTTCTATGATCGAAATTGATGCTACCGATGGAAATCAAATCCATTCGTACATGTCTCGCTCTCTTGAAGAGTCAATCGAGAATCTAATGAACTTATAGTTCCGCCAAATAAGGCACATTGACCAGGCTTAACTTCTTTTATGTGGGTTAGAACTGACTTTAGATTTGGTTTAGAGCTTATCTTTGATTTAGAAAATATTTATGTTTTAAAGAATGGGATGATCTCGGATTTAAAAATAAAGTTCTCGCTGGTTTAAAAACAAAAATGGCTCCTTTAACAAGGAGCCATTTTTTTATGAAAACATCGTGAAATTAAAACTAAGCGTTTGGAGCTTGCTCAGCTGCTTGTTGAAGCGTATACGCCGTTGATGGGTCAATCTCATTAACCAATTGCTCAACCTGCATGATAGCGTCAACTGAAGTACTGCTTTTACGATAGCTCAAGTAAATAGGGCGATACCAGTCTTCAACCCCTTTAACCTTGTGTAACTGACCCGAAGCAATAAAAGGTTCAACCAGAGATACAGGTAGGTAGGCACTCCCCCCTTTCTCCAAAATGAAGTCAAGGGCAATACGAGCCGTAGAGGTACGTAGATACGGCGCGGGCACTTTTGGGTGACGCTCGGCGTGTTCAGAACCAAAACGCGTTCCCCAGTCGACATAAACATATTTATGTTGGAATACAGATTCCAGATCATCTTGTTGCGTTGATACCAACACCAAAACCAAATCAGCGACTTTTTTACAGTTCAACTCTTCCGCTTTGATCTGATCGAAAGCGAAAGCCATATCTAAGGTGCGTTCAAGTAAATTTCGGTTGAGTTGCTCACGCCCCATCACCTCGGCCATAAAGCCATAACCACCAAAAGAATCGGTTACTACACTCAAACAATTTTGCAGATACGCATCCCAAATATTCGGTGTACCACCCAGTGTTAACTGCAAAGCTTTACCACTCTCCAACGACAGCTCAAATTTAGCTTGTTGTAAGGTAGACACCATCACTTCCGCATAACCAATCAAACGCTCACCGGAAGAGGTGAGCTTGATGTTATTGCGATCACGAATGAAGAGCTGAGTATCAAAATAGCCTTCTAGCTGTTTGATACGCGCACTCACCGCCGCCTGTGTCAGATACAAATTTTCTGCTGCACGCCCAAAATGGCGCACCCTTGCAACCTCAAGAAAGGTTCTAAATACTTTCACATCCATCAAATACATCTCTGTAATAAATCTGCTAACTAGCCGATCTAGGATTGTTTATCGTAAAGGCAAAAACGTTTTGTTTTCTATTTTTGCCTTTTAACAATATTTTCGCGTGAACAATAAACACTAATTTCTATCTAACCACATTACTGAGGCTGATATGTCTGAGACCGAATTCCGACACGGAAAAAAACGTTTTTATGACACCATTAAATTCCCACGAGGGTTCGCTAAGTCAGGTGATTTTACTCTTTCAGAAGAGGAAATCCTAACCTTGTTTGGTGACACTATGCTTGCACTTGAAACTGGTGAACTCACACCAACCAATGCTGAAGAAAAACACTTCATTAAAGTGCTATCTCACCCTCATAAGGCTAAGTCCAAGTTAGAGCGTGTTTGGTTGAAGTACATTCAACTAGCTCGTGGACGCCGTCGCTTTCATACCCTAAACGGCTGCAAACGCGGTGAAGTGCCTAGGGAAGAATACGAAAGTGAGTTAGTGTTAGAAGATTAGTAAAATAGCTCAAAGTGATACCTCATCACTTTGGGCTTTTTTTTGCCTTCAACACACTTTACCTTCGCAACAGTTAAGTTTAGCTAACCCGGCTGGTTTTACCAATATATATAAATAATTCATAACGATAGCACCGAGACACCTCGACTCAGGCATAATCTCAACGGTACTTGCATCACTGTAGAATTTACGTTTCTCTCCTTCCCCCCTTCTTTAATCAATATCACTCTACATTACCCCCCTTATTTTTCTGCCTGAACTCTATTCTAGCGGCCTGTTAATGCATCGAAGTACACAAACAAATCAAGCTTATCGACCCTTTCAGACGCTGAATTGAATCAATATTATGCTATATGACAAACGTATTAATCTTGTTTAACGCCACCAAATATCCATACAATAATTATGCAATTCTGAGAGATCTAGTCACAAATACAATGAAAAAAGTAAAATATTGACCTAAAACAATAGCAGAACACGACAACTTATTTTATAATGCGAATTAATGTTTCAGAACACTATAAAATTTAATTTCTAGGGGCAAAATCAATGAGACTTATTCCATTAAGCAACAAAGCAAAAGTAGGTAAATGGGCTGCTCGTCATATCGCAGATTCTATCAACAAATTCGCTCCGACTGCCGAGCGTCCATTTGTACTAGGCCTTCCTACTGGTAGCACACCTCTAACTACTTACGCTGCGCTAATTGAACTTTACAAAGCTGGTGAAGTAAGCTTTAAGCACGTTGTAACATTCAATATGGATGAGTACGTTGGCATCGACCCTAACCACCCAGAGTCTTACCGCACATTCATGCACGAGAACTTCTTCAACCACGTTGATATCCAAGCTGAAAACATCAACCTTCTTGATGGCAAAGCTGACGACATAGATGCACACTGTGCAGCGTACGAAGAGAAAATCCGCTCATACGGTAAAATCAACCTATTCATGGGCGGCGTAGGCATCGACGGTCACATCGCATTCAATGAGCCAGGTTCTTCTCTGTCTTCACGCACGCGTATCAAAACGCTAACTGAAGACACTCGTATCGCGAACTCTCGTTTCTTCGATGGCGACATTAACCAAGTGCCTAAATACGCACTAACTATCGGTGTTGCGACTCTTCTAGATGCTGAAGAAGTAATGATCCTTTCTCTAGGACACAACAAAGCGCAAGCACTTCAAATGGCTATAGAAGGTTCTGTAAACCACATGTGGACTGTTACCGCTCTACAGATGCACCGTAAAGCTATCATCGTTGCTGATGAGCCAGCTCAACAAGAGCTAAAAGTTAAGACTCTACGCTACTTCCAAGAGCTAGAAGCTGAAAACATCCAAGACCTATAATCGATTGTCTTGAATAAAAAGGCGTTTTTAATAGAAAGAGCGTCTTGAATAGAGAAAGCCACAGAATGTGGCTTTTTTTGTATCTGCAATTTGAGGAGGTGAGTAACAGGATCGATAATAGAGCAACAAGCTCGTTTAAACAGGCTGCAGAAACAAAAAAGCGATTTCTCAAACAAGAGAAACCGCAATGACGGTATATTCTAAGATGGATAAAACGAATTAAAGCTAGATAAGCTAAATAAACACTTTAGGTGTAAGCTCAAGCGAAAGCTTCAAGCTATGAACTCAATAGCAAAAACTAAGAACTCAGCGCGTTATCTCGGCACAAGGTGTTAATGATGTCTGTAATAGCCAAAACGATCGTGGATTTCACTTTCTGGTTATGTCGACCCAAGAACATTTCTAACATTGGACCAGACATGGTTTTCACCATCTCAGGGTCGTATTCAATAGGCATAATACGCTGAATAGCATGTACTTTGTTTAGCTCAAAGATGATATCCACTTCAGTAAAACTGGTGTCATCACCCTGTATTTTCGCCCATTCTTTTAAGGTCACGAAAATCTCTAAGTCGTCATAAAGCTCTTTACTGATCACGCCAAGCCCCAGAAGCAACTTTCCGCGTATCATTATTTCCCCTAGCGGCCCGCCACTATTGAGAAGAGGTTCTACAACGAACTTAATCGCAGTATCGTCTTTCTTGAAAATATTTTTTAAAACCGAATCTACCGTATCATCCAATGCATCATAAGCGGCCATCAGGCAAGCGCCAGCACTCTCAGCCTCGGAAAGTGCTTCGAGTAATTCTGTTTCATGATTAGTTTGTATTGGCATAACGGCTCGGCAATAAGAAAGTGCCACAGGAGTGGCACTTTGGTGGTTTATCATTTCAATGCTAGATAAGCTTGTTCCGCTAGTTTAACAACTTCTGAGTCACTATTCAGCTCAGAATAATATGCTAATGTCTCTGCAAAGCCTTTTTCTGCAAACATTGCCTGAAGTTCAACCGCTTGAGGGTCATCTTCGTTCTTATAATGGAACGCTGCCGCAATCGCTTTTACTAGGTGAGCGTTTGGAAGGCCGTATTCTAATGTGCCGTTCAGTGGCTTAACCAAGCGATCTTGTGGGCTCAGCTTACGAATTGGTTGACGACCAACACGATCTACTTCATCACGTAGGAATGGGTTTGCAAAACGACCAAGGATTTTTTGGATGTATGCAGCGTGAGCTTCAGGATCAAAACCGTAACGCTTAATAAGTACAGCACCACTCTCTTCCATTGTTGCTGTTACTTCAGCACGGATTACGTCGTCTTCAATAGAGTCTTTGATTGTCTCATGACCCGCAAGAACGCCAAGGTATGCCGTTACTAGGTGACCAGTGTTAAGAGTAAACAGTTTACGCTCAACGAAAGCCATTAAGTTATCAGTGCATTCCATTCCTGGGATGTTTGGGATATCACCCTTAAATTGTGTTTGATCTACAATCCATTCGCTGAACGTTTCAACCGTTACTGCTAGAGGGTCTGTCTCGCCAGCTTCTGCCGGTGGAACAATACGGTCAACCGCTGAATCAACGAAACCAATGTGCTCTTCAGTGAAGGCTTTCATTTCATCAGAAAGGTGCTCTAATACTGCAGCTTTAAGTTGGCTAGTACCACGAACCATGTTCTCTGCCGCGATTACGTTCATTGGTGCAGTGTTACCAGCAGCAGCACGTTTTTCAATGCCTTGCGCGATAGATTTAGAGATAATCTTGAGAACCGTTGGGCCTACCGCTGTTGTAATAAGATCCGATTCAGCAATGCAATCCACCACAGCGCTTGTCGCTGAGTTCACTGCTGTTACGTTTTTAACGATCTCAACAACACACTCTTCTCCAACAATCTTTACTGGGTATTCTTTACGCTCAATTAACGCATTAACAACCGTTTCATTTACGTCTGCAAACGTAACCTTCATACCAGCATCAGAAAGAAGCTTACCAATGAAACCACGACCGATATTACCTGCACCAAAATGTAACGCTTTCATAATTTTAGACCTTATAAATATTTGAATCTAGATAGCTAACTACTCAACAACATGCCCTTTCCAATTAGGTTCTAGGCATTAAACAGTAAGCTATACAGACTGAATCTTTATTAAACCGATAAAGAGTAAGACCGAAAATGAGGCCAGTGGGGGGACACCGGCCTCCTTCACTCAGGAGCTTGACTAGAGCGTATTAATTTCCGTTTAGAATACGTAGAACATCATCTGGGTTAGTTGTGTTCTGTAAGCATTCCACTGCTTCTTCGTCATCAAGTGAATTGGTAATAGCCATCAACACCATGTTGTGTTCATCGCCTTGTGCTGCAATACCGATAACCATCTTCGCAATATCATCTTCATCTTCACCCCACTGAATGCCTTCAGGGTATTGACAGAAAACGATGCCGGTTTTTTGTACGTACTGTTTCGCTTCGATTGTGCCGTGTGGTACCGCGATAGACTCGCCTAAGTAAGTAGACACAAGCTCTTCACGAGCAAACATACCTTCTACGTATTCAGGTGACACATTGCCAAGTTTTACTAATTGGTCACCAGCAAACTTAATCGCGTCTTTTTTCTGAGTCGCTTTTAGACCAAGGAAGATGCTGTCGTTAGTCAGAGCAAGTTTGTTGCCTTCTTGTGCTGGAGCCGCTGCCGCAGGTGCTGCTACTTTCGCTTCACCGCTTTGTGCTTCTACAAGGTCTACAACCAACTGGTCATATACAGCGCCATCTAGGAAATTGTTAAGAGACATGTGCATTGCACCTGGTACGGTTTTACGTGCACGGTCTGTTAGGTCTTTGTGTGTAATAACAATTTGCGAATCAGCTGGTAGGTTGTTGATTGCATAGTTAGTTACCACAATGTTCAGGCCAGCTGTTTCTACTTTTTTACGTAGTAGACCAGCACCCATTGCGCTTGAACCCATACCCGCATCACACGCTACGTACACAGCTTCTACATTAGCTAGGTTCACGTTTGCACCTGATACAGCACCTTTAGAAGACGCTTTCATGTCTTTCATTTGTGCTGATGCTTTTTCTAGTGAATCTTCGTCGTCACCTTGAGCTGAAGTCTTAAGTAGGATTGAAGCTACGATGAAAGACACAGCGGTTGAAGCGATTACTGAAAGTACAACACCTAGGTAAGAACCTTTTGGCGTCATCAGTAAAACTGCGAAGATAGAACCTGGAGATGCTGGAGAGATAAGACCAGAATCAAACATTACGTTAGTGAATACACCCGTCATACCACCTGCGATTACAGCAAGAATTAGACGTGGGTTCATCAGTACGTACGGGAAGTAAATCTCGTGGATACCACCTAGGAAGTGGATGATAGATGCACCAGCAGCAGACTGTTTCGCGCTACCTTTACCAAATACCATGTAAGCAAGTAGAAGACCAAAACCAGGACCTGGGTTAGCTTCAATTAGGAAGAAGATTGAACGACCAATCTCTTCAGATTGCTGGATACCTAGTGGAGAGAAGATACCGTGGTTAATTGCGTTGTTTAGGAAAAGAATTTTCGCAGGTTCAACAAAGATAGAAGCTAGAGGAAGAGCACCTGCTTCAACCATTGCGTTAACACCGGCCGCAAGACCACCAGATAGAATCTTAACTGCAGGACCAATCACGACAAACGCGATGATTGCGCAGATCATACCGATGATACCAGCAGAGAAGTTGTTCACTAGCATTTCGAAACCGCTCTTCACCTTACCGTGAACAGCTTCATCGAATTTCTTAATTGCGATACCACCTAGTGGACCAACAATCATTGCACCCATGAACATAGGGATATCTGTACCAACGATGACACCCATCGTTGTAATTGCACCAACAACCGCTCCACGGTCGCCGCCAACCATTTTACCACCGGTGTAACCGATCAATAGCGGTAGTAGGTATGTGATCATAGGACCAACCATTGATGCTAACGTTTCGTTAGGCCACCAACCTGTTGGAATAAATAGTGCAGTAATGAAACCCCACGCAATAAATGCGCCGATGTTTGGCATTACCATATTGGATAAGAAACGACCAAAGTTTTGAACCTTAATCTTTGCTTCTGGTGATAACATAGGTAGAACCCCGTAGTGTATTGGTTGGTCAAATGACCGAAAGTGTTTATTCAAAAGTCGATTAAAATGTATCACAACATTTCGAAAATGCACCTTGAGGCAATTTTAGTGACAGTGGTCACACACAAAAAACACTTTCGGGTTATCGATAGCCACTTAGATCACAAAAATGGTATGAATTTAAATTACAAAGCAATGTAAATGGGAATAACACTCATTATCGAGTGATATTGATCACATTTTGTTTTGTAATACTTAAAAATAAATAGTGATCAATATCACACTTAATAAAATAGGGTATCTAAAATCTATAATTAGTGAGCAAAATAACAGCGTATCATGCTCAATACATATGCATCAGTACGAACCAAAAACTTGACTTTGTAATTTAATTACAAAAACAAAACCTAAGCTTCAAATGAAATGAGACATAGCGCACTATTAAAACTACAGGCCAGAGCGCTGCAGTGAACACTAGATGGATGTGATATGGTATTTAGCTACTCAAATGCTATTTATTTAATTCCCCTTCAACACCAACCAGCAGGTTGCTCTGCTATTTGAGAAAAACTATGCCAGAAAAAATCTCCACATCAGCACTCGCCAAACACAAAGGGGTGGAACCTAAAACTCTCTTCAGTGATCTAAAAAGTGCTGGCTATATAGTGCGATCGCAAGAACGTTGGGTGCTCACTGAGCGCGGTGAAAGTTTTGGAGGGGAATATGTAGAGCACAAAAAATTTGGTATCTTTATTGTATGGCCGGAGAATCTGCTCATCGACTTAGATTCATTCTCTGGTAAAACGCTAACCGCGACTCAGTTGGGCAACGCTTTTCAACTCAGCGCGAAGAAAATTAACCTGCTACTCAATGAGCTTGGTTGGATAACCAAAGAAGAAGATGGCTGGCATGTGACTTCTACGGGTTTAAAAGCCGGTGGTGAACAGAGAGAAGATAAAGCAACAAAAAACTTGTTTGTGGTGTGGCACGACTCTTTGGTGCGTAATAAGCGCTTAAAGCAATCTGTTGTCGAATTTTTAGGTCACGACGCCGAAAGCCATTCTACTGACGCTTCGTTTTCTAGCTTTCGTCAGAAGTTCGAAGCAAAACACCGAAGCTTGGACGGACACTATGTTAGGTCGAAAGGCGAGCTGATCATAGATAACTGGCTCTATATGGCAGGAGTAGTCCACGCCTACGAACGTCCACTCCCAATCGCAAAAGAAGTCATGAGCGATTTCTACCTGCCAACTGGCAAGGTGTACATTCAGTTCTGGGGAACGGATTATGGGTCAATAGATCAAGACCAGCGCATTGCCACTAAGAAAATTTACGAGGAGCATGGTTTTGGTTTAATCGAAATCTGCCCAGAAGATATTCCCAATCTCGACAAGGTATTACCGCCATTATTGCGTGAATATGGAATAAAGGCGTATTAAGTCACTGAAACTCGCACACTATAGCTAATCAAGATCACATTAATTCGCTTATTATGGACTTTAACTACCATAGTGATTTGATATGTTCGCTATTTTTCTCAAGCGACTCTTCTATTATCTTACCCCCATCGACTCGAGTTACTATAGTAATTCGGTATTTGGGGCATGTTCGATAGCCATTTAAACGACTTTATAAAAGGTTTCGATTTAACTGAGCTGTCCGTTTATTGTTGACGTCACTGAACATTAAACCCTACAACATTTATTCTTATAGATATTAGGAGCCAACATGACTCATCCAATCATCACAGATTTGAACACTCGCTACACTGCTAAAAAATACGATGCCGACAAACGTGTATCAGCAGAAGATATGGAAGTAATCAAAGAAGCTCTTCGCTTGTCAGCTTCTTCTATCAACTCTCAGCCTTGGAAGTTCATCATCATTGAGAGTGACGAAGCAAAACAGCGCTTCCACAATACTTTCGAAAACATGTTCCAGTTTAACCAACCACATGCGAAAGAAGCGTCACACACGATCTTGTTTGCTCACGACCCTAAGTACACTAAAGAAAAATTCGCAAAACGTGCTGACACAGAAGTCAGTTCTGGTCACCTACCCGCTGAAATGTACGAGCAGTTCTTAGGTGCTTACGCATTCGCTGAAATGAACACAGACGAAGAAGGCTTTAACGGCAATTGGACTAAATCTCAAGTTTACATCGCACTTGGTAATACACTGCACACGCTAGCTCGTCTTGGCATCGCTTCAACACCGATGGAAGGTGTAGACGCAAAAATGATTAGTGAAGAATTTGCCGATGAGTTAGATGGTCATGTTGTTGATGTTGCATTGGCGATTGGTTACCACAAAGATGGCGAAGATTATAACTACGGTAAACCAAAAGCGCGTCTAGCGGTTGATCAAGTTGTAACAACTCTCTAGTTGATACGAACAACCTTGCTAAATGAACCATTCATTTAGTTTAGTGTGAAAACCAATTTTAGCTTTAAAACCAATATTAGTTATAACGCCAATTTTAGTTATGACTACATTTAATATGCTTAAACGTACTGCCTTATATTTTGGCCAGACACTTGTCTGGCCTTTTTTGTATCTGCTACTGATTTTCCCAATCAACTAGTCATATTTATAGAGGCTCAGTTTCATCTATCTTTATCCATAAGCATGCCAATACCTAGAACAATTTCGCGCGAGTTAAAATGACACTGAAGGATTATTAAGACAACAAATATAAAAAAGTCATAATGACACAAATCCTTGCCAGGGTTAAATTAACCTAATTAAAAACAATCATTTAAAAACATGGCACACCAAATGCAATGATGAGATCAGATATTTAAATAAGGTATTATCATTATGACTATTCACGTTAAATCAAATGTTCATTGGGTCGGCGTCCACGATTGGGAAACCGAGCACTTCCACGGTAAGGAATACCACATGAACAAAGGTACGAGCTATAACTCATACCTGATCCGTGAAGAGAAGGCGGTGCTTGTCGATACTGTCGATCATCGCTTTACTGAACAATTCCTTGCAAACCTAGAGATGGAAATCGATATCAACGAGATCGACTACATCATTTGTCAGCATGCAGAAGAAGATCACTCAGGCGCCCTCTCTGCGCTACTGGCTAAAATTCCGAACACACCCGTCTACTGCACAGAAGCTGGTGTTAACTCTATTGTTGGCCATCACCACCAGCCTGACTGGAACTTCCGAACCGTTAAAACAGGCGACACGCTCGATGTCGGTAACGGTAAGCAACTCATCTTTGTTGAGATGAAAATGCTGCACTGGCCAGACTCAATGGCGACATACCTAACCGGTGATGAAATCCTGTTTAGTAACGATGCTTTCGGGCAACACTACTGCGACGAGAACCTATTCAATGACCAACTAGACCAAGTAGAGCTGCATGACCAATGTCTGCGTTACTTCTCAAACATCCTCACGCCTTTCGCGCCTTTGGTGAAAGCGAAGATAGAAGAAGTCTTGAGTTTAGGCGTGCCAATCGATGTTATTGCTACTTCTCATGGCTGTATTTGGCGTGACAACGCGACTCAAATCGTTGAGCAATATTACGAGTGGTCAAAAGCCTACAAAGAAGATCGTATCACCATTGTCTACGACACCATGTCCAATAACACTCGCATGATGGCAGATGCGATCGCAAAGGGTATTCGTAAAGGCAGCCCAGAAACAGCCATCAAAGTCTTCAATATCTCTAAGCACGATAAGAATGACATCCTTGCCAATATCTTCCGTTCAAAGGGCGTGCTTGTTGGATCATCGACCATGAACAATGTGATGATGCCGCAAATCGCCGCACTACTTGAAGAAGTACACGGCCTGCGCTTTGCAGAAAAAAGAGCCGCAGCATTTGGCTCTTCAGGGTGGACTGGCGGCGCAGTAAAACGCATCGATGCTCGCTTACGTGAAGCCAACTTCGAAGTGAGCGCACCTCAGCATATCCACTGGAAACCAGATACAGACGCACTTCGTCAATGTATTGATTATGGTATGACACTGGCCGAGGTTTGGCGTGTGAATCCAGACGAAGTCAGCGCACCAAAGCAAGTATCACGTAATGTGACACCGCTTGAAACCGCGCCTTCGCCAACGAGCACTCCAGTCGCACTCGATGACACAGACGAGCTGCAACTCGATCAGCAGCAATTCGATCAGCAACAACTCGTCGAAAAACAACTTGAGAAACAGCCCGAGCAAGTTCAAGGCCAGCCAAACCACAGCGCAGATTGCACTTGCTGGCGCTGCACTGTCTGTGAATGGGTGTACGACCCACAATTGGGCGAACCCTACCAAGGCGTTGAACCAGGAACACCTTGGGCACAAGTGCCGGATGACTTCCTTTGCCCAGAATGCCATTTAGGCAAAGAAGTGTTTGTGGAGAAGTAATATGGACAACATTGTTCTTGTGGGCGCTGGTTTCGCTGCTTTACAAACCATAAAGATGATCCGTAAAACTGACCCAAATATCGCTATTACAATAGTCACTGCTGATGCGGGTATTGAATACAGTAAGCCGAATCTTTCGCATGTATTCAGTCAAGCTCAAACACCTCAGCAACTTGCGATCAATACTGCTCAACAATTAGCTGAGCTGCATAACGTTGTCATTAAAACCAACGTTTGGGTAAACGAGATTAACACCGAGCAACAGTTTATTGTCGCTGGCGATGATATCATCCCATACTCAAAACTAGTGCTGGCAACCGGGGCAGCGCCTTTCATACCTGCTGCTGAGGGGTTGAGTGCTCAGGCAACGATTACTCTCAATAGCTTGGAAGAGTTCGAAAAACACAAAGCTCAGATCGACGCTGCGCAACGAATCACCGTTATCGGTGGCGGGCTCATTGGCGTCGAGTTAGCTTTCGACCTTCAAACTGCGGGGAAAAGTGTCACGGTCATTGAACCAGCAAGTTATCTATTAGGTAGTTTGGTACCACCTTTTATCTCCCTAGAACTGGAACGAGAGCTTCGTAAAGCCGGTGTGACAGTTGAGACGGATGCAATGGTAAGCCATGCCACCTATCTCGCTGACGGAGTAAGGTTACAAACGACCTCTTCTCGATTAATCAAAACCGATGTGGTCATCGCTGCAGCTGGGTTAATGCCAAATACAGCACTCGCGCAACAGACAGGAATGGCAGTGAACAGAGGTATCATCGTTGATGAAGCAATGAGAACTAACATCAAAAATGTCTATGCCATTGGGGATTGTGCTGAAATTCAAGGACGAGTAATGGCTTACCTGCAACCCGCGATATTAGCGGCCAACGTATTGGCGAAACAACTCACTACGGGTGAAGGAAAGCTAAGCTTGCCGCATATTATGACTAAAGTGAAAACGCCTAGTTATCCGATTCAGCTGGCAGGCCGTGATATTCAAACTGCTCAGAGTTGGGAGACTCGGTTTGATCCAAAAGGGATTGTCGCCAAAGGTTTTAATGAGGCAAACCAACTCGTCGGATTCATTGTCACAGGGGAACACACTAAAGCAGCATTTCCTCTGCTTAAAGAACTACAGACCAGTTCACCGACATAAGATAAAATCTATAAGCTCGGTATATGCTAGACAATAAAAAAGCCAGTCAATCGACTGGCTTTCTTGTATTCATCTTGGTGCGATTAGCTCATCGCATTTAAGCAAGGACGAACATTAACCGATAAACGAGATGTAACCTTGAAGGATGATCAGGTTAACGATATCGATAAAGAAGGCACCAACGATTGGCACAACCATGAAGGCTTGTGGCGACGGACCGAATCGGTTCACCAAAGAACCCATGTTCATTACCGCTGTTGGTGTTGCACCTAGGCCGAAACCACAGTGACCACCCGCCATAACCGCTGCGTCGTAGTTAGAACCCATTACTTTGAACGTCACAAAGTAAGAGAAGATACCCAACACCACAGCCTGAACCGCAAGGATAACCAAGAACGGAATCGCAAGGTCAAAGATGTTCCAAAGCTTAAGGCTCATTAGCGCCATAGCTAAGAACAGTGATAATGACACCGTGCCCAGAATATCGACCGTTTCGCTATCGGTTTTATGCAGCTTAGTGACTTCAAAAACATTTGTAATGAATACACCAATAAACAACGCATAAACGAAGTCAGGGATCATCAACCAAGAAATTTCAAAGGTCGCTACCCACTGCTCTAGGTATTTCGCGCCCGTGATACAGATAAGAAGAATGAACAATACTTCGATCACCTTCTTCGCGGTCACTTTGTCTTCTTCGTACTCATTGTAAGTAACGAGTTCAGGGAAGCGTTCGTGCGTTTGCGTGCCAGTACCGTATTCAGATTCAAGTTGGTTCTTATCAATCAACTTTTGGGCCACAGGGCTACCGATGATGCCGCCAATAATCAAACCAAAGGTGGCTGAAGCCATCGCAATTTCTAGAGTATTGGCAATACCGAATGTGTCTGAAAACGTCTGTGACCAAGCTGCACCGGTACCATGACCGCCAGATAGCGTAATAGAGCCTGCAATCAAGCCCATCAAAGGTTCAAGACCAAGGGCTGTGGCTAATGTCACACCTACACCATTTTGGATAATGATGTAAATCGAAGCGACCCCTAAGAACAGAAACACCTTTGCACCACCTTTCATCAACTGGGTGTAGTTAGCAGCAAGGCCAACAGTCGCAAAGAACATCAACATGAAGGTGTTCTGCAATGGCAAAGAGAACTCTAGGTCAACGCCGTTGAAGTGTAGGGCAGTAATAGCAAAAGCGACGATCAAACCGCCGACGATGGGCTCAGGGATATTGTACTTTTTGAGAACCGGTAGCTTTGCATTTACAAAATGACCTAGAAACAAAACGCTAATTGCGATTAGGAAAGATTCTAGTGGCCCTATTGAAATTAATTGATTCATATAACCTCTATTGTTTTGCGTGCTCATCTTCCCTAATGAGTCTGGTTTTGTCTGTAATTATGTGTGCTGCTCTACCTGTGCTATGAGAATGGGTAAGAAATTGTGGATGAGAAAACCAGCGCATTGCTGCGTTCACTCCGTACCATGTTAGTAGTACGTTAACTTTTAAGCAGAGAGCGACGGTTTTGTGATAACAATCAATCTCCAAAAGTATAAATCGACAGCAATGATACTGCTGCTCAATCTCTTTTTGAATACCTAAAAAAGCAAAAAGGAGCCATTGCTAGCTCCTTTTTTATTACCATTGCTGGTAATTAGAATTTTTTCGGGGCATACCCTGTCATAACCTCAATGCGAAGCTCTTTACCAATCTTCGTCATTGGGTGAACAATCACTAATCCTTTTACAGACTTTTTCAATTTGCCCATATCCGCTTGCTCAGCTTTTGTAATTTCACGGCTAAATGGCATATCAATCAGCGACTTACGCTCTTGATTCACATCGAAGCTTTCTTTGTGTTTAAGCTGGGCAATTTTCTTAGTTAGCTTCTTAATCTCATCTTCAAATTGACGAACAACAGGACGGTCATTACGAGTTTTAGCAGCCGCTAACTTGTTGCGACACTTGTCTAGACGGTTGTTAATTTGTTGAAGTTCGTTTTTAACACTCATAATAATTTCCTAAGATTAAACAAGCCAATTCGGATTGGGGCGCGGAGTATAGCACAAGGCTTTACCTGAACCGAAATTTATCTGACAAATAGCCAATCGAATCAAAGATAACCTAAACTGATTACCACTCGATAATCATTCTAGAATAGATTAACCCTCGATAAGTGATGTTTCACTCGTCTGTGCCACTCACCAAAAATCCAACGGCAAAAAGAACTTAGTGCCAACCACATAAGGATCTACGATGACATTCATTAAACTCGTGCAGAAACGAGCACTAACCTACAGCCTAGCCATTGGCTCTGTGTTCGCCACAACTTATGTGTCTAGTGAAACATCCCGTGTCAATACGCTACCTGATAACCTTATTGTTGAGTACTCGACACCTAAGACTGAGGCAGAACAACAGATCAAAAAAGAGATTCAACTTAGTGGCGTCAACGACACCGTGATTGACCTATCCAATCAGCTCTTCATGTTTAATAACCCATTAACCATTCAATATGGCAACGAAGACGGTCCACTCTACGATCCACAAACGCATCAAGTGCTCATCCCTTATAGCTTTTATGCTGAATCGTTAACTTACTTTGAAAAGAATCAGTACGAAAAAGAGTACGGGAAAACGGCACAAACTGGAGCTATCGATACCTTACTTCACACCCTACTGCACGAAGCTGGGCATGCTTACATAGAAGATCAAAAAATTGCTATTTTGGGGAAGGAAGAGGACGCCGTTGATAACCTCGCTACCATCATGTTGCTCAACTATGTAGAACACGGCGGAGATGCCGCAATTAGTGCCGCTGACATGTTTGCTTTCGAGTCAGAAGACCGTCCTGAATATTACGATTTAGGTGAATACATTGATGAACACAGCTTTGATCTCCAACGTTACTTCTCTACTCTGTGTTTAGTATATGGAAGCGACCCTGAAGCTTATAAAAACTTACTCGATGACGTGGAAAATGACTACCTAAAAAATAGAAAAGAGTTCTGCGTGGAGCACTTCGATGTGATTAACGCGAATTGGCATCAATATTTGAAAGAGAGTAGTGAGGGTTAGTTAAAGACCTAAAGAGACAAAAAGCCGAAAGTTCTACAAAAGAGTTAGAGTTAAGCGAGCGGCCTAGAAACCAATTCTGAAGCCGCTATCAAACAGGGTTAAATCTAGACTTTTACTTTATACTTAAGGTCTTGAGCCTCATCACCGGTCATTCCTCGGAATCCCCAACAGTGCGATGGCTGCTCTTTAATGGTGATTTCGATATCAATAGGAGAGATAGAGAGTTGCTTTTCTATTTCGGAGAATATTTTCTTAATCAGACGCTTTTTAGTATTTACCGCCCGACCTTCCATCATGTTGATTTCGATAACCGTGTATGCGTCGGTTCTACCCTCTGGGTAAAAGAAGTCATCCCTTTCCAACGGCACAAACCGATGGGCTCGCTTGTCATCGGGCAACCCCATCTCACTGTTTAAGCATTGCTGCAACACGTTAGATAGCTGCAACTTAATTGGATTTAAGCACTCTTTGATACCATAAATAACAATCATGACCATTCCTTTGATGTGATGTTAGGTAAAGAAGAACGTTAGATAGAAGGACCGCTTGGCTGCTATCCACTCGCTTACTATTTGTTCATATATTACCTAATGACGTCAATGAAAGAAGGTTAAATCAATGAATTTATGAACAGGTGCAACAAAAAACATAGGGTTCGATTTTTCACTCAGTCACTCCTCCGTGAGATATCGATCAGACCTCAGTAAAGTAGCTATTCTAGAAACGCTCAGAGGTACTCATTACAACAAATTGATCGAACACCAGAAATACCCCGTATATCTGTTCACATTAAATTTGAACTAAGGAGTACTATGTGCCGAACTCACTCAACAAGACCACACAGACAAAAGACGAATTAGAAACACCTGTAAAGTCTTCTCCAGAACTCGCCGTGTTTCCTCTCCCCATCTTTCTTTTGCCTGGAGGCCGACAAAGATTACGCATTTTTGAGCCTAAGTACCTTGCCATGGTCGCTCAAGCGGCACAGGGGGATGGTTTTATTCTCGCCACTCAAGACAATTCAAATTCAGAACACCATAGTTACTGGGGAACAAAAGTTTCTATTGTCGATTTCAATATGTCTGATGATCAAATTTTAGAAATCGATGTCGAGGGACAAGAGCTTGTCCAGCTTCATTCGTCTTTTCGTTCTCAAGACGGTTTAATTAAGAGTAGATTTAGTTCAATGCCTCACTGGCCTGAGCTTGAGTACAAAGTCCCTAATGTGGTAACAGCGTTCTTGGTGCAACTGTTTCGCGACCACGACTCAATCAGAAACCTCTACCCGACCCCTGATTTTGAGAGCTCACAATGGATATGCGCTCGGTTGCTTGAGATAATGCCTATCCCTATAGAAAAGAAAACAAAATTCACTGAGCCAACCAGCTTTCCATCACTAGTTCCTTTTTTGAATCAAATCATTACGGGGCAATAAACACTTTTATTCACTATAATTTTGTATAGTAGAAATTATTTTAATTAAAAGTGATCCCTCTCCTCTTTAACCACGTAATGCCAATCAAATTCGAACAGCGGTAATTTGCTATGCAAGTGGAAAGCAGAAGTTTAGGGATAGGCAAGGAGCAAGTCATTATTCCCGACAATAACTCACCTACCAACAACAAAGTACCTACAGAGCTCTCAAGCTGGCTAATTTTGGTTGGTACAGACCGAGACAAGCAGGCTTTTACCTGTTTGTTCAAATTCTTCGCTCCGAAGATAAAACGTTTTGGCATTAACAAGTTAGGTAGCGAAGCCGCGGCTAACGAGCTAGTTCAAGACACTATGACCAATGTGTGGAAGAAAGCACATCTTTACAACCAAGAGAAAGGTGCAGCGACCACTTGGGTTTACACCGTGATGCGAAATGCTGCCTTCGACATGTTGAGAAAGGTCAAAGCAAAAGCAGAACAAACGATCGCCGACGACATTTGGCCAATTGATGCGATGGTGGCCGAGTCTCAGAATGAAGAATTGCCTTTTGGTGATCATTTGATGAGTCGTCACGTAATGACTCAAATTGAGAAGCTGCCTCTAGCTCAAAAAACGATTGTCAAAGGTGTGTATTTTCAGGAGCTATCTCAAGAACAGCTCGCACAACAACTCGGCGTTCCACTCGGAACAGTGAAATCGCGACTAAGACTCGCTTTAGCCAAACTCAAGGTTCACATGGGGGACCAAAGTCATGATTAAACATCATCCAAACGCAGCAATGTTGAAAGACTTTGTCGATGGCACTCTAGCCGATTCAGTTTCCTTGATCGTATCCAGCCACGTTGAACTGTGTGAACACTGCCAGCAACAAGTAAATCAATTGACCGCAGAAGCGGCAAATAATGTTTTTGATGCAGAAGAATCGGGTCAACGCGTGTTGTCAGAAGATCAATCATTCTCTAACGAAGAAATAGATTTGGATATAGAAAAATTCCTGTCCGAAAATAGTGATTTTGATTTCGAAGCTATAGCGCAGATAACATCCGATCCATCTCAATCAGTTGAGGTGACACCTGAACTGCAGAAAGTAACCATCGCCGACACCACGTTCACTATTCCAAGAGCATTGAGTTCGGTGACAAGAAAAGATTGGATGAATTTAGGAAAAATTTCGCGAGCGAGATTGGATTTTGATGACGAGGCACACCACACGAGTTTGTTACACATCGACAAAGATGGAAAGGTACCTTGCCACACTCATAAGGGCTTCGAGATCACACTACTTTTAGAAGGTAGCTTCGAAGATGAAATGGGCGTCTACAACAAAGGTGATTTCATCTGGTTGGACGGTAATCATACTCATCAACCAGCGACCAAAGAAGGTTGTGTTTGTTTGACTGTTTCGAGTGATGCGCTTTACTTCACAAAAGGTGTAAGCCAGTTATTCAATCCACTCGGCAGGTATATCTATTAATCCAGTTGCACGCTATAAATATACAGGATGGCATTAAGCCATCCTGTAAATCGTTAATATCACTGGATTAAAACATCGACAATATTGAGACTTGAAAACAACTTGGCTCAGTAAGTACGATTAGCAATGTTGAAATATAATAAATAGCTCAGAGCAAGAGCAAAGGAGTTGGCCAATGGAAAAGAAAATTAAAATAGGTATCAGCGCATGTGTTGCAGGACACAAAGTACGCTTCGATACTGGTCATAAACGCTCTCGTTTTTGTACAGATGATCTTGCAGATTATGTTGAGTTAGAACCTGTATGCCCAGAAATGGCAATCGGCCTTCCAACGCCTCGTCCTACTATTCGCCAAACAAGAATGTTAGATGACGTCATCCATGTTTCTCGTCCTGATGGTTCAGGCGATGTGACCAACGAACTTATCGAGTTCGGACAAAACTACTCGAAGGCCAATCAGCACATTGCTGGTTTCATTGTTTGCCAAAAAAGTCCTACCTGCGGTATGGAGCGAGTAAAGATTTATCACCACCACGGTCGCGGTTCTGAATCGACAGGTGTCGGCATGTTCACCCAACAAATCATGGATGGTAACCCTTTACTTCCTGTTGAAGAGAATGGCCGCCTCAACGACCCAATTCTACGTGAAAACTTCATGACACGAGTTTTCACTTATCAAAAGTGGCTGGATCTTGTCGACGAGGGCGTTACCAAACACAAATTGATTCAATTCCACAGTGCGCACAAGTATTTGGTGATGTGTCACCACGTTGAAGGGTACAAGAGCCTTGGCAAATTGCTAGCTGGCAATGAACTTGAAATTGATGAATTAGCAAACCAATACATTGAAGGGTTGATGACCGCATTATCTCATCACGCGAATCGCGGTAGCCACGCTAATACTTTGCATCACTTGCAAGGTTACTTTAAAAAACAGCTGAGCAGCGCTCACAAACAAGAACTCACCAATCAAATTTCATCATTCAGAGAAGGGCTAGTTCCTCTGTTAGTCCCATTAACCTTGATTAACCACTACTTGATGGAATACCCAAACGAGTACTTAGAATCACAGGTTTACCTGAACCCTCATCCACAAGAACTTAAACTGAGATACGGATATTGAGCGACATTCTATGGATAAGACGAGATCTGCGGATTCACGATAACCCAGCGCTCGTCGCGGCGGTTGAAAACGGTGTAACTAACGCCGTTTTCATCTCAACCCCGCAACAATGGCAACAACATGATCTCGCACCAATAAAAGCTGATTTTATTTATCGCCATCTCAAGCAACTTGAATTGCAGCTTGCTGAATTTGGGATAACTTTGCTGCATCTGAAAGCGACCGACTTTGACGACCAAGCCGCACAACTCACTCGTTTATACAATGAGCTCGATGCCAAGTGTGTTTACACTAACTCTGAGCCTGAAGTAGACGAGCAGTTACGTGACAAACGTTTAATCGCTAGCGGTATCAAACTGAAAATGACCGACTGCGACACCATTCTTCCCTTGGGCAGTGTTTTGAATAAACAAGGCGAGATGTTCAAAGTTTTCACGCCATTCAAAAACGCCTGGTTAAAAGAAGTGCAAGTCAAAGGGATCCAGTGTAGCCCAGCTCCAATCATACAAGCAGAGCCTACACAGACCGAGCGTCTTAACACCCAGTTGTCTGGCGATCTTACTCCTCATAAGCTTTCTGATGAGTACGACTTTGACTTTCCGCGTGTTGATTCAGATCGTTGGCCACTAAGCCAAGATGTACTAAATAGCGTGATCCCAAACTTCTTAGCCAACAAAGTTAACGACTATGGCAAATTTAGAGACATTCCTTCGATCAAAGGAACCTCTGGCCTGTCGCCATACTTAACGATTGGTGCGGTCAGTCCGCGCTGGCTAGCGATTCAGCTGATTCAACAACAGCCCGATTTGTTGTTTGATACTCAACTGCCCGCTTTTTCTTGGCTCAATGAATTGATTTGGCGAGATTTTTACAAGCATTTAATGTTCCACCATCCTAGACTGGTTAAAGGTGCTAACTTTCAACAGAAATATAATGGCTTAGATTGGTATCAAGATCACCCAAGTTTCAAAGCTTGGTGTGAAGGTAAAACTGGCTATCCATTGGTTGATGCGGCAATGCGTCAATTGGTTGAGACAGGTTGGATGCACAACAGATTGAGAATGGTGGTGGCGAGCTTCCTTACCAAACACCTGTTGATTGACTGGCGCTGGGGAGAGAGATTTTTTATGTCGCACCTTATCGATGGCGATTTTAGTGCGAACAACGGTGGCTGGCAGTGGGCTTCGAGCACTGGTTGTGATGCTCAACCTTACTTTCGAATTTTCAATCCAATCACGCAAAGCGAAAAGTTTGATCCAAAAGGAATTTTTATTCGTAAGTACATACCAGAGATGCAAAAAATTCCGGATAAGCATGTGCACTTCCCGCATGACTACATCAAGAAAAACGGAATAAACAGTGAATACTGGCAACCCATCGTTGAACACAAAGAAGCACGATTGAGAGCCTTAGCCTTTTTCAAATAATTAGAGTGTAGATTATGGATAACTCTCTCTGGCTTAATAACTTTCTCAACATGTATCAAGAACTCGGAACAGACAGTTTCGACATACTAAGAACGGTTTATCACTCTGATGTCGAATTCCAAGATCCGCTGCATCACGTCAGCGGAATTGATGAACTAACCCATTATTTTGAGAACATTTATACACAAGTGACAAGCTGTAACTTTCATATCGAGCACGCCTTTGAGGCAAATAATGAAGCGTCAGTATATTGGACCATGCAGTTTTCTCACAAACAGCTGAACGGTCAAAAACCAATCGAAGTGCAAGGGCACAGCCACCTGAAAATGCTCGACGATCAAGTGGTCTATCACAGAGACTATCTCGACGTTGGCGCTATGCTATATGAACATATCCCAGTGTTAGGCTGCGCGATCAAATCCATCAAGAAAAGAGCGAGCCGCTAATGCGTATTATGATTACTGGCGCGACCTCAGGTATCGGCCAATCACTGTCCAAGGACTATGCCCAGCAAGGACATCAAGTCATCGCTTGCGGACGTAGCGCGGAAAAGTTACAGGCTCTCGTTGATTCTCACGAGACAGACCTGTCCCATCCGTCAATTACGCCACTCTGTTTTGATTTAACTGATTACCATAATTTCCCAGAACTCAACCAAAATGAACCTCTCGACCTGTTGATTTTGAACGCCGGAGATTGTGAATACATTGATGACCCAATTAACTTTGATGCCGAGCTATTCGAACGTGTTATCAATATTAATCTGATATCAATCGGTTATGCGCTTAAGTCGTGGTTAAAAAACATTAAGCCTGGTGGTCGCTTGGTACTAGTCAGCTCAAGCGCCAGTTTTCTCCCTCTACCCAGAGCAGAAGCTTATGGCGCTTCAAAGGCGGCACTGACGTATTTAGGAAGAACCCTGTCAGTTGACCTAGCAAAACACAATATTCATGTCTCAATTGTGCATCCAGGCTTTGTTGAGACACCACTTACCGAGCGAAACTCTTTCTCTATGCCTATGATTATTAGTAGCGAAGCTGCAACTCAGAGAATTGTAAAAGGTATTGCTCAAGGAAAGAGTGAAATTGATTTCCCAAGACGATTCATTATGTTGATGAAGCTACTCAGAATGCTTCCAACTTCAGTTTGGCAAAAACTCGCTTCAAGGATGGTATAACAATGAAGAAAATCGCCATTATAGGTTCAGGTATTTCTGGACTGACTTGCGCACACATATTAGATAAACACCACGACGTAACGGTATTCGAAAAAAATGACTACGTCGGTGGTCACACCGCCACGGTTGATATTGAACATCAAGGCACGGCGTTTTCAATAGATACTGGTTTCATCGTTTTTAACGACAGAACCTATCCAAACTTTAACCAACTGCTTAAGCAGTTAGGCATAGAAAGACAACCAACCGAGATGAGCTTTAGCGTCCATAACACGACGACTAAGTTTGAATACAACGGCCACAGCATTAATTCGTTATTCGCTCAAAGAAGCAACATTTTCAAACCTCAGTTCTGGTCTTTAGTCTCCGACATTCTAAAGTTCAACAAGCTGTGTAAAGCTCAGTTCGAAAGTAACAAATTCACGCCTGATGTAACCCTTGGCACTTTCCTACGCGATAACCAGTTTTCAGATTTTTTCAGCCAGCACTATATTCTTCCAATGGGTGCCGCTATTTGGTCCACAAGCTTAAAAGAGATGGAAGAATTTGAGCTTAAGTTCTTCATTCAATTTTTCTATAACCACGGACTATTAGATATCGCGAATCGCCCTCAGTGGTATGTGATTCCTAAGGGTTCTCGCTCTTATGTGGAAATTATCCTTTCACGCTTGAGCAAACCCGTCGCTTTGAACACATCGATTAAGCAAGTGACTCGCCAAGAAACAGGTATAACGATTGAATTCGAAGATGGCGGCACTCAAAATTTCGACGAAGTGATATTTGCATGTCACTCAGATCAAGCGCTACATTTACTCGGCGATGCGACAGAGCAAGAACAACAGGTTCTAGGGGAGATCCCATACAGCCGTAACGAAGTAGTTCTGCACACAGATACTCGCTTATTGCCAGACAGAAAACTGGCTTGGGCAAGTTGGAACTACATGTTGGATGGCGACAGTAAAAGGCCAGCCTGTGTCACTTACAACATGAACATTCTGCAAGGTATCGAAAGTCAAGACACCTTCTGTGTCACCTTGAATCAAAGCGAAGCCATCGACCCAGAAAAAATCATTCGCAGCTTTGTTTATCATCACCCGGTACTGAACTCGAACACGGTAGAAGCTCAGCACAAGCGCGAACAGATCTGTGGCAAAAACCAGACTCACTTCGCCGGCGCGTACTGGTATAACGGGTTCCACGAAGATGGTGTCCACAGTGCTCTCGATGTAACCAAACGCTTTGGCTTAGATTTGAGCACGAGTTCAACACTATGAACACTCACACCTTAACACCCGAAATGGGCATCGCATCCGAAAAGAGTGAAGAGCTCAGCGGTATCTATTGGGGTAATGTCAGACATCGCCGTTTTGGTGATATCACACACGAGTTTAGCTACCAGCTTTACATGATGGGGTTAGATCTTGACGAATTGCCCCAAACCACAGCGCGCAGTCCGCTGTTTGGGACTCAGTGGTACAACCTGATTCGCTTTGTCGAATCGGATTATCTCGCTGAAAAAAAAGAAAATCTCACGAATGATGAACCAAAATCACTCAAGCAACGTATAGCCTCCAAAGTACAACAACTTGGTGGAGTTTGGTCAGATTCAAACCGTGTAACGATGTTAGCCCAGTGCCGTTGTCTAGGTATCTATTTCAGTCCAATCAACTGTTTTTTCTGTTATGACGATACTGGCGATTGCAAATACATGTTGGCCGAAGTGAGTAATACACCATGGCGACAACGACATTATTACCTCATCGACATGCATCAAGAATTAAAAGTTAAGAAAGAGTTTCACGTTTCGCCGTTCATGGATTTAGACATGACTTACTTTTGGAAAATTAAGCCACCCGCGAAACGGACATTAGTACATATCGAAAGCCGCCGAGACGATAAGCTTTTCGATGCAACACTAGCACTGACGAAACAGTCAGTAACGAAGAAAAATATTAGACGGACGTTATTAAAAGTTCCGGCAATGACGATAAAGATCGTGATGGGAATTTATTATCAGGCTCTCAAACTATTCCTGAAAAAGGTACCGTTTATAGCGCACCCAGATTCAACATCTTAAGCGCTTAAAAAGCAATTAAATGACAACAAGGCAATTAGAACTGAGTTATCTCAAACCGACGAGCAATACTCAATTTTAGTTGGCCGAAAAATTAGAATGAGTTCTCAGCGAGGTTGACATGGAACAGCTTGCAAAACAAAACAACAATATTGAACATCAAGCTAAAGCCGTTGCTGTTTCGAGCAACTGTAAATATCGTGCTTTAATATTCAAAGTTCTTGAGCGTCTGCAATTTGCGACTCTTGAAGTGATTGAGCGTGACCAACATTCAGTGTTCGGCGACAGAGAAGCAGACCTCAAAGGTCAAATCGTCATTCATGATGCTACTTTTTTTAGAGACGTTGTCATCAACGGTAGTATCGGCGCTTCAGAAGCCTATATTGACGGTAAATGGACAAGCCCTGACCTCACACACGTTATTCAGATCATGGCTCGAAACCAAGCGCAGCTTGACGAACTAGACGACAAAACTCAGTGGATCTCTCGAATCAAAAACCTGTTGTTGCGTCGTAAGAATGTGAACACTGAACAAGGCTCTAAAAGAAACATACTTGCACATTACGATATCGGCAACGAACTCTATGAACGCTTCTTAGACAGTTCAATGCAATACTCTTCGGCTATCTACAGCAAGGAAGCGGAGACCTTATCTAAAGCTCAGCAGAACAAAATGAAGACCATTTGTGAACGGTTAGAGTTATCGGAATCCGACAGTGTCGTTGAGATTGGTACGGGCTGGGGTGGCTTAGCTATTTTTATGGCTCAACATTACGGATGCCATGTCACTACAACCACCATATCAGATGCGCAACATGAGCTCGCGGAGCGGAGAGTAAAAGCGCTCGGTTTAACGGACAAAATCACCCTACTTAAAGAGGATTACCGCAACCTCTCTGGCGAATACGACAAACTCGTATCGATTGAAATGATCGAAGCCGTTGGTCATGAATACCTGCAAACTTTCTTTGAAAAGTGTTCTTCGCTGCTAAAGCCTTCGGGAAAAATGTTAATTCAAGCGATTACCATCGCCGACAGTCGTTATGAAAAATATCGCAAAGGCGTCGACTTTATTCAGAAATACATATTCCCTGGCGGTTGCTTACCCTCTGTTTCAGTCATGACTCAGCATCTTGCCACCAGCACTGATCTTGTGGTTCAAGAGATCGATGATATTGGCTTGCACTACGCTCGAACGCTAAGCGATTGGAACATCGCCTTTGAAAACAGCTGGGACGAACTTGAATCTCTCGGATATTCAGAAGAGTTCAAGCGCTTGTGGATCTTCTATTTCTGCTACTGTGAAGGTGCATTCAAAGAGCGAGTAATCAGCACTCACCATTTAGTGGCAAGAAAACCTCGTTACTTTGGAGCGAAAGATGAAACGGTTTTGGATTATTAATCTCGTTCTGTTTCAAGCGACCTGGGTTTGTAGTGCGTTTTTTACCGCGCAAGCCCCGTTCGTGACCCCATTGATCGTGGTGGTTCACTTCCTTCTTTCTCCAACCCGCAGAAGCGACCTCAAAATACTCGCTTTATTACCGTTAGGGCTGTTGCTTGATAGCTTCTTACTTCATTTCGGCGTGTTTGCAGTCGACTCAGAGATTGCTAATCAATCTTGGTTTCCTGTGTGGCTTGTTTGCCTGTGGATCATGTTTTTAATCAGTTTCAATCACAGCCTAAATTGGCTTTTAAAATGCTCGAAAGTGATCTTGTTTGTCATAGGGTTCGTAGCAGGTACTAGTAGTTATTGGGGAGGTATCAAAGCAGGTGCCCTCATTACTACTTGGCCAGATGCTTGGGTGCTTGCCGCCCTTGCAATAAGTTGGGGGATTTTGTTGCCCTTACTGGTGGCCGCCTACTCCAACTTGGTCCAACCTAAAATGGCAACAACGAGGTGATTTATGGCTTATTCACGCAAACCGACGCAAGCGTTCAGACCAGAGAGCGATAGCAGTCGCGTTCGTATTCATTCAGGCTCGTTTGCTCAAACCAGCTCAAACCCGCAAACTAACAATAAACTGCTCAGCTTAATCGCCTTAGCGTTAGTTTGCGCTGCACTCCTTTTTACCGGAAATTCGAAAGCTTCTGCCGTCGATGATTTGAATAAGCGTGGTCAAGGCGAGATGAGTTACCTGTTTTGGACACTTTACTCGGCCGAGTTCTACACCACACCCTCTAATTCGGAGCGAGCGTTAAAAATTGAGTACTATCGATCTATTGATAGTCAAGACTTAGTAAATGCAACCAAAGATCAGTGGAGTAAACTTGGTTACTCTAGCAGTAACATTCAGCGTTGGTTGAAACCGTTATACGCAATGTGGCCGAACGTTGAAGAAGGAAGCACCCTAACCATCCGTGTCGCTGAAGATAATGTGAGCCGTTTTTATTTCGATGAACAACCTATCGGCACCATACAAGACAAACAATTTGGTGAGGCCTTTCTGGCGATTTGGCTCTCTGAAAACACATCCGAGCCGCTTCTACGCAAGCAACTTTTAGGTTTGAATAAATGAATCCAAAGACAAAAATATTAAAATTCACCCTAGCTATTTTGTCACTCACTTGGCTAGTCGGCTGCGGTTCGGCGAGTTTAGATAATCACGCAAACACCACTCCAGAGCTCAAGCTTGAAACCTTTTTCAACGGTGAACTTAAGGCCTATGGCATGGTTCTCGACCGTTCGGGCGATTTATTGCGACGCTTTGATGTCAAACTCATCGCCACTTGGGAGGGTAATAACGGAGTAATCAAAGAGTGGTTTTTTTTCGCTGATGGCGAGCGTTCAACTCGAGTATGGAACCTAATCAAGACCGGAGAAAACACGTATACCGGAACGGCCAATGACGTAGTTGGTACCGCTTATGGTGAAACTCAAGGTTCAGCTCTATATTGGAAATATGATTTAGAAATTGAAGTAGACGGCAGCACTTATGAAGTAGTCTTGGATGACTGGATGTTCTTAATGGACGAAAAACGCTTATTTAACAAAACTGAAATGTCCAAATTCGGTTTCAAAGTTGGTGAAGTGATCTTATACATTGAGAAGATTTGATTAACCCAATTTTAGGTTCAACAGAGTTTATCTGACATTCCTATAAGCCAACAAGCGCCATTCAGTCCTTACAAAAACCACAGCCTACAACATTAAATTGTAGGCTGTTTTGTTTAATCCCTCGAATAGCGTATCTGCAACATCAAGTCTCTGTGCTAAGATGCGCCACCAGCACACAAATAGGCTAGACTCACACACAGCAGTTCCTATTTGTTTCGCTAAGTGTAGATTCCCTACCATGATTAATTGAAAAGGCTTTAAAGCATGAGCAAGTTGACCTCAGCGGAGCGTAAAGCTCGCGACAATGAACGTTTCTCACAACGCGTAAACGACCGCAGAGAAAAAGGCGAAGACGTAGTTGCTTACGCATTGACCAACAAAAAAGCTGTAAAATTCCTGACTAAGTCAGAGAAAAAACGTTTCAACGAAACGAGAGCAACGCTTCAAGAAGAGAAGCGAGTTAAAGAACAAGAAGAACTAAACCGAATCGAAGACGCATTCACGATCAAACAGTTCGACGAAGAATAATCACGGCTGATTACTCAAAAGCGCTGGCTCAATGCCGGCGTTTTTACTTTCTAGCTCTGCTTCATCATTCTGCTCCTCCACTTTCACTATTCTGTAATCTCGATCTATCGTAAAGACTATCAACTAAGCTATCCGTCAACTTTGGCCATAGATCTCAGAAAAACTCAGCCTAGCCCCTTACTATCTCGAATCAACTCTACAAATTTAAGACAGTATGATTTTAATTACCGGATCAAGCAGCGGATTAGGTGCAGCTCTAGCGAAACAATATGCGAGCTCTACAACAGACGCTCAACGCGTAGCCATTACAGGTCGTAACGCGCAACGTTTAGCTGAAGTGGCGAAAATTCTGCCAGCGAATACCATTAGCCAAACCTGTAACTTATGTGACCCGCAATCAGTAAGCGATTTGTTGGATGCGTTACCTGAAACACCCAAACTGGTCATTCACAGCGCAGGCAGTGGATACTTCGGTAAGATAGAGCAGCAAGACCCAACCACAATCAGCGATATGCTTAAAAACAATATCGAGTCTTCAATCTTTCTGATTCGAGAAATGGTTAAACGCTACAAAGAGCAACCTGTCACCATCGCTGTAATAATGTCGACCGCAGCGCAAGGAGCAAAAGCGGAAGAATCAACTTACTGCGCGGCCAAATGGGCAGTAAAAGGCTTTATCGAATCGGTTAGGTTGGAACTAAAAGGTCACCCGATGAAAATCGTTGCCGTTTATCCTGGAGGAATGGCGACCGAGTTTTGGGGAACGAGTGGCAAAGCGATGGATACCTCAAGCTTTATGACAGCTACAGAAGCCGCTCAGATGCTGCAACAGGCGTTAACCAGCACTGAGCATGGGTATATTTCAGATGTCACAATAAACCGCGGCTAACACGTAAACAGAGAAGCGAATAGCTAAAGAGTTACATTCGAGTAATTATTTGTGAGGGTGAGCATGAAAGTGTGCGACAATGCTCGGCGTAAATTCATATTCAAGGTTTATTATGAAACTTCTAGTTCGTAACCTATCACGCTCTACTGCTGAGCAAGACATCCGTGTTCTATTTTCTGAGTTTGGCTCAGTAAAAGAGTGCAGCCTAGTTTTAGACCAAGAAACTGGTGAATCTAAAGGCTTTGCTTTTGTTGAAATGCCAGAGCACGAAGAAGCTAAAGCAGCACTAAACAAGCTGAACATGTCAAAGCTTGGCAAAAACACGATTCGTGTAAAAGTGGCTAACTCTTAATCGAGTAGACGCTTTGTAAGCCCTACGGCTTAACTGCAACACAAATGATAAAGCCTGTAACGATATTGCGTTGAAAAACGTAATATCGTTACAGGCTTTTTGCTGACCGCAAATCTCTTTTCATACGATTCGAATATGCCTACAGTCCTTCATGTTCATCAATAGCACGTCTTGCCTCTGCCATTGAACATCCAGATTCCATAATCAACTGAGCCACAGTCATTGAGGGTGTCGCGACCAACAGAGATGCCAAACATACCACTGGTTTAGGCAGTACTTTGTCGATTGCGATCGCTATCCAACCGTCTTTTTCGTGGGTTAACATCGTTTTAAACTCAACGAGCTGACGCTCTTGAGCGACCAACATCCAATTACGCGAACGACGAACGCGTTTTAACTGACATCCACACTCTGCAGCATTGGCCATCAATTGGCTCTTATCACTCACACGATGTACAAAACTATTCAATGGGACGCTAAACATAACTCTCTGATAACCAATCCATTCCTACCATTCAAAAGCTCTCTACCTATCTCTCCGAACTTTTTAACTGTTACTCAATAAACCGCACGTAGGATTACACAGACACAAAAAAACCGCCAGTGGTGCACTAAGCAGCCTGGCGATTTTTCGTTTTTTAGGCCTAACGATCGATATCAGCAGCAGCTTTTTGAAGCACCGCTATCACAACAAATTGAACGAGTATGACTTCCTCGCTCAAAGCCATCAATCGCGTCCGCTAAAACATTAAATGATTGCTCGATATTGTCGCGTGACGTCGCAATATTCATTCGCATAAAGTTAGGACTTTCAGCACCAAACCAATCACCTGGAGTTAAACCCATTTTAGCCTGCTCAAACACCACATTTTTTAGCTCTTCTCCCGAAAAGCCTAAGCCTGAGAAATCAAACCACATTTGGTAGGTGCCTTGCGGCTGAAAGACTTTTAATTGAGGAATACGTTGCTCTATAAACTCGGTAATCCACTTAACCGTGTCTTGCAGGTACACCAACATGCCATCTAACCACTCTTCACCCTTTTCGAAGGCCGCCACGGTTGCAAACGTGCTGAATGCATTCCCGTGATCAAGATACATCGCGACCACATTGGTTTTGAACGCTTCAAATAGCTCATCATTGTTGGTGTACACATAGCCGTTTGAGATGCTGTGCATACCAAATGTTTTTGCCGGAGATCCAATTAAGGTGATGACCTTGTCGTAATCAAAGTTGGTTAAACTCGTAAAAGCGTGACCTTCAAAGATAATGTCTGAATGGACCTCATCACTGATGATCAATACATCATGACGCTTAGCAATCTCGATGACTTGTTCAATGTCTTGAGATGTCCACACGCGCCCAGTCGGGTTATGTGGATTACAGAAAATCATCGCCTTCACTTTTTGCTCGATGATTTGTTGTTCCATACCAGCGAAATCAATTTGGTAACCCTGTTTATCACTGCACAACGGGCTTTGCACGACCTGACGGTTTGCTTTATTCACCAAGTTAGAAAACTGATGATATGCCGGAGTGTGGATAAGCACGCCATCGTCTTCGTTGGTAAATTGACGCAATAACAGTGCAATACCTGATAGCACTCCCGGGACCTGAACAAATTTATCAGCCGAAAGGCTCACACCGTGACGCTTTGAATACCACTGAGACAAAGCTTCAAACACCTCTTGCTCACTAAATTCGTAAGAGTACACACCACGTTCAACCAATCGGTTCAGCTCTTGAGTGATAGGTTCTGCAACCTGAAAGTCCATATCAGCAATCCAATATGGGAATACATCTGTGGTGTTATAAATATTCTGTAGCATCTGCGGTTTGTTTTTTATAAACGCATTTTCACCATAGTTAGATGTGCTGTTAAACGCTGTCATGGAGGTGCCCTCAAATAGTATATTCGGTCTTTTTACAATCAACTGAATTGCATCAATACCCTTAAGACGATGGTGAAGCCAGAAAGACGAAACTTTGTAGAAAATAAGATGATGTGATAAAAATTAAACTCACACTTCTACCTTTATCTCTGTTTTGACAGAGTTCGCGATAAAGCAGTTTTTATGGGCTAGGTGATGAAGTTTTTTGAGTTGTTTGGCGGTTGGTTGTTTAGAGCCTAGAAACACAATTTGAGGTCGTAGAGTCACCGTGGTAACCGATGAGCGGCCTGATTCATCTTCTTCAAGCACACCAATTGCAGCATCGACATAAGAGTCGACCACGTACTTCTGCTTTGCGGCAATGCCCAAAAACGTCAACATATGACAGCTAGAAAGTGCCGCGATAAAGGCTTCTTCTGGGTCAACATTCTCTTCTACCGAAAACGGCAGTGGTACCACATGGGGAGAAGACGAAGCTGGCACAGTAACACCGCCATCAAATTCCCACGTATGACCGCGGCTGTATTGATTATCGTTAAAGACTTCATCTTCCGCTTTTTGCCAACGAATGAGCGCACCGTATTCAGACATAGAACTGTTCCTTTTTAATGTTTATCTTATCGATCAGCAGGGTGATTGACACCATCGTTGGTCACTACATCGTCAATATCAAAAGGGTTTACCCCTTCCAAACAACCAATGTTAAACCCGTATTCATTTGGGCTAGAACGGCGTTGATGATGCGTATATATACCGCAGTTCGAGCAGAAGTAGTGCTTAGCCGTATTAGTATTAAATTGATAAAGCTTGAGATGCTCAGCACCTTTCAGAACCTTAATCCCATCAAGCGCCACAGAGCCAACTATCGCGCCTTTACGACGACAGATAGAGCAATCGCAGCGACGCGGCTTTTCGATCCCGTTAGGTAGGCTGAGTTCTAATTCCACCGCACCGCAGTGGCAGGTGGCTTTGTGAAAAGGTTGGATAACCGTGTTACCGACGACTTTCATTTCTCTCTCCAATCACGTCCTTATGTTGCAGGTATCATAACCAGAACGATGATCTCTGTCCGTAAGCTGACGCTGAGTTCGAGAGATCCGTCATACGTAGGTAAGCGTCTACTCTTTACCTGATCTTTCGACCAAACCACTGAAGTTCTCAAGAAGATAATCTAAGAAGAGTCGGATACGTTTCGGCTGATATTTCTTGCTGATGTACACCACATTCAAATCGGTACTGGACACAGACATCGCGGTATTGAAGTTCTTCATGTAGCCGTTAAGTAACGTCACAAGATGCTGATTATTGATGTCATCTTGCACATCCAGAATGGATTTCAGTGCAATCCCCTCTCCTTGTAGCGCCCAATAACGGATCACTTCGCCATCATCCGAAAATCGCTTGGGAACCACCGTCACAGCCTTCTTCATGTCATGATCTTGGAAGTGCCAGGTTTTGAGTTCTTCGTTGCTGCGAAGCATCGCCAGACACGCATGATCAACCAAATCTTGTGGCTTGATCGGCGTGCCGTGTTTAGCGAGATATTCTGGTGAAGCACATAGCACTCGTCGGCTTGGTGATAAGCGTCTAGAGATCAAACTACTGTCAACCAATTCACCGTAGCGGATCACGATGTCCATGCCTGATTCAGCGATATTCGATAAGTTATCGTTCAAATACAAGTAGGGAACAACGTCTGGATACTGCTGACAAAACTCAGTCAAAATAGGAAGAATGTACTGTTTCCCGATGTCTTTTGGCGCAGCAATCTTTAACGGACCTTTAACTTCTTTGACGCCATTTTGAATCAGGTTTTCGGCCTCACTGACGTTGTCTAAAATCTCCAAACACGCCTTGTGATACAGCTCTCCAGAGTCGGTCAAAGACACATGGCGCGTACTTCGATTCAACAACTTCACACCATATCGTTCTTCAAGTGCTTGAAGCCTTGCTGTCATGGTCGCGGGTGATAAACCCAGTTCACGTCCCGCAGCAGCCAAACCTTGATGTTTCACGATACTGACGAACATCGCCATGTCTGAAAACTTATCCATGCTATTCGTGCTCTCGCCCTATTGTTCATTTAAACCGAATAATGAATTTATATTTTAGCCAATTATCAAATTTAGTCGAACAAATATAATGACAACCATCAGCAGAACACGCAGGAATTCAGACCATGAGCAACACACTAGCGAACCAAGAAAAGAGCACTTTTGTCATCATTGGTGGCACATCTGGTATCGGCAAAGCATTAGCAATGCAATTGAGAAACGAAGAAAACACGGTACACATTGCCAGTCGACACACAGGCCTCGATATCAGAGATGAAAAGTCAATTTGTGCTTACTTTGAGTCAATTGGTGCCTTTGATCATTTGGTAATAACCGCAGGCTCATACGCTCCGGGCGGAAAAGTGACAGACGTTGCTATCACAGACGCAAAAGCAGCATTTGATACAAAGTTTTGGGGAAGCTTAAACGTAGCCAAGCACGCCGCACGTTACATGACTCCAAACGGCTCAATCACACTCACAACCGGCATGCTGTCACGCAAAGTGGTTGCTGGTACTTACGTAAAAACCGCGATTAATGCCGCACTAGAGAGCGTGACTAAAGTACTGGCGAAAGAGCTATCACCGATTAGAGTCAACGCCGTCAGCCCCGGCCTTACCATGACTGAAGCCTACAAAAATATGGATGACTCAGCTCGTTCAACAATGTACGACAACGCGAAAAACAACCTACCAGCAGGCAAAGTCGGAGAGGCTAAAGATATCGCAATGGGCTATTTATTCGCGATTAACAACCCATATGTAACGGGGTCAATCATCGACATCGATGGCGGTGCTCTACTCGGTTAACACTCCGCAAAGAACAATCGTTAGGGCGTGTATGTAAACGTCCTAACAAACAAGAATTAACACAGGTACTTCACTATGAAACCAGAAGCGATCCATAAAGAAAAGATCCCATTCCAAGTTTGGATACTGACACTCGCGGCGTTCGCTATTGGTACGGCTGAATTTGTTATCGCAGGCATCCTTCCACAAATTGCCACATCCCTTTCGATCACCGAAGGTCAAGCCGGATACCTAATCAGTGCTTACGCGCTTGCTATCGTTATCGGAGGGCCAATCTTAACCATCTACCTTGCTCGCTTTAACAAGAAGATGGTGCTGATTGGCTTAATGGCACTGTTCATCATCGGTAATGTCTTATCAGCCCTTGCTCCTAGCTACCCACTTCTACTTGCAAGCCGTGTTATCGCAGGCTTAGTGCAAGGTCCTTTCTATGGCATAGGGGCAGTTGTCGCGACCAATTTAGTGTCTGAGAAAATGGCAGGTCGTGCCGTTGGCCAAATGTTCGCAGGCTTAACGCTCGCTAACGTTCTTGGGGTTCCCGCAGGAACTTGGGTGAGCTTGCAATTCGGTTGGCACACCACTTTCTTTACCGTGGCAGCACTTGGCACCATCGCGATGCTTGCCATTCTGACTTCGATTAAGTCGACCGGTCACAGTGAAGCGAAAGACATCAAAACTCAGCTGTTGGCTTTCAAAAACCCAATGCTTCTCATCAGCTTGGCGATCACCGCTTTTGCTTGGTCTGGCTTCATGACGCTTTACGGCTACCTTGCACCTATCGCCATGCACATCACGGGTTACGGTCAAGAATCAGTCACTTGGATCTTAGTAATTGTTGGTGTCGGCTTAATCATCGGTAACACCTTGGGCGGACGCTCTTCTGACAAAGATTTAGGCAAAGCATCAATGTTTTGGGCTATCGCAATGATCGTTTCATTGGTAGTGGTTGGCCTTGTTGTCGACAACAAAATCCTATTCGTTGCAGCTGCATTTGTCTTTGGTATTGCATCATTTGCGAACGTTCCTGCTATGCAGCTTAGAGTAATGAACCACGGTGGCGAAGGCCAAGAACTAGCAGCAACCGCGAATATCTCAGCCTTTAACTTGGCCAATGCTTTCGGTGGTTTCCTAGGCGGCATGGTACTCGACAGCCAACTAGGCGCAGGCATGATTCCATTCACTGCCGTTGTCGTTCCTTTCATCGGCTTGTTCTTGATTGCTAAAGCTAACCGAAACGGAAAACCACAAAGCAACTCAATATTCGCACCAACAGAAGCTAAGTAATTTAAGAACTCAGAAACTTCAAAATGCCAATTCATTCTCAAACTGGCATTGGCACAGCAGCTAAAAATTCACAAAGGTAGAGACCATGAACAAATTATTCGAAACATCAGAACTAAAAGGCCTAGAACTGCAAAGCCGCGTGGTTATGGCACCTATGACGCGCGCTCGTACTAGCCAACCTGGAAACGTGCCAAACGACATGATGGCAACCTATTACCAACAACGCGCAAGTGCTGGGCTTATCATCACTGAAGCCACGCAAATCTCAGATGATTCTCAAGGTTACTCATTCACACCCGGCGTTTATACCGATGCACAAATCGAAGGTTGGAAATCAGTAACCACAGCCGCAAAAGAGCAAGGTGCCGCGATATTCTGCCAATTATGGCATGTGGGCCGCGTGTCTCATCCAACCTTCCAAAAAGGTGAACTGCCAATCGCGCCTTCGGCACTGGCTCCGGTAGAAACTCAGGTTTGGATCTCTGATGAGAATGGTAATGGCAACATGGTCGATTGCATCCAACCAAGAGAAATGACCCAAGCCGATATTGATCGTGTGGTTCAAGATTTTGCTAAGTCAGCGAAGAAAGCGGTCGAGGCAGGATTCAACGGCGTCGAGATCCACGGTGGCAATGGCTACCTCATCGATCAATTTCTACGCACCAATTCAAACAAGCGCACCGACAACTATGGTGGCAGCCGCGAGAACCGACTTCGCTTCCTAATCGAAGTGGTCGATGCTGTGATTGAAGCGATCGGCGCCGATAAAGTTGGTGTGCGTTTAGCTCCTTTCATCACCTTCAAAGACATGAACTGCCCAGACATCGTGCCAACGATTCTAGAGACATCAAAGGCGCTGCAAGCGCGTGACATCGCTTACTTGCACCTATCAGAAGCCGATTGGGATGACGCGCCTGTGATACCTGAAAGCTTCCGTGTCGAGCTAAGAGAACTATTCTCTAACACAATCATCGTCGCTGGCAGCTACACACCAGAACGCGCCGAAGAAGTGTTAAGCAAAGGCTACGCTGACCTTGTCGCATTTGGTCGCCCATTCGTAGCTAACCCAGATCTCGTATCACGCCTACAAAACGGCAACGAACTATCCGATCTCGACGGCGCCACTCTGTTCGGCGGCAACGAAAAAGGCTATACCGATTACCCAGCATTGTAGTGAATTTGGAGGAGATGATGGTTTCTAACCACTAGAAACATTTCCTTCGGGCAAAAGAAAGGCTCGCGTGACTAGTGCGAGCCTTATGCAGTTTAGGGGGTAAACCACAATCTGATATTAATCTTAGACTAATTATTTAACTTATGAGCCTTTATGCACTTGCGCGCATTGATATTCTATTTTTAAATGATTCACTGCAATTAATCAATCGATAAAAGTTAGCGTTTGGTCAATTTAAACCACACAAAAATTAGCGATTTAGTGAGACACATCTCGAAAGTAATCATAAACCCCATATAAATCAGAGCTATAGACTTCTGATTTGCCAATACCCTTCACCATTGGTCGCGAGTTGGCTGTGTAAATAATCGAGCGTATCTGCAACTGTCCCAGCAATGCCTTGTGGTGGATTGAACAACAGTAAACCACTACCGATCAGGCGATCATCACCCTTAGGATCTCGAAGGCGAAGCTCCGATTTAATCGGACTTGGCAGTAAACCATCTTTCACTGCGGTCACACAGTGGTTCAAAATCAGTGAGCTCTTGTCATCCGTGTAGAGCGGGTACCAAATTAGTGCAGATACTTTCTCCGACTGCTGATATGCCTTAACTAAGGCATCAATCACCGCGAGATATTCTGAATCGGTTTCATAGGGTGGGTCGATAACAATCAGATGATGATTGTCATGTTTAGCTACGTCATCAGGTAACGCTTTAAGCCCATCACCTGCGCTAATCGTAAGCTTGCTTGAAACACCCAAGTTACGCTGTAACTTATCGATATTAGTTTGCAGTAAATCAGCTTCATCTTGCTGAATGTCTGAAAAATAGAAGCTATCTTGGCTGCGACCTTGTTGGTAAGTGATGGCGGCAGAACCCGGATACAAAGAGATAAGTTGATTCGGATTGTAGTATTCCAGTACCGACATAAAAGAAGCGAATGCCGGAGGAAGATAAGCCTTATTGCGCCACAAGTACCCGACCCCTTCAGCAAACTCACCTGCATGATTACTTGGTGCGGTGGTGAGGTCATAACACCCTGTACCTGAGTGCGTGTCGATAACATTGAGGCGTGAATGCTGCTGCATTAATGACTGAACAAGTGCACTCAATACTGGATGCTTCAGTGCATCACCATGGTCGCCTACATGACATTGATGTCGATATTCCATTCCCTTGCCTCATTTCTACGAACGTCATCTAAACATACTTCATATCATGAGGGCTTGCCTGATCAATCCATCGTTTTTTGAAATAGGCTCACTTTTCTCTAACCAGTTGACTCTTATATAAAAAATAAAGCCCCTGAACTTACTTAGGGGGCTAAGTAAGTTCAAGGGCTTCATTATTGGGTTCAGTTAATAGCGTAAGTAAATCGGCCTACCGTGCATAAGCTAGCTTAGCTTGACTAAGGGTACTCACCCTCAACTTCCACTGGCGCTTTCACTTGGTAGTGACAAGGCTGTAGGCCAAATAACTTAGGCAGTGTGATGCCGACAGACACTGAAGACCACGTACCGCTGACAATGCCGACAACCAATGCGATTGCAAAGCCTTGCAGCGCAGAACCGCCAAGTAGCCAAAGTGCCGATACGGTGATTAGCGTTGTACCTGAAGTCACCATGGTGCGTGAGAAGGTCGCTTTAACCGATTCGTTAAGCAGGTTATCAGTATCACCGTTTGGATTGCCGCGCAGCATTTCACGTACACGGTCGGCGATGATGATCGAGTCATTGAGTGAGTAACCGAGAATCGCTAGCACGGCCGCCAATACCGTCAGGTTGAACTCAAACTGAGTAAAAGCGAACAGACCCAAGATGAGCGTCACGTCATAGATGATCGCGGCAAGCGCACCAAGTGCCAAACGCCACTCAAATCGTACACTCAAGTACAGCATGATCATGAGGAAACACACCAATACCGCCAAGCCACCTTGGTCAACCATGTCTTGGCCTACTTGAGGGCCAACCACGCTGCTGTTGAGCACTTTCACTTGGTCGCTAACCGTTGTCAATGCATCCACTAAGTTTGGCTGTGGAGTATCTGTCAGTTGGCTGTAACGAATCGTCCAACGATCCTGTTCTGCCATACCAACCACTTGAACGTCTTGTTGGAAAGCCGTGTCGAGTTTTGTTTTTAAGGCGTCTTTAGTCACTTGTTCAGAGAGCTGCACCTCGGCAACTACACCGCCTGTAAAGTCCAAACCCCAGTTAAAACCTTTTACTGCCACCAGCATCACAGAGCTCATGAACAGCACAATAGAGATCATAGACATCACCTTACGAAGGCGAGTCATATTGCTGTTTGAAAAATAGCGGTCTGAAATAGTCATTTTTGAAATACTCATGCTTAAATCCTTACATCGTGGCGTTGGTCACGCCCCCAAACCAAATTGATGATCGCTCGTGAAGCAAAAATGCCCGTAAACATACTGGTTAGAAGACCTAAGCCCAGTGTCAGAGCGAAGCCCTGAATCGGTCCATTACCAATGGTGTATAGGGCTACAGCAACAATCATGGTGGTGACGTTGGCATCGAAAATAGAAGAGAACGCACTGTCAAAGCCACTATCGATAGAACTCGCAAAGCTGCGCCCTTCTTTCATCTTGTCTCGAATACGCTCGAAGATAAGCACGTTGGTATCTACCGCCATACCGACAGTCAATACCAAGCCCGCAATGCCCGGCAGGGTTAATACCGCACCTGGTAGCAAGGCAATCAAGCCAAACAATGTGGTCATGTTCACCACCAATGCACAGTTCGCGACCCAACCTAAGCGGCGATACCATAGCGCCATAAACGTCAGAGTAAGACCCAAGCCAAGCGCCAGAGCAGCAAAGCCGTTGGTTACGTTTTCTGCACCCAGAGATGGGCCAATAGTACGTTCTTCAATGATGGTAACGGGCGCGGTTAATGACCCCGCACGCAACAGTAACGCAAGCTCTTGTGCGTCTGCCAAGCTGCCTGCGCCAGTGATTCTGAAGCGGCTACCCAGTTGAGATTGGATGTTTGCTACACTAATCACTTCACTGTCTTGCTTGCTGTTGCCTGCTCTATCACGGCTGTATTCGCTGTAAACAGTCGCCATTGGCTTACCAATATTATGGCGAGAAAATTCAGACATTTTTTTGCCGCCAGAAGAATCCAGTGTGATGTTTACTTCTGCGCTGCCCATCTCACCAATGCCACTACGAGCATCGATAATGTGTTCGCCACTCAACACAGCCTTGCGGTCGACTACCACGCGGTTGCCGTCTGTGTCCTTCAGCGTTTGAGTGCTGCGCGTTGGGTTGTCGTACACAGAATAGAAAGCAAGTGATGCGGTTGCACCAATCACATCTTTCGCTGCTGCAGGGTCTTGTACGCCCGGCAGTTCAATACGAATACGGCTTTCACCTTGGCGTTGAATTGATGCTTCTGTGATGCCTAACTCTTCAATACGGCTGCGCATGATTTGCAGGTTTTGTTGAACCGTTAGGTTACGTAGCGTTCTTTGCTCTTCTTCAGATTGGGTTAACGTTAGCGATTTATCTGAACGATCACGTTGCCATTGTGGGAACTCTTCACGAATCAGCTTTTGAGCTTGTTCAAAATCAGCATCAGTGCGGAAATTAAACTTAACTTGGTTGTTCACCACTTCACCACGGGCATAACGCACTTCGCTAGTGATCTCGTCGACCACCGCTTGAGCTTGCGCGTGATAAACCGGTGCCATATCCACTTCTAGCAAGAACTGCACGCCACCGCGTAAATCAAGACCTAGTTGAATCGGCGCAAAACCCATATCAGTTAGCCATTTAGGTGCAGCTGGCTCCATCGCTAGAGCAACGGTTGCGCTGTCGAGGAAGCGCTCATTAAGCACTTCTTTGGCTTTCGCTTGCTGCTCTGCATCTTCTAAGATCACAACTAAGCGTTTATCTTTTTGAAAGGCTGATGTCGCTTGAATGCCTTCGCTAGCAAGGTATTGCGTCACTTGAGTGGCGTCGATCGTCTGCTCAGAACGGTTACTGATTTGAACCGAGGCGTCCTCACCAAACCAAGAAGGTAAGGCACTTAGAATCATGATAATGATGGTGGCGATAAGCACCACGTATTTCCACTTTGAGTAGTGGTTAATTTGTTTTCTTGGAATGCGTTTTTTCACAGTCAAGATCTCTTCTTTGTACCAATCACCGTAAATACGAGCTCAAAAATAGAGCCGAAAAAAAGCAGTGTTCGAGCATTTTAACCAGCTTGGGTGACCAGTCATTTACTACGATTGGTATAACTGATGTTTTGCGAACACGAGCGATAGCCGAAACCAGAACAAGCTGATTGAACGGTAATGATGCTAAAGCTGATGTCGCTATGTTTGTCTTGGTTAACTGGCGAGCTCAACGGGCACAAGTGACCATCGAGACGACCAATTTAGGGTCAAACGATTAGCTAAGAAGTTCTCGGAAATGCGAGTATTGGATGTTGCCCTCTTTCCACCCCGAAAGCCGGGAGGACGGAGAACTCACAATGCTGGTCCAATGCTGCTTAGTATCCAACATCGGCGTGTTGAAGAGCAGAGAAGCCAGTAGTGATGGGGGAGAGAAGTCGATCAATAGATGATAAGCAGGCTCAAGGTCGGCCACGCTTTCTTGCTCGTTGCTGAGCATACGTCTAAAGGTTACCGCTTGGAGACTCGATTCAGTGTCGTGATAATTGGAACTATCACCTAAAGACGCAGTGTCAAACTGAACCTGATCACATTCCATGTAGCTCGACGGATTATCCGCAGCAGCTTGTTTACAAAGATTATTCTGCGAAGGCTGCTCTTGAGCGGAGTGGATTTGGAATGGCTTAGAAGGGAACGAATAGCCGTTAGAATTCACTAAGCCAAAGCTCAGTAAAAACAACATTAAGACTAATCGGGTACCTAATTTAAGCAATCTAATATCCAAACAACATTCTCGTAGATCGCCAATTTACAATACAAATGAAACGCTGTCTTGATTTAAAACATTTTTTTAGAAAATGATACGAAGCAACCGATTAAGCGCTCTCGCATTTAGAACTACATGCCTTTAAATGCGGCCAACAACACCTAATACATTGATGTTATGAATAATGTAAAAAAACAAAAAACCAAGCAGTGCATCAGTGCATGCTTGGCTTTGAGTTAAGTCTTTCTGTTTGCTTATAGCTTTAGGCTTTAGGCTTTAGGACGCATGATATTTTTAACCTTACGGCTGTTTTCACCAAATATACGCTGCACAAGTTGATTCATGTCTTCACGAGAAATTGAGCGAATCGTCGCTTTTACGTTAAACAAAGCTGCTACGCCATAGTCGTGCAAAAGATAACGAGACACGAACCATGCTTGGTCAACAGTGCTAGCATCTAAAGGCGTAAAATCCGCTTCTAATTGCTTGCCCGCCGCTCTAACCTCATCTTGTGAGACCCCCTTCAAAAGGTCTGCAACCACTTTATCAATCGCCACTTCTATCTGTTCAGTATTTTCAGGGGCGATCATCGCACCAATAAACCAATCATGACTTGTTTCTCCATCTTGAGATACATAGTAAGAATAAGGTGAATAATCTAGGCTTAAATCTTCACGAATGTACGCATCTAAACGAGTAGAAAGCACGCGTTGTAGCAGATCTTCCATAAAGATATCTTTCGCCGTTTGCCCTCTTACCATTCCAGTATTAACGGAAGGCTCCGCAATCACTCTTAGCATGTACTCAGTACTGTTGGCACTGTTAACCGCCAAATCAATACGCGCTTTGGAAGGGTGCTTGTACGCGACGTTAAAGTCAGGTGCAGCGGTTTTCTCCAACGGAATAGAAGCCAAGTACTGGCGAACCAAAGGTTTCAGTTCACTAGGATCAATATCGCCCACCATAACCAGTTGGTTACTTCGCAATTGCCCGAATAACTGCTGATGCACATTCTTTACATCCTCAACGGAAACCGCTTCAACACTTTTTCCGTCTAACAACACATGATCGCTGTTTGCTTGATAAGTATTTTTGTTCATTGCATAGGCGAACTGACCAGCTGGGCTTGCTAGGTAGGATTCTCGGTTTTGAATGAACTCTTGCTTAACCGCCGCTAGTTGCTCTGGTGATACTTTCACTGATGTCACGATCGCGTTGAGTGCGGCAAAAGTTTCCGCTAAACCACTCTTTTTGATCTTAAACTCGACGCCGTGGCGAGTCGGTTCGATGAACGGATAAACTTTAATATCTTCACGATCAAGATGCGCATCAAGCTCCGTTCCTGTAAAACTGCCAACACCACTTCGACCAATAGCCGCAAGAGCCAACTCGGTCGCTGGATATAAGCTTGAGTCTAAAACGGCCTTGCCCCCTAAGCTTGTGTAGTACATACCCACTTCATTACCAGCAAGAGAATCACGCAGATACCACATATCGATACCATTACTGAGCGTCCACTTTTGAACATATGGGTCAATATACATCTGTTCGACCAACACAATATCACCTTGAGAACTCGGTACGGCAAAAGCACTGCTGGTCACTGCAAGCACAGGTTTGGCGCCCGCTTCGCTATAGGTTGCTTTTAAGCTATCGATAGCTTGGGTAACCGCAACTTTATCTTCGCTTTCACTCATCCCTACCACTAAAAAATAGTCACTAGAAAGCAAGGCATTGATACTGGCATTAATCCCTTCAAGATCGAGATTCGCGACAAACTCTTCAAGGCTCGCTTCATAGTCTCTTTGTGATTGCACGGTTTGCTCGTTCACTAAAGCCAACGTTTTCTGATTAGCGTGTTGAGCACTGTCCATGTTGTCCCAGTCGACCTCAACATTATCGAGCAAGTCTTGATAATAGTTCTGCTCGCTGATGATCTCACTTTCAGAGACACCATAATCACGTAGAGATGCCAATGTCGCGATAAGCTCTTGTTGAGTCACCTCACGCGCACCAACAGGGAAACCAACACTGATCGATGAATAGCGCTGATATTCCATTGAGTAATGTTCAGCCACCACCCATTGAGTCGCTAAGGCCGCGTCATTGAACTTGGTGTTGAGTCGTTGTCGAATCAGTTGTTGTGCAGTTTCATCGAGCCAAAGTTGATGCTGTTGTTCGCGAGTCTTTATCTCGCTTGAACCTCGGTTGATCATCAAAGAAATACTTGGGGTTTCCCCTTCTGCATACTCGATATAATCACCGTCATTGAACTTTATGATTCTTTGTTTTCCTGGCTTTGGTGTTTCACCACGTTCCCAGCTAGAAAACTTCGCTTCAATGAGTGGAATAGCCGTTTTTTTGTCAATGTCACCCGAGACAATCACCTCGACAATTTGGGGCTGATACCAAGTCTGATAAAAGCTATTTATCCCTTGAGAAGTCGCGTTGAGCACAGCTCCTTTGGAACCCAATGCATCTTGGTCTTCATACTGGCTGCCCTCTATAAAGTGATCGAAGAACTGCTCTGCGAATGGTTTATCATCTAAGCGTGCATAACGAAATTCACCAATAATAACGCCTTTCTCTTTTTCTACTTCCGTATCGGCGATTTCAAGGCCATCACCGACATCACGCAGCCAGGTTAAAGCCTGCTCTAATTGTGTATTATCTGGTAAATCTAATTCGTATACGGTTTCTTGGTAAGAGGTATAAGCATTAATATCAGCACCAAAGCTAGCGCCGGCATCTTCAAATAAGCGAATCACGTCATTTTGAGAGAAATTCTTGCTGCCATTGAATGCCATGTGCTCCAAGAAATGAGCATAACCTTCTTGTTGGTCAGTTTCTTGGAACGAACCCGCGTGCACGACGAACCGAACAGATACGGATTCTTCATGATCTGGATAAACATGGTAGGTAAGACCATTTTCTAGCTGGCCTGATGTCCATGCCGGATCCGGCTGGATTAAGGTTTCGGTGATATTTGATGTTGAACTACAGCCAACTAAGGTAAGGCATAGTGCCGTCGCTAAATAATATATTTTCATAACAACCTCTTAATGTCATTCATCAACAATATACAGATTGAATTAATGATTATTATTTAATATTTAACCCGATGAATATCTTTGTGATCTGCATCCTCATTTTATAAACCATCACGCGCTATAAAAAATCGACAGTATTCGTTTAAAATGGCGTTTTGATAAGAACTTATTACGTCCCTTTAAAATCAATGGCTACATCCCTTTAAGCTAGTTCTCTACATACCCTTAAACAAAGCTTGCGACGCTCGACTAATAGGTAGCTTCTCGCCTGATACATACGCCGACATTTGACCTGAGAGCCCTTTCTTCACCTTATCAATGGCCGAGACTTTCACCACGACAGAACGATGGATCTGCCAAAACTCATCAGGATTAAGCTGGGCGATCAGCTCTTTTAGTGATACGCGAAGAATAAACTCCTCTAACGAACCGCCTTGGCCTTTTTTGAATATCGAGACGTACTTGTCTTCCGCTTTGAAGTAAGCCACATCATCAACGGCGATAAGGTGGATGTCTTCCCCAACGCTGGCTTTGAGCCAAGTGAGATGCTTTTTCTGAGATTGAGAAGGAGACAGCATTTGCTGTGACGTCGATTGTGATAACTGTTGAAGCTGAGCCATTAACGCCGTGATATTCGGTTGTTCTGGCGTAATACCTGATTGCGCTTGGTTACTCGACAGACGCGCTTGCACCTTCTTACAGGTAGCGAGTAAGCGCTCTTCATTGATCGGTTTAAGCAGGTAATCCATCGCATTGTGCTCAAAGGCTTTAACTGCGTATTCATCATAAGCGGTAATGAAAACCACCAAGGGCGGCGAATCTAGCTTGTTCAATTGTTTCGCCAACGAGATACCATCCAGCTCCGGCATACGAATATCAAGAAAGACCACATCAGGCTCAAACTGCTGAATACTCTGCATCGCCTCCAATCCATTTGTTGCCTTGCTGACAATCTCTAGCTCAGGCCAAACCTCAGCAAGGCTCTTGTCTAGGTGATGCCTTAACAGTGCTTCATCGTCTGCGATAATTGCCGTTACGTTCGGCTTTACTGCTGGGTTAGTCATTATTATTCCTTTAAATTCACACTGTAAATCGTCTGTTTTTAGTTGCTGTTCTTAGAGTTTCGGCTCATCGCTCTCGGAGCCAGTTTCGCTTATGAGCGGTAATAAGATCGTCGATACCACCCCACCCTCAGCTTGCTTAGTGATCGTCAGGCTAGCTTTCTCACCGTAAAGAGTTTCTATTCGCTGACGAATATTGCTCAACCCAACACCGTGCCCCGTATTCGCAGAAGGCGTTTTTAGCCCAGCGCCATTGTCTGAAACTTCGATTTTTAGCAGCTGTGCTTGTTGAGTAATGCAGATATTCACTTTACCACCTGCGGCTTTGGGCTCGATGCCGTGCGTGAGTGCATTTTCGACTAAAGGTTGAATCAAGAACGGGGGAATCACCTGCAAATAGCTAATCTCGTGTGTTTCAATAGAAAACGCTAAACGCTCACCCAAACGTATCTTTTGGATATTAAGATATGCGTCTAACAAGTCGACCTCTTGTGCGATGGTCGATTGCTCAGTACGGCTGTTTTTCAAAGTCACACGCAACAAGTTAGTCAGTTTTTCGAGCATCAACTTGGCTTTCGAGCTGTCACTCTCAATCAATACATTGATGGTCGCAAGTGTGTTGAACAAGAAGTGCGGTTCAATTTGGCTTTGCAATTGCTTAAGCTGGCTTAGCACCACCACCTTTTCTTGATCGGCCTGACGACGTTTGGCTACTTCCAATTCGTTGTCGGCACGTAACTGTTGCTCTCGGGTGTAGAAATAGTAATAGCAAACCGAACAGAAAATCACACCGAGCAACACCACAGATTTAAGGTCCGAGATATTGGCCCCGAAATATCCGTTCAACCAGTAGTGCGCATTCAAGGTACCAACCGTCATCGCGAACATCATTGAGATCCCCACTTCAAGCGTTCGGGATGTTCTCTTGAACAACTTAACCAACATGAAAGAAGAACCCACCGCGCTGTAGCCAAAGCCAAAACTGATTGCCAGGTTAACCGTTAATCCACCGCCCCAAATCGTATGGGTTGTAATCGCAATAAGAACACAAAATAGCGTGGTGAACGCGAAGCTTTTAATCCATGAAAACCGACTGTTTGAAGAAGTGTTCATTAAAATCGTCCTTTGATATTTAAGAGAATCATATGACTATCAGGTAAGTTGGCGTAAGCAGAATCACTTTTACCTTCTAGAAAGCGTGCAGCAAGTTCCAAATCCAACGATGAATTACCATTATCTAAAGCCTGATAGTTGAGCCACTGCGTTGCAATAAAGCCGCCGTCTTGTGGAGATAACATGACGTCGAATGTCGGCGTGATATCTTCAAGCCAGCCATGTGTCGAATCCATAGACCAGTGAAACATGATGTTGTGTTGAACTAAATTGGCGTGCTGATAGCCTTGCGCATAAGAACCTGCCAACGAAGCTGTCATCGGATTAACCGACAAAGACACTGCACTTTCTATCGCACTTTGCCATTCAGAGTTACTCCAAGCTCGGCTATCAAACCAATATTCCAGAACCACATTGTGCCCCGAGTCATTGGCCCATGTTAGTCCTGCCAACGCTTGATAAGCCTCGCCCTGCTCTTCTAGATAAACCGGTTTAAGCATTGAGCTCGGCTGACTGTAGCCTAGGCTTTGTCGCTGATAAACCACAGAACCGTGAAACTCCCACGCGAGGTTTAATACCGAAACCAAACTAGCCCCGAGCAAGCCGTGGCGTACATCATCGTAATAAGCGACCCATTGATATTCGTGATCGCCCACTAAGTTATAACGACGTATCCCAAGCCCTTGTTGCTGATTCTGCTTTTCGAATTCATTTACATCTTGGGAAGTCCATGACGAATCACTGTAAAGCAATGTCCACTCGCCCGTCATATCGAACAGTGACGCCGAGGCGACTCCCGCCCCTTCTTCAGCCACAATACCCACAGGATTTTGGCGATAAGGTTTGATGATGTCTAAAGGCCGATAGCCATAACCCACCCCCCAATCCAAACGAACCTTACCAAGCGTCACATCAAGATAGTGGTCACCGATTACTGAATTCGACATCTCAACACCACCTTGCCAAAACAACTCACGCACAATGAATTCAGACTCAAAGCTCGCGTCTTGTTGTTGAGGGTTGTTGCTTAGAATATCGTTGGCTTTCACGGCAAACAGGCCAAGCCAATTGCCATAGCCAACCTCTAGATCCAGCAAACCATTGAGTGACTGACGATTATCTGATGCTAAAGGACTGAATGGCGATTCTCGCGATTCAACCGACTCAGCGCTCAGTTGCCAATCCCAGGCCAAGCTCAGATCGTCTGCTTGAATCGTGTTACTCACACAAGACAAAGCAAGCAAAGTAGTGATTGAAGACTTTATGTGGAATCGGCGATTGGGCGCTTTCATGACGTCCACCTACAGACCAGAAACACTGTTACGCGATAAATAAGCAGGGTTGTAATATTTGTCTTCCAAGCTTTGTTCAATCACTTTGCGGTACTCAATCACGGTTTTCTTGCTTGGTTGAATCTTATCGAGCAAGGTCATCGACACCACTGTGGGTAAACCATCACGCACGCCCTCAGTAAACCAAGCTTGTTTTGCCAGCTTTCCTGAACGCAGATACAGATCCGCTTTAACTGGAAACGCTCGGTCTGCCGTTAACCACAGATCAATCGATTGATAGCTGGCACCCTTAGTTTTCGCCGCGAGCTTTAGGTGATGGGTATCGAGCTGTTCACCATTGGGCATCTCAACCTGCTGATCGGCAACCCACTCGCCTTGGTAATCTTCGCTCCAAGTCAGCGTCGAGATATCGCCAACCGACGCTTCACCTAATAGCTTTTGCATTGGTGTGATACGAATTGGGCGGCGCGATTTCGGCATCAGTAACCAATAATTATCTTCAATCATCAGCATCTTTTGACCTGCCTCAACAGCTGATTTAAAGACGACTAATGACTCTCGATTTGGCCTTGTGTAGACATTGTATTCTCGCGTTTTATCCAATTGCTCGTCTTGATATAGCGCCACCAAAGACACTACCTTAGACGCCTGTTCGCTGTTCAAGCGATAGCTATCCGCTTTGGCAATCATCTCAGTGACTTGTTGTGAATCGACAGCCCAGCTTGGTGTCGATGCTAGAACCAGAGCCAAAACAGAGCCCAACGCGCAAGCCAAGATATTGAATGAACGAGTTAATTTACACATAAACGAGTGCCTCCGTGATTGGCTTATTCACGCCTTTGCGAGCAGAGAAATAAGCAGCCAGCAAACATATCGTCAGCACACCTAAAGTGGCGTAACCAACCAGTTCCAATGAGAAGTAAATGTTGAGTGGATAACCTTCGGTTCGACCCGGAGGTGGTGGCATTTGTATATCAACCACCAGCAATAACACCGACACTAAACCACTCACTAGCGCGCCAATCATGCTACCAATCACCGCCAGTAGTCCCGCCTCTTTTAAGAAACCCGCCACGATTTCAGAAGGGTAACTGCCGAGTGCTGACAAGGTGCCAATTTCACGAGTGCGTTCGGTCACCGACATGGTCATGGTGTTAAACAACGACACAAACACTACCAACGCCATCACTGCACCCATGATGCCGAAGATCCGGTCGTAAAGATCTTTAACCTTGGTATAGAAAAACGCGCGATCTTGCCATAGAGTGATCTCGATCTCTGATCCTTGTTCGCTTTGGCTAGCGCTATTTCGATCTAAAGCAGTTTGGATACGTTGTTGAACGGTCGAGGTCTTGCTTGTTTCAAATAGGAACACCGATAAGGTACTGACTTTGTCTGAGGCCAAAAGCTCTTGAGCGGCAGTGATATGAACATACAGCTGACGCTTATCCAACTCTGGCACGCCTGTCGAGTAGATGCCCTGCACCTTAAAATCAAAAGCGTTCAAAGCACCGTCACTTGTTGTAGCGAGCAGAGTCACCCAATCTCCTACCGCAACTTTAAGATTACGAGCCAAGTCAGTACCCAGCATCACTTGTGGCTCTTGGCTATCGTATCTTGGGGATTTCACATCCGACAGGGTTTGCCCGCTGCACACATCAAGGAAAGGGCCTTTCATGTCGAACTCACGCTCATTGACACCCGTTCCCATAAAGATGGTCGACTTACTGCCGTTAGACACCAAACCACTGAAATAGACTCGCGGCTGCACACCACGCACGTCACTATCACCGATAATGCTCTTGGTTAGCGTTTGTACGTTATCCAGACCATTGCTCAGCGGCATGTCTTCATCTTGTTCAAAATAACCTGGCGTACTCAAAGTAAGGTGGCCAGTATCACGCGCAGTCGATTCTCTCAGTGACTCATAGGTGTAAAGCCCATAACCACCAGCACTGGTCAGTGCAAATACCGCAATGGCGATGATCAACACCGACAACAAACTACGTCGACCATTTCTTAATAGATTAAGCCACGCCAAACGCACCGAAGTTGGAAGTAAAAACGTGCTCATTCTTTGTGTTAACTTGCCCATGAGATCGTCTCTGTTGCTGTGGCTTGTGGAGCCAATTGTCCGTCGATAAGTTCAATCACTCGGTCACAACGCTGCGCCATTCTTGGGTCGTGCGTTGCGACGATAAAAGTCGTACTCATTTCGTGACCAAGCTCTTTCATAATGTCGATCACAAGGTTCGCAGTGTGGCTATCTAAGCTCGCGGTCGGCTCATCGGCAATCACTAAGCTTGGGTTGTGGATCAGTGCTCTGGCAATCGCGACACGTTGTTGCTGACCTCCAGACAAATTGTCTGGACGATGATTAACGTAATCCCCTAGCCCAACACGCTCTAACATGTCTTGCGCTCTGCTCTGCTGTTCTTGCTTAGAGCATTGGTTCAACATCAATGGGTAAGCGACATTCTCAAGCGCAGTCATCACAGGAACCAGATTGAATCGCTGAAACACAAAACCCAGCGACTGACGACGAAAACGTGCAGCGGCGATTTGCTCTGTCGGATACGGTTGGTCATCAATATTAATCTGCCCTCGATAATCCATATCCAATAAACCAAGAATATTCAAAAGTGTGCTTTTTCCTGAACCCGACGGCCCACATAGCGCCACCATTTCACCGCGTTGGATCTGACCATCAACGCCCTTGAGTGCATCTACGCTTTGACCACCAGTCACATACGCTTTGCCGATACTGTTAAATTCGATCATTTCATTGTCCTCTGAAGACCAGCTCGTTAATGAGATTTAGTAAACCGTTATTTAGCATTTGCAATGAGCGCCTTCGCAGTCATAGTTTCGATATTGCCAGCATCAGCAGTTTCCATTTTTTCAAGCCACACTTGTGCTTGTTTGAAGTCTTCAGCACGAAGCGATGCGGTAATGGCGTAACGGTAAATCCAGGATGTCGCTGCGAAATGTTGTTGCTGGAAATCATCTTCCGCGAGTAACGAGAGGAACAGGTCATAACCACGGTCAAAGTGGTTAAACATGTCTGGCAGAGAGGTGTAAGTCACCGCAGCCATGGCGCGAGTTAAGTAAGAATCCGGCAACCCTTGAACAAGAGGTTGCTCATGAATCGGTTGGTCTTCGTCTTTAAGCAGCACCAGTGATTTATCAATGGTTGATAAGCCCTTCTCCACATACTTCATCTTGTTCCATGGTAAAAACGCATCACGCCCCATCAGGGTTTCTGTGCTGCCTAGGTAAACCAAGGTCAGTGGCGTAGCACCATCTTGTTGTAGCGTGTCGTTCAGGCGTTCGTAAGCCACTTCCACCAAGTCTTCATTGCCTTGCGCGGCTTGGTTATAGATATCGAGCACGTCTGAACTTGGGTTGGCCTGCGCCAAAGTAGGTGCCAATGAAACAAGTGCAATCAAAAATGAACGCTTAAGCAAAGAAGTGGTAGAGCTTGAATTAAATGAGTGTGAAGTAGTCATGATTTCTAATCCCTTTCAAATGTTGACGTTGAAAGGTTAACTAGAATTTGTCATGCAGTTTTATCAATGCGACGAATGGTCATTACGAGGAGCGAATGGTTGAGCTGGGGCGTGAGTGGAAAATTCAAAAAAGAAAGAGTAGCGAAAGAATAAAATGGATGGATCAAAACATAATCTGATATTGCCCATTTCAGGCCTTAATCAGAGCTAACTCATTTCTGCCCCTTTCCCGTTTAGAGTTGTTGCTCGTAACAATTCTGCTGTTTCTTATTTGACTAAATTTTCCTAATGATTGTATTGTGCATCTATATGTCTATTAAGTTGGTTACTATCCAGAGTAAATAAATGAGCAAAGCAGGAATTCAGTCAAATCGCGGGGATGGTTACCAGACATTGGTAGCTTTTGATTGGGCTTTAACAGTTCTTTCAGACTCAGACTATCAGTGGCTTGAAATTGACTCTGTAATCTGGTCGGTGGACGACGTTGTTATTGGTAAAGCCGACGGCACCAAAATATGCTGTCAGTGTAAAAAGAACCAGTCACAACATAAAGCTTGGTCTTTTTCTGATCTCGAAGATGAACTGCGAAAAGCAGTCAATGTGTTGATAAACGATCCCCAAACACTAGTTCGCTTTTATTCGCGTAGCGCCTTTGGTGATCTCGCTACACTGAAAGAATTCAGTTCCAACTATCCTGATGAAGCAACCTACCGAGCAGACTTAGGTAAAGCCAATCGAGAAACAGATTCCAAACTAGTTAGTCTGCTCTCCGAGCAAGGCTCAAATCTTTCTACTTATGATTTTTTGCAACGCACGAAATTTGAAATAAGCCCTGAACTGGATCGAATGGATATACTGCTGCAAGAAAGATTACGTAATATTGTAAGTAACTATTCAGCAGCGTACAGCTCTTTATGGACTCGTCTTGGTCAACTCAGTATGCGAGAGAACAGCGGTGGTCAGAATACAGCGACACAGCATAGATTGACAAAAGGCGATCTGAAATTCTTATTGAGTGATGCGGGATCATTACTTACTCCCCCCATGGATATCAGGGAGATCCGTACGTCATTCAATAACACTTCAGCCATTGGTCGCTCATGGCGTAGAGATATTGGTAACGAACATATTGCAAACTCTGCTGCTAAGAAACTTATAGAAGGCATTAAAGCAAAGTATCGTTCAATTTTGCTTACTGGAGCGCCAGGTTCAGGTAAGACTTGTGTGATGCTAGCTGTACAGGAGGAGCTAGAACAAGTAGCCCAAAATTGTACTAACTTACTACCGTTATTTATTCAATCGCGAGAATTTGCTGACATTGACACAGAGCAAGAACGTCAGGCACAAGGATTGCCTGCACAGTGGGTAGAAAGGGCGGCTCGCTTGGCAGAAGATGCACATGTGGTTGTAATGATAGACTCGTTGGATGTACTTTCTATTGCTAGAGAGCACAGTGTATTGACGTATTTTCTCGCCCAAATAGATCGTTTACTTTTGGTTCCCAACATTACCGTTGTCACTGCCTGCCGAGAGTTTGATAGTAATTATGATAGACGCATTGCCCAACGAAGTTGGGAAGAGAAGATTATTTGCGAACCATTAGACTGGCATAGTGAAATTGAACCAATCCTCGTCAAAATCGGTATAGACGCATCGAACACCGATTCAACAACTCGCGAACTGATACGAAACCCTCGTGAGCTAGCTTTATTTGTTGAATTGGCGCAACAAGAAGGCAGCTTCAATGTTGTAACCAGCCAAGCTTTAGCTCAGCGATACCTAGCAACTACTATAGAAGCTAACAGGTTTCTTGGAGACACTGCTATGCAAGCCATAGAATCCATCGCCTCCAATATGCTGAAATCACGCAGCCTTGTTGTGCCACATCAGCGATTTGTAGCGTCCCAAGAAGTTCAAAGAATACTCCTTAGTACTGGCGTATTACATAAAACACAGGATGGGAACTTGACATTTGGCCACCAAACTTTGTTAGATGTCTTAGTAATTAGCGGAGCTATCAGGCAATCAGTAACTCTAAACGAATTCATTCAAAATTTATCACCAGTACCTTTTGTTCGCCCCAGCATTAGAAGCTTTGTTGAACAATTAGCAGTAGGTGAACGACGCAAGTTTAGAGCGCAATTACGTACTGTTTTAACAGGTAATAGTGCTTTCCATATCCGACGGCTCGTAGCAGAAACATTTGCAGAGCAAGTTCCTCAAGATGATGACTGGATGCTACTACGCGATCTGCGTAACCAACATCGAGAGGTGTTTCTGGTTATCTATAATAGGGCTCGACGAGTGGAGTGGCACCACCTCTGGATGAAGCATTTAGTACCTATACTAAAAGACACCTGCAATATTGAAGGGCTCACAGCTCATGTACACCGTATATCGTTATGGAAAAATGAAGATCCAGCAGGGGTTTCCACATACTGGACAGAAATGTTGTCACTGGAATTGGAAAATAAAATCCAGTTAGTCGATTCAATGGCACACGAATTAGCGCAAATACGTGCAGATAATTTGAACTTTTATGTACCTTTACTCCTCCAGTTACTCAATTTACCAAGGCATGACCACAGTTTTCTTGGCCATTCGCTTGCTCTCTTCTTAAAAAGCGGCCTAGTGGACGATACCGTTTTATGGAGCTATATCGCAGGCGAGGTAAGCGAGGAAGATGCACTTTCCTATGGCTTTAGCAACAAATTGAATTGTCAACCATATGAGTTTGGTGATCGCAATGATAAATTTCTAGCAGAAAGAATGCGGAACTCCACTATTTTGCTCGATTTGGCTGTTGCTTCAATTGAACAATGGAGCCAAACCAAAAGCTCACATCGTGGATATCATTGTAGTTTCTTGAACAAAACGTCTTATGAAGATACGCATACACAGAGCAACCATAGACATATAGATGGTGAGCGCTTCTTGATGGATTCTATTGAAGCCGCTATTAAACATCACGCTAACTCACAAACATCATGGTGGCAAAACAACCTTGAACGCCTTTGCTTCAACACCGAAGACTCATTACGATACTTTTCTATCCTTGCGTTGACCGAAAAGCCGATCTCAAATATAGATGTAATTGGGCGTATGCTGTGTGAGCAAGCAATATTAGCATCTGATTTATCATATGAACTGGGGGAATTGATATACAAAGCGTATATATTTCTAGCCCCGTCAATACAAGTTTCAATACAAGAAAACATTCTAACTATCGACCAAGAAGACGCTACTGACCCACAAACAAGATCTTGGATGATAAAAAAGCAAGCCCTGTTAATCACCGCTATTCCGTGCCATTTACGTTCAACGAATTCACAAGCCGTATTGAATGAATGTGAAAAACTAGTATGGCCGTTGATTCGACAACCATATATCTACTCGCGAGGAGGAATTGTCAGCGCTCCGTTCTCTTTTGAGGTATTTCTGAATTTAAGTAATAACGGAGTGCTATGCCTGCTTGAACACTACAATGGGTATGATAGAGATTCATTTACTGACTTTCTGGAGGGGGGAGAAAGAGAGGTTGGCAGGCAGCTAAGTGAAGCAGCCTCTCGTCAATCTTCACGTTTCATGGCTTTTCTGACAGATAACTGGGAGCAGATCCCTGAACGTTTTCGAGATGATCTCTTGGAGGGAGTTACTACATATCTAGCGCATCGATACGGAAGCCTACAGCCTAGTAATAATTGGTTATATATAGAGGAACCCGACGCAGAAAAGTTAGCCCTGAATATTCTCGAGAATTTGGAACAACATCAAGATCACTGGCACCACAACCGCGCAGCATCCAAAGCGATAGAAAACTGTGCACATATCATCAAAAAAACTCAAGATGCAGCTCGGTTAATATATTTAGCAATGAGTTTTGCGTCATTAATGGAAGAAAGCACAATCTCGGGCGACTCGCTTGATCTACTTACTTCTGGCATCAATATGAGACGAGGAAACACAGCAGAAGCACTGATAATTTTAGCCAACCAGCTTGAGGCGAGTGGTGTACAGTGGCCTGACTCACTACCAGCTGCATTACGCCTATATGCTGGTGACAAGCACCCTGCAATTCGTGCAGTTATGCTTAGGCGGATGCCTTACTTACAGGCTCGTTTTCCTGAACTTGGCTGGGAACTATTTGATCTTGCGTTAAAAGAAAGTGCAGACGGACTTTGGGCTATAGCTGAACCATGCTTATATTACGCATACCATCAAAAGTTCAAAATCATTGCACCTAGATTAGCTCAGATTTATCGTGAAGGTTGCGGCAAAGATTATAAGGCTTGGGGGCGTATTTCTGCGCTAGCAGCTTTTTTGAAACACATAGACTTTTCTACTTTTATTGAGGAACTCAACGCGGTAGAAACAGCGGAAGCATGGAGTGGTGCAGCGAGTGTATGGACACACCACAACAATATTCAAAGACACAAAGAGCATTGTTTTTCGGGACTGGAAGCTGGATTAAGTGCAGGAAATCCGCATGCTATTATCATCGCGCATGAGTTTCATAACCTCTTCCGTGAATCTACACCATTGTTTACTGTACCAACTGAGCTAATTCAGCGTTATTTCAGCCTGCTTGAATCAGAAACAGATTCTAAACGAAATGATATCTTTGGTTTTGATACATGGTTGAACGCGATTTCTGTTCACGAGCCAATGTATGCATTGGAAGCTGTTGAAATTTACTTAGATTTCGTACGTCGAACTAAAGCCTATGTTCATGATTATAAGAATAGCCTAACGCAACTACTGACCCGTTTATTCGCACAGGCTGAAGAGCTGGAAGAGTCTGACAGTGGAGCTATGTTGCAGCGTGTGGTCATACTGCAAGATACACTGTTAGCTATTGGGATTAGTGGAGTGAATGATTGGCTCAAGGCTGCTGAACGGCCATAAATAAAAAGGTTTACCTAAATTTGCATAATCCGAGCAACACAAGTTAGAGCGTTAGCCAACAAGGAAATAATTGCCAATGTTAGATGAATTGAATTTTCTTTGGGCTCGATATTCGACTGAACCATATCTTGAAATTAAAAGTACTGAACTGCGTTTGGCTTCGCGGCGTTTTCAAGCAAAATATTTTGTGACTCCTCCAGTTCAACCAACAGGTGAAGTGCGCATGTTATCGAACATTGAAATTCATTATGGATGGCAGTGTCAGGTCAATGCTGATTGGGTACGAGAGCTAGATTTCACTTTAAAACCACTATCACTGCGTCAACTACAGCTTGAAGCTTTGAGAGAAACTCTTTGTGGCGCAGATTTTCCTTACTTATGGTGGTTCCATAAGTCAAAGAACCCCAAAATTAGAACTGTGTATGAAGATAACCTTGGAGTGAGCTTTATAAAGCTAGATGGTGTATGGCAAGTTGTTTATAGCTGTAAAAAACTAGGCTCACTTGTAGGATCTCAGGGGAGTACGAATTATGAATCTATCCCTGCCAACGCATATTTTGTAGTGGTTGAAAATGAGTCAGTAGTTCACTGCTAGTAAGTTGGCTAACAAACGCCAACCTGTGGCATTTTTGCTTCGGGCTGGCTTCTGTGATTACGGTGGTCTGCTTGAGTTCGTTGCAGTTGGCAGCAAGTTAAGCGGGCGTTGAAAGGTAAGATATGAAGATTGGTGAACAAGATATAAATAAGGTGTTCGTAGTCGAGTGCTTACGTGAAAATGACTTGAGTACAGGTACGAAGATCAAGGAACATATCTTAACTCAAGAACCAAATGCGGATGTAAGATATTTAAACTGTATCGCCAAGTCATACTTTTTACAGCATCTCAACGAAATACTAAATGCTGCGACTAGCGATGATGGGTTTCTACTGTTTATTGAAGTGCACGGCTCTGTCGCAGGAATTGAACTTGGAGGGGAGCTTGTCCCATGGGCGGAACTAACGACAATGCTGCAAGCCATAAACGAAAGATTGCATATGGGGCTAGTGGTAGTTTTTTCATGTTGCTTTGGTGTTCACTTTTACAGACAGACGTCGATTTTGGGACGAAGTCCTTATTATGTAATGTTTGGAGTTGATAACAGCATTTATGCTGATCGCTTGCTTAAAATGAATCAAGCGCTAGTGGATGGTTTCTATTGCAATGATAGCCTTATGGAGGTTGAAACTCGTGCGAATACTCAATTAAACATACATGATATAAATTTAACTCATTTGGAAGCTGGTGCGCTCTTGGTAGGTGCATTTACTAATTACTTTACCAAGCAGTTAGCAATTGACCCCCTATTAAATAGATTTGAAGAAACCTACCAAGTGTATCGACGACTTACGCCCGAAAACGCAATGACTCATTCTCAGTATAAGAAGCACTATTTTGACTTTATCTTTAAGCGCGAAACATTGATGAATGGCTTCAATGATATTCGGGACAAATTTCTTATGACTGATCTTGATGGAACGTTGTATGAAAGGTTTCACGTGGACTTCGATGAGGTTTATAGCAGGCTAAATGTAGAAGCTAGAATAAAACAGGTCTATGGCGAAATTTTCGCCATACAAAGCATTTAAGAGTGATTCGCAACCCTTGGCGCTTTCGCTTCGCTCAAGTATAGCCAAGCGCTGCTCACACCTTAACACGGCTAGAAATCAATGGAGTTTAAATGACAGCTATAAATATTCAGGCAAAAACGATAGGCCTACTTAATGATTTTATCAATCATTACGAAAGTAATGACTTTTATAAAAATCATGAAGAGAACTTCTCTGAACTATCAAGTTTAGTTACAAACAAGTCGAAAAAGTTATCTCCCCCGTTGAATGTTTTGTCGGTGAGGCTCTACAACATTGCGGAACATACTTCTTTCTGTATCGGTTTATATGACTACAAATTTTATTTGTTAGCTAAATCAGTCATAGCAGCTATAAATGAAAATAACCCATTGTCACTTGCAAATAATACTAGGTCACTTGTCGAACAGCTTGCTGCGATTTCTTACTTGATGGATGCAATTGAGAAAATGATTTCAAATCTAAAGGATCAGGGTGGACTAAAGAAGATTGATGAAATATTCAAAAGAGCTGAAAAAGCAATTAACCGAGTTTATCTAGGTGAAGGAAAAGTGAAGGAAAACTCCGAGCATAAAGCTGTACATATAAATGACTCATTAGGGGTGCTTGAGAAAGAAGTGTCGAATATAAACGATTTGTATTCGGTTCTTTGTGAGTATGTGCATCCAAATTTTGGTAACAATAAATTAGTATCAAGCGGTAAGTTAGGTAAGGGTAAATTTGAAAGTGTAGACATTAATTCAGAATCAGTTACCGAAATTCTAGAATGCAGCGCTTTAGTGTTCGAACTTCTTGATACGAAAAAAATATACCATCCATCTGTTTCCATGCGAACGTACAATCTTGTTGAATATTTCTTTGTAAAAGGAGCTAAGATAACCACTGTTTTTTCTCAAAGTTCCTCTAAAACAACGGGAGATGGAAAATCTCAAGAAACTGCTTTGTTTTTCAGTAAGGCTAGAAATGCACCTGAAGCTATTACCTTGGCGAAAGCCTATTTTGATAAACACAACATTAAAGTTAATGGGCGTCATAATGGAGGGATAAGTAACGGGTATATATATGATGTTTTTGAAACATCCGATGGAGCTTTTTGGGTTAAAGTCCCTGTCTATCAGAGTCTAATTGCTGATTTCTAATCAATCTGTTTAAGAGCGATTCGCAACGCATGGCATTTTTGCTATGCGTTGCGTTTAGTGTTTAAAGTGGCATGCGTGGGCTTCGGTATTGCGTTGCTCACCTTAACAGGGAGTGAGATCTTCTGGCCTGCCATATGGGTATTTTCGATACCAAAAGTAATCCTTAATTTACTAATTTAGTAAAGCCTATAACACATTTATGTCCAAAAGTTTCTCAGGTAGAATTTTTACCTGTGGCACTTTGTAACTCGAAAGTGCCCCAAAGTGTGCCAAAATCAATTGAGCATATTCTAGGTTGGTTTGTCTCATGACTTAGTTTTACGAATACGTGTAGTACGGCTAATAAAAGGCGTTTTCTTTCTGAGCTACGCAGCTTGCGGGAAGTTATCAATGCTGTTTGAGGCCAAGAATCTTAAATATAAAACCGATTGCGAGTTCAAGGAAGCATTTATGAGGCACCTGCTGACCGCCAGCTATATCTGATATCAATGTAAGTTAGATAGCTAATTTGGTCATGGTCATGCTCATAAGGTTTTTCTAGATATAGATGTTTATTCGGGCTATGTTAGATGTATTCAATCCACTTTTATTGGCTGGTTATGGATTTAAAGCTTATTCATATATTTCTAATGGTGCATAAACACCAGTCTTTTACAGAAGCGGCAGAAGTATTGGGAGTCAGTCAGTCAGCTGTCAGTCAGTCCATCAAAAAGCTTGAGACATCACTTGAAAAAAAGTTGTTTGTTAAATCTGGTCGGACGATGAGTTGTACGCGAGCTGCAGATCAGTTGGCCGTAGAATGTAGTCGCGGAATGGATATTATTCACAATGCCATTTCAACAACACAACATTTTATTGCTTATTGTCCAGAAGACCTTATGCAAATAACTCGAGAGCTCCCCAAAACCACTTTCAAGCTACCGCCCACCCTACATGAAAAGCTACTAACAGATCTTCGCTTGCAGAAGGTTGACTTGGCAATCGATTTTACTAATCAATATGATCGTTCTTTTATTAGCGAGCCAGTCTGTACCGAAAAGTTTAAAGTCATTTGTAGAAAAGGACACCCAAGACTTTCGGGTAGCACCATTTCTAGAGCCGAGTTTTCTGCAGAGTCCCATATCGGATACAAGAGAAAATTCAATGGATTGTCGATCTTTCAAAACCAAGCTAAGACCCAAGATGGTATAGATTTGGAAAGGGATGTCGTTATGGAGGTGTCTTCGTCACACTCTATTTGTATGATAGTTGCTCAAACTGATTATGTAGGGTTAGTTAGGGAATCTGTTACTAAACGCTGGGCAGACAAATTGGGGCTACTGGTGATGAATCTCCCTTCTGGTGCTGAGTTAGAATTTCCTTTAAATATTCTTTACCATCAGAGATTTAAGCATCACTCTGATCATGCTGAAATGCGTGAGATGGTAAAAGCTAAACTCATTAAAATATGTTCTTAGTGAAGGTGCTGTAAGCCGGAAAACACCAGTCGAGCCTCCTTGGCCTCGTTAAAGCTAATTTTTCCTGACAAGATATTTGATAACGCGATTTGCGTAATAACTAGGTAGGTAAAATCTCCCTTTGGGTTTACTTCAATAGACATCTTGGTAGTGCCAGATGGATTGTAGTAGGACCACATACCAACATCAGCAAGATAGATATACGTCTGTGAAATCCCCTGATTTTCTAGCTCTTGAGACAACAACTTTAGCCACCATGTAGCGCGTTGGAACCCAGCGCTTCCTTCTAGCTTTGCAATCGACTCCAGCTGTTGTTTCTGTTCTTGCTCCATTGCTCTCAAGACGGTCCAGTCCGAACCTGATGGAATATTGGTATTAAGATCCGATGGCTTTGCATGAAAAAGACAAGCAAAAACAGAACTTGAAGTTAGTAATAAAATTCCAGCGAAGATGTGCTTAAACATGATTACCTCAACTAAAAATATGAGCAGATGTGGTGAATTCGTGTTGCAACTAGATAAAAAAGAGGGCAATACCTTACCCTCTGATAAATGGTTAATTAATTAGATTATTGTAGGTGAGTAAAACTACGTGGGTACATAGTTACAGGCTTGTACTCATCAAAGTGGCTAAGAAGCTCTAGAGCCTTCCCAGAAGCAATATCAGAAGAAGCAATAGTGCCGTCGTAGTACTGACCAAGTTTTTCACCAGAGATCTTGATTACTTCAGCATCATCAGCAATGGTTGTAGCGAACTCTGCGACACGGTTACGTATCTCAAGCTGCATCTCTTTACCATCGACGATAAAGCCTAGTTTTCCATTAATGTTCGCCGCTTTTGCTGGATTCAATCGCGTACGTAGGTAATCAATTGCTGTTTCCGGATCGCTTGCTACCCAAGAAGCCGATGGTGAAGCCATTAAGCTGACATCAGAATCACTTGTCTCAAGAGACTTAACTCCTGCCATGTAGAAATTACGAGCGATTAGGCCTTCTGATTCTTGACCTAACTTTCGCAAAGAATCAGCATGTGCTTGTCTAGCTACGTCGTTATCGGGCGCATTATAGTAAAGCATTGTTGATAGCTCTTTAGCCCAAATGGTTTCACCCTTTTGTATCGCGGTTTGCCAAGCTTCATAAACTTTATCTACGCCCCCGGATAGTTTGATTAGGCGCTGCGCCTTTTCTACTTTTTCCATGGTGTGAAGATCATCAGGGTGACCAGAGAAATTACCGTGGTTTCGCACTGGGAATGCAGCAAAGAATGTATCAAATTGACCATACATATTGTTCACATATGGGTGCTCGTTAAATGTCGTTGGCATCTCTACATGGTGATGGATCTGATTAGGAGCAACACCTAAGTTAGTTAGGCGAATAGATTGATCATAAACATAGCTTTGAGAATCAAGCACAGCATTAATGGTTTGCTGTATGTTCTCTTTACCAACTAAAGCTTTTGCTCCGCCGCCAACATTGAGTACGATTTCTGGCTCAAGATCACGGATGTCACGAAGACCACCTAACCAAGTGTGAGGCGCGCGATAAGCATCGCCCCGAAGTGTGTACATGTTATGGAAAGGCCAAACGACGTTATCAACAATCAACTCGTATTCTGGGATCCAGAAGGTCAAAGTATCTTTTGTGTCGGTATCATGAATAAATGCTTGGATCTCGAGACCTTCAATAGTTACGCTTTCACCATGACCAAGGATTTGAGTTGGTTCTAAGTAGCCGTTCTCAGCACCAAATTTGATGTTGCTTGGTACAATAGATGCGTCAGATCCAGACTTATCTGCGTGGTTTCCGTAATGTATAGAAGCGCGTGCAAGAAGGTGTGGAGCCATTTCTGGGATCTCAGTATTTGATTGACTATCACCAGTTCGTGCAGAAATTATCTTATGTAGATCAGGGTGAGCGTAGATTTCAGCGTTATCCCCATCAAGCAGGGTTTGCGTCCCTTTGGTGTAATGGTTATGGTCATAGAACACTGCGATGATAGGTTTATCACTGATGTTCGCACGAATATATTGACGATATTGAGCACCTTCATCCGCATCATCACCAGTACTGAAAACAATCAGCCCCTTATCCAGTTCTATAACCACTGGTGCATACGGCGCACCAGAGAGCAGATGCACGTTGCTCAATGGGCTTTCATGCTCAAGGCCATACCCCATACGAAGAACTGGCTGGACTTTCATTACTGAAGTAACGTTACCTACTTGGCCAGTTGGTAACTCAGCAACCTGAGCAGCTGCAGAAAAAGAGCTAAGCGATAAAGCGGTGATTGTTAGTGATACAAGAGTATTCTTCATTTTCTAACCTTTAAGTACGAATCGATTGATTAGAAGAATAATCATCATTGAGGCTTATAACAATTAGGTGTGATTATCTTAATTATTAGAACGACTAATAATAAGGTTTGAATTAAATGAAAGGGATTTGAAGCCTTCTGAAGGGATTTGTGATTGTGTACGAAGAGAAGAGCGTGATAAAAGCGGCTGAACAGTTGTTTTTATTATGTGGTAAAGACTTTCGAATTGTTATTGATACTTCACATAATCCGTTAAATGCTAATTTAGCAAAACCACTGGCTTGTTTCTGTCCAGAACCTTCATTTGTGCTGATTCTTTTACTTGTGTGGCTTTCTTCATTAGATAACGGCTCATTAACGTGTACTATGTTGGATCGAATTTTTTGAAGGGGGAGCATTTTGTCTCAGTATAAGTATCTTAATCAGGTAAGTGTGTTTATACGTCATAACTTCATATCTAAAGGATGCGAGTTAACCAGTCCCGTCGTGTTAGATCGATATCCTCAAAATAGTAAGTATGAAGCTCTTGAGTTCTCAATAGATGGAAAAAAAATACTTTATAGAAAGGGAAATGTTACACCAGATAGACCAGGTAATTTTCTATCAATATGGAAGAGACCTGATGAAAATAGTACCGATCCGAGAAGAACGATGCCTTACGAAGAACATGATTTAGATTATCTTTTTGTTGAGGTTAGTGATTGCGACATATCGAAGAGAGGTATTTATATCTTCCCGTTAACTGTTTTGGTTAATAAGGGAGTTGTAACCTCAAACAAAGCTAAAGGGAAAATGGCTTTCAGAGTTTTTCCGCCGTGGACTTCAAGCCGTGGAGAGTTAAAATCTAAAGTTTTTTCCGATTCAGCAAAGAAAACTCAGAGGTGGCAGAGTAATTTCTTTTTATGGATTGAAGATAATGAGATTGTTGACTTAGACAAATTCAATAATATTTTCATTAATTTAAATTAGGTTTACTCAATCCTCTTAGACCAAACCTTTTTACTGGTGTGACGCGATTTTATTCATCATACTAGCTTTCCAAAACCCCGTTTTTTCCCCCATACAAAAAGTGATTGGTCAATTGCTAACTTAGGAAATTTACTGGCTCATTTATGTCCAGAACTTGGATAGTCCAATATTTAACTCTTGGCGCTTTATGACTCAAAGTGCCCTAAACGAGTTCATAATAGATAGCTCATCAAGCTCAATACTTCTATAGCCTGATGAACTCATCCCAATACAGTGTCCGTTTTTTAGTACGCTGATTTATTTATATAATAATCAGCGACCTTGATGATCGATTTTTTTACCTGAGCAATTTGTTTTGAATGTGGACACCAAAGGGATATAGGAACCATTATTTCTTGTTTGATCTCGTCACATTTTATCTCTACCAAATTTTCAGTCACATATTCAGACTCAATTATCGACTTTGGTAAAAGAGCCCAACCAAAATCATCTTGGACAAGCTTAATAATGACCGCTAATTGATCAACATATTCATGTTTTGAAGAAACGACAACCTTCTCCGTCATTTTATCATCGACCATAGATTTGAGTACAAACTGGCGTAAAGATTTCATCGTTGAGAGCGTTTCGTTTGAAGGCTTAGCCGATAATTCACTTCCTGCATGAGCAAATGGAACAAAAGGCATATTCCCCAAGAAAGTAAAATCAATACTATTAATCACTTTGCTTTCGTATATGTTCACAATCCCAAAATGGATGCTTCCGTCTTCAATCCCTGCTTTTATTTCTGGTTTCGTTCTGACCAAAAAATTAACGCGCATAGATGGGAAGTCTTCATAAAGCTGTCGACGAATTTTAGAAACAACGTGATGAGGTAAAAAGCTCGCATAGGCTATCGTCACCGATTCTAGCCCGCCAAATGAAAGACTTAATGCAAATCTATCAAGAGTTTTAGCCTGCTCTAGAATTTGCTTTGCGTAATGATAAAGGAGAACTGCATCTTCAGTGGGTTCAACACTGCGGCTCAACCTATCGAATAGAGTAATCGCTAACTGGTCTTCTAAACTCGTGATGACTTGTGCAACCGTTGTTCGGTGCTTATTTAATTTTATCGCAGCTTTACTAAAAGCCTGCTGTTCATATACCGCAACGAAAGTATTTAGTTGCTCAAGACTAAAATTCATATCATGCCCTGCGAGTCTTCATATTCGATAATAAATCTTACCACCAGAGTCTACATTAACCAATACAGCGTCTGTTTCTCTTATCAAATAACACATTTCTATCATCACGCTCTAATTTCAATTCAAAATATCTTCCCAAATACACTTTAAACAGGCGAATAGATATATTTTTCACCACGAGAAACCGAGCTCACCCCCTTTCCTGACGCTGCTTGGATGGCAGCGATGGTTCGAGCCCATCGCTAGAGAGTTAATGAGTCTAAAAACCTTATGTAAAGTTGCGTCATTGCTTCGGCAACTTAACTTAAATAACTCAGGAACGTACCATGAACACTCTAAAAATGACCGCTTTGTCTACTGCTTTACTTGCTACCATTTCTATTTCTGCATTTGCTGGCGATGATACTCAAAAAGTCGATCCATCCGATATGACTCGTGCCAGCTCTAATATGTATGTTGCAACCAATAACAAAGGTGACCTAAAACTATCAGGAGCACTATCATACGCTTATGACAACGGACAGATGTCTATGTTCACATTGGAAGGTTCGATGGATAATGAAGGTAAATATAAAGACAGCCGAGCTCAATATTTCCATGTGTTCAACATAAATAATGCTATTACACCTCGCGTAGCCGCATCATTAGATATCATTGATAATGCAAGCTTTACTACTGCTGCAGTAGGTGGTGTCGCTATTTTCAGAACTCCAATCGACTCTCTGACCTTTTTTGGCCGTGCAGCAGTAATGGGCGGTGAATATTCAGATAGCACAACAAATGCCTTTGGTGTTACAGACAATAGTATCGTAGGTGGTATGGCTGCTGCTTATGCAGTTTGGAAGCCAGGCGCCGATGGTACTTATTTTGCAGCCTACCCAGAATTTACGTACATGGATGGTGATATTGAAACGAGTACTGTTAAAACCACCCTACTGGCAGCAACTCCTTTTTCGGCAGACAAAACACGTTGGGGACAAGTCAAGGTTGAAAATACTTATGGAAGCATGGAATCAACCAATCAAAAACTAGACATTGACGACACCGTGGTTTGGTTCCAATACAAAGTATTCTTCTAAAACGATCAAAAACCATCATACGTTAAAAGGCGAATCGAGAGATTCGCCTTTTTTAAATTTTGTTTCTCTTACATCCTCTCACTTTTCTCTATTAAAATAGCCACGATTTACTATTCAGTTCGGCCTTACCTTGAACTGACTCTCTATCTCTATCTCTATCTCTATCTCTATCTCTATCTCTATCTCTATCTCTATCTCTATCTCTATCTCTATCTCTATCTCTATCTCTATCAAGTTACATCTACATCCCGTATTGATTCAACACTCAAAACCTTATTCCAGCGAGCGAATTCGATGCTTCTATTGATTGATATCTAACTGTTTACGTTTGCTAGTGCATACCTAAACCCATCAAGATAAGTGAATTCAAACGAAGCCTCTCTTGAACTTACACTGCATCCTAACCCTGCGTGTATTGCCAATGAGTATAGGGTAAGAGGAGCGAATGTATCGTCTGAATGCAATGAGTAACGGGAAGAAGCTCAAACAAGTCGTATCTATATGATGACGTAAACTTATTTAGGCTCTGACATCGGTGTTTAACCACGAGCCTAAAACGCATAACAGTGTTACTACAGCGATAATGGATAGTGCTGTAGATAAATAACCTAAAGGTTTCGTGATGCTTAATCACCCGCTCGCAAGGAATCAATAACCAAACTCAGCAAACAAAAAAACGCCAGTCAGGCGACTGGCGTTACAAAAAAGATAAAACTTATTCAATGTTCAAATCTATCAATGATTGGTCACATTAGGTGGTAATCATCGTGCATAATTAGCGGCTAAAATATTTCGCAATCTCACGAGCATAAGTTTCTTCTTGGTTTTTACCGTTACTGGTTGAAAAGAAAGATATAACTAAGTCTTTTTCTGGTGAAATATACACACCTTGACCGCCAACACCTGCCTTGAATAAGTCGCCATCCTCAAAGATTGCATCAAATTGATAACCATTCTTGATGTTTGTGTCGTTGTAGAAAGAGTTTTCCATCATCTTGCCAACATAACCACCACCGTAAGCTTCTGAGTTACCAGAGTCTTGAATTAACGTAATGACTTCTTTGCTAACTCCACCATTACCCAACTTTATGGCGGACGGAGTAAGTAACATGCCGAATTTAGTCATATCTTCAATTGTGGTATTCATTGAGAAAAACATTAAAGGGTATCCCCCTTGTGGAGAAACGACAGTATAAGCGTCATTATTAGCCCCCATCTTCTGCCACATATCACGGCTGACAATCTCATTCATGGGTAAGTTACGAACGTTCTCAATAAGCCGAGCTAGAACAAACGTATTAATTGAATTGTATTCGAATGTTTTTCCGCCCGGTGCTCTTCGCTTCATTTCAGCAAGTACTTCAAGTGGGCTTTGGTTGCCTTGACCTTCAAACACGCCAATGGAAACCGCCCATTTAAACCAAGGTTGTTCTGGGTTTATACGTGAGTCTGCCTCTGGCTCATCATGCTCTGTTGCGTTCAAGCCTGTCGCCATATTTGCAGTATCAGAAACGGATACCATGTCCCAGTCAGATCCCTTTAATTCAGGAATGTATTTAGAAATAGGGTCTCCTGGGTTAACTTGCCCCTCGTTGACCAATTTAGCCAGCTCGATACCTACTGTAATTTTCGAGTTTGAAAACCAATTATGCTTGTCTGTTTTTCGCATCGTGTTGTAACGCTCAAAGACAACCTCTCCGTTCTTAACAACAAGAAAAGCATCGACAGGATAGGAATTGAGATGTTCGTTTAGAGTCTTGCTCTCACCGTGTACAGTCGCTGATATTTCGCCAATATTTTGGTCAATTTGATATGGGAATTGATAGACAGGCCCATCCCGTTCTATTTGAGCGGTAGGGTAGAAACGACTTAGGTTCTGCCAAGCAAACTTGGATTGCTCGATAGGAAACTGAAGTTTAACTCGATTGCCTTTTTTCAAAAAAAAGTCATGAGTGTTGTAAACATCTACATTTGTGGATGATTCATTAACGATCTCATTAGCACACGCTGAGCCTGCCGACAGAGCCGTTACTATGGATATAGCGATTAAGCTTTTCATATTGGTTTTCCTATTGGTATATAAGTGCTGTAGGGCGGACTGCATGCAAAAGCTGCGAGCCAGTCGCCTTTGTTAATACAGATACGGTATAAGGAAAACGGAATAACACCTCATCGCCTCCGATGGATTGCCCCCATCAAAGATCGAAGTGGGGAGCATGAAGATAAGTGAGTTAGACGGTACATAGTGAGCCGATTGAACCTAACGATTCCCCCGTTAGTCACCATTTTATATTCTAAATTCGTTGAACAGATTTAGTGGTAAAGCTCAATATCCGACGCATCAATGACGTATCCAGTTTGAATATCTTGATTGCCATCAGAAAGTGCAACCGACGTATCTACCGCCCCTGTTTTAATATTCCCTGTCACCCATACTGGTGTGTATAAACTTTGTAATTCATGGCCTTCTGGAAATTCGACTAAAATCGTTTGGTTTACAGGTGGGGGAGGTGTGTGAATGCAAGCCCCTGCGGTAGGCACCAATATAAACTGCTTTCCTATTAAACCTTCCATTTCGAGCGGTACTAAAAATCCGGCTAATTTCATATCGTTAATACTAAGGTCGGGAACAATATCGTTCGTTTGTTGTGTTCTTTGTACAAGCAGCTCACGTACGTTTAAGCCAAATTGTTCAGCCAATACCACACGTTGATTGTATCCATCTTTTTCCATTGGACTTAACTGACGAGTTTTTTGAACAGCCTCGTAGGCGTAAATCTCAGAAAGTAGCGCCTTATTCCCAGGAGAAAGAACCTGATACTGATTCTGCACAGGTCTTAATGACTCCCAAGATATCGTTTCAGCAGCTTGTGTGAACAAACTAAAACAGCAAGCCATAACCATTAATAATGTATTTTTCATGTCAATATTTTCTTATTAGAACAAGGGCTAATGAAAAAATGGCTAAGAAAATCTTAGCCATCGTCTCGTTTTATATGAGTCAATAATATTTAAATTACAAACTTTCGAGGTTATCCATTAGTTGGTAGAAGAACCCAATAGAGCGACCGTATTCTTCAACTAAGATACGTTCGTTCACGCCGTGGAAGCCTTCGAATTCTTTTACGCTTTCTAATTGTATCGCCGTCATTGTATATACATCAGGGGCAAAATCTCGCGCTTGGAAGTGTTTAGAGTCTGAACCACCAATAACAAAGAACGGTGAAACAATCAGATCATTACCCCAAGTTTGGCGAATCGTTTTCTCTAACATGGCATAACCGGGACCACTAGGATCCGCAACATTGGTTGCAGGCGTTGATGCTGAGATATCACGAATGGTCATTCTTTCATCGCCGATCGCTTTCTTCACATGTTCGATAATCACCTCAGGAGTGTCACCCGGCATCGGTCTAAAGTTTACAACTGCAGTAGCTGCTGGCGGTAATACGTTGTCTTTAATACCAGCATTAAACATAGTAACCGCCGTTGTAGTATGAAGCATGGCGCGAGTAACCTCATTTTTAGACATCACATCAATAAATTTTTTCTCTAAGTCCGTCACCGTGTCGTTTTCGCCATAGGCTACGGCTTTGTACAGTGGTTGCTGCGCTTCTGGGAGTTCCGGCCCCATGTATCGATATTGGTATCTCACCGCATCATGAATTTTGTAAGGGAATTGCGCTGCTTCAACTTTCTCAACTGCTTTTGCTAACGCGACAATATTCGATTCTTCTCCCGGTTGTGATGAGTGACCACCAACACCATTAATAGCAATCTCTAGACTAACGAACCCTTTTTGAGCAATGCCGATTAATGCCGTGTTTTCACGGATGCCAGGAAATATACCTGGGACAAGAGGAGCAGATTCATCCATAACAAACGCAATTTTCTCATAACGTTGCTCAATGATATCAGCCGCGTGCTTGGCACCTTCTGGCCCACCCACTTCTTCGTCGTGGCCGAATACAAACAAAATGGTACGTTCAGGCTGGAAACCTTCTTTTAGCTTCATCTCAGTAGCTTCTAACAGCGCCTGAAGTTGGTTTTTGTCATCTAATGAGCCACGACCCCAGATATAACCGTCCTTAATCGCGCCTGAAAACGGCTCTTCTTTCCACTCATCACGAGACTCTTCTGCAATTGGTACTACATCTTGGTGCGCCATAAAAATAGCGGGAGCAAGTGATGGATCTTTACCTTCCCACGTGTAAATCAAGCTGAAAGGGCGCGGGTCACCGACTTCTTCTCGCTTGAGTGTTTTGTGCACTAATGGGTACGATTCTTCAAGAAATTGATGATAGTCACGAAAAGCCTGCTCATCAAAATCACTGCGATCTTGGTTAGAGATAGTTTGAAACTGAACCGCTTGCGATAAGCGTTGCGCAGCACCTTCTATATCAACTTGAATATCCACTTTTTCGACGCCTTGCATTTGCATCGAACTAAAATCTTGCTCATCAGCCCATACTGAAACACTAGCGGTCAATGCCAAAGCAGAAGCGATACTGGTAAAGAGTTTTGATGGTTTTGTCATGATTTGAAGCCTTAATTAGGTAGAAAGTAAATCTGTGTTTTGGTTTATGCGGTAATTATTAACGAACAATACAGGCCAAACCAATCTCTAGCGATGGACTCCACCCATCAGAAGGCGTCGGGAACAATTTTTAGGGGGATAAGTAAAATTAGACATGACTTTGTAGGGGGAAAAGTTTTTACATTCTCGGAAATGCTCCGAGCTCACCTTAAGATATGAGATTTGTGACAAGGTTTTGTTCGATGGTGAGTTTCAGAACCAACGCTTTCACTGCATTCCTAAGTTCACACAAACAAAAATAGCCGCTAATCAGCGGCTATTTTTGTTATCTAAGCAAAGTTTTTACGACTTTTTCGTCTCTTCAACCACGGCTTTCATCAATACTGATGTATCCATGCGGCCCTGTCCTTCGGCAGACAGCGCCTTGTAAGCGTTGTTGGTCTTTTCCGTCAATGGCAATTGGATACCTTGACGCTCTGCTTCATCTAGGCAGAAACCTAAGTCTTTGGTCATCCAATCAATGGCGAAACCGAAATCGAACTTGTCTTGCGCCATTGTGGTTGCTCGGTTTTCCATCTGCCATGAACCAGCTGCGCCGTTTTTAAGGCAATCAACCAATGTTGGGACATCCAAACCTGATTTCTCTGCAAGTACCAAGCCCTCAGATAGGCCGTTCAATACACCTGCAATGCAAATCTGATTGACCATTTTCGCGCGTTGGCCTTGGCCGACTTTGCCCATTAGAACTGACGACTTACCGTAAGCTTCAAATACAGGTTGAAGGTCGTTGAATAGCTCTTGTTCGCCACCACACATGATGGTTAATACGCCGTTTTCTGCGCCCGCTTGGCCACCAGACACTGGTGCATCCATAAAGCGAACACCCGCTTTCTTCGCTGCCACTTCAAGCTCTTCAGACAGAACCGCAGACGTTGTGGTGTGATCAACAAGAATCGCGTTTGGCTTCATTGCGGCCAGAGCGCCTGTTTCACTGGTCGTCATGCTGCGCACATCGTCGTCGTTGCCGACACAAACCAATACTACGTCAGCTTCGGCTACACATTCAGCCACGCTCTCAGCAGCTTTACCTTGGTGTTTATCAGCCCAGTCTAATGCTTTGCTGTGAGTGCGGTTAAATACCGTCACTTCAAAACCGGCTTTGACTAGGTGGCCTGCCATTGGGAACCCCATTACGCCTAGCCCGATAAAACTTACTTTCATTTCTTACTCCTTTTTATTTAACTCAGCTCATCGTGATGGAATGACTGAACGCTCTCAATCAAGGTTTCGATAAGCAAGGTCAAAGCCTTCGGCTGATATTTTCTTTCTTTGTACACTAAATACGCTTGGCGATCACCCCGATGATACTCAGGGAGCACTTGAATCAGATTCATTTCTGGAGAAACATGGCGAAAAGGCAGTGAGGCGATACCCAGCCCCTTTTGCGCTGCGGCCGCAACGGCATAAATATCATTAACGATGAACTTGGGTTTAATCGTCACCATCTGCTCTAAGCGATCGGATTTGTAGAGCGGTATATCAAACACATCATCGACATTAATCCACTCTTGATGCTCGAGATCGTCTGGATTTTTAATCTCTTCACGAGAATCTAAATATTCTTGGCTCGCAAAAAAGCCATGCTTGGCCTTAAACAGTGGTCGAGCAATCATGCCGTCCATGTCGGAAATTTTAAACGTGATCAACAAGTCACGATCGGTTTCAGGCACTACTTGCTGCTGACTCAAAATGAGATTGAGCTGCACGTTCGGATACTGAGTGAGGTATTGCTCAACCGTTGGCCGAAGAAAACCACTATAGAAGTTATGAGGCACCGCGAGCTTTATCTTGCCTTGAATCGCATCGCGCTCTTCAAGCAGGCAACTAAACCCTTGATGCAAAGATTCCATACCACTGCTCAGCGCTGCAAAGGCCGCCTCACCGTCTTTGGTGGCCACCAGCTCTCGTCCTTTCTTTTCCAGAAGGCGGATGCTCAAGCGCTCTTCCAAGGCGGTTAACCGACGCGACATGGTCGACACAGGCAATTGCAGACGTTTCGATGCTGAAAGCAAAGAACCCTCTTCAACCACTGCGCAGAATAAAAACAGATCATCAATGTTTCCAAATATGGAATTCATACTTCTATACGTGCCTATTTTTCTCATTAATGGATATATGTAACCTTATCTCATCAACAACAGAAAATCACGGGAGAAACATACCATGAACAATAAACAATTTTGGGTCACCGCCCTTTTGTCTTCCCTGACCATGGCAACGATTATGTCTGGAGTTATCTCAGGTTATAAAATGGGATTCAGCCACGAATGGCCGTCGATTTGGCTGCAAAGCTTCTTTATTGCTTGGCCTTGCGCATTAACGCTCAACCTAACCGTACTGCCATTGATTCGAAAATTCGCAGCATGGATTTGCAAGCCAAAAGCTAAAACGATGCCGACCCCATTGCCTGAAACTTCAACTTCATCGGAAATGATGAACTAAATGGGTTACTCAACTAGGTCGATCATGTCGCCAATATGGAACGATGATCAAGGGAAATTCGTCCGGTAGTTTCGAACAAATACGGGAAATGAAAACAACGATCAATCTCGGCCTGCAAGCAAAAACAAAGAAAACAGCCAACACCCAGAGTCACACTTTTAAGTTCTTCTATCTCTGAATAAACGGCATAAAAAAACCGAGCACTAGGCTCGGTTTTTTAATAACTGTTGTTACTGTAAAGATTACAGCTCAGCGTTGTGGTAAACCTGCTGAACGTCATCACAGTCGTCAAGCATGTCTAAGAACTTCTGGAACTTCTCAGAATCTTCTTCAGCAACTGGTGTAGTCGTTTGAGGAACGAAAGTGATTTCCTCAACGTCTAGAGTTAGCTCTGGGAACGCAGTGTTTAGTGCAGTCTTCGTTTTGAAGAACTCAGTCGTTGGAGCGAATACAGTGATAACACCGTCTTCTAGCTCAACGTCAGTCACGTCTACGTCTTCCATCATTAGCGTTTCTAGAATGATCTCGTCATCTTCGCCTTTAAACTGGAATACAGCTTGGTGAGCGAACATGTGAGAAACAGTACCTTCAACACCGATTTTCGCGCCAGTCTTAACGAAACATTGGCGAACGTCTTGGAAAGTACGGTTGCCATTGTCTGTTAGACAGTCAACGATTACGCTTGTGCCACCTGGGCCAAAACCTTCGTAACGAGCTGGTTGGAAGTCTTCACCGCCGCCGCCGTTAGCTTTGTCGATCGCTTTTTCGATAACGTGAGCTGGTACTTGGTCTTTTTTCGCTTTAGCAATCAGGTGCTTAAGAGGTAGGTTCATGTCTGGGTCAGAGCTACCGTTCTTAGCCAGTACGTAAATCTCTTTACCGTATTTAGAATAAACTTTAATTTTTGCGCCTGCAGTTTTCGCCATTGAGGCCTTGCGCACTTCAAAACTTCTTCCCATCGGGATCTTCTCTCTGATTCAGTTAACGGAGCAAATTCTAGCAAATTACTGTGTCATTTCAATTCTACAGCTTTGCTGGGTAAGGTTTGTCTGCGTTTATGCGACACCCATTACCCGTTTGTATTTTTCTACAGACTGTTCAAACCAAGCCTTTTCTTCTGGATCACCTAGCTTCATTGCTTCTTCAACAATGGCTTCAGGGCCACATTTCGCTTGCTTCAGTTTCCATACAAGAAACGATGCCTGCTTATCCAGTTCGATTTTATTTTTCTCGCTGGGTGGAAGGAGTGAAAGGTTGATAGACATTATTAGCCTTCGTCTGTAATACACTTGGCCGAGAAATATATCATAGAGCAGCCTCATAAAACCAATACTATGAGCAATAGTGGGGGTTGTAGGACGAGAAAGCGGCAAGTCACTGATGCAGGTCAAGCTAGTTTGGGAGAAGTTACACCCTATGATACGAAAGTATCGCTTATTCAACTCATACCATGAGTTGATTAAGGTGATTATTCAGCTCACCTTATGAGCCGAATAATGAGGTAATAACACCACATAAGGTTGCAAGAGTAACCCCTAACCCAAAATACTATTCACTCACAGCAAGCACATCACAGCGTGAGGCGCAGATGAAATCATTCTTGTGCAGGCCTTTGATTGAGTGGCTCCACCAAGTAACCGTGACTTTGCCCCACTCCAATAAGATCGAAGGGTGATGGAATTCTTCTTCTGCCAACTCCGACACTTTATTGCTGAATGCCCATGCTTGTTTGTAGTTCTTAAACTTGAACACCTTCTCAAGCTGTGGGGTACCGTCTCTTTCGATGATCTGCCAATCAGACAACTCCAACAGTAAAGACTTTTGTTCGTCTTTACTTAGGGCAATCGCGTCGATACTGCAGGCTTCGCATTTTTGTTCATTCAACATGTGTTGGTTCCTTAGGTTCAAAAAGTGGTGGTAATAATCCCTCATCTATCGCTAGATCAGCTTGCTGCAATAGGTTTTCCTGGCTGATTTTGAAGAGTTCAGACAGCTTATCAATCACATAATATTTCGGTTGTATAATATCGATACGATAAGGTGTTCTTAATACGGTTTGCAGATCAAACCGCTCACGAACGGCCAAATCCGCTCCCAGCGCATACATGGTTTCCGCCGGAGACGAAAGAATGCCGCCGCCATAGATTTTCAGCCTATCGCCTTCTTTTACTAAACCGAACTCGACCGTAAACCAATACAAACGGGCAAGATAGGCGCGCTGTTTAGGTGTTGCTGCTTGGCCTAGTTTTCCGTAATGCTCAGTGAATGTCGCAAAATCGATATTGGTGAGCATGGCACAGTGTCCGAAAATTTCATGGAAGAAATCGGGCTCTTGTAAGTAATCGAACTCGTCTCGCGTTCTCAGAAATGTCGCGACTGGGAATTTCTTATTGGCGAGCAAATCAAAGAAACGGTCGAAATCGATCAACGCAGGCACAGGCTGAACCTGCCAACCTGTTGTTTTAATTAGAACTTTATTTATTTCTGGAAGCTGGGGAACTCTGTCTAATGGCAGATCCAGCAGGGTCAAGCCATGCAAATAAGCATCGCATGCACAGTCATTAATGACGTCCAGTTGCCTTTTTACCAAGTCGTGCCAAATAGCGTCTTCTTCGAGGCTCCACTCAACCCATCCCTCTTGGCTCACGGGCTTAGAATGATATTGAGTCATTACACACCTCCTTTCGAATGTCTCACTTTAAGCCTATCTCCACTCGTTATATCCGCCAATTTGCGCGACTTTTCGAAACAGGCGATCGTGTAACATTTTATTTACACAATTCCGACAGCCCCTTATTTTGCTGATCTTTTGACTTTGTAAAACCTAAATACCAGACTGAAAACGTTAACTTTTTGTTAAAGGTAAAGGAATGCACGAAAGCAATAAGCCAGTTTGGCAACCTAGCGAGCAGCGCATCGCAGACGCCAACTTAACCCAATTCATGGATAGCCTTGCTCAGCAGGGCGTACTCGGACGGGAATTACAAAACTACACGGATTTCCATCAATGGTCCGTGGAACATCCCGAGTCGTTTTGGCAGAACGTTTGGCAGTTTTGTGGAATGGTGGGCTCGCAGAACAGTATTGATAACGCACAAAGAGAGCTCATCAAAACTCAAGGAGAGAGCCGCTGGCTGCAGCCTAAATCGAATCGCGATGCAGTTTGGTTTCCGAATGCGCAAGTAAACTACGCCGAAAATTTGCTGCGCTTGGCGCATGAGATACCGGATGAACGTGCTATTTGGTTTGAGAATGAGCGTGGCGAACAACAGAGTTATACATGGCAAACCCTAAGTGAAGGCGTCTCTAGCGTTCAACAATGGCTTGTTGATAACGGAGTTCAACAAGGTGATGTGGTTGCTGCTTATACGCCTTATCTACCGCAAACCGTGATAGCGATGTTGGCGACCACCAGCTTAGGGGCGATTTGGACATCGACCTCTCCCGACTTTGGCGTAGAGAGTGTGATTGAACGATTTGGCCAAGTGAAACCTAAGGTGCTATTCACCTGTGATGGCTACACCTTCAATGGCAAAACGTTCGATATGACGGACAAGAACCATGAAATCATCGAACACTTAACCGAGCTAAAGCAGGTGTGTCAGATCGGTTATTTAAAGCCAAGTGATGATTTAGAGAAGAGCAATTTGGAGAAGAACAAAGTTAAACATGGTGTGTCAATCCAAAGTTGGATAAACATCATTAGTCACTATCAACCAAAGCCTCTTCGATTTACTCGTGTGAACTTTAATGAACCACTGTTTGTACTCTACTCTTCTGGCACAACGGGCAAACCCAAGTGTATTGTGCATTCTGTCGGTGGCACCACCATCAATCACCTAAAAGAGCATCAACTTCACTGCGATGTTAAGCCACACGATCGCATGTTCTACTACACCACTTGTGGTTGGATGATGTGGAACTGGCACGTCTCTGCGCTCGCCAGCGGGGCTTGTTTGGTGATCTTTGATGGTAGCCCGGTTTATCCGCAAACCAATGTACTTTGGGACTTGGCACAGCGCGCGAATGTATCGTTGTTTGGCACCTCAGCCAAGTATTTAGAGGCGATTGAGAAAGCCGAATTCTCGCCAATAGACAGTCACTCGCTTCCTCATTTGAGAACACTGTGCTCGACGGGATCCGTGCTTTACCCAGAGCAGTTTGATTACGTTTACAAACACATCAAACAAGACCTGCATTTAGCCTCAATTTCTGGCGGCACGGATATTTGTGGCTGCTTTGTATTGGGTAACCCGATCTCGCCTGTGTATCGCGGTGAGTGCCAACAGGCAGGGCTTGGAATCGATATCAAGGTGTTCAACTCTTCTGGTGACAAGGTCAATCACGAACGTGGCGAACTCGTGTGTACAAACTCCCTACCCAACTTCCCTGTTGGTTTTTGGAATGACACAGGGGGGCGCTACCACAGCACTTACTGGGACAGGTTTGATAATGTGTGGCATCACGGTGATGAAGTCGCACAGAGCATGCATGGTGGCTACCTGTTCTACGGGCGAGGCGACACCACTCTCAACCCTTGTGGCGTGCGAATTGGTACTGCCGAGATCTACCAGCAAGTGAATACCATTGAGGGCATTGTTGATTCGATAGCAGTCGGCAAAGACATCGACCGCAATGAGCAAATATGGCTGTTCGTTCAACTGCAGCAAGGTGTGAGCTTAGATGATAACTTACTGACAGCCATCAAAAGTAAACTCAAATCCTCTTGCTCACCGAGGCATGTACCAAGCCAGATTTTTGCGATCAGCGACGTGCCAAAAACACGCTCTGGTAAATTGGTGGAGTTGGCAGTGAAGCAGGTCGTGAATGGCAAAGATGTAGAAAACCTCGGAGCAATCGCTAACGCCGAGGTTCTAGAAGAGATAAAGCGTGCTGTTTCGCTGTAGCGCTGAGACCTAGAAGAACATGATTTAGAAATAAAAAGTCCTCCGTGGAATTTAACGCCGCGGAGTTTTTTTGATCTTCGTATTCGATTTATCTAAGTGGGCTAATCAGCACGAGCCTGTCATTATCAATCAAGGTTTGAGCTGTTCCAATCGGTTGTCCAACCATCTGTGCCTCAAACCTCGAATAGCTAAACTCAAAACTCAAAACTCAAAACTTTCAGTATAAATTTGTGCTGCTGGGACGCCTATTGAAACTAGGTACTCAGTCATATCCCTCATAAATTGAGTCGGCCCACATATATAGGCTTGCTGGCTAGCCGCATTCGGCACCACCTTTTCCAGTGCATCTTCTGTCAACCGCCCCTGACGACTACTAATGATATTTATGTAATTGAAACTAGGGTAATTCATTGCTCGGCGTAATAATTCTGATTGGCTAATGAGGTGCTTTTCATCTCTTTCTATGTGGATCATAGTAATATTGGTTTGGTCTTGTAGTGAAAATGCGCCGATACCACGAACCATCGCCAGATTAGGCGTAATACCAATGCCAGCACTCAGTAACAGCAAATGTTTAGGAACGACCGGTTTTTGCGTTTCTATGTCCAATCGAATTGCAGTCATTTCGCCTTGAACACCCAGCAATTTAACTTGCATGCCGAGCTCCGCATGGTCGTGTAACCAGTTCGTTAGCAACCCATTTGGGACACGCTTCACCGTAATATCTAATGTATTGTCGCCATTAATACTGTTAGGAGTTTCCGATAGAGTCCAAGTACGTACCTCAAGCGGTTCACCATCGGGAATATTGGAAAATTCAAAAGTAGCATATTGACCAGGCAGAAAAGCAATACGACGCGGTATCACAAAGCGGAAAGTCTTAACATGCTCGCTTTCGTCCACAATTTTCGCCAACGTTGCCACTTGCGGATATTCAGTTTCAGAATCTAAGATTTCTGCACCCGCTACCACAGGGTTATAAGGAGAGTAATCTAAGCGTTGCCAACGATGGCTGGTAACATTGTCTGTTCGGATAAGACTTGTTATGTGAAAGACTATTTTCCTTGAAGCACCTTCATAACTCCCATCGTGTGCCCAATCTACAGTTGCTCGGCCTGTCATTTGAATCATGCTACCTGATTCAAAATTTACTAAAGTAACTCCAGCTCTATCACAAGATTCCAAATTACCCGAGGTAAAAAACATGCCATTACCACGATACTCAGGCCACTCTATGATAGATGGTGATATTACTCGTATAAAACCTGGTTGCCCGCCTCTATGATTGCAATCAGCACCGACATTAGGTGCGTAACTGCCGATCCACAAAGTATCGATTGTCCGAACAAACGCTTGATCATCAGGAGTTAACTGAGTGCGGATTACTGCCTTTGCATCTTTGTTTAAGGCAGACGCTTCATTTGATGCATGGATGATTTGTCTACGATTAATGTATTTAGGGCAGTTGGGGCTATATTCCTCAACTTGTAAATTCAATCCACGGCTCTCTTGATTCATTGAAGTTAGCGAAGTGCCGCTAATGCGATGTCTTATTCTTCTATTTAAATCAATTCCTAATAATGAAAGAGGCGTGCCAGGCTCAATAAATTTAAGTATTTCAGAGTTTGGGATGCAACTTGCGGAGATTGAAATTTCGTGTTCTGAGGTAGCCGTTAAATCACCAGCTTTGCCGAACAAAGGGGTTACCCACACAGACTGACTCTTTATATCAACACTTGCTAAAGCGGCAAATGATTGAGCTGCCAAAAATGCATCATGACTAGAAGAAAAGCTAAGGGCACTGCGCTTACCGGCAGCGAGTTCAGCGGCTGCGCCTCTTGTTCCCGCTTTGTCTTGGGCTGCTAATTCCCCCGGATGATAAGATAAAAAAGACATAGTATCCCTTATTTTTTCGTTGTTAATTTGCTTGCTTCAGAGCTTTAAAACCATCGAGGCTTTCTACCGAAAAAAGCCATGTTTATAGCTGAATCCGTGCTAGTCATGGATGGTGATTAATTAAAAAACTGACGGTGCTGTCCAGCATGTGCGGGCAAACAGCCTGTCGATAGAAATGAACGATGATCTATCACGTCCCTACTCGTACCAGCATATTAGCTCTCCCTTATAAAAGGGAGAGATGTCACTTTTCAGATCGTGTAATCGTCTATTTATGAGCGTGCCTCGTAACGCTTCTCACGCGAAATAGCCGTGTTAGGCATAGAGCCCTACAGCTGTGCGAGGCATCGCTTTGAAGCCATCAAGATTCTCAATGTTGCTTAGCAGACGGAGTACATTCGGGTACTTGTCTAGCGACACGTTACCTTCGGGTGCATGAGCCACATATGAGTAGACGGCAATATCCGCAATGGTTGGTCGACCACCAACCAAGAAGTCTTTGTTAACCAATAAAGTATCGAGTTTGGTAAGTGCCTTTTCAGCAACAATTTGACAAAACTGAGCATCGAATGGCGCGTCAAAAACAGTAATTAGACGGGCAGCAGCTGGACCAAAAGCTATTTCACCAGCGGCCAGTGTTAAGAACTTTTGCACTTCAGCTTCTAGCATAGGATCCGAAGGAAGAAAGTCTGGAGCATATCGGCGCGCCAAGTAAACGAGGATGGCATTTGAATCGCTGATGACAATGTCATTGTCTTCAATGACCGGTACCTGTCCCAAAGGGTTTAATGTTAGGAACGGTTCTTTTTTGTGCTCTCCTGATGGAAGATCAACATAAACAATTTCGTGTTTAATATTGGCAATGCTTACAAAAAGTTCCACACGGTGTGCATGGCCTGATAATGGAAAACTGTAGATTCGAATACCATGTGACATTGTAGCCTCCTAAACGGACTGGTTTGATTGTGTATGCTAGGAGTATATAAGGTGTTTAATAGGTTATAATCTACCCATATATACAATAATAATGTACATTTTGTAGATAATTATAATTCTGAGGTCAGCAGAGAAAGGGAGTTTATGGACACTATTGAAGCGATGCGGGTTTTTGTTAATGTGGCACGTCAAAAATCCTTTACTCAAGGAGCAAAGCAATCAGATCTGAGTACGAAGCTAGCAAGTAAGTATGTTCGTCAACTTGAAGCGAGATTGGATGCTCAACTTTTTTATCGAACTACACGCAGCGTGACATTAACCGAAACGGGACGAGCTTACTATAAGCGTTGTCAACCGATACTAGAGCAGTTTGATGAGCTCGAAGACTTGGTACAAGACCGTCAAAAAGAACTTTCAGGGACTATCCGGTTAACAGCATCCACAGGCTTTGGAAGCAAAGAGTTGATAGAACCACTGCTAAGCTACCAAAAGCAGCATCCCGAAGTAAAAGTCGATCTTCGCCTGTCAGACAACCATATTGCGGTCGTGGAAGAGGGCGTCGATATTGCAATAAGATTTGGTAAGCTGCAAGATTCAAATTTAATGGCACGAAAGCTAAAAGATATGCGAGTGGTATTTTTTGCTTCCCCAGACTATCTAAGTCTCAATGGCTTACCTACTCATCCTGAAGAACTTGTCGATCATAACTGCCTGCTTTTTCGTAGCTCTACTGATTCGAAAAACTGGCATTTTAACCTCAATGGCCAAATCGTCTCTTGCCCAGTGTCTGGGACTTTCAATGCAGACTCACCAAGGGCAATTACCAATATGTCGCGTGGTGGTTTAGGTATCGGAATTGGGCCGTATTACGCCGTCGAAAACCATGTCAAATCAGGTGAGCTAACGTTGCTTTTCGAAGAGATGGAAGTAGAGCCAATGGGGTTATACGCCGTATATCCCGAGAACCGACATTTAACCGCAAGAATCAGAGCTTTAATCGATCATCTTGTTGCTTGGTTTAACGACTAAGCGCTAACCAGTATTAGGAATTTAGGTGCCTCGCTTATATCTAGTTCTGGGCGAATTCTGACCGGCTCATTTACATTCTAATGAGTCTCAGAAATAGTCTTAGTGTGCTCTAGGTAAGAGCCAAACTACATCAGTAAATCCCCGTATCTCACTTTATTGGTATCTACGATTTTTTTCTCAATAAAGTCTAAGAATACTTTAACTCTAACGGGTAAAACTCTGCCAGGTGGCCGTACCGCCCAAATTTTTGTGTCGTTCACAAGCTTATAATCCGGAAGGATTTGAATCACTCGACCAGATTTTAACGAAGGCCCTGCATGCCAGTAAGAGGCCATACCAATCCCCATACCAGACTCAACAAGATCACTGACCGCATCCCCTAAGTTTAAGGAGATCGGATTTGCTACAGATACCTTGTGTACTTTCCCGTCAGCACTCATAAACGCCCAATCGACAGCATGACCCAAGGGCAAACATCGATGCTTGAGTAAATCTTCTGGGCTTTCAGGCGCACCATATTTTTCAATATAGTCTGGTGAAGCAACTAGCATAATTGGATTGTCAGCCAGTCGCCTCGCTAACAGGTTACTTGAAGACAAGTTACCAATACGGAAGGCTAAGTCGTAGCCATGCTCAATTAAATCCTCGGTTTTATCGTTAAAGTCAATTTCCAATTCAAGATTAGGATACAGCTCGAGTAACTCAGGGATAAAGGGAACAATGTAATGTCGACCATATGAAGCTGATACAGCCACTTTTAATCGCCCTTGAACATTGCTTTCGCTACCTTTGAAGACATTTGCCACCTCTTCAACATCGTCAACAATGCGTCTGGCATGAGGTAGAAACATTTCACCATCATGAGTCAATGTGATGGTTCTTGTTGAGCGATGGAACAGTTTTACGCCCAGCTCCGCTTCTAATTGTTGGACTCTTTGGCTGGCATTAGTCGTTGAAAGCCCAAAGTCTTCGCCAGCACGTCCAATTTTTCCTATTTCTACAACTCGTAAGAATAACGCTAAGGTTTTTAGATCAAAGTTCACTTCATCCGCCTCTCTATTAATCCCGAATTTAAGGATAGTCTTTCCTTAATCTGCTAGATGATACCAAATAGTGGCATATATATAATCATTTACGAATTCACCAACGGAGACAAACCAATGAAAGCAATTATTACTCATCAAGCAGGCGGCATTGAAAACCTACAGTTGCACGACGCAGAAAAGCCAACAATTAGAGCCAATGAAGTACTAGTAGAAACTCGAGCCATCAGCATTAATCCTGCGGATACCAAAGTGAAGTATGCAGAAGAAGCGTTACTTGATTTGTATGGCGAAGAGCGTCCTATCATTTTGGGGTGGGACATTGCAGGCACAGTGATTGAAGCTGGTGCAAACGTCACCAATTTCAAAGTGGGTGATAACGTCTTTGGTATGGTGAATTTTCCAGGAAATGGTAAAGCGTATGCGGAGTATGTTGCCTCTCCAGAATCACATATCGCATTAATACCTGAGGGCGTTAATTTTATCGATGCAGCAGCAACCACACTTGCTGCCATGACAGCCTATCAGGCATTAAACGGTCGGGTAAACCAAGGTGATAAAGTTCTAATTCATGCGGGATCTGGCGGCGTGGGCCACTTTGCCGTTCAAATAGCCAAACAGATGGGCGCTTATGTTTATTCGACAAGTTCGGTTCGAAATAAGGATTTTGTGATGTCACTTGGTGCAGATGAGCACATCGATTACCGTGAGCAAGACTTTGAAAAAGTACTTCATGATATTGATTTAGCGTTCGACACGGTGAGTCCAGAAAACGCTGAAAAGTCGCTACAAGTGCTGCGTTCTGGTGGTCAACTCGTTTCAATTACTATTCGAGAGCCTTCAGATAACATGCAAAAAACTGCGTTTGAATCAAATTTAAAGATTACTCCGCTTCTTGTTCAATCTAACGGTGAAGACGCTTCAAAAATTTCTGAAATGCTCGCCAACAACTCGATCAAACCACACGTATCTCAAATTTTCGAGTTTAAAGATTTAGCTCTGGCGCACACTGCTGTCGAAACTGGCCGAACCGTAGGTAAAGTTATCGTAACGGTTTAGTTCCCATAAGTCATTGAAGTTAAAATTAAAAATCTAGCAAGGTGTAGAGTAATGATTAACCAAATTGTAAAGTTCACAGTAAAGCCAGAATACGAAGACGAATTTCAACAACAGCTATTGGAGCACCAACTAGCGAGTAGCCAAGAAACTGGCAATGTGGAGATGCGAATCTATGTTGATAACCAAGATTCGAATCTATTTTTTGCCTACGACCGTTGGGTTAATCAGGAGGCTTTGGATTCACACTTACAGCAGGCACACACTCAAAAACTCATCAAACTGACAGAAACTGCTTTGGTTGAGCCTGCGATGGTTTTGAACCTTAGTGAAACAACCCCTGCGCCTGTGGCCTTAAAGCAAGCAGATAAAGAGGATGAGAAATTTAATATTTTCTTCATTTTCAAACTAAAAATGGAACATCGTGAAGCGCTAATCGCCCAGTTCGAGGAGCATATTCAACACACTCGCACCGAGGCAGGTAATTTGTTGTTTGATTTGTTTACCATTAATGGCAATGACGACACGTTAGCCGTGTATGAACACTGGAGAAAAGAATCGGATGTTTGGGATATCCACTTTAATCAACCTTATTCGAAAGTGACTGGGGCATTAATGGAGAAAGCCGTGGTAGGTGATATGAACCAGTACATGAACTTTGTCACTCAAATAGCGGGTTGATTGGAGATAATAATGACGGCTTATTATGTAGTTAATTATGATATTGCGGATGAAGAACTTTATGCGCAATACAACCCTGGGTTAAATCATGTCACTGCTAACACGGTTGCAAAGCATGGTGGTGAGATTTTGGTCGCAACAAGTGAAGGTCAAACACTGTCGGGGCAATGTTTACAAATGAAAATAATCATTCAGTTCCCAAGTAGAGAAGCTGCATTAGCATGGGATAATGACATTGAATATCGTGACGCAAAACTCATACGCCTTGCTGCCACTACCAATATAGATTGCTACATTGTAGACAAATTGGTTGTTCCGTCTTAATACCAAGAATCTTATTTAAGTACAGGTAGTGGAAGGCGTAGCGGATGAGTAAAGTTGATCGTTACTTTTAGGTGATTCGAATACTTTGTAGAAGCAGAGATTATTCGCATCACCTTAGTTTTATTGGCTTCTTAACAAGCTTTTGTCCCGCGGCGTTCAATCTAACCCTCACCATAGTTTGCCAGGACGAAAAATATCAAAGCAAAAGGATGACTAGAAATACCAACATAAGGCTTTCTAACCTCGGAAAAGCCTGCAGCTATAACTAAACAGCGGTTTCCAAGATGGTGGGGATTCGCTTTGCTAGTATCTCAGCAAACTTTTCATGCTGAGATGCTTGCCAATGTATACCTTCTTTTGGGCAAGGTTGGATTTCGGTTGCAGCATCAAAGAAATGACAACCCAGTTCTTGGGAGCGAAGTTTAAAATAGTGTCCTAGCTGCTTTGATTTAGCTTCAGCGTTCGTAAAACCCTCTTTTAATGGATTCACTTCAAGGACATGAGTAGGTGACACTAGCAAGACTTCAGCAGGCTTAGTCATAAAACCGTGTTGATAGTTTTGTATCAGTTGAACGAGTCTTGCAGCCCCTTTAGATATATCACTGGCAGTCAAATTGAAACGAGATTTGAGGTCATTGGTTCCAAGCATCAGTATAACAAGATCGGGGTGATGGCTTTCTATGCACGGTAAAAGGTAATCTAGCCCTTTTTTTCCTGCTTCATAAGGGTCATCTAAAACGGTTGTTCTGCTGTTTAAACCCTCTTCAATCACGACATAATTAGGGAGTTTTGATTGAAGTAACATCGTCCAGCGCTCTGCACGGTTATATCTACGCGGTAAGTCTGGGGAACATCCCCAAGTGTTGGAATCGCCAAAACATAGAACTGATTTCATAGCCATTTTATTCGTTGATTTAAAGATATTTAATTGTATTACAAATAAAATAAACATTGTTAGCACTACGTCAGACACACCTTAGATGTTTGTGGTCTATCGTATTGCAGTCGAAATTAGCCGTAAAGTGTTGCTATACGTTTACGTAAGTACATTCGCATCCGCTTGGTTCTCTGGTATCGCCTCAATAAAAGCGGGTAACTGGTTACACGCTTCGACAATCGAGTTAATCAATGGATACGGTGACATATCAACGCCAAAGCGCAGTGCGTTATACACCTGTGGCACCAAGCAGATATCGACAATGCATGGTGAATCGGTGATGCTATACACCGAATCACCGTGTGTTTGACGATGCTTAGAAAGCTTCTCTTCTAAAGCACAGAAACCTTGGCTCATCCAATAATGAAGCCAGTCTATTTTTGCCTCTTGCTCGCAAGACAATTCTCGCTCCAAATACTGCAACACGCGCAGGTTGTTCAGAGGGTGAATTTCTATCGCAATATCCTGAGCCATAGCCAACGCTTGATAACGCAGCGGTGTTTGCTCTGGAATTAGCGAGGAGTCAGGGCTGCTCTCACACAAATAGTGTTCATCGAGATATTGAAGAATAGCCAGTGACTGATTGAGTTGAACTTCACCATCCACCAGCACGGGCACTAATTCACTGGCGTTGAGCTCACGATATTGTGGGTCATGCTGCTCGCCGCCATTACGCACCAAGTGCACCGATTTAGACTCGTAGTTGAGTTGCTTCAGGTTTAATCCAATACGCACTCGATAGGCTGCGGACGAGCGCCAGTAACCGTAAAGTATAATGTTCTTGTTCACGATGCTCTCGCTCATACAGAAATCCTATTACGTGGATTATACCGCTCGATACTGGCTCACTTTTTGGTCAATCGCACCAAAAATGGAGTCACCCGCTGCATCAAACATCTCAAGCTTGATCGAATCGCCAAACGACATGAATTTAGTCGACGGTTTACCATCACGAATCGTCTCAATCATTCGCACTTCGGCAATACATGAATAACCCACACCGCCTTCGGCAATTGAGGTGCCGTGGTCAGTCCCTTGCTTATTAGAAACCGTGCCCGAGCCTATGATTGTGCCTGCCGACAATGGGCGAGTCTTCGCGGCATGTACCACTAGCTCGGCAAAGTTGAAGGTCATATCCACGCCTGCATTCGGACAACCAAAAGGTTGGTTGTTGTAGGTCGATATCAGCGGTAAATGCACCTTGCTGCCTTTCCATTGTTCGCCAAGCTCATCAGGTGTTACCGCAACTGGAGAAAACGCTGAAGAGGGCTTAGACTGGAAGAAACCAAAGCCCTTGGCGAGCTCAGCAGGAATCAAACCGCGCAGCGACACATCATTCACTAACATCAACAGACGAATTGAATCATGCGCTTGTTTGGCACTAGCGCCCATTGGCACATCTCCAGTAACAACCGCGACTTCACCCTCGAAATCGATACCCCATTCGTCACTGGCAAACTCAATATTGTCACGCGGACCAATAAAGGTATCCGAGCCGCCTTGATACATAAGCGGGTCGACCCAAAAGCTTTCTGGCATTTCAGCACCACGAGCCTTACGCACCAGCCCAACGTGGTTTACATACGCGCTGCCATCTGCCCATTGATAAGCGCGTGGCAGAGGCGATTCACAATATTGAGGCGCAAAGACTTCACTGCCTATCACATGCCCAGTATTAAGCGAGGTGTATAATTCTTCTAACTGAGGCGCAACACTGTCCCAGTTATCCAAAGCTACCTGCATGGTTGGCGCCAAATGCATCGCGTGAAAAATCTCCGTCGCTGGCACACACTGTTTAAGATCTCTACTCACGACCATCAACAGACCATCGCGAGTACCATTTTTCTTGGTTGCTAATTTCATCCTTGTTGCCCCTTACTTCTCTTTCCAACTGTAGACATATTCTTTGTTCTCAACGCTATCGAGTTCATCAGAGAACTGCAGCGCGTGGCGAGTATCGATCATCACCGCCACTTCATCGGTAAACTTCTTCTTGTGCGCTTGCCCTGCCTTAAAGGCTTTAGGGTGAGGCCCATGCGTAAACCCAGCCGGATGGAAGGTCACCATGCCCGCCTCAATGTTATCGCGACTGAAGAAGTCACCTGCGTGATAGAACAGCACTTCGTCGTAATCATCGTTGTTGTGGTAGAACGGCACTTTTAACGCCCCAGGATCGCTCTCAATCGGGCGTGGCACAAAGGTGCACACCACAAAGCCTGCGCCAACAAACGTTGTATGCGCAGAGGGTGGCAAGTGGTAGCGATGTGACATCAGCGGTCTGATATCGCGCCAATTTACTTTCACCACAGCTAGGTCGCCATGCCAACCAATTGCATCCAATGGATTGAACGGATAAGTAATAACGCTGACTTTGTCGTGGCGTTTTACCTGAACCTGAGTTTGATTTTCTGAGTACTGAACGCGGAATTGATCATTGATAGAAGGGATGTCGAGCACAGCAGGATCAAACACCGCGTGATTACCGACCATGCCTTTCTCTGGCAAGGAGTAAGCCGCGTCTGTGTTCTCAATCATCAAGATAAACATCGGCTCGCTTGGCTCTAAACGCCAGTTGGTCGAGCGCGGGATCATCACGTAATCCCCTTCACTCACCTCTAGATGACCATAGTCACAATAGAGATCGGCGCTGCCTTGATGAATGAACAGCAGCTCATCACCGTCGGAATTACGCACCAAGAAATCCATCTTCTCGTCCATGCGCCACACACGAATTTTGCAGTCCGCATTGTGCAAAAGATGAGGCACAGCCCAAGGCGTTATCTGGCTGGCTTTTTCCACCAGCGTGAAATCAAAAGCGCGAGGGCGCAGATCACCCTCCCACTCCGACCAACCTGTTGGGGCATGTTGATGATGAAAGTGAGCCGCTGGGCCGAAGAACCCACTTCGGCCCGCCTCTCGCTCATAAATTGCCTCTTCGGGAAAATCGGCGTGCGCTTGTTTAGAGCACACACCCTCCCGATGAGGAAACGAGATCCATTTATGCATCGTCTAATACTCCTCGACGAATCTGGTCCTCTTCAATCGATTCAAACAGCGCTTTGAAGTTACCTTCGCCAAAGCCTTCATTACCTTTACGCTGAATGATTTCCAAGAACACAGGCCCGATTACCGTCTGTGTGAAAATTTGCAGCAAGATGCCGTCTTTGGTCGGCGCACCATCAATCAGAACGCGTAGGTCACGCAACAGATCGGTATCTTCCCGGTGGCCTTTTACACGATCGTCAACTTTCTCATAGTAGGTATCTGGGGTTGGCATAAAGTCCATGCCGCGATCACGCAGGGTTTTCACCGTTTTGTAGATGTCATCCGTAGCAAGCGCGATGTGTTGGATACCTTCGCCGTTGTATTCACGAATGAACTCTTCAATTTGTGATTTGTCATCTGAAGACTCATTGATTGGAATACGGATCTTGCCACATGGTGAGGTCATGGCACGGCTCACAAGGCCTGTCAGCTTACCTTCAATGTCGAAGTAGCGAATCTCACGAAAGTTACCGATACGCTCATAAAAACCAGACCACAGATCCATATTGCCTTGTTTCACGTTGTGCGTGAGGTGATCGATCTCATAAAGGCCTACGTCGGCTTTCGCCATGCGCTCTTGCGCGTCATCATAGAATCGGAAATCAACGTCGTAGATGCTCTGCTTGCCGTAGCGATCCACAAAATAGAGCAGGCTTTCACCGATGCCGTAAATGGCAGGAATGCTAAGCTCCATCGGCCCTATTTCTGTCTTGTACTCTTCACCGCCACCCTTAAACGCTTGCTCCATTGCAGCTGTTGCTTCGTTGACACGAAACGCCATGCCACACACCGATGGGCCGTGAACTTTAGCGAACGCTTCCGCTTGGCTGTGAGGCTGTTCATTGACGATAAAGTTGATGTCACCTTGTCGATACAGCCAAGCCTCTTTTGAACGGTGCTTGGCGATCTCAGCAAAACCAAGTGACACAAACAGCGCTTTAAGTTGCTCTATTCCCTTGTGGTCAACGGCCGTGTATTCAACAAACTCGAATCCATCTGTGCCAAGCGGGTTGTATGACTCCACCATGAACTTTCTCCTTGTACCTACTGGTTTTGTGTTAAGTGATTTTTGTCCTTGATTAAATTTGGCCCACAAGCGGAAAGATTGGAATGGATGGAAGGAAATGGGCAGTAACGTTGAAAACTCGTCAAGTTGTAAAATATTTGTTACACACAAAACCTCACAACAGGAAAATGAGTGCTATCAAGGGATTGAAAGAGGGTGGTTTGATTTACAGGCGAGCAAGAAATGTTATTGAATTGTTACATGTGGACTTTTAAGCGAAAGGGATAACATCGACTTAGTGCCGCCTTCGATGTTATCGGAAAAAGAAGGCGACTTTTGAACTTCATCAATTTAAAAAGTTACAGACGAGATACTCTTGAACGCATAGAAAGCACGGACATCAAACTGATAAGCACCAATAACCCGGTACCGGCACCACTACGTTCAACATCTTCAGCGCTATCATCACTTCTTTCAGCAATGTCTTCACTTGTTGCTCCAGATATCGGGATAAGTTTCACAGCCACCACCCTCTCGTCACCTACTCCATCATTACAATATGCAAAGTGCGCGGTTGAATCATAAGCCATAGAAGAGGAGCTACTTTCACTCGCAAAACATTGTATTGCCGTCCCTGAGATAACACCCGCATCATTAATGTCGGTTGCGTCCAATATTCTAAAGTGGTTGTTGGCATCACTGTAGTCACCACCGTTAGTTAGGTCGTCTAACCACCAAGCTTGATCATTATATCTTGCACGTCTATCAGCATCGGTACCAATGTCGTTGTAAGGGAAAATGAAGCCGCGATGCCTCCTTTCATGGCCGTCTACTTCAGAGTGAGTTTCTGCGTCAACATAGCCAACAATTTCATTGTAATTATTGATCTCACTTGCTTTTCCTTCTGCACTATCAAAGAAAATGTCTTCACCTAAACTTGCGAAGAATGTAGCTGTTGGCGTTGTGTCATTCGCATCAGCGACAAACATACGATTGTCAGACACACGATCCGACGGATAATCACCATCTCGTTTTGCATAACCAATAACCATCATGTTTTCATTAATATCTGTCGCGACAGAATTACTGTGGATGTATGAATCACTCACTTCTACCGTCGCATTAGCGATAAATGTCGTCGTCCAAGCATTTTCCGAAACGCTGAAATTTGACGTACTGCTTGGCCTAAACACAGCAGCCTGCATAAGAAAGTTATCAGAATCATCTAGCTCTGTATTGTAACCAACTAAAACAGGATAAGAGCTATATGTCCCTCTAGATGAAATCGTTGCAGCCCTCACACTCGCCTGTGCTGAAGCTTCATCATCGTTGTAAGAGTAATAGGTCGAACTGGTTTCCCAATCAGATACTGAGAAACGGTTTCCATCATCATTGGGGCCATTCGCATCGGTTATATTCCAGACAAAAGCTCGATTAGCAAAAGCAAAGTTCTGACACTCTGGATATAAAGCTGGCTCAATATCTTCATCGATACAATTATCTAGATCCTCTGCATCACTGTCGGATGTGTACGGAGAATCATAATCTTTATACTCATCACTGTAATAAAAAGTCGCAACGGACGCACTTCCGACCACATAGCTTTCTCCTCCATAACTGAAAGAATCAAAAGCCATCGTTCTTCCCATTTGGGAGATTATATTCGCTTCGCCGTCAGCATCGCTGATCGTAATGCTGGTATCGGCTTCAGGTTGGAGAACCGTAAATTCAGTGCCTGTATCGTAGTAACCACGCTGCCTATACAACTGAATATATTGGTTGTTATAGCTGTAATAACCACTGCTGGTGTTACCAAGAACAAAACCATTCTCGTCAACTTTAGTGATCACCTTCTCCTCTGTTCCATCAACAAAGGAATAACTATAACTGCTCACATCAGGTGGATTACTGCCAACATCAGGGATATCACTTAACGAATAAGAGTCATAGAAAGCCGTGGAATTCGTCTGATAGCTCAGCTCGTAATATGCATCACGCTCATTTCTCAAGCCTCCAATGCCTGCATCCTCATCGCCATACCACAACAAAGAACTCCAAGCTTCACAAGTCGCGTAGCCAAGTTCACTTGTGCAGTAGCTATAGATATCGTCATAATCCAAATAGTAGAACGTGTTATCGATACCAAAAGGGACCTCCTCTTTAAAGGAAAAACCTGGTTCTGCATTTTGAGCTTCCCCTGCGAATGCGTAATCGGTGTCACCACAACTGGTACTAAAGCAATCCGTTGTACCAAGCTCTGGTTCAACTGCAACCCCATACACCGATTCCGTTTCTACTGGTGATTCCTCCAAAACCACCCTATAAAGAGCAGCGTTACTATAAGAAGCAACCAACAACGTAGAAGAGACAACGACTGATTTTTTTACCATTGCCTTCATTCTACGGCTCCTAAAAAATAATCCATTTCAATACCAACGATAGCTTTCTGCCTTTATTGCTAAAGGCATTAAATTCATGAGTTCAATAATGGACTAGGATAAAAATAGAAAATGTGGAAACTATGTAGAAACAATGGAGGTTTAAACAACCTGACTTGATGGGCTGATGAACTGATGCCCTATTAAAGTTAAACGCTAACTTTCATCTCCTAGATTTATCCATTTTCTCTGCTAATTTGATCGCTAACCTATTTGCGTCAAAGAAATACACTTATATTTGGTTACGAATAGGAATTAAATTATGAAAAAAATCACGACAGCATTACTTTTACTGACATCGACATTCGCGCTTCAAGCGTGTGCTGAAAGCCGTGAAGGTCCAAGAGAAATGCCAAGTTTTGAAGAAATGGATGCAAACGGTGATGGCGAGTTACAATTAGAAGAGCTCAGAGGTCCACTCGCCGATGACTTTGACAAACTAGACGCAGATGGAAGCGGTGGTCTATCGGAAGAGGAAGTTCCGCCGCCACCACCAAGACGTCAATAATTGTTAGAGGGTTATCCAAAAATAGTGATAATTCAATGCGAGCTGATGGGGTATAGCACCCTGTCAGCTCGCTATTCGTTTCTAACAAAAAGATGCTTATACATGGCCTAAGATGAATAAAGAAATCAATGTCCACATTTCCCACACGATTGGTGACTAATATTGGTTTAACTCACTTTTGTCTTAATTCATTTTACTGTCCTAATTCACTTTAACTTCTGGAGAGAACGTGCGCATATCAATTTTCACTAAACTGTTTGTTTCAATACTAATGGTATGCGTGACCATGCTCTTTGTACTGACCTATTTTATTAACTCCAGTTTTCAAAGAGGGCTCCAAGATTTCACAAATAATAATGAGATTGCCCTAGCTCAAGAACTCGCCAATAACTTAAAGCAATATTACTCACCTTCCGAAAAGTGGAGGCGGCTAGAACGTGAACCACATTTAATCGCCAGTAGCATTGGTGGCCCCTCACGACCACATGCTCGTGACAGACACCCATCGCCACCACCATTAAGAGAGCCGGAAGCGCCAGATCTTCAACCTATTTGGCAACGACTCAACATTTTAGATCAAAACGGGCGAGCTATAATTGGACCTCCTGAAAACCTACATCACCTTGAAGATGGTCAGCATCAAGCACTAGTCGAAATAACACGGGATGATCAAGTGATTGGGTATATCTCCATCGTCCAGATGGATGAAATATCAGGGCCTTTGGCAGAAAGCTTTTTCAAACAACAAACGACGCATGTAAGCACTATCGCTTCGATTACCGTGTTGCTTTCATTCCTTATCGCTTTATTTCTTGTTAGGCGATTTTTGAAACCATTGCGTGCTTTGTCGAAAGGTGCCAAATCTATCGAAAATGGCGATCTCGATTTCTACATTGAAAAAAGCGGCAATGATGAATTGTCCGATCTCATCGGAATATTCAACGGTGTAGTCGAAACACTAAGAAAACAAAAAACACTTAGAGAACAGTGGTTATCGGATATTTCACATGAACTTAGAACGCCTATCACCGTGCTAAGAAGTGAACTAGAAGCGCTACAAGACGGTATCCGATCTCCTGAGCCAAAATATATCGACTCGTTACATCAACAAATCATCACACTGGGTCAACTCGTTGAGGATCTTCATCAACTCTCCCTGTATGACATCGGATTTAACCTCAATGTTAAAAACAACGTTGATATACATAAACTGATTGATTCTGTAATCGTTCAAAACTCGATCCGTTTAGAACAGAAAAGAATCACATTAACAAAGCACTATGACCATTCAGCCCCACTGTTTACCTCGTGTGATGAGAGATTACTGACACAACTGTTTGTGAATCTGTTGGAAAATAGCGCACGATACACTAGCGATAATGGGCATGTATCGATAGATGTTACCGACATTAGTGATAGTATTATTATCAACGTTGAAGACAGTGATCCAGGTGTACCTGATGCATCACTTCCGCGTTTGTTTGAGAGGCTTTACCGCGTTGATAAATCGCGCAGTCGCTCAAGTGGCGGTTCTGGGCTTGGCTTATCTATCTGTAAAAATATCGTTGAAGCGCACCAAGGACACATTACTGCCGACCACTCAGAATTGGGTGGACTACGAATCATCATAGCGTTACCAAAGGAAATAAAATCGTGATCTTAGTCGTCGAAGATGAGCCTGCATTAGCAAGTGTACTGTGTGAGTACTTAGAGCACTCTGGCCTTGAAAGTCATCATATTATCGATGGTAATCTTGTCATTGACTGGGTAAAACAAGCATCGCCTAAACTCATTATTCTCGACCTAATGCTACCCAATCGAGACGGGTTGGATATTTATCGAGAGCTGAGAACGTTCAGTGACATCCCTGTGGTTATGGCGACAGCCAAGGTCGAAGAGATCGATCGACTCGTTGGGCTTGAATTGGGTGCAGATGATTATATATGTAAGCCGTACAGCCCGAGAGAAGTAGTCGTGAGGGTGAAAAATATTTTGCGCCGTTCCAACAAGCCCCAAGCCACGTCAGCAACGAACGCCATTGATATTGATGAATTGAGTATGACCGCCGTCCTATGTGGTATTAAGCTAAGTTTAACGCCAGCTGAGTTTCGGCTTTTGCACCTTCTTTATCAAAATGTTGGCCGCATTTATAGTCGCGATCAATTGATTGATAAAATCTACGACGATAGAAGAGTGGTCAGTGATCGCACTATCGATAGCCATATTAAAAACTTACGTAAAAAAATGGTCTCGATAAATGAAAAATGTGACTACATTAAATCCATTTACGGGATAGGTTACAAACTAGAAATAGAATAATACGAACGAAAAAGCCGCTTTCATCAGCGGCTTTTTCGTTCTAAAGCGAACATAATTCAAAGATGGGATCAGCGTTAATCCCAGTTGAGAATCGACCAATTCGGTTGATCAGCCAGTGATTTCAAACGAGGGCATGGATTCACCAAGTAAGCAAAGTCCGCGTGTTCGCATAAAGGTAAGTCGTTGATTGAATCGGTATAAAAGTGGATATCTGAGTAGTTGGTTTCTTGATTGTCTAACCACTCTTTCAAACGCGTTACTTTGCCTTCACGGTAGCTTGGTACGCCAAAGATCTGAGACGTGAAACGGCCTTGGTTTTCGACCAAATCGATACCGAGTGCGTTCTCGATACCAATCTTGCGACCGACCTCTTCTACTAGGAAAGTGACGCTAGCCGAGATGATCAACATGTCGATGTCATCATTCTCTAGCTGCTCAATCAAAGGTTTCGACTGCTTGAACTGTTTAGGCAAAATATAGTGCTCAACACACTCTTCGACCAATGCTGTGACTTGCTCTGTTGGCATATCGGCTAAAGGTTGCATGGAAAACGTGAGGTAATCTTCCATGTTCAGTTTGCCTTCCGAATACAGACCCATTAAGCGCTTATCTTCTTCAATAAAGTTGGGCGCTGTGGCAATACCCTTTTCAACCAAGAACTCATTCCAAAGCATCGCTGCGTCAGCATTGATCAGCGTTTCATCCATATCAAATACATACAAAGGTTTGAACATCTTAGGCTCTCACAGGTTGAATTTCGTTAAGGTTAAACAGGAGTTCAAGTTGGCTGCCGTTTGCCAACAGTCGTTCAGAGGAGCGGTTAAGTAGGTCGACCGTTAATTCACACTCATCAACGTCCACTTGATATCGAATCACGTTACCCAAGAGCTGGTGGTTGCGAATGGTACCGGCTTTTGGCGCAGAGATATGTTCGCCATATTGTCGACCCTGCTCTTTAACGTAGATAGATTCAGGTCGAATCGCCACCTTCCATTCGGTTTCAATATCGAACAATTGCTTGGCTTTGTTCGCTTGTACCAAGTTGTAGTGCCCCATGAAACCCGCTACGAACTCATTGGCTGGTTGAGTGTAGATCTCTTCAGGTGTGCCGGCTTGCACGATCTCACCTTTATTCATCAAGAAGATACGGTCAGACATGATCATCGCTTCTTCTTGATCGTGAGTAACGAAGATCGTGGTCAGGTTCATCTCTTTTTGAATATCTCGGATCTGCTGGCGCAGGTGTTTACGGATCTTCGCATCCAGCGCTGAAAGCGGCTCATCCAACAACAAGATACGTGGTTTAACTACCAAGGCTCTTGCCAAAGCGACACGCTGACGTTGACCGCCTGATAGCTGATGCGGGTAGAATTTCTCTTTGCCCGTTAAGTCCACCAGCCCAATCACTTTGGCGACTTCGCGCTTAATCTCGTCAGCAGCAAGCTTTTTCATCTTGAGGCCAAACGCAATGTTGCCCTCAACCGTCATGTTCGGGAACAACGCATAAGATTGAAACACCATGCCAATACCACGCTGTTGTGGCACTTGGTGAGTAATCTCTTCACCGTTGACCCAGATCTCGCCACCATCAACAGGATTCAGGCCTGCCAAGCTGCGCAGCAGCGTTGATTTACCGCAGCCACTCGGGCCAAGCAGAGTAATAAATTCGCCCTTCTCGATAGAAAATTCAATGTCTTCAAACACTGTGTTGTCACCAAAGCTCTTGGTGAGGTTTTTCGCATTTACATAGCTCATTATTTTGTTCCCTGGCTGAAACGACTTGCCAACCAAGTCAGTAAGAAAATAAACAGGAAGTACGTCATCACAAGGGCTGACGTGAAGTGACCACTGGTTTGACGCATGTTGTATAGGTAAATTTGCAGTGTCTCGTAGCGTGTACCGACCAAGATATTGGCGAACACGAACTCGCCCAATAGGAACGAGAACGACAAGAACAGCGACGCCATTAAGCCTTTTTTAAGGTTTGGCAGAATAATCAATAAGAACGCCTTGGTGGTGCTTGCACCGAGCAGGTGTGCTGCGTCCATCAAGTCGTGCAGGTTAATTGCTTCAAAGCTGTTAGCAATCGCGCGGTACATGAATGGCAATGCGATGGTGAAGTAGGTACCAATCAGAATCCACGGCGTGCCTATCAGTGAGATTTCACTGTCTGCATACAATTGAAGTAAACCCACCGATGACACCACAGGAGGCACAGCGAACGGCAATAAGATCAGGATATTCATCACCTTGTCGAGTTTCGGGAAATAGTAAAACACCACGAAAATCGCAGGCAGAACCAACACCACACTCAATGACAGTGCCGCCACGCAGATAAACAGTGAACGACCAAAGGCTTGCAAGAAGCGAGGATCCGTCAGCAGGTTGATATACCAATCTAACGTGAAGCCATCCGGCAGGATCGTTGCGCCCCATCGAGAAGAGATCGAGTAGATAAAGGTCGCTAAGATCGGGATCATCATGATGCCGACAATCGAATAGACAACCGTTTTATGAAAGCGAGTATTTACGGTGTTCATTACTTTCTCTTCCCTACGTAGCTTTTGCTGATCAGCCATTGGTTAATCACGGTGATGAAGGCCAGCATCGCCATCAGAATTACGGAAATTGCGGCAGCTAGGTTGGGTTCTAGGAACAAGTCGCCCGATACTAAGCTCGCGATTCGAATCGTAATCACGTTGTAGTTGCCCGAGGTCAACGCATACACGCTCGCATACGCACCAATCGCATTGGCAATCAAGATGATAAAGGTGCCAAACAAGGCAGGAGATAGCACAGGCAGCGCAATTTTAGTCCAGTATTGCCAAGTTTTCGCACCAAGCAGTGCTGAGGCAGCTTGCCAGTCGTCACTCAGAGCATCAAACGCTGGATAGAGTAACAACACCGCCAATGGGATCTGGAAGTAGATATAAATCGCCAGCAAGCCCCACTTGCCATACAGGTCGAAATCACCCAATAGCCCGTACTGCTTAAGCAGCAAGGTGATAGCACCGTTGGTGCCAAGGATGATGATGAAGGCGAACGACAGAGGCACGCCTGAGAAGTTACTGCTCATGTTGGTAAACGCAATCACCGCATCGCGGATTTTAGAATCAACGCGGCGCAGTGAAGAAACGAGCAGAGTCGCAATCGCCAAGCCAACAATGCTCGACCAAATCGACAACCATAAACTGTTGCCAAAAGCCTGCATCATAAAGGCAGAGTCGAACACTTCAGCGTAATTTTCGAGAGAGAGTTCGTCGTCATAGAAAAAGCTGTTGATCAGCACCCAAACCATAGGTGCCAGTTGGAACAGATAGAAAAATAGGGCGAAAGGCGCAAGCCACAAAGCGGGCTTGAAGCGTTTGAACCAAGATTTGGTTTTGAGTTGAAGCGCAGAGCCATCGCTCTGCGTGATTACAGAACTGCTCATAGGGCCAACAATTCCTGAGTGTAAGACTTATCGTGTTCAAGGTTGAGTAGCTGACACACGCTGCCGCAGATGTCGGTCTGTTTCACTGAACATTCTTGGTGTGTGAACTTATCGCCAATCACAAAGAATGGCACTTCACGCTCTTCGGGCAGAATGCCACCGTGAGACAAGTCATTGTTCATGCCGTGGTCACTGGTGATGATCACTTGATAACCATCATCTACCCATTTCTCAAGGTAATTCGACAGGTAGATATCCGCGCCACGTGCACTGTTGCGGTATTGGCGAGAATCCAGCCCGTGCTTGTGCCCTATGTCGTCAATGTTCATTGGGTGAATCAGTAAGAAATCAGGTTGATGAGTAACGCGCAGATGCTCTGCATCCAAGAACAAGGCTTCATCTGGGTAGTGATCCCAGTGATAGAAACAGCCATGTTGAATGTTCATGGTCTCATCGTTTGTAAAGCGGTCACGCACAGCATCAAATGGCGCTCGGTTATACAGCTCACTCACCCAATGATAGGCCGCTGCAGCCGTCACTTTACCTTGCGATTTAGCCAAGCTAAAGATCGACTCATGATTCGATAAACGCACGATTTGGTTGTTAACGATGCCGCTCTCGACAGGGCGGACTCCCGTTAAAATGCACTCATACAGTGGGCGTGACATGGACGGCAATTCACATTGCACAGGGTAAAGAGTGGCGCGCAGTTTGTTTTTTTGCGTGCTCATGATTTGCGAAGTGCCCTGTTGATTTTGGGAAACGCTGTGATTACTGTTTTTCGAGTCACTAAGTTCTAGAAGGCCGTTCAGGTAGCCCATGCAATCACGGGCTACCTGATAATTCAGTCCATCTAAAACAACAAGGATAACCTTATTGCTCATGGTCTATTCTCTATTGCTTGTTACTATAAGCCACCCATTACAGGTGGCGTGTTAAGCGGGGTTATTGCTGGTGAATCAATACGCTTTCTTGCCATTGACGTGGCAAGCGACGTGCTGATTTTTCCCATGCTGAGAAATCAGTCACTGGGTGAACGTTGCTGTATTCATCGTTTGAGATCAGCTTGTCTTGTACTGATTTAGGCAGCGTAATGTTGCTACGGATTGGACGTGCGTAACCTTCTGCTAGGTTGATTTGGCCTTGGTCGCTAAAGATATATTCACGAGCCAACTTCGCCGCATTCGGGTTTTGCGCGTATTTGTTGATGATGGTGGTGTAACCAGAGATCACCGAACCATCTTGTGGAATACTCACCGTGAAACGCTCACGGTCAATCGTGTCGCGGTAGTTCAGTGCATTGAAGTCCCACATGATTGCCACTTCCACTTCACCTTTTTCAAGGTTCGCGATGCTTGGGTCTGTGTAAGACAGACGGCCTTGCTTCGCTAGCTCGCCAAAGAATTTAATCGCTGGCTTTAGATTTGACTCGTCACCACCGTTAGCAAACGCAGCCGCTAGAATCGCGTTGTTTGCTTGCGCTGCTACACCGACATCGCCGACTGTGACTTTGTAGTCACCTTCTAGTAGGTCGCTCCAAGTTTTCGGCGCATCTTCAACAAGGTTGTTGTTGGAAATGAAAGAGATAGTGCCGGTGTAAGCCAGAGCCCAGTGACCATCTTTGTCTTTCGCCCAGTCTGGAATGTCATTCCAAGTGGTTGGTTTGTATGGCTGAGTGACGTTTTTCTTCACTGCCACACGTGCAAATGCAAAACCCACATCACCAATATCAGCGGTTGCGTTTTTCTTCTCTGCTTCAAATTTCGAGATCTCTTGAGCCGAGCTCATATCGGTATCCTGATGCTTCAAACCGTAGTTTGCTTTCAGGTCTGTCCATGTGCCTTTCCAGTTTGCCCAACTGTCTGGCATACCCACACTGTACACCGCACCCTCTTTTTGAGCAGCTTCAATCAGTGACTCAAGATCAGCATCCTTCGCCATCGCTGGCATTGAAAGTGTTGCCGTTATTAGCGTTGCGCCAATCAGTTTAGCTGGCGATACAGTTGAACGGCTAAGCAAAGTTTTCATTGTCTCTATCCCTCTGGACTAGGTCAGTAAGTTCGTTTTGTATGCTATCGCCGGAGTGTGACGCTTTCGCGCAACTTATTTGACAGTTCAGATGCATTTCTGTGGCAGTTATATTTCACTCATATGACAGTAAGCCTTTGTTTACTGTCACATTCCTGTTAACTCCGTGGTTTACCTTATTGAGCACACGAACCTATGGACTAGATCAGTAATGAGAACATTGGCAACAGGGCAATCAGGGACACAGCTAGGCAGAATTAAGGCGAGCATCAGAGAGCAGATTCAATCAGGCATCTTCACCGAGGGGCAAAAACTGCCATCGGAAAGAGAGCTCAGCGAGCTGTTTTCCACCACACGAATCACGCTCAAAGATGCATTGGTGTCATTAGAAACCGAAGGTCTGATATACCGAGAAGAGCGCCGTGGCTGGTATGTATCACCCGAACGAATTCGCTACAACCCATTGTCTCGTTCTCATTTTCACCAAATGATTCGCGAACAACATCGTATTGCAGAAACAAGGCTGCTGAGCACCCGCACAGAGATGGCCGCGGGCGATTACGCCAAAGCATTAGAGATAGAACAGATAACGCCGATACACGTGATTGAGCGACTACGCTTTATTGATGGCCGAGCGGTGCTGTTCGTTGAAAACGTCTTGAAAGCGGCACTGTTTGAAAAGGTGTTGTCAGAAAACCTCACTATGTCGCTGACAGGTATCTACCGAGAAAAATACGGCTACGAGACCCAACGCTCTCGCTTTGACGTGGTCCCTACCTCTGCCCCTGCCCATGTCGCCAAGGCATTGAATTTGGCTGAGGGCCAGCCTGTTCTTAAGATCTGCCGAGTGAACTACAAACAAGATGGCGAGTTAATGGACTGCGAGCTGGAATATTGGCGACCCGATTCTGTGGTGCTCCATATTGATAGCATTGGGTAATGCTGTGCCTGCTTGAGAGAAGAACCCCACACATACAAAAACTCCGACTGATTCAGTCGGAGTTTAGGATTTAGCGGTCAAACATTAAGGTGATGTGAATCATCTAGTTCATGAATCAAGCTTGAGGAACTGTCTAACCCTTGGTGAATCTGGGTTAGTGAAGAACTTCTCTGGGTTGGATTTCTCAATCAATATCCCCTTCTCAAGGAATACTACTTGATCCGACACCTGACGCGCGAATTCCATCTCATGAGTCACCACTACCATGGTGTAACCCTCTTGCGATAGCTTCTTCATTACCAGTAACACCTCTTCGACCAATTCAGGGTCGAGCGCCGAAGTTGGCTCATCAAACAACAATACATCTGGCTCCATCGCGAGCGCCCTAGCAATCGCGACACGTTGCTTTTGTCCACCCGATAACATACTTGGATAACTCTCTAGCTTGTGAGACATGCCAACCTTATCAAGTTGCTTACGAGCCATCTCCTCTGCGTCAGATTTCGCTATCTTCTTAACATGAACCAGCGCTTCCATCACGTTTTGCAACACGGTGAGATGCGGCCATAAGTTGAAGCTTTGAAATACCATGCCAAGGCGCTCTCTGAGTTTCGCTAACTCTTTGTATTTGAGTGGTTTACCCGTTTCAGAGTTGATCCCAATGCGTTCATCACCCATAAAAATCGTGCCGCGCTCTGGCTGCTCTAGCCAATTCATGCAGCGCAATAGTGTTGACTTACCCGAACCTGACGAGCCGAGAATACTCACCACATCGCCTTTTTTTATAGTCAGGTTGATGTCTCGCAGTACTTCGATTCCATCAAACTGCTTCGACAAGTTTTCAACGCTGATGATCGTCTCTCGTTCTTCCAATAGTGGCTCACACTCAATCACTTCCAAACTCACTCCCAAAGAGGGGTTAATCGGTGCTTCTGTTTCAATAATCTCTGATTGTTTAAGCATGGCTAAGCCCTCTAAGTTCAACTTTGGTTTGGATTCGTTTGGTGATGGTTTCAAGTGCAATACTCACAGCCCAGTAGAGCGCGATAGCAATGATGAACGCATTCAATGGGATAAAATATGTGGATTGAATACTGTTAGCCGCCGCAGTAATTTCAGCGACCGTAATAATGCTGAGAAATGCAGTGTCTTTTAAGCAGATAATGAGTTGGTTAGTGATCAGAGGAACCGACTTAAATAACACGTTGGGCGTGATGACTCGGGTGAAGGTTTTCAGCTTAGAAAAGCCATAAGCGTGCGCTGCTTCGATGTAACCAGGCTCTAACCCTTTACGCACACCGCGGAAAATCTCACAGAAATACGTACCATGATAGAGACTGAGCGCTATGATTCCCGCTGTCACTGCGTCCAATCGAATACCAACCTGAGGTAAACCGTAATAGAGCAGGTAGGCTAAGATCAGAAACGGTAAGGTACGCATAATGCCGATCAAACTGTTGATGGTGTACTTAACACCGAGTCTCGAGTTTTCGAGACAGTACAACAAACCAATACCTATGACGAAACTCAAGATTGAAGACGAGACAAAAAGATAAAACGTGGTCACAAAACCAGAAGCAAACAGCTCTTTTTGTTGCCAGATAATATTCCATTCTTCCATATTTACTCCTTATATTTACCCACGAGATAGCACTTCAATACGCAGATAAATCGTGTTTCTGACCAAGTAATCATAACGGCTAAACTGCGACTACTGCTGCTGTTAACAGATGTATGCACTTATTGCTGTAGATAAGTAGCTCGGTTTTCAGCCACAGCTTGCAATTTCACCAACACGCCAATAATCAACATGTATATGGCACCCGCACACAGAATTGGCCCAAGTGGCTCATAGGTAACCGCTGCAATTCGGTTGGTGACACGGGTTAAATCAACAATACCAATCACCGCGATGGCAGGGCTGCCTTTGATTAAGAACGACATTTCATTGACCAATGCAGGTAGGCTCATGATCACCATTTGTGGGAACATGATTCGGCGAAAATAAGTCAGCCGCCTCATACCAATAGCCTCGGCTGCTTCCATTTGCCCTTTTGAAAAGTTGAGAAAGGCATTGCGCCAAATTTCCGCATTAAATGCCGAGGTGTTGAGTGTAAGCGCTAAAATGGCAGAAACGTGTTTGTCTAAATTGATGCCAAATGAGGGAAACGAAAGAAAGATAAACAGAGCCAGAGTCACCAGAGGTGTTGCTCTTGCCCAACTGACATAGATGCCCAGCATTTGATCGACAAATGGGATTTTCATCATTCGAATTAAGGCAATCGCTAGCCCAATCACCACACCCAATACAATCGAGACTGCCGATATCCATGCTGTAGCCCACGCGCCCTGTAGCAACTGTTCCCAAGCGTAATAATCCATAAACGACCTCTTTAAAAAGCGACTTCTTGCAATAGGCTTTTGCGCGAATGACAAATGGGTAAAATCGCTCTAGCCCTTTTGTCATCGGCACAAACAGCGGTTAACTGTTTGTGCCAGCGCGTGCTTACTGATCTACTGGACCGCTGTTAGCTTGTGATACTGCTCTACTGAAGTGATGGCTTCCGAAGGAAGATGCTCGAACGATTCACCGAACCACTTCTTCTGCAACTCTGCCATTTTTCCTGTTTGCTCTAGGTGAATGAAAAACTCAGTGAGGTAAGCCAATAGCTCAGGGCTCTCTTTTGGAACAGGCCAGCTTACGAAACCAGGGCCAGATACCGCCTCACCTTTTTTAAAGACGTTAGACTTAGATTTCACTACCTCGTTAACCGAGACCACACTGTTGATGACGTAGTCGATTCGACCAATAGCTAAATCTGAATACGCTTCTGGGTACGATTGGTACTGAACGACCTTACCTAAAGATTTACCTTGTGCTTCGAGCATTTCTTCGAGCTCTGGCAGTCGCTCTAACAAAGCACTACCCGCTTGTAATCCCACCGTTTTGCCGTCTAGATCCGACACCGTATTGATGTCGTCAGCATCCGCTCTGGTTAAGAAATAATGCTGTGCTGAGGCAATAGGCGGCGTAAAATCAAACACCTTCAATCGAGCGTCTGTCACGATAGCGCCCGTTAGCGCCACATCGTATTGACCCGCAGATACTGAGGCGAGCAACCCTGTCCAAGGTAAGATCTCTTGTTCAATATCGAACTTTGAATATTCACGCAGCTCATCAAGCAAATCTTTATTGATCCCCGCAGGCTTGCCTCGGTCAATGTAGTTGAATGGTGAGTAGTTATCTTCTGTCGCCACTTTCATAAAGCCTTGCTTTTCAATGGCTGAAAGTTCTGATGCTTGTGCAACACCAAAACAACCCAGCACAACGGTTGCTGCCGCCGTTGAAACCCATGCCTTCATCGTCATTCCCTGTCTCATGTGCTTTCCTTATCGAGATTATTTGCCTGCCTTTACTTTATGAACGGAATGCATCTAAGACGTAGAGCCAATTTAATTTTCAGGTTGGGACAGAGCCATTTTCATATAAAAGACAGATCAACTTTCGGGTTCGAGACAGAGTAAAAAATCACCGTTGAGAATTGATATGAACTCTGGCTCATTTCTTGCTCTTTTATACAAATTGGACTGAGGTTCACTGAGAATAAGGACTGTATCTCATGGCGATAAATCACAATTGTTTCATCGAGTTTGATTCCAAAAGAAGCCTGCAAGAACAAGTACGTAGCTATTTGGTGACGGCGATATTGAATGGTATTTTTCCGGCTGAACAAGCGCTCCCATCTTGTCGTAAGCTCTCTAGCCAATTAGGTGTTTCACGCAATACTGTGTCCTTGGTGTACGACAGTTTGCTCGACGATGGCTACCTGATAAGTAAACCTCGCAGTGGTTATTACTTATCAGAAAAGTATCAAAATCCGAGCGATGAAATTGACTCTAGCTTGGATCATTTTGAATCAACAGACAGCAACAATGCACCGGATTGGAGCAAACGAGTGAAGCTGCAATTAAGTCAATACCCACGAATAGTCAAACCGTCGCACTGGAGTTGCTATCAATACCCATTTATTTTTGGCCAGCCTTCAATCAATGACTTTCCATTGGCTCAATGGCGAGAAGCGACAAGAAAAGTGACCTCAGATCCTCATGACCACCGCTGGCTGTGTGACAAAGTTGATAAAGACGTCGATATGCTGGTGGAACAAATACGCACACGGGTGCTACCACAACGAGGCATCCACGCTCAAAGTGATGAAATCCTAATTACAATGGGCTCGCAGAATGCGCTCTATCTGCTTTCGACTTTACTGATGAATGCTCAAAGCCGAGTCGGCGTCGAAAACCCCGGCTATAAAGAAGCAAACCATATTTTTAATCTCTCAGGTGCGCAGTTACACCCTCATCAAGTAGATGAGCAAGGGTTAAAGCTCAATGAGCACTCATCGCTGTGTGACCACTTCTACGTCACTCCGAGCCATCAAGCGCCAACTGGGGTTACCATGAGTGACGAACGTCGAACTCAGTTGCTTGAGATGGCAAAGGCCAATGATGCCATCATTATCGAAGATGACTACGATGCCGAGTGCAACGTTGAGTGGAATCCAAAACCGGCACTTAAAGCCAATGATAAAGATGGCCGAGTCATTTACGTCAGCAGCTTTTCCAAACTATTGGCACCCGGCTTGAGATTAGGCTACATCGTGGCACCCGAAGAGCTGATTTATGACTTAAGAATCTTGCGCCGGTTAATGTATCGACATGCACCAAGTCGTATTCAAATGGAAGTCGCACATTTTATTGAACAAGGCTATTACGACAGCTTTGTGAGGCGCTTCAGAGAAAACACGCGTCAGCGTTGGAAGCTGCTCAATGATGCCGTCTTAAAGTATTTACCTGATTGCAAACGACTCGCACAAAGCGAGCAAGCCAACTCATTATGGCTACAAACACCGAGCCACATTAATAGCCAGCGACTGGCTTCACGAGCCGCACAGAAAGGGATACTGATTGAAACCGGGTATTCACACTTTATGACTAATACCGAAACGGTATCGGGTTATGAATCATTGTCAGAATATGATCCCAACTCTTATTTTCGATTAGGGTTTCACGCCATCGATAAAGATCTGATCGCTCCCGGCATCAAAGAGCTGTCTGAAGTAATGAAGATTTAGCATCACTTAGGGCTGTTTACCGACACTCTCCATGAGCATGAATTAAAAAGAGAATGACGTAAAAAAGAGCATCAATTGATGCTCTTTTTAGGATCGACATAACAATCTAAAAGCCAGACACTTAAACAAGAATGGGGAGTCCTTATCAAAGTGCCTTGGTTTCGTTACTGGTTATCCGATTGAAAAATTAAGATGCAAGCTCACACAAAACGTCGTCAATGATCTTAACGCCTTTCTTTATCTCGCTTGGTTGAATAACCAAAGGAGGGGCTACATGAATACGATTATTAACAATAAAGGTTAGCAGGCCTCGTTTCGTTAGCTCCGCTTTCAATTGACCCATTTTCTCATTGCTCAATGGCGTTTTACTTTCTCGATCTTCGACCAATTCAACCGCCCAGAACATCCCTTTACCGCGCACATCACCAATCATAGGATGCAGCTCTTGAAGACTAAGCAGAAGCGGTCCAAGAACGCTATTCCCGACATTATCAGCATGCGTAACAATGCCCTCTTGCTCCATCACATCGAGCGTTGCAACGATCGAAGCCATCGCTAGAGGGTGACCAGAATACGTTAAGCCACCCATAAAGAAGTTCGACTTAAAGTACTCAACGATCGGTTCGCTGACCACCACACCACCAGCCGGAACATAACCAGAGTTAACCCCTTTAGCGAAAGTAATAAGATCCGGCACGACATTAAAGTGCTCAAACGCAAACCACTTACCCGTTCGACCAAAACCGACCATGACTTCATCAAAGATCAATTGAATACCGTATTTAGTTGCAAGCTCACGCACGCCAATAAGGTAGCCTTTCGGTGGAATTAGGAAGCCCGCCGTTCCCGGAATGGTCTCTAGAATAATCGCCGCAATCGCTGTGGGTCCTTCGCATTCAATCACTCGCTCTAAATGCTGTAGGGCACGCTCACTCTCTTCTGCCTCAGTCGCCGCGTTGAATTCGCTTCGATAGAGAAATGGATTGAAGAAGTGAACGTGCCCACGGCTATACTCATTTGGAATACGGCGAAAATCGCCCGTCGCCGCAATCGCTGTACCGGTATTTCCGTGGTAAGAGCGATAAGCAGAAAGCACTTTATCGCGTCCTGTGAACTGTCTTGCCATACGAATTGCATTTTCGTTGGCATCTGCGCCTGCGTTGGTAAAGAACACCTTCTTAAACTTGCTTGGTGCTTTAGACAAAATACGTTTAGCGGCCAAACCACGAGTGAGGTTTGCTGTCGCAGGGGCAACGGTCACCAATGAATCAGCCTGATCTTTAATGGCTTTAATCACTTGTGGATGCTGATGACCAATGTTGGTGTTAACCAGTTGGCTACTAAAATCAAGGTACTCCTTACCTTCGTAGTCCCACATTTTGCATCCTTGCCCACCAGCGATAGCGATAGGTTCTGCTGCTTCTTGAATCGACCAAGAATGAAATACGCTCTTGTCGAGGTCGATAATATCTTGGTTTACAAGCTGTTCTGTTGATACTTCCATTTCATCGTCTCCATAAACAAAACTAGATTCACAACCCTCTCCTTCAGTCTTTCTCGTCTATCAAAGTGCGAAATACGAGATTGAAAAGGCTGCGCTATCGGATGGAATAATCTTCGTCCCAAACAGGGCCCAACTCATAGTGTCAGTTTCAACAAAATCTTGGGCCAGTGAATCAGCTCAAACCTCGTCCCCGATCCAACCAACAGCCTGACCCAATCCAATCGTCGATCTGGCTCTATTCAAAATTCTTAGGTGTGAATAGATTGAAAGGCAGACGAGACAAGTCTCATCGGACGCTAATTAACACAGCAGCAAAATATCAAAAGCAAAGAGGTGAGCAAGAGTGGAAATAGGATTGGCGATGATATTGATTCTGTTTGCAGGTGTGGTTCGAGGCTATTCAGGATTTGGGTTTGCGATCATTGCAGCACTATCTCTCAGCTTTATAGTTCCACCATTACAAGCGGTAACCATCTCTATCCTGTTGGATTTTTTAAGTACCTTTCCTCTACTCAAGCGAAGTAAAACCACCATCAATATCCGGCTTATTGCGCCGCTGTGTATAGGCATGTTGGTTGCGGTGCCTTTCTCGCTGTATTTCATTAGCGCGATATCGGAATCAGGCTTGAAGACCTTTATCGCGATGATGTCTTTAGTGGCTGGTGCACTGATTATTTTGGATTTTCGCCTGACATGGTTACACCATCGGCACGCATTTTGGGCAGGAGCTATATCCGGTTTCAGTATGACCGCGGCCTCTTCTGGCGGGCCTCCGTTAGTGACGTATTTAATGAATATCACTATTGAAGCCAAAGAGCAGAGAGCAACCGCCATTGTATTTTTCTTGTTGAGTTCTGCTGTTTCATTAAGCGGATTTATTTGGATCGGTGCATTCAACCAAAACACGTTTACCACAGGCTTATGGTTACTTCCGACGGCTGTGATTGGCAATTTATTAGGGCAGAAACTGTATATCTCAGTACCTAACTTGCCTGCAAAAACAACGACCGCGCCGATTTTGATCGGCATGGCACTACTTATGTTAATTTCAAATTAGAAGGATTTACTTATGGATAAGATAGCGTTCATTACAGGGGCGACCTCTGGCTTCGGCAAAGCGGCAGCAAAGCGTTTTGCAGAAGATAACTGGTCGTTAGTGTTGTCTGGCCGTCGAATCGAAAGGTTACTCGACCTAAAGGAAGAATTGACGGTGCCTGTACATGTGATTCAACTCGACGTTCGAGACGCAGACGCCGTAAAAAAAGCAGTTGATTCGCTACCCTCTGAGTTTTCATCAATTACAGCGCTGGTTAACAATGCAGGCTTAGCCTTGGCACCGGAAGGCGCACCTGATGTGGACTTAAAAGATTGGCACACTATGATCGACACCAATGTCACTGGATTAGTCAATGTCACGCATGCTCTGCTTCCGAAGTTAATTGAAAGCGGTGCGGGCAGCTCAATCATCAACGTAGGCTCAATTGCTGGGCAATGGCCGTATCCAGGAAGCCATGTGTATGGCGCAAGCAAAGCGTTTGTAAAGCAGTTCAGTTACAACCTACGCTGCGACCTTCAAGGTACTGGCGTGCGCGTGACTGACCTATCCCCTGGCATCGCAGAAACAGAATTTACTCTAGTGAGAACTAAGGGTAACCAAATGGCATCAGATAACCTTTACCAAGGCACCACACCACTTTCGGCAGAAGACATCGCAGAGCAGATGTTCTATATAGCAACGCTGCCTGATCACATCAACATCAACCGCGTTGAAGTGATGCCGACTCGCCAAGCATGGTCGCCATTCGCCATCGACAGAGACTAGTTTCAAACACTCTGAATCAAAAAAGGTGGTCTATTCGACCACCTTTTTTATTACCTTTTAACCCAATACTCAGTCTTCAAAGGCATTTAACCTAAACAATCTTCTGCTCATTTTTACTCGTCGATTCACTATCTTTAGATAAGAACCCTTCGACAATTTCTCTCAGTTTGCCTTGATTTACCGGCTTGGGTAAAAACTCATCCATACCGACATCAAAACATAAATGCTTGTCTCTCTGCACAACGTTGGCCGTCAGCGCAACGATTGGAATATGCTTTGAAGAATCTTCTTCGAGTACTCGGATCTGCTTAGTCGCTTCGAAGCCATCGAGAACTGGCATCTGGCAATCCATAAAGATCATCTCATACTCATTAGCCTTAAATTTCTCTACCCCAATTTCACCGTTGTCTGCAATATCAACCTCGAACCCTAGCTTTTTGAGCATCATCTTGGCCACTTGTTGATTCACTCTAGAATCTTCAACGACCAATACTTTACCGCTAAACAAGGCTTTGGCCGCTTCTGGCTGTAGATCTTCTTTAACAACAACTTCAGGTTTAGTCGATGGAACAGGCTCATTGTCCTTGAACGCAACCTCACCTCTGTTTGAGTAAGTAAATATTTCAGTATCGGCCGCTCTTGCGAGGACTTCACTCAGCGTCCATTTAAGCTGGTTATCTTGATAAGGGCGAGCAATGTAGGCAACAAAGCCCACTTGTTTGGCACGCACTTCATCTTGTTTTCGTGGGTCAGCCGATATCATGACCAATTTAGGGCACGCTTTACCGAAGCGCTCGATCAAGCTTCTGGCAAGCTGAAAACCATCAACGTTTGGCATCACTTTATCAATCAGCACCAGATCATAAGGCAATGACTTCACCACAGACTCTGAAACCAGCTCTATTGCTTGACCTGCTGTCTCACAACACTCTGAGGTAACGCCGAACGACTGCAGTTGTGTCGACGTGATACGCATGTTCAGTTGGCTGTCATCCACCAATAACACCGAGACCTTATTGAAATCAATATTACTTTCATCAACATCCAGGCACGGATCAAAGTCAGCCGTAAAGTAAAATGTACTCCCCTTGCCTTCGACACTGGTCAGCTCAAGTTTACTGCCCATCAAGGTCACAATCTTATCGCATATCGTTAGACCTAGCCCTGTGCCTCCGTAAATACGGGTAGTACTGCCGTCGGCTTGTTGGAATTTATCGAAGACTGATTTTTGTTTGTCTTCCGCAATACCGATGCCACTATCAGTAACCTCAAATCTCATCCTTAGTTTTTGCTCAGGTTCTATCACTTGCTCTAAATGGATGGATAGCGTGACATAGCCATGTTCGGTGAATTTGATCGCGTTACCCACTAAATTATTGAGCACTTGTCTTAATTGAGTACCGTCACCAATGACCATGGTTGGAATCTTGGGATCTATCGCCAACTGGAACCTCAGTCCTTTTTGCTCTGCTTTGACTCTGAAGGTCGATTCAACATCAGCAGCGATACCCATCATTTTCATCGGTTCTTGTTGCAGTTCTAATCGACCCGCTTCAATTTTCGAATAATCGAGAATGTCGTTGATTAGATCAAGGAGAGTAAGCGAAGAGGTGTTGAGCATATCGACATACTCTTTTTGCTCTTTCGACATGTCCATTTCAGAGAGCAATGATGACAACCCAATAATCCCATTCATTGGGGTGCGGATCTCGTGACTCATGTTGGCAAGGAATTCACTCTTGTTGCGGTTAGCGATTTCAGCGGTGTTTTTAGCTTTTTCCAATTCTTGATATTGCTGACGAATTCGTTCAATAGATTGGTTGTAGCTAGACTCTAGTGTCGAGATCTCATCTTGATAGGCAGATTCTGTAGGGGTAAGAAAACGTGGCTTATTGTCTTCAACCTGCTGTTCATTGATCTGAGAAGACATAGTCATTAGTCGTTTCACGACCAGGCGATAAACAATGGTTAAACACACCACAGACAGCAAGAAAATTTTAACCGCTTCGAAGGCAAGCAATAAGAGAACTCTCTCCTCGAAATCATTGAGGATCATGCTTAAATCAGACTGCACAGTGAGCGTCGCCAATGGGAAGTCAATGCCGCCCATTTGGTGCACCATTTCCCAAGATTGGGAATAAGATTGACCAGAGGTCTGTTGCCCTAATTCTACGATTTTTTCATCGGGGCTCTCAATCAACAAGTAGCTCACAGAGGGGAGACGGGAAATGCCTTCAGCTTGTACAAGTAATTGGTCGCGATCTTCCACCCACAAGCTAGCAGTTAAGCCAGAAAGGTATCCTGCTTTAACCTGTTCGATCTGAGAGCTGATAAAAGAAACTCGATTTTGGTACTCCACATACAAACCCAGACCTGTCACTATGACTGTAAATAGGGTGCTGATTGCAATGATTGACCCGATCAATTGTCGAGAGAGTCCAATATAGCGTTTTCCTTTTTTCACCATACAAAATTTACCATTATTGTTATCCTAGCAAACTACAATTACTCAACTAGTATAATAGTAGTCATTCATCAAATAACTAGGGAAGGTTATGAAAAAACATCTTATCGTTGCATCCATAGTCAGTTTGTTTTCAAGCAGTTATGCTTTTGCAAGCGAACCTCTTCACTACTACATTATTGCGAGCCAAGCGCAACCTTTTCAAATCGAATCTGACGGGTCATCTCACAGAGGAATGGTTTCAGATATTGTTGAAGCGGTATTCGACGACAGCCAATACGAGATCAACTACCACACTTACCCTTTCAATCGAATGATCGACAAGCTCGATGCTAGAGAAAACCCAAACTGGGTAACCTACGGCAGCCCTAGTTGGGGAAACATCCAGTCGGTTAATCTGTCTGAAGAGCCAATTTACAATGTAAAACATGTATTACTCAGCAGCGGCAAGGAGCCATTTGAGTTTAATACTATTGACGATCTAAACGGAAAAGCCGTTGTGTTGCTTGTAGGTTTCGAGTATCCGAACCTAGAACCTTATATCCAGCAAGGTAAGCTCAACGAAATTCGAGTAAAAGATTATACAGCAGCGTTTCGTGTACTAAATCGTGCGCCAGGCGATACCGTGTTTGTTGAAATGGAATCGAGAATTAAATACAACCTAAATCAGCAAAAGTTAAGTATCGATGACTATCAAATGCAAGAATTTGGTTCCGTGATCAATAACTACCCTATCCATTTGGCATTTGACCCTGAGATGGATCCTAAACTGCAAACGTTCATTAACCAGCGTCTCGATCAAATGAAAGACGATGGCCAGCTCGAAGACATCGTACAAAGCTATCTATAGCTTCAGTTGGTTATATTAGTTTTATATCAAGTTACAGGACCTCACTAGCCCTGTGGCACTTATTTATCTTTGCAACGCCAGTATGACGCGGTAACGCGTTTTTGTACTTTTACTCACACTGAGTCAACTTCCCAAGAAAAAGGCCGCCCTGTTCGCTGAGCGGCCTTTAAAATTCAGTTTTGGTGACGACAAGTCGTTTAGTTAAAATCCAGAATAGGTTAATGCTAAGCGGTCAGATACAGTAATCGGTCAAATGTGATGGCTGAGTACGCAGCTGTTGTCGCACCGCCATCAATATCTCGCCCAAACGGTTCTCGCCAGTTCCATCGCCCCCATCCCCCCAAAAACTATCTTTGTGAGAATGTTCTTTAATCACTGAATCACCCGTATTAGTAAGAAACAAAGCAAACTGCGGATTCTGTCTGAACTTCTCGGCTACGATGAACTCCATCACTTCAACACGAATGTCGTACCAATCCTCACGTACTTGGTCTTCATAATCACGACTTAAGGAAAAGGCTTCTGCGGGCGTTCTGGCTTCGAGAATGATATTGCGTAACGCTTGAGAGGAGAACTTCATCGCTTGGTAATAATGTTCGCTGGTAGCCCAAATTTGGTCACCAACCTCGATAGGACAAGCTGCAAAGTTTGAAAGGTATCCGTTTGGATCTTCAGGTTCATAAAACAGCACCTCTTTCGCGTGAGCCACAGAATTAGACATAGCTTTCTCCTTACCAACGACATCGCATATTTTTGCGTTAACTTTAAAATTAGTGGCGTTGAATATTGCTGTCAAACCACTTAGTTCAAGAGTATGTCTTGAGCGTATATTTAGTTAGAAAGAAGGCATATTAAAAAGACGAGGCAGGTTTCAAAGGCAGGAATAAAATCATCCATATTAGGGGTTGGACATAGAAAAATCATAAAAACACTTATAAATCAAAGGGTGGCATTGCACCACCCTCTTAAATGCAATGGGAATGATTAGTGAATCAGACCTAACTCCCTCGCCTCTTCCAGACTCAAACCGCTTTCTCTAATTTCTCTTAGAGCCTCGATACGGCGACGAGCTTCAGCAGATTTCATTTTCTTCTCTGGTTTGAAAGATACTTCTTCTTCAGCATCCCACTTATTTGCAATATTTGTCATTTCATCATGGTTGATAGAATTAATGGACATGTTTTCCTCCGAAAAGCACCATGTAATGGACAGGTAATCTGTAGCAAATGCTATTTCGGTTGTTAAGAAGTTCTGTACTGAAATGTGATGATTCCGACGCTTCACAAAGCTAATTAATAAATGCCTCATTTAAACTTTGCCAAAGCCATTTTCTGCAATTACATTTAAAAGATTCCCCATAAGAAATGTGGTTTGATCCAACTCTCATTTTCCCCTCTTTCAATGCTTCTCTTCTGCTGGAAATTCGTGAAATAACCCAGATAAATTTCGAGGCACTTCATCCTTTTCGTGCTCGTCGCTTCCACTAAATCCAACACATATTAATGATAATGGTTATCAATATCATAACTAAGTATCAATCATGTCTATGGAAAATTCAGATACACCTCTTCTTGAAGTAAAAAATCGATGTGTCGACTACATCACCGATGACGGTGATTTCAATGCGGTCAAATCCGTTAGCTTTAGCATAGGCCAAGGCGAAATTTTCGGCTTAGCCGGAGAATCAAGTTGTTGCAAAAGCACTATCGCATTTGCCATTAACCGCCTGCAAAGCCGCCGGCTTTCATGTCAGGGGGAAAGATACTGTTTAAAGGGCAAGACCTATTGAGCTTGTCGGATAACCGCTTGAATACATCGCGTTGGAGTGAGATTGCGATGGTATTCCAGAGTGCAATGAACTCTGGAATACCCTGTATTAACCATCGAAGAACAATTTGCCGATGTACTACGTCATCACAAAGGGCAGATCGTCGAATGGGGATCAACTCAGTCGATCTTGACCAATCCACAACACCCTTACACTAGTTGTTGATCTCTGCAGTTCCCGATCCCAATCTACCATTTGGCGAACTCGTCAAAAATGAGCCAAACTATTCAATAGACGCTGATCGTATTCGAGATCAGAGCAGCGAAATACAGCATAAAATCAAACAAGTTGCCAATAATCACTTTGTAAAACAATGGGATAAAATTGCATGAATGAACTAGACACTTGGTTAGAGCGGATCGGAGATTGGTACAAAAACCGAAAGCATGATCAAGTGGACCGGTTAGAACCTTTGATCTTAACGCCTCCAGATGCACTCTGGGGGCCATTGATCACGAACGAGCAGAGCAAAGGCATCGCATGTTGGCTAGACGGATGCCTGAGAATCTTTACGTTTTATCGACATAAAGACGTAACGCTGACGACATCAACAAAGTTTGCAGCACCAAGCGTATCATCGCTCTCAAACGAGGCTGGTGGTTCGCACAATCAAGAAAAGGCCTATCAATACCTGATGTTTGCCTATAGCAAGCTGCAGGCCGTGTCATGCGACCCAAAATCAGAGCCTGACTTGCAAGAGTGGTGTACGCAGCGGCTCCAGCATTTATGTGTACTGGCTTTGGAATTTACTAACCAACAACAAGAACCGCGCTGGAAAGAAGAGTCAGAAAAACTGATCGAATCGCATGTGCGTTTTATGGCAAATCAGCACCAGAACGATGATCAAGGTAGTATTCAAAGTCACCTCCACTGATCAAGCCCTTCACGATCAAACATCAAATCAGAATCTCATCAGAGTTAGATCCGCAGAAAGAATGATCTAACCTTGATCATGCTTCGGCATCTAATTCTTTAAGCTATTGAATTTTAATGATTAGCTGAATTTCAGGCAAAAAAAAGCGAGTCCCTCAGGAACTCGCGAAAATCTATTCAGTATGATGTAACAAAATATGAGCCAATCTATTAATCATAAGAAAGGACAAAGGTTGTCTATTCGGGATAAATAATAATCAACTGGATGCGTTACATTGTCATCAATTTGTCAGCATTAGGTGCGATTTTAATCAACACCCAATGTGTTCAACCTATCCATTCATCGACCATCAATACGGGCTTACTGCTTGCGGGAAACGGATAATGGCTAATGGCCGATCGCCATTTCATCGAGCGCTAGGAATACATTCTCGTCCAAATGGCCTTCGTGAACTTGTTTACATACTTTGCGACGCACAGCCAAACCTGAGATCAAACGTTCAATCGACAAGTGTCGGTTGCTGGTGCTATCACGGTCGTTATACAACTCAATCAATCGACTCAACGTTTCGTATGGGATGACCTCATCTCCTACTCTCAGCCAATCAAGCTTCTCAATAAGCTCAGAGCACTCTTCTTTGATTGAGGCATGTGAATGCCCTGTCATTGCAGATAAAGCCGTTATACTGCGCTCCAGGGCCTCTGCAGAGGTATATTTAGAGAGAGTTATCATGATCTCGTCGGCATTTATCTCAACAGAGTGTTTACGCTGTTTAACTCGACGTCCCAATTTACCTCTTGGTGACGGTGCTTTACGTTGGATAGGTTCAAACTCACCATCAATAATCTCAGACAGCTCTTCTAACTTCTGCTTAGATACCATCTCATTACGAAGTGGATTCGGTAACGTTGGTGCCATATTGCGCTTACCGGCGTTAGTGGTTCGTGCTCTTGAGTAACGTAATACCTCTTCCACGTTACACTTGATATCCACTTGGTAATCGGTCGTTTTTCCTTTTTCGATCAGCGAGGTGATCGTCAAGTGGTAACCCCACAAGTTCACTAAGAAGGTGTCTTCTTGATCCCCGACTTCACCTAACTTTCTGAGTTCACGTACCAGATCCATCGAGAAGCGACGCCAATCGATGTTACGAGCTAGTTTCTGATTGAGTTCGCTCAACAACATACAGTCCGTATGCCGACGTGCCATGCGGCTTCTGAAGTAAGAATACATTTGGAAAACCAAGGTATGCTGCTTCAGGATTTCTGGCGGGAATAGGAAGAAATAATCACGGGTTAGAAGCTCTTCATAGAACGAAGGTTCCCAGACTAGGATATATAGGTTCGGTTTAATGCGAATTTCGCCGTCAGAGCCTTCTGTAGGCGCTTCTTCCGACGCGGTAATGGTTCTCGCTAGGAATCGGAAACGATCACTCTTAAAGCCTTCTGGCATGTTCTCACTAAGCCAGCGGCCAGTAAGTTCATGAAGTTGGAAATCGGTAAACTCGATACGATCAATACTATCGCGGATAGAGTCACGAGCTGGACCACTGTCCTTCTTGCCTCGTAATGACAAAATATCCGTAATGTAGAGCGGTGTTTTGTTCGGGGTATGTTTTGCGTCTAGATGGTAGTCATCTTGGTGATGATCATGATACTGAACAGTAAGTGTGAATAACGCAAATAACGTCATCAGATCATCAACCGTCATAATATTTTTAGAAGATCGTGTCTCGATCACAGCTCGAGTGCCAGAGATCGAAACCATCGATTTTTGGTAGCTCTTGCGCGTTCTTGGTGGCGCTAACGCTTGATCAATAATCCCTGCCCAATTGGTTGGCGAAACAATGAATTGATCCGCTTCGTCTTTCATCGTTGGCGGGGTATTGAGTCCGTGTTCATTCAATAAACGTTTGTTTACTTTGGTTTGCGCCAGCGCTTTAGAACGTTTTTGTTTTTCATTTTGCTTAACGCTTTCCGTTACTAAGCTAGTAGCACCTAATACCGATATTAATTGGTTTGGATTAACAAAGCGATGCAACATAGTTTTACCTGCAAGACCTTCTTCAAAGCGAACTGGAAGTTGCTTGAAAAGACCGATATTTACAGCGGCTCTAAGCCTTTGTTGCAAAGCAGCTCGAGTTACTTGACCATCGGTTGATTCGATAATCTCAGTGGTAGAAACATATCCGTCTTTGCTACTAAACCCGCGTAGTGAAATTAGGTTAAGAAGCTCAACTATGCTTTTAGTGACACCTTTGAAGTGTTGATATTGTTCTATCCATTCAACGGCTGTTTCAGATACCTCAAATAAATGACCATCTTTGTGGCTTCGTGCCTTAATTAACAATTTCTCTTCTGGTTTCATTTTTGATCCGTATCACACTAACCGTAATTTCACTATAGTTCCAAAATGATAAAGAAAGAATGATCATAAAGAAAGAGAATTTATTGGTTTTTAAATAACTGATCTTTTTGATTAATATGATCTTAAATGATTAAGTGATCTAATGATCTGTGTGAAAATTCTAATTTAAGTGTTTGAATTTAAATAATTAAAAAAAAACCACTTGGAAAGCATGATCATAAAGAGCACGAAACTATGATCATTAAACTTAAGAAAGCATGATCACAGAACTTCAGAACTATGATCATTAAGTGATTGTAAGCATGATCATTATTGATTCGAAAGCATGATCATTGTGCTTGTACAGCTTATCCACAGTCCACAATTCTTCAAGCACCTCTTCATCACTTCTAAGTCGCCAATGTGGATATTTTTGACAGCCAATTCATCGGAACAATGATCAAGTAATGGGGCTTTTATATCATTGCTCCCCTTTTATGTTTAAAAATTGGTCGAGATTGGTCACACCGTCAGTGGTTGGGCACTTTTAGCTCGCAACATAATAAATCAGGAAGCATGATCATGAAATTGTCATGTTTCTGCATTTTCATTCTGTGTCGATTGAATTTCTAACCAATCAGGCCTTATAGAGCTTGAATCCCCATTGCAAAAGCATTTGTCCGTAAGTTAGCTATAAATTTATATGCTTCCGGAACGATATTTACTTGATCATTTTTCCGGAGGTTGATCATTTCGAACGGACATTCATACGGATCAATATTGATGAGTTTACACCTTGATCATGCTTCATAATATGGACTTATCAATTTTCTGACGTGTTATATATACCATGATCATTCTTCCGGTTGAGGCTCAATTCTCTTTTGTTTAGTGACGTCTCATCTTCGCTTTGTTTTCTATTAACCAAGCTCTTTTTTAGGTTTTACTCTTTGTTGGTTGAAAATCTGTCAATTTCTAATGCAAATCACACAAACCGTAATCTACGGCTGTATTTCAATCGTTCCGAAGTTTTTTCTTTGAAATTCCATTTACATTGTAAATAAGTGATGCTGTAACATTTAAAATGTAAGGTAGAAATAACACTGTTATCGGTGACAAAAATGGATGTTTTTGTGTTCATCTAAGACTAAGTTTCATCAAATTGTAAAAACTCAGTCTATTTTATGTGATTTTACTCATAAATGTATGTTCACGTTTTTGTTGTGTTTGTTGTTAATCGCTGTACAATTTGTACTTGGTTAATCATTACGGAAACTGGCAATGAAAAGAGAACAAACGATTGATAAGCTCTATCAGCTAGCCGAACAAACTCAACAAGTTCAGGCTGACCGAATTGAGATTATTTTGGAAGAGCGAAGTGATGAACATTTCCCTCCAATGTCTAAAGCTATGATGGAGACTCGTTCTGGCTTAACTCGTCGAAAATTGGATGAGGCTATTACTAAGCTTGAAGCGGACGGTCATCAATTTACCAAGAACAACGCCAATCATTACTCGATTTCATTGACCGAAGCTCATATGCTGATGGACGCGGCTGAGGTGCCAAAGTTCCATCAACGCAAGCAGCATGTTGACAATAAACCGTGGATTATCAACGTACAAAACCAAAAGGGTGGTACGGGTAAATCAATGACAGCGGTTCATTTAGCGGCGTGTTTGTCTCTGAATTTAGATAAGCGTTACCGTATTTGTCTAATCGACTTAGACCCACAAGGTTCTTTGCGCCTGTTCTTAAACCCACAAATTAGTGGTGCAGAACACGACAGTATCTATTCTGCAGTCGACATCATGTTGGACAATGTGCCTGAAGGCCAAGATGTTGACCTAGAATTTCTGCGCAAGAATGTACTATTGCCAACTCAATATCCAAACCTAAAGACCATTTCTGCGTTCCCAGAAGATGCGATGTTTAATGCTGAAGCGTGGCAAAGCCTGTCGCAAGACCAGTCACTTGATATCGTTCGCCTTCTAAAAGAGAAACTGATCGACAAAATCGCCGATGATTTTGATGTGATCATGATTGATACCGGTCCGCACGTAGATCCTCTAGTTTGGAATGCCATGTACGCATCAAACGCACTTTTGATTCCATGTGCTGCAAAGCGTTTGGACTGGGCTTCAACCGTTAACTTCTTTCAGCACTTACCAACCGTGTACGAGATGTTCCCGGAAGATTGGAAAGGGCTTGAGTTTGTTCGTCTAATGCCAACCATGTTTGAAGATGACAACAAGAAGCAGGTCTCTGTTTTAACTGAAATGAATTACCTGTTGAATGACCAAGTAATGATGGCAACCATTCCAAGAAGCCGTGCATTTGAAACCTGTGCAGATACCTACAGTACGGTTTTCGATCTTACGGTGAGCGATTTTGAGGGCGGTAAGAAAACGCTAGCTGTCGCTCAAGACGCCGTGCAAAAAAGTGCTCTAGAATTAGAGCGTGTATTACATAGCAACTGGCCTTCACTTAATCAGGGATAACAACAATGGCAATTAAAACATCTGACTTAAATGCGAAGCTATTTGGTAAAGCAAACAAACGTCGCGTAGCAACGCCGCAAGAAGCGCAAACTGCTGCTAAAGAACAGGCTCAAGTCATCGAGCTTTCTGTTGCAGGCGAAGATTTGGTTTCATTTGAATTAGTTCGAATTCCAGCAGCTGAAGTTGCGACTCGAACAGTTGTTTTTGAAGAGAATGCACGTGAGCAATCTTTCTTAAATGAACATGCGCTTTCTGACGTTCTTACAACGTTAAAAGAGCGTGGTCAGCAATATCCAGCGGTTGGTCGTAAGAACAAAGACGGTAAGATTGAAGTTCTTGACGGTAGCCGTCGTCGTATGTCATGTATTTTGGCCGACAAAGAATTCCTAATTTATGTTGCTGAAAACATTAATGGCGAACACGCTAAGTTCTTATCAGACGTTGCTAATGCTCATAAACCACTTTCTCTGTATGAGAAAGGTAAAGAGATGCAAGCTAAGCTGGATAAAGGTGAAGCTGAAGACCAGAAAGCACTAGCGAAAATGTTCCAGTGCAGCGAGGCTTTGGTGAGTGGTGCGTTGAAAGCGGCTGCTTTACCGCTTGAATTGCTACAAGCTTACCCAAATGTGAGCGACCTTGGTCGTCCTACAATTGTTAAACTACACAAACAATTTGGTGGTTTGACTAGCGAACAGCAGCAAGCATTACTGGCGAAGTGTGATGCTTCAGAAGGCTTTGTATGGCAGCGTAGCGAAGCTCAAGGGGTCACTCGTTTAACGAAAGACGTGACAGAAACTTTGGAAGGTTGGATTCTTGAATTGGCTCCGGCTCCTGCGAAGAAAGCATCTCCAAAAGTTGAGCTTATTAAAGGTCGTGCATCATACAGCCGTAAGGGGTTGAACTTAGCACTAAACCTTAAGAAAGTGGATGATGCAACAATGGAAGAGATTCTAGCGTTCGTTCAAGCTAAACTCGATTAAGTCGACTGCTTTCCATCACTACTCTAGAGCCGCTTTATGCGGCTTTTTATTTGGCTGTGATAAACTGTGTTCAGACGAATCTGGACGCTAACTATGACAAACCCAACCAATACTTTTCTCCATACTCTTGCCGATATTGCCCAACATAATGATCACCGTTACGGCGTTGTTTTTGATGGTGACTTCAATTGGCAAAACATGGCTATTTCCGCCTTTCTTGAAAACGCCAAATCTCAAACTACTTTTCAGCTTGGTGGCGTTCCGCTTAACGACGTGACTCATGCTCCAGTAAAAAAAGGTCAGAAGCTACTTGGTCGCGAATGCCAAGTTCTTGTTTGTGATTTTAGAGAACAGTTTGACGCGAATGGTTTCAGTGCTGCATTGGGGTCGTTAATGGGGGGCGGTTTATTATTGGTGATGCCGCCAAGTGTTGGTAAATCTGAAACTGGGTTGGATTCAGATTTAGGCAAACGTTGGTTGAAAATGCATTTTGACCGATTATTTTCAGTTTCGCAGAGCAATGAATCCGTAGATGTGATTCAAGCGGGTAACTCACTTCCAGAAAAGAGAAAAACCGAAAAAGAAGTAGACCGATTTGAACAGCAAAACACGGCTGTAGATTTAGTTAAAAAAGTAGTCTTTGGACACCGTAAGCGTCCCTTAATTCTTACTGCCGATAGAGGTCGTGGAAAAAGCTCAACATTGGGTATCGCCGCAGCGCAACTTTTGCTTGAGCGTCCTGGTCTAAACATTATTGTTACCGCGCCTTCGATGAAAGCGATTGAGCAAGTTTTTTCTCACGCAAGCCAACGACTCGATTCTTGCGAAGCTATTAATGCGGCCTATATTTGCTATCAAGGTGGAAGCCTAAGGTTTGTAGCGCCAGACGAGTTACTTAAATCTAATCCAGATTGTGACTTACTTTTGGTGGATGAGGCTGCGGCTATTCCTGTTCCGATGCTTAAATCTATGGTCGATATTTATCACCGCATAGTTTTTTCGACCACTGTTCATGGATATGAGGGAAGTGGGAGAGGTTTTGGACTTAAGTTTGAAGCTTGGCTTTCTGAGTATCGCCCAGGCTGGAAAGGCTACAAACTTGAACAACCTATTCGTTGGAATAACAATGACCCGTTAGAACGTTGGCTGTTTGATTGCTTCCTATTGAATAGTGACTTATCAACTAATGACTCAGCTTTTAACGAGCTAGCTAGTTTTGCAGAAAATGGAATAAATCATCTTAACTTGGTTGAGTTGTCCAAAGAAGATGGTCTTGCTTACCCTGAAAAACTTCAACAATGTTTCGCACTGTTGGTCGATGCTCATTATCAGACGTCTCCAAATGACTTAATGCAGTTCCTTAACAACCCATCTATTCACTTATACGCGGCTTGGCAGAAAGATAACTGTTTAGGCTGTGTGTTAGTGACGGAAGAGGGCGGTTTGGGTGATGAATTAATTCTTCAAATCCAAACTGGGAAACGAAGACCACAAGGTCATCTCGCTCCGGTTTTGTTGGCAAATCAACTTGGCTGTGCACAAGCGGCAACGAATCGTTGCGTTCGAGTGATGAGAATTGCTGTTTCATCCCGACATCAAGGTTTGGGCATCGGCAGTTGGATGCTGGCTAAGTTGTCTGAGCAAATGGAACAAACCGATTATCTGGCGACGAGCTTTGGTGCGACTAGTGAGTTGATTTCTTTTTGGCGAGATAATGAATTTTTACCTGTCCATATTGGCCACCAGCGAGATCAGGCAAGTGGATGTCACTCTGTGTTAATGGTTAAGCCACTTAACAAGATAGCTCAACACTGGATCAGTAAGCTAAAACATCACTTCGAAAGTAGCTTCTGTTTTTTGGTGTCCGGCTCTTTGGTCTCGCTTGAAACTGAAATGGTGCGAGCGTTACTCCCCAATATTTCTAATCCGATTTCTGAGTTCGAAATCCAACTTCTCAAGAACTATGTCGACGGTGGCAATAGCTACGACAGCATTGGTTTTAGTGTGTTGAAGCTGGTTTTGCTGAGTAATGCTTGTCAAATTCAGACAACTAAATCAGAGCTTGTGGGCAATGCTAGTTTCGTTGTCTCTGACTTAGTTATCGCGAAAGTGGTCCAACAGAAAGAGTGGGGGACATGTGTTGAACAATTTAGCCTTGTTGGACGTAAGCGAGCAGAGCTTCAATTTAGACAAGATGTCGGTGTCCTATTATCCAATTTACAGTGTAAATAGCGTAGCTGGTTTTTGAATTGGATTTACAGTGTAAATTAGAATGACGAATTTACACTGTAAACTGAACTTCAATATTGATGCCCAACCTTTCCCATTATCCCCAGACTCATTCATATCATTGATTTTCAATTTTCTCCTGCTATCACTAAATCATACTTTGGCTAAACTAGTTTGAATTTAGCTGATTCACTATTCATTGCGTTTAACTTTAAATGGCGAAAAACATCCCACTCAACCTTTGTAAATACGAATTTGAAGATAAAATGGGTAAGTCTTATTTATGAGTCAGCTTTGCAAGATCGAAAGTAAGTGATGTGACGCTGATTATTCAAATGCGGAGATTCTAAGGTCTGAACGAATTATATAGACTGAATATCAACTGAGTCATTAGGGATACTCAATTCGAATGTGGGATAACATCGTTACATTGTCAGAAGACAAGCAACAAGTAGTTGCTCGTCTACCATCGGGAGTTGTGGTCGACGCAAGCTTCGACAACAAGCCACTACCATCAGTTTTGGAAACGTTAGGCGCGTCTAACTATTTTCTTTTTGAAGAAGAGGTGTTGCGCTTTGTGACTCTTGCTAAAGAAGGAAAAGGTGAAGCGTACGACGGTATGTTGATTGCTGAGGTGCGTGATGCAAGTGTTGCTGTCGAACTGTCTGATGATGAGATGCTCGCGAGTCTTGTGGTTACTGGGCCGTATAATGGTAAACCACTGCTTGGTAGTGACATCATTCACTGCTTAGCTCTGGCACACATAACAAAAGGGATTAATAAGTTAGCGCTCAGAAAAGTATTGATGATGAGTAGCAAGCTGAAACCGGGTGAAAAGTTTATTCAGCCTGTTGCTAAAGGTACACAACCGGTAAAGGGTAAAGACGCTAAGTTTGCCGCGTTAGTTGAAGATATCACGCGACAAGTATTGAAGCCACGTAGTAAAGACGAAGGCAAAATTGATATGCGAGACTTAGGGCAAACCATTACTGTTGGTCAAAATGATCACTTAATGAAGCGCACTCCTGCCACCAAAGGTATCGCTGGTTTTACGGTCCAAGGTCGAGTTATCCCGCCTCTTCCCGGACAAGACAGTTTGATTAAGCCCGGAAAAGGCACTTATATTTCCCCTGATGATCCCAATTTACTCCTCGCTTCATACCCCGGATTACCCATCATTAAAGATCGAACCATTGAAGTGGATGACGCCTTGTGTGTTAGCAACGTCGATGTATCCACCGGCCACGTTAAATTTAAAGGCAATGTGTTTGTCTCTGGAAACATAGAACCGGGAATGATAGTTAAGGCGACGGGGAGTATTACAGTTGGTGGTTTTATCGAGTCGGCCGAAGTTCAGGCTCAAGGTGACATTAAAGTCGCTAAAGGCATTATCGGCCACACCACAAAAGAGGGTGAGCCAAAAAGTTGTAAGGTATTTACGAAAGGATCTATAACAGCAAGCTATGCGCAGAATGCAGAGCTGCAAAGTGCGAATGACATCCGACTTGGCGTACACAGTATGAGTAACGACATTCGCTGTGGCAACAACCTTATTGTCATGGATTCTTTGAAGAAACACGGAACGCTCAGTGGGGGCGAAGCTAAAGTTGGCGGCAAAGTGGAATGTGTGTTCTTAGGCGTTGAGGGAGACACCGCGACCAAGGTCCATGGATTTGCACGTTACGATGGATATAGACAAAAGATTGTTGAACTAAAGGAAACTTATAAGCACGCTCAAGAGCAAACCATGGAAGTGATTCGTCAAGAGCTTGAATTTAAGAAACGCTCAAAAGCCGAGAGAACTGAGGCTGAAGCACTAGAAATAGAGCAGCAACGAGAAAAGAATAACCTCGCGATTGAGAATACCAAATCACACTTGGACACACTCGAAGCCGAGTTTGAAACCAACCTTGCTGAATGCACTGTTGAGGCTCATGAAAAGGTATATACCCGAGTTACGATTCAGTTTGGTGATGAGACAGTCACAACCAAGCGAACCCACGGCGGCAGCGTGTTCTCATTTAACCAATATGAGATCCAGTGTTCGTTTAAAATGGAACAAGAAGACCTCGCTCTGTAACCAAGAGATTTGGCGTTAATTAGTTAATTAGTTAATTAGTTGATTGGTTGATTGGTTGGTTTTGTTGAGTGGCTAATTAGGTGTGCGGCAAATATAAGAAAGGGGAGCTAATGCTCCCCTTTCTATTTCTACTCGCGTTTAAATTCGTTTCATTTTTCCAATTAGCTAGCAGCTCTTACTTTGCCTTGCTTGAGGTCTGATAGAACTTGTGCTTTTGGACCGTCGGCGATAATGCTGCCTTTTTCCATCACAATTACTCTGTCTACAATATCCAACATCGAAGTCTTGTGCGTAATAAGGATTAGGGTCTCACTTGGTTGCAATTGACTCAGCTGATGCTTGATGTGCATCTCTGAGCGATTATCCATGGCGCTGGTTGGCTCATCTAATAAAAGTACTGGCGGGCGACCTAGGAATGCTCTGGCAATGGCGATCGATTGACGCTGGCCACCAGAGAGCAAAGCACCGCCTTCACCGACTTGACGTTCTAAACCTGCAGGATCTTGCTGAGTAAAGGCGGTAACACCGGCACGGTTGGCTGCATCCATCACATCACGATCGTCGACTAGAGGGCGGCCTAATGTAATGTTGTCTCTCACTGAACCATAGAATAGGTTACTGTCTTGAGGAACACAGCCTATGTTGCGTCGTACGTCGACATGGTGCAGTTGTTCCATATCGGTGTCATCAATGCGTACATGGCCTTCTGTGGGCTTATACAGGCCCATAATCAGGCGTTCCAGCGTTGTCTTACCCGAGCCAATACGACCAATAATGGCAACTTTCTCACCCGGAGAAATGTTTAGGGTGAGATCTCTGATAGAAGCAACTGGAGAATCAGGATAATGAAACGTTACTTTATCTAGCGCAATATGGCCTTGGATAATAGGACGGTGGATGTAGCGTTTACCTTCTTCTTGCTCGTCTGGCATCGACATCACTTGTTCAATCAAAGTCATTGATGATTTCGCTTGGTTATAGCGGGTCGAAAGCAGCGACAACTGAACAAGAGGGCCAATGGCACGGCCGCTCAACATGGTTGCGGCAATTAAACCACCCATAGTGAGTTCACCTTCCGCAATGAGATACACCCCGAAAATGATCATCCCAACGTTGGTACTTTGTTGAACGAAGCCAGCAGTGTTTTGGATGCTGTCGGTGATACGTCGACTTTTAATGTTCCAGTTTGCCATATGAGCAACGGCTTCTTCCCAGCGGAACTGAAATTGGCTTTGCGCGCTGAACAGTTTAACCGTCTCTAACCCAGCCAAACTTTCAATTAAGTTCGCGTATTTTTGAGAAGCAAGACGTGACCCTTCTTCAATCGTACGACGCAGTGGTCCTTGGATTAACAGTGCGTAGATAATCAGGACTACTACACCAGCAACAGGAACAAACACGAGGTTCCCTGCCATTAACCAAATTAAAGCAAGGAACATCAACGCGAATGGTAAATCGATTAATGAACCAATAGTTGCAGAGGTAAAGAACTCACGAATAGACTCGAACTCTTGCAGGTTTTTTGCGAAAGCGCCAACTGAAGCGGGCTTGGCTTCCATGCGAATCCCTAACACTTTGCTGAAAAGCTTAGAGGAAATAAGGATATCGGATTTCTTACCCGCGACATCAATAAAGTAACTTCGCATTAATTTTAAAAGCAGGTCGAAAAGGAAGACGACAAAAATACCACTCGCCAATACCCATAGGGTTTCAAATGCGAGGTTAGGTACTACTTTGTCGTATACCAAACGAGTAAACATTGGCGCAGCAATCGCGAATATATTGATCAGAATAGAGGCAATCAACACATCTCGATAGATGTTTTTAGATTCCCAGATCGTACTCCAAAACCAGTGACCCTTACGTGTTTTTAGGACTTCTGGTGAGCGCTCATCATAACGGAACTGTTTTTTTACTAGGAAGTAACGACCGATGAATTGCTCTTTCAGCTCGTCTAGTGGAATGATGATCGGCACCATTCCACTCTCTGCTGTGATGATCTCTGCTTCTTGTTTTTCTGAATCAATACTATTCAGAACGCATGCCTCGCCCTGCTTGAGAAGTAAAATAGCAGGTAGAATAAGGTGAGGAATACTTTCTAAGTCGCAACGATTTTCTTTCGCCACTAACCCTGCTCGTTCAGCTGAACGAGGGAATAGGAAAGGGGTTAGCTTCCCATCAGATAGTGGTAGCCCATTGATCAACGCTTCGGGCGAGTTAGCTAACCCGTAATACCGGCTAACGTAGATCAATGAGTTCAATAGTGGATCTTGCATGTGATATAACCCTTACAACTATTTATCAACAATGAAGCCTTGGAACACTTCTACGTAGTTATCAGACAAAATGTCTAATTGAGTCTGAGTTTCGATTCGAGACGCAATAGTTGTCACGCCTAGGTTGTGAGCGGTTCTAGAGATTGATGTTAAGGTGAATTTCTGTTTTTCGTCATCAAGGTTATGTGTGAACAAGTAATCGAGCTTCACATAGCTTGGACGGTATTCGTTGATGTAATCGAGCGATTGGAAATTACGGCCGTAGTTATCGACACCAAACACCGCATCTGCGTTACGAATGGTGTTACACAATAGCGCCGTGTAGTGTGGAACATTGATGAAGCAACTTTCTGGAATCTCAAAGTGAAGCAAGTGTGCGATAGAAGCGTTTTGATCCAGAGTATTTCCAATCCAACGGATAAAGCTTGGTTGAGAAATACTGCTCGGTGAGATGTTGATAGCAATTGGGCTGGTCACCTCTTTTGCATTCAGTTTCTCAATCATCTTCTCGATAACGTATTGGTCGAGAATGTGGCTCATTTCAAGTTGTTCTAGTGCGTATAGATACTGGTTAGCCCCGTAACGAACACCCTCTTTCTCAATCGCAGAGAACACCTCTTGGTGATACGTTTTGCCAAAAGCGTTATTCGCCGCTTGCAGACGGAAAGTCATTAGGTCGTTGATGATCGCTTCTTCAACCAGCATGCGCCATTGTTGTTTGCCCATCACTGCACCGTGGTCATCAGCTGTTACGTAGCCGTAAGCTAGCTCGCGGTTTGCTTTCGCATTTGATAATGCGTTATCCACCAGCGACATAATTTCGGTACTGGTTTTTCTCTTGTTACTGTAGGTAACACCAAGTGCAATGTGTGGATTCGCCATACCGGTTGGATCTGAACCTAGGTTTTGAATGCAGTTTACGATACTGCTCGCGACGAGTTTAAGTTCGCTCTCGTCGATGTTTGGCATAATAAAGCCAAATTCGTCACTAGAAATTCGAGCTATAGTTATATCTGGCGATGAAATCGAAGCTTGCAGCAGATCGGCAAGTTGGTGTACCAATGCATCGCCTTCTTGATAACCTTTTTCATCGTACTCTTCACTAATAAACTCGGCTTTTAGTACCGCTAAACCACCTAAACTTGACTCTTCTAACCACTGAGTTAACTGAGACATGTAGTAAGCGCGGTTACCTAGTTGAGATACAGGGTCGATATAAGCGCGTTCACGTAGCTTCTGCGCTTCTTTCGCTTGGTTCTTAAAGGCCTGTTCAACTTGTGTCGACATGTGGTTAATTCCATCAACCACTAAGATCAAATCTTTTGTTTTCGGACGAACCAATGGTTCACCAAACTGATTCTTGGCGATTTGATCCATTTTGGTAATGATCAATGAAAGAGGACGCAGTGCTCGTTTAAGGATCCAAGAGATAGAGACCAAACCCAGCAAGAAGATGGCTCCAAATATGGTCACTAAGCGCGTAAATGCTTGCCAAAGTTGATCGTAGGCTGGGCCTGGATGGCTTACAATCTCGACTTCTGCCAGTTGCATCCAACCACTGGTAATTACGCGACGGTCATGAACCGGTTCAAACAGGTTAAGGTTGGTAAACCACTCTGGTACGCCTGTTGGTTTTACTGGGTATGAGCGAAGAATGTCGTCACCGCTGTCGAGAAAAATCAATCGTACGACAGAGTAAGAGCTGCCATCAAACAGGGCGTTGATAACAGACTCTACAGCCACCTTGTCCTTTTCTTCTAGGTAAGGGGCGAGAGCCAGTCCAACAGTATTAATGGTATTACTTACCTCAGAGCGTTGCTGCTCTTCTAAGTATCCACGGGTGGTGTTGAATTCGATCATAAAAACTGACGTCATCAGCAATATGAACACTGCAACCATCCCGACCACAAGCTGTTTATATAAAGTCATTGTACCTACTCATCGTAATTGATAATGGGTTTGTTTAATTTAAGAGAGCGCTCACGAGAACGTAAGTCGTTCCATAAGCTCAATCGTGAAGATTTCCCTGCTAGCTTTCCGCTGCCTGCTGCCGACTTGATCAACCAAAGGTTTTTACCGTTGAAACTGTATATCGGTCGCAGGTCTCTGCGTTTGGAGCCGCGTTTTATTTCAGGGTTTAAGTTGTCTAAAATTAGTGGTTCGGCACTGGGTGTTGAGTAGTATGCCAACACCATATGGAATTGGTTTAGCTCAAGTGCTTTTACATACACTAATCGTAATTTTTTATCTGAGACGCCCAGTTCAAGTAAAGAGAAGTACTTTGCGATAGTGAAATCTTCGCAGTCACCGGCGTTGCTTCCCAAAAATTCCAGTGGTGTCGCCCAATAGTCGTTCTTTCCCCAAAGTATGCTGTCGTCGACAAAGTACATTTGGTTAAAGAACTGGTTAACAGACTCGAGTTTCTCTTTTTCACTCAATCCATCGTATGACGTCATATTTGAACGCCATGTTGCGACTCGCTTTCCGGCTCTTTCCCCATAGGTTTCAGAGACGGCATCTATCCATCGTTGGTCGCTCTTGTTCAGCGCCCCAGAGGTAAAAGAGGTAAGGACTAACAACAAGAGCGAAAATTGAGACTTCATAGCCTCTGCTCTTGTCTGTTTTCCGAGTGTTTAAAGACGTTGTAAACCATCAAGCGTCCTTACTCTTTTAGTGCGTTATTTTGAGCGCTGAGGATCGGTTTCAACATGTACTCAAGCACAGTTCTCTTGCCGGTTATGATATCGACTGAAGCCGTCATACCCGGAATAATAGGTAGCTCTTCATTGTGGCCAAAGCTGTATTTCTCGGTACGTACACGCACGATGTAATAGCTATTGCCCTCTTCATCTTGGGTAGTATCGGCACTGATGTGTTCTAACACGCCCTCTAGACCACCATATTTAGTGAAGTCATAAGCGCTAAATTTAACAATGGCGGGCAGCTCAGGGCGTAGGAATGCGATGTCTTGTGGGGCGATTTTGGCCTCGACTAATAGAGAATCTTCAGTCGGTACAATCTCTACGATGTCCATACCCGGTTGGATAACACCGCCCACGGTATTAATACCAAGCGTTTTAACGGTGCCAGTTACAGGAGAAACCACCACTGTCCGATTTACTCTGTCTTCAAGCCCAACCGAAGATTCTGTCATTGCTGAGAGTTTGTCTTGCGCTTGGTTGAGCTTTTCCTGTTGTTCTGAGCGGAAGCTCAATGCGGCATCGATACGGCTTAGCATCGCTTCTTTAATCGCTGAGCGTAGGAGAGGGATTTTGAGCTCGCTAGAGGTCAATTCTCGACGAGTATCATTCACTTGTCTTTGAAGCTTGAGTAGCTCAATTCTTGGTACTACCCCTTCATCTGCAAGTGGTTTGGTGATGTCTAGTTCTTGGCGAGCAAACTTATAACTCTGTCTCAAGTTATCGACACGTGCTTTTATCTCAATTAAATCTTGTTGTTTCTGTTCAACTTGTTGATCAAAAACGGAAAGTTGGTTTTTTAGGTTGTTCAAATCTTGGCGGTATTCTGCTTTTTGGCGATTGACCAATTTAGGCTGAAGCTCGTAAAGTGCGGGTGGGAAGGCAAGTTTACCGTAGTCTAGAAGGACACTTTTTTTCCAGTTCTCGACCGAGAACTCTTCATTGATCACGACACTGTTAAAGGAAGCGGAAAGCATTAAAACGTTGGCGGTTAAGTTGGCGACTTGTTGTTCGCGTTCTCGGAAGTCAGAACGAAATCGAGTATCATCGATCAAGAGCAACTGTTGACCTTTTTGAACTTGTTGACCTTCTCGAACTAATATCTCTTTTACCAAGCCGCCCTCAAGGTTTTGCACCACTTGAATCTGGGAGGAGGGGATGACTTTGCCTTGGCCAACGGTGACTTTGTCGATTTCGGCCCATGCAGACCACCCAATAGCAGCAATAAAAAACAGAACGATCACCCATAGCATAATACGCGCACTGGTTGGCGTATTGAGGAGCAGCGCCGCTGTCTTATCATCGACGTACTCAAGTTCGGTTTCGTTCAATTTGCTGAAATTCTTCTGACTCATAACAGTCCTTGTTCGCTAAATAAAAGTGCAAGCCTATTGAGTGTATTCTTACTTTTGATAAATGTTAAGATTTTGCTCCTTTAAATCTTTGAATTTATATATTTTTTAATTCTTATCGATTTTTGAAATCCGTTTTATCAAGTTGGTGCTTTCTTAGCTTGTCATACAGTGTCTTTCTCGATACTTGCAGCTCTTGCTGTACCTCTTTTAATCGTCCTTGGTGGCGATGTAGTGCTTCGATCAAGATGATTTGTTCAAAGCTATCAGTCCGCTGACTTAGTGACTGCTGTTGTTCTTCTATGCTGACATCAAGCTTATTCTCACCAACTTGCTCATCATCTTCATTACTGTCGAGCGGTGGCTGCTTGATTTGCGTTAGTACTCTGAGCTCGGCATGTTGACGAAGTTGTCGAATGTTTTCACTCCAATGAGTGGCAATTAACCGTTGAATCTCTTTTTCAGTAATAACAGGCGGTGGTAACTGATATCGACTTGCCGCACCGCGAGCAAAATGTTTGAACAAAGAGCCAATGTCTTCTGTTCTTTGCGCCAAAGGTAGTAAATTAAATCGACGTAGTTCATTGGTAATTGTAGTAGGAACTATTGTGGTTGCGATAATGATACAAGTTGCATTGGTCTTGCATGAGTTTTCACGAAGTAGAATGGGTTTTAGACGTGCCAACCACAGCCACTGTTCTTGAGTTAGTGCTTGTGTTTCATGAATATAGATCGTTCCACCTTGATATTTGTGGAACAGTTGTAAAACAAACTGCTGAAATGTCGCTTCATCGCTGCGTGGTAAATTGAAGGCGGCGATTGGACAAAGCTCTGCTGTGTGATGACTGTGTAAATCATGGGTGTATTGCGCTGTAACTCTTTTTCCTGTTCCTATGTCTCCAACAAACAGCAGTAGTGGGGTTTCTTTACAGTTCAGAGTGATTAACTCACGGCGTAAGGCCTGCATCGCTGGTGATTGACCGATCAGTTTTGGCCCTACTTGATTTTGCATTGCCAATTCTTTTCTTAATAGGTTGTTCTCTTCAACTAATGCGAGTTTATCTGCTGCTTTTTTTACTGCTGTCAGCAGATCGTCGACCACAAAAGGTTTCTCTAAAAAGTCATAAGCGCCGGATTTCATCGCAGATACCGCTGTTTGGACGTCACCATGTCCTGTGAGCACGATGATTTGAAAGTTGGGGTTATGGCTCAAAAGCTTGTGGGTGAATTGAATGCCATCCATTACTGGCATGTGAATATCTGTTATCACGATTCCTGCTTGCGCGACGTCGATCTGCCTCAATGCCTCAATGGCATTGGGGAAACAGACGATAGTGATGCCTTCTATGAGCATGGCTTGTTCTACAGAGTCCCTAATCGCGGGTTCGTCATCGACAAAATAGAGTTTGGGCATAGAGTGCAAAAGCCGAGTCCTTAACAATGGTGTGAAATTGGCATAATCGTGAGTAAACAAAACAAGGGAACTAACCCTGATTCTTATAGAGTGGAATATTTAACGAGAATACCATGCCTGACGGCTCTAACTGTGCTGCGTTAATCGTGCCGTGATACGCTTCAATGATTCGCTTCGAGATCGATAGACCAAGCCCTAAGCCTTCTGGTTTGGTGGTGAAAAATGGGTCGAAGAGCTGTTCAAGCTTATCTTTAGAGATACCTATGCCGTTGTCCCATATGATCAGCTGGCAGGTGTCATTCTTGCGCTGCCATTCCACTCCAATTTGTGGGATCGTTTGTATGTCTAAAGCTTCTAGCTTGGAGCTTTGCTCTTCTAAGATGCTTTGCCCCGAGGTTTTTAGTCTTGGAGTTGACTGTTCCATAGCCTGCTGCTGAAGTGCTTGAGTCGCGTTGTGAATCAGGTTAACCAACACTTGTTCTAGCTCAGTTGGGTGAATGGCTAGATTTATGTCATCCGGCATTGTACTTAACCTCAGTGTAATGCCTTGCTTAATCATCAGCGCACTGAGAATACTGGTGGCGTTATTGACCGCTTGATGCAAGTTTGCCACGTGATGCTCTTGCTTGGTGACTTTGCGGGTGAAGACCTTGAGGCGCGCGATGATCTCAGTAATTGATGTATTTAAAGCAATCATTTTATCTAGGTTGCTTTTGACTAAATCTGTTCGTTTCATTTCAAGCAGCTTCAAGCTGTTCTCGCTGTAAGTTCTCAGCGCTGCAAGTGGTTGGTTGATTTCGTGATTAATGCTAGCCGACAATTCGCCCAATACCGCTAACTTAGCCGTCTGAGTTAACTCTTGTTCGGTCTGCTTTAATTTCAGTTGTGACTCTTGGTATTGAAAGATGGTTTGTTGGAGCTGTTGGTTAGATTGCTTTAAATAATGAGTTCGTTTATCAACGGTCTGTTCTAGGTTCTCATTGAGTCGAGTTAACGCGACCTTCGCAATGTAGGTTTGACGCCACGACCAAGCAATCAGCATCACCAAGCTATAGATGATAATAAAGATGACGTCGATCTGTAGCACTTTAAGCAGCTCGGCTTTTGTCTCTTTTAGCGCAACGACTTGATACTGATTATTGCTAATAGGGGCAGGATATAGGTTGAAAGCACCAAGTTGAAACAGCTGATTGGAGACGAGTTCTTTTTGAATCTGATTTGGTTGAAGATCGTTAGGTTGGATTGTGTCGTTAGCTTTTTGTTGAAGCTTTGCCGATCGAAAGTCTTCGATGATCGAAATTTCACTTTGGCCGTATTGCCGCTGAGTCGCTATCTCTGTTTGTTGTTGTTCACTTAATGGCAACAGTGAATGATACAACCACGAAGTTTGGTTCGACAGAAAGACCACTTGGTTGGAATCGAGTACTACGATCTCAAAATCATCGCTGGTTAGGATGTTTTCGAGATTCTCTAAGCTTACTTTTACTGTGATAACGCCGACTATTTCTTTATCGGTGTACAGTGGCGAGGATAAGAAATAGCCTCGTACATTCGAGCGAGCACCGAGCGCCACGTATTGTGTGTTGTTGCCCTTTATTGCAGAGGCAAAGTAAGGGCGAAACGAGAAGTTTTCTCCAACAAATGTGCGGGGTTGTTGATAATTACTGGAAGCGACCACTGTGCCGCTTCGGTCATGAATATAAATGGTGTCAGCCTGGCTTTGGTTCGACCATTCAAACAACAATTTATTAAGCTGTGTTACGGTTATCTTGTCGGTTTGTGGTGATGAGGTGAAATAAGAGATCAGGCGTGGGTCATGACTGAGTAAATCGGGGATCTGTTTGAACTTATCCAGCTCGGAGTCGATTTGCAGATTCGCTTTGTTGGCTGCTTCGTTGAGTTGCTGAGTAACGATCTTCTCTTGGAATTGTACGGCAAGAAAGTGAGTTGCAGTCAGCCCTGCAGCTCCCAATATTAGTGAGAATAAAACAAAAGGTGTGATTAGGTTGGGCGATTTTTTAGTCACTATAAACTCAGGTTACAATCAGTTTACATATAGACTATCAATATGACGGTTAGCGTACCGAGATCTCGTTAACACAGAGCACCTTCTGTAAGACAAAACCAAGGCTTAGACTTGTGTTTCAAAGGATTACGGCGCAAAATCACAAAAAAATCAAAAGGAGCAACCAAATGGAACTGACAGACATTCGTCGTGAATACGCTCAGGGTGGATTGAGACGCAAAGACTTGGCCGCAGACCCAATTGACCAATTCAATCAATGGCTAGAACAAGCCATTGAAGCTAAGTTGACGGATCCTACTGCAATGACAGTAGCGACAGTTGACGAAAATGGTCAGCCATTCCAACGAATTGTGTTGCTGAAAAATGTTGATAAAGATGGCTTCGTTTTCTATACCAATCTAGGTAGCCGTAAAGCACACCAACTTGAGCACAATAGCAAAATTAGTTTGCATTTCCCTTGGCATCCTCTAGAGCGACAGGTTCATGTCACAGGTACAGCTGAAAAGCTGACCGCGTTGGAGAACATGAAATATTTCACATCTCGCCCGAAAGAAAGCCAATTGGCTGCCATTGCAAGTAAGCAAAGTAGCCGAATCTCAGCTCGCGGAATACTGGAAGGTAAGTATTTAGAGCTTAAGCAGAAGTTCGAGAAAGGAGAGATTCCAGTGCCTTCATTTTGGGGTGGTTTCCGAGTACGCGTTGATAGTATTGAGTTTTGGCAAGGTGGCGAACACCGTTTACACGACCGTTTCTTGTTTTCACGTCAAGATAACAGCTGGGACATTGACCGCCTAGCGCCATAATCTGTTTTATAGATTTGCTAACGGATTAACTGCTTTAAAAATACCGTTGATTTGGTGACTAAACACATCAAACAACGGTATTTTTTTGTCTGACTCTCGCTCATTCGCTGTGCAGAACCACGGAAATCTGCTTTTTGAGCAGGGTTTCGGGGATCACTGAGCCCAACCCCGAGTCCAATGCATACTCAATCAATTGGCTTTTGCTGCTCGCATCAAATTTTTGCTTCAATCTGGCGACATGGCCTTCGACAGTCTTAATTGAAATATTTAACGTTAATGCAATGTATTGCGGTTTCTTGCCGAACAGCAGCAAAAATAGCACTTCTGATTCTCGCGAAGTCAGTCGTTTTTTGAGTTTAGATGTGCGTGGCGTTGAACCTGCAATGGATGTCTGACCATCTTTGGCACCTGTCGCCTGGCAAACCCAATGACCAACCTCTAAAATTGCGGTGTCAGTGAGTTCTTGACCGTAGAAGATCGTGCCTTGTACGTTGTTGTTTGCATCAAGCCAAGGGGTTTTGGTAAAAATATGCGCGTGCCAGCGTCCGTCTGGGTAGGGGTGAATATCAAGAATCTTCAGGGTAGTGCGTGTTTCCATCACATGCTTATCTTGAGCCCTGAAATCTTGCGCACACTCAGTGGTTTGACTCGGCATATCGAAATCGGTCAAGCCAGTGCAACTCTCGTTGGGTTTTAAGCCAATCAATTGGTTGTAGGCGAGGTTCGCGTAAACGAAAACCGACTCAGTATCTTTGCAGCCCCAGCAGCCTGGGAGTTGTTCAAATAAAGAACGATGTATGGCATTGAGTGACTCTGGCAAGGTTTTATCTCGTAAGCAGAAGTATGTTAATGATATCAGTTTCTTATAGCGCTGCAATGGCAATTAGAGGCTGAATCCTGAGAGATAAATAGAGCTTGAATCATAGTTAAACGAATTGTTGGTTTACTGTATATATCAAGAGTGATTGGTGATCGAAGTGACTGGTTAATAGCCGAAAAAAAGCCAGCCTGAAGAAGGGCTGGCTAAAGACAAGATATGTCTTGTCGACATGTAGAAGATTTCAGATTAATTCACGAGGGTCATGTAAATTAACCTAAGGTATCAGCTAGATACCTAGAGTAACTTACTACTCTATCGATAAATTTACTCCTAGGAATGCTTGTGCATAAGGGGGGAATTCCCCCATAAATACAACTCAATGCGATATTTGAGAGCCTAGCGTAAATATTAGAAACTATTGAGTTGGTTATTGAGTGCTACAGTTCGCGCAATACTCTGAAACCTAAGTAGTTTGCTGCCGTTGACGTTGGCACGTACAGTTCGTTAAACACTTTTGCTTCTTCTGGTGAAAAACTCCACGCACCACCTTTAGCCAAGCCTTTCTGAACGGTTGTCCATTCCCAAACGTTGCCAATCATATCGTAGAAGCCTGTAGGTGTTGGTAAGAATGACTTAACTGGAGAGGTGCTGATGTTTGACCACGGTGTGCCAGCCCAACCGGTATTGGCTTTACCCGAAAGGAATTCATTGCCCCACCAGAAGTTAGTATCTTGGCCTGCTCTTGCTGCGGCTTCCCATTCTTGTGGTGTTGGTAAACGGTAGGCATAGCCTGTATTTTTAGATAACCAGCGAGTATACGCTTTGGCATCACTTTGACTAACACAAACTACCGGTGAGTTATCAGCTTGCTTAAAGCCAGGGTTCAGCCAGTCATTGTCTGAAACCGTTGTGATCTCGGCATTAACGAAGGTATCGCAGGTGTTCATCAGTTCTGCGTCTGTCTGGTAGCCAGTGCTTTCAACAAACGCTTTAAAATCTTGAACGCGAGTTGGTGTCGCTGCTAATGCAAATGGCTGTTTGATCGTCACTTGTTTAGCGTTGTTTTCACCCAATAAATAACGGCCTGAACCCACCACAATCATTTCTGGACTTGGAGTGTCATTTCCCATTGGGTCGGCAAATTTGGTACCGACATTCAGCGAGTTTTGTTTGGCTTGTAATACCGCTCGTAGGTTGTGATCACGGGCGATTTTCAGTTCTTGATGGAAAGAGAGGTAGCCTTCTTTCTCAATTGTGACCATGTGTTGGCCTGTTGGTAGCATTACTTCAACCGGTGTGCTGCCATAGTCCACGCCGTTAATCGATACCTTGTCATTATATTGGTTTGAACGAACCATTAAGTTAACCCAAGCGACTTCTTTTTGCTGGTCATTGGCTTGTTGATCGCTCTGTGTGAAACAGTTTGATGACTGGATACCAAGCAAGCGACAAGGTGTGTTTTTGTCTGGGCGAGTCTCTAAGTTCGCTGCAATCACTGCTCGGTAACGGCTATCTTCAGAGAAACCAGAAGATTTCACTTTGTGTTGTAGAACGTGAATGTTTAGCGAAGCAGACGATAGGTGCTCTTTCACTGTTTTTGATTCAGTCGCGTTGTCTACCAAGCTATGCTGGAATTGCTTAACGGCTTTTTGAAGTGCCAAGGTCACCGTTTGGTCTGCACATTGCGCGAGTGTCATGTCACTGCTACAACGGTTGGTAAAGCTGACCGTTTGCTCTTTGGTTTGAGTGATCTCGTTTCTTAGTCGTTCAGCTCTTGCTCTGAGTTTATCTTGATTGAGGTTTGCGATTGAAGCTTCAGCAGCCGCTTTTTCTGCTTGGATGGCTTCTAGTTCCATCACCAAGCCTTGTTGCTTCTGTTCTGAGTCTGAAATAGCAAGCTTGCTCTCTTTTACAGTTTTCCAAGCGTTTTGGAAACTGTTTTGAGCCGGCGAGATGTCGAAGTCAGGCTCGTCAATCATGCGGGTGTAATCTTGTTCTAGACTAGCTTTCGCTGCTGCGAGTTTTTGCTCAGCTTGAGTGGATAACTTGGCTAGATTTGCCGTTTGCTTTGCTTGGTTATCGACTTGGTTTTGTTTGTCCGTCAGCTTCTTCTCGACAGCCGTTAAAGTGGTATACTTTTCGAAGAGTGAGCTTTCAATGTCGGTGACAGATGTTGTGATTGCTGGTGGTGTTATTTCAGCGAAAACAGCAGGTGTCATTAAGCAAGGGGCAAGTGCAAATAATAGAGTGGGAAAACCTTGGCGCATGTTGGGCTACTTCAATCGTAAATTAGGTTAATCGAATATTCTAAACGAACACGCCATTTCGTCTGCAGCTACTTTTTATAACTATCAACAAAATGGCGAGTATTCATTCAGCTTTGTGAAATAGGCACGGCTATCTTAATTAGAGCGCTGAGCTATTCATACTGGACTTAGCTTTCCTTGCTAGGAAGAAGCTTAACCCAAATAGTGTCGCTACCGTTGATGGTAACTGTGCGGTTGTAAGACTCGTAACCTTGTTTTGAAATAGTCACTTGGTGACGACCGCTTGGTAGTGCAACCTCAATCGGTGTGCTGCCGTACTTAATGCCGTTGATCGTCACTGAATCATTGTACTGATCAGAACGTACCATCACGTTTGCCCACTGTTTATCACTCTTTTTAGCCACGGCAACATCACTGCCCTTTAAACAGTAGCGTGTTGAAACGTTCAATAAATTACACGCTGCTACCGCTTCCGGTTTTGCTTGAAGCTGAGCCTGCATTTGCACGAAGTAAGCGTTGTTACCAGAGAAACCACTCTTGATTGCTTGGCTGTCTTGAACATGGATATTCAGCTGAACACCTTGTAAGTTTTGCTTCGCTAGCGCGCTTTCTGTGAGCTGCTCAAGTAATTGGCTTTTGAACGTTTGCACGGCTTTTTGATTGGTCAAGTACTTGCCTTGAGCAGTACACTCTCCCAGTGTCATTGTTGATGCACATGTCGTGGTGTAGCTGGTCTCAAGAACGGCACTTTCACGGAGTTCTGTTGCAATACGTTTTACGCGAGCTTCAACTTTTGATTCTCTTAAGTTAGCCAGCTCATTGTTCAGGCGAGCTTGCTTTTGCTTGATTTGAGAAAGGTGAATTTCACTCTCGTTCACCGCTTGTTGGTTGTCTAACTGAGACGATTGGTTCTCTTTAACGGCCGCCCAAGCATCTTGGTAGCTTTTCTGAAAAGAGACCAAATCAGTTTCTGGATCTTCCAGTAAGCGACTGTACTGTTTGTCGAGTACAGACTTGGCTCTGTTACGTTTTGCCTTGAGTTCTTCACCTTCGCGCAACAACTTACTGTTTTGGTTCTGTAGTTGTTTTAGGTTTTCAGTCGCTGATACCTGGGTTGCTGAAATACGCTCAATATCTGAGTTTTTCTCTGTTAGCTTTGCATCGATAGCTGAAACGGGATCGACTTGATTCAGTTCTTCAGCGGATACCGATGCAGATACCCAAAGTGGGGATAGCGCAAGTAAAAGCGCTGAAATTCGAAAGTTAGTCATAGGTCCCTGCAACTTATAGATTGAAATTGGCTCGTTAATAAAGTGTCTACTTCCTAGTTGTGAGTCACTAGTTATTAGCAATTAACACAGTACCCGTCTTTATACCGTTTTATCGTCACCCAATCTACTCAAAAGCCGAGTTTCGCTACTTCGGATACACTTTTTACAAGTTAAAGCTAAATTATTTGAGCTATATAAGAAAATTATTTCTATATGTGGTGGTGAAAATACATCTATTTTAGACATGCATTGCACCTTATTGCACTTGCTCGCTTTTAAGTACTGAAGCCGCCGGAACGATTGGTTTTACAATGACCGTAGTTTGTACACTCTTGATCATCTTTCCGGAGGCATGATCAAGACGATCTCCGACAATGATCTTTTATTTAAGGCGAGGAAATGACTCTCATGATCATTTACAAATTCATCTTATGCAGATTTCAGAGTATTATTCTTACTATGTCGACCTGAGTATTTTGATGTTATGCCAAAACCTTTACCCTTTCCAAACCTAGACCTGTCCCCGCTAGGTCTTACGGGCCCTCGCCCGGCTGAGATCATCACTTTGCCATCGCATATGGATTGCCACGATCATCATTATTCGCAGGTGGTGATTGGCTTAAAAGGTCAGGCGGAGTTTGAAGTCAGAGGTAAAGGGAATTTGGTTGGTCCCGGTCAAGGTTGTGTGGTAACGGCGAGCTCTGATCATGCTTTCGGTGGCGTGGTTGGTCAGTCGGATATTCTCGTACTCAATATGCCTGTGCCAACCGATGATGACCCTCTAATGTTAGAGAAGATTAACCAGCTAGAGTCATCGAACGTATACTTTCAATTAGACGCGCAAATTCAAAAGCTTATCCATATGTTGGTGCAAGAAATGCAGTCGAGCCCTGATGATTTGTTACTGAGTCGAGCATGCAATGACACGGTGATCGCGTTGATGCAAAGGCATATATCCGCATTCGAAACTCCGATTAAAGACTCGCGTTTTGATCTTGAAGCATTGGATCGTTACATCGAGCAACACCTTGCGAACAAGATCTCTGTGGCCCAACTTGCAGGCAGTGTGTTCCTGGGTGAAAGCCAGTTCCACATGCTATTCAAAGATCAAATGGGAATCACCCCACATCAGTATGTGTTAGGTAAGCGTATAGACCGATCTCGTCGTTTAATCGAACAAGGTAACCTTAGCCTTGGTCAGGTCGCTGAACTGGCTGGTTTCTCCGGTCAATCTTCCTTTACTCATACCTTTTCACGCCTTCAAGGCATGTCACCATCTCAGTACAAAAAGAAAATTTCTGTTAAATAGTGAAACAAAACGGCATATTATTTTAAAGTTTCATATGTGACGTTGTGTTTGTTTTGTTAATAAAGCGAGTTTTTAGCAAAAAACTCGGAGTTTTTGACAAGTAATCCTTATATACTCTACATACACTGCAGCCATTGTAGAGATCCCGGGCTAATTCCGGGTGTGAGATTAAGGAAAACGCATGTTTACAGCTACTGATGTGTTAAAGCCAGAATTCAATGAGCAGTCGCTTACTGATCTATGGTCGCTTATCTCACCATTATATATGGTGGATGAAACCCAATGGCTAGAGCAACTTCTGCCGCTAGCTACCCCTTCTGAGTCTGAAAAGCAGCAAATTACAGAGAAAACGACCTCATTGATCGAAGCTATCCGTGCGGATAAGACTTCTATCCAGATGATCGATGCACTGTTGCTTGAATACAGCTTAGATACTCAAGAGGGCATCTTGCTGATGTGTCTGGCGGAAGCCTTAATGCGTATTCCTGATTCAGCTACGGCTGATGCGCTTATTCGCGACAAACTAAGCGTTGCGGATTGGAAGTCTCACCTTAAGAATTCTGATTCAGTGTTTGTTAACGCATCTACTTGGGGCCTAATGCTAACGGGTAAGGTGGTTGGACTTTCATCTAAAGAGCAGAGTGCTGGTCAAGCGGTTAACCGTTTAGTGAATAAGCTTTCTGAGCCGGTAATTCGTAAAGCGATGCACCAAGCAATGAAGGTGATGGGTCACCAATTCGTTCTTGGCCGCAGCATTGCTGAAGCGCAAAAGAACGGTAAGTCTATGCGTGACAAAGGTTTTACCTACTCATACGACATGCTAGGTGAAGCAGCACTGACTACTGCAGACGCAAACAAATACTTCAAAGATTACCTAATGGCGATTGAAGCCGTAGGTCGAGACACTTATGTCTCTTCAAAATCGAGCCCAGCACCGTCTGTTTCTATCAAGCTTTCTGCACTTCACCCACGTTATGAAGTGGCGAACGAAGACCGTGTTCTAAATGAACTGTGCGACACGTTAGAGCAACTACTGCGTCGCGCTGTCGAGCTTGATGTTGCGATTACGATTGATGCTGAAGAAGCGGATCGCCTAGAGCTATCTCTTAAATTATTCGAAAAACTGTACCGCACTGACCTTGTGAAAGGTTGGGGTAAATTTGGTCTGGTTATTCAAGCTTACTCAAAACGTGCGCTTCCGGTTCTAGTATGGCTAAACCGCCTAGCGAAAGAGCAGGGTGATTTGATCCCGCTTCGCTTGGTGAAAGGCGCGTACTGGGATAGCGAGATCAAATGGTCACAACAGGCTGGTTTCACTGACTATCCAGTTTACACACGTAAAGAAGCGACAGACGTAGCTTACCTTGCTTGTGCGCGTTACCTATTGAGCCCAAGTGTTCGTGGCAATATCTTCCCGCAGTTTGCGAGCCACAATGCTCATACGGTTTCTGCAATTGCAGTGATGACTGAACATAAAGATTTTGAATTCCAACGCTTACACGGCATGGGTGATTCTCTTTATAACCATGCGATGGAAGCTTACCAACAGTCGGTACGTATCTACGCACCGGTTGGCAGCCACAAAGATCTACTGCCATACCTAGTACGTCGTTTGCTAGAAAACGGCGCAAACAGCTCGTTTGTACACCGTCTAGTTGATGCGCGTTGCCCTGTAGTAGAGCTGACTCAACATCCTGTCGATATGCTTCTTGCGTTCGATACACTGCACAACACTAAGATTCCTCTGCCTCCAGCGGTATTCCCTGAGCGTAAGAACTCTTACGGTGTGAACATTGATATCGAGAGTGAAGCGCATCAGTTTGAAGCACAGGTTAAAACATTCCTTAACAATCAATGGACTGCTGGCCCTGTGATCAATGGTGAGTCTCTAGCCGAAAGCATGATCAAGGCTGATCAGAACGTCGAGCAAGTAACCTCACCTTACGATCGTCGTATTAATGTGGGTCAGGTGGCTTTCGCTAACCTTGATCATGTTTCCGCAGCGATCACCGGCGCAGACGCAGCATTCGCTGATTGGAACGCAACTTCGGTTGAAACCAAAGCGGCTGCGCTTGAGAAGCTGGCTGACCTGATGGAAGACAACCTTGCTGAGTTGGTGGCGATTTGTCATCAAGAAGCGGGTAAGACGATTCACGATAGCGTTGATGAAGTACGTGAAGCAGTCGACTTCTGTCGTTACTACGCAAAACAAGCTGACAACCTACAAGGTTTCGAACTAAAAGGTTTTGACGGCCAAACACGAATCGCTTCACGACAAGGTCGTGGTGTGTTCGTTTGTATCAGCCCTTGGAACTTTCCTCTCGCTATCTTCCTTGGCCAAATTACAGCGGCACTAGTCGCGGGTAACACTGTTGTGGCGAAACCTGCTGAGCAAACAAGCTTGATTGCAGCTCGCGCCGTTGAACTGATGAACGAAGCGGGTTTCCCTGCCGGCACCATTCAGTTACTTCCAGGTCGTGGTGCTGAGATTGGCAGCGCGCTAACTAGCCATGATGCAATTGCGGGTGTTGCTTTTACGGGTTCAACCCCAACTGCACAACGTATCAATGTGTCATTGGCAAGCCGTAACGCTAAACCTGTTCCATTTATCGCAGAAACTGGCGGCCAGAACGCGATGATCGTCGACAGTACCGCACTGCCTGAACAGGTGGTTCGTGATGTGATTCGTTCGGCATTTGCTTCAGCAGGTCAGCGTTGTTCGGCATTGCGTGTGCTTTACATTCAGGAAGACATCGCAGACCGCGTGGTTGGATTGATTCACGGTGCAATGGACGAACTGAGTGTTGGTATTCCATACCTTCATAAAACGGATGTTGGTCCGGTTATCGATCAAACAGCGAAGCAAAAGCTGTTAGCTCACTTGAAAAATATGACCCAGACACAGAAGAAAGTCGCTCAACTTACATTGGGTTCTGATTGTGAACATGGTGACTTTGTTCCACCAAGTGCGTTTGAAATCGATGACATCAGTTGCTTGAAAGAAGAACAGTTTGGCCCTGTACTGCACATCGTTCGCTTCAAGGCGAGTGAGTTAGCGCAAGTGGTAGACCAAATTAACCAAACCGGTTTTGGCCTAACTATGGGTATTCACAGCCGTAACGAGACAACTTACCGTTGGATCGAAAAACACGTGCGCGTGGGTAACTGCTACATAAACCGTGACCAAGTAGGTGCTGTTGTTGGTGTTCAACCATTTGGCGGTCAAGGTTTGTCAGGTACAGGCCCTAAAGCAGGTGGTCCTCACTACCTATATCGCTTTACTGATGTTCATTTTTCGCAATCACAAGACAAGGCATAAGGAGCAATATCATGGTTCATCAAGTGACAGGTTTTTCTGATGCATTGCTTGCGTGGGAACAATGGAATCTGACCGATTTTGATTATAAGAGTGCTCAGGTACTTGCATTGAAATCAGAGATTGAAAGTCAATCTGCGCCTTTGGCTGCAGTGGCGACTTATCATCTAGAACAAGCGTCAGCACTACTTGCGGAGCATCACCTTATGGCAGGCCCAACGGGCGAAACCAATGAGTTGTATGCTGCAGGTCGTGGTGTGGCTTTGGTAATTGTTGATGATTGCCAAGACAAACTGCCAGCACTACAAACGGCAATGGCTCTGATTACTGCTGCACTATTAGCAGGTAACAGCGTTCAATTGTGTAGTGATGATGTGCAGTTTAATACCTTAGTTGCCGATGCAGCTAAGTCGGCTAATTTGCCAACTAACTTGGTGCAGGTTGCCTCGTATGACGCTTCTCAACAGTTGTTGTCTTGCGATGTACGAAGTGTGGGTTATGTCGGTAACTCACAAACGGCACAAGCTATTAATTTACAGCTTGCTAAGCGTGACGGTGCCATCGTCGGTTTAGTCGCTGAAACGGATCTGAATGCAATGAATGTTGCTAACGATCCACACCTATCGCTGCGCTTCATTACCGAGCGTACGCGAACTATAAATATAACAGCTGTGGGCGGTAACGCGACCTTGCTCGAACTTGGAAGCGAAGCTCACTAACCTTCAGTAAAATTGGCTCTAAGGACTTTTGGTTTTCTCCATGAGTGCTTTGGAGCCTCAATACCTAACTCAATGCACTCGCTCGCCTTTACGGTGAGTGTCTTGCATTGAATTAGGCATGGAAGGCTTTCTACAAAATGAGGACTATCAAATGATAGAAAACAGTTTTGCAATAACGACGACGTTCATTGCGTATCTAATTATGATGCTAGCGATCGGTGTTATTGCTTACAAACGTACATCTAACTCTACTGACTACTTCCTAGGTGGTCGTTCGTTAGGCCCATGGCCTGCTGCACTTTCTGCGGGTGCATCAGACATGAGTGGTTGGTTGCTACTTGGCTTGCCTGGTTACGCTTATGCTGCTGGTTTTGAAGCGTTTTGGCTTGCTGGTGGCCTACTTGTGGGTACTTGGGCAAACTGGTTAATCAGTGCTAAACGTCTACGCACTTACAGTATTACAACAGAGTCGCTGACGTTGCCTGAGTTTTTATCTCGCCGCTTCAACGATAACTCTAAGCTGATTCAAACAATCTCTGCTTTCTTTATCCTTTTATTCTTCCTTTTCTACACAAGTTCAGGCTTGGTAGCAGGTGGTAAATTATTTGAAACGGTATTCGGCCTAGATTACACAACAGCGGTAATTATCGGCACGGTATGTGTGGTTTCGTACACCCTGTTTGGTGGCTTCCTAGCGGTATCTTGGACTGACCTAGTTCAAGGCTTGCTAATGTCTGCTGCACTATTGATTGTACCCATCGCAGCAATGAATGGCGGCCTTGGTCAGTTATCTAGCGACCTACACAACATCAACCCAGAGCTACTCACGTTATGGAATGATGCGAAGGGCGAGCCTCTTTCTGCAATCGCGATCATCTCGCTAGCGGCATGGGGTCTAGGTTACTTCGGTCAGCCACACATCCTTGCTCGTTTCAAAGCAACACGTAGCAATAAAGATCTAACAACAGCGCGTCGCATTGCGGTTATCTGGACTGCGCTGTCTATGGTTGGTGCAATGCTTGTGGGTCTTGTTGGTCTGATCTATGTGACTAACTCTGGCGCACCTAAGCTAGACGATGGCGAGAAGATCTTCATGCTTCTTGTAAATGCGATGTTCCACCCAGTAATCGCAGGTATCCTACTGGCTGCAATATTAGCGGCAATCATGAGTACTGCTGATTCACAACTTCTTGTTTCTTCATCTGCAATGGCAGAAGATCTGTACAAGCAAGTTCTGAAGAAAGATGCTACGTCAGAAGAGATTGTTCGTGTAGGCCGTTTCGCGGTTATCCTGATCTCTCTTATTGCACTTGTGCTAGCGATGACGCCAGACAGTTCAGTACTTGGCCTTGTGTCTTACGCATGGGCTGGTTTTGGTGCAGCATTTGGCCCAGCTATCGTATTGAGCCTGTACTGGTCTCGCATGAACCGTAACGGCGCTCTAGCGGGTATCGTGGTTGGTGGTGTGACTATCGTACTTTGGAAACAGTTCACGGGCGGTTGGTTCGATGTGTACGAAATCGTACCAGGAATCATCCTATCGACTCTTTCTATCGTTATCGTGAGCCTAATTACGGGTGAGCCAGAAGACGAAGTGAAGAAGCAACACGCTGAGTTCGAGAAGAATCTGGTAGAACTAGACTAATTTACATTGTAAAACAGATGTGAATTAGCAAAGAACATGAGCTAAAAATAATAGAGTCACTTCGGTGGCTCTATTTTTTTGCCTATTTCCCTAATGCTTTCGACCTCTTTCTGGTCTATATGTCCAAACACTAAAACCCTATGCGAGCGGTCAGATCCATCGCCTCACACGGCTTATGCCAGATCTGAATGAACATTGACTCTGTCCGATATGTTTTTTATTCGTACTTTCTATCATTGTACTTGTGCTGAAATGGAGTACTAAGCCAGAGGATATTGCTGAGCTGTAATTTATAAAATTATGTGTTAATTCGACTAAAGTGCAACGTAGTTTTGAGGTTTACAATGTAAATTGAAACTAGGTTTTAGTGGGTGATAAATGAAAGAGGAAATATCTTTACGACGTTTGATGTCAAAAAATAGAAGAGAAAAATGGCTATTTTTTGAACTTGGCGCTCACTTTTGTTATTAGCTCGGTGAATTGTGGAACCGAATTGGACATGATATGTCAATTGTCAGTAACCACTAAAGACCTATAGGACAAAGGTATGCCTGATCTCTATTGCAAAGGATGTAAAAAAACAACACTACATAAGTCTATAATGAAACGTTGTGAATCAGAGCCCGAGACAGCTTCTGGCCGTATGATGCAATGGACGTCAAAGCTATTTAGTGGAAACCTGTATTACGATATGGAAACTCAGCACTTCTGTCGAACGTGCAACTGTCGTTGCGAAACGGCAAGTTCTGTTCCCCAAGTTGGTTTGGCTTAACATATAGTAAGTGCTTACTAACTTAGATCAAAAAACCTCCGTATAGGAGGTTTTTGCGTTTCTATGCGGCTTTGAGTGTCAGCTTTGTTTCAATGGCACAGCCATCAACCTTCACTTCCCACCCATAGTTTGAGTACTCATTTGCGAGTGCTTGAGCAACATCTTTAGAAACGGTAACGTGTGTCCATGGGCCAATACCGTATGGCTTGTATGCGAGTTCTTGTGTTTTCATAATAGAGTCATCCTTTCTCTTTGATAGTCATATTATTCACTTTGACCTATATCCTTTCTTTCGTTTCTAGCTCAACTTATTTGTTCTTAAGGTCATTTCTATAATAATTTGTTAATGGTCAACGACTGATTTATAAGGCTTGTTATTGGTGTTTGTTGATTTATATTTAATGTGAATAACGCAAGTGTATTTAGTTTTTTAAATGTGTGAGCGGGGTTTTGTCTGATAGCCCTCACTATAGAATATACTGAGCCGAATTTAGAATGTTTAAGGAATATTATGTCTCAGCATCAACTCGACCGTATCGATAAAGAGATACTAAGAATTCTGCATATGAAAGGGCGCTTGCCCGTGGTCGAGCTGGCAAAGCAGGTCAATCTAACCACTTCCCCTTGCTCTGATAGACTCAAGCGATTGGAAAAAGAGGGGTACATAACGGGTTATCACGCTGAGTTATGTTCTGAAAAGTTGGGGCTGGATGTCCAAGTTTTTATCCATATTCGACTCGATCAAACCAGCTTTTCGATTTTTGATAAATTTGCTCAGGCCGTTGAATTGATGCCTGAAGTTGAAGAGTGCTATTCGTTGTCTGGTGATTTTGACACCATGATCAAGGTGCGGGTAAAAGACATGAAAGCGTACCAGGCGTTTATGGCTACTAAATTGGGGACATTACCTGGAGTGATTCAGACACGCAGTGAAGTGGTGATTGAAGAACATAAAAAGGGTTTTGGAGTGAATCCGGAGCTATTATCAACCTTAAAGTAGGGGCTTTCTAGTTAATTCTCGGCAGTTTCTCGTTGCTGTAGCGAATGTTATTCAGATATAAAAATGGAAGCTATTGTGAGCTTCCATTTTTTATTGAGTGCGGATATATCGGCTAAACGATCGAGTTAGCACTGATAGACAGTTTACAGCGTGATGGCCGCAGAGATTAAGCCAATCACACCACCGAATACACCGCCCCAAACCACTAGCCAGCCAAGGTGCTTCTTGATCATGGTTTGAACCATCTCTTTCACGAGTTTTGGTGTTAGTTCATTCAAACGCTGGTCGATGATCGCTTCAATGTTCTCTTTGATTTCATCCATCATTGCAGGCGATTCAAGTTCATCCTTGATGGCATTTTTTACAGAGTCACTCTTGCTGATTTCAATTACTGACTCTTGCATCTTCTCTACAAATGGCGCTTTCATCGGCTGCAGGGCTTCTGTGCCGCCAACCATCGCCAACATGCCACCAAACTGTGAGTTCTCGATAACATGAACCAGTGAATCGAATGCAGGGTTAAAGTCGATCTTCTTAATCACGGGTTCTAGATTCAGCGACTTTCCGGTCATCTCACTGCTTAGGAAGCGGTCGATGTTACTTTCGGTAAAAAATTGTTCCATCATCAGTTGTTTAATGGCCGCCTTGAACTCTTCAAAGCGCGCTGGAATAACGCCAGAACCGTATAAACCGGGCACTTTCTCGAACAACATGTGAATTGCAAGCCAGTTGGTGATGGCACCAGAAAAGGCAAATAGGCCTGCATAAAGTAAGTATTGGTTGGTCGTCGCATAGCCGCTAGCAAGTAGCAATAACGCTATTACGTTAGTTAAGACACTTTTGTTCATGGTTGATCTCTCGAAAGAATATTGCGTATTGCGCGCATTTTAAGAAAAAAACGCCAAGAAAAAAACAAAAGGATCGACGAAGTTTATCGTGCAGACAGAATAGATGAGAAAGGGCCGAAGCTGAACAGGTATAAAAAAGGCTAGCCTCCCCCCGAAGTCTAGCCTTATTCCAGAACGCGCAAGCGAAGCGTCTTGTCCCGTTAATGTCATTATATAATTACGACATAACATTCTGCTATGTGTAATTTACCAGTAATTGACAAATTGGTGTGAAACACGCCGCACTTTTAAAGTAGCACATAAATTAAACGTTGGTCGCTTGCTCAAGATCATCTGCGATGAAGCCACCCGTTTGATGATTCCACAATTGAGCATAGATGCCATTTTGTTGAATCAACTGTTGGTGCGTGCCTTCTTCTACGATATTACCTGCATCGAGTACGATCAAACGATCCATTGCTGCAATCGTTGATAAACGGTGTGCAATCGCGATGACCGTTTTGCCTTCCATTAGCTCAATCAAACTTTCCTGAATGGCGGCTTCCACCTCTGAATCGAGTGCTGAAGTTGCTTCATCTAGAACAAGCAGTGGAGCATTCTTTAGTAGGACGCGAGAGATAGCGACACGTTGACGCTGACCACCAGAAAGCTTAACACCACGCTCACCTACTTGTGCATCGTAACCAACGTTACCAAATGGGTCGGTGAGCGTTTCTATGAACTCATGCGCGTGCGCTTGCTTCGTGGCTGCATACACTTCTTCATCCGATGCTTCAGGTCGACCGTAAAGAATGTTGTCTTTGATTGAGCGGTGAAGCAATGAAGTATCTTGAGTCACCATACCGATGTTACTACGTAGCGAATCCTGGGTAACGCTCGAGATCTCTTGGTCATCAATTAGGATGCGGCCGCTTTCTACATCGTGGAAACGTAGCAGTAAGTTAACTAGAGTTGACTTACCCGCACCTGAACGGCCAACCAAACCGACTTTTTCGCCTGGTTTGATGTTGAGGTTTAGGTTGTTGATCACCCCCTTATTCTCACCGTAGTTAAAGCTCACGTTATCGAAGTGGATGCCGCCTTGTGGAACTTTAAGTGGTTCAGCGTCTTTTTTATCTTCGATAGCGATAGGTTTAGATAGCGTTTTAATACCATCAATCACAGTACCTAGGTTTTCAAACAGACCACCGATCTCCCACATGATCCACTTAGACATCCCGTTAATACGTAAAGCCAAGCTGACAGCAATGGCAATCGCACCGACCGTGATTGCGTTATCTAGCCATAGGTAGATAGAGATACCAGCAATGCTGAACACCAATAGGTAGTTAGCGAATTCAACGCAGATGTTAAAGCCGGTAACTAAGCGCATCTGACGATGCACAGTATCAAGGAAGCCTTCCATGCCTTCTTCGGCGTATTCGGTTTCTCTTTTACTATGCGAGAACAGTTTCACCGTCGCGATGTTGGTGTAGCTATCGACGATACGACCTGTCATCAGTGAACGAGCATCGGCTTGTTCGGAAGAAACATCTTTTAACTTAGGGACAAAGTGCAGTTGGATACCGACGTAAATGAATAGCCAAATTAGCATTGGAGCCATTAAGCGCCAGTCTGACTCCGCGAGCATGAATAACATCGCCGTAAAGTAAACCGTCACATAGACGAACACATCGACCATTTTAGTCACGGTTTCACGCACCGCGAGCGATGTTTGCATCACTTTTGTCGCAACACGCCCGGCAAAATCATCTTGATAAAATGACAAGCTTTGCTTTAGAAGGTAGCGGTGTGCTAGCCAACGAATCGACATTGGGTAGTTGCCCAGTAAAGTTTGGTGAAGCAATAGCGAGTAAACACTGATTAATATTGGCATCACAATCAACAGCAAAACACCAAGACCCATCAGAGTGGATCTATTGTCGGCCAAAAAGGTGTCTGGGTTGCTTGTTGATAGCCAGTCCACCAGTTGCCCCATATAACCAAACAGTGCAACTTCGATGATCGCGATGGTCATACTCATTAATCCGAGCACGATTAATGGTTTTTCAAAGCCTCGAGTGTAGTGGCGACAAAACGCCAGTATTCCTGTGGGAGGTTGTATCGGCTCTCCCTTTGGAAAGGCTTCGGTAAAGCCTTCAAATTTCTTGTACATAGATTTCCCTTTATAACTAATGCATCTATTAGCAACTGCATCGTCGTGAAGCTTGTTTTTATAAATTTGGTTTGAAATTTTATAAGTGCTAATGAGTTCTTATCAGTATGACCTCATTAGATAGATTTTCGTTGTTAGTTCTTTTTAAGTGACGCAGGAAAGGTTCAAAGAGTGTCTTTCACGACGCTTATTTTAGATTGATACGGACTGGAAAAGTTAGGCTTATTTCAAACGTAATTGATTGTTATGCAACGGTGATAATCCTAACGTTAAATGAATTAAATTGTAACCTAAACTCGAGCCAAGCTAGAGAATGACGTTGGGATATTTATTCATCAGTTTCTCTAACTAATATGCAAACAGTTGGTTCTTTCTGATGTGCTGTTATCTTGCAGTAAAAATTGCGGAATAAACTGATTTTTGCAGTAATTGTTTGGGATAAATATTCAAATCATTATTATTTTCAGTGAATCTTGTCGTAACAAGTTGTTTACAATTCTGAGGTAGATAAAAGATAGGGACGGTTGAGATGTTAAACCTACACAAAAAGTCACTTCACATTAGTAGTGTTCAAAACGCCAATTGCGTTGTTATGGTGCCACCAAAAGAGTTTCGTTTTAACGAAGAAACTGCGCGTGATAATGAGTTTCAGAACAGAGTGAATCTGACTGAAGCCGAGGTGAAGCTAGAAACGATGGCCGAATTTAAGGCTATGGTGGTTTCGTTGCGTAAAGAAGGTGTGCAAGTTGTAGAGTTTGATTACCCTGAATTGGGTGTAGAAACCCCTGATGCGGTTTTTCCCAATAACTGGTTTAGCACTTGCAGTGACGGTAGTTTATTCACCTTTCCTATGGCGTGTGAGAACCGCCAGCATGAAGTTAAGCCACATGCTCTTATTGAAGCGTTAGAAGCCTCTGGCCGTATTGTTAATCACAATGAGTCTCTAGAGTCGTATATTGACCAAGGTTCCTATCTAGAGAGCACTGGTGTGATGGTGATCGATCATATTAATAAGACGATCTATGCAGCGCTTTCTCAGCGTTGCGATCGTGAAGTATTAGAAGATTATGCGAAGCGTATTGGTTATTCGCGCGTAGTTTCCTTCCAAACGGCATTGCCGTCTGGTCAGCCTATTTACCACACCAATGTGATGATGGCGATTGGTGATAACTTCTGCGTGATCTGTGATGAAGTGATTCCTGAATTTGAGCGTCGTTTTGTGGTGAAATCTCTTGCTAAAGACAAGCAGGTTGTCTCTATTTCAATTGACCAGATGAACCGATTCTGTGGCAATATTTTGCAACTCGAAACGGTGAATGGCGATAAGGTGATTGCAATGTCTCAATCTGCTTATGATGCATTCTCTCCAGCGCAGTTAGCCCAGCTTTCGACACACGGAAAACTGCTGCCATTCAATGTAAAAACGATTGAAGACATTGGTGGTGGTTCGGTTAGATGCATGTTGGGTGAAGTGTTTTTGCCAACACGAGTGAATCTTTTGTAGCTGGCTGCTTATTTCTAGTAATGAATCTTTTAATACCACTCTATCTGTAGAGTGGTATTTTTGTTTTAGAAGGGAGTGTATTTAGTTTTTGGCTTTTAGCTATAAAAGCCTAGAACCCAAGAAAGCGAAAAACAGCTAATCAGGCAGCTTTGAAAGCTCGGTGCTCTATGAACTGGGCAGAGAGAGTGACCACTTCTTTCGAATATACGAGCGCTGTGTGGTTGAGCTTGAGAGCACAGGTGTCTGTAGCGCCTCTTAGGTTCGCATCTTCGAGTGTGACCGTGCCATCGCCTGGATTCTTGCCTAACACAATTCTTCCTACACCAGCGTCGTAGGTGCCAGTGATCACACCTATCGGCACGTCGATATCATAGTCACCTAAGCCATCACTTAAGATCATTTTGCTCGAACCAAATATAAACCCGAGGCCATGATTAGACAGTGTTTTAGCGATGGTTGCCCCATTGTGAGGTGTACCTGCGGTAATAATGCAGGTGTCTGCAAAGTTGGGTTGGTAGAATTTAAAGTAGTGGCGAATCAGTAAGCCACCGAGTGAATGGCCAAAGAAGTAGACTTCATCATGCTCATCAAACCGCGCATTTATAAAGCGATTAAGGCGCTTTGCAGCAGAAGGAAAACGCAGAGAGTTGTAGGCGAACTTGTGCGTTGTAAAGCCACGTTTTTTGAAGTTCCTATCCAGATATTGCATGATCAACGCAGGCATATATAGACCATGAATTAAAACTATATGTTTGTTTTTATTATTCATTTTTATCCTCCGTATGATGGTGTCTCCAGTATATTTAGTCGCAAATCTAAACTCAATAAAACTTGCGGCTAATGGGACACAAAAGACAGAGGTGTACGTTATAGACAGAGTGCTCGTTATAGATAAAGAGTGGTTACTCCGATCTCACTCCACCATAAACATCAATGGTTAAGCCACCGTTTAGCGTAAGTATCGGGTGTCAGACTTTTTACCTTATTGAAGCTTCTCTCTAATGTTTTTTATTAGCAAGTCACTTGTCACTAAACTCTGCAATCGGTTTTGAACTAAGCACTGTTAATACCTTACGGGTCGGTTCGTTGAGTCTATAAATCTTACGATTTTGAATTTTCAGCTTTGATGAGTTTTGTATCGACAGTTTCACTCTTTAACTCAGGCTCAACTAGTACCTTTATCACGCCTTTTTGTAGGATCAGGTTATTAGGGTAGGTGATGATGTTGCCCGAACTGTGTCGAAGAATAACGTGGAACATGGTGATATCGATGATCACGCCACTGATATCTTCGTCTTTCTCTGCGACTCTTACTCTGTCGCCAATGCGATAAGGGAAGACGAAAAATATTAGTACGCTGGCTGTGAGGTTACTTAGAATCGACCATTGCGCGAATAAAGCGACACCCAGCACCGCAAATATGGATGACAAGAACAGCGAAATATCACCAAAACCCAAGTTAAGAACAATCGTAAACACTGCGATGAAGAGCAGAAATAGTAAGATATTGAAACACTTAATCACGAACTGCTTTCGCTTCAATTCGACGCGCTTATTTTCCGCTAATGTTTCTATCCAATTTTTCCCCAAGCGTTTTATCACCCAATACACAGTGATAAGAAGTAAACCTAAACCCACTTGTTTAAGCCACATATTGGATTGCAAAAACTCAACCATTAAATAAACCTTAATTTTTTCAAAATAACGACTTCAATCGCAACGACCATCAACAGTCCAATACAAAACAGCGGGAATGCCACAGGGTTGTCTGTTCCTGGGATTCCAGCAATATTGACGCCCAATAAACCGGTGAAAAATCCGGCAGGGAGGAAAATACCCGCAATGATAGAAAATAGGTATGTATTTCTATTCATTTTTTCAGCTTGTTGCTGACTTCTACTCGCCAAAAACACATTAATCTGGTCGATATAGAACTCAACGGATTCGTTAATCCTCAAAATGGTATCAAGACTGTTTTTGATATGACTGTTGTGCTTACTCAGCGGGGCTGGTAAGTCATTCATTAAATCCTCGAAAACGTATTTCTGTGGCTTCAAATAGCGTCTTAGTCTGAGTAGCCTAGAATGCAGAGCATTGATGGACTTAATATCGTGATGAGATTCAGACTCTAGCTCATCAATCAGTTGTTCAACGGGAGTCAAGAAGCTTGATATGTAATGGTTGATTCCTCGGATCATGCCTAGTAATACATCAGGTAACGATGTCGGGCCTTGGCTTTGTTTGAGATCAGATATTAGGTTGCTAACCGCTTTTGAAGGGACCTTGCGTGTCGATATTAAAGTGCCTTTGTACCATAAGATACGTAGGCTAAGCATGTCGTCAGGGTTGGCACCTTCGTTTAGATTAATGCCTCGCAGAATCATTAAAAAGCAGTCGTGCCCAAATTGTTCAAATCGAGGACGAGTGTCATCGGTAAGTAGTGAATCGATGATGGCGTTTGGAACCGTATTACTGTGGAGCCATTCTCTCAAACCGTCAGCATCTCTTTGGCAATGATACCAAGTTGATTGCTCGAATTGGGCTGGGCTGGTGGTGTGCTCATGTGCCACACCTTCTGAAAATTGCCAGCTTGAAATTATGAAAGCGTCCATTCGCTGTCCTTAATGATATGACGAAACCATCGATATTAGAGCACGATTTAAGTGCCTATATTAGCTCTATTTTCTTAGAGAACGAGAGCCGAGATAACAAGTGCTGGTAGAACGTTTGGTTAGAGAAGTTACTCTTATGAGTTCTCGGATTTATAAGTACCGTTCCCTAATAAATGTAGCTCATTGTTTCGTCGTTATAAATTAGCACTCTGGTCCCATGTTAGCGACGAAAAAAAAGAAAAGACCGAGGTCTTTTCTTTTGAGAGAGAGTTGAGGAGAGCTTGCTCAGGCAACTCGAGTTTTCCGATGGTTTACATAAGCAAAAGCGCTAACGACACGGTGCGAAGATATCTTGTTCCTCTCTATACTCTTTGGTTTGTACATCCATCAGGCCAAGCAATGAATCGAACAAATTGTCGTGAGAAAAGCTCTGTTCCTTTCCTTCTTTACGCAAGCAAGTGTCACTGAGCCCTTTCTCTGTAGCAAAGTCATCAGACATCCATAGAATCATCGGAACATGGGTTTGTTCTTTCGGTGCTAATGAATAAGGCATGCCGTGTAAGTAGACGCCATTTTCTCCCAATGACTCTCCATGATCGGAAATGTACATCAGCGCGACATTGTACTTATCGGTGAGTTTTTCTAGCTTCTTAATAGCCTGTGAGAGAAAGAAATCTGTGTACAAAATAGTGTTGTCGTAGGTGTTGAGGACTTGCTCTTTGGTACAGTTTTCGATGTCAGAACGTGGACAATCTGGCATAAATTTCCTATGTTCTTCAGGATAACGCTCATAGTAAGTTGGGCCGTGAGAACCGGAAATATGATAGAAAATGATACTATCTTGCTTAAGATCTTGGGTATCTTGCTCAAAGCTCTCTAACATCGCTGTGTCGTAACACACATCGTTGTTACATAGCGGGTCGCTGTCTTTGGCGACGAGAGTCATCTCTTTGATTCGGTGCGCAACGGCTTTGTCTCCACCATCATGTTCTCTCCAAATAGAGTGAATCCCTGCGCGGTTCATGATGTCGACTACGTTGTCTTGGTTGTAGGCTTTGTCGCGATCATAGTTGCTGCGATTCATGTTAGAAAACATACACGGAACAGAAACTGCAGTGGCCGTTCCACACGACTGAACATCAGAGAAAAATATCGGATTGTAGGGCTTGGTATGAGCATTGGTTTCTTTCTCATAGCCATAATATTGATAGTTGTATACACGTGCTGTTTCACCAAGAACAAACACCAATAAGGTTGGTTTTTCTGCTTGTTTAGTTTCTGGTTTTAGCTGTGCGTCTAAGCCTATTTCTTGGTACGGGATTGGCTCTTTGATATAAGTATTATTGATGTACTTAACGGTTGATGCCACGTACTCCGTTGGAATGATCATCTTCTTGAGATGAGAATTATTTCGGCCAATCGATACGTAATCTTTGTAAAATAGCCCTGCAATAATGGCAATGACGATTAACGAACTCAATAATCCTATCGATTTCCAAATAGCAAAATCTTTCCAAGACTCTCTTTCAAGGTTCGTCAATAAAAGTACTAGTGATGGTATACCACCCATCAAAACAAACCAGAAAATAGAATATAGGCTTAAATAACTGGCGGCTTCTCCACTGTTGGTTTCAAAAACGTTTTCTATCATTCCATAGTCAACAAAAATGCCATAGCTGAACATGCTGTAGCTGACCAGAGAGGAAGTAAGCAGTAACAAGATGAAAAAGGCCTTGGCGAATATCGGCCAGTTAAAAACTTGAAAGATAAAGTTGAATGCAGCGAGAAAGAAGAAGGGAATTGAGATTATGAACCCAATACTTTCCGCTTTTGAGGCACTAAGAATATTGAATAACTCGCGCGAGATCGGCAGGTTGATGACAAGTAAATAATACAATGCCAAAACGAAAGGGAGTTTGTTTATCGACATATTTAAGCGCGGTAGATTCATTGTCTTGTTTTCCTGCGTCTCTTGTCCCTTTATTTTAGTCTCGCTACCAAGAAAGCTCTAATATCAATGCATAAAGCTCAGGAAGTGATGGAGAGCGATAAACCGGCTAAAGTGAAATGACGCGATAGGGCGTGTAGAAACAAAAAATTCACTTTACTGAGTGACCTTCATGACAAGGTGGAACAGCAAAGTGAATTAGTATATTTAGCTTATTCTATGTAATTCAATCACATTAGAAGTTGTATGAACCACCGAAGCTAATGCTGTTGAAGGCAAGTGTTTTGTCTTCTTTCTTAAAGCCGTAGTCGTTCTCAACACTCACCGCATCTGCTTGTGAAATTAGGCGAAGTGTTAGGTGTTCGATTGGCGTGTATTCAACACCGACACCAAAGTGGAAACCAGTACCACTGTCGTCATCATAACCAGCACTCTGGTTTGCATTTAGGTCAACAGAACTTAAACCAGCCAATACGAATGGACGGATAGTATTGTCGAACGTGTAACCGATGTTTGCAGATGCTGAAATAGATGTTGGCGACAGTTTTGCTGCCCCCTTTTTGTAGTCTGCGTAATCGTTGTAGCCAAGCTCAACACCAATGATGCGATTGAATTGGTAACCGCCGTATAGGTTGTAGCCCATGCCATTTGAATCTAAATTACCTTGACCATCTGTATCAGAATCTTGGTAGATACTAAGTCCGCCACCAATGTAAGCACCGCCGTCAGTTCCTGCTGCTAAAGCTGGAAGAGAAACTGCGCCAATTAAACCTAGTGCTAATGCTGATTTCGCTATCTTGTTCATCTTTGTTACTCACTCTGTCATGTCTTCAAATGTGATTGTCAGTCACTATCGATTGTTAATCGTTTTTAGTTTGTGGCCTCTAGACCGTTGTTGACAATTATCCCTGAGTTTTTTACTCATTACTGTATGGCTTTGTAAGTTGAATCGTTACATAGAAACAAAAATTCACTTTACTGTGCTGTCTTATTACAGGGCAGAGCAGCAAAGTGAATTTTGGTTATTTACTTACTATGTAATCACTGGGAGCACATCAGAAGTTGTATGAACCACCGAAGCTAACACTATTGAACGCAAGTGTGTGATCATCACTTTTGAATGAGCCGTTACTTCCGAAGGAATAGTTGTCTTCCACATTTACCGCATCCGCTTGAGAAATCAGGCGAAGTGTTAAGTGCTCAATTGGTGTGTATTCAACACCGACACCAAAGTGGAAGCCAGTGCCACTGTCGTCATCATAGTTTGCTGCGCTATTTGCATGAAGGTCGACCGAGCTTAAACCTGCAAGTACAAATGGACGAATGGTGTTGTCGAACGTATAACCGAGGTTAGCTGATACAGAAATAGACGTTGGTGAAAGTTTGTCTGTGCTGTTCTTGTAGTCTGCATAATCGTTGTAGCCAAGTTCCACGCCAACGATACGGTTGAATTGATAACCGCCGTATAGGTTGTAGCCCATTCCGTCTGAATCTAGGCTTGGCGCACCGTCTGTGTCTGAGCCTTGATAGACACTAAGCCCACCACCGAGATAGGCACCTCCATCAGTGCCTGCTGCTAAAGTTGGAAGTGAAACTAAACCAATTAAACCGAGTGCTAATGCTGATTTTTTCATGATAATACCTTGTTTACTTATCCTGTGATGGAAGTCACGGTATCGCTGATTTTTGATCTGTAAAACCCTCAGAAATGAAACCTATCTTCTCATTCATCGTGCGATTATATGCGGCTCTAGAGTTTTCAATAGTTAACGAGATTTTGCGCGGTTATATTGTATATAAATAAAATTCATATATTGACAAATGGTTAAATTTGCTAAATAAAACGATGTTTTTAATTTTTCCTTGATTGGTTTTTTATACTAAACTATTGAAATAAAAATATTTTTTAATGGCTCACTAGCGCTGTAGGTGATTTTTTTTGATAAACCCAAGCGTTTGATTCATCCATAACAAGGAAAAAGTAATGCTAATCAAAGAAAAGACAGGCTTGGTTGTTGTGGATGTTCAAGGCAAGTTAGCGTACCTCGTCGATGAGAGCGATACGCTAATTTCTAACTGTAGAAAGTTGATTAAGGGCGTGCAGGTTTTGGGGCTGCCAATTGTTAGCTTGGAGCAGAATTCTGAGAAGTTAGGTGCTACGGTCGACGAACTTAATGACCTATTGAGTGATGCTAAGCCGATACAAAAATTTACGTTCAACGCGTGTAACGAGCCCAAGTTTGTTGAGGCAGTGCAAGCCAAAGATGTGGATACGTGGTTGGTTTGTGGTATTGAAGCTCACATTTGTGTCTATCAAACCGCAGTGGGTTTGTTGGAACTTGGGTTCAAGGTTCAAGTGGTTAGTGATTGTATTAGCTCGCGAACCGCACTCAACAAGGGGCTGGCAATCCGTCGACTAACCGATGCTGGTATCCAAATCACAGGATTGGAAATGAGCTTATACGAGCTAGTGAAAGATTGTCGTGCACCAGAATTTAAGTTCATTCTATCCTTAATTCGTTAACTTGGGTTTCGTTTAGGTCCGATTCGTTAACTTTCCATTTTGAAGAGGTTTATTTGAACAATCTAATCGTATTTACCGGAGGGCCGGGATCTGGAAAAACCTCAGTCATCGATGCTTTGAAAAGTCTGGGCTATCGCTGCGCACCAGAAGTTGGACGTAAAGTGATTCAGCAACAAGTCGAGCAACAAGGTAGAGCCTTGCCGTGGTTAGATAAAGTGGCTTTTCGTGACGAAATGGTGCGAGAGGAGTTAGCGAATTACCAAGCGTTTGAGGAAAGTGAGCAACTCGTTTTCTTTGATAGAAGCATCGTAGATTCATACGGTTACAGCTTGTTAGAAACGTTGCCTATTTCAGAGCCTTTGATGAATAACTGTAATGAACTGGAATACAACAGCAAGGTATTTATCTTCCCGCCATGGGATTCGATTTTCATCAATGACCAAGAGCGCAAGCAAGATTTTGATGAAGCGATCGCCACCTATGAAAAGATGGTGACAGCCTATAATCAGTTTGGTTATCAGCTGGTGGAAGTGCCTAAGCTATCTGTTGAGGTACGAGTCGAGTTTATCTTAGCCTCGGTTGGTTAGATTAATCGAAACAGTCGGTGTTACGGCTCTTGAGAGGCGATTGTCGAACCGCCACCTATACCGACAGCAATGATTTGTCTGGTGCTATGCAGCCAGCTGGCTGCGGTTTCAACGTCTTGCCCTTTGAACAGAGTGCGGTTGATGTCTAGGTTCTTGCTTGATTGTTTCGTTGATACTTTAGTCACTGTTTGCTCAACCGATTCATGCGTCAGACACGAATACCTACCAAGATGTACTCTCTTAATAAGCTAAAATATATACGAGTCAATTATCGTAATTTTTGAGTCATATTAGTAACTACGCACTATCACTATTCTGTAGCGTTAACGTGAATGTCATGCCTTGGTCTGGGTTGTTTTTCGCTATCAAGGTACCTTGCATATCCCGAACATTGTTTGCTGTTATAGCCAGCCCGAGTCCTAAGCCTTCGCCCATCTTTTTGTTGGTATGGAAGGGTTCGAAAATGGTTTCGAGTTGGTCTTCTGATACGCCACAGCCATTATCTTGCACTTTGATGATCACGCGTTGTTGATCGGTATGTGCGCTGATAACAATGGTCGCGGGTGTTTGATTTTGAGTGGCGTCTATTGCGTTTCGAATCAGGTTTCCAAGAACTTGGCTTAGCCTGGCTTCTTCACCCATCACCATAGAAATATTGGAGGCGATTCGTACTCGAATATCGACGTTTTCGAGATCGGCTTGGTGAATGCGTAGGGTTTCTTGCAGTGCGTCTGTCAGTGACACTGGGTATGGCTTTTCAAGTCTTTTAAAGGCGAATGACTTCAATTGGCTGGTCATGTTTGCCATTCGGTCGATAAGACTCATCACGAGATCCATGTTCGCTTTCAACATCTTGGTCTCGCCTCGTTCCATCAGTAATTGATTACTTGAAAGCAGAGTTTTTAGTCCTGTCAGTGGCTGGTTAAGTTCATGAGTGATCGCACTCGACATCCGCCCTAGTGCGGCAAGTTTGCTTGATTCAACCAGTTCTTGTTGTGCGTCTTTCAGGTCTTGTGTTCGCTCTTCTACACGTAGTTGAAGCGTTTTATTAGCATTTTGCACTGCAATTTCTGCTTTTTTACGCTTACTAATATCGATCACGGTACACAGATAATAAGTGGTCGCATGCCAAGGAAAGGCGCTTATAGAGAACAGTACCGGAAAGTAGCTACCATCGCTGCGCCTTGCCATAGTTTCGACGCTGGTTATTTCGGCCAGTTCTTGGTGTTGCTCTAGGTTCTGAAGCAATTGCAAGGTGGTTGAATTTGGATTGCCTGCCTCAAATAACTGCCAAGCTTTGATGTTACTGATCATTGAATCGGATAGTGAGAAGTAGTTCTTGGCCATGAGATTAATATCATGGATATGACCATGTTTGTCGATCAGCACTAGCCCAACGTGCGTTTTATTGATCATCCCAGACAGACGCTTTTCCGACTCTTCGATGAGTTTTTGTATTCGTAAATTGCTGAGCTTTTTCTGACGTCTTTGATAAAGAATAACCAGCAATAACAGAATGAACAGACAACCTACTGCGACGCTCCAACTTATCCAACTTGTGGTTTGGTTTAGGCTGGTTAACGGCGTTAGGTAGGTTAAGCGCCAATTCAGGTCGTCTAACTTTATGGATTGAATAAGGTAATCTTTATCTTTCAGTCGCCATACGCGAATGTGGGTTTGGTCATATAGCTCACGCTTTGTAGCGAGCGGTTGTGAAGTGAAATTTTCATTGAACCAATCTGCATTCAATCGGTGATCACTCGATAGAAAAAACTGATCGCGAGGGTTTTGAAACAAGATGGCTTCACCATCGGCAAACCATTGGTCGATCAGTAATGATAAATCAATTTGTACTGCAACAATGCCTACCACATCGGATGCTCGATAAACGGGTGCAGCAATAAAATAATCGGGTGTGACGCCTTTATTTTTGGTTACTAGGGAGATCGCACCGCCTTGCTGGTGGATCTTAGCGACAATAGTGCTGGCGCTTTTTTTACTGAGTTTGTTCCTTTCTACGCTAGAAACAAGCAAATCACCGTTTGCAGAGAGTAGATACCATCCTTTGGTGTTAGCCGCTTTGTCTAACTGAATCAGCTGTTTTTTAATGTGTTTTTGGAGGCGAATGTCACCATCAATAAAACGCACGCTGGTTTCATCGTTCGTCACGAGATAAGGCAAATAGTAAAAACGTTTGAGCGTGCGTCTTGCTTCGGCAATGTATCCAAGGAAGCGCTGTTCTGCGTAACGCTGAGCTTGTTCTAGCTTCCATTGGCTTATGCCACTTTTGGTAGTTACCTGAACTAAACCAATCAATAAACAGGCAAACAGGAACAACCAATATCGATTTTTGTTAACCATTCTTGATTAAATCCTTTTTAAATTATTGAGTTGAAAAGCTGCGTTTTATTACCACATGGAAGGTTGAATCTGGAACAAATTGAAGCTAGCAAACATTATAAAACTGTTAAAGGAGTGTTATTCAAAGTGGGAGCTAGCTCCTTTTAGTCTGCGGCTTTTTTACATACCGTGGTCGATATTATTTAGGTGTAAGCGATGGGAAGAGATCATGCAACGTATTGCTTTGATTGAAGATGATGCAATTGTACGTCAAGCAACCAGCCAATGGTTGCAGTTGGCAGGCTTCGATGTCACCGCATTTGAGGTTGGACAAGACGCGTTAGATGCGGTCGTGGAAGGTGATTTTCAGACCATCATTAGCGATGTGCGCTTACCTGATATTGATGGTGTTGAACTGTTAAGTCGCTTTAAAGATTTGGTGCCAGAAGTACCTGTTATCTTGATCACCGGACATGGTGATGTCGATATGGCCGTTAAGGCATTACAGCAAGGCGCGTATGATTTTATAGAAAAGCCGTTCGATCCAGAGCGTTTGTCTCAAACGGTATCGGAAGCGGTAGATAAACATCAAAGTGGTCAAGATAGGATAAATCGTCAAAGCTATTTGGATAACCTGAAGGGCATTGAACAAGTTCTGATTGGCCGCAGCAGAGTGATGTGTGCATTACGAGAACAAATACAAAAGGTCGCTTCAATTGATACCAACGTGATCATTTATGGTGAAACTGGCTGTGGGAAAGAGCTCGTTGCCTCTTGTTTACATAAATTTAGTCAGCGTAAACCTCATCCTTTTGTGCCACTAAACTGTGGTGCGATTCCAGAGAATCTATTTGAAAGCGAGCTGTTTGGTCATGAAGCCGGGGCATTTACTGGTGCTGCTAAACGACGCATTGGTAAGCTTGAATTTGCCGACAAAGGTACGGTCTTTCTTGACGAAATAGAAAGTATGCCGTTGTCGATGCAAGTAAAAGTGCTACGTACTTTACAAGACAATGTTGTTGAACGTGTCGGTGGTAATCAACAGCAACATGTTGATTTAAGAATAGTTTCAGCTTCGAAATGCGACCTTTTAAATCATCCTGACTTTCGCCAAGATCTTTTCTATCGTTTGAACGTTGCTCAACTGCATTTACCTCCCCTTAGTGAACGAGAAGACGATGCTCTTATCCTTTTTGAACACTTCACTCAAGAAGCGAACAGCGAAACCCGAGCGGCCAGTGAAGCCGATCGCTATGCCTTGTTGTCGTATGCATGGCCGGGCAATGTGCGTGAACTGCGTAATGTTGCGATTCGTTTTGCGCTGGATGAAAGCCTGACCGTTGGTGATATTTTGGCGTGTCGTCCTAATTCTGTCACAGAGTCCACAACGGCAGGCATCCCGTTGGCGGTTCAAGTGCAGAGCTTTGAACGGAAAGTGATTCATGATGCGCTAGTGCGTTATCAGGGACGCATCAATGATGTTATGCAAGACTTGGATTTACCTCGTCGAACATTGAACCAAAAGATGGTGCGTTATGGGTTGAATCGAAGTGACTACGTCGATTCTCAATGATCGGTTTGACAGTCGTGTTTATTGGATATTGATGAGCAATAAATGGCTCATCGTATATTTATCACTTTACAAACATTGATCACATAAATATAACATGATGTGACCTGGCCACCTTTAAGGGGATGTTAACTGCGGCTTTGGATAAGCAAAAAATAGCTTACTCATTAGTAGTGAAATAAGCAGAAAATGGCTTACTTTAGGTGGCTTTTAAAATAAATCATAATAAAAACAGTAGTTTAAAAATTGGCATTGTGCTTGCTATCTAGTGATTGTTGTTAACAAAAATATAACGTGAATAACCCTACATGGAGAGTAACAATGAAATACAACAAGCTAGTTAAAACTTTAGCGATAGCAATGGCTTCTCTTGGCCTTATCAGTAATGCGTCAGCTGAAGAAGATCGCAGCTATATTTTAGCGACGGCCTCAACGGGTGGTACTTACTATCCGGTAGGTGTGGCCTTAGCGACATTGAGTAAAGTTAAGCTTGCGCCTAAGCAGCACTTTTCTTTAGCGGCTATCAGCTCTGCGGGCTCGGGTGAGAACGTAAAGTTGTTGAATGAGAACGAAGCTCAGTTCGCCATTCTACAAGGTTTGTATGGTGCTTGGGCTTGGCAGGGTTTGGGGCCATATGAGAAATCTGGCAGACAAACTCAACTGCGTTCAGTTTCCATGTTATGGCAAAACGTAGAACACTTTATTGTGCGTTCAGATCTAGCAAAAACAGGTACAGTAAGCGATCTAGAGAACCTAAACGGTAAGAAATTCTCTATCGGTAAGAAGAACTCTGGGACTGAAAACTCAGGTCGTCAAATCATGCAAGGCCTATCCGTGGACCCAGAACAATTTAAACTCGCCTTTATGGGTTACGGTGGCAGTGCGAGCGCATTACAAAATGGCACAATTGATGGTATGAACACGCCTGCTGGTGTTCCTGTTGGTGCGGTGACGCAAGCCTTTGCAGCACTGGGTGAAGATATTCAAATCTTGTCGTTTACCGATGCACAAATCAAACAAGCGAATGGTGATTACAATATTTGGACCAAGTATGAGATCCCAGCAAACACTTATCCAGGTGTCGATAAACCAATTACTACGATTGCCCAACCTAACTTCCTAGCGGTTCGTGAAGACATTTCTGAAGAAGATGTGTATCAACTGACCAAAGCTATCTATGAAAACCTACCTTTCCTACAAGGTATCCACAAAGCAACCAAAGCAATGGCACTTGAGAAAGGGATCGCAGGCCTTCCTGTTCCGCTTCACCCAGGTGCTGCTCGTTACTATAAAGAAGTGGGTATAGAAATCCCTTCTGAGTTGATCGTCGACTAACCCTTTGTCTTCGATTAGCCATTTATCTTTAACTCGCTATTTGGCGTGAACGGAATATTCGCGTTAATTAATTGCTTGGTGCGTTTTCATCTGTTTCGGCTACTTTGTTTGATTTGACCGTCTCCGGCTCGTTCGATTATTTGAAGTGAAAACGCACCACCTTACTTTATGGATTTTCTCTGCGCGTTTGGCTGTGGAGAGCAGGAGTTTTCTATGAGCGATTCGCTGCAGCAGGAACTGAAAAAATTCGAATTGCCTACCCGAACAGATTTCCCTTGGGTAGGCAAAGCAATAACGACAATGGGAGTGATACTCTCCCTCCTACATATTTGGTTTAATACCTTATCTACCTTGCCAGAGCTTTGGATTTCGGCGACGCATTTCGCTGGTTTCGCAATCATTTGCGCACTTTGGTATCCCGCCCATGTCTCGCTTAAAAAAAGCAAAATAGCATTAGCTATCGATATTGGGATTGCCTTGGCTGCTTTAGCTTGCCTTATCTACATTCCCTTTGCCGAAGATGCGTTGTATGACCGAGGCGTAAAATTTATCGCCAGTGATTGGTTTTTCTCTATCTTGGCGATTGCCATCGTCATTGAGCTGATTAGACGCACTATGGGCTGGTTCATTCCAGTGCTTATCTTAGTGTGCTTAAGTTATGTAGTGCTTTGGGGACAATGGACCAGCGGTATTTTTCATTTTCCGGGTTTAAGCCTTGAGACGTTACTTTATCGAAGCTTTTACTCATCAGAAGGGATGTTTGGTTCGATCTCAAGAATCAGTTGGACCTTCGTGTTCATGTTCATCTTATTTGGCGCATTTTTAGTTCGATCTGGTGTCGGCGACTACATTATTGATGTATCCCGTGCCGCGGCGGGCAAAGTGATTGGTGGCCCTGGTTTCATTGCCGTTATTGGCTCCGGCTTGATGGGCTCTGTCTCCGGGTCGAGCGTAGCAAACACAGTATCGACGGGCGTGATCAGTATTCCCTTGATGCAAAAGGCAGGTTTCCCTTCGCGTTTCGCGGCAGGTGTTGAAGCGGCTGCATCCACTGGCGGGCAGTTGATGCCACCTGTGATGGGGGCGGGCGCGTTCATCATGGCCTCTTACACGCAGATCCCTTATGTCGATATTATTGCGGTTTCCTTTGTTCCTGCGCTTATCTACTTTTTGTCAGTGGCCTTTTTCGTGCGTATTGAAGCGAAGCGTAGTGGTGTACAAAAGGTGACCTCTGGCTGTGAACCTTTGTTAAAGGTATTGCTATCGGGCTGGCACAACCTGATCCCATTGGCCGTGTTAGTGACTTTGCTCGTTCAAGGCTTTACGCCGACTTACGCTGCGGGTATTTCGATTCTTTCTGTGGTGGTGGCATCATGGTTCTCTAAAAATCACAAAATGGGACCGAAAGCGATCATTGAAGCTTTGTCTCAAGGCGCAAAAAACATGGCGACAACGGCTGTGTTACTAGTTGGTATTGGTCTAGTTGTTAATGTCATTAGCACTACGGGAATTGGTAACACCTTCTCTTTGATGATCAACAGCTGGGCGAATGGCGAGTTACTGGTGATGATTGCGTTGATCGCACTGGCGTCTTTGATTCTGGGTATGGGGTTACCAGTAACGGCGGCTTATATTGTGTTGGGAACATTGTCTGCTCCTGCCTTGTATAAATTGATTGCTGAAAGTCAACTGCTCGACTTGTTGGTGTCAGGGCAGCTTCCTGAGCAAGCTAAAGCCATCTTTATGTTGGCTGCGCCAGATAAGCTTGATCTATTGAACGCACCGATGGCGTTGGAAACGGCGAAAGAGATGATTGCGTTAGTTCCTGCTGATTTTGTGGAAACTCTGCTTGAACAGAGCCTTGGCTTAGAAGCTATCAGCCTTGCACTGCTTTCGGCTCACTTAATTATTTTCTGGTTATCGCAAGACAGCAACGTGACTCCGCCTGTTTGTTTAACTGCATTTGCGGCTGCAACCATTGCTAAAACACCCCCGATGAGAACGGGCTTAATGGCATGGAAGATCGCCAAAGGCTTGTATTTAGTACCATTGTTGATTGCCTACACTAACTTGGTAAGTTGGGATGTGGCCTCCGTGTTAGTCACGGGTGGCTTTGCTGTTATTGGTACTTACGCGTTTATCGCGGCGATTGAAGGTTATTTAGAGAGCGAAGTTAATATTATTACTCGAGTAGTGTTGGTTGCGATAGGTGTAGCTCTAGTATGGCCTGATGTTTCAGTCGTGATCCGTTTGGTATGTGTTGCCATTTTTGTTGGTATCTTCATCTACAGCGGTCGTAAATACGATGCAAATCAAGTGAAAAAGGAATCAGAAAGTGAGGAAAAAAAGTTACCTCAAACCGGATCTAACACTGTCGCGTCTTCCCTATAATTAAAGGATTGAATGTAGGAATATTATGAACTCAACATACGACTATATTATCGTTGGTGGTGGCATTGTTGGTGTGTCGACGGCATGGCAATTACAGCAAGCTCACCCTGATCAAAGTATCCTTTTAGTCGAAAAGGAGCGTGGCTTCGCGCAGCACCAAACTGGCCATAACAGTGGTGTGATTCACGCTGGCGTTTACTACGCTCCAGGCAGTTTAAAGGCGGATTTCTGTAGGCGTGGCGTCGAGCGAACTATCGCCTTTTGCAGCCAACACGATATCCCTGTCGAAAACTGCGGTAAGTTGTTGGTCGCAACCAATGAGCAGGAAGTCGAGCGCATGAATGCGCTCTATCAACGTTGTTATGATAACGACATTGATGTCGATTTGTTGGACCAAGCGCAACTGAAACTTGCCGAGCCTAACATCACGGGCTTGGGCGCGATTTATGTCAAAACCACCAGTATCGTCGACTACAAAAAAGTGACCGAAGTAATGGCTCAAGAGTTTGTTGAGGCGGGTGGCAAGCTCAGCCTAGGCACAGAAGTGATCATGGCGGATGAACTGGAAGATGAAGTACAGTTAACGTGCAAAGTAGATGGTCAAACTCTACAACTGAACAGCCGATTCTTGATCACTTGTTCTGGTTTGATGGCCGACAGAATGACTAGCATGCTTGGCATTGAAACCGACTTTCAAATCGTGCCTTATCGTGGTGAGTATTATCAGTTGGACGCGAAACACAACCAGGTGGTGAATCACCTTATCTATCCGATCCCTGACCCAGAACTGCCTTTCTTGGGGGTGCACTTAACACGTATGATTGATGGTTCCGTAACAGTAGGGCCAAATGCAGTTCAAGGTTGGAAGAGAGAAGGCTATGGCAAGCTGAACTTTAGTTTTAAGGACACTTGGCAGATGTTGAGATTTGCGGGCTTTTGGAAAGTGACTGCGAATAATCTGAAAACCGGTTTGGTCGAGCTTAAGAACTCGTGGTGGAAGCCGGGCTATCTAAAATTGGTCAACAAATATTGCCCGAGCATTACGGTGTCAGATTTCAAACCTTACCCAGCAGGCATACGCGCTCAAGCGGTGCTCAAAGATGGTACCTTGGTTCATGATTTCCTGTTTGCCGAAAGCCCAAGAAGCCTGCATGTGTGTAATGCGCCATCGCCAGCAGCGACCTCTGCAATGCCGATTGGTGAATACATTTGTGGCAAGGTGATCAAAAAAACGTCTTAACTGTGAATTAAACTAATGGCTTGTTTGTTCGAACAGGGCTGTTCATAGCAAGTGAAGAGCGTAGATGATAAAAAATCCGCCAGCTCCATTCTATTTAGGATCGAACTTGCGGATTTTTGGTTTTAGCCGTGTTTGCTCGGGTTAGTGGTTAGCAAGCAACTAAACTTAAAGCTAATCAGGAACAAAGTTAGCGACGATGGTGACATCGTTAAAGTTACGGTAGCCGCGCACTATGATGTTGAATTCACCCGCTGGCTTGTTCAATACACACTGCTCGTTGCTACTGTTCTGGTATGGGCGGCAATCGTAGCTTGTTTTCGATACTGTACCATTGTGTTTCACATATAAATCCGCATCACCACTACGAGAGCCTGTTAATGTCACCGTTAACTGACCTGCACTTTCCGTTGTAAATGTGAAGAACTGCTCTTCACCATATCCTGCAGTAAGCCCTTCAACAGGCACGTCATTTTGCAGCTCTTTAGAGCCTGCAACGGGCGAATCAAGGCTGGTTTCGACAAGGTAAGCAATGGCCAGTTTGGCGAACTTGGTCGCATGTGTCGCTGTTGGATCGGAGTTCTCAAGCGTGTCGTGCTGAGTATGAATGTTTGGGTTGTAATCATTGAACATGCTCTCGAATGGCATGGCGGCTGGGTAGCCAACATTGTGCCAAGAGGCGTGGTCAGAACAGGCATAGCCACAATCATCGAAACCGTAACTGATGTTGCTGGCATAGGTGTCGATCAGCTCGCTTAAGTAGGTGGTTAAGTTACTGTCGGTATAGTCTGTGATGAAGGTGATATCGTGCGCCGAACCGTTGTAGTTGGTCATGTCTAATTGCAACACCGACACAACGTTTGCTTGTTCGTCTCTTAATGCATTGGCGACATCTTGTGAACCACGTAGCCCTACTTCTTCTGCAGCATAACCATAGAACTTAATGGTTTTGTCTGGCTGAATGCCACTGGCGATCATCAGGCGAAGCGACTCTGTTACCGTTGCAATACCAGACGCATCATCATCGGCTCCCGGTGAGATGGTGCCTTCGCTTGTCCAAGATCCAACGGTCGAATCAAGGTGTCCACCAACCACGACGATCTCTTCAGGATATTTAGCACCAAGCAGTGTCACTTCAACGGATTTCTGTGGGTATTCGGCATGCGTGATCTGGCGTGCAGACGCATACGGCACATCCTTAATTTCTGTTTCCCAACGCTCTAAAATCCAATCTGAAGCAGCAACACCAGTAGAAGTAGTATAAAAACGGTTGGTGAAGTTGGTTAGATTTTCAATGGTCGTGACCATGTTGTTCGGCTCGATCTGAGCGAGTAGGTCGTTCACTGTGTCTTGATGGCTGATTACCGGCTTTTCGAAGGTGCTCATTGTTAGTGGCATCGCTGCGGCTTTGAGTGCGCTTGCTTTGTCTTCGTGTACCATGTAGCCACCACAACGGTGGGTTTCTTCGTGCATGTGGCTGGATAGTTTAGCGAGCTCTTTCTGGTTGATTTTCGCGACGATGGAATGCTTGTTTCCCGTCACGCTTGGGTAAACTGTTGCGCCATGTTGAGTCATTATATGCTGTGCGTCAGCATCGGTGGTGATCCAAACTTCTTCGTTCGCTGGTGGTGTGATTCCTAGGGATGCGTAAGCCGAAGTACTGTTGATTAAGGCTAGAGAGCCTCCGAGTACAGCTAAAGCTAGCATGCTTTTTTGAATAGCCATTTGTCGTCCTTTTTATGGTGAGTATTGTTATCTTGATGGGTGTGATTTTTGTGTAATGCGTGGATGTTTTTGTGTAGATGTTTCATGCGCTAAACAGACAATAGAGAAAAGGGCCCCTTGCGGAGCCCTGAATTTGCTATCGATTACTGTGCTTTAATGAAACGGTAGTGCTTGGTTTCTGAACAGATATCGCTTGAGGTACACACTTGGTACTCCACATCTACTGTGCCGTTGTGACGGAACTTGTCTACGTATGAGTTGAAGTCTGTCGCACCAACATTCTTGCCGTTACGCTTAATCACGAAGTAGTCGTTGGTGTCGTAATCCCACGCCAGCTTAACGCGAGCTTTGCCGTTCGGGTTTTTGTTACCAAACTTCAGTTTTAGTGGGAAGCCTTCCGCTGAGTTACCTTCAATCGTAATAGATTTGCTTGTTGATGTTGCAACGCCTGCATCGTCAGTCACGGTTAGGGTAACCACGTAGTCGCCAGCTTCAGCATAGGTATAACGAGTCACTTCACCTGTTTGCGTGTTGCCATCGCCTAGGTTCCATTGGTAAGAAACGATCTGACCGTCGCTATCCGAACTTGTGCTGCGCAGTTCTACTTCTTTGCCTACAACCGTGTGTTCGAAAGAAGAAACTGGCGGTACGTTAGCATTGCCAGATTCGTACGATGCTGTTAGGTTTGCACCTGCGTAATCTGAGTAACCTAGAACGTTAACCGTGTAACGACCTGCGGTTGGGTTTTCAATCACACACACTTCGTCTGTCACGGTTTCACTCTTACAAATATTTTCTTGAGAGCTTGGCGCATAATCTAGACCGACATACATATCCGGGTCACCAGTAGACACAGCAAGATCAATCGTCAGCTTGTCTTGGCCTTCTGGTACTTCGATATCGAAGTAAGTTTTCGAACCCGTTTCACCAGCGACTGCGGCTTCAACACTATTCTCAAGACGTTGATATTCCGGTTCTGGTGGAAGTGGCGGTTCGCCACAAGGTGATACACCGACTAAGTTGAACGCAGAAACCACATCTTCGGCACTGTAACCAAGGTCAGTTGCTGAGTTTTTCACACCACAAGCTCCTTGCCAAAAATCGGTGTTTTCAGACCAGTAGATTTGGTTGGCTAACACGAACAGTTCGAAGGCTTTCTTGGTGTCCCAACCTTGTGTGGTTGCTAGGTGGTAGAACGCTTTGTTGAACACGCCTGAGCTGTAATGCACGTTCAAGCCATCGTAGTATTCGGATGCGTTGTTGATAGAAGAACCATCGCGTGATGGATCGTCCATGTAACGCAGCGCGCCTTCGCCTTTGAAGATATTTCGGCCGACCATCCAGTCATTGGTGCCCTTCATGTAGTATTCAGCCGCTTCACCCGCCATATCAGAGAAAGCTTCGTTCATACCCCCGGATTGATTCGCGTAAACCAAACCTGAGTTTTGCTCAGTGAAACCGTGGCTCACTTCGTGTGCTGACACGTCTAGGCTAACAAGTGGATAGAAGAAGTTTTCACCATCGCCAAAGGTCATTGCCTTGCCATCCCAAAATGCATTCTCGTAGTTGTTACCGTAGTGAACACGCATCATGAGTTTGAAAGAGAGTGGCGCTGTGTCGAACCAGTTCTTATACATGTCGAACACGATGTTACCGAAGTAGTGTGCATCGTTGAGCGGAGAGAAGGCTCCATTCACTTCTTTATGTTCGTTACGAGGACATTCATAGCTATACGTGGTATCGCCATCGGTCGCACCATTTAGGTCAACGGTGACAACATTTTCCGATTCCATCACACACTCTGTGCCATTTTCTACCACATCAAGGTAGTGGTAGTCGGTACCGTATTCGTAAATGCCCGTTTTTTCGTTACCACCGGGGCCTGTTCCGATCTGTGCGTGAGCAATACCTTCCCAACGGTCGATAACTTCGCCTGTATGTGCATCAAGCATGGTGAATGGTCGAGTCGGCTGTTCTCTGCCTTCAACGAGATAAGAGACAACGTAGACTAGGCGTGTTTTGTCATGTCCTTGTTTTCCTGAACTTTGATAAATAAACAGTTCATGTTGGACGTTGTCTAAAGATTTGCTGGTTAAGCCCTGAACCTTGAGATCTTTACTCGCAAACTCAACCGCTTGAGAGCTGTTGATCGATGGCTTAACAAAAGATCGCTCTAGGGTCGACGTTTTAAGGTAGTTGCCTTGAACAGACTTGAGTGCGCCACCTTGGACACTTTGGGTGGCATTTAGGTAGTGCCCCCAAACAGGTGTTCCCCAGATGTTCTGTTGGATCTTAACTTTGTAGATACCACGCTTTTTGAGGCTCACCTCTTTTACCATCTCAAAGCTAGAGGCATTACTGACACCTAATTGAGCATTTAACCCAGAAAAGTTAGTAAAATTGATCGGTTGATTGATTTGAATGGATTCACTTGCGTGCACAGACAAAGACATAGCGCTGGCTATAGCAACGGCAACTAAACGTTTCTTTATTTTCATTGTTATTTTCTCTTTCCATGTAAAAACAAAGACGAAAGTAACAAACTCATTACAAATAATTTACATCATTCGATCTGATTAATTAGTAGCATGGCAATGATCGCTTTTATTCATGAAACTTATATCTTGCACATTTACAGCTAGTAATCATTTCTGTTTATTTTTGAACCAATTCACCTTTTTTGTTTATAAAATGATGACACTTTTATTAAGTGTTTATTTTTCAAGAGAATTAAGTTTTTTGCGAAAATTGAACTGTGCCGCAATTTACGTGCGATGGGTTGATAGAAGGATCAACGATTTGGGGAGTTCAGTTTGAACGAAAGACTATTAAGCCGAATTTAAAGGAAATTTTGATAAGGAATTGACGACTTTTGGTCTTATTTTCTGAATTGTTAGTTACAAGAGAGTTAGCCAAGTGGAGCTTTATCTAGCACAGAGCACAAAATAAGTGGTATGAAAAAGCCAGCGACGGATAGTCACTGGCTTAGATTGTTTCAGCTTTCTAAAGCTAGCGTTTAAAGGTACGCAAGCTTTAGCAAGTTGCTGTTTTTTTGGGAATTATTGCTTTTTACCGCCCACTTGAACGTAGTCGATGCCGATAATACGGTTGATGATACCCATAACAGAGCTTGTATCAGAGTTTGTTGAGCGAATTGTTTCAACCGTTGCACCTTCTGGCACTAATTCCATTGCACGATCTTGAGTGTTACCAGGAACTTGGAAACCCACAATATTGAAGCTTTCAGCGTGTGCAGTGTAAACTTCATCGTTGTGACTAATACCTGAACAACCTGCTAGAGAGATAACGCCTAAAACACACAATAACTTTTTCATAAAAATACCTTAAGAATGATTGGGAATTTAGATAGTAAGCCCATGGCTTCAACTGCTAACAAAGTGCGAGTTAACGAGTAACGGTTTACTTTGCTACTACTTAGCAGTGCTGTAATGACAAGCCATAAACGACAGTGTCATGATTATCTAGACTCAATAAGTTTCATTGGGAGATAGCATCTCCCGACCGATGTTGAACATTATTCCAGAGGTGTTTTGTAGTTACTGTATGGGTTTGTCAGCTGAATCGTTACATAGCCGAATTATTACATATCTGAATGGTAATGGTGAATACGGCTCCCTTTAAAGTTTGGCTCTGGCCAACTTCCACGGTTGCGTTATGTTGAGCACAGATCTTATCGACGATAGAAAGCCCCAAACCATGGCCGCTCTTGGCTTTGTTACGCGCTTTGTCGCCAACGTAAAAAGGTTCAAACAGGCGAGCTTGGTGTTCTTGTGCCACGCCATCACCATCGTCATGTACCGCAATCTGTAGTTGATCTTGATGCACGCTAGCCTCAATCGATACCTGTGAACGCGCGAACTTCATTGCGTTACGTACTAGGTTATCTAAGGCTCGGTTAAGCAGCGTTTCATCTGCTAGTATCGAGCTAGGTTGTTCTGGCAGTGATAAGCTGATGTTGAGTTCTGTATCTTTGTTCCAGCGTGTCATCGCATGTTCAAGAAAGTCTCTTATCTCTAATGGCTGTTGTAGGTTTTCGAGGCCAATGCTATCAAGTTTGGCGTAGCACAACAGTTCGTCGACCATCTTTTCCATCTCTTCGGTATCTTCGACAATACTTTCAACGGTGTGTTGTTGCGATTCATTGAGCGGCGTGTCTTTGAGCATTTCAGCTTGCCACTGGATACGAAATATTGGCGTGCGTAGCTCGTGAGCAACGGCATTAGTAAGTGAGCGGTTACTCTCAATTAAGCGATGAATACGGTCAGCCATTAGGTTGAAGGATTTATTGAGTGAGCCAATGGCTATGCCGCTTGAAGTCTCTGCTCGTGAAGAGAGATCCCCTTCCGCAAAGCGTAGGGTGGCGTATTCAAGTTTTTTGACCCGTCGGAAAATAATAACTAGGTGGCATAAGCCGTATAAGATAAAGCTTGCTAGGAAAAACAACCAAATGAGATCATCTTCAAGCTCGATTTTTTGCCGAACGAACGCTTCATTATCAGGTAAGTAATGGTAGGTATTATCACTGCCTGTGAGGCGAAACCATAGATCTCGTTCATCATCGTGAAAGATAAAGGTATTCGGGTTAGTACTGAAGAACTCTGAAACGGGGGTTGGTATTTCATCTTTTGGACTGAACATGACCAGTTTATTTCGTGTGGTTTCGACAAACTGATTTATCGCTTGTTGAGCTGCTTCAAGACCTTGATTTTTAGCGATGTTTTCTATCAGTTGTTGGTGGGCCGTCGCTTCGTAATCTTCCATTACATATTCGTAGTCGGTATTGAGCTGGTAGACAGAAATTTCGTAGGCAACAAGGCCGGTCATAAAGCAAACTAACAGCCCAAGCAGGGACTCCAAATAGATACGTCGCATAATCGCTCTCTTTCATTACGCTCGTATTGAGCGAGGTTAATGCCAGGCGGTCGAAACAAATAAGTAACCTTTCCCGCGAATGGTCTGAATTTTCTCTGCTGGTGTGTGATCGTCACCGAGTATCTTTCTTAGACGCACAACCTTGTTATCAATTGTCCTATCGATCCCGTCATACTCAATCCCGCGCAGTGTTTGGGTTAAATAGTCCCGTGATAACGGTGTATCTGGGTTGCTTGCCAACAACCAAAGTAGATCAAACTCGCTGTCTGTGAGTGACAAAACAGCACCTGCAAGTTCACACTTCTTGTATGTGTTTTTCAGTACGAGTTGATCAAATTGAAGGTTATCAGAGTCATCAATTGAATGAGCCACCGTTTCTTGACGGCGTAATAGTGAACGGACCCTTGCCAGCAAAACTCTTGGTTTGATTGGCTTGGTGACATAGTCATCAGCTCCTGTCTCTAAACCAGCGACATGATCAAAGTCGTCATCGCTAGCGGTGAGCATCAAGATTTTACCTTTATAGTGCGTACGCGTCTGTCGGCAGATTGTCAGCCCATCGGTTACAGGAAGCATTAAATCCAGCAATACGATGTCAGGTTGTTCGGCAAGAATGGTTTGCGCGGCATTACTGCCATCGTCCAGAACCAATACATCAAAATCTTGCGCGACAAAGTAGTCTTGCAACATTTTCTGAAGTTTCAAATCGTCTTCCACGATGATCATTTTAGGTTTTGTCATTCCATTCCCAGCCTTATCGTGTGTTTAGCTTATACGAGATTACGTGAGTGAACCTTGTTTAGTAATTAATCGCTATTGCATATTGAGTCTAATTGCTTCGCGAAAAATACCTGAGATGAATGATTAAACACTTTTTAAGCTAGTTCAATGCTGATATGAAATTAATAGGAAAATAAAAAACAATGTTCAAAAAGAACATACATACTCTTACATTCTCAAGACAGATAATTCGAGAGCTAAATAATAGAATTTCCCTATCAAATATTTTGGGAAAACGGCATGAACCACTATCAAAAGATTTTACTAGCATTACCTTTGATTCTCTTAGCGGGCTGTAATTCAAGCTCTAACTCGGGTAAAGCGGCAAACAAAGTGCAAATGAAACCTAAGGCCGATTATGTATTTTCATCGGCTAAATTGGGTGAGTTATATCAAGAGAGGCAAGATCTCCAAGAATCCATGAAACTCACCTACGATGGTGTGCTGTATGAAAATATTCAGTTTGCTGAAGACATCAGTGATAAGCAAAAAGTGGTAAGGCTAGCAAGTCGCCTAGGTCAGAGCGTTGATCTGTATCTTCCTGATGCAGGAGTCGATGACTGTGCGATTTACAGTGAGGGTAATTTTTATGACTCCTTTGATTGCGGTACTGCGCTGCGCTCTGTTTCTAATGAAACTACGTTAATTCAAACGAGCGCGACCAGTAAAAAAGCGGTTGAGCTTGAGTATCACAATGAGATGTCGCAATACGTGACGAGTCTTGGCTCTACGATTCTGAGCAAAACTAAAAATGGTAACAAAGTCACTATCATTACTTCATTTGCCTTTAACGCATTTTACCGTGATGTACTTCAGAACACTGGTGCTGTTGAGCGAATTACTTCTACTCTTGGGGTTACAACCTATTCGCAGCTTTTCGATATCGTTAAGCTATACCCAGGCAGTGAAATGATCTTGAAATTTAATAACCATATTGGTGGCAGTGCTGATGATGATATCAACATGTACACCGGTCGCATGATCAATAGCAACAATATGACCACAATCGTTACTCCAACGGGTTCGGTGTTCTCTGGCGGCACGGATCTGTTCGCGGCGGGTAACCCACGAGTTTTACAACGAGCAGATACCACCAAAGCCATTGAGCTTAATAAGCAAGTGGGCGTTCATAGCTGGGCTGAGGGTGATAAAACAGCTAAAGAATTCCCATACACCAACGAAAGCCATCGCAAGCAAGCGACCTACTTTAAAAAGGTCATGGGAGACAAAGGGATCGACTTCTACATCTTCACTTTAGATTCTGCCCCTGCTTCGGGTGAACACTGGATGACAAAGGCCGATTCTGACAAGTATGGGTTCATTACACGTATTGAGTGAGCCTAGGTAGATTCATCGCTTTAGATTCAAAGCTCCGTAAAGGTTGATAATGGTTTGGTCATTATCAACCTTTTTTTATGCACTTTTTCACTTTATATCCTTCCTGCATCAAACACTACTTTAAGGTTTTTACTCGAGGTTCTAAATATCGTTAACCTGATTGATTTTTACTCTTTTTCGCTAAAAACTTTCGACCAATAACCATCACACCTCAAATCTTTAATTAATTTCATTAGTGGTCTAAATGATATTTAAGTATATGTTTTAATGGGTATTTAATCGTTTTGAATGCTGTGTTGTTACGGGTTTGTTTTAAATAATCATTTGAACCCTAACTAAATTTCTGTCATTTTATATTTAACTGAACGTTCAATATAAAATAAAAGGACTGAGAAATGCCGAAGGTTGGGATGCCTGACATACGTAAACCACAGCTTGTTCAAGCCACCATGACGGTGATTGACCGAGTGGGTTTACACGCCGCGAGTATTGCGTTGATCAGCAAAGAAGCGGGCGTGTCTACAGGTATCATTAATCACTATTTTGGTGGGAAACACGGTCTGCTCGAAGAGACGATGCGTGAAATCCTTCGCCAATTATCCAACACCATCACGACTTCACTAAAAGCGCTTCCTGTTGATGCTCACCAACAGAGAATAAACGCGATCATCGATGGTAACTTCGAAGGTTACCAAGCCGAAAATAAAGTCGCGAAGGCATGGTTGGCATTTTGGTCCTATTCAATGCATGACCAACAATTGAAGAGACTACAGCGTGTAAATGAAAAACGTTTGATTTCACATCTGCGTCTCGAGTTGAAAGGTATTTTGAGTCATGAACAGGCGGATCTCGTTGCTCACGGGATTGCTTCTCTGATTGATGGGTTATGGCTGAGAGGCACGTTAAACCCTGAAGGTATCGATGCTCAAAAGGCTCGTGCCATCATCAATGATTATCTTGATAAACAACTGACGTTTTACTCGTGTAACACCGCATAGAACGTGGTCGTCGCATTGCAATCATAGTACTTGAACGATAAATACTCACACATAGACCAGCAGAGTCTAATAACAATAATTAAGTCAGAATCTCAAATGGAAATGAACTCGTTATACATCGATGGCGCAGCGGTTAAAGCTACGTCTGGTGAAACCTTTGATAGTATCAACCCGGCAAACGGCGAACCTATCGCAACGCTAGGCCAAGCCTCTTCAGCGGACGTGGATAGCGCTATTGAATCTGCGAAACGTGGATTTGCGGTATGGTCAGCAATGACGGCCATGGAACGCAGTCGTATTCTTTTGAAAGCGGTAGCGATACTTAGATCTCGAAATGATGACCTTGCAAACCTTGAGGTTGTTGACACGGGTAAGCCACTGCAAGAAGCGATTGAAGTAGATGTAGCGTCTGGTGCCGATGTGATTGAATACTTCGCAGGCCTCGCTCCTACACTTCAAGGCGATCAACAACCCCTTAGTGAATCTCAATTTTTCTACACTCGTCGTGAACCGCTTGGCATCTGTGCCGGTATTGGCGCGTGGAACTACCCAATTCAAATCGCGATGTGGAAATCGGCTCCGGCATTGGCTGCGGGTAATGCGATGATTTTCAAACCTTCCGAAGAAACCCCGCTAACGGCACTTAAGCTTGCTGAGATATTTACCGAAGCAGGCCTTCCAGATGGTGTATTTAACGTGGTTCAGGGTGACTACCGTGTCGGCCAAATGCTAACGGCTCATCCAGACATCTCTAAAGTGTCTTTCACAGGTGAAACCGGCACTGGTAAGGCTGTGATGGCGGATAGCGCTAAGACGCTTAAATCGGTGACCATGGAACTTGGTGGCAAATCGCCAATGATCGTGTTTGATGATGCGAAATTGGATGATGCGGTTTCCGCTTCTATGGTCGCAAACTTTTACACCCAAGGTGAAGTGTGTACCAATGGTACTCGTGTTTATGTACACGAAAACATCTACAACGATTTTATCGACCAACTTAAGACACGCACTGAAAAACTGATCATTGGTGATCCAATGGACATGGAGACTCAAATTGGTGCGTTGATTTCTAAAGAGCACCTTTCAAAAGTTCTTGAAGCGATTGAGCTAGCAAAACAGTCTGGCGCAACATTGCTGACTGGCGGTTATCAAGTGACTGACAACGGGCTAGCGAACGGCAACTTTGTTGTCCCAACCGTGTTTGTGGACTGCGAAGACAACATGCCACACGTCCAACAAGAGATCTTTGGCCCTGTAATGTCGGTGTTGAAGTTCACTGATGAAGACGATGTGATTCGTCGTGCTAACGATACTAAGTACGGCCTGGCTGCTGGCGTGTTCACGCAAAACCTTTCTCGTGCTCACCGTGTTATTCATCAAATGCAGGCAGGTATTTGTTGGGTTAATACGTGGGGTGACTCACCTGCAGAAATGCCTGTTGGTGGCTACAAGCTTTCGGGTGTTGGTCGTGAAAATGGCCCAGAAACTCTACTCCACTATACGCAAACGAAGAGCATTCTTATTGAGCTAGGCGATTACGCCAGCCCTTATGCCTAACGCGTAAAACTTAATTCAACAGGCTAGCTTAAAAGAGCTAGCCTCACTGACTCATCTCAGGGAACTTAAAATATGGAACAACGCTACGATTATATTATCGTCGGCGCGGGTTCGGCCGGCTGTGTGTTAGCGGATAGGCTAACGGAAAGCGGTGAACATAGCGTTTTATTACTGGAAGCGGGTGGTACGGATAAGAGCATTTTTATCCAAATGCCAACGGCGCTTTCCTACCCGATGAATACTGAAAAATATGCATGGCAGTTTGATACTCAACAAGAGCCAGGCCTTGATGGACGTGAACTGCACTGCCCACGCGGCAAAGTGTTAGGTGGTAGCTCATCAATCAATGGCATGGTTTACGTGCGTGGTCATGCTTGTGACTTCGACCAGTGGGAAGAAGAGGGTGCTGCCGGTTGGAATTACCAAGCGTGTTTGCCTTATTTTCGCCGTGCTGAATCATGGAACAAAGGTGGCGATCAATACCGTGGCGACAATGGCCCAGTAGGCACTTGTAACGGTAACGATATGGATCTGAACCCGCTTTACCAAGCATTCATTGATGCAGGTAAAGACGCTGGTTACCCGGAAACACAAGACTATAACGGCTACCAGCAAGAAGGCTTCGGCACCATGCATATGACGGTAGACAAGGGAGTGAGAGCCTCAACCTCTAACGCTTATCTGCGCCGTGCATTGAAGCGTTCAAACCTGACCTTGAAGAAAGGCATCGTGGCGCGCCGTTTCTTACTTGAAGCACAAGACTCAACTGGCCAATCAGGTCTGAAAGCAGTCGGTGTCGAGTTTGAAAAGTCAGGCAATACTCAAGTCGCGGTCGCGAACAAAGAAGTGATCTCTTCTGCCGGTTCTATCGGTTCTGTTCAACTGCTGCAACTTTCTGGTATCGGCCCGAAAGCCGTGCTTGAAAAGGCTGGTGTAGAGCTGAAACACGAACTCAGTGGCGTCGGTGAAAACCTACAAGACCACCTAGAAGTGTACTTCCAATACCACTGTAACGAACCCATCACGCTTAACAGTAAGCTTGGTTTAGTTAGCAAAGGCATGATTGGCGCGGAATGGATTCTGACTCGTAAAGGTTTGGGTGCTACTAACCACTTTGAATCATGTGCGTTTATTCGTTCACGCAAAGGATTGAAGTGGCCGAATATTCAATACCATTTCCTACCAGCAGCTATGCGTTATGACGGTCAAGCGGCTTTTGATGGTCACGGTTTCCAAGTTCACGTTGGGCCTAACAAGCCTGAAAGTCGCGGTACGGTTGCGATCACTTCGGCTGATCCGCATGCCAAGCCAGAGATCATTTTCAACTACATCTCGACCGAGCAAGACCGCCAAGATTGGCGCGATTGTATTCGTCTGACGCGTGAGATTTTGTCTCAACCTGCGATGGACGTTTACCGAGGCGAAGAGATTCAGCCTGGTCTAAATATTACTTCCGATGAAGCGATTGATGAATGGGTTAAGCAGAACGTTGAAAGCGCGTATCACCCTTCATGTGGCTGCAAAATGGGGGCTGATAACGATCCAATGGCAGTGCTTGATGAGGAGTGCCGTGTTCGCGGTATTGATAATCTGCGTGTTGTCGACTCGTCTGTTTTCCCAACTATTCCAAATGGAAACTTGAACGCCCCAACCATTATGGTTGCCGAGCGCGCTTCCGATTTGATTCTTGGTAAGCCGATGCTTAAAGAGCAGGATGTTCCAGTGTGGATTGCTCCTGAGTGGGAAAACAAGCAAAGAACAGATAAACCAGTAAGAGAAGTGTAAGTCTCTGTTATTGAATAGAAAATAGAAAAATCAGTAATAATAAAAATAGTAACAACAAAAATTAGTTAAAAGTCAGCAAAATTGCCCTGATTAGTATGAGTTAGGGCAGAACAAGGAAAGATAAAAAGGAATCATTATGACGACTCAACATAAACAGACCGCTACAAAAACGGCATTAGTAACATTAGCCATCAGTTCATTCGCGTTCAGTGCTTACGCTAACGCTTCAGTAGAGCCACAACAATGTGAAAACGTTCGCTTTGCTGATGTGGGCTGGACAGACATTACTGCAACAACCGCCGTTACTTCTGAACTATTAAAAGGCCTTGGTTACAAAACCAAAACCGACCTACTTTCTGTACCGGTGACTTACTCTTCAATGGCGAATGGTGACATTGACGTGTTCCTAGGTAACTGGATGCCAACCATGGAAGGCGATATTGCTAAGTATCGTGAAGCGGGCACTGTAGAGACAGTTCGTGCCAACCTTGAAGGTGCAAAATACACATTAGCTGTACCTAAGTACGTATACGACGCAGGTGTAAAAAGCTTTGCAGACCTAGCAAAACATGCCGACAAATTTAAAGATCGTATCTACGGTATCGAGCCGGGTAACGATGGTAACCGCTTAATCCAATCAATGATTGATTCTGACGCGTTTGGCTTGAAAGACTTCAGCCTAGTGGAATCAAGTGAAGCGGGCATGGTATCTCAAGTATCGCGTGCGGCACGTCGCAGCCAATGGATTGTTTACCTTGGTTGGGCTCCTCACCCAATGAACAGTAATGTTGAAATGGAATACCTTGCTGGTGGTGACGACTTCTTTGGCCCGAACTATGGTGGTGCGAATGTCTACACCAACGTTCGTTCAAACTATTTGTCAGAGTGTTCAAATGTGGGGCAGCTTCTGCAAAACCTAGAGTTCACTCTAGAGATGGAAAACCAGTTGATGGAAGAGATTCTTAACCAGAAAGCTAAGCCAGAACAAGCCGCTCAACAATGGTTAATCAACAATCCACAACAAGTTGAAGCTTGGTTAGACAACGTAAAAACACATAAAGGTGAATCAGCAACTCAAGCCGTTACTGAATACCTAAAGCAAGTAAAAGCTTAGTTCTACCTATCTCAACAGCTACATAAATAATAAAGGTGAGCTTCGGCTCACCAATAATGAAAGGCAATATTGTGAATTTTATTACGGAAAACAAAATCCCTGTCGGACAATGGATGGAAGCTGGCGTTGACTGGTTAACAATCAACGCAGCAGGCTTTTTTGACGCTGTCTCTATCTTTTTAGAAACCGTTATTCTGTTTTTAGTCGATGTATTTAAGTGGATGCCTCCTGCATTACCTATTGTTATTACGGCAGCCCTTGCATGGTATCTACATCGCAAACTGTCTTTGGTGATCTTCGTCGTCGCCGCGCTTCTGACGATCCTCAACCTTGGCTATTGGCAAGAAATGCTGGAAACCTTTGTTCTCGTCTTTGCGGCGACAACGATTTCCGTATTAATTGGCGTACCGGTTGGCATTATGGCGGCTCACCGTCCTTGGCTATACACGCTGTTGCGCCCGATCTTAGATTTAATGCAGACCGTTCCAACCTTCGTTTATCTGATTCCGACTTTGGTTCTATTTGGCTTAGGTATCGTTCCAGGCTTAATCTCGACCATTATTTTCGCGATAGCCGCGCCGATTCGTTTGACCTATTTGGGGGTGACTAAAGTCCCTGAAGAGTTGATTGAAGCGGGTAAAGCCTTTGGTGCAAGCCGCATGAAGTTGTTGTTAAAAGTAGAACTTCCAGCCGCGCTTCCAAGCATCATGGCAGGCGTAACGCAGTGCATTATGTTATCACTTTCTATGGTAGTGATTGCGGCTCTTGTTGGTGCTGACGGCCTGGGTAAACCTGTGGTTCGAGCGCTAAACACAGTGAACATTTCACAAGGCTTTGAAGCCGGACTGGCGATTGTACTGGTCGCTATTATTCTTGATCGCTTGTGTAAGACACCAAACCAGAAGGAAGCTTAATCATGTCTTTAGTAAATAACGCTATGTCTCAAGAAAGCAAAGCCGTACCTCAAGAACATAAAGCGAATTCTCAAGAGCAGACTGCAGTGGACGCGATTACCATCAAAAACCTTGATGTCGTGTTCGGTAATAAAGCCAATCAAGCACTTGAACTTCTAGACCAAGGTAAAACTCGCCAAGAGATTATCGATGAGACTGGTCAAGTTGTTGGTGTGGATAATGTGTCGTTGACGGTTAAAGAGGGCGAGATATGTGTATTGATGGGTTTGTCGGGCTCGGGTAAATCTTCACTGCTTCGCGCTGTAAACGGTTTGAATGAAATTAGCCGAGGTTCTTTAGCAATCAAAGATGGCGATAAACTGGTGGACTTAGGCGAGCAATGTGACGAAGCGACTCTTCGTCACTTACGTACTCACCGCGTATCAATGGTATTTCAAAAGTTTGCACTGATGCCTTGGTTAACCGTGTTAGATAACGTGGCATTTGGTCTTGAAATGCAAGGCGTAGCCAAAGATGTTCGTCGTGAAAAGGCGCGTGAACAGTTAGAGATGGTTGGTTTAGCTGAATGGGAAACCAAATTCCCTCATGAGCTTTCTGGCGGTATGCAGCAACGTGTTGGTTTGGCGCGAGCGTTTGCGATGGACACAGACATTCTGTTGATGGATGAACCTTTCTCCGCGCTTGATCCACTGATTCGAGCACAGCTTCAAGATGAACTGCTTACATTGCAAAGCAAGCTTAATAAAACGATTTTATTCGTGAGCCATGACCTTGATGAAGCGTTAAAAATTGGTAACAACATTGCGATCATGGAATCGGGTCAACTGATCCAACACGGAAAACCAGAAGAGATCGTATTAACGCCAAAAACCGAATACGTAAAAGACTTCGTTGCCCACACCAACCCATTGAACGTACTTAAAGGTCGTTCATTAATGCAGCCTCTTGGATCATTGACACAAGAGAATGACAGTTGGAAGATCTGTGATGCAAAAGATCTATGGATTGAACTGAATGAAGGTATTTTATCTGTAAAAGGTGAATCCGCTTTGGCTCTTGTTAAGTGGAGTGAGTCTGATGACTTGACCGCAATCAACGCGTCGAGTGTTGTGGTGGCAAGCCCAGAGATCGGTATGCGTGATGCCATTAAGCTGAAACAGATCAGCAATCATCCCATTTTGCTTGTCGAAGACGATCTGTTGGTCGGGATCTTGGACAACAGTGAGTTTTACAGCGCTCTTACAGGTAATTTTCAACTTAATAATGCCGCTTAATGGTTTGAGTTGAGATAATTTGTTCTCTAAGAGATAAAATAGGTAGTGAGACAATGGTAATCTCTCTACCTATTTGATTATAAAATCTTTTTCTCTACCAATGTTTGTGATTTTGGTTACTTTTTTCTTTGTTATATAAATAAAAATCGGCTCTTATTGAGCAAAAGTGTTGGTCTGCGCAGATTCAGATGCATAGAAAAGATTGAGAATAGTATGAACATCAGTACAATGCGGAAAATTAATGAAGTAATTTATCAATTTACAGTGTAATTCGAACGCACCTGACTCAAGAGTTCAGGACATTTCATTGCTTCGATACTGTAAATCCACTCACAGTATATTAGTACAAAGGTCTGCATCTTGGACAAACATGACGAAATCCTGGTCGCTATTCGCCAAATTATTCGCGCTATCGATTTACACTCGAAAAAGCTGAGTAAAGAGTATGGTTTGACTGGCCCTCAATTAATCTTAATGAGAGCAATCCAAGAGATGGGTAATGTGACGATCAAAGAGTTGTCTAATCAAACTAATGTGAGTCAAGCAACCACGACTACAATCATCGATCGCTTAGAATTGAACGGCTATGTACAACGAGTACGTAGTGAATCTGATCGACGCAAAGTACACGCAAACCTGACTGAAAAGGGTCAAGAGTTGTTGAGCAATGCACCACCGCCGCTACAAGATAACTTCGTGAAAAAATTCCAAAACCTTGAGCCGTGGGAGCAAAGTTTACTGCTTTCTTCGATGCAGCGAGTCTCATCTATGATGAACGCAGAAGATATCGATGCTGCTCCAGTACTTCAACTTGAAGGCATTGCGAACGTAGCCAAGAGCTAACGTTAGTTTTAAATTGTATATTTAAAACAAAAACTTAAAGAATTATCAAATGGTCGCATTCAGCGGCCATTTTTGATCCCGCCATTCAAAATCTTCTAATTATCCCTCAGTTATTAGTTACGTATTTTTATTTAAACGCCCCTGATCTATTCCCAGCTTTTGAATGCCTCTTTTCTGGTATTCAAAAACGTATTGACGATTCTCTGACAATAAACTTGTGGACCGACCGGTTTGTTTTGGATTATTGTGTGCTTATATTAACCACGAGGTGATGTATGAAACATGAATTGACGGCTACACAAATGACAGAGACGTTGAAGAATATGCAGGACGCTTTTGCAGATGATCCGATGCCCACTGTGCCGGTGAGAATAGAACAGTTGCTTGCGCTGAAATCTGCTCTCATCGATTACACAGACCGTTTGTGTGTCGCGGTAAGTGAGGACTATGGTCACCGCAGTCGACAAGACACATTGGTGGCTGACATATTGCCTTGCATCGGGAATATTAATTACAGCATTGAGTGTTTGCCTCATTGGTCGACATCTTCGATTCGTCATTCGGGCCCTTTGCTTTCAACTTCTCGTATTGAAGTAGTTTATCAACCTAAAGGCGTGGTAGGGATCATTGCCCCGTGGAATTTTCCAATTATGCTGTCGGTTGGCCCGCTTATATCGGCTCTGGCGGCAGGCAATCGCGCAATGATAAAAATGAGCGAATTTACCCCAGAAACAAATCAAGTATTAAGAGCACTATTGGCGGAAGTTTTTGATGCTGATGAGGTGTGCTTGGTTGAAGGTGAGGTAGAAATCGCAGCCGCATTTTCGGCATTGCCGTTTGATCATCTTCTGTTTACGGGGTCAACCCAAGTGGGTCGCCAAGTGATGAGGTCAGCGGCTGACACGCTAACTCCAGTCACGCTAGAGCTAGGCGGTAAGTCACCGGTTATCGTTGCAGAAGACATGCCAATTGATATCGCGGTTGAGCGAATCATTTATGGTAAGAGCCTCAATAACGGGCAGGTGTGTGTGGCTCCTGACTATGTATTGCTACCTGAAGGGAAAGTTGAATCTTTCATTCAAGAGTATAAAAAACAGTACCAATTGCTATTCGATGAAGGGGTGTATTCCGAGAGTTTGACGTCCCTAATCAATCCTCGTCAATGCGACCGGATAGTGGGTTTGTTGAATGAAGAACGACAAGCTGGAACGCGAACCGTCGCTTGCCATGACGAAGCGATGGACTTAGATAACCACCGCTTGGTGACGCACCTGATTGTTGAACCAAGCCTGTCATCCAAGGTGATGAACGAAGAGATTTTCGGCCCACTATTACCCTTGATTACGTATCGCAATATCGAAGAGGCGCTCCAAGTCATCAATAGCAAACCAAGGCCGTTAGCACTCTACCTGATGAGCTTTGATTTGAGTTTACAGGGTCAGGTTAAGCACCAAGTTCATTCCGGCGGAATGTGTATCAATGACTGCGTTTTCCATTTAGCCGTTGATGATGCGCCGTTTGGTGGCATTGGTGAATCAGGGCAGGGTAATTATCACGGTAAAGAAGGTTTTCTGACTTTCTCTCATGCAAAAACAGTTTTGGAAACGGGCTTAGATCATCGAGTTAAGCATCTGTTTTCAAGAGAAGACAACGAATTAAAAGCAGCTGTGATGAGCATGCTAGGCAAGTAAGTTATACCTGATATTACGTTATTCATTATTAAAAATTTATATAAGAGGCTATTTATGTTGGAACGTTTTTTTGAAAGAACCATAAAGTCGTATTTGATGATCACGGGATTCTTGACTGCCACTGCTTTTTCCACCTTTCTGGCACCGGACTGGAGCATGCAGACGTTGTTCTCGTACAACGATACGATGTTGGAAAGTAGCACGTATTTGATGGGCACATATCAGCACTGGGGCGTTATGGTCGGTTGTATCGGCATATTGTTGATGGTCTCGGCGAAGTACAAATCGCTGCGTACTTCGACTATGATTTACAGTGCATTTGAGAAGTCGATGTTTGTGGGCATATTCTTATACAACGTATGTATCAACGATTATGAGTGGTTTTACGGTTGGAGCGGTGTGTTTGCGCTCGATGGATTTGTGACTGTCTACTCTTTAGTTTACCTGTACTACTACCTCACTAGAGACAAAAGCAAGGTGCCAGCTCATCTTCGTTAATAGTTAATAGTTAATAGTTAATAAGTTGCTCATGGTGAGTCAATGACACTTATTTAATGATCACTCACTAACTTATTACTACAGCCCGCATTTGCGGGCTTTTTTCGTTTTGGGGCAATGATCCATAAAGATCTTAATTGACATATCTTTGACATTAACACTCTAGACCGACCGGTTTGTATTGGTTATTGTTTAGTCATCAACTAGAAATGAGGTAAATACCATGACAACCAATAATTTTAACTTTCAACTTAAAACCATTGTTCATGCTCAAGAGAATGGCATTGAAAATATCCCTTCTCTTTTTGGTCGCTTAGGTGCGCAAAGAGTCGTGCTCTTTTCTGATAAAGGCTTGGAGTCTCTTGGTTTTGTTGAGCAGTTCTCGGCGTTGTTTGTAAACGAAAAGGTGAACCAGCCAGGTAATGAACAAGCAGTTCAACTTGTTGGTGTGTACACCGATATCGCGCCAGACGCGACTTGCGACAACATCAACGCTGCCATTGAGTTTGCAAACAGCGTCAATGCTGATGCGATCTTGTCTGTTGGTGGTGGCAGTGTGATTGATGCTTCTAAAGGTGTGAAATACGCATTTCATAAACAGATAGATGATATCCGTACGGTGATTGCGGGCGGCGGTCATATGGATGTGTGGCCAAACAATGAAGATATTCGAGTGCCACACATTGCGGTTCCGACAACGGCTGGCACGGGCGCAGAAGCCTCTCCGATTGCTGTTTTTTACAATGAACATGAAAACATTAAGGCAAGTCTAGTCGCGTCTGGATTGGAAGCTGATATCGCGATCCTTGATCCAACGGTGACCACTAATCTGCCTGATCATCTGACTCGTTCTACCGCCATGGATGCACTAACACACGCTGTTGAAGCGATTGTCTCGCCAATGAGTAATGCATTCACCGACGCTTACGGTATTCAGGCTGCAAAATTGATTGTTGAAAACTTACCCTTGGCATTGAAAGAGCCAGAAAACCTAACGGCACGCGGCAACCTTCTTCAAGCAAGCACCATGGCGATTTCTGCTTTCTATTCGTCTTTGGGCGGTATTCCGATTCACAACTGTGCTCATGCCTTTGGTGCGATTAGCCACATTCCACATGGCGATGCCAACACGGTATTAATGCCGGTTGTGATTGAAGCACTGCCAGAGTTCTACATGCCGAATGCGGCGAAGTTAGCTCAAGCTTTCTCTGTCGACACTACGGGAACCGATGAGATGGTTTACCAGAGAGTGTTGGATTTCTTAAATAACTTCCAAACCAGTGTCGGTGCGATGAAGCGTTTCAGCAGCTGGGACTTTGATGAGCAAGAGAAGAGCAACATTGCAGAAGCGATTGAAAAAGACATCTGTTTTCAGTTCTACCCAATCTCGAAACAGACGATTGAAACCATCATAGAGAAAGCGATTTAAGTCTCTGTCTTAATCGACTGAATGTTATGACCATTTAATTCAGTCGATGATTCACTCAACAATCATTACTCGAGAGCCAATTATGAAAATTGAAAACGTATTGCTATCAAGCTTATGCATCATCGCGCCATTCCTACTTTTCACCTAATTCATTCAACAGGGACGTCGTGAACTTTATTCCCGAGGAGGAAATAAATGCTCAATAAACGTTTAACTACCGTGATTTTGGCGGGTGTTTTGGTTGTTCTGTTTTTTGCCAAGGCAAGCTTTGGAAGCGAGAGCTTTGAGAATGAAGCCATAAATGATCAAGTACAGCAGCATCAAGATGTCGTGCAACTGTTGGATGAAGCTTACCAAGGGCAATTGGATGCCCAGCTCTCTGTCGCTTACTTATATCTGAGCGGAGATGGCGTAGAACAGAATGATGAAAAAGCCGCGGAGTGGTTCGTCACCGCAGCCAATAACGGTAGCCCTGAAGCTCAAACACAGCTTGGGTTGATGTATATCTCTGGAAGTGGCGTTCAAGCCAGCCAAGCGGAGGCTGTCACCTGGATTGGCATGGCAGCAGCTCAAGAGTATGACCCCGCGCTCGACTTATTACATTGGATGTCGCAAGCCGCGCACTAATTCAAATCCTAACTCAGGTTAATCACAGAAAGGTTAGCCTCAGAAAAAGTTAATCACAGAAATTGGAGAACGTCTTATGCAGACATTCAAGAAATCTTTAGTATTCACTGCAATGGCCGCGGCAAGCAGTGCTGCTCTGGCCGCAGAATCAGAAAAACCGAATATTGTTGTCATTGTTGGCGATGATGTGGGATTTGCCGATACTCAGCCTTATGGCTCAGAAGCCAATACACCAAACCTAATGGCGCTGGCTGAAGAGGGGGTTAAGTTTACTAACTTTCACGCGTCACCAACCTCATCGGTAACGCGCTCTATGATGTTAACCGGAGCAAATAGCCACGAGGTTGGGCTAGGCACCTTCGACTATGCTGTCTATCCGGGTGCGATTGGCAAGCCGGGTTATGAAGGTTACCTCACCAAGAAAGGGGTTACGGTCGCAACGCTGCTTAAAGAGAGTGGTTATAACACTTACCTCTCTGGGAAATGGCACTTGGGGCACGACGATGGTTTCTTACCTGACGATCGAGGTTTTGAAGAGAGTTACGGTATCTTAGCGGGCGGCTCGAATCACTTTAATCGAGATATGATGTTCCCGGCCAAAAATGCCGCGACAGCGGATGCGCTGCAAAAAGGGGATATTCCCGGCGTCGAAGTTGAGCCAACTTACCGTAACGGTGAAGTGGTTGAGGACAAGTACAAAGGCGAGTACTCAGACCAAGTTTACACCAACGAGATCATCAAGATGATCGACAGCAAAAAAGACGACGGTAAGCCTTTCTTCGCTTACGTCCCATTCACCGGTATTCACCTGCCATTGCAAGCGCCTGAGTCTGCCTATCAAGATAAAGTTGATTACTACGTCGAGCATGGTTGGGACTCTGTTCGAGAAGATCGTTTCCAACGCATGAAAGAGATGGGCGTGATTCCAAAAGACGCCGATATTTCAGATCGTAACGCATTAAGCCGCCCTTGGGACTCGCTTTCTGAGAAAGAACAAAAGTGGTACGGCAAGAAAATGGCTGTCGCGATGGGCATGATGGAAATGCAGGACCAGCAAGTGGGTCAGATAGTCGATTACCTGAAAGAAATCGGGGAATACGATAATACTTACATCATGTACCTAGCGGATAATGGCCCAGAAGCGGCGGATATTACCGGTGAAAATATCAGTGATTTGATCCGAACGTGGACTGCTCATCATTTCGATAATTCGACTGAAAACTTAGGTAAGGCGAACTCCAGTGTGTCACTTGGTCCTGAGTGGGCAAGCGCTTCAACCGGTGGCCTATCTTGGTACAAAGCTTACACAGCAGAGGGCGGTATCCGTGTGCCATTTATCGTTAAGCCAGCCAAAGCGCTTTTAGCCGCTGAAGATGCGTTGCAACCGGGAACTCAGACAGACGACTTATCCCAAGTGAAGGACATTGCAGCCACGATTCTTGAGATTGCAGAGGTTGATCATCCAGGAACGGAATATCAAGGTCGAGAAGTGGCGCCGATGAGTGGTGTGAGCTTGTTGCCTTACTTCAAAGGGGAAACGGCAGACGTGCACAGTGCCAACAATGCGATTCCATTTGAATTGTTTGGTAGCGGGATTTTGCTTAAAGGTGATTACAAGATTATCCGAATTTCTACGGGAATGGGCGGCGACAGTGAGTGGCACCTATACAACACCAAGAAAGATCCAGCTGAGCAACATGACTTGAGAAATGAAATGCCAGATCTGTTCCTTGAAATGGTCGCTGAATATCAAGAATACGAAAAAGCGCAAAATATCGTCCCAGTTGACGAAGCGTGGAACCCGTTTGAAAACGTGAAATAGAGGAAAAAAACCACTCGGCCAACCTAATGCCATTAAGCTTGGTTGGCCGATGAACACCGTGTAAAGGAATTACGAATTGTTTTGGCTAATACAATAACTTTACATCGAGGCACTTTTCATGACGACATTATCGCTATCAAATTTGAGTTCAGTTCCGCAGTTCAATGGCAAAGCACACAGCAAGCTTCAAGCGCTAGCAAAACCGATTGGGGCGGTGTGTAATATCAGTTGCACCTACTGTTATTACTTAGAAAAACAGCAGCTGCTTGAATACCCAAAAGGCTCTCTATATACGATGGATGAAGTTCTGTTAGATCGTTATATCAAGCAGTACATAGAAGGGCAGAATACGCCTGAAATTATCTTTTCTTGGCACGGTGGAGAGCCTACCTTGTTGGGGATTGAGTACTTTCAAAAAGTCGTCGAGCTGCAGAAAAAATATTGTCCTAGCTACAGCAAGATTAGCAATGACCTTCAAACCAACGGCACGTTACTGAATGATGCGTGGTGTGAGTTCTTCAAAAAGAATGACTTTATCATTGGTGTGAGCATTGACGGCCCAGAGCACTTACACAATCACTACCGGACCAACCGTGCAGGCAAAGGCACTTTTTCTCAAACAATGCGTGGCATTCGCTACTTGAAGCTGCATAACGTCGAGTTCGCGACCCTAAGCTGCGTGAATGATGTGACAGGAAAATATCCATTAGAGGTCTATCGCTTTCTGCGTGATGAAGTGGGTTCGAAGCAATTGCAGTTTATTCCTGTGGTCGATAAGCGTGAGGCTCATACCAACAATAAATGGTTGAGCAACCAACAAGCGATCATTCCCGTATCAGGCGAGGTTGAACCTTGGAGTGTCGATTCAGTGCAATGGGGAGAGTTTCTGTCGACGGTTTTTGATGAGTGGTTCGAACGCGATTTTGGACAAATATTAGTGCCGTACTTTGAAAATTTTGTCGGAGTATGGATGGGCAGAGAAAGCACCATGTGTACCTTGAGTGAGATCTGTGGAAAAGGGTTAGCAATTGAACCTAATGGCGATGTGTATTCGTGCGATCATTACGTCTTTCCTGAGTTTCAGTTAGGTAATATTCATGAGAAGCCGCTATCGACGCTAGCGTTTTCGCCTGCTCAGCAAAATTTTGGATTCGCGAAGCAAAAGTCGTTGCCCAAACAGTGCCAAACTTGTGAGTTCAAATTTGCTTGTCATGGCGAGTGCCCTAAGAACCGAATTATCAACAGTCGTGATGGTGAGGCTGGGCTAAATTACCTGTGTAAAGGGTGGCTCAAATTCTTTCAACATATCGACCCAGTACTCAATGCTTTGCTTAAAGCCAATAACTTAGCGCCACGGATGGGATAATCGAATCGATCACGTGATAAGCTGAAGCCTAGGTAGAAAAAGAACAAGCCTGAAAAACAAAAAGGCTCGCTATATAAAGCGAGCCTTTTAGTGTGTAGGAGCGGGTTAATTTTTTGAACTCATCGCAAGCAATGTCTCTTCCATGGCATTGTTGAGAATCGAACGGTTGCGCTGCATCGCTGCCATTAGCGTAGAGCCCAGCCATAAGCCATAAAGCGTGCGAGATAGTGATTCAGGATCTACGATATTGAAATCACCCGCTTCATTGCCTTCTTCGAATAGCTTAGCCATACGTAGGATTATCTTTTCTGAACCCTCTGCCATGGTTGATTGTAACGAATTAGCTGTTCCTGCTACCTCTCCGGCTAGTTTTACCACAAGGCACTGAATATTGAAGTCTTCAGTCAACTTCGACGCGCACCAAAATTCGAAATAGGCTTTAACGCGATCACGACGAGAAAGCGACTCATCACTTAAAAAGTCATCTAGCTTAGCGAGATGCTCATCAAAGTAGTTAGTAAGAAGGATCTCACCAAAGTGTTCTTTGGATTTGAAGTAATGGTAAAAAGAACCCTTCGTGCCTTCCGCTTGGTTGATGATTTTCATCAGGCCAACACCAGCAAACCCGTGTTCATTAATAAGGCTAAACCCTGCATCGAGCATAGCTTGTCGCATGTCTTTCATTGTTCTTACTCTTTATGCTGAGAATGAGGAATAGTGTAACGAGCAACATACCAACCGTCCAGTCTAGCGCGTTAGGACGCGGTCAATAATTGACTCGTTCCGTCAAAGTAACATTTTCTCTTATTGGCACTTCTAAGCGACAAAACTTTTTTCAAGATAAGCACATCCTATAAATCGAAAATAACAACCTTAAAGGGCTTGTTTGGTGCCTTAAAATGGCTAAATCAGGGTATTTTAAGTTACTGTTTTTGTTGGTTTTTAATTTGGTGTTTTCTTGAGATCGCAATGGTAGTCTTAGCTTAATTTCTTTAGGGGGCTAAATGGACACCAATAACAGCACTTATCATCAGCACAGTTTTGCTCAGCAAGATTTATCAGAGCTTACATTTACAGCCTGCACGTTTATCCGTTGTGATTTCAGACGTTCGAACTTACGTGATGCAACGTTCATTAACTGTAAATTTATTGAGCAAGGCGATATTGAGGGATGCCACTTTGATATTGCCGACTTACGAGATGCAAGCTTCCAGAATTGCCAGTTGGCGATGGCGAATTTTAGTAACGCGAATTGCTATAGTATTGAGCTACGTGATTGCGATTTGAAAGGGGCGAACTTCACTCGCACTAATTTTGCTAACCAAGTCAGCAATCGAATGTATTTTTGTTCTGCTTATATTACAGGTTGTAACCTGTCATACGCGAATTTTGAACAAGCTTGTTTAGAGAAGTGTGAGTTATTTGAGAATCGTTGGATAGGTACTTACCTTGGTGGCGCGTCATTGAAAGAGTCTGATCTCAGCCGTGGTGTGTTCTCGGAAGACGTATGGGGGCAATTCAGTATGCAAGGTGCCAATTTATGCCATGCTGAATTAGAAGGGTTAGACCCAAGAAAAGTCGATACAACAGGCGTTAAAATTGTTGCGTGGCAGCAAGAGCAACTGCTTGAAAGTATGGGTATCGTAGTGATGCCAGATTGATCTTTTCTGTTTCTGAATACCCATAATATTCAACAAGCCATCACAAGTGATGTAGGACAAACTGAGAACAAGTCTGAACTCTTCGATCAGTCAAATTCGTCAGTTGAAAATTCTACGTGGTTATTGATATTTTTCATAAGCTTGAATGATCAATCTATGATTACGATTAGTGTAAGCTGGATTGGCTATAAATAAAGCCCAATGACTGAAAACGCCCAAAGCGAACAACTTTGGGCGTTTTTACATTTGATTCATTGTCCGTACTGCTGACACTTAAGGCCGTGATTAATGCATACCTGAACGCATTTTGTCGCTGAGTGCGAAGAAAACAAAAAGCACAATACATACCAAAGCGACACACAGCGACACTAAGATAGTTGTAGCGTCAGTCGACATTAACGGGGTAACGAGAGAAGCTAACGCTACTAACATAATCGTGATGTGAACGATTCGTCCGAGGATTGGATTTTTGTGACAGAATGAAGCCCAAAGGTAACGCATTTTTAACACCATTATAAAATTAGTGGGTTTATTCTATTTTCTTAATGAGTGTTTTGTAAATAAGTTTTCGTTACAGGTGACTGTAAATATGATCTCAGTCAGCTTAGTATAAAACTAGTTAAATAACAGTGGTTTATTGGTCTGTCTATGAAGAATTATCATTTAAATACCAACCATAATATTTCGTATTCTTTAGAATGGTAAGCCAAATTTTGCACCATTTTCAGTTTCTTGACTAAGGATCTCATTTATTGAACGTATGATTAAGAGCCCATTTGCTTATCAGTATTCAATGTAAAATAAATTCGAGTAAGCTCCTATCCAGTGGATCAAATTTTTCTATTTATCAGAAAGAGTTTTTCGATTTGAGAGCACGGTAATCTTGTCTACCATTCTGTTTGGTATACTCAATGCTTATTCGGAAAGGTGATGGAGATAATATGTCGAAAACCGCGAAGATCATTAATGAAGATAAACTAGTGAAAAAAGCAGTTGAGGTCGGTTTTAAAATGGCTAAATTGCAAGGTTTTGATTTGCCACATTCATCTCAACCAATAAAGGTCAAAGCGGTGTACTTGTTTCTTGTTGAAGTAAATCAGATAACGCCGTTACCAGAAAGTAAGCTTGATGGGGCAAACATTAAAAAGCGTCTGGCGCTATGGATACATAAAGCATTGCCTGACAATGATCCCTTGAAGTAAACCTTTTCCAAGCTGATATTTCTGGACTCGTTTCCTCTGAGTTCATTATTCATCGATATGTTAGATAAGAAACCTAGCGAGCTCTCGCTAGGTTTTTTTGTTTTTGAGGCCGATATTTTAATAGTGGATAGCGAGTCACTGCCATTCGAAGCGTTGTTATCTACTCGATAGAATGTTCAACACTGAGAGTGTTGGTGATTTATGCCGCTTGATTGGCAATCTGAGCACATAATTTACTAATGACTCTAACCTTCTTTTGACACTTATTCGTTTAAAGACATTTTCTTAAGATCTCCACCAATCAAATACATTAGAACTCAAAGTATTATTTAATTCATGCTGATCGCTATTAAATGTGACACAGATCACTAATTTTTGTTTTTTAAAGTTAAGGTGTTGATCTTAGTAGGGGGTAAATGCTCATAATAAAAAGGAATTTAATTAGAGTTCAAAGGAATTTCTCGGTATGATTACATCAGCGCCTTGGGTGTTGTGTCCAGAAGTGATAGAAAAAACGAGTGAAGAATGGAGTTTTCGCGAGCCCAAAGCTTCAGATGGCAACGACATTTATCGACTGATTTCAGAATGTCCGCCACTAGACACCAACTCGTCATATTGCAATTTTTTGCAATCCACTCACTTTAGTAAAACTTGTATTTTGGTTGAGAACAAAGGTGAGCTTGCGGGCTTTATCTCGAGTTATCAAAAACCGAGTGAGCCTAATGTTCTCTTTATTTGGCAAGTTGCAGTTGCCCCTCGATTTAGAGGTCACTCTTTAGCTTACAAGATGTTGAACAGCTTACTTCGTCGAGAGTGGCTGAAGAGTATAGAAGCTATTGAAACAACCATTACTAAGTCAAATCAAGCGTCTTGGGCACTCTTTAAAAAGCTAGACGCAAAAAATAGTAGCACTGGAAAAGTGACCACTTTCTTAGATGAAAATGTTCATTTTAAAGGGCTGCACGATACTGAGTATTTGTATCGAATACCCCTTAAATAATCATTAACTTATAGGAATCAAATAACGGCCTTATCATGGATATTTTTAAAAAGCAGGAATCTAACGTACGTTCATACTCGAATAGTTTTCCAGTCACTTTTGCTAAATCAAAAGGCTGCTGGCTTGAAACAAAACAAGGTGATCGTTACCTCGATTTTCTTGCTGGAGCAGGATCTCTCAATTACGGTCATAACAATCCAATACTTAAGCAAGCTTTACTTGAGTATATTGAAATGGATGGAATTACACATGGCTTGGATATGCATTCAGAAGCCAAAGCTGAATTCCTAGAAGCTCTTAGTCGCTTTATTTTGGAACCTCGAGCATTAGATTACAAAGTTCAATTTACCGGCCCGACAGGAACAAATGCGGTTGAGGCAGCGATTAAGTTGGCGAAAAAAGTAAAAAGTCGAAGCAGTATTGTTGCATTTACCAATGGTTTTCATGGTTGTACGGCGGGTGCATTGGCTGCTACAGGCAACCAACACCACAGGCAAGGTGCGGGCTCAAATCTCAACAACGTTACGCGTTTGCCATTTGAAGGTTACGCTGGAATCGATGGTTTAAAATTATTTGAAACGATGTTAACCGATAATTCCGCTGGTATGGATAAACCTGCTGCCGTTTTATTGGAAACGGTTCAGGGTGAAGGTGGGTTAAATGTCGCTTCAAATGAGTGGCTACAGAAGTTAAGCAAAATCTGTAAAGCCCACGATATCCTACTTATTGTGGATGATATTCAAGCCGGTTGTGGTCGAACAGGAACGTTTTTTAGCTTTGAACCTTCAGGTATAAAACCAGATATCGTTACGCTATCTAAGTCGATAAGTGGTTATGGCTTACCGATGGCTGTGGTTTTATTAAAGCCTGAACTAGACAAGTGGGAGCCGGGAGAACACAACGGCACCTTCCGTGGTAACAACCATGCGTTCATTACTGCTGCTAAAGCGTTAGAAATGTATTGGTCAAATGATGATTTTGAAAATCATATTCAACGTAGCTCAAGCATGGTCGATGATGTCATTCAACGCAATCTCAAGCGTTTCCCTGAGCTATTTGTTCAACGCAAGGGACGCGGAATGATGATTGGCATTGAATGTAAAGATGGGAACACAGCTGATGAGATTGCAAAAGTGTGTTTTGACAAGGGCATGGTAATTGAGACCGCAGGTCCAAACGATGAAATCTTGAAGTTCTTTTGTCCATTAACCATTTCAGAATCGGAATTGATGCAAGGTTTAACTATTTTCGAAGACTCAGTTGAAGTGGTAGCAACCAAGCATTTCAAGAAAGCATCGTAATAGGGAGAGTAAAATGATTGTTAGAACACTTGATGAATGTCGTAATAGTGAAAGACGTATTGTATCGGATAACTGGGAAAGCACTCGCATGTTATTGAAAGATGACAATATGGGATTTTCTTTTCATATCACAACAATTTACGAAGCGACAGAAACACATATCCATTACCAAAACCACTTGGAGTCTGTGTTTTGTATGAGTGGTGAAGGGGAGATTGAAGTCGTTGGTGGTAAAACTTACCCAATCAAACCCGGTACGTTGTACATCCTAGATAAGAATGATGAGCATTATTTACGCGCATATAAAAACAAAGAAATGACAATGGCTTGTGTGTTTAACCCACCAATTACTGGCGCTGAAGTACACGATGAAAACGGCGTTTATCCACTCGTTGATTAACCCATATATTCAGGGGTGATATCTCACCCCGCTCCCTATTATTTAGTCTTTAATCTCTTCAAGAACAAAAGGTCTTTTATGACATTTACCGTAGAAAAAATCGGCGGTACATCAATGACAGCATTTGATGCTGTGCTCGACAATATTATTCTCCGCCCTCAAAATCCTTATAACCGAATCTTTGTTGTGTCCGCTTACAGCGGTATGACGGATGCATTGTTGGAATGTAAAAAAACAGGTAAGCCTGGTGTCTATCAATTGATAGCGATGCGTGACGATTCGTGGAAGGATGCTCTATCTTATATTGAACGCCGCATGCTATTGACCAATGAGCATATTTTTGCGGATCCAATGAATCGTATGAGAGCAGATAAGTTCATCCGGTCTCGTATTTCAGAAGCCAAAAACTGTATTACTAACATTCTTGAAACGTGCCAATACGGACAGTTTTCACTGAGACATTATTTACCACAGATTAGAGAGTTTCTTTCTTCAATTGGAGAGTCACATAGTGCATACAACACGGCTCTTAAATTAAAAAACATTGGTATAAATTCGACCTTTGTTGACCTTTCTGGTTGGGACAACATAACCCCTCAAAGTTTGGACGATACGATTAGAGAGGCTTTCTCTGACATTGATGTTACTGAGGAGCTTCCCATAGTAACTGGTTATGCGTATTGCAAAGAAGGTTTGATGCATACTTATGATCGTGGTTACAGTGAGATGACGTTTAGTCGTATCGCTACTATTACTGAGGCATCATTGGCGATCATCCATAAGGAGTATCACTTTAGTTCGGCTGACCCAAAAGTCGTTGGTGTAGGTTCGGTTAAACCGATTGGGGCAACTAATTATGATGTTGCCGATCAACTGGCTAACCTTGGTATGGAAGCTATTCACTCTAATGCGGCTGCTGGGTTACGAGAAAGTGGCATAGAACTGCAAATCAAAAACACCTTCGAGCCAGAACATGAGGGAACACTGATTTCTTCTGATTACCGACCAGACACGAATCACATTGAGATCATTGCCGGAAAACAGAAGGTATATGCGTTACATGTTTTTGACCAGGGAATGGTCGGTAAGGCGGACAATGTTAGTTATGAGTTAATGGAGATTATCGCAGATGCTAGAGTGAACCTTATTGGTAAAGAGATGAACGCCAATTCTATTACCTATTATCTAGGTGGTAGCACCGAGAGTTTAAACAAGGTGTCTTATAAGGCTGAGAAACGTTACCCTCAGGCATCTATTTCAGGTCGAATGGTCGCTATAATCTCAGCGATCGGTTCTCAAATTGATACCAATAAAACGCTCGCTAATGGTGTATTGGCTTTGATGAACCATAGTGTTACGCCTATTGCATTACATTCGTCTATGAGAAACGTAAATGTGCAATTTGTTGTGAGTGATGACAAGTATCAACAAGCGATTTGCGCGTTGCATGAAGAATTCTTTGACCAAGATAAAAGAACCGAGACATCGGTGAATGCAGCATAAAATTTAACAGTGGAGGGCTCACCCTCCACTGTTAAATTTTCATGGAAAAGCAAAACATCAACTGCAAATTAACGATCGCCTGTATATATTTTGATCACACAGCAACATCAGATATGAGTATTACTACTCTTGATACTTATCGAGCTTGTTATAAAGCGTTTTGATGCTGATTCCCAAGTCTTGTGCTGTTTCCTTTTTGTTGCCTTCATTTTCTTCGAGCGTATTGATAATCGCCGCTTTCTCAATCTTCTCGAGAGAAACACCCGCCGGAACCATATCCTCAACGGTAGTCCCTGTTTCTAAAGGAGGAGTATCAAAAATTAGGTGTTCATCTTTAATAGTCTCATCTGCCAATATAAAAGCTCTTTCAATACAGTGCTTTAATTCCCTGACATTCCCTGGCCATGCATGGGCTGATATTTTTTGAAGCGCTGATGTGAAAATGGTCTTCGCAGTGGTTTCATTTGCGTTGCGATGAGCAATAAAATGTTTTGCTAAGCCGACGATGTCGTCGCCTCTTTCACGCAATGGAGGGACATGTATAGGGAAGTGAGCCAACCTGAAATAGAGATCCTCTCTCAAAAACTGTTCTTCAATAGCGACTTGTGGATCTCGGTTTGTCGCTGCAATGACTCGAGTATTAGCGATACTCGTTGCATTACTGCCTACAGGGCGATATTCACCTGTTTCTAAAACTCGTAGTAATTTGACCTGGTGCTCAAGTGGCATTTCGGTGATTTCGTCGAGAAACAATGTGCCACCTTCTGCTTGCCTAAACACCCCTTGGTGTGTGCGATTCGCCCCTGTAAAAGCGCCTTTTTCATGACCAAATAATTCACTATCAACTAACTCAGGGCTGATAGCACCGCAGTTGATCGCAATAAAAGGTTGGTTTTTACGATCACTGGCAAGGTGAATCGTTTGTGCGACTAATTCTTTACCTGCCCCACTTTCGCCGACAATCAAAACATTGGTGTCAGTCTTCGCGACTCTTCTTAAAGTTCGATACAGCTTATGCATGGGCTTAGAAGAACCGACTAACATACCGAACTGGTCTAAATCGCTGGTGGACACTTTACGCCCTTCTTCTTGCTTCTGGAGGAAGTATTGACTGAAGTCTGCAAGGGTATCTTCCAATATTTGCATGTCGACGGGCTTTCTATAATGGAAGATTGCGCCATGGTTCATCATCATGTCTAAATTTTTGTTTGGCGTACCTGTACTGATAATAATCAAGTCCATTTCGTCCAATCCTGTTGCACTCGATAAGGACTTAAAATCATCGTTAGTAAATCGAGAGACTTCAACAATAGCAGTATCTGGTTGCAGTTGTTGTAGCTTGTCAATCCAATGAACATCCATAGTACTTTGAATTATTTCAAAGCTTGATAATTCATCTAGAGAGTTTATTTTAGACCGCAATAATTCATCTTTTAACTCTATAAACAGTGTCGGTAATGACATGATTTAACTCTCTTTTTGTACGACAGAAAACGACCTTGATAATAACATGATGTCCTTCAAATACGAATCTATCATTTACTATACGCCACCTTTTCAATGTAGTTACAATATTACTGATAGTAGAAGTGGCTAATTAATAGTATTGATATTAATTATTCTAGGATCTCCATTGATGATAATTTTTACAAAATACTCGTGTAATTAATACACCTCCGATTATTTTACCAATGGTAAATTTTCAAAATTAAAGTGTAAATCCTTTATTTTCAGTCAGTTAAAAAGTTGGCATGCTGGTTGCAATTGTACAAGTGTCAGTTAACTAGAGGAGATAATTAATGAGAAATACTGCAAGTAAAATATTATTAGCTACTTTGATTGCAACTTCTTCATCAACTGTTTTTGCTAATAGCATGTGGGAAAAAGAAACTTTCGATGCGTGGATTGATGGAAAAGCAGAAACGACTTTATTACTGAATACTAATTTAAACTCATTTGACATCAACACCTACGTTAAAAATCGAGTGGTTACTTTAACTGGCTCGGTTAAAAATGAAACAGAGAAAGATTTGGCAGAAGAGTTAGTGCTAAGCCTAGATGACGTTAAGTCTGTAAAAAACGAACTTACAGTGATTGATGAAGACAAAGAAAAAACACCCGCAGCCGTACAAGCTTTGACTGATGCTCACATAAAGACACTGGTAATCACTCGTTTATTAATGAATACCAATGTTAGTGGTAGCGATATTCAAGTTAAAACCGAAAACAGTGTGGTTATCTTGAAAGGTTCAGTTTCATCAAGCAGTGAACACGACTTAGCTTTATCTATAGCAAATAATACCCCGAATGTAGAGAAAGTGGTGGATAAATTAAATATTATTTAACCTCTCTACAATTGGTAATTTATTAAAAATTGGGGAATAACGATGATTCGCTGGTCGCTAATATTTTTTATTGTCGCAATTATTGCCGCCCTATTGGGATTTAGTGGTATCGCTGGGGCTGCTGCGACAGTAGCAAAGATCATATTTTATATATTTGCAATATCACTACTGGTTTCAGTGGTAATTATGTTGCTGAATAAAAACAAACATTAGGAGTTTATATGAACATCAAATCGAACGCTTACCGTTTTTTAACTATTGTGGGTATTACATTTGCACTTGTGGCATGTAGTGATGAAGGTCCGATGGAACAAGCCGGGGAAAATGTAGATGAGGCTGTAGAGGATACTCAAAACGCAATAGAAGATAGCTGTGAAAATATTAAAGAGCATTTAGATGCGAAAGATGAAGATTGCTAGAACTGTCATCTAGAGTGCAATGAGATGCCAAAATCCTCATAAAAGTAAACCAATGAAGTAGGAATTAGACATGAAAAATATATTTGATGTGCTCAAAGACAGTCATGAAAAGCAACGACTTTTGATGGATGCGTTACTCCAAACTTCGGGAGACACACAAGCTAGGCAAGAACTCTATGTTAACCTTAAGAATGAGTTAACCAAGCATGCGATTGCAGAAGAGCGCCATTTTTATGCACCTTTGATCGAGAGTGATCAATCCATTGACATGACTAGACATGGAATCGCTGAACATCATGGAATCGACAAAATACTCGCTCAACTCGATGATACAGAGATGTCTTCACCAGCTTGGCTTGTTTTAATGAAAACATTAAAAGATAAGGTTGAACATCATTTAGAAGAAGAAGAGCAGCGTTTTTTTCAAACCGCAGGTCGAGTCTTAGATACTGAACAAAAAGAAACATTAGCTCGTAAATATGAAAAAGAGGTTGCTTGAATCACGAAGTAATCAAATTCTTTAAATAAGTATAAAACTGCTTTGTTATCAAGCTAAGGGCTCATTCTTGAGCCCTTCTTTTATTTAATTTAGAGATAGATAAATTTACGGATAAATATATTTAAATTCACGGATAAATTAAGGCGTAACATGTTTATTATTAAATATTATATGCTTCTTGCTATAGCTTGTTTTTTTGCTGCTGCTCTTATACCACAGCTAATAATCCGTGGTGTTTTTGCCTGGTGTAGTTTGTCGATGTTCATCGTTAGTGTTGCCTACATCTTCGATATGCCGTCAATATTTAGGAAGACTAGCGATGGGAAAATAGTGTGGTGGATTAGATGGATCTTCATTCCATTCTTCTTAGGTGTTCGACTGTACAATGCATGGGCAATTAAAAGAGATAAAGTTGAACCAATACAGAAGGTTGGAAAAGGTTTATATGTATCTCGTCGTTTGTTCCCTTCAGATTTATCGTTCTTAGAATCTCAAAACATCCATTGTATTGTAGATGTTACAGCTGAGTTTTCTGGTTTAGAAAGTGCAATGACCGGTGATCAATTTCGCTATTTAAACACCCCGGTTCTTGATCATAAAGTCCCTAAAATGCATAAGCTTAAACATGCTATAAATTGGATCGATACCCAAATCAATCAATCTAGATCGGTTGTTGTGCATTGTGCTCTCGGTCGAGGACGTTCTGTCTTTGTCGTAGCTGCCTATCTTTTAGCAAAAAATCCGTCACTTACTGTAGAGCAGGTCTTGAAAAGTATTAACGACGTGCGAAGTACAGCCCAATTGAACCATCTACAACTGAAAACACTTCAAGCAATCAGTGATAAAGGTTTGCTCACTCTTGGCCATAAAGCTTGCCTTATTGCCAACCCTGTTGCAGGTGGTGGTAAATGGTTGGCGAATGAACAACAGGTTATTCGTGAACTTACGAGAAAGTACAGTTTAGATATTTTTCTTACTAGCCAAGAAGTATCAGCAGAAATATTAGCTAAGCAGGCCAAAGACCGGAATACTGCGCATATTATCGTTGCAGGTGGCGATGGGACGGTTAGTGAAGTCGCAAGGCAAGTTAGGAAGACTGATACACAACTCGGGATTATACCTTTGGGTACCGCGAACGCTCTATGTCATATGCTTTATGGATTGACCTCGAAAATATCGCCTGTTGAAAAAGCGTGTGAGGCTATTTTATCTGGCAACTCAAAAAGAATCGATCTGGCGTTCTGTAATCAACAACCAATATTACTGCTTCTTGGTATTGGGTTTGAAGAACAGATGATCGATTACGCACATCGAGAACAAAAAAATGAAAAAGGGCAATTCGCGTATTTGACTGGGTTCTTCAATGCAGTAATCACCGACGATAATCAACATTTTCAAATTTCAATCGATGACCAACCATCACAAAGTATGAAACTACAAAGTTTGGTCGTGGCGAACTCTTCCCCTTTTAGTACTGTGCTTGCTCAAGGGGGACAGCCTCCTAGGCCGGATGATGGGAAGCTGCATATTACCTATTTGGAAAACACAAATTCACTTAGTAAACGAGCTATCGCTCTATCTGATCTGTTGTTATCGAGTCTCGGAGCGAAAGAACAGGCTAGTTACTTTACTTATGCTTCGGCACAGCTCGTTAAAATTGATTCTGACCGACCTATTTCATACGTGATTGATGGAGAGACGTATTCGGCTGATTCACTGGAGATAAGTATTGATAAGCAAGCCTTAACGGTTTGTATTCCATGAATGTATTGAATAATCCACATATTGAATAAGAAGGAGACACCATGGAAATGAATCTCTCTTTTAACTTAGAGAAGTTTCAGCATCTGATAGAGGGTAAGTTAGAGCATTGGTTAGTTGAAGCAATTAAACTTATCCCTAACCTGATTGTTGCTTTTGTTACGTTTCTTATTTTTATCTTTGTTGCCAACATAAGCGGCAAGTTGTTTAAAAGATTGAGCAATAGAGTTGTCGACTCTCAAGAAGTCATTAACTTACTGGCTTCTATTGTTAAGGTTACCATTGTTACTATTGGATTTTTTGTCGCGTTAGATTTTGTTGGGCTCCAAGGTACGGTTACATCGTTGCTTGCCGGTGCCGGTATTCTAGGTTTAGCTATCGGTTTTGCTTTTCAAGATATGACTGAGAACCTCATTTCAGGTATTACAATGAGTATTCGTAAACCTTTTAAAATTGGCGATGTTGTTGGTTCCAACGATGTCATGGGTACCATAGTCAAAATAAACTTACGAAATACGCTGGTTGAAACGTTCTCTGGTCAACACGTCATGATTCCCAATAAGATGGTTTTCCGAAATATTTTGACGAACTACAGTCGAAAAGGACGAAGAAGGGTCGAGATCTCTGTGGGGATTTCCTACTCAGACTGTCCCAAAAGAGCCGCTGAGGTGATAACCAAAGCGATAAACCAAAAGTCTTATGTTAGTCGGAAAGAAGATACGACGGTTTACGCTTCAAGCTTTTCTGATAGTAGCGTTAACTTATTGGTTTGGTTTTGGATTGAGTACCCAGGAGGTTTTGGTTATATGGACGCAAAGCACGACGGTATTATAGCGGTTAAAGAGTCATTATCAGAGGCTGGAATGACAATACCGTTTCCGATTAGAACACTTGATTTTGATCCCAAAGGCGGTAAAAGTCTGTCTAGAATGATGACTGGGGCTGTCGATGACGCTTCCTAGAATAACATAGCGGTCCCTCTCGTAAAAAAGCGTCAAGGCAATATGCCTCGACGCTTTTTATTTTGAGTGATGTCAGAATTAGATCAGAATTAAACCTAGATTATTCCCACTGTTTAATGATTGTGTTGTAGGCTTTGATTCTCTTCTCAAGTTAATTAATCGTATCTATTTTAGATGGGTTATATCTGTTACAAATGCTTTGCTATCTCATCATTTTCAACTTGCAACGCCGCAACCCAATAGGAGAAAAAAGCAGACATATGTTGATTGTTAAACTTTCTAATAGTGTTTTTGAGGTAAGAAATTAGGCTTAAATTACTCTGGTACATATCGTTATAACTAACAATTAACGCAGGGGGCTGACTCAATATGTCATTGTCATTAACTTCATTGTTAATGCAGAACTTGGTGTTTACTTCGTTTATTAATGAACGTTCAACTTTTATAAATCGATTTGCAGCTCTTGCAATGTTCCCATGTGCTTTCTGTTCAATTAGGTCAACACATGAGAAGTAGTGATCTTTCAATGTACATAGTATTTTTTCTATGCCTTTATAGTGAATTACCTCAAGGGGATCATTGTCCTTTTTAAACAACATATCATTACTCCTTTTTATCTCAGTAGTATTTATAATTTCAGTTGATTTATAATAATTAAAATAAGCCTTTTCTTTGATTCTGATTTCCAACCATCATTCGCTAATAACTAATTATGACGCATGTTGTGTATTTGGTCTCGACATGATTCCATTTCATTTTTTACCACTTTTAATCTTCTTCTCCCTTCTAAATCAGGGTTAGTTTCTAGCAGTGATTCAATGTCGGAAATGATCTTTGTCTCGACACCTTCTAGGTGCTTTAAATAGAGCTCTTGATTGTTTTTACCTTTTTTATCTTCCGCTTCAATACAGCGCTCTCTGGCATTTATCGTATAACTAGCGGGTATCTGTTCTTGATGTATTTTTGAGTAGTAAGTTAAAGATTGTAACTTTAACTCTGCACATTTCTTTACCGTGTAGATATCAAAAAGATTTTTTGCCATCTTTTCACTTCTTATGTTGGATATCGCTTTTTCGTAAATAATATTTCCACTTTTTATCAGGTTAAAAATAGATAATATACTTTGGGTTCTCATGAATCCTCATTTGGTTCTAAGCTGTATTTGGTTTATTGCATTTTTTATGCCAATTAATAACCCTATATTCAGCTTGTTTCGTCTAAGGTTTTACTTTGCTTTTGTAAAAAATACATTAATAGATGTTTTCTAGTGAAATTATTACATTGATTAATGCCATTTATTAATGATATGGGAGCTTATCTTCAATTATTCTGGTACTTGTGAAAGTTGGCACGATGCTAGCATTGATTATTAAAGTAGCTAGAGATTAATAGTATTAATATTATTCTCTGGCTTATGATAATCAAATAAGGAGAAAACTTATGCCAAAGTCAAACGCTAAAAATTCAGAAGCCAAACAACAAATTGAAGAAACTTATGAAAAAGCTGAAGAGGCCGCAGTAGAAGTTATCGAAAATGTGAAAGAGGCGGTCCATGAAACTCTCGAGGCCAGCTCTGAAAGTGTGAAGAACACGTCTGAGAAAGCGGAAAACATCATTAAAGAGCGTCCATTATTGAGTGTTGGCTGTGCGTTTCTCGCTGGTTGGGCTGTCTCGAAGTTAATCAAATAGCCATATATCAACATCGCAATTGAGAGAGCACCGTTATGCAGGTAAATAGTCAAAATGATCCAGTAAACTCTGCCAATGATAAATCGAGCGATCGTAAGGTGGATGATCTTAAACGTTCTGCTTCTGAGTTAAATGGATTGTGGAAAGACTTAGCTATATTACAGACACATACCCAGCAATGGTCTCAATCGACCTTAGAGCTTTTCTTATTGGAGTTTCGCAATAGTGTTGATGCATTTAAAAAGCGTCTTGTGTTTCAGCTCCTCTTTGTTGCGTTGTTACCGCTGTTTCTTTTTAGTATCGCCGTCGGTGCTGGAGTAGTGATCTACTACTTCACTTTGAATCTGTTAGCGGGTTACGGCGCGTTTATATTCACACTCGGTTTGATTCTAATATGCTTGGTACTTCGTTCTAGTTACTTAAAGCAATTTATAGGTTTTGAATGTACGAAAGAGCAATTGAAGGAGGGGTTACATGTCAGCACTCAAGAATCGACAAAGACAGATTCAAATGAAAAGACTTGAGGGGAGAAGTAGAGCTCGTCAAGTTGCACTTTGTATGGGACTTATTCGTCACAAAGGAAAAGAGTTTGTTCACAAGCACCCCTTGTATGCTCTTGGCATCACAGGCCTTGGTGTTGTAATTTTGAATCGAACTCATCGTTTTAAATCGTCTGTTTTTGGTTATAAACAGCTATCGCTAATACTTAATTTACTTAAGTAACCATCATTTTTAATTCAAGTTAGTGTTGGCTGACGGTATCGAGTGCCTGATTCAAATTGACGAAGCCTCAAAAACAAGACCTCCTACTCATAGGAATAAAATGACATCAAAAAAATACAGTATTCTTAGACAACGAAGTGTGTTGCAAACTAGTTTTATGCTCCTTGCTGTTCTCATGATGTCTATTTTTACATTACATATCGCCAAGCCATTTTTGTTGCCAATCATCTTTGGTGCTTTTATTTCTTTGCTATGTAGCCCTCTAGTTAACTACCTTACTCGCTTCGGTATCCCTCGAGTCATTAACGTAATGGCTGTACTTATTGGTTTTATTGGCTTTGTTGTGATTAGTTTGAATATGTTGAGTGAGCCCGCTCAGCAATGGTGGTCAAAATTACCAATGTTGGTTGAGAATGTATCTAATGAAGTGAGTGAGGTTACTCAAAACAGTCGCTTAACTGACGCCACCGGGTTCTCCATGAGTAGTACTGTTACCAATGATGGGCTTACCAATAACACGGCTTTTTCCATTATAGAATCAGTGCTTACGACAACACCAACCATTGTTACTCAGTTGTTGGTTGCGTTTCTTATGGCGTATTTCATGATGAATTACGGTCGAAAAATTTATTCTCAAAGCTTATCTCTTTTTGAATGCTTTTCAGATAAGCGTAGGGCTGTTGAATTGGTTAAAGTTGTTCAAAAGGATTTGTCTCGTTACATAGGCGCCATCACCATCATTAATGTTTGCTTAGGACTCACTGTTGGCTTTGCTTTTTATATGATGGGATTGCAAGACCCTTTCCTTTGGGGCGCTTTTGCAGGCTTAATGAATTTTATCCCCTATCTTGGCCCGATGGTTTCAGTTACGTGCTTTGCTTTAGTCTCTTTTATACAGTTTGAGTCGTTTAGCTACGCATTGACGGTCGCTGCGATCTTCCTGGCGATTAATTTGATAGAAAGCCAATTGGTTACTCCTACATTACTGGGGAAAAGGTTTAGTCTCAATCCGCTGATTTTATTTGTATGGCTTGTATTTTGGGGTTGGCTATGGGGCTCTATGGGAATGTTAGTAGGGGTCCCATTACTTGTCTGTGTGAATGTATTTTTTGAACAGTTAAGACATCCAAGGTTGAATGCTCATAAAGGTCAGTAGAGCAGAAGTAAGCCTTGATAACCACTCAGCGTCACTTCTTTCACATAGTCTCCAATGTTGCCATTTGTATCGACCGGCCTCATGGGTTTTTTTAATGGAATATTGAGTTTAGGCGCTGAATAGAAGTCTGGATTTTTGCCGTAGAAATCGGTGCGGAAGAGTACGCGACCATGCTCAAACTCACGTGCGACCACCATTTCTTGTGGGCCGCCTTCCACTGCGTTTTCATCTGTTCGATAAGCGAAATAGGTATAGGTTGGTAACAGTCGAACCATACCGTTTGGCAGCGCTGGGTGCATGATGTGGTTGTTAGTTGAATCGCCAATTATGGTGTAGTCGTTGGGGGTAGGGTTTAAGGTCGATATCATCAAAGGAATCGGTTTCAAATGAGTAGGAATCTGGTTAGTTGGATTGCCGAGTTCTATCTTAAGTAACTCCGTTGGTTGGTAGGCGATATTTTTTGGTACACCACTTTTCCAATAATTATCTTTAGTTGTGTTACCACTTCCATACACATAACTGCCACTCCATTGATTAAAATAGCTATGTGTCGGTTGAGCGTTGAGGTAATAGATTACGAGGTTAGAATATTGATCTTGTTGCCAATTGTCCTGATTGTTACCTAGGAACTGAACTCGTCCAAAGCGAGTGGTGGCCTGAAATATAACGTTAGAGCCAGCATAGGCAAGTGCTGAGTTATCCCAAAACTTAGACAACCCGTTAAAGCCGCTAAAACCGGTAGAGGGGAATAAGTATTGCTCCCGAAAGTATAGGTCTCCAGCTTTAATCAAGTGTGCCTGTCCATTTCGACCATAAAGGTTTGCTGTTCCAATGTTGAGACCTATTGAGGGTCTATCTTGGTTAATCTGCAGACCATTCAGAAAAGCAGAGAATTGCTCTTTGTAGACATTGTCAGCCTCGACAGATCCTACGATAAACCCAAGCTCACAGACGGTTCCTCCGGAATAAACCTCAAATTGATTGCGGCCAATGAGTTTATTGGTATCGTCGTTGTAGGCCCCAGCCAGCCCTTGTTCCTCCCAGGTTTTGGAATAGTAATTTTGTAGAATCATTAACAGGTTTGGATTGGCCAAATTGGTCAGCGCCCATGATGAGTTTTGGTTCCACATTCGCCCGAATGGGATCACGCGAGATTCCCAACGAAAGCGAGCCGTGGCTGATTTGTTGTTCCTGTTTTCATATTCATAAGGGGATAAATAGTTGTCTTGATTGAGATCCGCCGATTGGTCAAAACCACGAACCTTTCGCCATTGCTTTGTTTCGTTGTGAGATCTTGAATTCGTATTTGTGATCTGAGATAGAAGGTCTTTGGCAGCGATTTTTTGGAAGCTGTCTTTCAATTGAACTCGATTCAAGCGAGGTCGGATATCACTTGAGTTGCCTTGCCAACGGATTCTGACAACGTATAAACGGCCGCCATCTCTCACCAATGTAGAACCAAAATATTGCCCACCACCGTAACTCTGGCCGCTGCTATCATGAGTTGTTGCTCTGACCCAATCAGAGGGCACTCGCCAGCTTACCGCTTGGCTTTGAGTCATATTGTGTGTGTGATCATTAGTTATTTCTAAGTGAGCCCATGCCGTAGATTGGCCTAGATCATTCATCGATATGGGGTATTCAATATGGAATTCTCCGCCTTGCGCAAAGCGCGAAAATTCGAATGTTAAGCTATCGAATTTCTCCGAATGGTAAATGTAGAGTGCGCCCCCTTTGTCGAAATGTTCAAATACATCTGCATTCCAAGGCGGCTGCTGATAAAGTGCATAACCCGCATGCTTTTCGTTTTCGGTATAGCCAATGATCATAGGCTTACGGTTTAATAGCGTATTGTCACCGTGTGTAGTATCGAGTTCAGCTAGAATGGTGTCTTCTGCAAAGTGTAGAAAAAAATCTTCGTAATCTATCCCGTTTTTCTCTGCCGTGTTTCTAATTTCGTTTTCCAACTCTCCTGAATTCAGCTCTAACTTTTGGTTGTACATATAGCCGATAGTTTTAACTTTTTCGTTATCACGTTTATTGCCGAAAGCGCCAAACACTAAGTCACTATTATCGATCTCCCAATCAACCACGTTGTCTGCTGATACAGCAGAGCCTTGCAGGTTAATCCCTTGTTCATGCTGGCCTGGTAATACGATCGCATAGCCAGCGTAGCTAGAGTTACATATGAAAATAGAGCAGAAGGTCGCTGTGGAGAGCAACAAAGCTTGGTGTTTTGTCATTGGCTTTCCCAATCATGGTGACGTTGGAGCTACATCTGTTCGAAAAAATTATCATGAGTTTATTTCTATCTAAGTGTAGCTAAATTACGAATTTTGATAGGGGGGAAGGGCATTATCATCATTAAACAATCATATAGAAGAAAAGCCACAGCGTTCGCTGTGGCTTTGTTTGCTCCGAGAGCAGTTAGCTATCGTCTTTGCTCAGTATTCAAATGTCGAATCAACTTGGCTGGCGTGCCTCCGTATAAGCAGTCTGGTGGCACATCACTATTGACCACAGAGTTCGCTGCGATAACAGAGCGAGCACCAATCGTCACGCCTTGGTTAATCACCGAGTTTCCGCCAATCCAGACATCATCTTCGACTGTAATAGGTAGACAAAACGTTTCCCACTTACGGCGACTGAGGTGATCCAATGAGTGAGAGGCTGTGTAAAATTGAGCACTTGGCCCCACCAATACATTGTTACCAATTCTGATATTGGCGCCGTCAAGCATGACAACATTCATGTTGATAAAGGTGTTGTCACCGATCTCAATGGTTTTACCAAACTCGCAATGAAAAGGAGGTCGGACAACGCTGCTGCCTACTTTCCCAAATAGATTAGCTTGAAGGCTTGGCTGCTGAGTATCGTCTGAACATTGATTGAAGTCTGACTGAGCCTTGCTCGCGTGAGTGCGCATGTGGTCTATCTCATGGTCTGCGCCATCAAAAATTTCACCGGATAGCATTTTTTGGAGTTCTGTTTTCATTGTTTGCATCTCACTAGTCAACATGGGTATTAGAATACGGAGATACAGACATAAAAAAAGAGAAAAGCCTAAGCCTTTCTCTTCCTGTTTTGTGCCTTTAAGCACTAATGCTAAGTGAGCCCAGCTATTCAGCAAAAGGCGCGCTTTGTTAAATTAGATTTGCTTAACGAAACCCATTAGGTGTTGTTTCACTTCGTCTGAAGCAAAAGCGCTCTCCACAGAGTATTTGTAGATCTCTGCGTAGTCTTCTTTTGTTAGACCGAAAGTTTCACACACACGCTTCACTTCGTTGGTCATAGTGGTGTTCGACACAGTGCGGTTATCTGTGTTGATAGTGACAACGATGCCGTCTTTCTTGAATTCAGCAATTGGGTGGTCGCTAAATTTGTGAATACATTTGGTTTGAACGTTACTTGTTGGGCAAGTTTCAAGCGCAACCTGCTTCTCTTTAACGATGTTGTATGCGTCTTCGTTTCCTTGGATGTGAACACCGTGGCCGATACGCTCAGCATCAAGCATTGTCACTGCATCGTAAACGTTTTGACCATGCCATTGCTCACCAGCGTGCACGGTAATACGGTACCCTTTATCAAGAGCGTATTGCGTGTATTCTGGGAATTCAGCACAGAAGCCTGGCTTTTCACCGCCAGCGATATCAAACGCCACTACACCTTTACCTAGGTAAGGGTGGCCTGCGTCGATTACGTCTTTGATAGAGTCTTTAGGGAACATACGAAGTACAGACATGATGTAGTTGCCCTTGATGTCGTATTTCTCTTCAGCACGCTTCATGCCTTTAACTGCACTAGCGATGATTGCATCGAGAGATAGACCTTTGTTTACGTGCAGAATCGGTGCAAAACGAACTTCTAGGTACTTAACGTTTTCTAGTGCAGCGTCTTCGTAAAGCTCAAAAGAGATACGTTCAATTGCTTCTTCAGTCTGCATTACTTGCAATGGTAGGCTGAAACAAGCTAGATACTCATCTAGGTTTTTGCAATCTTCTGGCACCGTTAGAGATTGAACAACCGCGTCGCGATCTTCAGGTAGTTCGATATTGTACTGTTTTGCTAGGTCAATAATCGTATCTGGGCGAACACTTCCGTCTAGGTGGCAGTGCAAATCAATCTTTGGTAGTGCTAGAAAATCCATGAGTAATCCTTAATTCTATTATTATTTGAGCGTGTTAACTCACATACACTAAATTTACCAAGACAATGATATGATTTAAAGTGACAAATAATCATCATTAACCTGAATTTAGGGAATATCATGGTAGATGTTAAAAGCTTACTTAAATGCGATATGAATTTGCTGCTTTGCTTACATGTTCTGATTGAAGAGCGCAGTGTGAGTAAAACGGCAGAGCGACTCTTTTTAAGTCAGTCTGCGGTAAGTAAACAGCTCACCAAGCTCAGAGCTTTGTTTGATGATCCTCTTTTTGAACGCGAGTCAAAAGGTCTGTTTCCAACCCCGAAAGCGACTTCTCTTGCGCCTAAGATTCATCAAATTCTTTTGCAAGTTGAGCAGCTAACTGTACCGGATATTTTCGAGCCAAAAGACAGTGAACGGACTTTTAATATCGATCTTGTCGAAACCGCTTATACCGCAATTTACCCTAAATTCATGCCTAACGCGCTGTCAGATGCGCCGAATATTACGGTAAACAGCACGACTTGGAGTAGCGAAACCTTTAAGCGCTTATTAAAGCGTGAGGTCGATTTTGGGATTGGGATTTTTGAGCTCGATGAAAGGGCGAGTACCCATATTCAAAATATCCCTGCCGAGCTAAACCATGTCGAATTGCTGCAAGATTACTCTGTATGTTTGATGCGAAATGATCATCCAGTGCTTCAAGAAGAGTGGAACCTGCAAGCCTTCCTTAAATATCGTCATATTCAGTTAGTGACCGGTGGTGTTGGCGACTGGCTGCTACTTGAAATTTTGCAAGCCAAACAGCTCCAAATCAATAAAGCCGCCAACGTGTCGGACATCACCAGCGCAGTAAAACTGTGTAAACAAAGCGATTTACTGATGTGTTATCCGTACAACTCGGTTCGTGACTATATTGAGAGTGGTGAGTTGGTGATGAAGCCGATTCCTATTGAGTTAGTTCCCGGTGGCTTGTTTCTGCTTTGGCACCGTTACTTTGACTCTGAACCAAGTCACAAATGGCTTCGAGACCTGATAGTCAATAAGACCCAAGATACCCAGATGTGAATCATTAACTCGAACACTCAAAGAAATGAAATATTTTTCGTTTTTATTCGTCTTTCTAGAATGGGCATCGTCTTAGTAGAGTGCTTAATCTGAGTTAATAGTGAGAAACCAAAATGAATCCAATGCTAACGTCATTGATTCCGCAACAAATTATTGAAGACGCGTGTGAGTGGGCAATCATGCACGGTGTCGCTTTTCGTCAGTCTGACAATACCGCGAGGCATTGTCCTTTCAGTATTGCGCCAATGACAATGGAGCGCGAGGTTTATGATCACTTGCGCCGAGTCACTCCGCTTATCACTAAGTTGATCAGTAACGTGTCGGAAGATCATGATTTTTTACAGTCATCATTGAGCGATATGGCTCAAGCCGATCCGTTCTTTGGTCACTTGATGGAGTTGCATCAACAAGCCCATGGCAGTGTGGATGAGCGCTTGAATCCTGCCCGTCAGCCACTGTTGTTGATGCGTACTGATTTTATGGACGATCGCCAACACGGTGCAAAAGTGATTGAGTTTAATGGTATTGCTGCAGGGATGGCTCCGTTTGGTCAACGTGCAACAGAATTTCACTCATTCATGCAAAACCAATGGCCAAACGTTTATAACCATTGGTTGGAAGAACCGTCAGCAACACCGGCTGAAAACCAAGGCTTAACCCAGTTGGCTTATGGTATCGCTAGTGCTGCAAAGCAAGTTAAAGCGGAATTCAATGAACAAGGCAAACCGATTTCCTTGATGGTGGTACAGAAGAACGAAGACAATGTTTATGACCAACACCTACTTGAAGTTGAGTTACAAAAACAGGGTGTTCGCACGGTTCGCCGTACCTTCGATCAATTGAGCTCTCAGCTCTCAACGGGCGATAACCAACGTCTGCTTTTGCAAGATGTTGGTGCAGTCGATGTTGTGTACCTAAGAGCGGGTTATCAGTATTCAGACTACTGGGCGCCTGAGCTTAATGAATCCGTTTGTTGCGACACGCTAAGTCAGACGCGTTTGTTCATCGAACAACACCATGTCGCTGTGAATGCTACCTTCAGCCAACAGCTAGCAACCAGTAAAACCATGCAGATGCTCCTAACCATGATGCCTGTATCAGAATACGCTCGTTGGGGGTTAACGCTAGAAGAAGCTAAATTGGTGAAAAGTGTTTTAGCAGATATGAAACCAATCACCAGCGAGTCGATTGAATGGTTTAACACACAAGCTGATAAGCAAGAATGGGTGCTGAAAAACCAAGGTGAGGGCGGCGGCCATTGTGTGTTCGGTGACGATATCAGCGAGCAACTTAGTCGACTTAAGCCAGAAGAGTACGACGCGTGGACACTCATGCAGCGCTTGTGCCCACATGAGCGAGATATGCCAACTATTGCGGTGAGAGACACTCAACAAACACTCGTGACAGACCTAGTCAGCGAAGTCGGTCTATTTACCGCTTACTACCAAGGTAGGCCAGTGACCGAACTTGACGGCTACGCGGGCTATTTAATCCGCAGTAAGCCAGCCAGCGAAAATGAAGGCGGGATCCACAGTGGAAAAGGCATTTTAGATTCTTTAACACTGATTGAATCCTAATTTGACTAAGCAATAATCTAGTGGTTTTGATAATTGAAATCCCGCATCTACTAATTGGATACGGGATTTTTTGTTTTACAGGACAACAAAAAGATCTCATTGACATGGGTAGAATGTTCGCTCTACCATATGGGTAGAGCAGTTATTCTACCTATCCCTGTTACTTACTACGATTGGTATTCAGTATTAAGAGAGCACTATGTTAAGAGAACAGATTGCAGCAAGTCTTGAAGTGGCGTTTAGCCAACAAGGTTTTGCTGAGCCGAGTGTGGCTCAACTAAAAACGGCGTGTAATGTCAGCCTACGTACGCTCTATAAACATTTTCCATCGAAAGAGGCGATGATAGTGGGCGCCTTAGAGCACCGTCATCACCGTTACCTAAATTTTCTATTAGAAAATGTACCTGCAGGTGGCCTTGAGTCGATGCTTGATATCTTCAACAAGTTACAACAGTGGATGGAAGAGTATGCGCCGCACGGTTGTATGTCGATGAATGCGATGGCGGCTTTTCCTGACAACGAGATAATTAACCAAGCTGTTACTGAACATAAACGAGAAGTAAAAACACTTCTGGGTAAGCAGAGTCAACGAGATGATCTTGCTTCAGAGCTTTTTCTACTTCATGAAGGTGTATCAAGCGCGTGGCCAGTATTAGGCGAAGAAGCCGTTACATCAGCACAGAATATGGTGACAAAATTACTCAAGGAAACACGATGAAATTCGAATTACCAAAAACAATGAAAGGCGTAGAGATGTTAGGACACGGCGGAGCAGAAATGCTTGGTTACCGTGAAGATATCGCTGTTCCTGAAATAGAACCTAATGAAGTGTTGATCAAAGTGATGTCTGCGGGCGTGAACAATACGGATATCAACACTCGAATCGGCTGGTACTCAAAAAGTGATGACTCAGACGACGCAAGTTGGTCGGGTGAAGCGTTGCAGTTCCCTCGCATCCAAGGTGCTGATGTATGTGGTTTCATCGTGGCGGTCGGCAATGAAGTCTCTGCTGATCGCATTGGAGAGCGTGTTCTTATCGAACCTTGTTTGACTGAAGTGTACGGACGAGATTTACCACAACCATGGTATTTCGGTTCGGAATGCGATGGTGGTTTTGCTGAATACACCAAAGTGGCGGCGAAACACGCTTATGCGGTGAACAGCACCATGTCGGATGTTGAGCTAGCGTCTTTCCCGTGCTCTTACTCGACCGCAGAAAATATGCTAACCCGTGCCAACGTAATCGAAGGTGATCGCGTGCTTATTTCTGGCGCATCGGGTGGTGTGGGCTCGGCTGCTATTCAACTAGCCAAAGCTCGTGGCGCTTATGTTATTGCCATTACTAGCCCAAGTAAAAACCAACAGTTACTTGAATTGGGTGCTGATGAAGTGGTTGCTCGTGATGCTGATCTGGTTAAAGCGTTAGGCGCAAACAGCGTCAATGTGGTTATCGACTTGGTTGCCGGTGACAAGTGGCCTCAGTTCCTTGAAGTACTGAAACCCCGTGGCCGTTATGCCGTATCTGGCGCAATTGGTGGCGCTATGGTCGAGCTCGATGTACGAACTTTGTATTTGAAAGATTTAAGCTTCTTCGGTTGTACTGTGCTGGAGCCTGAAGTGTTTCAAAACTTAGTTAATCGAATTGAACAACAACAGATTAGCGCGATAGTTGCGGAGTCGTATTCCCTTGTTGATATTCATACAGCACAAGAGGAATTCTTGAAAAAAAAGCACGTCGGCAAGATTGTTCTGGAAGTGGCTCAACGCTAACGTTATAGAGATTCACGGTTCAAATATAGGCAAGAACGAGTACATGTTACCTGCTCGTTCTTTTCGTTTGGGAGAAGGTGAAATAGAGGTGGGTCTGGTTTTAAGGCTTGTGAGTATCTGATCTTATACAGCTAAAAAATAAGTGATTGATTTATCACTGTGTGGTTTATGAGTTATCTGTGCAATAATCACTGCTGTTATATATCCCGATCTGTTTTATATCCATCTAGGAGCCGTATTGATGTTTAAAAGGGTATTGCAGGCACTATTTTCCCCTTTTGTTTCTAATCAAAGTAAGCAAAATGATTCATCAAAGAGTGTCTCTCAACAAAGCGTTTCTTCTGATTCCGTTCTTGAGCAAAGCACTGCACCATCTCATTCTTCTATTTTTGTTCCGTCCTCATCGGCTCATGAATCATCACTCATTGTTGATAAAGCAATAAGCTTGCACGATGCTGAGTTTCTTGACTATTTATTTGGAGAGTCTCGCCTGCGAACGGAGTCAGATCCGTTTAGTGACTTTGTTGCTTGTCAGATCGAACGTTTGATTCGCTCTCCAAAAGCCTTGCTTAATGAATTGCCAGTGATGCCAGCCTCTGTGACCACATTAATGGCAGAATTACAGAGTGACGAATTTGATGTAGATGCTCTGTTGAAAGTAATTGAGCGAGAGCCGAGTATGGCTGCCGATGTAATTAAACTGGCTAACAGTGCTTTCTACAAACGCAGTGAAAAACAGGTAACCGACCTAAAAACAGCATTCCTAAATATGGGTTCTCAAGGACTTGTTGAAGGGGTTGTGAATAGCTACATGAAGAACTTCACGCCGGGCAACAATATTTACTGGCGTCATTTCGGTGAGAAAATTTGGAATCACAGCGTTCAAACCGCGTCTTTTTCTAAGGAGTTGATGAAAGATTCTTCATCCCAAGAAGATCAAGCGGCGGCGTACTTTGTTGGGTTGATTCGCAACTTAGGCAAGATGATCATTTTCCAAATGATGGTTGAAGCCTTCAAGCATGTAGATCCTTCTGTTCCGCCTAACTCGTTAGCGTTGAAGCGCCTGATGAACAGCTACTCTATTCGCCTGACTTACACCATAGCTAAGTTCTGGGAGTTGCCAGAATCTGTGCTGACGGTGATTGGTTACCAAGAGTCGAGCCGATATGAATGCACGCCACTTGGTCAAGCTGTGTTTGAAGCTAACTACTTGAGTGAGTTGTTTTATTTACTAGAAGAACAAACGATTGAAGTCGAGCAGTTTAAGCGCAGATGCAAAGAGACCCTAACTTTGCCTGCGGCATACAACGTGGCCAACCGTATCTATAAAGAGTCTGAATTGGCGCTGGTGGGATAATAACGACTGGCGTTGGCTAGATTGGTTCTTGAGGTTGCCATAAAGCGGTATTTTCTAAATGGTCTAACTAAGCAGTAAAGCAGTGAGACCATTTCTGTATCTAGCTTCGATTAAGGGATCTCAGTCAGTTCTTGCTTCAATTTATCGGTTTTACGCAGTTCTTTTTCGATCTTACCCTCATATTTTCGAATCTTATCCGCTCTATCGTCTTGTTTTGCTTCTTCTAAGTCGGCTTGGTATTCAGCTAAATCTTGTTCATTGGATTCAATCTTCTCACGCAGATCATCCTTCAAACCTTCATTGGTGCAGTTCTCTTTCGCCGCTTTCAACGCTGTGGCTAATCGCTCCACTTTGTACTGATTGTCGTACTGCTCAGCCTTCTTTATTTGATATTCGATCTCACAGAATTTCTTTTCACAGCCTATAAGCGCATCGCATTGGGTACTCGCCATGCTGTTAAAAGAGAGCGCGCAAAGAAACAATAATGGGCCTTTTAAGTGTCGAGTCATGGTTTACCTTCTCACTGGTTTATTTAGCTTGAGCTTATTTTGTTTTTACTGTTCTCAAGCTTACCTTGGTTGAGACTAATTTAGCCTAGCCTCATGTCTATATTACTTTAGCACCTGATAATGACGCTATTGGCAGCTGAATGTTAAAGATAAGTCTTTGTGCCCAATGATTTCTTTCAGGTCTTACTCAGAAGTGGCTAATCCACAATTGGTCGAGTTCGCACCAACCGAATCCATTTACTTGCGCGCCGTGTATCTTTTCAGAAACCTCTAAGTTGAACGCCTCTTGCTTGAGCTCAATCACAACCCCAGAGTCATTCAACCAATGCCGAAGCTTCATCAGTGCATTCATCGCTAACTCCAAGTTTGGCTGGTTTTTTATTGAGGTTAAGCCATGTTCGATTGTCTCTAGCATCTCAGCAGGCAAAGTTAAGTCCTCAAACGGGAAGCGAGTGAAAAAGCTTAACCACGAAGTGAAGGTGTCGTTCTCATCAATAATGCTGCACAGCGCGACGTCTTTGGTAGTTAGGTAGTTAGTTAGGTAGTGTCCATATTCCACGCTGGTTTTGTGATCGCCAGACACAGACAACAGCTCGAAAAGGGCTTGGCATTCAGAGGTGTCTTCAACGGTGAATTCACGAACGGTTTTCGACAACATCGGGCTTTGAATCTTGAAGAAGGTTGAGCCGAAATCCGGTTGGGAAGAATGGTCATCGCCACGCGCGGTGGTCGTCTTTTCAGGCAGTTTCACGCACACCTGATTTTGAGCGCAAGCTTTGCTCTGTGCCCATTCCGGATAGACCCACAACTCGACTCGATTGAGAATTGGAGTGCTGTGTGAATACGCACTATTACGGCTTAATCTCAACATCTTGCTTGAGAAAATGTCTAATGAGAACGCGCCAGATCCAATTAGCCTATCTGCCGGTGATGAGTGATCAAATACAGAGGCTTCAACTCTGGCAAGTAAGCGCGGTAAATGCCAATCCGGTTGATTCAACTTCACGACAACCACATTACCAGCCGAAGCAGAAACCTCATCAATATGCTGATAGCAGCGACGCCATATTTTGCTTTGAATTAGCGAGTTAAGATTGCGTGCTATGTCTTGAGGTTCGAGTGTTCTGCCGTTATGGAACTGAACGCCATTGCGAATTTGAAAGTGCCATTGCGTAGCGTTTTGATTAGGTTGCCAATGATACGCCAAATCGCCGCTGAGTTTGCCGTGTTGAACGGTGGTTAGGCGCTGGCAAACTTGCATCACTAAGAAACGTTCGGTGCGTCTAAGCACTCGTTGAGGATGAAGTGCTTCGAGTTCTCGGTGAAAGGGAATGTACGCGACGTTCTGCGCAGATTGATTAGCGCTGTTTAGAAAGGCTTGCAGTTCTGCGCCTGCATCGCGGCCGTTGAAGCTTAAGGTGCTAAACACTTGTTCTATGTTGCCCGCATCGGCTTGGGTTTGTGCGTATTGGTAACACGCCTCAATGGGCTCAACCAGACACATCAGTTGTGCTTTCTTGCTTCGGCCTGAGCTTGCTTGCCACTCAATCCAACCTTGTGCTGTCATTACTTTGAGTAAGGTTTGAACGTGACGTTCACTTACATGCAGCAGCGTGGCCAGTTGGTTGATCTGACAGTGTGATACTCCTGGCCCAAAAGCCTGAAATATCTTTTCATACAGTTCAAGCTTGCGCTTAAGGTTGCCCAATTTGCTTTTCCTAACGACGAGGTTGAGTTAAATGTTTATAGCCAGAGTCAATGAGTGCTTTTTCCATCGTATCGAGCACTTGAAAGGTTATCTCTGGGTTTAGGGTATCGGACTCAGTTTTGCCTTGAAGGACTAACTCTGAAAAATGGTCAATTTCAAACTCGAATCCATTGCCCGTCACTCGTTTGTTGATGGTCGACTTCTGCCCTTGATGTTCAATCTCAATAAAGGCCGGATTCCACCATTTTTCGTGAATGGTGATCTTAGTGTCGGGCCCAGTCAAGTGTGCTGATCGGGGAAGGTTTTGCACCGTTGATGCAGATATCTTACCGTTCATACCACCAGAGAAGGTAAAGCACGCATCGGTATCAACATTCGCCCCCTCATACAGGCATGACACCTCTACTTGAGGTTTTGAAGGGTTAACACTCAGAGTTCGACACAGGTCGTAGAAGAACCAAAGCCCGTAGACCCCAACATCGAGCGTTGCTCCACCTGATAACTCTGGGTTGAAGATAAATAACTCTGGGTCATAGTCGTGATGGTTACCAAAGCTGGCTTCGATTGAGTCTATCTGAATGTTGTTGTCAACCAAGAATGATTGGAGCTCACAATACGCGGGAAACACCACGGTCTTCATCGCTTCTAGCAGCATCACGCCATTTTGTTTCGCGAGAGCTTTCATCTCAAGCCAATCAGCAAGGTTAGTGAAAGCTGGCTTCTCGACCAATACGTGCTTATTGTTCTTTAGAAATAACTCGGCAAGTGGCTGGTGGTATGGGTGAACGGTGGCGATGTAAACCGCTTCTACTGCTGGATCATTCGCCATCTCCTCATAAGAGTCATAAGCCTTAGCGCAACCAAATTTATTCGCGAACGTGGCTGCGCGTTTATGGTCTCTCGCGGCAACCGCATAAAGTTCACCACGCAGACAGTGCTCTGTTACAGAGGTTGCGAATCGATTGGCGATGTTGCCTAGCCCTGCGATGCCCCATTTAATTTTTCGTTGCGTGTCGTTCATCAGTTGCTCCAAATCGTTGTTTTGTATCAGTGTACTCAGAGACGCCACATACAAATAGAGAACAGATTTCTCAACCTGTTCTCTATTTATCTAGATTGTTGTCGTGATGTTATTATTAGCTCTGTATGGAACGTTTCCAATCCGCCAAAACTTGAATGTGTTTTGGACCGATGCCACAACAGCCACCGACGATATTCGCGCCCAGTGCGTGCCAACGTTTGGCGTAAGTTAGATAACCTTGACCATCCAGTTCACGTATTTCTTGAAGCATGTCGTTTGCTTTATGTTCGCTGCTGATAGGTGCAAAGTTATTGGCGTAGACACCAATTTCTAAACCACTACCTAGCTCATCAATCACTTTCTTTGCATCAATGATCGCTTGATCCATCACTTCAGGCACTGAACAGTTAAACATAATGCCTTTCGCGTTTGATTGGCAGGCAAGTTTAATGGCATCCGCTACGCTCTCTCCAGAGCGAATGTTCGCAAAATCGCCCTTGGTATCTTCCAAACTGAATGCGTAGTAACACGGCTTATGTGAGTGCTTGAGTACCGCGTGAATTGAGTCGAATTCTTGCAGGCTACAAATCGTTTCCGCTATCCAAAGGTCGATGTTTGGATCTTGAGCATCGTAAAGCGTTTGAATGATTGGTGCTGCTTCTTCTACCTTGAACAAATCTGGTCGGTAGCTGCCAAACGGCGGTGGAATCGCGCCCGCAACTTTCACTGTGTGAGGAGCATTATCAGCAACCGCCTTTGCCAGTTCGCCAGATAGCGCTGCTAGTTCAAAACCTCGTTGCTCGAAGAGCGATTCACCCAAATGAAAAGGTACACACGCGTAACTATTGGTGATCAGGATTTCAGCGCCAGCATCGACAAAATTTTGATGCGCTTGGCTAACAAGATCAGGGGCTTCAATCAGAGCTTGAGCGCTCCAAAGCGGTTGAGAGAATGGCGCGCCAATTTCTTTGAGTTCTCGGCCCATGCCGCCATCAAGTATGGTTAGTGTTTTCATATTTAATACTATCTAAAACAGTTGCTGAAGTTCTGCCGTCACCATATCAGACAACCTCGTCAGACAGAAGCCATCAAAGTGGAAGTAGTTTAGCTAAATCAATACATCTCAATAATTAAAGGAAAAAGGGCTGGAGGGGTAATTGGTGCTATGCTGCATTGGGTTTCAAAGGTATGTTTATCTCATCAACCATCCCAGAACGCTAAATACTAAGTCACCACAATCTGTAGAGGAAAAGTGCATTGAAGTTAACGAATAAGCTCGTGCGTTACCCGCACATTGATGTTGATCGTGCGTTTGAAAAAGAAGCTGAATTATTGCAGCAAATACAGGCGGGTGAGATTGAACAAGCCTTAATGCTGTGGCAAGCAAAAACGCCAACGCTCGTTTTACCCGCAGGTAAAAAGTGGCCAGTGACGATAGAGTCTAGAAAGCAACTCGCGGAACAAGGCTGGCAACTCACTTCTCGAAAAACGGGTGGCGCTCCCGTTCCCCAACTGCCGGGGATCATTAATCTGTCGCACATTTACCATTGGCCTCGTGATGAAGCCTACAACATCCAAACAGCGTATCGACATTTATGCGATGTCTTAACCCAGTTTTTTAAAGAGCTGGGCATTGGTGTGGATGTACACGCAACCCCTGGCTCTTATTGTGATGGTGACTACAACCTCAATATCAATAAACAAAAAATAGTGGGTACTGCGCAACGTGTATTGCTTAAACAAGGGGGTGGCCAAATCGTACTTTCTCAAGCTTGTATCTTGTTAGATGTAGACCTAGAGAACATCGTTGAGCCCGTGAATTTTTATAATCAAATTTGCGGGAATCCAACTATGGTGGATGCGCAGGTTCATACTCCGTTGTCCGCGCATTTGACGACCCTCCCCAACGTAGACTCACTCTTTCAGCAATTAAGCCAAGCTTTCATCAAGCATGCGTAATGCCGTTATTTCGTTAACGCTATGCCAATTTGTTGGGAGAGGAACCATTTCAATTTTACCTAAACAATCGATGAAGTTCTCTCGTCAAGATATCGGTGAGTTTTGGGTTTTGGAGCGCTCCTAAATATGGAACACTCCTTGTATCTGGCTAGCGAGAGTAGAGGTGTTCTGCAATCAACTGGTCTATGGTGGTCACCAGTTTGTGGTTTTTGTCTGTGTCTAAAGCATCAGAGTGAGGGTCTTTAAATAGCCCTGAGTCATTATCAAAATACTTCCCAGAAGCGTTGGAAAACTCATCAGACAATGCCGCTCTAGATAAAATGTCAGCACCAATACCTAGGTCATTTCCTTCCAACCCGTAGGCATCTTTGACTAATTTACTGCCAAGGAATGAAGCTGGATTGACAGGAATAATCGATGGTCCGTTAGCTCCGATTTTGTGAGCGAGGCTGATAGACCACATTGTGAGGGCTAACTTGCTTTGCGCATAAATAGGGCCATCTAACTCTCCTGCGTTTGAGCTGGTCATCAGATCAAGATCTACAGGGGCCTGTGCTGCTGAAGATAAGTTGACGATGCGACCAGAGGAATCAAAAAGTGGAAGTAGTAATTGTGTGAGTAGGTAGGGGGCAATCGTGTTAACGACGAATCGAACGTCTAGATTATCCTGAGTTGTGATCTTATCTACCTTATAAACGCCAGCGTTGTTAATCAGTACATCAAGTTGTTTGTGCGCTGAGTTGATCTGCTGTGCGAGTTCCTTTACATCTGCCAGGGAAGATAGATCAGCAATATAACTTTCGATGACTGCGTTTTTAGAGAGCCTGGATAAACTGGTTTTTACCTTATTCAGTTTCGCAGGGTTGCGTCCATGAATCAGGATATGGTGTCCTTGCTGAGCCAACATTCTTGCTGTCTCTAAACCTATACCATCTGTCGCGCCTGTGATCATGATTTTTTTTTGCATCTTTCTTCCTTTGAAACGTTGTCCGTGCAACTTTTATAACAAAGTTTGACCGCACAAAATTTCTATTGGTTCACATGCTGGGACTAAGAAAGGGTATGAATTGTGTTGTAAGTGAGAAATATGACAATACAGAGGCCCATAAAGAGACCGCCTGGGTGCTGCTACTTTATGATAGTTGATTGGAAAGTATAGGAAATGAAGCACTGCTTTATTCTTTGATAAGAAAGCCTCAACTAAATGAATTAGCTGAGGCTTGGTCGGTATTAGCCTTGTGATAGCCTATATTGGCTTCGTTGACGTTATTATAATGCTGTTATTTAGACCTTAATGAGCGTGTACAGCTGAATCTTGGTATAGCTCAGCGTCGACTTCTTCACCTTTGTTCGGGCGAGGCACAATCTCAAAAGAGGTATCAGCTTCAGTGAGAGAAGACAATAGTTTGTTAAGAGACGACTTGTCGCCTTTCACACCTGCTTGCCTTGCTTCCATCAGCTTATTGAGTGTCGTTCTCTTCAGTACGATGTCAGACACATCTGATTTGTTGATGATCAGTGTAGTATCTGCATCTTGTAGGTCTGATACTTGAATGTTGTTCAGGTTACCGTTAGACATTTCAACGTAGTAGAACTCTTTCACATCAGGTAACTGAATGTTCATCGTAAATGGCGTGTTCTGAGCCTTCAATGAATCCACTTTTACCGCTAAGTAATCCAACAAGTTCTCAATGGTCATGTTAGCCAATACATCCGGTGATGCTGTTTTTGGTGCGCCCGGCTGTGTGCCAATACGAAGCTCTTGAGCGCCCGTTAGGTAGATGTTTCTCCAACCTGCACCTTCTGATTGATAACCCAATTGCTCGTAAGTATCGGCCAATAAGCCACGTGCAACTTTGTTCTCCGGTTCAGCTTGAATCACCTTATTCAGTGCTGTTGCAACGAAGCGGTATTCACCTTCTTGGAAATCTTGCTGTGCTTTTTCAATCACAGCGTCGCTACCGCCCATGTACTCAACAAACTTCACCGATTCTGGTTCTATCGGCAGCGGGTTTAGGTTGGCTGGGTTCATATCAAAGTAGCCAAGATACATGTTATACACAGCGCGAGCGTTGTGCGAGTAAGTGCCATGGTAACCATTGGTGTGCCAAGATTGTTGAATACTGTCTGGCATCACTTTGTAGATCTCGTCACCGATGTCTTGTAAAACCACCCCATTATTCGCTAGGCGCAGTGTTTGGTTATGAGTAAAGCCGTACGCGTCACGCTGCATTTTTAGGTAATCAGAGATCTCTTGCTCTCCCCAAACTGGCGCTGAATGAGAAGCAAACAGCACCTCTGTTTCTTCGCCCCATGTCACTAGCATCTCGTTGATTTTCTTAGACCACTTCAAACCATCACGTACTTTTGCACCGCGCAGCGTGTACAGGTTATGCATGCCTTGGTAGGTCAGTTCGCCTGTCCAAAGAGCTTTCATGCTTGGGATGTAAGTGACCATTTCTGATGCCGCTTCGGTGCCTGATGCATCCATGAATTGCATTTCTAAGCCGTCAATAACTAGCGTTTCAATTTCTTCGTTATGGTTCAGCTCGTAGTCTGGCAGTACGTAAGTAATGCTACCTGTTGATAGGCCTTTCGATAATGCCGCATCAACAATACCGTGTTCATGTCGGTTCAACGTAGCACCGTATTGATAAGCAGTACGTCGAGACATCGCATTACCTGCCAATACGTTCTCGTCTACGATTTCTTTGGTAATATTTTTCGAACCGTACACTTTCACATCTGGGTAAGCGTCTTTAATCGCTCTTGCGCCACCAAAGTGATCAGCGTGTGAGTGTGAGTAGATCATTGCGACAACAGGCAGTTCACCGCCATCAGGCACATTGCTCTTGAAGAATTTGAGTGATTTAGCGGCTGCTTCTTTGGTGAGAAGAACGTCATAGGCGATCCAACCATTGTCACTGCGGATGAAAGAAATAGACGCTAAGTCTGCACCTCGTACTTGGTAAACCTTACCTGGAACAACTTCATACAAACCTTCAGCTGCTTGGTTTAGTACTGCTTGGCGCCATAATGATGGATTAACTGAATCAGGTGCTTTGTCTGCGTTTGTGACACTTGGTTCGATAAAGTTGAAACTGTTACGGATGATGTCGCCTGTTTCTTGATCGAAGCTTGCGATTAGACCTTTGTTGTTATTGTCGAACGCTCGGGTGTCTGAGAAGTTGAGCGTTTTCGCAAATTCTTGGTTGGCTTGTGTTGTCATTTTAGTCGCGTCTTTGCCACCTTGGTCGCCAATGTCACTAAAGTGTGCATGGTCATGATTTGCAGCAATAGCAGGAAACGCTAGAGAGATTGCAAGCAACAGTGAAGCATTTTTGAAAGTGCGTGAAGTTGTCATTAGAGCCTCTTCAATTCGGGGAATTGTTTCGTTGAGAGGATTATATGGCCGTCAAACATAGCAAAAAATAAAGTAAACTTTAGTTAATACATCACGAAATGTTATGTATAAGCTAAGATTTAGTGATAAACAGAATTTAGAGTGTGATTTTCTAGCCAGTAGCCAGATAGAAAGGTTTGTTAATAAGGAGTTCGTTTGTGAGTGACGTTGAAAAGTTAGATTTAAACTTGCTGAATGTGTTTTTAGAAGTGTATCGGTTGAAGTCGATAACTTTGGCATCTGAGTCTCTGGGTATGACACAGCCGGGTGTGAGTGGCGCACTCAAGCGATTGCAGTCTCAGTTAGGCACCGATCTTTTCATCAGAGAGGGGCGAGGGATCAGTCCCACGAATGCTGCAACGCAATTAGCACTTAGAATCGAACCTGCGTTAGACGGAATCTCAAGCGCTGTAAGTTCATTGCAACAGTTCGATAATCAACAACATCATGTGTTTCGAATTCTGGTTAATGAGATAGGTTTAACCAAGCTTCAACCTCTTGTAGAAAAAGATAATACTCTTGGAAATATCTCTATTGAGTTCAATATGGTACCGAATAACGAAGAAGATTTGCTTCAGAGTTTAAGTATGCAGCAAGCAGATTTAGCGATCGATATCCACTACCCACAAGTTAATGGGTACATGAATCAGCAAGTCATTGAGGATAGGTTGGTGTTGATCGCTCGCCAGGGGCATCCAAGAATTGATGGTTCAGTCACTGAAGCTCAATATTACGATGAAAAGCATGTGACTTTTAGGATGCGTCGCTCTCGTCTGTACACTGCAGATTACTTTACTAAGCAGGCTATCAAACCGAGAAAAGTGAGTTCTGAGTGTGATTCATTGATGATGATGTGTGTGTTAGTTTCTGGCTCTGATTGTGTTGGTAGTACTTCTCGTGACTTCGCTAACCAATTTGCAGAGCGATTCCAACTTCAAGTACTTGAGCAACCGTTTGAGGTGTTGCCGATGCAGCAATATATGATTTGGCATAAAAGAACGGAGTCGAACCTTGCTCATCAGTGGTTGAGGAACAAGATTCAACAATACATGGCTGATTAGCCGTGGATCAATTATCTGTTGTCGATTAGCTTTTATAGCGGTTCAAGCATGCATTGTTGAGGTGTTATGGGTTCATTGGTCACTGATTAGCGAGCAGCTCTCGCAGCACGTTTTTGTTTTGCGCTCTCTATCATCTTAGAAGGTGTCATACCTGTCACTAACATGGTGCCAGTGATTACCAGAATTGAACCAGTAATCGTATTGATGCCAATTGCTTCACCTAAGAATAAGTTACCCCAGAGAATACCAAATACCGGAATGATGAAGGTAACGGACAGGGCTGAAGGTGCGCCGAGTTCAGAAACTAGATTGAAGTAAAGCAGGTAAGCAAGTCCAGTACACACCGCGCCCAGTAAGATAACCGATGTGGTAATAGTTAGATCCGGAGCCTCTCTCATAGGAATGAAAAAGATGAACGGCAACACGATCAATACCGCAGCCCACATGCTGCCATGAGCATTATTGAATGCCTCAACTTTAGGTGCTTGTTTGGTATAGTTTGAAGCTATTCCGTAGCTAAACGCGGCCATCACCGCAGCACAAATCGGAAGTACAGCCTCATGGCCAATGTTTATCGCATCCCAACCAACGAGTACTCCTACTCCCGCTACCCCAATCCCAAGTCCTACTAGAACTCTCGCCTCGAGTGCTGTTTTAGTCCATATCGCACCAATGATTGCCGCCCATATTGGCGCGGTAGAATTCAAGATGGCTAGGGTCGAAGCGTTAAGTGTTTGCGCGGCATAAGCGAACAGTAAAAAGGGAACTGCGGTATTAAACAGCCCAAGAATAAAGAAGTGTTTAGCATGAGTGTTGAACGTCAGCTTTTTTCTTAAATACAAAGACACCAACATTAGCGTGATTGCTGCAAACAGTACTCTTGCTTCAATTAACACTGCTGGGCCCAATGGATTAGCGGCAATTCTCATGAACAGAAACGAACCGCCCCATATCGCAGCGAGAGTTATTAATTTTAGAAAGTTCACGGCTTATATCTCAGAATGTGTAAAACCCGACTATGGAGGAAAGATAACTATTACACAAACATAGATACCAATACTGTGCAGTTATGGACATAAAATCGAGTCCGTTAATCAGGAACAATTTCGATGAATTTCGTTCTGTTTATAGTTCCTTATTTGATGAGTAATCTAGCGTTAGACATCAAACTTAGGCAAACAAAATGAAGATTGAACACATCGCAATTTGGACCAAACAACTTGAAGTTCTGAAGCTATTTTATGAAGATTATTTTGGCGCGACATCGAACTCAAAATATCACAACCCAACTAAAGGGTTTTCTTCCTACTTCCTCTCATTTGAAACTGGAAGTCGTTTAGAGATTATGGAAATGGATTCTGTCCCTGAATCGAAAGACGACATCTATGATCAGTTCACAGGCTTCATTCATATGGCGATTTCACTAGGGTCTGAACAAGCGGTCGATGCACTGACTCAAAGTTTGGTCGAAGATGGCTATGAGCGCTTAGATGGCCCAAGAAGAACAGGTGATGGCTATTATGAGAGCTGTGTACTCGATCCGGATGGTAATCGCTTGGAGCTTACCGTTTAATAGAAGGCGCTTGAATAGCATTTAATTCACTAACGGAACTGAGGTATTACAATGATGAAGCGTACTTTGACTTTCCTTTTTAGTCTTGGGCTTATGGGATGTGTTACCTCAGCTCTGGTGTATGAGAAGAAGCCAGGTGCGAAGCCTGACTCGTCACAACCCATTGGTTACCTTGGCTTTAAAGCTCACCAAGAGTGGGCGATTCAATTCAATGATTGTACGGTCTACGATTTAATCGGTGCGCAACCTTACCAGTGGTTTGATCGCACTTCAGCCTCTGTGAGCTGTTATACGTTTAAGCTAATCGATGCCATCGAGCCATTATCAGTCTATGCCGACGCAAATTTCGACAGCAATAAGCTAACCCCGATTAACCGCTTTAAAGAGCTGCAGGTATCAGAGTCAGGCTGGGGCAACTTTCCTGTCGTCTATGAGACCAGCGGCACCAATTGGCTGAGAGTTAAGGAGGGTTGGATTCACCTCACACTAGCGGATCAGACGCTCGTTCAGTTCTACCCAGGAACTCAAGACCAATTTGGCAAATCACAGCATGATCAGTATTTTGAGCAGCATTGATTGTAACGCTGACTTTTGATTAGTCTTTAGTTCGATCAAAAAAAGATCCATTAATTATTGTTGAAACCGGTTTCAGGGTGTATCTTTGTTCTATGTTGAAATCGGTTTCAGGGCTGCAATAGGCTCTCTAATCCTGATCTGTTTCACGAATAACTTGTAGCGAGTAATGGTATGAACAACGAATTTCCAAACGATTTTTTATGGGGCGGTGCAGTTGCGGCGCATCAGCTAGAAGGTGGCTGGGATGCGAATGGTAAAGGTGTCAGTGTTGTTGATGTATTAACAGCAGGCGCTCATGGTGTACAACGTCGAATTACCGATGGTGTGATTGATGGCGAAAATTATCCAAACCAAGTCGCAGTGGATTTCTACCATCGTTACAAAGAAGACATTAAGTTATTCGCTGAGATGGGTTTTAAGTGTTTCAGAACCAGTATTGCGTGGACACGCATTTTCCCAAATGGCGATGAATCAGAACCCTGTGAAGCGGGTTTAGCGTTTTACGATGATCTGTTTGATGAACTACTGAAATACGGCATTCAGCCAGTGGTAACACTGAGCCATTTTGAAATGCCTTATCACCTAGCCAAAGAATACGGCGGTTGGATGAACCGTAAAGTGATCGACTTCTTCGTTAAGTACTCGACCACAGTGATGGATCGCTACCAGCACAAAGTGAAGTATTGGATGACGTTTAATGAGATCAACAACCAGATGAACACCTCGGCAGACATCTTCGGTTGGTTGTGCTCTGGCGTGAAGTTTCCACAATGCGAAAAGCCTCAACAAGCCATGTATCAAGCGGTTCACCACCAGTTTGTGGCGAGTGCTTTGGTGGTTAAGAAAGGTCACGAGATCAACCCAGATCTGCAAATCGGTGCGATGTGTGCGATGGTGCCTTTTTACCCTCGCTCGTCAAAGCCGGAAGACATTATGCTGGCGCAGCAAGCGATGCGTGATCGTTACTTCTTCTCGGATGTGATGGTTCGCGGCCACTACCCAAGTTACGCAAAACGCGATTGGGCAATCAAGGGCTTCAACATTGATATGCAGCCAGAAGATGAACAGATCTTAAAAGAGGGTAAAGCGGACTATTTAGGCTTTAGCTACTACATGTCGAATACTTTAGATTCTTCTTCTCATCAATCCACAGAAGAGGCAATGGACGGCGGTCATGAAAACTCGGTCGATAACCCGTTCATCCAGTCTAGCGATTGGGGCTGGCCAATTGATCCAACGGGTTTACGTTTCTGTTTAGCTTCTCTGTATGAACGTTATGAAGTGCCATTGTTCATCGTTGAGAATGGTTTTGGCGCTGTTGATACCATTGAAGAAGATGGCAGCATTAATGATGACTATCGTATTGCTTACCTTTGCGACCACATCAAAGAGATGAAAAAAGCGGTTGCGATTGATGGCGTTGATCTCATGGGTTATACCCCTTGGGGCTGTATCGATTTGGTGTCGTTTACCACAGGTGAGATGAAAAAACGCTACGGATTCATTTACGTAGATAAGCACAATGACCAATCTGGTTCATTGGAACGCAAACGCAAGAAGTCGTTTGAGTGGTATAAAGGTGTGATTGCATCTAACGGTGCCACTATTTAGAATGCGATTCGCCTTACTGTTATGTGGTTTGTAAACTGCATAATAGTTAGTTAACAATGAATTAGCCGGCTTATGTCGGCTAATTTTTTATAAAGGAAAAGAAGCCAATGGTAACCATGCTTGATGTCGCGAACCGTGCAGGCGTATCTAAATCGACAGTTTCTCGTGTCTTAAATGGGAAGAATATTGTGCGCCCAGATGTGGTGAAAAAGGTATTCGATGCGATACAAGAAACGGGTTATCGACCGAATTTGTTGGCTCAGCAATTGGCGACTAAGAAGACTAACTTCATCGGTTTCGTTATCACCAATGAGTTGTTCAATGGCCCGTACTTTTCCTCCTTGATGTATCACGCTGCGTCTTATAGTGAAAAATCGAATCACCAATTGGTGATCACCGATGGCAAACACAGCGCTGAAGACGAAATAAAGGCGATCAATTTCCTGCTAGATATGAAGTGTGCGGGCATCATCATTTATCCGCAGTGCTTAACCGAAAATGAGATTGCTAAGCTCATAGAAAGCACTGACACACCGATTCTGGTGCTCAACCGAGAAATGCCGTCGAAGCCCAATAATGCCATTACCACAGACCATTATCAGAGCGCTCGTTTGATGGTTGAACACATCATCGAACAGGGGCATACCGATATTGCCGTGATTCGTGGCAAAGCAGGTTCTTCGACCGGTGCGCTGCGTTACCAAGCCTATCAAGACGTGTTAACTAAACATGGTATTACATTGGATGAGTCTAAAGTTATTCAGGGCGAATGGACGATGGAGAGCGGTTATCACGCCGCTCAGGTTTTAGCAAAAAACAAAGCCACGTTCACCGCTATTTTATCCGGAAACGATGATATGGCGATTGGGGCTATTAAGGCATTAACCGAGCTAGGTTATTCATTACCCCAAGATGTTTCTATCGTCGGTTTTGATAACAGCAAAGTGGGTGAGTTTTTAACGCCAAGCCTCACGTCTGTAAGTGTGCCGTTAGAACAAATGACCCTAAAGGCTATCTTGAAAATTGTTGGAGCTATCGAACAAGCTGAATCGGTTTGTACTACTGGAAACTTGGTGTTGCGTGATTCGATAGCGAAGCTAAATTAGTACTGATTGAATTTCATATTTCACCTACAAAAAATGATGAGCTGCGCATCTATTAAATCAAGCGAAAAGACTCTTTATTCACTGTTATTTAGATGTGCGATATTGCGTTTTTTGGTCGATGAATTGACCATCATTAGTTAAGTAATGTAAAAGCAGTTTAGTAATATGAAAATAGCTAAGTTATGTGAAAACAGGTAAGTAACGTGAGAACAGAAAAGCAAAAGATGTTAGCAGGTGAACCTTATCAAGCTTGGGATAAGGCGCTTTATTCAGAACGTATCGAATGTCGTAAGGTGCTTCAAAAACTCAACAATAGTATTCCTGATACACCCGAGTGGAAAGCGGCAACCCAAGAGCTTATTCCGGGCTGTGAGAACGCGCACTTAGAGCCGCCGTTCCATTGTGATTATGGTTCAAATATCAAGTTAGGTAAGAACTTCTACGCGAACTTTAACTGTGTGATTTTGGATGTCGCTGAAGTGACCATTGGTGACAATGTACTGCTTGGTCCGAACGTTCAAATTCTTACCGCAGGCCATCCACTCGATGTGAAAGGCCGCGTTGAAGAGGGCGTGGAGTTCGGCACTCCGATTAACGTTGGTGATAATGTTTGGCTTGGCGGTGGTGTGATTGTTTGCCCAGGAGTAACCATTGGCAAGAGCAGCGTGATTGGTGCGGGCAGTGTGGTAACTAAAAACATCCCAGCGAATGTGGTTGCCGTAGGTAACCCATGTAAAGTACTAAAATCGATTGATAATGATTAATTGACGCCACTGCATTTTTGAGCGGCTTTCGATCTCTGAGTTGTAGTAAACTAATGTTCTTTTTGTAAGCCCAGCTTTCTTCGCTGGTTGATTGGCTATTCTTTTCCTGTTCACAATTGCGGTTGCGGTTGCAGCGAACAGGAAAATTCGTTTTCTTTCAGATAAGGGAGCTTTGAACCAAATTGCGCCCTTGGTTTTTCGCTTGATACAACATCTCGTCAGCGGAAATAATGGCCTCTTCAATCGATTGCCCAGTCGATAAATCCACAAGTCCAAGCGAAGCTGATACTCCTCCTTTAATCATACTTCTGAGCTGTGGGTCGTAGGCGATTTTATCTCGAATTCTATCTGCTAACTTGATGATATCGGACTGACTTTCTGTTTTGAGAATGACGATGAATTCGTCTCCACCGATACGATAGCACTCATCGTTGTTTCTTACATTTTCTAATAATATCTCGCTTATCCGAACTAACACGTTGTCGCCGGTATGGTGTCCGTAGTTGTCGTTGATCAGTTTAAAATGGTCGAGATCAATGGCAATAACTCCGATACATCGGTTGTTTTTGCTCGTTCCAGCATCGCGAATGCGTGAGTTTGCACTTTCTAAGTAAGAGCGGTTCTTCAACCCTGTTAATGCATCTGATTCCAAAGCAATTGAGGTTCGATATTGATAATGAGAAAAAGCGATCAGTAACACATAGCCTATCCCTAACAATGCGATGACCTCAACAAAACTTTGAATCACTCCCTTTATTTCAGCCACAGAACTGGTCATATTATCAAAGATAAAAAGGGTCGCACGAAGTTGTGGTAACGGAACTTCAACAAGATGAAAGTATCGAGAATTGTCATTGTTTAATTGGAAAAATATGACGTCCAGTAGTTCCACTTTGCTTACATAGACAGCGGTGTCTTCTAGAGGTTGTAAGGCGTGCGTGTTCGATAAGTCTAGATTTATCTTTTCTCCAGAAGGCATAAAGTATTGATGTTGATTGTCTCTTATAAAAAGAAGCGTGTTGGCCGTGCCGTTGATTTCTGGGAAGTAATGCTGCAGATCGACATTCGCCTCGTGGTATAGGGATGTCCGCTGCGACACGAGCCCTGCTATTAAGTTGATATGAGGTTTTGGATGATTGAAATTAAATCCCCAAAGTGTCGTTTTTCCGTTTTTCATGGCAAGAAATTGAGGTGACGATGTACTGATATTGAATCGTTCTGCGATGCCTTTAATGTCAGAATTTGAGAAAGGTCGCGTAGGCTGATAATAAACGCCACCCACATTGGGTCTGTTGGTATTTGTTGCTTCTGAGTGTAAAGAAGTACCTAAAATATTCAGTGTTCGCACGACATTACTTTGAACCAGCGTTTGAATGAGATCGCTTCGGTGAGTTTGATCTTTTTCAACAAAATGGATGGTTCTACGGATTTCACCAATATGAATACAAAGGATGACCAAAGCGAAGCAGGCCATGACCCAATGTCTTTGTTTCATTGCTAAATTGATAGCATTCATATTGGTGTACCTTTGTTAAAATGTCACAGCGCTACTTCAGAAAATAGGATCTATTGCTTTTACTTGGATATATAATTCATCGCGGTAACTTCCCGCTCGTGACAGGTTGGTGTTGTCAGTGATCGAGAGTAAAAAAGGAATGGTGTGCTGGCCGCGACTATAGTTTTTTATGGGAGTCATGCGGTGCAATCTGGACACTTCTATCCCATTCACGGTCAGTTGATAGGTAATCGTCCAATCCGGGTTCTGGGTATTGATCAGTTTGCCGTGTCGAGATTTAACCCAAAGCTCTGTTAGAGAATTAGAACGGATCATAAAATCTGCTTGATAACGCTTACCACTATGAAGTTCACCGAGTTGCCAACTGTATCCTGTTGCTGAGCGGTGAATGTTGCTTCCATGGCCAGACCAATCAAAAGTAACGAAAGACTTTATCTTGTAAGTTGCGGTACTTGTTAGTGTTGATACAGGGTTGTCTTCATACTTGAGCTTGGCAATAAAAGGCACAGTGTATTTTGCAGCGTAGTTAATTTTTGCTCTCGGATCGACCAAGTAAAAACGGACCGGAGAATTGTATTTTGCGTATAGCAAGTACTCTCGCTCTTTGGGATCATAAGTAAGCATTGTTTGGCTTTGGTTGACGAAATAAGGTCCATTTTTGTCCAACGTATTGAGAATTTTTAGTCGAACCGACCTTAATGAACATTCGCCGCTTTGAGAGCGTAGCTTTTTGAGCTCGTATTGAATTTTCGCAAATCCCGATTTATCAAACTCAATCGGACCATTGTTAAGTTGGGTTAAGCTCCATACTCCGTTGCAACTCTGTGCTAGTAATGGTGAAGGCAGCCAGAGAATGCATAATGTGAGCAGCCAATTAGTTTTTTTCATTGGAGTTACTTTGAACATTGTTTGCTCCTTGTTCTAGTTGAATATCAGAAAGTCTCAACAGGTTATCGTCTGACTCAGGGATGCTGATGATCCCCGTTGCGTTGGAATTGATCGTTTCGATTCGATAATCACCGCTGCCTATTCCTTCAATAACGAATCTTCCGCCTTTGTTGGTGAAGAATGGATAAGATGTGTCATCGAGATCGGTTAAATAGCCTTGAGTTAACGCAAGCGGTTGACCGTTAGCTAATAGTAATTTGCCTATTATGGTTTTAGATTTATTGGACCCAACGGTGATGAGATGACTGGTATAAGCGCCTGGGGTGATGTTGTACAGATAATTGCCGATGTCATAACCAACAGGTGCGTTTGGCGCATCTACAGTAAAGCTCTGAGTGATGTGGGCTGTAGAGAGGCTGATAGCATTGGGGTAACCTTGCTGAGAAATCGCTTCTGCGTACGCGTCTTCATCGCTGTTTATTAGGGCGTCCGACTCTAAACTTTCATGAACTTGCACCACAGCCGCCGCACCATATATTGGGCGTGACCAAGAGAGATTGCTGTCACTAATTGTGAATGCTGTACTGGGTCTAAACGAGGTGACCACGGTGTCTTCGGTACTGTTCGAGTTGTAATAATTGATGTCTCCATCATATCGAACCCGGTTGCCTATGTAGTCACCACGTAATTGATACTGTCCTTGATTCGATTCGACATCAGCAGATAGAGAATAGCCATATTGGCCAACTTGATTTTTACTTGGCTTACTAAAGCTTGCTCGTAAGATCTCAGTATCGCTGGCGTATCCGGCATCTGCGGTGTATTGCCCGTCATCAGAACTCCATGTCCAATCAACAGATAGAATACCCTCTGTGTTCGAAATGCCCTCATTTGGGTCTTCTTCATGAGTAACACCTAAACCGACCACTACATTGGAGTAAGACCAAGACGTTGAGGCTTCTGCACTCCATTCCGTATCGTAACCACTCTGCTTATCAAGGTTATATGAGAGCGATAAGTAAACATCATCGGTAATGCCTAAGGTATAGCTGACTGCTGCCGAATGGCCTGTCGTTCCTTCTTCCGTCCAAGGTTGATAGGAATAGGTATCGTAAGATTCAAGCGCGATACGTAAGTTGGGGGCGCTGTAATTGTTTTGATCCCAGAGCGAGGCGGCATAATCGATGCTTGCGATATAACCGGTTTCATCATATTCACTCGACTGGCTGCCTGATAGTCGAAAGCCAATATTACCGATGGGGGTGCCAAAAGTGGAGATCCCCCCTAGTATGAATCCATCTTTATGATAAAAGCCATTCAACCCAAGCGTTAAGTATTCGGTTAAGCCATAGTCATAATAGGCACTGGTGATTAAGCTTTCGGTATCGTACCTATAGTGACTGTCTTTTATTTCTGAAGGAGCACCCAAATACACGCCAAAGTCGGATATTCCCTCTTTGAGCAGTTTAGAGTTGTAGAATACGCTGTAGAGAATGGAGTCTCGTCTTCCCGATTGATACTCAATATCTAAACGAACGTCATTACTACCTGAAGATAGTGGCAAGTTATCGAGCATATAACGTCCAGGTGGAAGTCGAAACTCTGTCACGTAGGAACCATTAATGTACAGTTCGATGTCGGCAGACTCTTCAAGCACTAAGGCTTGAGTGCCTCCTACCTGAATACTGCGATTCGGTTGTAATGCTGAGTAATTACGTTCAAACCCGATTCCGCCAAATTGTTGGCTAGGTAGGTGGCCTGAAGTACTGTTAACTTGGTCGCCAAAAGTGACTCGATAAGGGGTTTCTGCACGGTCGATAAAGGCCGATATATCGCCACGATAAAAAGTTTGTTCCTCACTGGTGCCATCATCAAAATAGCCTGACAGTTTATAGTTAACTCCCCGCGCACCAGCAAAGTTTCCTGTGGAGATCCACTCTATATTCCACTTTTGTTCTTCATTTTGAGTCTCAACCCCTCGTGTATCAGATAGGCCAAAGTTAAAGTTATTGATGTTGGTGAAAAAGGCTGATGTGGAATAAATAGGAGGAGAGTAAGGTGCGCTGAAACTTAGCGCTTGCTCTTTTCGTGCATCTTGAACGAAAGATAATGAGATAGACATGTCAGAGGATGAAAAGGAGAGCAACACACCCCACTCTTTCAATGTTTCCACTGAAATAAAGGTATCTTTGTACGAAGATAACTTACCTGATACTTCACTTGTAAGCGCTGAACCAATCAGTGTATTCAGTTGAATGGTATGAACCTTGGAGATCGTTTTACCATCAGAGAACGCATCAATATCGCCCACTGTTGAGCCTAAATAGTTGATTGGGAATGGAAATAACCAATCCGCGGAATAGGCGTGAGGTTGGGCTAGCAAGCATAGAGATACGCACAGAAGAACTGTGTAATATCGGCTCATGTTACCTCCCAATAAAGCTCGTGTAGAAGCAGGTGGTTCAGTGTTAATTATTTTGCTTTATGGCAATACCAGTGACTTTTTTGAATTCGTTTGGAATAGGATAATAAGCGGTGGCACCAGGCATTAAGTAACCACTTGTCTTAGTGTCAATCTGGCTCCACGGGAGGTCTTTTTTCTCGCCGTTAGTTTGAAGTTCGAATACGGAATGAAGCAAGTTCACTAGAACTTGGCTTGTGTTTTCTACCACTATGTTTCTATCTTTAATCGAGGACTTCATAGTGGGCTTTATTGAGTTCGGAGATACAAAAGCTAAGGTCGAAAAACTAAGCAGTGTTCTTATTTTACTGTCACTATCTTCAGGCCCTTCGACTTCTAGTTCGTTGAATTCAATGCGGTACAGTTTGGTCATTGTGAGAGTATCGCTAGGGATATAGCGCACCCGAATCTTTTGAGAACTTTGTGGGTCTACCATTATTTGAGGAGGCAAAATGAGAAAACTGTCTTCATTAAGTGTTAGTACCTCTCCGGTTTCATCGTAACTTACGTCATACACTACAACTTCAATTGGGAGTGAACGGTCTTGAGGGTTATTGATTGTATAGCTTGAGAGAGCCTTTCCTCCAAATTCGTTCATTTCTTGATACATAGGGGTAATTTCGTAGCTGAAAGCGACGGCGTGGAAGAGTAGCAGACTGATAAATAAAGTAATGTTTTTCATAAAACCCTTCCTTGGTAAAATGAGCCCACGTTTGTGGGCTCTAATTTATGAGCTAAAATCCACACATGTGGTGACAAGTTTTCGCTTGGAGTTTCACATACACTGTAGAGCGATAATTACCGGCTCTTGCTAAAGCTGCACCCTCTGTTGTGATACTAAGAGGAACTTCTGCAATTCTTGCTTTTTGGTGTTCACCACTCCATTTAACTTGGAAGTTACCTGTCGTATGACCAAACAAACCATCACTTGCATTGCTTGTATCGAAAATGTCGGTTTGATTTGCTTGTAATGTGTAATCGATACGTTCTTTACCAATGGCCATGCCGAAACGAGTCATTTTGAAAGGTGTGGCAGTCATATCGACTTCCATTGATTTCCCGTAGTTACACCAGGCACGAAGACTTGCAATTGGTTTACTGGCTGTTAGCCCTGAGACCAAATTTTTGCTATCTGCCAGCATGTTCGTTAGGTGGATATCACCATTAACAAACTCTCCGGCTTGTGCTGATTTCAAGTTGAGCACACAACGTTGTGGAATCGTGCCTTCCATGCGAATGTGTGCGCCATCAGTGTTCGTTGCATTGGTCAGAAGAGCATTGGTTGCTCCTCCAAATTGAACCACATTAGCTTCTAACTTGGTTCCACCTGGACCACCACCAACAGCGAAACTATTTACACTGAACATCACACCGGCTACTGCTACCGCTAATATTAATTTTTTCATAATTATTCCCTCATTACTCTTGTTATTCCCGACAACAAATACATAGTAATTAGGATTTAAAAAATATACCTCGCAACGAGGGGTGATATATTGAATAAATAAGTATGAAAAGAGTGCTAATTTTAAACGGTTAATTCATGAGCTTTAGCAAATAGTTCATGTCGAGAATGTACATTCAACTTGGACATCACATTGTAAGCGTGTGTTTTTACTGTGTTTATACTGACATTTGTGTCGTTTGCTATTTGTATGTTTGAAAAACCTTGAATCATTAATTCAAAGACTCTTTGCTCTTTCTTTGTTAAAAAAAACTTTGATGTTACTTTTTCTGTGATGGAATAGGATTTCTTAGAAACGCTACTGATACAAAGGTCAATAATAAAGCTTTCCATAATATGTCTAGGGAACCAAAGCTCTCCCTCTTGAACAGATTTAATGGCTTTTGGAATAAATTCAAAATGATTCACTTCTATTTGGCCAAAAAAGCCAAATTTTAGGTAATCGTAACAAGCGCTGCATTTAATATTGATGGCGATCCACTTATCTTTTCTATTGATAATTGAAACACCACACTTGTCTGGCATCGGTATCGTACTTCTGTCTAAAAGCACAACGCCTTTATACTCAGGGTCAAGTTCAGAATAAGATTCGATAACTTGAAATTGATTGAGTGGGAAAGAAAGTTTCAATAAATCTCTGATCACTCGCGACAAGGTGTTGCTGCGAGTGATCAAGCATGTGTAAGGTGCTGGTCGATTATTTTGCATACTTTGAGCCTTCCTTGGCGGCAGAAGCGAATTAGGTGTAAGCAGAGCGTATTGGTGGGCTGATGAGCCACTGCCCTTGTCCAAATCGAGAGATCAGTTGGTTTTGGTTTTTACATTGTGTTTTGTGCAGGATACTCTTGATCTGACTGCGAACCGTTTCTTTTGATACATCACGGGTTTGTGCGATCTCAGTACCGTTCAATCCTTTAGTCAGTAGATCAAGCACATCAAGTTCTGACTTAGTCAAAGACGGGCTCGTGTTGGCCGTTTTTGGCTCAGAATATTTACGCCAATGTGAGACCATAGTACGGTGGGCGACCCATGAATTTGCCCAAGCGATGGCAATGTCACATATTGATTTTAACTGGCGTAATTCATCAATCCGGAGTTCATCGACACTATGAAACATTATTGATATTCCATGTTCGTAAAGTAGATTTTCAGAAATACTATAGAAATTCAGATAATCTTGGGCGACAGGGAGCTTGTCATGACCCAATATTCTATTGTCCATTATGTCATCTATCTTGTGATGAATTTTTCCTTTACGGCTCTTTGAAATCAACATGAGATAATCATCTAGATTGTCTGTGATTACCTCTGTCAGCGAGACTCCATCTGACAAACCATCAATATATTTGAAGGCTGGGAAGTCTGGTTTTGATGAGATAACTAATGTGACATGCTCAATTCCAAGTGTAGTTAATCCATTTCTTATCGCTTCTTCGAATTCAGACGGGGATTTATTAAGTCCATTTTCTAGTGGAATCTTCAATTCTGATATCTGCATAACTCAATCCATTTAACCTATTGCAAGCGATAACTCGAATATATTTTGGTGCTTCATTTGAGTTTATCTAAGGTTGATATTAGTCATTAAATGATAGGTTTATCATCACCCAATTGGGTGAAGTAATCCACAAACAATCCACTTTTTATAATAATGGATGCTTATTGAGCAATTAATTGATTTGAATCAATATTAGAAGGGCGATATGGAAGGGTATTTAAATTCAAAAAAAGATTCATAATAAATTATTACTCAAATTATAATTAATAATCTCTTAATTTAATTAAATCGAGGATGTGTTATTTATGTTGTTCGATTCTTATTTGCGATAAGACAAGATAGAAAATAGCAACGATGTAAGATTTCATCGTTGCTATTTGGTTAGAGTTATTGGTTCGTCGCTTGGAATGCTGGTTTTTTATTGTCTAGAGCACCACTAATTCGGGTCAACACTAGCGCGATTAAGACAATCATAGCCCCAATCCAAGGTGTGTTCATTAATCCAGATTTTGCGACAATCAAACCACCTCCCCATGAGCCTAATGCAATACCTACGTTGAAAGCTGCAATGTTGAGCCCTGATGCCACATCGACTGCGTCAGGTGTGTATTTCTCAGCCAGTTTCACTACATAAACCTGCAGTCCCGGAACGTTACCGAAAGCAAATGCACCCCACACAAGTATGGTTGCGACCGATGCATAAGGGTTTACCGCGGTAAAGTTGAAGATTACCAGTACTGACGCTAAGCCAGAGAATATAACGGTCAGTGCTTTTATTGGGCCCATTTTGTCGGCCATCTTACCGCCCCAGATGTTACCAACCGCGACTGATACACCGTAAACGAGCATGATTAAACTGATAGAACTTGAATCAAACCCTGATACGTTTTCTAGTATTGGAGCGAGAAAGGTAAAGGCTGTGAATGTACCGCCGTAACCGAGTGCTGTGATGGCGTAAACCAACAGTAATCTAGGCTGAGTTAGAACCTTTAATTGCGTTGAAATCTTAGCGGTTGGCGGTTGTTTAAGGTTGTTTGGAACTAAGAAGGCGCTTCCAATAAGGGCTACCAGGCCAAGAATAGCAACGATCAAGAAGGTCGCTTGCCAACCAAAAGTTTGGCCGATGTAGGTGCCCAGTGGTACACCGGTTACCAATGCAACAGTTAAACCCGTAAACATGATCGCAATGGCACTGGCTGCTTTATCTTTTGAAACTAAACCGGTCGCGATGGTTGATCCAATCGAGAAGAACACACCATGGGCAAGGCCTGTCAAAATACGAGCAGCGATCAATGTGTTGTAGCCTGGTGCTTGCCATGCCAGTAAGTTGCCGACGACAAACAAGGCCATCACGCCTAGCAGTACCAGCTTACGGTTCCATTTTCCGGTCAACGCCGTTAATACTGGCGCGCCAATGGCAACACCAAGTGCGTATAAACTGACTAATAGGCCTGCTGATGGCAGAGATACATTCAAGTCGCTCGCCATCGTGGGGATCAAACCCACGATGACAAATTCTGTGGTTCCGATGGCAAAGGCGCTGAGCGTCAATGCAAATAGTGCTAGTGGCATAATCATCTCTCTTACTGTTCTGTGTTGATTATTGAGCGCGATAACATGGGGCAGCTTGCTACTGCGATAAGAGCGCTTCGTCTGATGGCGGGGATTATCTAGTAAAATATATTTGTTAAAAATGTCATCATTAACAAATAACCTTTGTGTTATTTGCAATAATTAGAGAGTTAGCCGATCATTGGATTAAGTTAATAAGATCGAAAAGACACAGATGATTTGAGCTGTGATGAGCACAAACGAGAGGACATTAAACAACATGAAAGTAGTGAAGGAGCATCATGCTAACCCGTTCAGATGATTTAGAAATGGTACTCACCGTCGTCGATGCTGGTGGCTTTTCTGCGGCGGCAGAGGCGTTGGATGTACAGGTTGCCAAGGTGTCTCGTTCGGTGAGTAAGGTTGAGTCGCAACTCGGCGTCTCAATATTCAACCGAACAACGAGACGAGTGGAATTGACAGAGGAAGGGCGGCAGTTTGTTGATTCAGTAAGGTTGGGGTTACAGGTGATCCAGAGCGCAGAAGAAGAAATTGTGTCGCGCGGTGAGTTGCCAAAAGGTCGTTTAAGAGTTGATGCCGCCAGTCCATTCGTATTCCATCAGCTAGTGCCTTTGGTGCAGTCATTTAAAGAGGCTTACCCAGATATTGAATTGGAACTCACTTCCAACGAGGGCTTCGTTGATCTTCTGGAAAAGAGAACTGATGTTGCGATTCGAATCGGTAAGTTGTCCGATTCAACACTGCACGCCCGCCCGTTAGGGAAAAGTTTGCTTCATATTGTAGCGTCGCCTGATTATCTCGCTAAGCGTGGGTTGCCCACCAAACCTGAAGATTTGAGTTCGCATCAAGTTGTGGGATTTGCAGGAAACAAAGTGCTTAATCACTGGCCTTTGCCAAACCAAAGTTATATCCCGCCTACTGTAACAGCCAGTAATGGTGAAATCGTGCGTCAACTGGCATTAGCTGGAAATGGGATTGCTTGTTTATCGGGTTTTATGGTGCAGGACGATATAGCAGCAGGGCGCCTAGTCCCTATTTTGGAGCAAGACAAACTTGCCAACACAGATCGAGAGCGAGTGAATGCGGTTTACTATAAGTCGTCATCCGTCTCTAAGCGTATCTCGGCGTTTATTGATTTTATACAGCCAAGGTTAAAGCTCTAACTAAGGCTGATTGACGACGATATACGCTTAAATGAAAAAGCCCCGCTGACGTGCAGCGGGGCTTTTAAATCAAAATCAATTGATTGTAAGCGTGTTATCCAGTAGCAGATAACTTGGAATCAGTATTTAAGCGATTTTAGTCATTTCATTGAGCGTGAATGACGCAACACAACCTTCCGTTGCTGCCATGTACTCAGCAAGATGGGCATTACCCATGTGCTGTTGCCACAGTTCACGAGACGTCCAGTTTTCATAGAAAGTGAAATGCGCTGGGTTTTCATTGTCTTGGTGAAGGTCGTAGTTGATGCAACCTTCTTCCGTACGAGTTATATCAATCAGTTTTAATAGCTCGGCTTTAACCAATTCGATTTTGTCTTCGTTAGCGACGATGTTTGCGACGATAGTTAGTTGAGTCATGTTCGTACCTATATTACTTTTCACCGAAATGGTGAGTTGTCTGTGTTTACAGCGCCACTCTTTGTTCATTGAGCTACAGTCTGTATCGATGGATAAATAATAGTAGGAATATTTGAAACGATAAACAGCGTCACATTTGAATTATTTTCAAAAATAAATTGATAATAACCTGGGGGTTATGTGCTACCAGGCGTAGGTAAAGAGTGTTTAAAAACCGCCCGCCCACGCATCAAAGTCATCAATGTTGTCGAGCTCTTCCTTGGTTCTTGGGGCTGGGTAATATGGCAGAGCCAATCTTTGAGCGGAAGGTTGCAGTTCCCAATCGGGCGTAATCTTGAGTCGTGTTAACTCATCGTTGAGGCGCACAAACATATAGTAACCATCGCTATGAGTATTGGCGTAACTTGCGACTGTAGCGATATCACCGGAAGGTAATTTTACGTCTCGACCCAGTGGATAGAGTTGGTGCAATGCGAAACTCACTTTGGGATCTTCAAGCTTGCCTTGCTTAAAGCGTTCTAATCCGATGGCGGTTGAAGTGGTGCGCGGCTTCCACCCCGTGAGGAATAATCCACTTAAGTTATCTTGGAACGGCTTACCCTTTCGATTACCTTCGTTGCTAATGAATTGAACCGTTAGTGTATCTCCAGATTCATTTAGAATTTCTAAAAATTGTTCGCCTGTTCGATCGACTAAAAGCTTCATGAGATCCAGATACCATTAAGGATGAAATATGATAAAGGGTACTACTTTAGGGGAGGCTTGTGTAGGGACGATAAACGTTATGTAGCGTGAACAATGTTTCCGGTGTTGAATGAGTATCGAGGGTTGTTAGAAACCTTATTGACAATGAAATCTCTTGGTCCTGTAGAAGTGTTTAGCGAACGTTTTGAAGCAGTAGTACACCCTTTAAATCTGACCTCAGAGCAAACTGAAAATGCGCTTCATTTGCTAGTGGACTATTTGCATGGCTACGCTTTAGCACTGAACTGTAATCAAGACAGAACTGAAATTACCGTCGAAATGGTCGAAAAACCACTAGGCTTATACTGTTTAGGGCTGACTCATTTGAAGTGATTTGTTGCTTTAATTGCTGGGCTTTCAATTTATCCTTGATAATTACCTATAAATTTCAGGTAATAGCAGCAATAATCAATAGGTAAATAGGAATGGCTGCGCACCCTGAAAGCCATCGTTGAAAGGAAGTTCAATACATGCCCGTGCTCCAACGCATTAGTTTAACCCTAATTTTAATTGCTATTCTAGGTGGGTGCTCTTCTCTCCCTGAAGGCATTGATCATCCAACAGAACCGCAAACCTTCCCCTCATCCAGTGTCTTGTCGGTCTTAGCTGCGGATTATCAACCTGAGTCTGTTGAGCAAGGAACGACGGCCGTTAGCTTACAAGAATCTGGCTGGGATGCGCTAGCTCAGCGATTGGCACTGGTTGAATCGGCTGAACATACCATCGATATTCAATACTACATTTGGAATTCTGATGAATCGGGTAGCTACCTAGCCAGTCGTTTGTTAGCCGCTGCTGACCGTGGTGTTAAAGTTCGAGTGATGCTTGATGATATTAACCTCAATGAACGTGAAGGTTTGTTATCGGCATTGGATGCGCATCCTAACATTGAGATTCGCATCTTTAATCCAACGCCAACACGTCGTGGCTTCAGCAAATGGTTGAGTTTTTTGGGGGACTTTTCTCGGTTAAACCGTCGCATGCATAACAAGTCGTTTACTGTAGATAGCACTTTGTCTGTCGTTGGTGGGCGTAATATCGGCGATGAATATTTTGACCTCTCTGACGAAATCAATTTTCGAGATCGCGACGTGATGGTCATGGGCTCTGTGGTAACCACTATCCAAGCGAGTTTTATTGAGTATTGGAATAGCCGTTGGTCTTACCCTGTTGATATGTTAGGTGGTGAAGAACAGCCTGATATTTCATTGATGAACGACATCGCTGCTCCGCATTATCTGAACTACCCTAAATTGCCAGAAGACGGTAAATCGAGCACTGAATTGTTAAAAAGTGTCTTGAGTCAAATGACTTGGGTCAATGCCCGTTTTGTTTACGATCCCCCAGTCCCTATCGACTCAGATGATACTAATTTACCTAAAGCAACGGCTGTGTTACTTGCGGATCTAGCACGTAAGTCTGAACACGAAATCTTGCTAGAGTCTGCCTACCTAGTGTTTGATGATGGACAACTTGATGAGTGGCAATCTCTGAGTAGCAACAACGTTGAAATAAAGGCGCTTACCAATTCTATGGCGTCTAATGATTTGGTGACTAATCATTCTGCTTATGCGGGTCGCCGCTACGACATGTTAGATCATGGTATCGACCTGTTTGAGCTAAAACCAGAATCTAATCTTTGTGAAGCATCTACCCAAGATGTGTCTAAATGTGCTCCGGAGACGGCCTATGGCTTACATGCTAAATCGGTAGTATTTGACCGTAGTATTGCGAGCATTGGATCATTTAACTTCAATTTGCGCTCTACGTATCTCAACACGGAATCGGTTTTAATCATCGAAAATAAAGTCATTGCCGAAAAACTAGCAGAAACCATTGAACAAGCAATGAATGAAGATAATAGCTGGCGCCTAGAACTGGAAGACGGTGATGTGTATTGGTATTCCGGTGAGCAAAGTTGGGACAGCGAACCTGAGACAGGTAAGTGGGAAAGAATGCAATCCGGTTTTCTACAATTGCTACCGATTGAGAAATATCTGTAGCAAAACCAGTACCGTATAAACAAAAAAATGTCAGCGTATATTGCGCTGACATTTTTTATTGTGCTTTCTGAATATCGAGTGTGAGCAGTTTATCGCTTGGTCAGTCCTTTACTGTTCAAGTAAGGAAGGATGTGTGGTCGAGACTCACCAGATAACTTTTGTGTGATCTGTTGTGACCAACTGCTCTGCTTTTGGTTACTTGAACGGCTTGCGTAGTAGCTCTGCATCGAATCATCGTAGCTGGCAATTTCGTCTAGGCTTAGCGGTTGGTATTGGTTTTCGTGCATTACTACGTGAGCAGGAAGGCGAGGCTTAACCTCTGGTTGCTGTGCCGGGTGACCTAAACACATCCCGAACAACACGGCGGTGTGTTGTGGTAGTTCTAACAGTTCATCGACTTGTTGTGCGCTGTTACGCAGTCCACCGATATATACACCACCCAAACCTAGAGACTCTGCAGCCAACATGCAGTTTTGCGCCATGATGCCAGAGTCGACCGCACCAATCAGAGTCAGCTCAGTAAAGTCGGTTTTCACTTCAGGGTTAATTTTAGCGTGACGTTGATAGTCGATACAGAACACCAAAAACTCGGCTGCATTTTCTACGTAAGCTTGGTTACCTGCGTATTCCGCTAGCAGCTTGCGCTTCTCGTTGTCTGTGACTCTAATGATGGAAACAGCCTGTAGTAAGCTCGACGACGATGCAGCAAGGCCTGCTTGAACAATCATGTCGAGTTGTTGCTTTTCTATTGGTTGGCCCGTGTACTGGCGAATGGAGCGGTGCCCCAAAATGGTCTCAATCGTGCTGTTCATAATTTTCAGGCAGTCCTTGTTTTATGATGATATGACAAATCACCATAACGAGATTTGTCGTTGGGGTAAACCACAAAGCAATCTTGTGTGAGCTGAAAATTTTAATGCTGAAGCATTACTTCTGCTGTTCAAATCGCAACATAAACATCGGTTATAGTATCCATAAGTGGAAAATCGCGATAGACAAACTAGGATGAATGAAAGTGAACCCTATAATCAATTCAACAACATGGTAGTTGCTATGAAGAAAATATCCCTTTTGTCAGTTGTGATTTTATCGAGCTTTTCCTTTTCATCTTTTGCTAAAGATTGTGATCCTTTGTTGCTGCCTTCTTGGAAGGATGGTGAAAGCAAATCCGCTATCGTAGATTTTGTTGGGCAAGCCACCCAAACAGAGTCCGAGGCGTTTGTGGCGATTGAAGATCGAATCGCTGTGTTCGATAACGATGGTACGCTTTGGTCAGAACAGCCTTACTACTTCCAATTAGCCTTTGCACTAGATCGTGTAAAAGAGTTGGCTTCTGAGCATCCTGAATGGAAAACGGAAGTACCGTTTAAGTTTGTACTAGAAGGGGATATTGAGAGCGTTCTTGGCAGTGGTGAAGAAGGGTTACTCAAAATCATTTTAGCGACACATTCTGGCATGACAGTTGAGCAATACCAAGAAGATGTTGAGCAGTGGTTAGCGGTAGCAAAAGATGCACGTTTCAATAAAGCTTACACAGACCTGACTTACCAGCCAATGAAAGAGATGCTGATTTACCTACAAGAGCATGACTTTAAAACTTACATTGTATCGGGAGGAGGCGTTGATTTTATGAGAGCATGGGCTCCTCAGGCTTACAACATTCCTTCTGAACAGATTATCGGCAGCGCGCTTAAATACAATTACAACTATAACGATGGTAAACCGACGGTCACTAAAGACTCTTCCATTTTGACCATCGATGACAAAGCTGGAAAAGTATCGAATATTCAGCATATTATAGGTAAAAAGCCTATTCTAGCTGTCGGGAACTCAGACGGAGATCAAGCGATGATGCAATGGGCAACCAGCCAACCAAACTCAATGGCTATGATTGTTCATCACACTGATGGCGAACGTGAGTGGAAGTACGACCGAGAGTCTCATGTTGGGCAACTCGACAAAGCATTAGACGAAGCGAGCTCAAGAGATGACTGGACACTGATCGATATGAAGTCAGATTGGTGTGAGGTGTACTAACGCCAAAACTTTGGTTGGTCAAAAGCAACAAAGGCTCGGGTTCTTAATTCGAGCCTTTTTTATGAACGGAGGTTTTTGGAATAAACGGTTTGAAAGCAATGGTTTGGAAAGAATGGTTTGAAAGGAGTAAGGTGTTATGGGCTCGCTTTAAGCAAGAACGTACTATAAATTTGCAACGCATAACGATTTAATCGGGTTAGTCGGAATCTAAAGGGACAGGAATATGAAAACGATCGGTTTGCTCGGCGGAATGAGTTGGGAGTCGACAATGAGTTACTATAAATCCATTAATGAAGGTGTTAAAGCCAATCTTGGTGGCCTTAACTCTGCAAAAATTTGCATGTACAGCGTGAACTTTGATGAAATCGAAAGGCTACAACACCAAGGACGTTGGTCAGAGACGGCTAACATCTTGTCGGACGCGGCTTTATCGGTTGAGAAAGGCGGAGCGGACTTTATCCTTATTTGTACCAATACCATGCATAAGGTCGTACCTGAGATAGAAAAAAAGATTACTATTCCTATCCTTCATATCGCTGATACCACCGCGCAAATACTGCTTGAACAAGGTGTTAAAAAAGTAGGGTTATTAGGTACGGCTTTCACAATGGAGCAAGATTTCTATAAAGCTCGCCTAGTCAATAAATTCGGTATCGGTGTTGTGATTCCTGATGAAAGCGACCGAGAACAAGTGCACAACATCATTTACCAAGAGTTGTGTCGAGGCGAAGTAAAAGAAGAGTCTCGTGATGTATACCGTCAAATTATAGAGAAGCTAAGCCAGCAAGGTGCTGAGGCCGTTATTCTAGGGTGTACTGAAATCGCCCTGCTGATTCAGCAACAACACACTGATGTTCCTTTGCTCGATACCACGTCAGTCCATGCAGACGCAGCGGTCCGTTTAGCGCTTGGAAACTAGTTTTTAGACCCTCGTTTCGACCTCAATGCAGCCTTTATTGTCGTTTTTGTGTGATTTTTATTCGGATGAGTGAAAGTTTTTTGTACAAAAGCAGGTCGTTAATTAATGAGAAGATACTTTGTTCATTAACCAAGGCTTTATTTATGCGTAAGACTTTAGTTAATGGCTGAGGTATCTAAGCTAATAAGCACTATGCTTCAGTCATGAACAAAAGAGGATTTATTATGAAATGGCTTATCTTATCTGTGACGCTGTTATTCGTGGCAGGATGCCAATCGACGGGCTCTGACACATCATCACATGATCACATGAATAAAATAGATACGAGAGGGTGTAGTAGCTAGCTCCTTTTTGGAAACACCTCTTTAGCTATCCACTTATTAGAAAGACCTCTTTAAAGCCTTACGATTACGTGAGGTTTTCTTTTATTCAAAACTAATCCATCTGTTTTGTGGATGGGTGCTGTACATTTTTGAATCAGAATTGTCTATATTCTATGCTGTGTACTGGATCTCATTTGTTATTTAAACCACTTGCTAAGGTTAATAATGAAATGTTTTTAATACCAATCACTTTACTCAACTTAAGAGGTTTCTATGCTAGGTGAAAATCATTCTCTTGTTCACGAATTTCCTGAAATGAAAGATAAAATTGCTGAGCTTGTTAAAACTGACGATGGATTTGCTGAAGATATGAAGACATACGACAACCTTGATAAAGAGATTCGTAAGCTTGAGCTGAAAGATTCACCCATTGATGACGGTTCGATGCACCAGCTAAAACATGATCGTTCTGTACTTAAAGACGCGCTGCATGCTCGCTTAGTAGCTTAGTAGCTTAGTTGATCGAGATAACATCGTTTTAAAATTGTTAAACTCCTTCGGGAGTTTTTTTAGTTCAATAATATGGCCAAAATGAAACGTTCATAAGTATGACATTGCTATGTTTTTGGCAAGTAATGTGGTCTATTAACAAAGGATTTTTAAGATTTTATTGGTAATCGTATGAATATTGAACACCTTAAGTTATTTGTTCGTTTAGCTTCCACACATAACATCAGTATGGCTGGCCAGGAGCTTGGTTTGTCTCCTGCGGTTGCTAGTTCGCACATCAGTAAACTTGAAGATAATTTAGGTGTTCGCCTGGTACACCGAACGACTCGTAAGGTGTCTTTAACAGAAGAAGGTGAAGCGTTTTTACCTCACGCTGAAGAGGTGTTATCGAGTGTTGATGCTGCCAAGTCGGCAGTCGGTGTGGGCTGTGATTCACCAATCGGAACATTGCGCGTTACGGCCTCTGCGTCTTTTGGGCGTTTGCATCTTGTTCCTGCATTGCCTGGATTTCTCGATCGTTACCCTGGTCTAAAAGTCGATTTGAGACTGTCAGACTCCATGGTCGATCTTGTGGAAGGTGGTTTCGATATCGCGATTCGCATCTCTGAACTGAAAGATTCGACACTCATTGCTCGAAAGCTCGCAAGAGACAAACGTGTTGTGTGCGCATCGCCAGATTATCTAATCAAATACGGCAATCCTGCCAAGCCTCAAGATCTTAATGACCACCAGTGTATTAGTTTGATTGGCTTAGAAAACTGGACCTTCAATACCGAAAACGGGCCTAAAACGATTAAGGCATCTGGATCGCTCAGGGCTGATAATGGAGAAGCGCTGCGTGATGCTGCTATTGGTGGGTTGGGTATCACGGTGACATCAAATTGGTGTGCGTATGAGCAACTGAAAAACGGTCAATTGATTAAAATATTGGAAGACTACTCTTTAACGTCAGAACCTGCGATTTGGGCGGTGTACCCAAGTTCAAGGTTGATTGCACCAAAGGTGAGAGCCTTCATTGATTATTTCTCTGAGTATTATGGTAACCCGCCATATTGGGAACAAAAGTAGAGTCAGATAGATTTAGAGAAAAAGCCCTGTGTTTCTAAACTAATGCATTAGAAAAACAGGGCTTTTTGCTTAGAATCAGAAAATCAATTGAGCGTAGCTGTCATTAAGAAAGCGTAGCCGCGATGATCTCATCAATTTTAGCGACAACTTGCTGTGATTTATCACCATAAATTGCATCTGGGTGTGGGTTAGCAAAGGTATTGTTGTCGTTATCGAAGTATTGACCGCCAGCTTGTGCGAACTCGTCAGACAATGAGGCGCGAACTAGAATATCAGAGCCAATGCTTAGGTCGCCGCCTGCAATGCCGTACGCATCTTTCACCATCTTGCTGCCTAGTAAGGAAGCCGGGTTTACTGCAACAACCATCGGCCCTGTTGAACCTAATTCTTTTGCCATTTTACGAGTCCACATGGTGATCGCCAGTTTGCTTTGTGCGTAAGCATCACCATCAGAAAGCGTTTTTTTCCCTTCGAGAGCTTCAATACTTACTGCCGCTTGTGCCGCTGAAGATAGGTTCACCACTCGGCTAGATGAACCGAGCAATGGCAATAGACGTTTGGTTAGGTGATAAGGCGAAACCGTATTCACTGCAAAACGAACATCTAACCCGTCTTTAGTTATTGGGTTCGGAGTGTTGAACACGCCAGCGTTGTTAATCAGTACATCAATCTTATCGTGCTCAGCAATCACTTCGTCGGCCAACGTATCGACCTCCGCCAGAACCGATAAGTCTGCTACGTAGCTTTGAATTTTCGCTTCAGTCGAGAGCGTCACAAGCTGTTGCTCAACGTTTTTGAGTTTGCTTGGGTTACGTCCATGCAATAAAACGTGGTGGCCTTGTTGAACGAGTACTTTTGCAGTTTCGAAGCCGATACCATCAGTAGAGCCAGTGATCAGGATAACTTTTTGCATGGAATAGATTCCTTATTAAAGCGCTGACATCGCGAGCGTTTTTGAATGTGTTGTTTCGTTGAGATAAAGAATAACAACCTTTTGTAAAGTTGATAATCCAGCAGATTAATAAAACACTATTTAGTTTTTATTGAAAATAGGGGAATGAACAAAGCCTCAGTCAGTGTGAAGGAGACGATCAATCGAGAGGTTTATCTGATCGAGCTCTTAGATCGGAATAGTAGACAATAAAAAAGCTTAGCGTGGGGAGCGCTAAGCTTTGTCATTATTTATATTCAGGAGCAGATGGTTTTGCTAGAAGAACTAACCGACTTGAGAAAAGTTCACCACAGTGCTTTCAAGATTCTCTTTTAAGTAGCTAGAAACTGCATGCTGCTCTGTTTCACTTAAGTACAGACCAAGCTTGGTTCTGCGCCATAAAATGTCTTCGTCTGTTAGTGCCATCTCTTCATTGATCAAGTAATCTATCTCAGCTTGATAAACGCCGTGTGCTTCGCTTGAGAATTGGATACCAAGATCAGCTTCGCTCGTTGCACCTTCCAGCAGCTTCCAAGTGTAAGTACCAAATTGAGTCACATAACGTAGTAACAGTGCTTCTGATATCCAAGGGTACTTGGTGTGGATCATCTTAGCGAGCTGTTCTCTGCTGCAGCTGAAGTTACCACCTGGCAGGGTATCGTTAGCCGTCCACGGAGCGCCCATGTTGGTTAGGTAAGGGTTGAGTTTCTTAAGCGCCGCTTCACCTAGCTTACGGTAGGTGGTTAGTTTGCCGCCGAAGATCGAAAGTAGTGGCGCTTGGTCTAGCTCGGCATCTAATTCCAGTGTGTAGTCACGAGTGATCGCTTGTGGTGAATCCGATTCATCATCACAAAGCGGTCTTACGCCACTGTAAGTCCAAACTACATCTTCACGCGCTAACTGTTGTACGAAGTGCTGGTTAACAATATCAATTAGGTAATCCACTTCTTCATCGTTAATCTCTACTTTACGTGGGTCGCCTTTGTACTCAAGATCGGTAGTGCCAATGATCGAGAACTTATCTAGGTAAGGGATCATAAACACAATGCGATTATCTTTGTTCTGCAGAATGTAGGCTTGTGGTTCGTCATGAATGCGTGGCACGACAATGTGCGAGCCTTTAATCAAACGAATATTTCGAGGAGAAGCCTGTTTTAGCCCGTCATCAAAGAATTGCTTAACCCAAGGGCCGGCAGCGTTCACTAGCGCTTTCGCTTTGCGCTCGAAACGTTGATCCGTCATTACGTCGTGGATCGTTACATGCCAGATTCCACCTTCACGATGCGCTTTTTCAACTCGGCAATAGTTACGCACTTCTGCGTTATTCTCTTTAGCCGCTAGAACGTTGAGCAATACCATACGCGCATCATCAACCCAACAATCTGAGTATTCGAAGCCCGTCTTCATTTCTGGTTTCAATAGACCTGATTTTGCTAAGTTGACTGTCTTACTTCCTGGAAGCGTGGTGCGTTTACCCAAGTTATCGTAAAGGAATAGGCCACAGCGAATCATCCAAGCTGGGCGCAAAAATGGTCGATGAGGTAAACGGAAGCGCATTGGTTGTGCAACGTGAGGTGCTTTTCTTAGCAGAACTTCACGCTCAGCAAGTGCTTCCGAAACCAAACGAAACTCGTAATGTTCAAGGTAACGCAAGCCACCGTGAATTAGCTTTGAGCTCGCCGATGACGTAGCAGAAGCAAAATCATTCGCCTCGTATAAACCAACGTTAAGACCTCGACCTGCCGCATCTGCCGCGATGCCCGCACCATTGATGCCGCCGCCGATCACGATCAAGTCTAAAGTGGAAGATGTACTATTTTTTGAATTATTTTGTTGAGCACTCATGATTTTGACCTCTTTCTGAGCGAACGAGCATTTTAGAACATAATTGAATCCTATATTAACTTTCGTTTGCGGTCATTTATTATTTTCGTTTATGAGCGTTTTATGTGATTTGTGCATAAAAAAACCTCTGCTTATGAAAGCAGAGGTTCAAATAAGTCTAATTCGAGCATAGAAGCGACAGTGACAACGAGCAAGTTTTACTTTATTAACTTTTCTATAAAGAATCGTGATTCATTTAAGAAAGTGGCGTCACTGAGTTATTTTTTGATTTATACGCTCATAGGACGAGCGGTATCGATCACTTCTAATGGTATTGCAGAATCTTTAAGGATGTTGAGAATCTCTTCTGGTGGTTGCTTGTTGGTAAATACCATGTGCGCTTGAGATATGTTACCAAGCTTAACCATCGCGTTACGGCCAAATTTACTGTGATCGACCGCTAAGAAAATACTGCGGCTATTATCGATAATCGCTTGTTTTACGCGAACTTCATGATAATCAAAGTCAAGCAGTGAACCATCAAAGTCGATGCCGCTGATGCCCAAGATACCGAAGTCGAGACGGAACTGCTTTACAAAATCGAGTGTCGCTTCACCGACAATACCACCATCGCGGTTTCGTACTTCGCCGCCCGCCAAGATAACCTTAATCTCAGGGTTCGGCAGAAGGATACTTGCTACATTGATGTTGTTGGTCACGACTCGTAACTGTTTGTGGTTTTTGTTAAGTGCTCGGGCAACGGATTCTGGTGTAGTTCCGATATCGACGAATAGAGTTGCGCCATCTGGAATGTGCTTAACCAATTCATCCGCAATTACGTCTTTTTCGTTAAAGTTAAGTGCTTTACGCGTGTTGTAAGAGGTGTTTTCTGAGCTTAAAGGAATGGTTGCACCGCCATGATAGCGACGAATTTTGTTGCTGTCAGCGAGCTCATTTAGGTCACGTCTGATGGTTTGAGGACTTACATCAAACTTCTCTACCAACTCTTCGGTACTCACATACCCTTGTGTTTTAACCAGGTCGACTATCTGCTGGTGTCTTGGTATTTGCTTCACTTTACTTACCACTCCCTGCACGCTGCTGTGTTTTAGCGCACTTAATTCTAAATATCACCTCGCGCTATTGTGCTCGAATTGATACTCAGAGAGAAGTAATGATGGTAAGGAATCATGTCTAAACCGCAAAAACGAAGCTCAAAATGTAGAAATAACCACTGAAACGCAAAAAAGAGCACAAGATTGTGCTCTTTTTGGTTTCGTTTACTGAGAATCGAATAACCGGTTTAGTTGGGTACGTTTATTCGTATCTTAGTTTTAGTCTGGGCATTTGGACTAGTCTTGACCTTCGTCTTCATTGTGAAGCTCAGACCAAACTTGCGCACACTTGATTGCGCGTTTCCAACCTTTGTAACGGCGGTTGCGTTTTTCTTCATCGTGATGTGGCATAAACGTACGGTTTAGTACGGCTTTATCTTGAAGCTCATCAATACTGCCCCAGAAACCAACCGCTAGGCCCGCAAGGTAAGCAGCACCCAATGCCGTTACTTCTGTTACTTCAGGACGGTGAACTTCAGTATCCAATACGTCTGATTGGAATTGCATTAGGAAGTTGTTTGCTACTGCGCCCCCATCAACACGTAGGTTGGCTAGCTTAATACCAGAGTCAGCTTGCATTGCGTCTAATACGTCGCGAGTTTGGTAAGCAATGCCTTCCAGCGTTGCACGAATGATGTGGTTCGAGTTCACACCACGAGTCAGGCCAACAATCGTACCACGAGCATAAGCGTCCCAGTATGGCGCGCCAAGACCAGTAAAGGCAGGAACAACATACACACCATTTGACGAGTCTACTTTCGTTGCAAAGTACTCAGAATCTTCTGCGCCAGCCAGTAGCTTCATTTCATCACGTAGCCATTGGATTGATGCGCCGCCCATAAATACCGCACCTTCAAGTGCGTAAGCTGGTTCGCCGTTAGGGCCACATGCTAGTGTTGTTAACAGGCCGTTCTTAGATGTGACTTTCTCTTGGCCGGTGTTCATTAGAAGGAAACAACCTGTGCCGTAAGTGTTCTTAGCTTGGCCTGCTTCTACACACATTTGACCGTAAAGAGCGGCTTGTTGGTCGCCTGCAATACCTGCGATTGGAATACGAGTACCACCTTTACCACCAAGGTTCGTTTGGCCGTAAACTTCTGAAGAACGTTTTACTTCAGGCATCATTGACGCTGGAATACCCATTTCGTCTAGCAGTTTGTTATCCCAGCATAGGTCGTTGATGTTAAATAACATAGTACGTGACGCATTGGTGTAATCCGTAACGTGAACACGTCCTTGAGTCATCTTCCAAACCAACCAAGTATCAACCGTACCAAACAGTAGTTTGCCAGCTTCAGCGTCTTCGCGAGCGCCTTCAACGTTGTCTAGAATCCATTTTACTTTTGTACCTGAGAAATACGGGTCAAGGACTAAGCCAGTATTGTCACGTACGTAGTCTTCTAGGCCACGCGCTTTTAGGTCTTCACAGATGTCTGCTGTACGGCGACACTGCCATACGATTGCGTTATAAACCGGTTTGCCTGTTTCTTTGTTCCAAACAATGGTGGTTTCACGTTGGTTAGTGATACCAATACCCGCTAGCTCATCGCTGCGGATGCCGGCTTTAGCAAGTGCTTCAACCAATGTAGAGCTTTGAGTTGCCCAGATTTCCATTGGATCGTGTTCAACCCAACCCGCTTTCGGGTAAATCTGAGTGAATTCTCTTTGAGAAGAGCTAACGATGTTTGCATCGTGATCGAGGATTACAGCGCGAGAACTTGTGGTGCCTTGGTCTAGGGCAACAATGTATTTTTGCTCGGTCATGGTAAGAATCCTTTTTGTCTTGTTATTTATATTTTAGTAAATGTAGGGGCGCTTAGGGATTAAGCTTGAGCTTGTTCAGCTTCTTCTGTATCACATTGGTTTGGAATGGTGCAGCCTTGGCCTTCAATTGGCAGGTAAGCACCGATAACTCGTGGGTATAACCAACCACCAAAACAGGCACCAGCAATTGGAGCAAGGATTGGTACGATGAAGTAAGGGATATCACGAGCACCTGTTAGTGCGAAATCCCAGCCTGCAAAGTAAGCAAACAGTTTTGGTCCAAAGTCACGAGCAGGGTTCATTGCAAAACCAGTTAGTGGACCTAAAGAACCACCGATAACCGCGATCAGTACACCAATTAGTAGAGGGTTCATTGCGCCGCGTGATGCGCCGTTGTTCTCATCGCCTAACGCTAAAATAGCGAACATCAAAACAGCAGTAATCACAAATTCCACAGCAAAAGCGCCAAAGAAAGAAAGTGAAGCATGTGGGTATGTTGAGAAAATACCGGCTGTTGATAGTGCATCTTGGCTGCTACGTACGAAGTTATGTGCAATTTCGTAGTCGGTGAATAGGTTACTGTACAGGCTGTAAACCAATGCCGCAGAGCAGAATGCACCAAGTAGCTGAGAAATGATGTAAGGCACAACTTTCGCTTTATCAAAACCGTGGAACATTGCTAAGGCAATAGTCACTGCAGGGTTGATATGAGCGCCAGAAACGCCAGCTGTACAGTAAATGGCGATTGCTACGCCGAAGCCCCAAATAATGCTGACTTCCCATTGTCCGAATGTTGCACCAGTTAATACCAGTGCCGCCACACAGCCAACGCCAAAGAATATGAGCAAGCCTGTACCGATAAATTCGGCTAGGCATTGCCCGAATAAAGAAGGGTGTTTGTTTGTTGTCATGTTCGAGTCCTTGTTAGTTTTTGCTTATCTAGCACGTGCATTGTGCATATATTTGCGAACTCGAAAACAAACGAACATTAAAAGTGAGCGTTTGAGCATAAATTTGTTAATTAAAGTCACTTGAAATGTTAATCCGAACACTTTTGTTCGAAAAAGAAGCTCGCATGAACGTCATTGCTTGAATTGATATGTTCCGTGGTCGCTAAAACTACCTGTATGTAAGTGAATGCACAACTGGTACGAGGAGCCTTCTGTTGGGATTTGTGACGGTACTTCGTGGATGGTGGATTATTAAACTGAAATTTTGTGGACTTTGTAGCGTTCTCAATATGTTAGAAAAGCGTTAACAAACAAGGTGATATTGTCTAAATGAATAAACTACCAAACCCGATGTGGTTTGGTAGTTCGTTTTTTTGGTTTTCTTTTCTAAGCATTAAGCATTAAGCATTAAGCATTAAGCAGTTAATCACTTGAGCATTCAAGAACTAAGCATGAGCGATCGAATGGTTGATTAACTTAGTGCACGGACTTTTCCTTGAGCGACAAAGTAATCCCGAACCGAGTCATACACCCAGTTAAAGCCAATTGCATACAACACGAAGAAAACCACTAGGCCAATGTCCATGATCAGTACAGTTAAGAAATTGAGCTGCAGGACCCACATCAAGACAGGTAGAGTTACTGTCATCAAGCCAAGTTCGAAACCTAGTCCATGTAGTACGCGTGTTTTCTTGGTTCGTTTACTGCGGTCTGCTCCGAATACCTTGTCGTAGCCGTAGTTGTAAACATAGTTCCAAGCCATTGCGATTAAAGACATAGCGAGTGCCAATCCTGCCATTTTCCCCGCGCCATCCCCAGTTATGTAAGTTGCAAGCCCTGCCATCAAAATCAAAGCTGCTAATTCAAATAGCACCATGTGTAACATGCGTTCTTTATGTGACATCTTTTACTCTCTTTATATTTTCTAGCCTCTATGAGCTAATGACTTGTTTAGATAATATCTATTTAAGTGATAATATAAAGATAGTTATCATCAAATATGGTGATAGTAAGTGTTGGGAGATACCGAATGTACAACATTGAACAGCTAAAAATGTTTGTGTATGCCGTTGAATTAGGGTCATTTTCTGCAAGTGCTCGCCAACTTGGAAAAGTGCAATCGGCGGTGAGCCAAGGCATCAGTAATCTTGAAATAGATTTTAATGTTAAGCTTTTTGATCGTTCGACTCGAAAGCCCTCACTAACCAAAGCGGGCGAGCAGTTATTTAAACAGGTCAAAGCAATCGTGCTTCAGGTTGAAGACCTGAATGTGACGGTTAATGCGATGGGGAGCGGTGAAGAAGGACTCATTAAAATTGCATTAGATGATTCATTATTGGTCCCGAACCTATCTAAAATCCTAAGTGAGTTTAGTAAACAGTTCCCTGCGACTGAAGTTGAACTGGTGGCGTGTACCACAACAGAGGTTAATCCGTTGATTATCGAAGAGAGGGCTGACATTGGATTAATGTTTACCAACTTGGCTTTTGACGTCGGATCTGAGCCATGTTTTATCGGTCACTTACCGTTTATTGCTGTGTGTCACCCAAGTCATGCGCTCGCAAAAACAGGTGTTGCGAAACTCTCTGACTTACTTCCGCATCGTCAGTTAATGTTGAGGGGAGACAAAGGTAAGGTGATGGATCAGTTTCCGCTGATTGCCGGAAAGGTATGGTGGTCAAACAGCTTTATTGTTATCAAAGAGGTGGTGCTCGGCAGTGATATTGGTTGGGCTTATTTACCCAAACACCTTGTCGAAGAGGAGTTGGATAAGCAACGTTTAGTAGAGATTAATGTCTCATTCGATCACAAAACATGGTCGCCACCCGTTGATCTTGTTTTGTCTAAAACACGCTCGAAAGGTCCTGCATTACTTTGGCTTGAACAGGCCCTGAAAGGCTTATTGGACGAAACGTAAACTGGACGAAACTGAATAAAGAAAAGGCTCACCGTTTAACGTGTGAGCCTTTCTGTTTTATGTGATGCAGTTTTTTGTTAGTGCTAGATGCTAGATGCTAGATGCTAGCTTTAACGGTTTGACCGTTGTAGTACTTGTCTTTCATCTTAAGCGCAACGTTCACTAGGTAAATCAGTACTGGTACTTCAATCAGTGGACCGATAACGCCTGCAAACGCTTGGTCTGAGTTGATACCGAATACAGAGATTGCTACGGCAATGGCTAACTCAAAGTTGTTGCCTGTCGCTGTGAAGGCAATTGATGCGTTCTTGTCGTACTCAATGCCCATCTTCTTACCAATGAAGAAGCTGATGAAGAACATCGCTGTGAAGTAGATAGTCAGTGGAACAGCAATCAACAATACGTCCATTGGCAGTTCAACAATCATCTCGCCTTTTAGGCTGAACATCAGAACGATCGTCGCCAGTAGCGCAATCAGTGTGATTGGTGAGATGCGTGGAATGAACACATCGTTGTACCACTGCTCGCCTTTCATCGACACAAGGATCTTACGGCTTAGGAAGCCCGCTAGGAATGGGATACCTAGGTAGATAAGAACACTGTGTGCAATATCGATCATCGAGATATCAACCATCATGCCTTCGTAACCAAATACTGGTGGAAGAATGCTGATGAATAGCCATGCCATAAAGCTGTAGCTCACCACTTGGAATGCACTGTTTAGAGCAACCAATGCCGCACCGTACTCTTTGTTACCGCCGCCGATGTCGTTCCAAACCAGAACCATTGCCACACAACGAGCAAGACCAATCAGGATCACACCGACCATGTAACCTGGGTGATCACCCAAGAACGTCAGCGCCAATACAAACATTAGGATAGGGCCAACCAACCAGTTCATGATCAGAGACAGTTTAATGGCTTTCTTATCTTTTACCACAGTGCCCAATAGGCTGTAGTTAACCTTAGCCAAAGGTGGGTACATCATTAAGATAAGGCCAATCGCAAGTGGAATGTTGGTAGTACCAACCGACATCGATTCATTCCACTGTTCGATCTGTGGGAACAAGGTGCCAAGCAGAACACCAAGCCCCATCGCAATAAAGATCCACAGTGTTAAGTAGCGATCTAGAAAACCTAACTTTGGTTTCATGATATTTTCTCTTTAGTTGATATCGTTAATCGTCGAAAAGCGATATTAAAAAACAAAAAAATACGCTTAGTTTGTTCTGTATTCGACAAACTAAGCGCGATGAATCTATTTTAATATGGTATCGATTAGCGTCTCAAATTGCTGAATCTTATCTCGATTAATGCGGTAGCACATTTTCGGTGGTATCGATTCAGCAGTGATGAAACCAGAGCTTTTCAAGATTCTTAGGTGCTCTGATACTGTTGATTGCGCCAAACCTAATTCGCTAACCAAGTCGCTGTTCAAGCAGCCCCCCGATTTTTCTAGCGTTGAAAGGATACTCAATATACGAACTCTTGCCGGGTGAGCAAGCGCTTTGGCCAGAGCCGCCATTTGCGTTTCAGCTTCGGCATCACCATGTCCGATTGGTAGAGCACAGCCACCAGTTGTAGGGCAAGTTTCGTTCATATTGATGTTTCGCTTTCTATAATCGTTAAAAGACGATTAATAGTAAGCCCATTTTATATAAGGGTCAATGTGATCTTTCAATTTGCTTTTAAATTGGATGTCAAAATCCATATTTATCATTGAAATTCAATGGACTAAGACTTGGATGAACCAAACCAGTATAACGGCCACTTTTGTTGTGAATCGCTGTTATTCAATAGCGCACTGATACCAATCAAAGCGATGCTGCCTACTAATACGGGAGTGAATAAGAACGTCCAATCCACATGCGTGGTACCCGCTAAAGCTATCACAATCGGATTAGCGCCAGCGGGTGGGTGAACCGCACGAAAGTATTGCATTAGCATGATGGATGAGCCGACAGCGATTGCCATGGTCAAATAAGAATCCCCAAAGCCATATAACGCGATTAAGCCCACAGCAGCCGAAATAAAGTGACCCGCAATGACGTTTCTAGGTTGAGCTAACGGCGATGTTGGCACCGCAAACAGCAGTACGCACGTCGCACCAAATGGAGCCATTAACCACGGGAACCCAGAGCTTTCTGCTAATAAGCACAAGATTAAGATACCGAGCGTACCGCCAATAAAACCTTTAACAAGCTGGCTTATGCTTGCTTTCGGAGGAAGGGCTCCACCACCAGATAGTTTGTTGATCATAATCGTTTCCTCTTCGTTTTCTGTTTTTTATTGAAAGTGTACAGATCTGTACTGTTTGATTTGGATGATACAGATCTGTACACTTCTTGCAACGAGAAATTGAGCTCTACGATTTCAGAGCGAGTCGAGGTTGATGAACGATGAGTAAAAAAGATCTGATTCTGGATGTAGCAGAATCGTTGTTTAATCAGTTTGGTTATACCGCTGTTGGGGTGGATATGATTAGAGATGAGGCAGCGGTTTCCAAAACATCCATGTACCGCCACTTTGGATCGAAAACCAAGCTGATTGAAGCCGTGTTAGAAAGGCGTCATCAGCGTTTCGAGTCGAGTTTAGAAGCGGCACTATCATCAACTTCTGGATTACAAAACCAACTCGATGCGCTGTTAGATTGGCACCTTGCATGGTTTGAACAACCTGACTTTAAAGGCTGTATGTTCATGCACGCGCTGGCTGAATTTAAAGAGTCTGAAGATGACATTGCGATGCTCTCGCGACAGCACAAGGTTTGGCTCAAAAATAGCATTCGTGATGTGTTAAGAGGTAATAAAGAAGTCGACACTGCAATACTCGAATTACGCAGTGAATCGGTTATGACTTTTATCGAAGGACTTATTGTAAGAGGTGAATTTGGTCAGCTTGATTCAAAGTCAGACTCAAACAGACAAGCCTACCGAAAAGCATTGCATTCACTGGCTATTCTAGCGATATAATCGAACGCAGAACCGTTACACAAGATAACGAAAAATCATAATTTACACTTTAATCTTTACTTATAGGTAAGCCCTGAAATGCCACAACAGAACATCAAATTTATCGCTGCTGATATGGACGGCACTCTGCTTAATGAACACGGAAAGTTAGACCCAGAATTCTTCAATCTTTATGAGCGACTAGAAGCTCAAGACATCATTTTTGCTGCGGCATCGGGCCGCCAGTACTACAGCTTGATGGAAACTTTTTCCCCGCTAAAAGATCGCATGATGTTCGTTGCTGAAAACGGCACATTAGTGATGCACAAGGGCCAAGAGCTTTACAGCTGCTTACTTGATACTGATGCCATCAAAGAAATCATTAAAGAAGCGCGTGCGATTGAAGGCGCGCATGTAGTGCTATGTGGTAAGAAATCAGCGTACATCGAAACCAAAGATGAGCGTGCTCTGGCGGAGATCTCTAAGTACTACCATCGCCGAGAGCAAGTAGAAGACTTACTGGCGGTAGAAGACGATTTCATCAAGGTGGCTATCTGTCACTTCGACGGTTCACAAGAGAAAGTGAACCCAACTATTGATGCCAAATTCGGTGAGAACTACCAAGTGGTTGTGAGTGCAAAAATTTGGTTGGATGTGATGAACGCTGAAGCGTCAAAAGGTGCGGCGATTAAGCATCTACAAAACACATTAGGTTTCACTTACGAGCAGACCATGAGTTTTGGTGATTACCTGAATGACTTGGAAATGCTTAAAGAGAGCTACCACTCTTACGCGATGGAAAACGCGCATCCCAAGTTAAAAGAGATCGCACGTTTTAGCGCGCCAAGTAACGTCGATGCCGGTGTATTCCAAGTACTTGAGAAGTTGCTAGCGTAACGCGGTTAAGCTCAATCCGATTTTTATCAAAGCCAACTCGTGAAGATGAGTTGGCTTTTTTGTTGGTGAGCCTGAGCTTTATAATTCGTCTTAACATTGATTCGCCAACGTACATTCAGGTTTGATTTGTTTACCAAGTTTACTCATCCAAAATGTAGCAGCTAGAACCACAATCCCTGCAATGATAAAACCGTACACAATGGCATCTGCTTGCGCCAATACCGCAATCAACACATAGCTTAGGCTTTGTGTGAGTGTGGCAAATAGGGCTAGCCCTCCATCCACTCTTCCTCGCTGTTTCATTGCCACCGCGTGGTGCATCCAATTGGTACGTGCGATTCTATTGAGCGCGTTGAATGCCCCGAAGATGAATGTCAGCACAATGATATACGCTGGGTTTTCTACTTGGCTCATGAGCAGTAAAGAGACGGCGATAATCACCATGGCTAATTGGATGATTGTTTTGTGGGAAGCGGACTTTAGAATTAATGGTAAAGACACGCCAATGATCAATGCACCCATGCCGAGTGAGATGTTGTAAAGCGCGAGCCAATCTCCGGTCACATTGAGCTCTGAAAACCAGATAGGAACCAATCGACTTAAAAAAGTCATCATCGGATATGAGAGACAAGAAACAATCAGGAATCCGTAGAATTGTGGCGACTGAGAAAATACTTCTTTAATCTCGGTTAGCTGCTGCTTGAAAGGTGCGTTGACGCTGTCCTTGATTCGTCTTCTGTACGGTGTCATTAGGTAGCTGATAGCTGAAATGGTCGAAGCAATACCTGCAAAAATCGCAAACTCATTGATGCTCCATTGTTCTAGTAGCACAACGCCCAAAGCCCCAGCACCTAATGTTGTCGACTGCAGAATAATTTCTTGGTGGCTAGAGATTTTGGCGTATTCGTGGTGATCGTAATTTTCTTGTGTAAAGGCGTTGTTGGTGTGCCATGCAAGGCTACTTGAGACCCAAAAGATCAGCTGAGCCGCACCTAACACCATAATCGAGCCAAATCCGAGCCAGTATATAGCTGCGACAATAAATGCGGTTGAAGCTTGAATTATCTGCGCGATGATCAGAATGTGTTTACGAGAATGGCGGTCGATCAACGCAGAAAAATACGGGGTTACTAGAAAAGTTGTGACGGTACAAAGCAGGGCGGTCAGTGCGACAAAAGTCCCCATGTTAGGTGTCGCTAGCATTAACCAAGGCAGCGCTAACATAAACAGCCCTGAGCTGATGCCATCAAAGAAACGTCCGGTAAGGTAGGGTGGTGTTTTTCTCTTCATATCGTTGTCTCATAGTCTCTGTTTTGCATAACTCTACAACTTAAAGTTAACTTTAAGTCAAAGGTTAATTGGCAGAAGTTGAAGTTATTTTGGAGGGAAGATATTGATATTTGAACGATTGTTCATCTTGTTGTAGTCTAATCAGAAAGATGGGTATTCACTTTGAATTGGATACACTTTACTAACGACATTTGGAATGACGATGAGCAATAAACTTCAACTCGATATTATTTCTGACGTAATGTGCCCATGGTGCGTGGTCGGTTACAAAAACTTAGAACAAGCCATTGCTGAGCTTAGCTTGGCAGGTCAAATTGAACTTGAATGGCAGCCGTTTGAGCTGAACCCTGATATGCCGCAAGAGGGTGAAAACATGCGAGACCATATCATGAGAAAATACGGTTCTAGCGCAGAAGAGAGTCAGCGTTCACGTGAGCAGATCGTGGATCGTGGTAAAGCGGTTGGGTTCGACTTTAACTTCTATGAAAGTATGAGAATGGTGAATTCACGTCATCTGCATGTACTTCTCGACTTTGCGCTAGCGTATGGCAAGCAGACTGAGTTAAAGCTACGTTTCTTTCATGCACATTTTACAGAAGAAAAAGATCTGTCTGATCTTGAGGTTATTGCTCAAGAACTTGAAGCGGTTGGCTTGGATTCTAATAAGGCATTGAAGCGTCTAAAGAATACCGATAACTTGAAGAAAATCCAAGCTCAAGAGTTTGAATGGCAACGCATGGGTATTTCAGCGGTGCCAACAGTGGTATTCAATCGTAAAAGTGCGGTAACAGGTGCTCAGACGGTAGAAACGTACAAGCAAATTCTTCAAGAACTTATTGCTGAATCATAAGCCGATCATTGATATCAATTAGAGTCTGAATCTCATGGAATCACTGTCACTCGCTCAGGCGCAAAAAATGGTACTGCTTTCGCAGAAATTGCCACCTAAGAAGCTGCCGCCTAAAAAGCAACGTAATGGCGGCTCCTTGGCGAATACGCTGTCTGCGATTGAAAACCTTGGGTATGTGCAAATTGATACCATCTCTGTGATTCAGCGAGCTCACCATCATACGCTGTGGAATCGTAATCAAGACTATCAGCTTGATCATCTCGACAAGCTGTTAGAGCGTCGAGAGGTGTTTGAGTATTGGTCGCACGCCGCCGCGTATTTACCCATGCGTGACTTCCGATTCAGCCTACATCGCAAGAGTGGATTCGCAAGCGGTAAGCTTAAGCATTGGTATAAAAAAGACGATGCCCTGATGGCGCATGTTCTCAAACGTATTGAGAGCGAAGGGCCGTTGATGGCGAAAGACTTTGAAGGGGATAGGCCAAACCCCGGTGGGTGGGGCGGTAAACCGGCCAAGCAAGCATTGGAAACCTTGTTCATGCAAGGCGATTTAATGGTGCCAAGCCGAGTGAACTTTCATAAAGTGTATGACTTAACCGAGCGAGTTTTACCGAGCGGAATTGATACCTCTGAACCGACTGAACAAGAGTACATCGAGCATCTGATAACTCGTTATTTAGAGGCTAACGGAGTTGGAATAGCGTCGGAAATGAGCTACCTACTCAAGAACACAAAGCCTCTTATTCAGAAAACACTCCAACAGATGTTTGAAAATAATCAGGTGCTGAAAGTGGATGTTCAAGGTTCTGATTACTATGCTCTGCCGGATGCCTTTGACCTGTTGAATCAACCCCTTTCTAGAACCAAACTAAAGATACTGTCGCCATTTGATAATTTGTTGATTCAACGTAAACGAATGCAATCATTGTTCAACTTTGACTACCTCCTTGAGTGCTATGTGCCAGAGGCCAAGCGTCAGTTTGGTTACTTTAGTTTGCCTATTCTGTGGCAGGGTGAGCTGGTGGCACGAATGGATTGCAAAGTTGATAGGAAGAGTGGCTTACTCAATATTCGTAACTTGGTTGTTGAAGATCGAATCAAAAACCATGAATTATTAATTCACGCCTTATGCGATGAGCTTAAACACTTCATGGTGTTCAACCAATGTGATGAGATGGTCGTCCATAACACTACTCCTTCTGAGCTTGGTAAGCACTTGATGAGTCATTGGCAAATGGTTTAGCGTTCATCGTTGCTTTAAAGCCATTAGTAACGCAGCCCACCTTAGTTACTCAGATCACTCTAGTTATTTAGAAAGCTCGGCTAACAAGAACTCGACAAAGGTTCTGTTCTTCAACGACAGTTGCTTGGTCTTGTAGAGTAAGTGAATAGGTTTGGGTAACGGTGCCATGCCGGGCAAGATCTCCAATAGCATTCCACGCTCAATTTCTTCGGCAACTAAGATAGTCGGCTGTAACAATACGCCTACGCCTTGAAGGGCAGCATATCGCAACACATCCCCATTGTTCGACATCAAACGTACTTGCCCTTTATTCACCGCGCTATGCGTTGCTTGGTGGTTCTGAGGAGCTAGGAGTTGCGATTCACTGCTTTGCGCACCCCGCGCTTGTGTATCTCGACCACTCACATCACGACGACTGCTATAGCTGAATCCAAGCGATGGGTGTTGTGCAAGGTCTTCCAACACACGGATTTCTGCATGTTGGTTAAGGTACTCAGGAGCCGCGCAGTAACACATCTCATAATCCCCTAAGTATCTAGCGACTAAACTAGAGTCAGATAGATCGCCGATTCGCACAATCAAATCAATATCGGATGAATAAGGGTCGACAAGGTCATTGTTCAACACGAGTTCGACGTTGATCGTTGGGTGATTTGCGAGGAACTTAGCCACTATCGGGGCAAGTACCTTGTTTCCATAGGTGACCGGGCAGTTTATTTTTACCGTGCCTTGAGGCTGGTTTTCCAAGGTTTGAATCAGGTTTTCAGCATTGCTGAGGTCTTCAAGAATTCGTTTACATTCTCGATAATAAAGCTGACCTGAATCGGTTAAAGATTGCTTACGCGTGGTGCGATGAATCAGCTGAGAGTTAAGGCTCGTTTCAAGGTGGTGGACATGTTTACTGATCATGGTTGCCGACAGGTTGAAGTGGTTGGCGGCGCTGCGAAAGCTGCCTTGCTCCACTACGTAAACGAAGACCTTCATGCTAGTTAACTTATCCATTAAACACTCTCAGTTGATAAATAATAAACAAAAGGTGAGTTTATCAATTATTAGGGGTTAATTATATTAATGGCAAACCGATAATTAACTTAAATAAGAGCGTGAAATGCCTCAAACAAACGAAACCATCTTTGTGACTGCCGAACTTAAGATCAAAACCAACATTGAAAGTGAGGCTGCGGTTGAAGCTATCGAGCAGTTTTGCCTAGACATGCAAAGCGAACCTGGCTGCCTACAAGCAATTGCGACCTATGATCAAAGCCAAAGCGATCGTGTGATTTTGCTTGAGCAATACGCAAACCGCGAGGCTATTAATCAGCACTTTGTGATGCCTCATACCCAAGCGTTTATTGAGCGTGATATTACGGAATTGGTGCAAGCATTTGAAACACAACGTGGACCTATCAAAACACAAGAGCAGGAGATCTAAGACATGAAATGGGGAATCCTAGGAACCAGTTTTATCTCAGGTGTAATGGCCGATGCGATTAAAGGTGATGCTCAAAGTGAATTGTATGCCGTCGCTGGACGCACAGAGAAAACACTCAATGAGTTTGCTGCACAGTACCAGCCAACACGAACCTTCAACAGCTACGAAGCCTTGATTGAAGACGAGTCGGTCGGCATTATCTACATTGCTCTTCCAAACCACGTTCATCACGAATACGTGATTAAAGCGGCTCAAAAAGGCAAAGCTATCTTGTGTGAAAAGTCTCTGTCGGTTGATATGGAAAAAACCGAGCAAGCTTTGCAAGCAGTGAAAGAAGCGGGCGTATTCTTCGCTGAAGGTCTGATGTACCTAAACCATCCACTGATCGCCAAGCTTCATCAAGAGCTAGCGACAGGTGAGATTGGCGAAGTGCGCTCTATTCAAGGTTCCTACGTTGCGGCGATTGATCAGTTCGTTAACCCTGCGAGCAAGGGTGCACTGTACAACTTGGGTTGTTACCCAATGTCTCTGATTCACTCTGTCGCGCAACAACAGTTTGGTGAGAGTGTGTTTGATGATGTGCAGATCTCAGCAATCGGTCGACGAGGTCAAGATGGCAATATCTGTGAATCGTCGGCGATGATACGTTTTAATGACCACTTCACCGCGCAAATTCATACTGCAGAAGACCACGGCTTAAAGCATGGCTTCACGATTCTAGGCAGCAAAGGCTGCATCACTCTTGATACTAACCCATGGTTATCGACCGAAGAAAACTCGTTTACGGTAGAGATCTATGAAGCGTCGACACGTGAAGTGAAAGTTGCAGCCCAAGGCGACGGTTTCCACTATCAAGTTCGTAATATTCGCCAAGCAGTTGAGCGAGGTGACACACAACTTGCTGCGCCAATGGCGACCCATCAAGACTCGCGCGTAATCATGAAGCTATTGACCGATTGGGATCTCGCGGCGAGTTAGTGTCTTAGTCAATTCTATATTCGCCTCATGCTTGATAGCCTTGTCAGTGATCAAGCAGGAGGCGTTTCCTCTATATCTTCTAGCCGACTCTCCTAATAAATACTTTGCATTTGAAACTGCCACAGTGTCCAATGTCGGTTAAGACAACATTGACAGAAAAACCTTATTTTTTAAGGTGTTAAATAGGACCTTTGCCGCATGCGTAAATCAGACAAGAAGATCGAGAATCAAATCAGAGATGTGTTAAATGATGTTTGTGAAGATACACTGAAAGGCTTCGATGGTTTTTTGTGGGTGACTCACTCGGTCAACTTCTCTTCATTCCCACAAAGTTTGAAAATTGTCTGTGTATTCGATACCAACCAGGATAGAACGAACTTCTTAAATGGCGAAGGTCAACAGAGTGTCTCTGCGGCAATCCAACAAGCGTTCAATCAAGTTGGGATTCAACTGAAGAATATCGATAAGCACATCAGTTACGATACACAAGAAAATTGCGACCGAGACCATCAAGGGAAGTGGAATAAAAGGCTTTAATACTTTTTCTGCTTTAGAGCCCCACTGTGTTGTGATCAAAAGGTCGTGAAATGAAAAAAGCTTAAATATCGCTTAACAAGAACACACTGCTAAGTGTGTTCGAGCAACTTTTAATACCAGCCTTATGGCTATTCGCAGGAAGTGTCGTTTGGTTTGTTTGGTTTGTTTGGTTTGTGTGGGGGATTAACGTTGTCCCCTTTGACGATCCTTACCTCTCTGATACTGAGTATCAGCGTCTAATTAAGTAAGAAACTCAGCTGATCAATATCGGCCTATGGGTAGGCAAGCTTTATATCGCGTGTGTGGTGATGTTTTTTATTGTACGCGTTAGGAAAGTGCTTCGAGCCTCAAGCGATTGATGAAATCAGTAAGGGTTTCGCTTTGAACAACTTTTTGTATCAATTTGACCTGGGCTTCGGTCATGGTTTTCGCAAGTGCATTTTCTTGTTCGATGCGTTCCATTCGTTCACTAAACGTTTCGGTGTGCGCGGAAAATACAAAAGTAACGGGTAAAACCAATGCCAAAAGGCGCTTGAAAAACATAACCTAACTCGTTGAATGGACTCATGACTATTATGCCGACCAACGACAATATTATTAATGAATAAACACGCTTAACTGTAAAAATTATTTTTATCGAGTGTATAAATAAATGTTCTTGGAATTGGGTTATTCAGGCTCTGAATGTTTGGTTGGTGAGCCTGAAAATTGATGAGGATCCGTTACGAATTAATGACCTTAATACCTTTGTCTTGAAGTTCATCAATCACACTACTCGAAAGATCAATATCGGTGATCACGCCATCAAGCGCGCTTAAATCTAAGGCGTGGAAGGTAGCGATGCGCCCGTATTTGGTTGAGTCTGAAATCAGATAGTTTGAATTAGCTGCTTGAACAATGGCTTGTTTGACTAACACCTTATTTTCACAAGGTGTCGAGAGCCCTTTTAGATTCCAAGATGAAGAAGAGATAAACGCAATATCAATATTCATCCCTGCCAAAAACTCAGCCACTTTACCCCCAATACTCGATTGATTTTCACGGTCAATCTTGCCACCAGTATGGTAAATATCAGATTGTGTGTTGTTCATTAGGTACGCGGCAATTGCGAAGTCATTGGTGATGATAAGCAGATCATCTCGCCCTGCAAGTTGGTGGGCGATCTCCAAAGAGGTTGTTCCAGCGTCTAAGTAGATAGTCGAATACTTAGGAACCAATTGAGCCGCTAGTTGACCTATTTGAGCTTTTTCGCTTGCTTGCTGTTCTACCTTTATGTCGTGTGACAATTCGCTGTGAAGTGCTTTAGTCAGCTGAACACCGCCCGAAACTGAAATCACTTTCCCTGATGTCTCTAGCTTTACGATATCCCGACGAATGGTCATATGAGAGACCTCTAGGTGCTCTACAAGCTCAGAAATACTGATCACTTCTTGGTGTGATAATAGTGACAAAATGGTTCTCTGACGTTCCGCTGGAATCATGATTCTTCTTCTATGTTCTTATTTTTCATCATCCTATCAATCTTTCTCTGTTTTGTGAATATCTGTGAATATCTGTTGTTAAATAGTAATTAGAACTGTGATAGTCGCCGAAATTACCATTATCAAATGCCTCGAAAGGGTTAAATTACTCATAAGTGTTAACTTTTGTTAAAAGTGTGACTTATCACTAAGTCGCATTCGATTGCTTCACATATAATCACAAACATAAACAATAATTAACAAATTTAGAGTTTAACAATTACGTGAAAGGCATCTTGCTATGAATGAAGTTCAATCTGTTGGTGTTATCGGTTTAGGTTCTATGGGCATGGGCGCAGCGAAGTCATGTGTGCGAGCAGGGCTTGATGTATATGGTTTCGATTTGAATCCGCAAGCGCTTGAAACCTTGGGTGAATATGGTGCAAAAGTGGTCTCGACAAGTGCGGTTGAGTTTGCAGACAAACTTGATTCTGTTTTGATATTAGTTGTGAATGCTGCTCAAGTTAACACGGTACTGTTTAAGACTGGTCTTGCGGCGGCACTAAGACCTAATACACCGATTATGGTATCGGCGACGATTTCCGCGGAAGACGCAAAACAAATCGAAGCTCAGTTATCTGAGTACGGTCTTGTGATGCTTGATGCTCCCGTTTCAGGTGGTGCAGTAAAAGCAGAAGCCGGTGAAATGACCATTATGGCTTCAGGCGCAGTAAGTACATTTGAAGCTCTGGCTCCTGTACTCGATGCAACTGCAGCAAAAGTCTACAACATTGGCGAAGCGGTTGGACTTGGCGCGACTGTGAAGATTATTCACCAGTTACTTGCAGGTGTTCACATTGCTGCAGGCGCGGAAGCGATGGCATTAGCGGCACGCGCAAACATCCCTCTAGATCTTATGTACGACGTAGTGACCAATGCTGCGGGCAATTCTTGGATGTTTGAGAACCGTATGAAGCACGTAGTGGATGGCGACTACTCTCCAAAATCTATGGTCGATATCTTTGTTAAAGACCTCAATCTAGTATCCGATACGGCTCAGGATCTTAAATTCCCACTTCCGCTATCCAGTGCAGCACTGAATATGTTTGTGAGCGCAAGCAATGCTGGCTTTGGACAAGAAGATGACAGCGCCGTTATTAAGGTATTCCAAGGTATTGATCTACCGGGTGTGAATACACCAAAAGTGGAGAAGTAATCATGTTATTAGGCGTTATTGCAGACGACTTTACTGGTGCGACAGATATCGCGGGTTTCCTTGTTGAAAACGGTATGCGCACTATCCAATTAAATGGCATTCCTACTGGTGATTTTGAGGTTGCAGCGGATGCGGTCGTGATCAGCCTTAAATCACGTTCTTGCCCCGTTGATGAAGCTATTACCGACTCCGTTGCCGGGCTTAAATGGCTACAAGCACAAGGCTGCCAACAGTTTTACTTCAAATATTGCTCCACTTTCGACAGCACGGCTGAGGGCAATATTGGGCCTGTCACTGATGCGCTTTTAGCGGAACTTGGGGAATCATTTACGATGGTTTGCCCTGCATTGCCAGTAAATGGTCGTACGGTTTACAACGGTCACTTGTTTGTTTTTGGTGAGTTGCTCTGTGATTCAGGTATGCGTTATCACCCTGTTACACCAATGACGGATTCAAGTGTGGTTCGAATGATGGACGCACAGTCAGCAGGTGTTTCCGGTTTAGTTAACTTTCAAACGATTGAACAGGGCTCTGATGCTGTTACCGCTCGTCTTAACGAACTCAAAGCTCAAGGTAGTCGCTACGCCGTGGTAGACGCATTTAATGCAGAGCACTTGGTGACGTTAGGTCAAGCGGCTAAATCTCTGAAACTAATCACAGGTGGCTCAGGCCTAGCTGCTGGTATTGCTAAAAATTGGACGAAACATCTTGCTGACCAAAGTGATGCAAAACATGCAGGTAGCCCAGTCAAAGCACCAACGGTTGTATTCTCTGGTTCTTGTTCAGTGATGACTAACCAACAAGTTGCGCTATACAAACAGCTTGCTCCTCACTTTGCTATCGATGTCAAGGCTTGCTTAACCAATGATCAATACGCCAATGAAGTATTCGATTGGGTGATGACTCATATTCAAAGTGAATTTGCACCGTTGGTATACGCGACGGCTGAAGCAACGGCACTAAAAGCTATTCAAGAAGAGTATGGCGCGCATGCCTCTAGTTATGCGGTTGAACAGTTCTTTAGCCAGCTAGCGATTAAGTTGCAGCAGAACGGAGTGAAGAACTTCATTGTCGCTGGTGGTGAAACCTCTGGTGTAGTGACCCAAAGCTTGGCTGTGAAAGGTTTTCATATTGGCCCTCAAATCGCACCAGGTGTGCCTTGGGTGAGGTCGGTTGAAGGTGATCTTTCATTGGCACTTAAATCTGGCAACTTTGGTGATGAAAACTTCTTCGCTAAAGCTCAATCATTCTTTTCATAAGCGAGATTCAAATGAGTAAAGTTTTGATGAACGAGCAGCAGTTAAGAGAGCAAATGGTCACGCTCGCTCGTTCAATGTTCGAGCGAGGTTATGCTACAGGTGGCGCAGGTAACCTATCTATCAAATTGCCAAATGGACATTTTCTAGCAACACCAACAGGCTCTTCATTTGGTCGCCTTATCGCTGAGGAATTGTCGGTTGTTGATATTGATGGTAACCACATTTCAGGTAAGAAGCCTTCGAAAGAAGCCGCGTTCCACTTAGCGATTTATAGAAATAATGAAGAGTGCAATGCGATTGTGCACCTGCACTCTACATATCTAACTGCACTGTCTTGCCTTGAAGGGTTGGATGGTAACAACGCGATTAAGGCTTTCACACCGTATTTCGTGATGCGAATTGGTGAGTTACCAGTGATTTCTTACCTACGGCCCGGCGACCCCAAAATTGCTGAAGAGTTGGCAAAACGAGCAGGTGATTATCGAGCATTTTTGTTAGCAAACCACGGCCCAGTAGTCACTGGTACCGATTTTGTAGATGCGGTGGATAACGCCGAAGAACTGGAAGAGACCGCTAAATTGGCGTTCTTATTGAAAGATAAAGACATCCGTTACCTAACAGACGAAGAAGTGATGGATTTAAAAGGGAGAGGAAAATAATGGCTAAGTTCGCTGCAAACTTAACAATGCTGTTCACAGAAGTGCCATTTCTAGAGCGTTTTGAGAAGGCACACCAAGCGGGCTTCAAAGCAGTTGAATACCTATTCCCTTATGCATTTGAGGCCGAAGAGCTTTCAGAAAAAATGCAGAAATTTGGTTTTGAACAAGCGCTCTTTAATATGCCTCCAGGTGATTGGGATGCAGGCGAGCGTGGCTTTGCCGCTATTCCTGGTCGTGAAGATGAATTCAAAGCCAGTGTCGACAACGCGCTTATGTATGCCAAAGCTTTAGGCTGTAAAAAAGTACACGCTATGTCTGGTCTACTGGATGAACGTTTTACTAAAGAGCAACACGTAGAGACGTTCATATCGAACATTCGTTTTGCGGCAGACCAGTTTGCTGAGCAAAACATTGAATTGATGATTGAACCGCTGAATAGCCGTGATGTTCCTAATTACTTCGTTGCTCACCAACGTGATGCTGTCGAACTGATTAAGTTGGTCGATAGGCCAAATGTGAAGTTGCAACTCGACCTTTATCACGCGCAAATTATGGATGGTGATTTAAGTACTTTGATTCGTGAAGTTGCTGCTTATACCGGCCATATCCAAATTGCTTCTGTACCAGAAAGGCATGAACCATCGGAAGGCGAATTGAGCTACCCACACTTATTTAGTGTTTTGGATGATTCAGGTTACCAAGGTTGGATTGGTTGTGAATATAACCCAAGAGGCACGACAGAAGAGGGGCTTGGCTGGGTAAAAAGTTATTTATAGCGTGGTGTGAATGGCGTTTATATGTAACGAACCATAAAAGTAAAAACTGATTTAGATAACACGGCTTACAGGTAAGCCAACACATAACGATAAAGTGCAATAGGTGATCCCGATATCACCTATATGCACCACCCTACAATTTTCATAAAAATGAAGAAAGAGACAAAAGGAATATAAAATGGATGGAGCACTGATAGGCATCGTAATTGGCATTTTAGCCATGATGGGTATGATTATTAAAACGAGAATCCCAGTCGCACTTGCTATGATTATTGCAAGTATCATCATGGGTCTGTTTGCAGGAATGGCACCAACCGAATTGATCAACGCAATTAAAGCAGGCTTCGGTGGTGTTTTAGGCGGCATTGGCCTGATTATCGCGTTTGGCGTGATCATGGGCGCGTGTTTCGAGCGTTCTGGGGCTGCGGTTCGTATGGCAAAAACCTTTGTTAAGCTTTGTGGTAAAGGCCGTGAAGATTTAGCACTAGGTTTCACTGGCGTATTAGTGGCTATCCCGGTTTTTTGTGACTCTGCGTACATCATTTTGCATTCCCTTGTTCGCGCAATCTCACGAGATACGGGTAAGTCAGCGGTTGGCCTTGGTGTGACTCTAGCACTTGGCTTGCTTATCACTCACGCACTTGTGCCACCAACACCGGGCCCAGTTGCTGTGGCTGGAATTCTAGGTGTAGATCTAGGTGAGTACATGTTGTGGGGTTTGATGGTTTCTATCCCTATGATGCTTCTTTCTATGATTTATATTCGCCGAGTAGGTAACGAGTACTACCGCGTACCAAACGGTGAAACATGGATTACGAACCAAGCTGATTGGGCAAACCTTGAAAAAGTAAAAGAAACAGATGACAGAGAGCTACCAAGTAACTTTTTATCATTCGGTCCAATTTTGTTGCCAATCGCATTCATTCTAATCAATACGCTTGTTGGTCAAGGTGATACTGCAATGCACAACGTTATTTCGTTGATTGGTAACCCAGTGGTGGCTGTAGGTATCGGTGTTCTTATGGCGCTATACGGTCTTACTCGCCACATCGAACGTAAAGACATGGTTAGCTCTATGGATGATGCGCTATCGACTACAGGTCTAATATTAGTAGTGACTGGTTGTGGTGGTGCAATGGGGGCTGTACTTAAAGCATCAGGTGCTGGGCCTCAAGTTGCAGAAGCGATCGCGAGCAGTGGCATTCCACCATTATTAGTACCATTAGCAATTGCATCTATGCTTCGCTTAATCCAAGGTTCAGCAACGGCGTCCATGATGGTTGCGGCGACAATGACATTACCTCTTGTTGAAACGTTAGGTTTGGATCCTGTGTTCGTGGCCCTTGCTTGTGCAGTAGGTCCTGTAGGCTTCTCTCACTTGAACGATTCATACTTTCATATCATTAACCGTACGTTAGGTATTACTGAACTTGCAGACCAAATCAAGATCTGGTCTGTGTCTTCAACTATCGCATGGGCGATTGGTGCAAGCATCATCATGGTTCTCAACCTGGTATTTGGTAAAGGCGGTACGTGGATTGATCCACTGATACCAATTGCTGTGTTAGGTGCTCTGTTTGTGTGGCTAAAAAGTAAAGAGAAATCACAAGTAAAGACAGCCGTTACTAACTAATATTGCATAGCTTTATATACTGCCCCTATTAAGTGATTAGCTTGCTGATCTTCAATAGGGGCATTTTTGGATCGGGCACTCATCAAAATTACTAATCTTTTGGATCTCTCAGTATGAAAATTGTTATTGCACCAGACTCGTTTAAAGAATCTCTATCTGCGGTATCGGTGGCGGCGTGTATTGAAAAGGGTTTTCGTGAAATCTTCCCTGACGCTGACTACGTGACCTTGCCTTTGGCTGATGGTGGTGAAGGTACAGTAGATGTATTGCTACAAGGTTTAGCAGGGCAAAAGCGAACACATCAAGTGGAAGGGCCATTGGGCGCATTGGTTAATGCTGAATGGGCGATGCTTGAACCATCCGATCGCAACCCCAACAAAACGGCATTGATTGAAATTGCTGCCGCATCTGGTTTGGATTTATTGACACCAGAGCAACGTGATCCGTTGATTGCTTCGTCTTTTGGTACAGGGCAATTGATCTTAGAAGCCATTGAACAAGGTGCTGAGAGCATTATTTTAGGATTGGGTGGCAGTGCGACCAACGATGGTGGTGCAGGTATTGTTCAAGCGTTAGGTGGACGCTTGTTAGTTAGTAAAGGGCAAGATGGCAAAGGGCAAGATAGTACTGGACAAGAGCTTGGCCGAGGTGGTGCTGCACTTGCAGAATTAGCATCAATAGATCTTACAGGTTTGGATTCGCGCTATGCAGATGTCGAGTTGATTGTGGCATGCGATGTTGATAATCCATTGTGTGGCGATAAAGGTGCCAGCCATGTATTTGGTCCGCAAAAAGGAGCGACACCTGAACAAGTCTTAATGCTTGATAAGGCGCTTGCGAATTTTGCTCAAGTCGCAGAAACGCAAGGTTGTGTAGACGGCGGTGAATCCGTTCAAAAGCGTATGGGTTATGGTGCGGCTGGTGGCTCGCCGATGGGACTTGGTTTGCTATTCAACATGCAAATTAAACCCGGTATCGAGATGGTACTGGACGTTTTGCAAGCCGATGATGTGTTGAAAGGTGCCGACCTTGTGATTACCGGTGAAGGGCAGATGGACAATCAAACTCTGCAAGGAAAAACACCTTATGGCATTGCCAAACGTGCGAGCTTACAGGGCATTCCAACCATAGGAATTGCCGGATCTTTAGGCACCGAAGTAGAAGCGCTTTACGGCGAAATGAGCAGCTTGTTTGGAACTGTAAGATCGCCACAAACTTTAGAAAAAGTATTACAAGAGGCGGAGCTTAACTTAACAAGAACGGCAAGAAATATCGCAGCGACTTTACGGTTAGGTCACAAAATATCTCAAAAATAGTGGGCTTCTACGAGGTAGGCTGCGCCTAGCTTTGGTTTGCTGTGTTTTGTAAGTTCATGATTATTATATTGTAAATATTATTGTCAATATTGAATGATTATGATTTAGATCATTAATTTGATAGGTTTTATCCATGATAACGATAAATACAAACGATTATATTTTACTTTAGCCCAGGCGTATTCTATATCCTTAATTACTGCGTGGTTTTGTGTGATGAATAGCCACCATTCAGAAGTAAAGATGCAACAAAGATGGTGCATCTAAAAGGTAATAAGGAATAGATGATGAGTAAAAAATTAACTACAGCTGCGGGTTGCCCTGTTGCTCATAACCAGAATGTTCAAACTGCGGGTAAACGCGGTCCTCAACTTCTTCAAGATGTTTGGTTTTTAGAAAAAATGGCGCATTTTGATCGTGAGGTGATTCCAGAGCGTCGTATGCACGCGAAAGGTTCAGGGGCTTACGGCACTTTCACTGTGACTCACGATATTACTCAATACACCAAAGCTAAACTATTCTCTGAAATTGGTAAAAAGACGGATCTGTTTGCACGATTTACAACGGTAGCGGGCGAACGTGGCGCAGCGGACGCGGAGCGTGATATTCGCGGTTTCGCGTTGAAGTTTTATACTGAAGAAGGTAACTGGGATATGGTGGGTAACAACACGCCAGTATTCTTCCTTCGTGATCCTCTTAAGTTCCCAGACTTAAACCACGCCGTTAAACGTGACCCTCGCACTAACATGCGCAGCGCGAAGAACAACTGGGATTTCTGGACTTCTTTACCTGAAGCACTTCACCAAATTACTATCGTGATGAGTGATCGCGGTATCCCTGCGACTTACCGCCACATGCATGGTTTCGGCAGTCACACGTTCAGCTTCATCAATGCTGACAACGAACGTTTCTGGGTTAAATTCCACTTCAAATCTCAGCAAGGTATTAAGAACTTGTCTGACGCAGAAGCGGCACAAGTGATCGGTGATGATCGTGAAAGCCACCAACGCGATTTGCTAGACAGCATCGATAATCAAGATTTCCCGAAATGGACGTTGAAAGTTCAAATTATGCCAGAAGCTGATGCGGCAACGGTTCCTTACAACCCATTCGACTTAACTAAGATTTGGCCTCACGCTGATTACCCATTAATTGAAGTGGGCGAATTTGAGCTAAACCGTAATCCACAAAACTTCTTCGCAGAAGTTGAGCAGTCGGCGTTCAACCCAGCAAACGTAGTTCCGGGTATCAGTTTCTCACCAGATAAGATGCTTCAAGGTCGCCTATTTGCTTACGGTGATGCACAGCGGTACCGTCTAGGTGTTAATCATCAGCATATCCCAGTAAACGCACCTCGCTGTCCTGTACACAGTTATCACCGTGATGGTGCGATGCGTGTTGATGGTAACTTTGGTAGCACATTAGGTTATGAACCAAACAATGAAGGCCAATGGGCAGAGCAACCCGATTTTGCAGAACCAGCATTGAATCTTGATGGCGCAGCAGCGCATTGGGATCACCGTGAAGATGAAGATTACTTCTCGCAACCCGGTGACCTATTCCGTCTGATGACACCAGAGAAGCAAGCGATACTGTTTGATAATACCGCTCGTAACTTAGGCGGTGTACCAAAAGAGATTCAACTACGTCACTTAAGACACTGTTACAAAGCTGACCCTGCATATGGTGAAGGTATTGGTAAACTGCTTGAAATCGACGTAAGCGAGTTTAATTCGTAACGGTTTAATCTAATTCGATTTAGATGCTTAAACTTTAAAAGCTGTTGGGTGAACACCTAGCAGCTTTTTTCTATTTTAATTGATAGCTTTTGCCTATCGAAGTTATCAATTTATCCCATTATATTTCTAAGCCTGAGCGGATTATTCTGTCCCTATCAATTTATAAAGTAGTTGGGTTTGAGATGAGTAAAAGCGCATTAATCGTTGAAGGTGGAGCAATGAGAGGTATTTTCGCTGCCGGAGTGTTGGATGCTTTTATGCAAGACGACTTCCGTCCTTATGATTTTGCCATTGGCGTATCTGCGGGTGTGTCTAATTTGGTGGGTTACTTATCTCAAGCACCGAAGCGTAGTTATGATGTTATTACAACGATGGCAACCGATAAGACGTTTTTTAACCCCGCGCGCTTTGCCAAAGGTGGCAACTTAGTAGACGTGAAGTGGTTATGGAACGAATCCAATCAACGTTATCCACTCGATTGTGGTGAGCTGTTTTCAAGCCTCCCACTCATAGCAGCTGTCACAAATGTCGATACGGGTAGTGCAGACTACTATCATATCAAGCCAGAAAACCTTTCTAATGTGGTTGAAGCAACAACAGCTTTACCTATAGCTTACCGCGAAACACCGTGTTTCTCGGGTGGTTGTTATACCGATGGTGGTGTAGCGGATTCGATTCCGGTTCGCGAAGCATACCGTCGCGGCGCACGAGACATTACGGTGATTCTTTCTCATCCTCTTAGCTACCGAATGAAACCGCAGAGGTATCAGTGGATGCTGAAAAAGCTGTTAAAGAAATTCCCAAATATTGCTGAGTCGATGGCTGTGCGCGCCGAAAACTACAACCAGTCTTTGGAGTTCATTCGTAACCCTCCCAAAGATGCGACCATTAAAGTGATTGCGCCGCCAGAAGCCTTCGCGGTGAAGCGTTTGACCATGGATCAAGTGACACTTGATGCAGGTTACGAGATGGGCATCCAAGCTGGGGAAGAGCATATCGCGATCCGAAAAGGCGTGTATGGTTTGGATATTGAAGATTGTCACTTTTGTGTCTAGTTCTGTTTTCGATAATGGACTAAGCTAAAAAGCCACGCTATTCATTAAGACCTAGCGTGGCTTTATATTTTAGAAAACAATCTATTTTTAAAACAATATTTTATTAAAGCAGCCTGTTACTAAACCAGTCTATTACTCGACCAATTCATTACCGCTGGTGTTACCAGTAAAGAAGGCATCAACACTGGTGAGCGTTGTGTTGGCAATGTTGAACAACGCATCTTTAGTCAAGAAAGCTTGGTGACCTGTGAACAGTACGTTGTGGCAAGCGGACAGGCGGCGGAATACATCATCCACAATGACATCGTTCGATTTGTCTTGGAAGAACAACTCTTTTTCGTTGTCGTAAACATCGAGGCCAAGCGCGCCAATCTTGCTCTGTTTAAGCGCTTCGATTGCAGCTGTTGAATCTAACAATTCACCACGACTTGTGTTGACTATCATCACGCCATCTTTCATTTTATCAAATGCAGTCGCATCCAATAAATGGTAGTTTTCTTTGCTCATTGGGCAGTGCAGAGAAATAACATCAGACTCTTGGTAAAGCTCGTCTAGTTCAACATATTTAGCCCCAAGTTCGACAGCCAACGGATTCGGATATGGGTCGTAGCATAGGATGTTCATGCCTAAACCTTTCAGAATACGCATGGTCGCTAGGCCAATTTTTCCAGAGCCTATCACACCTACAGTTTTACCGTGGAAGTTGAAGCCTACCAAGCCCTCAAGAGAGAAGTTTGCATCACGAGTACGCTGATACGCTTTGTGCAGCTTGCGGTTTAAACACATCATCATGCCGACCGTATGTTCTGCTACTGATTCTGGTGAATAAGCAGGAACGCGAACCACTTGTAGACCAAATTCTTTGGCTGCGTCTAGATCGACTTTATCAAAACCTGCACAACGCATCGCAATCAGTTTGGTGCCACCTTGCGCTAGAATTTTAAGCACGTCTCGTGACAGGTCATCGTTTACAAAAGCACAAACAACTTCGTTGTCGTGCGCCATTTTTGCGGTTGTTGTAGTGAGTCGAAAATCGTGAAAATGAAACTCAGCATCGAGTTTACCTTTCGCAAGTTCGAATGATTTTTCGTCGTATGACTTTGAGCTAAAAAAAGCAATGTTGAGCATAGCTTCCTCTCTTACCTAAAATGTGAAGACCCAAAATTTTATTATCTAAAACCGGGTTCAAATTAATAACTTTATTCAGTGTGCTAGAGTTTTTTTGTCTTGTCTATCACCATTAGCCATTGTAATTATTATGGTTAATTAGATTTCACCTTCGCTTTTTTAACATTGAAAACCATATTACGAAGTAGCTAGCTCATAAGTTCATTCAGATTGAATTGATCTTATTTTCGGGTATTAAACATTTTCTTGGTCTCTTTTTCTGACCAGAAGTTGATATTAAACTGAGCATCGTCACTAAGTTCAATACGGTGCCAATATTGCGGAGGGCTTGTCGCAAATTGTCCGGCATTGATGATCACGGTGACTTCTGGTTCTGTCGCATCTGCGTTTGCAAAACCGTGGTAGGTAACCGTACCTTCCATAACACATAATTGACCGAATACACCCTCTGCGGTGTTGTGGTGGCTGATTAACGCGGCAGGCACGTTGTCTTTAGTGAAGAATGGTGTTGAACGTTGAATCTTCCAATGTGAAGGAATGCGTAAATGACTCATATAAAACCTCTCAGACTTTCATACTTTATGTAATGGACGTATCAAGTGCACGATCGCCCCTCAATATTTGTTAACTTTATTACCAGTAGTTTTCGCTACTAAATTGACCTGGTTTTTTACGTAAGTGTTTTTGTAATCCCAATGAGATCAGTGCTTCGCTCGTGTCTCGAACCATTTGGGGATTACCGCAAAGATAGAAGAAACTATGTCTTTGGTTGATAGTGATAGACGAGGCTCGCTCAAGGTCGCCTCCACGTAACAAGCTTGGGATTCGTCCGCGCAATGTTCCGGTGACTGATTCTCTAGAAATAATTGGCACATACTGTAGTTTCCCCTGAAAATGTTGAACAAGCTGAGTGATACGATCTCGATAAGTCAGGTCTTGCTCTGTTCGTACTGCGTGAATCAGCACAAGGTTTTTGAACGATTTACCCTTTTCTGGCCCTAACCCTGCGTCTTTCTGCTGTTGTATCTGCATGCTTTCGAGCATCGAGATAAACGGACCAACCGCGGTTCCTGTCGATAGCATCCATAGATCGTCTGCGATCTCTGGGATCTCATCCAATGTCATAAATCCACTAGGGTCTTTGCCGACAAAGACATCATCACCCACCTTCAGTTGATGGAGTTGAGGAGAGAGCTGGCCGTTTTGATCCTTAACAATCAAAAACTCCAGATGTTGATGACCTTTTGCATGTTCTGGCGCATTCACCATTGAATAAGCGCGTCGAACAAATTCACCTTCACTGTTGCGTAACCCCAACTTTGTGAATTGACCAGCTTGGTAGGATGAAACTGGTGCACTGACTTGGAGTGAGAACAATTGATCGGTCCACTCTATCTTGTGTAGGACTTTTCCGGTTACCAAACCATGAGGAATATCTGTCATATCATCACCTTTACGTAGAGAAGCTATCTCATTAAGGATACTCAACTATCTTACTTTTTGGAGTTGCATGTACCATGCCAATAATGAGAATGCTTATCAGTACTAATTCTTTAGTGGGATATAGGTTTGATTGAGTCAGAAAGACTAGATTATTTTGGTGTCCAAAAGACTCTATTGTGTTTTTTTGTTTCTATTAGCGTTCTGAGAGTTAAGTGAGCCATGTCCGAGATCTGTTGAGTGGTTCGACCCTTAGGATATTCCACCAATAACTAAAGAGAATAATTTGTAGATGCGTATAATGGCGGCTTTCGATCTCAATATAGCCGTGTTTTATGCTTGATAATCTTCGTATGGCCTTGAACGTGTTGTTCGTGACCATCAATACTGCAATGACTGCGTTTACCGTAAGCTTCTTTGGCCTCATTAAACTAATTCTTCCAATCCCTGTTGTGCAGAAGTCATGTACTCGTCTCGCTAACTTCACATTTTGGTGTTGGGCTTCGCTCAATCTTTGGATGTTGAATGTTAATAATGATATCGAATGGCAAGTCGAAGGGGGGAGGACATTTCAACCAAGCAGTGGTACTTGATGATGTCTAATCACCTGAGCTGGGCGGATATTGTGATTTTGTCTTCTATCTTGAAAGATAAGATGCCGATGACTAAGTTCTTCCTCAAGCATGAATTGTTATACGTTCCTTTTGTCGGACTGGCATGTTGGGGTCTAGATATGCCTTTTATGAGACGCCATTCACGTGAGTTTCTGATTCGTAACCCTGAACGTCGCAATGATGATTTTGACGCAATTAACAAGGCGTGTACTAAGTTCAAGTTGGCGCCGACGACATTGGTGAATTTTGTTGAAGGAACCCGTGCCAACCATGAGAAATTATCGACAGTGAAGACACCTTATCGACACCTACTAAAGCCGAAAACTGGTGGTGTGGCGTTTGCTTTGTCTGCAATGGGTCCGATCTTAGATGGTATTGTCGATGTTACTTTGGCTTATCCAGAGAATCAGACTTCTCCATTTGAAGACATGCTGAAAGGTAAGATGAAAAAGGTGGTCGTGCGTATTAAATTACACCCAATGGATGAGAACGTAAACGGTAACTACTTTGAAGATAAAGCCTTTAAACGCCGTTTCCACAGTTGGTTGAATAACACGTGGAAAGAGAAGGACGACTATCTTGATACGGTTTATGGGGTTGATACGCCCTGTGAGGTTGAAACGTTTGATGAGCCCGATGCGGTTCATAAGAAACAAGAGCAGTAAGCTTAAACTAAACCAATAGCATCAAAAAAGCCGATAGTTCATTGAACTATCGGCTTTTTTATTGAATTGGTTGTATCAGAGGTAAGCGATAGAGTTAGTACTTACTACAGTCAAATCGCTTGGTAAGCATCAATGATGTGCTTCACTTCGCTAGGCTTACCTTGCTGATCTTGGCCTTGATGAATGCGTAAATAATGCTGTAATGTTTTGGCTTTGTATTGCTGAGATATCTGTAACTGATGCTCACAACTTGGCGCCCAGATCTTGTCACCAACGTTTGATATCTCACTAAGTGGTCGAATGTTTTCGCTTTCGCCTTGGTTGTTACTGACCAATAAAATCTCGTAGTAACGGCGGTTCTCTTCAATCAACACTTCGTCAACAAGGCCGAACTTGAGCGCTTTTAAATGGCTTCTTAGTTCGAATTGCTGATGCACTGGGCAAAGCAAAAAATCGATATCTTTGTCTGGATGCTGGTGATGAATGTCGTCGACGAGCTTCTGAGTCAGATCGCCACCCACACCAGCAATAATAACGAGGTGTTTGCCAGTGTGCTTATTCAGAGGAATGGCTGCGACATCTAAACAATAGACTTTCCACTGACTCCGCTTGTGTTGTTCAACGTTGTTATCTTGAGGAAAGTAACGCGTTAATTTGCCTTCAAGATCGTGCATAAGAGAGGGAACAATATCGACAAAGTGAATCAGAGGCGCTTTGTTGTCTGACAACAATTGAACACCCAAGAATCCATGATCACAGCAACAATCCCAAATGTGTTGGTAATCATCGCTGACAAGAGAATGGAGTGTTTGCAGTCGGTTACTTAGCTTCATAAGGTTCGTGTCGTTAGGAATAGGGTATTGTCGTGGCGAAGGCGCATTGTAATGACTTTCTATAAAAACAAAAGCACCTAGAAAATAAATCCTAGGTGCTTAAGAAGTCGATGCTTGAAACAATGAGTGACTTCAAGGCTCTTTAAGATTCTTTTGCGACTGCTCTTATATGGCCTTCTACTCTGTTCTTTCCGAGTTGTTGGGCGATAAGTTTCGCCTGTTCCGCTAAAGCTAACGCTGAATCTCTTTCGCCTTCTATTCGTGAAAACCCTACACTAACACCTAACGAAAGCGTGATGTCTGGTGTAGCGATAGTTTTCTCTGAGATCCTAATTCGACATTGATCCAATTGGAATTTGGCATCTTTAGCATCATTTGCTTTGAATAAGATGGCGAACTCTTTCCCACCAACTCGAGCAAGGCACAAGCTCCTTGGTTTAGGGAAGTAGGAACGTAGAGTTTCTGCAGTGAGCTTTATCATATTGTCGCCAATCGCTTCACCGTAGGCGCGGTTTACGTGGTCAAAATTATCGATATCAAGTAAAGCAACATAGGTCTCTGGCTCACTTGCGTAGTTTTTTAATGCGACATTGAAACTACTTTTGTTATCTAGCTGCGTCATCAGATCCTTGCGGCTCAATTGGTGGTTGAGTAACAAGTTAGATAAAGAGACTTCAGTGTAATCTCTGATCATACGCAGAATACTTTGGCTGATCGGCAAACTCGCATTCACATAGAGAATCGCAATCAACTGTTTGCGAGAGTGTAAAGGAATACAGTAATGACGTTGATGGATCTTGAGTTTACATGCCAATGGATCTGCGTACTTTCCGTTTCGGTAAACCATGGTGTCTTCTGGAAAGCGCTCTGCAAGGGATTGACCATAGTGTACTGTTGATTTGTTCCCATGATAATCAATGGTACTAAACGAATGATTTTCCGGCTGATAAAGGCAAAACTGAACGCCTTTATGGTACGTAAAGCTATCCAGTATCGATTTTAACTCTCGCTTAAAGCTGGCGAGGTCATCGACTTTATTAAGTCGTGATAACAACACATTTAAGCGGTAAGCCAGATAGTTTGCCCCAATCCACAGTAGAAGCAGTGAGCCTAGCACCACGCCCGTTAACGTAAATTGGTGTGAACTGGTTAATATGTCGTGGCGATCAGTACCCGCGATGAAAACCCAATTTAAGCTGTTGTCAGCGTCGAAAACCGATATCTTAAAATTATCTTGGTAGTAGTATTCGTGTAACCCGCCAGTTTCACCTTGTGAGAGTTGCTTGCTGATACCGGCATGATAGCTGATTGATTTAGAACCAATACGTTTCGGATCTGGGTGGAATACCAGTCTTTCAGTTGTTCGATCGACAACGAAAACATAGCCATTGCTGAGTGTTTTAAGGCTTCTTAAACCCTGCGTGGTGTGCAACAAGTCAAATTCAATCCATATTTCCTCGTTCAATCTTTCTACCGTGTGTTTTACCGCAAATACCCAACGCCCATCAGGCTTTTGATAAACGGAAGAAATGTAGAAATCCTCAACGACGTTGTCTATTGAATGCCATTGTATTACGGCGATTTGTTCGCTCGAAAGTGGAAGACCTCGAGTGGAAATATAATTTTGAGATTGCGGTTTGTATCGAACGATATCTGAGAAATTGGGTGTTCTTTTTAGGATATTATCACTGATTTCGCGAAATTTTTTGTCATCAAAGCTGGATGCCTTAGGTAAGCCTAAACTGGTCTCAAGAAAGTAAAGCTTGCCGAAAACGGCTTCGATATTTGAGCGAATAGTGGAACTAGCGATACGAATATTTGATGATGATTGGTTAGTTGCTGTAGTTTCTACTTTCTCTAGTTGAGCGATAGCTAAATAAAGCATTCCTCCGGTTAGTAAGAGTATGTATGGTTTGAAAAGCCGAATAAGTGTTTTAGGTAAAGCCATGATATCCAAGACGTTATAGATTCATTTTTATAGTATGGCAATACTAAACAGTTTCATCCATCACATCAATGCAAATGATTCCATATAAAAGAATGATTTATGTGATATTCAGCTAATAAAAAAACCAGCTATAAATATAACTGGCTTTTATGGTTTTTGGCGTTTTATTAAGCTAGCTTAGCGTTTACTTCAATCAAATCAGTGTTATCTGGCGAGTAGTGCAAAATTGCCATCGAAGTCGGCGATAGCAGCATTTCACCTTCTGCATGACCTGGTTTTACATTCCGTAAGTTGGTATCACAAATGGTGACCCAGTTTTGGTCGCGATCAGTCGGTAACGAGAATCGAGCGGGTGCGTTGGTTTGGTTTATCAAATAAATCAATTCGTCACCGTCTTTGCCAATACCTAAGTGCAGCGCAACAGAGCTTAAACGGTTCCAATCATCATGCTCCATGAGTGTGCCATCGACACGGCTCCAGAAGATGCGGTTCGAGTTGCGTTTTTCTCCACTGAACGCCTTAATAAAAGGCACCATATATTGTTGACGTGCAGAGATCATTTCAGCTAACCAAGTCTTGAAATAAGTTTTTCGCTCAGAATCTTCCCAGTTAATCCAGCTAGTTACACTATCTTGACAGTAAGCGTTGTTGTTGCCTTTTTGAGTGTGAGATAACACATCAGCTGTCAGAATATGTGGAATGCCAAAGGCAAACAACAGACTCGCCATGAAGTTACGTTTCTGTTTTTCGCGTGTGGCAACAACCAATAGGTTTTCGGTTTCCCCTTCAACACCGTAGTTATCAGAGCGGTTATCACCGTGTCCATCTCGGTTGTTCTCGCCGTTATCTTCATTGTGCTTGTGTTTGTAAGAGACAAGATCTTGCATTGTGAAGCCGTCGTGATACGTGATGTAGTTTACGGTTAGTCTATATGGCCAGTGTGCTGCGCTGTAGATATCGCGAGATCCCATTAAGCGCGTCGCAAACTCTTTTAGATAGCCTTGATCACCGCGCCAGAAGCTACGTGTGATATCACGCAGTTTGTCGTTACATTCATTCCAGCCTAGTGGAAAGTTACCTACTTGATAACCGTTAGGGCCAATATCCCACGGTTCTGCAATCAACTTGGTCTCTTTGAGCACAGGATCTTGAGCAACGGCTTTGAAAAAAGCAGCTTCAGGGTTGTAATTATCGCCTTCACGTCCCAGCGTCGCGGCCAAATCAAAACGGAAGCCGTCGACTTTGAATTCACTCACCCAGTAACGAAGCGTATCCATCACTAAGTTGAGTGCGGGCTGGTGGGTGAGATCTACTGTGTTTCCACAACCCGTGAAATTCGCATAATGGCAGCCATGTTTAATGTAGTAGCGGCTATCGAGTGCTTTTAGGTTGAAGGTGGTTCCGCCTTCCCCACCCTCTGCTGTGTGGTTGTACACCACGTCTAGAATGACTTCGATGCCATTGCGGTGCAGTTCGCGAATCGCAGTCTTTAACTCGTTTACGGCATCTTTCTCTGCGTAGCGAGGGTCAGGCACCATAAACAAGTATGGGTTGTAACCCCAATAGTTCACTTTACCCATGTCTAATAGGTGTGGTTCATGCATGCATGCGGCAATGGGCAAAAGCTGTAGAGAGTTGATATTTTGCTGTTTGTAGAACGCAAGCATTTCAGGGCTAATCAACCCTAAATAACGACCTTTCGCGTTAGTCTCCACCGCTGGATGAAGTTTAGATAGGCCTTTTACATGAGTTTCAAAAAGAACAGTTTCTTCGCGGCTAATACGTGGCTTTTCGACGTCTTGCCAATCAAAGGTATCATCGACAACAACACATTTCGCCATCGAAAAGCTTTTTTCATTGGTATATGGAGTGACGTAATCGAGCGGTTCGCTGATTGATTTGGCGTATGGGTCTGAAAGTAAGATTGGGCCATCGTCAGTTTCAGCAATGAAGCCGTATTTTTGTCCAGCTTTAATGCCTTCGATAAACACATATCTGATATCGGCGTATTCATCTTCCAACGTGTAAGTGGTGAATTCATCGTTCTCATCAAAGAGCGCGAGAGATAGAGATTTACAGTCAGGAGAAAAAATAGAAAAGTTACAGCCAGTGTTACCTAGCGTTGCGCCTAGCGGATAAGGGCGAGCGAGCGTTCTAGTCATTGCTTGATTTCTTGTTCGTTTATCGACATCAGTGAACTATAAGTAAAAAGCTTTGTCACAATAAGGTCAAGCAACTTCACAGATTAATTACGGTAAAAAAAATAATTCATCGATGAAGTTCAAATTATATATTTGAGCTAGATCTCACTTATGTTGAATAATTAGATCTGTGTGCTGTCTACTCCTCCTATATTAAGTGATCTACCTCTTTAAAACACCATTCTGTATATTTTCTACTCCCCTCTAGTCCCCCTTAATTAACTTAGGGGCGGAGGAAGTCAAACTTGTCATCCCCTCTTAATATTGACCCCGTTGAAACGAATCAGGGGAAACCCTAAACCTCTCTATCTTACGACTACCATTACTGCCTTTGGTTGCCGCAAGAGAGCAAAAATATAAAAACCTAAAATAAATCGTCCTTAATGGAGTTAAGAATGAAAAAAGTAAGTTTGATTGCTGCTGCAGTGGCAACTACGTTAGCTGCTGGCTCTGCGTTCGCTGTAGATTTTAATGGCTACATGCGTGCTGGTACTGGTATTAGCGGAAATGATGGTGGTGACGTTTCATTCATGAAGAATGGTATTGGCCGTCTAGGTAATGAAAACGACAACTATTCTGAGTTTGGCTTAGCTGAAGAACTAAAAACTGGTGAGCAAACCTGGCGTTTAGAATCAATGATCGCTTCTGGTGCTGATGGCGCAAATGGCTGGGAAGACGGTGACTTTAACGTCGCTCAGTTCGCTGTTAAAGCAAAAGGCGTTCTATCTTTCGATGAAGAAGCGACTCTTTGGGCTGGTAAAACATACTACCAACGTAAAGATATTCATATTACTGACTTCTACTTCCTAAATACATCAGGTACTGGTGGCGGTATTGAAAATATTTCAGTTGGTAACCAAAAACTTTCTTTAGCGATTATTCAAGATGGCGAAGATGATAATGGTGCTGGTTACATGGCTGATGCTCGCCTAGCAAATATCGGGCTATGGGAAGATGCTAGTTTAGAGCTTGGAGTTGTTTACAACTTCGGTACTGAAAACAAGAATGGCAAATACGATGGTGATGATGGTCTACTTGCTACAGGTATTATCCACCAAAACATGAGCAATGGTTTCAACCAAACAGTTGTTCAGCTAGGTACTGCTGGTTACGGCGTTCAAATGGCTAATTTCTGGGGTTCAGGTGCGTACTATGATCGCTCTGGTGCTCAAGACGATGGTTTTGGTTACCGTATTCTTAACTGGGGTGTAATGAACCTAGGCGAATCTTGGGAAATGGGTCACCAACTTGCATACCTAGCAGGTTCAGACCTAGGTACTGATAAGCATGATTCAAGCCAATACTCTATCGTGGCTCGTCCAATGTATAAGTGGAACGACACAATGCGCACTATCTTCGAAGCTGGCTATAACGCTGGTGAAGTAGACAACGTTGACTTTGGCGGCGCTAAATTTACTGTTGCTCAAGCATGGGCAATGGGCGACAGCTTCTGGGCTCGTCCTGAAATTCGCGTATACGGTAGCTACCTGATGGATCTAGAAAACGATTCATTCGGTGAAGTTAAAGATGAAAACGGTGTTGTTACCGGCCAAGGCGCAGACAACGATTTCGTTGTTGGTATCCAAGTTGAAGCTTGGTGGTAAGCCACTTAGCTTAAAATCCTAAACTGTCCTAATTCATAGCCGGCTTGCGTCGGCTATTTTTTTAAGGAATGTACGATTAAGTTGATCGTTCCCTAGGTGAATAGTTCTCTTTGTGGTAATTAAAGTTAGTAAATTTCTTAAAAAAATAAAAAAGGAAGGGTTATGTATTTCAAAGCTCTGATGTTGAGTGGCTGTGTAGCATTGGCCGGTTGCCAATCAGCACAAGTAGTCGAACAAGTGCAAGTTGCACAAGCTGAACAAGTTAACTCGATTACTGGTCTTCAATTTGCTCCTATGAAGCTACCAAGCTCGGCAATTTTTGACGTGACACCAAATAGCCAAGTATTAAACTATCAAGGCATAAACAGCCCTGTAGTAGCGATTGAATTGCCTGCAGACCGCGGTGAGTATTCAATTAATATCACGAGCATTATCGGTGATACTGCCTTTGTTCCAAATGCGGTCATCTATGACGAAAATGGTCGTGAGCTAGAGCGTTATGGTAAAGATAGCTTCGAATACGCGAAACCAAGATTGCACTTGGGGAACCGTCTCGTTACTGAGAACGATTTTTACCCACCGACAACAGCAAAATCAGTTTATTTAGTTATCTACACAGATCAAAACGATCTTGGTGGCTTTACTGATGTGATCCACCCTGCTCGTTTGGACGCGGAAGGCCGTGGTAATTATTTACCTGAAGTGAAAGATATCCCGATTCCAAATGCTAACGTTGGTAAGATAGAAGTTACAATCGATAAAGCGAGCTTCTTCTCAATTGGTTCATCAAACAGTGAATCTAATGCTAAACCTGCTGTTGCTAAAATCGATACTATTCAACCTGAAACGCAAACCTACTATCACAATGCGATTCAAACAGCTGTAACTGAAGACAATATTCCTAAAGCTCTTAGCTTATTAGATGAAGCAAAAGCATTAGGTATTGAAGGCGCGCAAGAAGTATTTGTAAAAGCTGTCAATAAAAAGTAATTCAACAGTTTGTAAATACTGAATGACATGAGAATAAGGGACCCCGTTTGGGTCCTTTTTTATTGCTTTAGATAAATATAATTTGAGTGGAAAATAAATTTGGTGAGAGAGGTGACCGAAATAACCAAGCTAGATAGAGTGGCTAAAACAGCCATTGTTACCCATTGCCAAATAGCTGAAAGCAATAGTAGCCATAATTATTTACGCTAAAGCTATTTACGCTAAATTATCGATGCTCTATCGAATAACACTATCTATTGACTCTCGTTATATTATTTTTGAACCTCATAAGTTAATAACCAGGTCTTTACTTATCTTAGTACCGATAAGTCATTAGGATCTCCAATCATGCTTGTGGTTTTAGGCATAGTCGCTATTGGGCCTGCCAAGACCCAAGACCCAAGACCCAAGACAGTTTGTGCATCGTTTCATCAAAGAGCATCGATCGATGTAAGGATAGTAAGAATCGTGTGGTTCATTTGGATTGGAGTTTATTTAGCACAAAAAAAGGGAGACTGACGTCTCCCAAAGGCTAGCTTTCGCTGGTTTTATTATTTGTTATTAGAATTCTATGCTTTAAGACTTAGTTCTTGGTTACTGAAACGACCGCTTTTTCAACGCTGTCATCCAACTCATGAATCGCATTTAGAGTGAATGTGTAGTCGCCAGCTTCTGCTACGCTTAATTGGCAGTTACCATCAGTACCAAGGTCGATTGAACCATCAGCAAGTTCAACTGAATCACAACCGAAGTTAGGTGTTTTCCAGTCAGCATCGGCAAACTTGAAGCCATAGTCCCCCGCTTCTAAAGTAGCTGTTACAGAGTAAATCCCATTAGCAACAAAGCTCATCGCCCAATTATCAGCTGCACCCCATCCATTCATGTCACCACGAACGTAAACCGTTGTTTGACCGTATGGAGGAATGCTAGACACATCTTTATCAGAGTTATCAACTGGCAGACCGACACCTTGTGCGTCACCTTGTACTTGTACAAATACAGCGGTGGTTAATGCAGGTACCGTGAAGGTTTCAGCGGCAAAGCTTGCGCCTTTCACTGTGTTATCAGCGGAGTTTTGTTGAACGCCGTGAAGTGTAAAGCCTTTCGCACCTGTGATTTTGAACGATTGAGATTCATTGGTTGAGTTTACAACTGCCACAATCGCATCATTGGCTGGGTCAAGATCTTCGCCCGCAGACACGCCGTCATCGATAGACATTACAATCAGGCCTTCGACTTGATCTTCGCCAACGTTACGGAAGTCGACTCGCTTCATAACTTCGTCTGCTGTGTCTAAGCGGAACAGCTCACTTGAGCTACGGATTTTAAGTAGTTCTAGGAATTGCTGTTTAGTCAGCGCAATGTCTTCTTCTTCTGGTTTAGCTGTACTGTCAGCAATGATGGTTTTGATCAAATCCCAGTTAGCACCATCTTTATCTTCACGTGGTAAGCCAACATTCCAGTTGTTGTCAGTACCATCAAACATGACGCGGTTGTACCAGTCACCTGAATCGTAAGAATCACGCTGCATAGACTTAGAGCGAAGTAGTTCAGAACCCATATGGATGAATGGTATGCCTTGGCCTAACATCACGGTAGAAAGCGATACAGACTGCATTCGAGCACGCTCTGCTGAGCTAGTACCTGCCGCGATCTTGTAAGCGTTGTTATCCCAAAGCGTTTGGTTATCGTGTTTTGAAACGTAAGAAATGTTTTCTGAAGGCATTTTGGTGTAACCAGCAGGCGCGCCGTTGTAGTCAACGTTTTTGCCGAGCTTAGTATCGCCTTTGTAATCAATCAACACGTATTCTGCGAGGTTACCTGCCATACCTAAGCGAACAAGGTCTTGGTTATGCAAACGACCATTGATTGAATCTTGATCAACTTTGGTTTCTTCGTTGGCAATCGCTGCGTTACCAAAGCCTTGGTTAAAGCGAAGCGGGTGGTTGCCTTCTGAATCGACGCCACCATCAAATGGGCTGCCGCCTCGTACTGCATCACGTAAACGATCCGAGAAGGTACCTATTTCTGTGCCTGCCATGTTGATTTGGTTTGCTTGGTCGAAGCGTGCATTGTTTGCTACTTCGCCAAAGTCCCAACCTTCTCCATAGAACAAGGTATTCGGATCGATCTTACGCACTTCTTGCAATGCTTCGACCATCACGTCTTTTGGCTGGTGGCCCATTAAGTCAAAACGGAAACCATCCACTTTATAGTCGTCAGCCCATACTTTAAGTGAGTCGACCATCAATTTACCCATCATCAGGTTTTCGGTCGCGGTGTTATCACAACAGGTTGAGTTTTCTACGCCACCTGTGTTCACGTTAAGACGGTGGTAGTACCCAGGGACAATCTTATCTAGCACTGACTTATCGTTTACGCCAGATGCATTAGTATGGTTGTATACCACGTCCATGATCAGCTTAAGATCCATGTCGTGCGTGGCTTTTACCATTTGACGGAATTCGAGAATACGCTGTGAACCATTAGGATCGGTCGCGTAGCTGCCCTCTGGGACCGTGTAATGGAATGGGTCGTAGCCCCAGTTGAAGCTATCAAGCATGCGAAGGTCATTCATTAATGCTTGTGCGTCACCCGTTGAAGGGTCATAGCCATCGAGTACATCTTCAATGGTTTTGTTTTCGTCTTCGTTACCACACAAAGCGGCAGCAGGTTTTACATCACACAGTTTACCGACCGTATCCGTAATATCGACACGGCTCGCGGCATCTTCATCAACGGTGGCGATATCAAATGCTGGTAAGATATGAAGCGTGGTTAAGCCCGCATCTTTCAATTCTTGTAGATGTTTGACTGACTCACGCTCTCCTTCTGTGAGCGCGAGGTATTTTCCATTTAGGTTCGTTGTACCTAACTTATCGCTGAAGCTGAAGTCACGAAGGTGAGATTCGTAAAGTACATGATCTTCGTCTTTCTCTACGGTTGGTCGTTCGTAGTCGTCCCAGTTCGCAGGTTTCAAGGTTGAATCATTCAGGTCAATCACTTGAGAGTATGCTGAGTTTTTTGACAAACTGAGAGAGTATGGGTCGGTTACTAGGCGAGTTTCAATGTTACCTGTGGTTGGATGGTAAACCTTCACTTGGTAACGATAGTAACTGTTGACTGCATTAGATACAGCGTCAGTTGCCCAAATACCGGTTTCAGTGCTTTCCGTCATTGGGAACACTTGTGAACTTTGCAGATCCTCGCTGTACAGAACAAGTTCAACATCTTGTGCAGTAGGAGCCCATAGTTTGAAGGTCGCTGCACTGCCTTCAACAATAGCGCCTAGTTCTTCAGCCATCGCATTACCAGCATCTTCACTTGCAAATACCGCATCAAGCACACCTGGCTTTTGAACCTCAGTTGAAGAGATAACATCGCCATTGGCATTATAGGCAACAAAAATTATCTGAGATTTTAAGATGGTGCGTAATGTGTTGTCGTCAACGTCGATAGCAAGGGCAGGTAAGCTTGCAAGGTGGCGGAAACGCTCTTTCAATTCAGAAGACAATTCCCCATCTTTGCTTAGTTCAATTGCAGTGCCGCCCACGATCTCTTTGTCGTCGTTCATCGTGATGCTGTTATCGAGTGCGTAGAACAGTTTCACAGAATCGGCGTTACCAGCGGCTTCCCAGGCGATGGTCTCTGCGTCCAACCAATGCGCTTTTTGGCCATCGATATTGACGGGGCGATCTGAAATCGGGTCATAATACAATTCACTGCTGCCATGGAAACCGAATACGCCTTGGGATTCACCAAGTTTATCTAGCTCGACTTTAGAATTGGCGCTACCAAATGCTTTCTCATCGCCATTATGTAGGATGAAGTTCATACACTTGTGCGGGTCAGATGCGTCCGGATTCACTCTCAACACGTAGTAAGCACCATAGGTATCGCTGATACCCTCGTATTCGTAAGGGCTGTTCCAATCGGTTCCAGTTTCACTGAGACCCATGGCAACGAGGTCAGTGCTGGTGCAGCCTTCGCCGTTCCACAGATGAAGGCCCCAGCCGTCGTAGGTTGAGCCAGAAGTACTCGCGGCTGCAACATCACGTTTGTAATAAATAACAACCTCGTTTTCGCCCGCTTTGTACAAGCCACTGTTGCCAGCCTCTGCACCGTTGTCGCTATCATTATCACTGCCACAACCTGCGATCAAAGTTGCCGTGAAGAGAGGTAAAATCGCTTTAGCCAAAGTAGAGCGTTTGAAGCTCCTCTTTTTGGTCATGTTAAAGGTACTTTGTAGAGTCGCGTTTTTATTAATATTTATATTGTTCACGTTTAATATCCATATTTCACTTTTTATGAAGATGAATATCCTAGTCCGAATGATGGCCAACTATTTGTGATGGCTATATGTAAAGTTATTTTTAATATGTAAAAATACGAAACCTAGTGTCAGTATCACGCTTTGTATTTAGTTTAAGTAAAATTAATTGGATCAATAGCTCATATATTCGATATTAATAACCTAAGGCGTAGATGCTAGGAGTAGATAATAAGGATGAGAGCTCATCCTTATTAATGTGAGGAAGGTATCGAATTGAGAGTCTGTTAATTTAACTCGGAAATTAAGTTAATTATCAACGAGAAAGGTAATAGTTGCTTGGAAACTAATATTGATAGATAGGTTATTCATCTAACGATAATACCCAAACCAAAGATGCGAGCGGCTTTAATTCGATATTAAAAGTACCAATGCCCTTTTCAATGGTGAATTTTTGCCGTTGAACGCCTTCAATATGTTCATCTAGCAAGTAATTACCATCAGTTATTTTGAGCTTTAGGACAACATCGTTTGGAATCTTCAAGTGAATACTCTCAGTGGCGTCCTGGCTGAAGTTTGCGGCAACAATGGTGAGCTCTTGGTTGTCATAGCGCAGGAATGCGTAAACGGAATCATTCAAGTTGTTACTCTGGTGTAAGTCTTGATAATCACCAGTTATTGAAGAGTGCTCAAGGGAAAAGTTCATTACCTTCTGATAGAAGTGACGTAGTTGCTTTTCGTTGTCGTTTAATAATCCGCCATCGAATGCACCGTGATTCATCCATTTTTGATGTTGTGGGACTCTGATGTAATCGAATATAGAGGTACGTGAGGGTTGTCCAAAGCCTGCATCTTCCGCTCCCGGTTCGCCAACTTCTTGTCCAAAATAGATCATGGTCGGTGAACTGCTTAATAATGCGCTGACGAGCATTGCAGGCTTTGCGATATGTGGATTGCCAACAAACTCTGGGGAAGCGATGCGTTGCTCATCATGGTTATCCAAGAAATGCAGCATGTGATGTTCAATATCCATCATCTGATGTTGGATATCGGGGATGATTGCCGTTGAAGCCTTGCCTTGCATGATGTCTTTTAGACCGTCATAAAGGTCAACTTTATCGTACAGGTAGTCCATTTTTCCTAGGTGAATATAGTCGCGGTACAAGTCCGGCTGATAAACCTCTGCCATTAAAAAGGCATCTTGGTTTTCCATCTTTATCGATGAGTTGAGGTAACTCCAGAACTCGACGGGCACCATCTCTGCCATATCGTAGCGAAACCCATCAACGCCTTTTTCTAACCAGAACAAGGCGATGTCTCGGAATTTAACCCAAGAGCTAGGTACATCAACAGATTCCCAGAAGCGGAAATGATCCATGTAATTTCTCTGAGCATAGTCACTTGGCAGTTCAGGGAAATCTTTTGAGCCGTCAGGGCGCACGCCGTAATTGATTTTCACCGTTTCATACCAATCATCGAAATTGGGCTTGTCTAAGCGAGAGCCGTTACCTGTCCATTTGGCGGGCGTTTCGATAAACGGAGAGCGTAGGTTAGGGTGCTGTTCACCACCAAGCGGGGTAAAGGCAGGAGCTATATCTGGCAGTTCAAAGGAGCTGTTGGGAATGTAATAAAAGTTGTTATTTCGGTGATATTCGAGTGTTGTGTCATCTTGAGCGCCAAAGTCACTGACTCCCTCTGGGTTATTTAAGCCTTGATAATGACGCGCAACGTGATTCGGTACGATATCGAGGATCACTTTTAAACCGTTGTTGTGGCTCCTTTTGATTAGTGACTCAAATTCTTCTACACGGCGTTCAGGGTTCTCAGCGAGGTCTGGGTTCACTGAGTAATAGTCTTTGACTGCATAAGGTGAGCCTGCGCGTCCCTTTACTACGCTCGGGTGATTGTCTGAAATCCCGATGTGTTTGTAATCATTGATGACGGCGTGATGTGGCACTCCGGTATACCAAATATGCGTAATGCCGAGTTTGCGGATTTCCGATAGCGCTTTGTCGGTAAAGTCATTGAACTTGCCGACGCCATTTTGCTCGATTGTGCCCCATGGAACATGCTGGGTGTTTTTATTGCCGAATAAACGCGTAAAAACTTGGTAGATGGCGTACTTTTGGTTGTACATATTTAAAATTCCTTTAACTTCCATCATGTTATGTAGGGATGGAAGGGCTTTTCTCTTAATTGGGAGGCTGACCTAATTGCTGTTTTATTTATACCAATCGTGGTAAATAACGGCTCATCCTTATCAAAATCTATAGGGCGTAATTGCTACAGTATATGAGCTGTTACCCAAAAGGAGTTGATGTTGTCTTCATCTATTCAAATCGCTATCACCTATATGGTGTTGGTGGTGGTGTCTGTGTTGTTTGTAGAAAGTTCGAAAGCGCTGTTGGCGTGGTATTTAGTTATCGGTGTGGTGACGTTTTTTGTATACGCAAAGGACAAGAGAGCAGCGATCAATGGTAATTGGCGTGTGCCTGAGAAAACCCTGCACATTTTGTCTGTTGCTGGTGGTTGGCTAGGGGCGTTAATCGCTCAAGATAAGCTGCGTCATAAAACGCAAAAACAACCGTTCAGAGCGATTTATTGGCTGACTGTGTCAATGAATGTAGCAGCGTTTGTGTGGACGTTAACACCGAGCGGGCAGGCGTTATTTGGTCGTTGGTTAAGTGAGATTATTGGGTATCTTTAACGGCAATGATGGCTAGTACTCGTGTACTAACCATCACAATATAGGACGTTATTTGATTAGAGCATCGGAATCGTCGAGGCTAACAGTAAGCCCGCCATGCCGTAATTAAAGCTTTTGATGCGTACCGGCGTTGTTAGCCAGTGCTGTAGCTGTTTGCCTGCTGCCGTCCAGAAGGTCACCGATGGTAAGTTGGCTAGCGTAAAGATCGCCGCGATGATCGCAAGCTCCCACCATGAACTGCCACTGCTGTACACTGAAATCGCAGTCAGTGCCATTGACCAACCTTTCGGGTTTACCCACTGAAAACTTGCCGCGCCAATGAAGGTCATGGGCTTATAAGCCTCGGTGCTTTTTGCTTTGCCGCTCAATGCAATCTTAATTGCTAGGTACACAAGGTAAGTCAGGCTTAGGTATTTCAATATCTGGTGAGAGACAGGGTAAGCGTTGAAAATGCCCATTAAGCCGAAGCCAACCAACAACAACATGGCTGCAAATCCCAGAGCTATCCCAAGCATGTGCGGAATAGTACGGGCAAAGCCAACATTGGCACCTGATGTCATGAGCATGATGTTATTTGGACCCGGCGTGAACGTCGAGACAAACGCAAACAAGGCAAGTGCGCTAAGTTGTTCTAAAGGCATAATGGTTCTCCAGCAATAAAATGAACGAAGTGACTGACCGGTCATGACTTTCACGTGTTGAGAAACATAGTAGGTGGAAAGTGAGGCAATTATGTGCTTTTATTTCCTCTATTATCACTAAATGCACAATAATAAGTACCTATGGATAGATTTGACGAAAGGATATTGCAAGAGCTTAAATTGGACGGCAGAATCTCCAACATCGAGCTTTCAGAACGAATTGGCCTGTCAGCTTCAGCGACCCTAAGGCGAGTACAAGATCTCGAACGTAAAGGTATCATTCAAGGTTACCGCGCGGTTCTGGATAATGGCCTGATGGGTGTCGGCTTTATTGCTTATGTTTCGATTGGTTTATCGAGCCACAGCAAATCGGCTCAGCTAGAATTTGAACAGCATGTCAGCATGGAAAAAGAAGTGGTGGAGTGCCACAACATTACCGGTGCTAACGAATATTTGCTGAGGGTAGAAACCAAAGATCTGCCGGGCTATAAGAAGTTTCATGCCGATGTGCTTGGGGAATGCGCTCAGGTTCAATCCATTACGACCATGGTTGTGATGGATACCCCCAAAGATGAACGCTAGTCGAGTTTTATTTCAGGAGAGGCGCAGTGCCCAGTACTAATCAGTTGTTATTGTTCTTAGATGTGGTTCAACAAGGGTCGTTTACCAAAGCGGCAACCTTGCATGATATGGACAACTCATCACTCTCAAAACAAATAAAAAAGCTTGAGCAAGACCTAGGTGTTCAGCTGCTCAACCGTTCCACGCGCTCGTTCTCGCTGACGTCAGCAGGGGAAGATATTCTCGCGCAAACCTATGTGCTGAAAGATACCATCAATCAGATCCAAGGTATTGCTGATTCCTATCAGTCTGAACCCAAAGGTGTGCTGCGAATTACTTCACCGATCTATTTTGGTCAGCAATATCTGCAACCTATCATCACGCAGTTCATGAGAAAGTACCCGGATGTTCAGATCGTGCTGTCATTGGACGACAAGATCGCCAACATTATCGCAGGGCAGTTTGATATCGCATTTCGCTTCAGCAAGCTTGTTGAATCGAATTTGATTGCGAAGAAGATTGCCGACAGTAACTTTATGTTGGTTGCCTCGAACGACTTTGTGAAGCAGCATGGCGAACCTAAAACGCCACAAGATTTGCTCGCGTTACCTGCTGTAATTTATACCAATGGCGATATGACGGTCGATCATCTGCGTATCAGTGAAGAGCCGCATGGCAACACTTTCCAAAGCCTAACGATTCGTGGCAACTATAAGGTGAGTGATGTTCGCACCATGGTCTCTTGTGTAAGAGATGGCCTAGGGTACGGCTTCCTCGACCAATCAAACTTGTATGCCTCAATGAAAGAACTTGGCTTGGTCACTTTACTTCCAGACTATCCAATCTCTACTGCTGATACGGCTATTTATGCCGTTTATCCGCACCGTAAGCAGACCAAGCTGGTTAAAGAATTCATCACTACGGTTCAAGACTATATTGGCTCTCCGACGATTTGGGAGAAGATGCAGCAAGGTTAGTTATTTTTCTAATCGTTCAAACACAAAAAAGGAGCCAGATCGTTAAACAATTTGGCTCCTTTTTATTCGTCCAGTTGTAACCAATTTACAATGTAAAGCTTAGCTATAGCTGGTGTAAGCAACTATCCGGTCTCACTGAAAGGCATGACTACTCACGAAAGCCGGTTACTGCTCTTTAAAACGAATTAGTGATCATTAATCACTTCTTTACCACTTGGGTAGGCTTTTGAACCCAGTACATGACCGTCGACTTCTTTGCCATAGTAACCTTGGTGGCTGTGGTAACGCTTAGCATTGCCGGCAACATCGCCTTTGTATCGAGGGTCTTGTGGGCGTTCATGACTGTTTACAAACGCTGCCACATCCCACGCATCCTGAATTGACAGCTGTTGGCTTTTTCCAAGCGGCATGTTTTCGTAGATGAAGTACGCGGCGGTGTTCACTCGGTGCATACCTGCGCCCCAGTTGAACGAATTCTCGCCCCAAAGAGGTGGTAGGTATGATCGGCCATCCGCCCCTTTAATGCCTTCGCCATTTTGACCATGACAGGTTTGGCAGCTGGTTTGGTAAACCTTTTCACCACGCGCTATCGACGGTTCTTGTTCAGGGTTATCAATCTTAGGGTAGCCACGACCTGCCAACTTGCTGCGGTCATCGATTGGGTATTTGCTTAGCAGTTCTTCAGGAAGAGGGAAGCTATCTGCTTTTCCTCCGACTTGTAAATCGGCATCGCTGATCTCAGGAACCGGCGTGTCTTGCATGCCGTTCTTGTCTAAGATGCCGCCCATCGCTAGCCAGTATGAATAAGCCGTGAGCGCGACCATCTCTTTTGAGCCTACTGCTGGTGGCAGGCCATTCATTGAATAAGTGAAACAGCCTTGGATACGTTCTGCGTAGCTGTTTACCTTGTCGTTTTTCTTACGGTAAGCAGGGTAGGCCATATACGCTCCCCATAGAGGTGCTGCATTCGCCTTCATGCCCGCTTGCATGTGGCAGTTGACACAGTTTTGTTCATTGCCGACGAACGTACCGCGCATCTGTTGTGAATCGACAAACAGTGAATAACCCAGTTTAACTTTGTCGCCAAACTCCCCTGCAGGAATATCGACCAAGTCTCGTGGCACCAGATACTTGTTATCTTGTGGTTTCTCAACAGCTGGCAGTTCGGTTTGGCGATCGGGTAACTCACCTTCGGCGTAAGCGATTCCAGAAGCAAGGGTTGCGGTAATTAAGAGTAATGTTTTCATGCGAGCCCTTTAGTATCGGAAAGATGCGAAGTAGTAAGACAGGTTTTTGATCTCATCGTCGGTCAACTTGTCCGCGATATTGCCCATCATGTTCAAATCATCACCCTTGCGAGTGCCGTTTTTCCAAGCGTTGAGCTGAGTTTGAATGTAGTCGGCGTGCTGGCTCGCTAGGCGTGGGAACTTATCTACGCCCATACCACTTGGCCCATGACAGGTTGCACAAGCTGGAATGTTGCGGTCCCAATCGCCTTGGAATACCAGTTTACGATAAGGGTTATCAATATCAGCTTGTGAGCCGCGCTGTTCTAAATCGCTGAATTCATAAGAAGGAAGCGAAGCGAAGTACTCGGCAACTTCACGACGAATCGCAGGATCAGACACACCATCCGCCATCCCTTTCATGATCGCGCTTTGACGCTCGCCACTTGAGAATAAGACCAGTTGATGTTCGAGGTAGTCGGCATTGAGCCCTGCAAGCATAGGGGCGATGTTAGGCATGCCTTTCCCGTCGGCTTGGTGGCAACCGCTACAGGTTTCTGCGGCTTCTGGCATTGGATTAGGCGCTGCTTGTGCAAAACCGGATAAAGAAAGGCTTCCCAGAGCAGCGATGCAAAGCGTTAGAGTTTGAGTTTTTATGTTCAGCTTAATCATGAGGCGTCGCTATTGGTTGTAATGCACGCATTTTCGACATAATTGGATGTTCGCGCTATTGTGGATTTCCACATTAATTCACTTGGAACTTGAGGTAAGTCTCACATTAATAACCTTAATCACCATAATGGTATTGGTGTGAATTTCGATAGGCGAATCCAACTGCCGTTAACGAAGTGCAAGGGAACTGCCATGTTCGCCTCGGTGTAACTGCTTATTAAGGCTCTTTATGGCACCGATTGTATAAGCATAGACGCTTGATGGGGCTAGGTAAGAAACATGTAGGGAAGTGATGTGAAGGGTTGATGGTTTGGCGTTGAATAGGTTAGAAAAGAAGAGCAACCTCAAATGACGAAGTTGCTCTGCTGCGTTCCTATTCAGGAATGAATAGGGATAGGTATTGGATCACTGATTAGACTTTGTAGATCTTAGCCGGAAGTGCTTGTCTTGCTGCTGCGCCTACCACCCAATCCAGCATCACACCTTTGCCTTCTCTCGTCGGATCAATTAAACCAATATCATTGATGTTAACGCCATCGTTTGACTTCATTTTTACTGGTTGTTGTGTGTCTCCAATCCAGTGTGCACGTTCACCGAGCTCTTTATGGCCAAAGCCATGTTCAAAGCCTAATGTGCCCGGTTTGATGCCATCAATCACCATCGCCAACGCATGTGTGGTTGAGCTCGGTGTTTCAATAGCAAATACGTCACCGGTTTTGATGCCTGCAGAAGAGGCGTCTTGTGGGTGAATGTAAACCGGGTTCACGCCTTTGATCGACTCTAAGCGTGGTGATAGGTTAGATACCGCACTGTGAATATTGGATTTAAAGTTGGTCAGAGTAAATGGCCACTCTTTTGCTGGGAACTGCTCTGCTAATGGCGTGCCATCTGCCAGCTTTTGTGGATACCATGTCGGGCAACCCATGTACTGCTCGCCACTGATGGTGTTGCGAGAGGTACCAAGCTTTTCATTCCAAATAGCCAGTGGCTTGGTCCATTTGTACTTCATAGTTTCATTGGTATACGCATTGGTTGCGTCTTCAAAACGACCGCCACGCGCAAAAATATACGCCACTTTTAGCATCTCTTCAGGTTTAAGCGTTTTGTTCATCACAGGGACTAGGCTCTCTAGACCAGACCAAACGATATCTTCAGCGTCTACATTCGGTACGCCGCCTTTTACGAATGCCAAGTTAGCTGCAGAGCGTAGATAGAAATCTTCAGCGCTATGAATACCGTGCCAGTTACCTTGATTGTCTTTGATTACGTTGTCGCCGAAGCCACCTAAGCCCAGTGTTTTTGCCACATCAATAAAGAAGTTCTCTAGGTTGATGGCGCGTCCGTCTTGAGTGCGGGAAGTTTTAGGTTCAACAATCGGCCAACGAGCAGTGATCGCTTTAGTTGCAACGCCATGCCAAGGTGTTGCCATGCCCCAACTCTCGTAGGTAACCGTGTCCGGCACAAGGTAATCCGATAATGCTGTGGTTTCATTGATGAAGGCATCAATAGAGACGATCAAACCCAGTTGCTTTGGATCCTTAAGCTTCTCGCCTAATAGGTTGTCTAAACCCGGAACGCCATAAAGTGGATTTGCCATGTGGTTGATCCACGCTTTTGCGCGGTAAGGGTAGCCATCAATCGCAGCTGATAAATGCTCGGTTAAAAGCGGTGCAGAGATTGGGTACCACGGAGCGCGTGTTGGGTAAGGTGATTCACCGGCCGCAACACGACGTTTGTATTCGCTGGTCTTGTGGTACGGGAATTTGCTGCGAGATAAGAACACACCTTGAGGCTTAGTCTTACCTTTGAACTTAGTAAAATCGTAACGTGGGCCTGCAACAGAAGTTGGGTAGCCACCCGCTTTCGCCATCGCCCCGCCTTTAGCATTGATGTTACCGATCAGCGCGTTCAGCATCAGAATAGAGAACGAGTTGTAGAAGCCATTGGTGTGCATGTTGCCACCGTGGGTATCGACGACTGCTTTTGTTCCGTAGCTGGTAAAGCGTTTCGCCAGCGCAATAATTTGATCTTGTGGAATTTCACACTGCTCACTGTAGTAAGCAAGGTCATATTTGAAGGCTTCTTCCTTCAATCTTTGTAGAGAAGACTTAACACGAACGGTTTGACCATCGATTTCTACGTCTTGATCAACGAACAGAGCCGCTTCATTCACCTGAACATGCGATGATATGAGTGACGTTGTCACATCTAGTGTGATAAATACGTCATCGTCAGACATCGGTTCGCCTGTTTCTAGCAATCCAATATCCGATGCACGGAGCATACGTCCATTTTGTGGGTGTGTTTCGTCACTGATCACAAGGTGTGAAGCATTACACCAATGCGTGGTGCCTGCTTTTTGCATCGCTTGTGCACTTGGGCGAGACAAGAAATCGTGATTGTAGCGCTGGTTTTCGATGATCCATTGGATCATGCCCAGGACTAATGCTGAATCAGTGCCCGGTTTGATCGGTAGCCAGTTGTTACGATCGCCCGCCGCAAGGCTTGATGATCCTGCTGGAAGGCTTGGAGTCACAATGGTGTAGCTCAGTTTTCCATTAGTACGAGCTTCAGCCAGTTGTCTTGCTTGACGCTTGAACGGGTTACCCGCTTGAGCTGGAGACATACCGATGAAAAGAATGAACTCTGCGTTGTTGAAGTCGGGTTTTAAGTGCGAGAACTTGTCTAAATCATTCATGATCGCGCCAGAACCTGCGCGGAATGCGTAACCACAGTAAGAGCCGTGGTGACCAAAGTTGCGTGTTCCGTAGCTGTTAAACGCAAAGCGCTTCAAGATGTCATCACGACCTTCATTACCGGCATTAGTCACTAGTAACTGGTTGGCTTTAGGACCGTATTCAGGGTTGTTCGGATCAAGTGGTGTTTCGATGTCGCGAATCGATTGCAAGCCCTCAACTTCACCTTCACCGAATAAGTCACCACCCTCGGTGATCTCAGAGATGAGTTGTTCGTAGCTGATCGGTTCCCACTTGCCTTCACCACGTTTACCGACACGTTTGAGCGGTTGAGTGATTCGGTAAGGGCTATTTTGAATCTCTAACATGCCATTACCACGGGCGCAGGCTGTCGAGCGGTTATTGATGCCTGACTCACCAGACAAGCCAATGTAGGCGTCTTTTACCGGTGTTTTGAATGGGATCTGTTGGTCGCTTGATAGCGGATGGTACGGATTGCCTGAGATACGCAAGATCTCGTCATTGCGATTATCGATACGTACACGCAAGCCACACAATGTCCAGCAGCCAAAACACATTGATGGTGCAACGCGTTGGTTTGGATTCGGTGTGATTTTACCTTGTTCATCGACACGGTATTCTGTCTCTAACGAATTACCGTGATGGATGTGATTGGTTTTCTTACCTGCGGTGCCATCAATAGCACCGTGAACCATGTGTTTTGTGGTTGTCGCATAACCTGCAGCAAAAGCTCCAACACCACCGGCAGCAAGGCCTGTTTTCAAAAATTGACGACGTTTGTTATCCATGATGATTCCTCAGACTACAAGCTATGTGAGCGGTTAAGTGGTGACGGTGTGTTTTGGTTTGACTTAGATTTTGTCTTTTGTGAAGAGCCAGTTGTTCTTGTCGATCCAGTAGACACGATTTCAGAAGCGAACAGCGCAAGCGCTAACCAAAGGCCACACATACCAATAATGCCAAGTAACCCAGCGCTACCCATAGGCAGTTCATAAGGGAATGGGCCTACATCAAAACGTGGAATGGTTTGAACTTCCATCATGGTGACCCAACGCACCGCCCATGCTGAAACGATGGTCGCTAGCGCTATGCAGACAATTCCTAGCTTGCTTTGAGATAGACGTTGCAGTGGCAAAACTAAGATCATGCATAGCAAAATGCTGGTAGTCATGATGCCTAAATTGATGCCCCAAGCGTCGTTCTCATACAGGTTGAAGTGACCATGGTTAGATGCCCAAATCGAGGTAAGAATGATGGCAAGGCCACCTGTTAAGGTAATGGTTCTTTGTACTAGAGCGAGGTCTGTCGGTTTTAAGCTTGGCTTGTTTGAAGGCAGCAGAGCCCAAATCAACAGCGTTAAACCCGTTGCAGCAAAGAATGCGGTCGTAAACCAAAGCAGCGGAGAAGCCGGTTGATGCCAAAGCGGTCGGCTCGCCAAAATTGCAATCTCGGCGCCTGTGTAAAGCGCGATGCTTAAGCCAGAAATAGCGGTCGCAGCAGCGAGTGCAATCATCAGTTTTGCTGAAACCTGCCATTGCCCTAGTGTTAGCCAAGACAAACGCTTTAGAAGCGGGTTTTCACTCTCTTTAAGCTGTGCGATGTCATCACGCAGGTAAACCCAAGCTGTCGCGACAGCCAGACCAGAGAATAGAGGAAGAAACAGAGAGCCTAATGACATCCATGACCAAGGTGTGATGTGAGCGTAGAAGTGCCACGCACGGCCAGGTTGGTGTAAGTCACCGGTTAGCGCCAGTGGGCCAACAATTGCGCCGATGGCCATCACAAGCACAAGGGCAGAACGAAATTGATGACTGGTCGAGTTTTTGAAGATCAGTGTAATCAAAAACAGAATAGCCGCCGCGTAAGCTGAACCAATGTAGAAGAAATATTGAACCGCCCACGGTAGCCAAGCGATCTCTTGAGCGGGAACTAACACCTCAGTGATATTCATGCTGTCTCTCCTTGTTTTCCTAGTGCTGCGATTGCCGAGTCTTGTTTGCTAAAGGATGAGTTATCGATGGCGGCTGGATCATAAATCGCAGGTTGGCCTTCAATGTGGCTAACGAAACGCTCGTTCATGCCGATATAGAAAACATGGGGGTTGGTATTCTGCTCTGGCTTGAGCACCTTGATGTCGTCTCGATTTTCATTAAGCAGGCGGTTGATCTCGCTGTTTGGGTCTTTGAGGTCACCAATGACACGCGCCCCACCAACACAGGTTTCGACACAAGCGGGCAGCAAGCCGTCTTCAAGGCGGTGCGCACAGAAGGTACATTTGTCTGCGGTAAGGGTGTCGTTATTGATGAATCGAGCGTCGTAAGGACAAGCTTGAACACAGTAAGCACAAGCTACACAACGTTCGTTGTCGACCATTACAATGCCGTCTTCACGTTGGAAGGTCGCTTGAACAGGACAAACCTTGATGCAGGGAGCGTTGTCACAGTGATTACAAAGGCGAGGCAACATGAAAAATTTCACGTTTTGTTGAGCTGTCGAACCATCATCAAGGGAGACTTCATACTGTTTTACAGTGGTTCTGAACTGGCCAATCTGCGCTTGGTTTTCAACGCTACAGCCAACAGTACATGCCTGACAACCAACACATTTACGTAAATCAATCGCCATCGCGTAGCGTTTACCTATTTCGCCTTTGCGGTCAGGTTGGTTGTTATTGCGAATGGCTGTGCTCGCGACTGCGGTGTTGATTCCGGCAATGGGAATGAGCGCAGCACCGGCGGAAACTTTACCGAATTGGCTGAGAAACCGTCTTTTCAATGAGTCCATAGTGGTACCTATAAATGGGTATTCTTTCTGTTGAGCTCATTGTCAGTTTTTGACCGTACACGGGGTATTGTGGATTTCCACATACCCAGATCAAAATTGATCTAGAACAAATGTGGTTTTACTAATCTAGCTGTTATGCTTTGTATCAAGGCTCTATTTAACGTGTCATCAATGCGTTATTTGAGTGTGGATATGCCGTCAGTGTGGAGAAAGAGATTTTAGTGACAGTCCGAAACCTAATATCAATCGTTAGCCTTTGTTGGTTGAGCTTAACCGCAGGAATGTGTTTAGCCGCTCAAACGGAGCAAGAGATTACAACGACAGGCACTGTTGAGTCGGAACAGGTTATTGAGGTCGGTGTATTGGCTATTCGAGGCAAGCTTTCCGCTCAACAGCGTTGGCAGCCGACAATGGATTGGTTGTCGGAGCGCATTCCCGGAAAACACTTTGTTCTCAAGCCTTTCAACTTGGAAGAGATGGCCGACGCGGTAAAAGGTGTTGAGGTCGACTTTGTTATCACCAACCCCGGTCAGGCGGTTCGCTTAGGACGCCAGTATGCGCTCTCTTGGATGGCCACCATGACCAGTCATAACTTTGAACAGTCGGGAGCCAGCAATACGCAAAGTATTGGTTCGGCCTTGGTGGTGAGAAGAATGTCACCTTATATCTCGCTAGAACAATTGAGCGGTAAGCCGATTGCGGCGGTATCTGAAAATGCATTCGGTGGCTATTTAACAATGCGTTACCAAGTGATGCAACAAGGGCTTAATCCCAACCATTTTTTCTCTAACACCCAATTTTTAGGTTTTCCGATTGACGCCAGTTTGTATCAACTGCGTGAAGGGCACATTGAAGCGGCTGTCGTACCAAGCTGTTTAGTTGAGAACATGATCAGTGAAGGTTTGCTGGTGGCGGGACAATATCGAATTATCGAGAATCAAGCTCCAGAAGGATTCCGATGCCAAGTGTCTACGCCGTTGTACCCCAACTGGTCGTTTGCCAAAACAGAGCGGGCTTCTTCGACTCTGGCCAAACAGATGAGTCAGGTACTATTTGCGATGCCCAAAAGCAGTGCGCCCGCGATTGCAGCGAATGCATCGGGTTGGACATCACCGACAAGTCTGCTTTCGATAGACAAGCTTTATCAACAACTCGATATGCACCCACTACAACAACCTTGGTGGAAAGAGGCGTTAATCTGGCTTAAGTACAATCAGCAATGGGCATGGGCGTTCTTCATTCTTGTGGTGTTACTGAATGCTTACCACTTCTGGTTGGAGTACAAATTCAGTCGAAGTAAAAAGCAGTTGGAAGCCATGTTGCACAAGCTAAAAAGTAAGAGTGAGCAACTCGAGCACTCTCAACGCATTGCAGTCGTGGGCGAGTTGGGGAGCAGCCTCGCACATGAGATCAACCAACCTTTGGCGGCCATTCGTAACTACAGCGAAGGCGGTTTGTTACGGATTTCGAAGAACAAACCATTGACCGATATTGAACCTGTGTTCGAGAAGATTCAGTCGCAAGTGGATAGGGCTGATGCGATCATTCAACGTCTAAGAAACATGATAAAGAAACGCTCATCTGAGAAGTCCCAGACTGACATCGAACAGTTACTCACCGACACCATCGAATTGCTGCAATTTCGATTACAGAAACACAAGATAACCGTTGAACGTCATGCCGTAGGTAAGCCTATTGAGCTGTATGTTGATTCGGTGGGGCTACAACAAGTGATTGTAAACCTGATCAACAATGCGACCGACGCATGTAATGCACAGATGCATCGTGAACAAAGCGCTACGTCTGATATTGATAACAAAAACAGCGAGCCACCAACAATTAAAGTGATTACCGAGTATCAACCGGATAAAATGATGCTGTCGGTTATCGATAACGGCACGGGTTTAGATTTCACCGAACAACAAGTCACTCAAGCCTTTGTGAGTAGCAAAGAAAACGGCTTGGGTTTAGGGCTTGCGATTTGCCAAGACGTGATTGAAGACCACAGCGGCCAAATGGCCATCAAATCATTGACTCCTCATGGCTGTCACGTCTCAGTGACGTTACCTTTTTCTCTTTCAAATGATTCATAAGGAATCTTGTTATGTCTGAACTTCATCAAATGTTGCCGGTTTATGTGGTTGATGACGATGAATCGATGAGAGACTCATTGGTGTTCCTATTGGAAGAGCATGATTTTACGGTGTTAGCTTATGAAGATGGTCTGAATTTTCTGGATTCAGTGGATTTGAGTGCGCCGGGGTGCGTGGTGTTAGACAGTCGAATGCCTGAAATGAGAGGACAACAAGTTCACGAATTAATGATGAAAGCGCAGAGCCCACTGTCGGTGATCTATTTGACAGGGCATGGCGACGTGCCAATGGCGGTAGAAGCTTTACAAGCCGGCGCGGTGAATTTCTTCCAAAAGCCAGTGAAAGGCAATGAGTTAGCTGAGGCAATCAAACAAGGTTTGGAGGCTTCTGAAAAGCACTTACATATGAATGTGTACCGCCAAGCTTATGCTTCGTTAACCGAGCGCGAAGTAGACATCCTCAAGCAGATCATTGATGGCAAGCGCAACCAGAAAATTGCCGATGAACTTTGTATTGCAGTGAGAACGGTGGAAGTACATCGAGCGAGTTTGATGAAGAAATTCTCTGCGAAAACAGTTGCCGAGCTTGCTTACGTTTATGGAAAGCTGAACTAACGATGTGACGACAGTATGTGAAGCTACGAAGAGAAATACACCAAGCTTGCTACCGTTTTACAGATTTTTCTGATACTCGGTTCTTCAATATCACTCTATATTGAAGCAAGATCACACCATTTGGGGAGCGCATAACGATAGGTCTCTGCAGGCTTTTTATCGCTATGTATTCCTGAGATACTGAACTAAGTTCATTTTGGGGCGGAACGTGTCAATAACGACGCTTTTCCCTATAATTCGAAACATTCACTATGGTTGATGACACCTCGATATAGAGATTTGTATCAGCCGAGTTAGGTTAATATATTTTATGAGTACAATGGGAATCGCAATTGGTGCGACGGCTCTTTCGTTAATACTTGTGGCCGTTTGGCTGATTTCTTTATCGCTAAGAAAGCAACGGTTAGAGCAAGAACGAAAAGCGCGAGCAGTTGCTTACCGAAAGGCGATTGAAAAGGCTCGAATACAAGAACAAAAAGAACGCCACTTTAAGGCTGAAACAGGCCATACGCCATCGATTCTGTATTTAGCGAAAGAGGCTGAACGTAACAATATTAAAGAAGCTTTGTATTGGTATGACAAAGCGGCTCATTTAGATAATATCAACGGTATGTATGGCGTTGTGCGACTCAGTATGAAGCGCAAAGAAGACCTGATTTTAAGAGAAAAAGCCAATTTTTGGCAGCTTGCGATATCCGCACTGGATAATGATTTGGTTGCGAAATTTGAGATGGGTAAAGCGCTCGTGTTTGGTCGCGGTACGGATAAGAATATCCCTAAAGGTTACACTTACATCGAAGAGTCAGCTGCAGGTGGAAATACCGAAGCAATGCTGTTTATGGGCGACTGGTGTTTGGATAAAGAAAATTCAGACTATTCAGCAGAAAGTGCCGTTGAGTGGTATCGCAAGGCAGCAGAAAAAAACAGTTTAGATGGCAAGATCAAACTGGGTACATGTTATTTGAACGGCGTTGGTATAGAACCTAATCATGGTGAGGCTGTGTACTGGTTTGAAACCGCAGCTGAAAAAAACAGCGCAGAAGCCATGTTTAGAGCCGGCGAAGCTTGGATAGACCATGGTGAACATGGCAGTGCAATTGCTTATATCTGGCTGTTTTTATCAGCACACTTTGGCTACTCAGATGCGAAACAATTACGAGACAAAGTTGGGGGCGATCTTGGTGTGGATGCGGTCGTGGGTCTACAGGCTCTGACTAAGCCGATAATGACCAAGCTAACGCAAGAGGCGATAACTAAGCATTCAATCGTCAAAGCGCTCAATAAGCTCTACAAGCGTAATGTGCCTATCCCTAAGAAAGTAAAAGAAGCTTCAGATGAAGATATTGATGAGTTAGGTGTAGAGAGTGGTCACCCAAAGACAGAGGCTTCGAGTGAGCATGTTTCTAATATGGATTACGGACAACAGGCGACAGCCAACCATAATGGTGCGATGACAGAACAAGAACTTAACGTGAATCAGCCATCATCAGATAAGCCATCAAGCGTTAACAGTGGTTCTTTGGACTTTAGTCAGTCTGCAGTCGAGCCTAGTTGGAAGAATAACCACTAAGCAAGCTCTAGTGCATCTGTTCAAGAAGTCATCGACAAGATAGGTGTAGATTGAGTGATAAAAATGGTCAACTAGCTAAAGCTTTAACGATAATCTGGAAGATAAGAACAACAAAAAAAGGGAAGCATCTGCTTCCCTTTTTGTTTATGTGCTATTTACTTTAGAGCTTAGAGCTTAGAGCTTAGAGCTTAGAGCTTAGAGCTTAGAGCTTAGAGCTTAGAGCTTATTACGCTTTGTTTTGCTCTGCTTTACATACAGCAGCAGTGAACACAACGTCTGTTGAGCTGTTAAGTGCTGTTTCAGCAGAATCTTGAATCACACCAATAATGAAACCAACCGCTACAACCTGCATCGCTACATCGTTCGAAATACCGAATAGGCCACATGCTAGCGGGATAAGCAGTAGTGAACCGCCAGCAACACCCGATGCACCACACGCAGAAATCGCAGCAACTAGGCTTAGTAGGATTGCTGTGAAGATATCAATCTCGATACCCATAGTGTGCACAGCTGCAAGTGTTAACACAGTGATAGTGATTGCAGCACCCGCCATGTTGATCGTTGCGCCTAGAGGGATAGATACAGAGTAAGTATCTTCATCTAGGTTTAGCTTCTTACAAAGGTTCATGTTAACTGGAATGTTTGCAGCACTTGAACGAGTGAAGAATGCTGTTACGCCTGATTCACGGATACATTGAAGTACAAGTGGGTATGGGTTCTGCTTTGTCTTGATAAATACAAGTAGTGGGTTAACCACAAGCGCAATAATCAGCATTGAGCTTAGTAGAACAGCTAGCAATTGACCGTAGCTTGCTAGAGCATCGAAACCCGTTGTTGCGAAAGTAGTCGAAACAAGGCCAAAGATACCGAATGGTGCAAGACGGATAATGAAGCGAACAATGTGCGAAACACTGTGGCTTAGGTCTTCGAAAACCGCTTTAGTTGTTGCAGATGCGTGGTGCAGAGCAAGACCAAGGCCGATTGCCCAAGCTAGAATACCAATGTAGTTTGCGTTCATTAGCGCGCTTACTGGGTTATCTACAAGCTTGAATAGAAGAGTATGAAGAACTTCAGCAATACCTTGTGGAGGGTTCGCACCTTCAGCGCCAGCAACCAGTGTCAAAGTGGTTGGGAACATGAAGCTTAGAACGACTGCCGTTAAGGCTGCAGAGAAAGTACCAATCAGGTAAAGCACAATGATTGGACGCATATGAGTGTGCTGACCTTTCTTTTGGTTTGCGATAGAAGCTGCAACAAGAATGAATACTAAAATTGGGGCAACAGCTTTCAGAGCACCAACAAACAGACTACCGAGTAGGCCTGCGTCTTGAGCTGCTGAAGGAGAAACCATGGCGAGAACGACACCGAAAACAATACCAGCAAGGATCTGTAGGACTAGATTCCCACGAGCGATGCGGGCGAGTATGTTGTTGTTTTGCATAAAATACCTGCAATTGTTAAATTATTATAGTGATGTATCTTTTTATAAAGTTGTACCAAATCCAACTATACACTAGTGGAATGGGCGGTAATATTAGCGAGATCTAAGAGAGTGTCTAGGAATAGTTTACTTTTAGGGTGATTGTTTGCGTCCAGTGGCGTTTTTGGAGCTAAATGTTAAATAAATGTGTTAATGCTGGTCTATAAGTCTACATGTTTATGTTTGTAAGGGGCAATATTCTGGTTGTTGGGGTATGTAAACTGTTATTGGCAAAATCATTGTATTCAGAAATAGTTATACAGATACCAAATTGAAATAAAAAAGCCCCACCTGATTAACAGGGTAGGGTTAAGTCGTCTTATAGTCGTTAACCTAAAAGGCTTAATCGGAGGCTTTCTTAAGGTTGCGGCTCTCTGATTGTACAGTTTATATATCTTAGAAAGCGGATTTCTATTAGCGCGTTGTTCGGCTAACGAAGCGCCATTTCTAGCTTGTTCCTTCAACAACTATTGATTTTTGGCGAGATCAAAAAGCGAGCTCAGTTTAAAAAAGCCACGATGGCAAAAAGTCATCGTGGCTTAAATTATTCCATCAATTGTGAATGCGATTAATGATGGTCGTGGTTCATCTTTTTCATGCCGCTCATCACTTTCTTCACTGGTGCATCGAAGGTTTGTGTTTCACCGTTGGCGAAGGTTAATGTCATCTCGATTTGATCACCTTCTTTTAAGCTGCTTTTTAGGTCGAACAACATGATGTGTAGGCTACCTGGTTTCAGTATCGCTTCCCCATTCGCAGGGATTGTGATCTCTTGAACTTGGCGCATCTTCATTACGTCGCCATCAACGATAACATCATGAAGCTCTACCTTTCCTGCTGCTGGTGTTGCTGCAGAAACAATAGCGCGATCTTTATCGCTGTGGTTCATCAGAGTCGTGAATACCGCGCTGTTCACTGCTGAAGGCGGTGTTGCACGAGCGTACGCATCATGAACCATAATATCGCTATTAGCGTGAGCAAGAGGAGTGAGCAATAAGCCTGCTAGAGCGAGTGCTTTTAACTTCATGTTGTTGTCCTTATTTTTTATGTTCTTTGGTCTGGGACCTGACTTTTTTGATCGAACTTTATTCATTAAGTTCTTTGTTTTTACGTTTTATTGCGTCAATTTGTTGATGGCCTCAACAATTGGCGCTGGCGTTAACGTATGCGGCACTTTGGTAATCAGTGTGCCATCGGGCTTTAAAAAATAAAAATATGAGCTGTGGTCTAGGGTGTATTCCAACTCTGAACCTTCCAGCTTTGTTTTTCTAAAAATAACACCGTAATTGTGTGCAAGCGTTGTTGTCACATCCAATGGACCACTTAGCCCTTCCATCATTGGGTGGAAGTATTGTGCGTATTCGTACGATGCTTCTGCAGCATCACGTTCAGGATCAAGTGAAACAAACATCGGCCGAATTTTGGCTTTTGCTTCGTCAGAGACTTGGTTAAGTGCACCGGCTAGCATCGCTAAAGAAGTCGGGCAGACATCTGGGCAACGAGTGAAACCGAAGTAAACGATGCGAATTCTGTCATCGGTTTGGTCAAAGATTTCCGTTGGCTGGTTATCTTTACCGAAAAGCGTGGTCATTGAAAACTCTTGCTTTGCTGCGTGTTGTTCTTGAGCTTCGTTTTGCCCATCAAGATAGCTTTTGACACCAAAACCAAGTACAAACGCTACCACTAATGCTAACGACCAATTCTTACTCATCTTGCCATCCTTATTGCAGGGTTTACGGTTTCAACACCATCGGTGAGTTCGCCAAGCCAAGTCATTTTATCCATGGTGCACACAGGTAAAATCACATCCCCTTCGTAGATATTATTACCAATATTTTTTAACTGAAAACGTGCTGAACCCATGTCCATTTCTAAGCCCGTAAGTGACAACATTAATGTTTCAGATGCCGCTCCTTCCCAAACTACTTTCATTTTAGTAGGAACCAGTGGTTGGGCGGTCTCGCTATCAAGAGACATAGAAATCTCCTGTTGCTTACACGACGCTGTTGAAAGCATGCAATAGTCGTCTAAGTTAACGTCAGCTGAGGTGTGTTCCATGGTTGTTTTAAATTGCTGGATCGCTTGTGGTCCATAAAAGCCTGCCACGAGAGCGACTCCAAGAGCTGCCACCTTTAATGCCGGGTGCATGTCGTGTTCTCATTTAATTTTATAAGAGCGGCGATGTTATCATACCCGTCAATACGTGCTTGTATCAAAAAGCAATTTTGTGCGTATGGTAGAAGTAAAAAAGCGAAGCCACAGGCTTCGCTTTTGTCTATATAAGAGGGTCGTTGAGTTTAGTATTTCTTACACTCATCGGTTTGTCATGCTAAACAAAGGTTCGCTGAATGATTAGTCAGCATTGCACTCTGCAAACTTTTCCAACCCGAGAACCAATGCAATGGCAACAAGCATCATCACAATCGCCATAACCAGTTGAGATGGTTGAGAAGTGACCGCTTCGAAATCGAAAGGCGATAGATTTTCCTGAATCAAAGGAACTTGCTCACCTTTGGAGTTTGTACGCCAGCTGATGGTCTCTTTCCAAGGCCAGATCTTTGGTAGCGTACCAATCATCAAGCCAGTTAAGAATACTAATGTGAAATCGCGGAATGAGCGCAATAACCAAGAGAGAATGTGTGAGAAAGTCAGTAGACCGATCACACAGCCACCTAAAAATAGGGCAAGCACATCAATTTGAAACTCTTTGACCGCGCCAAGTACTGGGCCATACATCCCAATCAATAGCAGGATAAAGCTACCTGAGATACCTGGTAAGATCATCGCACAGATCGCAATCGCACCCGCAATGAGAACATTGATACTAGTAGGTTCCATCTGCAGTGGCTTAAGCACGGTAATACTATAAGCGAAGGCAATACCGAGCAGTAAAAATACGAAGCGAATTACATCGCGTTTCTCTACTTGTTTAAGAATATGGAAAACAGATACCAAGATAAGGCCAAAGAAGAAAGACCATAAAGGGATTGGATGTGTAACCAATAACCAAGAGATGAGTTTCGCGAATGTTGCAATGCTGGTGAACACGCCCGCGAACAGTGAAATTAGGAAAAACCCATTGATATGGCTAAACGCAGCCTTGAAGCCTTCACGTTTCCATAAGCCAAGCACGCTAGGGTTAATTCTTCGAATGCTTTCTAGCAAGGTATCGTAGATACCTGTGATGAATGCGATGGTTCCGCCAGACACACCAGGAACAACGTCGGCTGCGCCCATTGCCATGCCTTTGAAAAAAGTACTTAAGTAATTCATTGCTTCATAGAGTTGAGGATGATTTTGTGCAGTATACAAACTTTAGTGTAAAAAAAGTATGAATATGCCATCAATGAAAGGGCTTTTATCCCCTTTTAAATTGTAAGGCAATAAGTTGAAGTGAACATGTGCCTAATATTTAGAATACAACCACTTAGTGTTTTATCACTAGTGCTTAATGATGAAACTGATCTCTTATCAATATTGCATCTTAGTTGCATTATGCAAGTGCACTTTGCAATTCGCATGATGAATTAGCAGTTTTTATGCGATGCAGGGCTTATAAAACGTCTTTTTAAAGTTGGCACGCTAACTGCATTGTAGTACTTGACCCTTCTTAAGCCGAGGGTCACCTAGCCAACTGACGTTGTTAGTGAACCTATTGATTTGTTCACAAATATATAGAGCCAATCGCGATTATTGCGGTTGGCTATTTTTTTATCTGTCGTTTGGTTATCTGTGATTTCTTCCTGCTATTTCCTTCATGCCAAGAAAAAAAAGCCAGCCACTATGGGTGACTAGCTTATGCTTTATCTCGAATCTCGAATCCGCTTTAATACCCCATTAACTGCAGCAAGTTCTCGGCAGTACTGATTGCTTCTTTACGGTTGGCAATATTGAGCTTTTGATAAAGATTTCGAATGTGTGTTTTGATGGTGGTCCCTGCTACATCGAGCTCTTGAGCGATCTGTTCATTACTGAATCCAGAATAGATCAGGCCAAGCACCTGCCATTCACGTTGAGTGAGTGGGCTAGTACGCACAAGCTCCGGGATATTAGGGTGATTAACCAAATTCTCAACAAAGTCTTCATCGAAGTGAACCGATCGGCTACGCTGAGTCGTCGAGATATCTTTCATAATCTGCTGCGCACGATGACGTTCTAAATCACCTAAGCCCGGCTTGTTGCTCAACTTATCTAAGATATGACCAATTGTGCCACCGTCTACTAAGAAGTTACCAACCATACCGGTTTGGTTAGTCATGTGTAAGGCTTCTTCAAGAAGTACGCGAGCACTGTCTTCGTCGTTAATTTGGGTGCGCAGTACCGCTTCCACGATTAAGTTTCGGTTGGTATCCGTCACAAGGTGAGAGCGTTGAGCTTCACTCTTCAAGAATGCTAATGCTTCTTCTGCGTCTTCGTATTGCTCAAGGATGATATGAGCGCGAACAATGTTTCTCCATTGAAGCTGACAGAAGTGGTTACTCGCTGATTCAGGTCGAACCGCCACATTTAACCAATCACGAATGGCTTCTTTATCGCCTTTTACTTGCCAAAATAGGATCAGAGAAAGAGAAGCGTTCGCCGTCCAGTCTACATGGTAGGTGGATTGGCGTAATAGGTGTTGAATTTGGTCGATAAACTTTGATGCTTTATCAATCTCTCCACGGCTCAGTGAAATACGAGCCAGCATTGAATAGCTGTGCAGGTGCTTACTTGGTGAATGGTGACCAAGAATATCTAAACCTTTGTAGCAACACTCTTCTGCTTCATCTAATCGGTTCCAACACCAGAATATCTGGGCACGTACACGCAATAGAAACTCATGTAGAGGTACGTATTGTAATTGATGCTCTTCGATCAATTTGAACGCACTGTCTTGCAGTTCGAACGCCGCTTGAACGTAGCCTTGAGCAATCAAAATTTCACTCTGTTGCAGAATGGCCCACAAGGCTTGATGGTAAACCTGATATTGGCGCGCGAGTTTCTCTGTTTGTTGCATCATTGGTAACGCACGACTGAGGTTGCCCATTACGTGATTCACTTCACCAACAACCGAGGTTGCTACAATGCGGCTACGATAAACTGTTGTGTTTAACTGACTCAACGAAAGTTCAGCAAGTTCTAATGCTTTTTCAGGTTCATTACTGTTGATGGCGACTTGGGCGCGCAAGGCATTGTATTGGCCTTGTTGTTGAGTATCGAGCTCGATGTTTCGATCTTGATATTGAGTTTCAGCCTCTTCCAACAAAGTACCCACTTGATCATAGCGGTGCTGGCTTTGTGCAAGCCACGCGCGCAGCATTGATAGCTTAGGCTCGCTGTAAAGCTGATCGGTGGTCAGTTGCTTGATCGCCATTTCTAACGAAGACAACTCACCTTGGTTGAACATCGGCCAGCCGTGCTCTGTAAGAATTTGAATGATCAGGTCCGGGTCTTCAGCACGTTGTGCATGTCGTAGTGCTTGGTGAGGCGTTTTCTGTTTGATCCACGCTTTAGCGGCACTTCGATGCAATTCAGCTTCTTGCTGAGGAATTCGCGCCTGACGTTCGTGTGCTAGAAATTCACCAAACAGATTATGGAAGCGGTACCAGTTTTTTTCGCCCTCAAGCGGGTAGATGAATAAGCCAAAACGGTTGAGTGATTCAATCATTCCGAGTGCGTCTTCACGTTGTGTCAGTGCGCAGACTAATTCGTCATTGAAGTGATCAAGCACAGAACATTGCATTAAGAAGTGTCGAGTTTCTTTGTCTAATAGATCGAACACTTCTTCAACCAAATAGTCCCAAAGGTGGGCATGGTTAAAGTGAGAGAACGACTCGGCTGATTGGGCAAGTGTGCGTTTTTGGTGTTGTGCTTGAAGCGCGATAAGTTGCAGTGCAGAAGGCCAACCTTCTACATAGCTACAAATACTATCTGCCGTTGTGTCATCAATGCCATCGGCAACACGTTGATTGAAAAAGCGTGTGGTTTCTTCGGTATCAAACGCCAGCGAGTCATTACCTAATTCGATCATTAAGTCACGAACGCGCAGGTTTGCTGTGCCAAGTGGTGGTGTACCACGACTGGTTACCACAAGCGTTAAATTGTCGGGCATGTGTTTGAGGAAAAAGCGCATCGCTTCATGAATGTCATCATTATTAACCAAGTGATAGTCATCCAGCACCAGGAAACATTCGTGATGGAATTCAGACATCTCAGCAAACACTTCACTTAATAAAGAATGCAGTGATGAAAACTGTCGTTTTTCTGCCAATTTTTGGGCGTTAGGACAGGCATTTTGAGTCGCTTTATTGAGTGATTGTAGGAGGTAGTTGATGAACCGGAATGCATCGTTGTCACTATCATCGATGCTGTACCAACCTACACTGGGTTTATCTACCAGCCACTGCGCAGCCATGGTGGTTTTGCCGTATCCCGCTGGAGAGCGAAACAATACTAGCTTATAGCAATCTGCATGTTGTAGCAGATCGAGAACTCTCGGTCGCAAGATTGCGTTATGTAGGCGGCCGGGACGAGTCAGTTTCGAAGGGATCCACATGTTTAAGTTTTTCACCTATTCCGTGGCTTATGCTATGGATTATCTCAATCTATCGTTGAGTACATGTCCAATGACATTCGCCTGATTACTTAAGTCTTCAGTCATAGTACGTGATGCCAAACGATACCGACTATGATCCTCCTCAGAAACCTTGCACTCCTGCAGGTTTTTGATGTTCTACGCCCTTTATTTGTGACATATCTCACTTAGTGGGGCGTTTTTTTAATGTGACCTTGTCCTCCCCTGTACAAGATTTTATGTAAAAGATGAGACGAGAGAAATTTTTTCGTGATCTAAATATCAGATTTGGCAATAACTTCAAATGGGTTAAATAAAAGTCACATCAATTGAAGTTAAGTTATCGAACGGGACCTTGTGATCTTAGTCACTCCAAGTTTTTGTTCTAAGTCAGAACATGAGAGTCAGATCACTAACCCCATGTCGGTACGCCCCCTACGCCCTCTCATCTACTCCTAGTTAGTCGTACGGGCGGGAGGATGTTTAGTTAATGGTGACCATGCACGATATGTCACAGATGAATTAGAACTATTAAAAGCGAGATTTCTGAAATGAAACCAACTCAGCAAAAAACTTTCGATAAAGTGTCGTTCCAAGAAAGCGTTAAGAAGCATTTATCTGCAACCTACGCAACAACGATTGAAAACGCAGATAGCCGCGCATGGTACCTAGCAATGGGGCGTGCGCTAGCAGAACTCACAACATTTGATCTGTTAGAAACTGAAAATGACGAAAAAATTAAGAACGCGAAGAGCGTTAACTACCTTTCACTAGAGTTTTTGATTGGTCGTTTAACCGGTAATAACCTGATCAGCATGGGTCTGTACGAACAGATCACTCATGCAATGGAAGAGCTAGGTCAAAACCTAACGGATCTTCTAGAAGAAGAACGCGATCCATCACTAGGTAATGGTGGCCTTGGTCGTCTAGCTGCTTGTTTCATGGATTCTTGTGCCGCTCAAGAATACCCAACAGTAGGCTACGGTCTTCACTACGAATATGGTCTATTCAAACAGTCTTTCCAAGACGGTCGTCAACAAGAAGCACCTGACGCATGGCGTGGTGTTGAAGGTTACCCATGGGAAGTGGCTCGTCCAGAACTAGCACAACACATTGGTTTTTACGGTCATGTAGAAGTTGAATACATCGACGGTAAAGAAGTTCGTACTTGGGTTCCGGGTATGGAAGTAAAAGCAATGCCTTGGGATCTACCTATCGTAGGTTACGAGTCAAACACGGTTTACCCGCTGCGTCTTTGGGAATGTCAGGCAATTGCACCATTCTCACTAGCAAGCTTTAACAACGGTGACTACTTCGAAGCGCAACACTCGCTAATCGATGCAGGTAACATCACTAAAGTACTTTACCCGAATGACAACCACGAGAAAGGTAAGACTCTGCGTCTAATGCAGCAGTACTTCCACTCAGCAGCGTCTGTTCGCGATATTCTACGTCGTCACGAAGCAGCAGGTTTCTCTCTAGAAGACCTTCCTAAACAAGAAACGATTCAACTGAACGATACGCACCCAACTATCGCTATCCCTGAATTGATGCGCATCCTGATCGATGAGAAAGGTTTAACTTGGGACCAAGCTTGGGAAATCAGTGCTCACACGTTCGCGTACACGAACCACACACTGCTTCCAGAAGCACTAGAGACTTGGTCTGAATCTTTGATCAATCGTCTTCTTCCACGTCACATGGAAATTATTTTTGAAATTAACCACCGCTTCATGCAAGAAGTTCGCAAGATGTGGCCTGGTGATGGTGAGAAACAAGCGAAGCTTTCTATCATTCAAGAAGGTTTCCACCGTATGGTTCGCATGGCAAACCTATGTGTGATTGGTTCTTACAAAGTAAACGGTGTAGCTGCACTTCACTCACAACTGGTTAAGAAAGACTTGTTCCCTGAGTTCAACGAAATCTTCCCTGGCAAATTGACTAACGTAACGAACGGCATCACGCCACGTCGTTGGTTGAAGTTCTGTAACCCAGGTCTATCTACGCTAATCACAGGTAAGATCGGTACTGAGTGGCCTGCAAAACTTGAGCAGCTAGAAGCCATCGCTAAGTTTGCAACAGACGCGAAATTCCAAAAAGAATTCATGGCTGTTAAGAAAGAAAACAAACAGCGTCTTGCTGATTGGGTTCAAGAAAACATGGGTATCGAGCTAGATACTAACGCTATCTTCGACGTGCAAATCAAGCGTCTACACGAATACAAGCGTCAGCACCTAGACTTGCTACACATTCTATCTCTGTACCACCGTATTCTAAACGAACCTGGTTTCGAGTGTGAGCCACGCGTATGTTTCTTCGCAGCGAAAGCAGCTCCAGGTTACCACCTAGCCAAAGAAATCATCTTTGCGGTTAACAAGATTGCAGAGAAGATCAACAACGATCCTCGTATCGGCAACAAGTTGAAAGTGGTATTCATCCCTGACTACCGAGTGAGCATGGCTGAAATCATCATTCCAGCAGCAGACGTTTCTCAGCAAATTTCATTAGCTGGTAAAGAAGCATCAGGTACGGGCAACATGAAGATGGCTCTAAACGGTGCTCTAACTATCGGTACGATGGATGGTGCAAACGTTGAGATTCGTGAAGAAGTTGGCGATGAAAATATCTACATCTTCGGCCTAGACGTTGATGGTGTTGTGGCGTTGCAAGCTCAAGGTTATAACCCTTACGACTACTACAATGCTGACCCACTACTGAAAGCTTCTCTAGACCTACTGACAGGCGATGAGTTCTCTCCAGGTCAACCAGGCCTCCTGCGTGCAACGTTTGATAGCCTGCTAGACGGTGGTGACCCATACCTATGTCTTGCTGACTTCGCATCTTATGTGAAAGCACATGAAGACATGGGCAAGCAGTACAAAGACCAAGCCGGTTGGGCTAAGAAAGCAATTCTTAACACAGCATTGGTTGGTAAGTTCACATCAGACCGCTCAATCCGCGACTACGTGAATAATATTTGGAAACTTGAAGCGGTTAACCGTTAATAAACCCAAAAGCAGCCAAGGCAGTTTCTGCCTTGGCTCAATTGACTTGTGCACAAGCCAGTATTCAAATTAACGGCTTATAAACTGAATCGTTCACAAGCTGATTGATGAACAACAGATTAAATAACAACCCTACAAAATTGAAAGCGTTAGAACGTTTTCGGAGAGAGCGATGAAAGAACAGACCGTATTAAAACAAGTCGCAGAAATGGCAAATATTGCCGACAGTTACGTTAGTGCGTGGGGCGATGAAGCACAAGTATCAGACGAGACGATTACGTCTCTATTGGCTTCATTGGGCTACGATACAAGCAGCGATGATGCACTGCTAAAATCAGCAGAAAGAAAACACAAAAAAGATGTACTAGACCCAGTTCTTGTCTTGCGTGACGGTGAGCCAGTAGAAGTGGCGCTTAATCTAGGTGTAAGTGCTCGTGAAAGTGAGTTCAGCTGGCGCTTAGAAACCGAGCAAGGAGAGGTACTTGAAGGCTATCTTCAATCTCAAGTCGTTCGTGATGAGCGTGCAGAGGGTGGCCCTTTAGTGTTTGCATTGCCAAGTGATTTGGCATGGGGTTACCACAAGCTAATTGTGAGCCGTAAGCGCCGTAAGAAGCCTTACGAGATGACATTAATCATTACGCCAAAAGCGTGTTTCAAGCAATCACCAATCGAGCAAGGCAAAAAGCTTTGGGGACCAAGCGTTCAACTCTACACTCTCAGAACTCAGCACAACTGGGGTATTGGTGATTTTGGCGATCTAAAACAACTTGTTGCCGATATCGCGTCTCGCGGTGGTGATTTTGTTGGTCTAAACCCAATCCACTCATTATTCCCAGCGAACCCAGAAGGCGCGAGCCCATACAGCCCGTCCTCACGTCGTTGGTTGAACATATTATACATTGATGTGAGCTCAGTACCTGAATTCGCGTTAAGTGCTGAAGCACAACAAACGGTAGGCAGTGCTGAATTCCAACAGCGCCTACAGAAAGCTCGTGAAGCACACTGGGTGAATTACACTGAAGTGTCCGAGCTTAAGATGAGCATCTTGCCTCTGTTATTCGCAGAATTTAAGACTCGTCATTTAGATAAAAACAGCGATCGTGCACAAGCGTTCTTAGCGTTTGTTGAAGAAGGCGGTGAAAGCCTGATGCATCAAGCGGCGTTTGATGCTCTGCATGGTGAGTTACATGCTGAAGATTCAGGTATGTGGGGCTGGCCTGTATTCCCTGAGAAATACCGCACATTCGAAAGCCCAGCAACACAGAAATACATCAAAGAGAACCTAGAAAACGTTCATCTGTACATGTACCTGCAATGGTTAGCGGATTGCCAAATCAACGATGCCCAGTCTCTTGCAGAAGAGAAGGGGATGGCTGTTGGCCTGTACCGTGACTTAGCGGTAGGCGTTGCGGATTCAGGTAGCGAAACGTGGGCAGATGAAGGCAACCTAGTGATGGATGCGAGTATCGGTGCTCCACCGGATGTTCTTGGTCCTTTAGGTCAAAACTGGGGTTTACCACCGCTGAACCCTGAAGCACTTCAAGAAACCAGCTACGACGCGTACATTAAATTGCTTCGTGCCAACATGAAACATTGTGGTGCACTTCGTATTGATCACGTTTTAGGTCTGCTGCGTTTATGGTGGATTCCAAAAGGTGAGAACGCAACTCAAGGCGCGTACATCTACTACCCAGTGCAAGATATGCTTTCGATTCTGGCGCTTGAATCTCACCGTTACCAATGCAGCGTTATCGGTGAAGATTTAGGCACCGTACCAGACGAAATCGTTGATATCCTAGCGGATGCGGGCGTACATTCTTACAAAGTGTTCTTCTTCGAAACATCGGAAGACGATGGTGGTTTCATTTCACCGAAACACTACGCACCACAATCGATGGCAGCATTGTGTACTCACGATATGCCAACGCTTCGCGGCTTCTGGCACTGTGATGACTTGAAAATGGGTCAAGAGATTGGTTTATACCCAGATGCAGAACAGCTAGAAACCTTGTTCGATGACCGTCTGGAGTGCAAACAAGGTATCTTAGATTCAGTGGCATGGCATGGCTTCTTACCTGAAGGTGTTGGTCGTGATGCAAGCCAAGTACCGATGGACTCTTATCTTGCTGAAGCACTTCAACTACACGTTGCGGCTGGTGGTTCAACATTATTGAGTGTTCAGTTGGAAGATTGGTTAGAGATGGACAAGCCAGTAAACATCCCTGGCACTGTAGATGAATACCCGAACTGGCGTCGTAAACTATCCATGAACTTGGACGAAATTTTCGCTCATGAAGGCGTCAATCGTATCGCTTCTAAGCTGACAGACGTTCGAGAAAAAGCAGGTAAGTAATGACGTTGAGTGACTTGAAAATAAGTGGTTTTTTGCTTACGGCGTACGAAACTACAACCTCGGTCACTCAATAATGAATGCTCATCTGGTAGAATAAATTGTCGTTATATTGCCCGCACTAATAGCGGGCATTTTTGTATTATATTTTTTGGATGTTTGGTTAGGGAGAAACGTTTTGGAACTAAGTTCGATTTCAAAGCAAAAACAAATATATACCCAACTATCACAGGCTTGTTTCACTGACCCGTTTGCGTTTTTAGGGCCGTACTTACCTTCAGATCAAGGTGCATTAAGAGTATGGATTCCAGGGGCAGATAAAGTAGAGTTGATCGTTGGAAAGGAACCTCGTATTGAGTTAGCGCGAGAGGGTGAAAGTGGCTTCATCCTTAAGCAAAAAAGAGACCTACGTTTCACTCACTATAAACTTGCGGTTGATTGGGCTGGGGTAGAGCAGATCATCGATGATCCATACCAGTACCACGATCTGTACGCGAGTTATGAAGATCTTCATACACCTAAAGATATGTATCATCACATGGGGGCTCAGTTTATTACGCTAGAGCGTGATGGACAGACGATTTCAGGTACGCGTTTCTTGGTGTATGCACCGCATGCAACGGCGGCAAGTTTGGTGGGTAACTTCAACGCTTGGGATGGTCGTCGCCACCCAATGCAACGCCTAGATTACGGTATGTGGGGCCTATTCATTCCTGAACTGGAAGAAGGCGCTCAATACAAGTTTGAATTAAAAGGGCCAAATGGTGAAGGCTTACCACATAAAGCTGACCCATGGGGCTTCTACTCAGAGCAATACCCATCGTTCTCATCAGTGACTTACGACCACGCTCGTTACGAGTGGCAAGATAGTCAATGGCAGAATCGCCCTGTTACGCAAAAGCGCAAAGAAGCACTTTCGTTCTATGAACTGCATGCAGGTTCTTGGAAGCGTAACGCCGAAGGAGAGTTCTTAAATTATCGCGAGCTTGCGGCAGAGCTAATTCCATACTTGACGGATCTTGGCTACACACACGTTGAGCTAATGCCAGTTTCAGAGCACCCATTCTACGGTTCTTGGGGTTATCAACCTGTTGGTCTATTTGCACCGACTAGTCGTTTTGGATCTCCTGATGATTTCAAATACTTTGTCGACCAATGTCACCAAGCTGGCTTAGGTGTGGTACTAGATTGGGTTCCTGCTCACTTCCCAAGTGATGATCACGGCCTAGCAAACTTCGATGGTACGCCATTGTTCCACGATCCAGATCCACGTCGTGGTTGGCATCAAGACTGGAACTCGTACATTTATGATTTAGGCAAAGAGCATGTTCGTTGTTTCTTGGTAGCAAACGCTTTGTACTGGTTCGAACAATTCCATATCGATGGCATCCGTGTTGATGCGGTTGCTTCGATGCTGTATCTCGATTATTCGCGTAGCCATGACCAATGGATTCCGAACGCAGATGGCGGCAACGAAAACTATGACGCTATTGCTACCCTTAAGTGGATGAACGAAGAAGTTTATAAACACTTCCCGAATGCGATGACGATTGCTGAAGAATCGACTGCTTTCCCTGGTGTTTCGGCACCGACCTTTATGGGCGGCTTAGGCTTCGGCTTTAAGTGGAATATGGGCTGGATGCACGACAGTTTATCTTACATCCAAGAGGACCCGATTAACCGTAAATATCACCACGATACGATTACTTTCCCGCTGGTCTACGCACACAGTGAAAATTATGTATTATCTTTGTCACACGATGAGGTGGTTTACGGTAAGGGGTCTATCCATAACAAGATGCCTGGTGATGAATGGCAACAAACAGCCAACTTACGTGCTTATATGGGTTACATGTATGCACAGCCAGGTAAGAAGTTGAATTTCATGGGTGCTGAATTTGGTCAGACGGCTGAATGGAACCACGATGATCAACTGCAATGGTTCTTGCTGGATTACGATCGTCATCAAGGTGTTCAGCGCTTAACCAGAGACCTGAATAACCTATACCGCTCTGAAGCTGCAATGCATGACCTTGATTTTGACCCGAAAGGCTTTGAGTGGCGTCTACAAGATTCTGCAGAAGCGAGCATTCTTGCGCATGAGCGTATCAGTGAGTCAGGTGAGCGTGTATTGGTAGTTTCTAACTTTACACCAGTCCCTCACGAGCATTTCCGATTAGGTGTTCCAGCAAAAGGGAAGTATTCACTATTGTTGAATACAGACTCGGTTGATTACGCAGGTAGCGGTTTTGAAGTGAAGAAAGTCGCTGAGATTGAATCAGTAGAAAGCGAAGGGCTAGACACATCGATTGAGCTACGCCTACCACCGTTATCGACGGTTTTTTATAAACTGAATTAACCGATTGTTAAAATAAAAAAATGGGAGCTTTAAGCTCCCATTTTTATTGCTTCGAAACTAATTTGATGGTGTTCCAAGGTTAGTTAGGTAGAACATTGAACGTCCTATTACCGTTTCAAGGATGCGAGCAGAGTCGGTCCCGAAGCTATTCAGCATTTTTTCGCGAAACAGACCATCTGAACTGACATTGAATGCTTCGGGACTTTTGACCTGTGAGGCATGAAAAAACATCAGTTTGATAACGTATCGGAATTGTTCATTGTCTAAAGCATTTTGCCATGATTGAAGAAAGACCTCTTCCGAAGCGAAGTCTAGGTTTTCTATAACAATCGATAACATGTGCTTGTGAAGCACTGTTCGGATAGCACGTGTCGATGGATAATAGCCCTGAAGCGTTGTTAAACTAATGCCAATTTCCTGAGCAATCCTTGCATAAGTTAGAGCTTCATGTCCTTCAGCCAGAAAAAGGTTCAATACGATTTCATCGTAGTTTTTTTGATTTTCTAGTTTCTGTAATTGAGTTATTCGAGCCATTATAAATCCCACATTAGGTGTGACATTCTGTATAGAAATTACGGATTGAGGATGTTAACAAAATATTCCGTAATAGACCTTAAAAAACAAAAAATTACGCATAAAAAGATATAATTAATCGATAATTTATACATAAACTACTGTTTAGTGTGAAAAAAGGCCACTTAACTAAGTGGCCTTTGATTCTTTAACAGTGTTATCTTATGACTTTGCAAGGCTAGAAAGGGTACCAGAACAGCTGCTCTTCAAGTACTCGCTTTGTGATGGCGAGTATTACGACTAATGCGATAACGGCTAAACAAACAAAATCGACACGTTTCAAAGGTGCATAGCTATACCAAGTACGCGCTTTGTGTCGACCAAAACCTCGCAACGTCATTGCATTAGATATCTCGTCTGCGCGGTCCAAGCTAGAGAAAATAAGCGGGCCTAGGACCTTAGCTACATTTTTGATTCGAGTAATTAGGGGCGCTTTCTTCGAAAGCTCTACACCACGAGCCTGTTGGGCGTGCATGATATTGACGAAATCTTTCTTAACTTCTGGCAAGTAACGTAGCGTTAAGCTCACCGCATAAGCTATTTTGTAAGGAACACCGATACGGTTGAGGCTGGCAGCAAATTCAGTTGGATGCGTAGTAAATACGAATATCAACGCAACCGGGAACATGCTCATGTATTTAAGCGTTACCGTGACTAAGTAAAACAGGGTCTCTTGGCTTAACGAGTAGTTGCCAGGTAGCGTTAACAATATGTTCTCGCTACCGATAAGCTCAGTACCTTGCTGTGGCGCAAGGAGGTACATGAATAAAGCATTTAGGCTTAATACACTCGCCGTACCCAATAACAAAGGCTTATACACGCGTACAGGGACATTGGTAAGCTTCAACAGGTATAAACCAGTCACAATAAGCAGCGTAATCAATCTTAGGTCAAACGTAGTTAACACCACGGTTACCCAAGCCAAGAAGAGTGCAAATTTGGTGATGCCGTTGAGTGCGTGAAGCGGTGATTTTGTATCAATGTAATTGATGCCGAATTTTACTTTTGATGCGTTCATTGAGCACTTCTCTCGTAGTCGATGAAGTATTGCATGAACGCATTAGTATCGTCGATTTTCATCATGGTCGCGAGTTCATAAATGCTGGTGGTACAAAGATTTGCGCGTTCTAGAAGTGATGGTTGGCTAAATACTTCTGTCATCGCCGCATTAGCGATGAGTCTGCTGTCTGCAATCACAATTGAACGCGTGGTGTATTCTAAAACGAGGTGCATGTCGTGTGAAATGATCACAACGGTGATACCTAGGTCGCGGTTGAGTTTTTGGATGAACGCTAACATTGACGTGTAGTTTCGGTAATCTTGGCCAGCTGTTGGTTCATCCAAGATGAGAAGTTCAGGTTCCAACACTAAGATAGAAGCGATGGTTACACGTTTTTTCTGGCCGTAGCTTAGTGCTTCGATCGGCCAATGGCGGAACTTACTCAGCCCACACAACTCAAGAACATGCTCTACTTTTTCTGTGATCAGTTCTTCTGCAATGTTGCGGTTACGAAGACCAAAAGCAATCTCATCAAAAATCATATGATGCGAGATCATATGATTTGGGTTCTGCATCACGACACCGACTTTCTGGCTTCTTTCAAAGATAGAAAGTTCAGATAGGTCTTCACCATTTAGATAGGAAGAGCCTGAATCGGCATCGATCACACCCATGATGAGTTTGGTTATGGTAGATTTACCCGAACCGTTTTTGCCTAGAATCGAAACAAACTCACCTTTGCCAATCTTGAAGCTCACATCTTCGAGTGCGTTTTTCTCGCCGTCGTAAGAATAAGTCAGACCATGAACTTCAAGTAAAGGTGGATATTGCTTATCTGCTACTGGGGCAGGGCGCTCAGCAAACCAAGCTTGAACAGCAGGGCGGAACCTTTTGTAGTCTAAAGCTTTGAGGTTTGACAGCTTATCTTCGCAGGTTAGTGGGGCTTTCGCCGCCTTAAGCGCCGACAAGTAAAGCGGTTCACGAATACCGTGTGTATCAAGTAATTCAGAAGCTAAGATTTCATCGGGTGTCGTGTCAGCGACGATTTCACCACGTTCCATTAAGATCACGCGATCGATATCGCGATGCAGGACATCCTCAAGGCGGTGCTCGATAATCACGATGGTCTTGTTGGTTTCTTTATGCAGCTGATCAATGATCTCAATCGTTGCCTTACCTGTTTTCGGGTCAAGGCTTGCTAGAGGTTCATCGAACAGCAATATATCAACGTCATCAACTAAGATGCCCGCTAAGGACACTCGCTGTTTTTGACCACCTGAAAGGTCATGAGGTGAACGTTCAAGCATGTCCGCTAGATCGACCATTTTTGCAGTCGACTTAACTAACGGGTACATGTCAATGTTCGACATCAACTGGTTTTCGAGTGCGAAAGCGATGTCTTCACCGATACTCAAACCTACAAACTGGCTGTCAGTATCTTGTAATACCGTGCCGACTTGCTCGGTATAATCGTGCATCGAAAACTCAGAGATATTCTTGCCGTTTATCTCTAAAGAGCCGGTTACCTCACCTTTGATTGCATGAGGTATCAAGCCATTGAGACACTGACCTAGGGTAGATTTACCACTACCACTTGGCCCAATAATGACGATTTTCTCTCCTTTCTCTATCCTTAGATTGATATTTTTTAGCGTCGGTTTGTCCAGCGACTCATATCTAAAAGAGAAGTTCGAAAATGCTATAGTCATTATCGCTTATGCCTCAGTCAGGTTGCGGCTTTGTTTGTTGCGTTTAGCGACTGATTTTAGGATCAGGAAGCCCACAACAGCGATCAGAACTGTGTTACCCGCTGCGATGATAGACAGTTGAGTGAAGACTTTAGTAAACGGTTCAGCGTATAGGATGGTGTCTAGGAACGCAGAGCAGCCATAGCCTACAACGTTACCTGCAAGGGCAAGTATCACGAACAATACAAAATCTTTCATTGGAAGCTCGCCTTGCTGAAGGCGATTTTTGGTTATTATTGGGAAAAGACCGATAACCATACCTACGATACCTGAGCCTAATACCCAAGTTAGCCATACGCCCCAACCTGCAAATAAGTCGGTAACCCAGTGGCCAATAAAACCAACCAAGAAGCCAACAATAGGGCCAAATAGAACCGAAAACAGTGCAAGGACGGCCATTGCTGGTTTCAATGTCGTGTTCGCAAACACTGGGACACCAAACATAGGTAAACCACCAATGCCGTACAGCGCCGCGCCAATGGCAATAACGACGACTGTTTTAGCTGAAAAGTTCATAGATAACCTCGAATACAGAAAGATAAAGCATGATAAAGAACGAATATTCGCCATTAGTAATATGCGTCTCAATGAGAACATTTTTTGGGCAAATATAAAAAATAAGGCGCGCATTATACAGTAGAACCCTTCCATAAGGGAAGATAAGTGTCTAGATGTCTAAAATTCCACCTTAGTAGGCTAATGTGGCGTAAAAAGCACAACTTTATGGTTAATCAAGCAACAAAAAAGCCAGAACAGATCTGGCTTTTTCATTCATATTAACAATGTGTTAAGTAGTTTTCTCTTTGTTCCACTACAGTTTAGTGGTCAAGGTATAGATAATTTTGCCAACTTTTCATACGAATAAGCACTTTACGCATAATAGATACATGAGTGAAACTGTCAGAATAAACGGCAACTTCAACCGCGGTACCCATAGGTAAATGGTATTCCGATAGATCATCGGTGATGCTTAATTTAACAAACACACGACCACTGGTACGCAATGCATCAGTACCTAGAAGCGCGCCTCTAGCTTGGAATTGGCTCTCACCGATAGCTGGAATCACCTCATCAATGCGCCCTTTGAATACTTCCCCTGGTAGCGCTCTAAACAAAAATTCTGCTTCGTAACCAGGTTGTAGGCGTTGTAAGGAGTTTTGTCTGAATGCTGCAGTATAGAACTGTTCTTCGGTGTGAACAAAAGTCATAACGGGTGCTAGTGGAAGTGGCACAGCCATTACACCAGGGCGCAGAGCAAGTTGAGTTACGTAACCATCGGTCGGTGCTCGTACCACGGTTTGCTCTAGATCGAACTGAGCTTTACGCAATTCGGCCAATAAACTCAAAACCGCGGTATTCTCGCCACCAATTTCAGAGTCCAAGGCGATTTTTGCTTGTTCTAGATTTGCATCTGCCACTTTCACGGCGGCTTCCGATGCTTTGTAAGCTTGTCTGCGAGTGTCTAATTGTTGCTCAGTAAAGGCGCCACTGTCATAACCACGTTTATAACGAGAGAATTCACGTTGGGCTTTATCTCGCTCTGCGATGGCTTTGATTCTTGCGGCTTCGGCTTCGGTTACTTCCGATTCCATACCGAGAGCGCCTTGGCTCGCCTCTTTTACTTTCGCCTCTAATCGTGCGACTTCAGCTTCAAATGGAATAGGGTCGATCTTGAAAAGAATATCCCCTTGCTTAAGAGGTTTATTTGCCTCTACAGGCACTTCTATAACTTTACCTCTTACACCAGAAACAACCGGCGTTGTTGAGTAAACTTGGTTACCAATTTGAGTAAAAGGGTGGTTGTAGTTCATCAATAGGATCAATGTACCTATGATGATAACACCACCAAGAACGGCGGTAGGTACAGTCCATTTGTTTAGCGGGATATTAAACACTTTGAAAATAGTGATACAAAGTGCCGCGTAGGTCATTATCAGCAGTAAATCCATTACTTAACCTCCTGATCTTGATCGTTGTTTTGAACTTTGTCTGTATTCACTTCTACGGAATTTGCCTGTTTGAGTTGAGCAATTTCTTCCTGAAGCGTGCTAACCTGGTCGATCAAAATATCAACACGATGATGAATGTCGTGTTGTTCTTCTTCTAATTTAGCGAAGCCCCAGCCACGATCTTTACGCCATAGCGTTGCCCAGATCCAAAGGAAGGGCCAAATAGCATGTAAGGTGAATAGGCTAACCCAGCCTGAGACGTGAATAGCATCTTGATGAGGGTGATTGCGTTCTTTTGCTATTTCGTAGGGAATATCGTGAATAACGATGATGCCGTAAAAGATTACTAATGCTACGAAAATAAGTAGGCCGAGCGCAAAGTAGTCTAAAAACATAACAGATCCTTGTAATGTTAGATATTAGTTATAAATATACTACGCTATCATCCAAGTAATTGTTATAAAAATGATTTATCGAGTTGAAAATAATGTGTGTTCGCTTCTAATGTGAGCATAATAGTTATTGGTTTTTATAAAATCCAGTTAGAGGCAAGGTGAGTCGGTGGCTAATTTTAGGTTCGATTAACGCCAAAAAGTGGGTGTTAATATGAAATTTTCAGAATGACAAACCGTAATTAGCCGAATCATCGTAACAGAAATCATGCAGGCTAGGTTGAAATGGCATACATATCACTGAGGATAAATACGGATGTATATAGGTGAACTTGCCGCGATAGGTGCGGCTATTGTGTGGGCGTGTGCGACATGGATTTACGGACAGTTCGGTCATCGCTTCTCTGCGATGCAGTTGAATATTGTTAAAGGCGTCGTGGCTTCTGGCATGATGTTACTTGTGATGCCCCTTATTCCAATGCCAGAGTTTGAAATGAGTGCGAATCACTTTTGGATACTGGCCATTTCTGGTGTCATTGGCATCGCGATTGGAGATAGCGCGTATTTTGCGGCATTAAAAAGAATTGGCGCGAATAAAACCTTGTTGCTTGAATCTTTGGCTCCACCTCTTTCTGGTGTATTGGCATTAATGTTTTTAGGTGCTGCATTGACGTTGCAAAGTTGGCTCGGTGTTGTTATCACGACTTTAGCCGTGACATTTGTCGTTTTTCAGCCGTCTCAGTCTGTGAATGGGGAGGCCGATTCTAAAAACAAAGCACAATGGAGTGGTATTGGATTTGGGCTTGTGGCGAGTGTTTGTCAGGCTTCTGGAGTAGTGATTTCCCATTATGCTTTGGTGGCTGGTGATATTCCCCCATTGTTAGGAGCGCTGATTCGCCTCACGATAGGTGTGTTTGTCGTGATGCTGATTATCCCTTTTGTTGAGAGTAAGCCTTACTCGTCTATGAAAAAAGATTTATGGGAGATGACCAAATTCGACAAGCTGTGGCTTTTAGGGGCAATATTTGTCGGAACATTTTTGGCGCTGTGGCTTCAGCAGGTTGCGTTGAAAAATGCCAACCCAGCAATTGCACAAACATTAATAGCGACCAGCCCTGTCTTTATTTTGGTGATCTATGTGCTCAAAGGGGAAAAGATCTCGAAGCAAAGTGTCATCGGGACACTTGCTGCGTTAGGTGGAATCTCTCTTTTTTTCTATCAGTAGTTTGGCTTAAATTATTCGGTACAAGTTTGATTACGACCGTTAGCTTTAGCTCGGTACAAGGCTTTGTCTGCTCGGTAGAAGGTACGTTGAGTATTCTCTCCCTCGCGGTGTATTGTGATACCAATACTTACGGTTAGACCGCGCTCTCCTAAGATCTCATGCCAGCCGAATTGGAAAATACGTTCTCGATAATTCTCAGAGTGCATTTCCGCTTTATCAAGGTTAGTGTTTTCAAGGATAACTAAGAATTCTTCTCCACCAAACCTAACACATGAAGCTCCTCTAAATTTAAAGTAAGAACGCAGCTCTTGAGAAACGCTAACAATCGCTTTATCACCCACTAAGTGACTGAGTTCGTCATTGATTGATTTAAAGTGGTCAATATCGACAACCATCAATGCGAAAGGTGTCTCGTGTAGGAGCAAGTCTTTGAGTTTTACGTCTAGCCAACGACGGTTGTGTAAACCTGTCAGTGGGTCGGTGAAAACATCTTGTTGTAGTTGAGCCACTGCGTTTTTGTGCTGTTCGGTGGTTTCTTTCAACTCACGATTTTCTTGTTCAGAGAGAATTAGCTTCAGTTGTAGTTCAAATCGCGAAAGACGACGTAGTTGGCTCGAGCCCAGTTCGCTGATAGGGATCTGTTTCATGAGATCCGTTTCAATGCGGTAGCCCTTTTTCTCATAGTTCAATGCTTCTTGAAAGCGGCCTTGGTTCATACACACATCACTCAAGGAGTCGTAGAAGCGCTTTGCGAGAACGGGGGATGAGTATTCATTCACACGTTTGTCTGTGCTCGATAAGATCATGCTTGCGTATTCTTGTTTACCAATAGCACTTAAACAATATGCCGTCTCTAAGCGAGTCATCGTAGCAAGCCAATTTGCTTGAGTATTATTGACTGGATACTGAATCTTAGTCAGACAACGCAGTGCGTCGTGATGTTTCTTCTTAGCGCGAAGCACTTTTGCTTGGTAAAGCAGTATTTGAGCTGTGAGTTGTTTGTCGCTGACGAGAATACTGAGTTCATCACACTCGTTAAGCAAATCACTGGCCGCAGTAATACGATTAAGCAACAGCAAACTTGCCACCATATGAAGCTTAAACTTGAGTCGAAGTGAGCGACTACTTATGGCATGGTCAATACTGTTGATTTTCTGGTAGTAGCGAAGGGCTCTACTGTGATCTCCGTAGGCATCACAGAGGTTGCCCATACCCAAAATAGCCATGACGTATTCATCAATGTAACCGTGTTCAACGGCGATTGACGATGAGCTCACGAATTCATTCAATGCTGAGGTATAATCGCCAATTTCAACCAAGCGGTCACTTAAGCTGGTTTTTACCGTAAGAATGTCTTCGATATCAACAGGCAAGTGCAGAAGGTTTAGTGCATGCCTTAATTCTTCGATACTGGTTTGATTTTGTTGTAATTCAGCGCGATATTCAGAACTGATGATATAACAGTGCGCTTGCTCCGTTTTGGTTGTCGAAACGTGTTGGCGAATATGGTTCCAGAAGATGATCGCTTCTTCACCTGAGACCGATGAAGGATCTAAACCGGCATCGGTGATCTTGCTTAATAGAGTTTCCATCAATTTAGCACCTCGGCATCGTCTTCTTCTAGTTGTTCAAGAGTGAACGGGAACGTCAATATGTCATTGAGGCTGACGGTTGGCTTCGAACCTTTTAGTCCTTTTCTATGCCACGGATAAATTTCAAGCATGGTGCTGAGAGTTTGGAAAGTTTTCTCTGCAGCTTCCCCTTTTTCAGAAAGCATAAGAGCGACTCGCTCTGAACTCAGTCTTGAAATGAAGTCATTCTGATTACACAAGGTATGAGCAATCTCGGTGCAGACATCTAAGTAATCGGTATCGATGTGCTGAAACATAATAATGCTGTGGTTTGAACGTTTGAGCTCTGTTTTAAAGAGCACCAGTTGTTCCCACCAAAAGGTTTCGGAAACGACATGAGAGAGGTGCTTTTCAGGGTCGTATTCGTGTTGGCCACGGATACGGTTAATCAATTTTCTTGCTCGCTGTTCAAGTTGGCGCTTTGAATTGCGTGCTTTATCTAGGCCAACGCGGTTGGTTTGCTCTCGAAGCATACCGATAGAATATTGGCGGTATTTTTTAAAGGCGATTAAAGCTGCGTTAAAATCTTGGTTTTCTTCAGCGACTAACGATTGTTGATAACAAATTTGACTGAGTAGTTCACCGTTATCGAATTCGTTTGCAGATTGTTCAGCGAGTTTAAGCAATTCAGCGGCATGTTCGGGCCTTTTTCTCAGAAGCTCTAATCGAGCTCGACTGATATAGGAATGCGCTTTCATCCATACGAGGTTATGCTCAACAGCTAGGCTGTGCGCTTTGGCTGTTGCCTTTTCTGCATCATCTAAACGCTCTAAACCAAGAAGCGCAAGACCTCTGAAATCCCACACCTCGGCATGCCAGGTATTATCTTTATGATCTTTTAAGGCTTCTTCCGCACCATCGAGTACCGACAGCATTTCAACATAGTTATTGAGTAAGTAGTAATCCCACGCGAGCAATATTCTTGCTTTGCCTTCTAACCAACCGATACGACTGTTGTTTGCAACTTTTACGGCAAGTTGGTGTGTAGAGCGCGCTAGCTTGTATTCGTGGGTCATTCGCCAAATGTTGCCAAGACCAATGAGGCATTCGATTTGTATCTCTACCTCATCAACTAGCGCAGATTGTTCTAAGGCGTTGATCCAGAATTGTTGGGCAGAGTAATACTTGGCTTGCCCCCAGAATTGGAGTGCGTGCAGGTGGAGAATTTCAGGGAGAAAAAGATCGGTGTCTAATCGGCTTTGTCGCTTGTAGGCTTCCTTGATGTATTTTAAACCTTTTTGGTAGTCCATTAGGTTCCAGCAACATCTGGCCATCAACATTAATGACTGGATCGCCCCCTCTTCAAACAAAACTTGTTCTGACCTGACGAGACATTGTTGAGTAATCTCAAGGATCACTAACGGTTCAGAATCGACGCGAGTTTTGAGTTGTTCTAATTCTGTTTCAAGAAGGTACTGATTTTTGTCCAAGGCTTAGATCCATAATTATCGAGCATATTGATAACACAATCATTATAAGAGTGTGATTTAGGATAAGCACCAATTATCTTTCCTAGAGCGTCAAAGAAACATCTATCTTTTCCAATTATGGGTGTTACCTCATGTTGTTGCTTTAAAATCAATGAGTTCCCGAATAAATATCTATATGCTTCGCTGCTATGAAAGTAGTTGCTTTAGGGTTAATGGCTGCTCCGCGACACCTAAGCGCTGTGCGGCTGTAAGGCCCTGCTTATCTTGGTAGCACAGATTGTGCCAAGCTCTGAATATATCGAGCAATGGAAGGATGCCCCCAGGACGAAGCTTACGTCTAGGTTCATTGATAAAGCTATCAAATAGCAGTTGAAACCGCTGCTGATAAAACTTAGTTTGCTGAATTGAAGCAGTGTTAAACCACTGTTTTGGCTCTGGATTATTACCTGTTAGATAGCATATGCCTTTCTGGTTGTCACCTTGATTTGCGATAGCCCAGCGATCACGCCACCAACTCATATGGACGATATCGATTTTTTCAAAACTTTGATCGTCTTGCCAGCCTGAATCTTCTTCAACATACATCAGGTCAATATTTTGACTCTGAATGCGCGGCAAACAAACGCTGAGAGCGGCAGATCTTAGTAATGGATCTTGTGGCATATAAATAGCGACGTGTTTGTTTTCGTCACACATATCAAGCACATGCAAGAAATGAGCATAAGAGGTATAGGGTGGTCGAACTAGCGCGCCTTTAGAAGGGTAGCTGAATGCGGTGAGGTTCCCCATTGGGTCTTCAACGTTACCTCTGGCAAGAATCACTTGGTACTTTTGTTCAATACGCTCTTTTAGCTTATCTGATGGCTGGGGAAGCTCTAGATTCGCTTCTGACGAATGCTCCTTTGATACAAAGCGTGCAACGTCGTCGTAAGGGTTATGATCGACATTCCCAGACGGTTCTTCGTTCTGAGAGTAATTGACTTGCTGACAAAGGATATAACCAGAATGTGCCTCGCCCGTTGCTATCCAAAGGACACCATTATTACTTTGCGGCTGTAGTCGCTGATAATGCGAAGCAAATTGGTAATTTTTTGCATGATTAACCCATCGTGCATCGATCATTGCCAACTTACGACGACAACGACTCGCGATATGGTCAACATGATCATAGAAAGTCTTTGGGTTGATCTCTAATTTTCTGCAGATCTCACGTACGGAATAACCCATGAACAATAAGCCCATGAGGTTCTCTTGAAACTGAAGTTTTTTATTGGATCCAGACCACTTATCAACGAAGGTTGATTGGCAGTCTTTGCATCGATAGCGTTGCCTGTCACCACTATAGCCAAAGGCATGGTAAAGATGTTTATGGGTATGAACCGATAGGCCAAAGTTCTCGCAATCATCATTACGACAAGCAGGAAGGCCATCGCTGTGAAGTTGTCTTAGGCGATGAAGTTCGCTTAACACTTCACGATTGTTAAGTAAGGGGGGGAAAGCTCCACACTCACGACAAACCATCGCTGGACGCTTAGGATTCGCATGTTGCAAAACATATCGTTTTGCATCGCTCAAGCCAAAGTTGTCACACGCCAATGTTTTACAAAAGTTGAGTTGTAATCCATCCGCATCTTTTGGCAGCTTGTCGTTGGACACGATCGCCCCCTCGGGGTTATTTAGGCAGCCAAGCGAACTTGGCTGCGAGGTATTGCGTTTCAATCTATGTATTGTCAAAAACTAGCTAGTGTAAAAGAGATAGCTATTTTCTTTTAATTAGATGTTGATTGCTGTTTCAAGAGCAACGGTCATCATGTCGTTGAATGATTTTTGACGATCTTCTGAACTTAGTTTCTCACCACGGATGATGTGATCAGATACTGTAAGAATTGTTAGGGCTTTAGCTCCTAAGTCTGCAGCAACACCGTAGATACCAGCCGCTTCCATATCAACACCAAGGATGCCTAGTTTTTCCATTTTTTCGAAAAGGTCAGCTTCTGGAGTGTAGAAAAGGTCAGCAGAGAATACGTTACCAACTTTAACTGGAACTTCTTGTGAACGCGCTTGTTTTACTGCTTCTTCTAGCAGACCGAAATCAGCGATAGCAGCGAAGTCGTGGTTGTTGAAACGAATACGGTTTACTTTTGAGTCAGTTGAAGCACCCATACCGATAACAACGTCCATTAGTTTAACGTCGTCACGTACCGCACCACAGCTACCTACACGAATAACGTTTTTCACACCGTACTCAGCGATAAGCTCATGTACGTAGATGCAGCATGATGGGATACCCATACCGTGGCCCATTACAGAAACTTTCTTGCCTTTGTAAGTGCCTGTGTAACCAAACATGTTGCGAACGTCACAAACTTGCTTCACGTCATCAAGGAATGTTTCCGCAATGTATTTTGCGCGAAGCGGGTCGCCCGGCATAAGTACTGTTTCTGCGAAATCACCAGCTTGGGCATTAATATGAGGTGTAGCCATGGTCGTTCTCCAAAGTTTATGCGGTAATGATAGGAACAGGATTTAATCAATTACCGATTCTGTTGAATTGAATTCGTTTTGTTGAGGCAATATTAGCGAGTTGGAACGAGGCTCCATGAGACTTTAGTCACAAAACAGGTCTACCATTATAGTTTTATTAATATTGATAACCAAATCTGTTGAAAGCTTAAAGGCAATCGATTTTGTTTGGTAAGATCGTTGTATATAAAGAGAAGAACGCGCTGATTGGCTCAAAACAGATTGGCTTTTTAGTTGTAACTAACCGTTGTAGAGACATTTGATCAGCGATAATCTAAACTTTGATAAAAGACAAACCAAGGAATTGTATGTCGTATTGCGCTAACACTACGCCTTTGCACTCTATGAGAACACAGATACGTAAGGTAGCTTTGCCTCTAGTGAGGGTCACCTTGCTTGTGGCGGCGATGGCTTCGTCGTGTGTGTCTGCGGCGACCTTTGAACTGCCTCCGGCGGAAAGCCGCATCGTCGGTAGGATACAACAACACGAAGTGGCTGCTGGCGAAACGTTAGCCAACATTGCGAAACAATACGATATTGGCTTTCTCTCTTTAATGGCAGCAAACAAAGGGGTGGATCCTTTTCTTCCTGCAGAAGGCTACGTGTTAAGTATTCCTAGCCGTTTCATTTTGCCCGACACCCCAAGAGAAGGGATTGTCATCAATCTTGCTGAGTTAAGGTTGTACTTTTTTGAGCCGGATAAGAACCAGGTTCATGTTTTTCCTGTAGGCATTGGTCGAGTAGGGCGTGATACACCCGAGATGATCACCAAGATAAGTCAGAAAAGACCTAATCCAACTTGGACTCCTCCCAATTCAATTCGTAAAGAGTATTTAGAGAAAGGTATTGAGTTACCACGAGTGGTCCCTGCGGGTCCTGAGAATCCTCTAGGTGAGTATGCATTGCGACTTGCTTATGGTGCGGGTGATTATCTTATACACGGCACTAATAAAGATTTTGGTATAGGCTTGCGAGTCAGCTCCGGATGTATTCGCATGGAACCGAAAGATATCGAATGGCTTTTTGAACAGGTTAACCGCGGTGAGCAAGTCACAATCATCGATGAGCCGATCAAAGTCTCTTTAGAACCCGATAGAAGCGTGTTTGTTGAAGCGCATGAACCATTGACGCGAAGTGATGGTTCTAAGAAGGCGTTGCAGATTCCGGTTGAACTAAAATGGTGGCTTGAAGATGCTGATTTGCCAAATTCAAAGGCTAAAGCGGTTATTTTTGCTCAAAATGGTGTGCCGGTTGAGATAGCACCACCGCACCATTTGTGACTAAGTTTTAGTTCGAAAGGTTCTTTGAAAAGCATCACTGCTGTTCACTTTCTCTCACTCTTTTTACCCTTTCTTTTTTCTTTATTCCAAATAAAAAACACCACCTCTATTCGGAGGTGGTGCTATCAATTTACTGCATTTTGCGACTGATATAATCTACAGCTTAATTGCGTATGTCTTTATTACTTAGTGTAAGACTCTGCAATGTTGTCGATACGGTCGTTAGCACGATCCGCTTCTTCTTTTGCTGCCATAGCGGCTGCAGATGCTTCTTGAGCCTTCATTTCAGCGGCAGCTTTGTCACTCTTAAGCGCTTCAACTTCGCTGCTTAGTTCAGCAACTTGGTTAGTCAATTGATCCATTTCTGACATTGCAGCTTCTTCTGGCTCAGAAGAACAACCAGCTAAAATGAAAACTGAGGCTGCAGCTGCGATTAACGTCTTATTCATAAGAACTCCTTGCTTATTTATCATCAAAAGATGCGCTATACATTCTTTATCATATAGTCGCTTCATTAATGATTGTAGCGACTAATTTTTTAACTGCAAAAACAATAACTAAAGAAATTGCTAAATTTTTGAGGTAATTAGCTAAGCATCACGTTCTGTCTCATTTATGAGATGGAGAGATTAGAATCGATTTTTGTCTTATTTGGAAGGACTATCCCTTTAGTGTCAATGCATACAATATACTAGGCAACTTGAGATATAAGGATAAATTTACTGTGATCTCTATCCTTATAAAGTACTTTCGCGGTATCATGTCACGTTAAATTAATTTTATTCAATACCATCAAGACTGGAGAGTCCTTTGCACTTTAAAGATTTAGGCTTAGACAACCGCTTACTGAAGAACTTAAAACATTACGACTTCAAGAAAGCGACAGAGATCCAATCAAAAGCGATCCCTGTTGCTATTGCCGGTAAGGATCTATTGGCTTCATCAAAAACGGGATCAGGAAAAACGTTGGCGTTTGTGTTGCCAATGATACACAAAGCATTAAAAACCAAAGCGTTTTCTGCTAAAGATCCTCGTGGTGTAATTTTGGCTCCTACTCGTGAGCTAGCTAAGCAAGTTTATGGCGAACTCCGTAGTATGCTTGGTGGTTTGTCTTACGAAGCCGCACTTATCTTAGGTGGTGAAAACTTTAACGACCAAGTTAAAGCTCTGCGTAAGTACCCTCGCTTTATTGTAGCGACTCCAGGCCGTCTTGCGGATCACCTTGAGCACCGCTCCCTATTTTTAGATGGTGTTGAGACGCTAATCCTTGATGAAGCTGACCGTATGCTTGATTTAGGCTTTGCTCCTGAACTACGTCGTATTGCGAATGCCGCTAAACACCGTCGACGTCAGACTCTAATGTTCTCTGCAACGCTCGATCACGCGGAAGTGAATGGTATTGCAAATGAGATGTTAGACGCGCCGAAGCGTATCTCGGTGGGTGTTTCTAACGAGCAACACTTAGATATCACACAAAAGTTCTACTTGTGTGATCATCTAGACCACAAAGAGGCGATTCTTGACCGTGTATTAGAAGAAGCTGAATACCGTCAGGTTATGATCTTCACGGCAACTCGCGCAGATACCGACCGTCTAACGGAAAAGCTGAACGAGAAGAAGCTTAAAGCGGTTGCACTAAGTGGTAACCTAAACCAAACGCAACGTAACGCGATCATGAGCCAATTTGAGCGCGCGGTATACAAGATCTTGGTAACAACAGACGTTGCTTCTCGTGGTATTGATATTCCAAACGTAAGCCACGTTATCAACTTTGATATGCCTAAGCACACGGAAGAGTACGTTCACCGTGTTGGTCGTACTGGCCGTGCTGGTAATAAAGGTGATGCGATTTCATTGGTTGGTCCAAAAGACTGGGACAGCTTCAAGCGCGTTGAACTTTACCTTCAGCAAGATCTTACTTTCTCTATTTTAGAAGGTTTGAAAGGTAAGTTTAAGGGCATTAAGCCGCGTAAACCCGCTGTTGCTAAAGGCGGTCCAGCGAAGAAGAAAACCAATACTCAAGCTAAGAAAACGCCTAAGAAACCGGTTAAGCGCGATAAGAGCTTCCACAAGAATGTGGCAGTGGGTGATACCGTGTTTATCCCTAAGAAGAAAGTTGCTCCAAAAGCGGACGACGAGTAATCAACTTGCGTGACCTAAAAGCTTAGCTTTGAAAGGTTGATGCAAATAAAAAACCGCCGATGATGGCGGTTTTTTTGTATCTGTACCTTGTGTAAGCCTTAACTTTCGGTACTTACAGGCGGCAACTCATGAGGCTCGATGAGCTCTTCCTCGCTAGAAATTGAACGTTGAGAACGAGTACGCCAAGATATGGTCTGCGATGTATTTATGAGTTGCTGTCGTTGGGTGTGTCACGCCCCAAAATACATAACTATCCGAGCCATATGTCGCGCAGTCGCTGGTTAAACTGTGGCTTCGTAAATAGTCGGTCGATGAGCTTCTGTTGATATTTAGGCAGGCATCACTCGCATTCCTAAAGCCATGCTGCTCAGGATTATTAGTGATACTGGCAAAGAGTGCGTTTGCATCGAACAACACCACGTTTTTCCCCATGCCTTGATAATATTCGGCTTGAGCTTTGATGAATTGGTTGAACTCTAAAATCTTGCCACGAACTTTAATGATCTCTTGCTCGGTCGAATATTTAAATTGCGGAGCCTTGGTCGCATCGGGCAATGTGAAGAGTAAGATATTGTTCGCTCCAGATTCTGTTAAGCGGATCAAAGCGCTACTGAAGTCGGCTTTTACATCGGCGACCTCTCTGCCGTAATTCATGAAATCATTGAGGCCAAATTCTAACGTAAATAACGAATTTTCCGGGCGGTAGTTTTTCGCAACTTTCATGTAGGTCAAGTAAGACGTAACTTGGTCATAAACACCAGTCAGTGCGACGTATTGATTGGTACCTGCTGCGCCACCCACGGCCCAGTTATAAAGAGGAACGTCTTTGGCTTTAGCTAAATATTCGGTCCAAACCAAACCGTTTGAAAAGTGCCCTAGAAACCATGAGTTTGCATTTGGGAAAACCCATTGAGAGCCATTAAATAGGTTGCCAGTATCAGAAAGGCTATCACCAAAGGTAACAATACGATTAATACTATTGGCTTGCACAGCGTTATCGTTGGTCCAGATTGAGTGATTGTAAGAGAAGCGATTGTCTGCGGCAAAATAGGTGATGTCTCCGACATCATGTTGGAGGCCGAGAGTCTGTTCACAACGCTGTTTGATTTCAGATTGTGGGGCGTCACTGTAAAACATATTCTTGAATGAGACTGAAGACCACCAGTATCCATTTATCGTGTAATAATCTCCATTTTCCTTCTTTGCCCATTGCCAATCTGTGGCTGGAGAATCATGTGATGCGTCGGTTCGATACCAACATCGAACATAGGAATAGGTTTGTTCTCCTTGTGTTTTTAGAACCTGTGCAGACGTAATCGATTCAGGAGTGGGTATAGAATTTTCTTCAGATGCATAAGCACCAAAAGGGATGGTTAACGCGAGCATCAAAGCCGTATTTTTCATCACTGCAATCTCTTATTGTATTTAGGTAAGCCAAATAAAGACGTTGTTTTGTGTTGCTTGTTATTCTTAATAACTGAATAGCGAATAACTGGTACGACCTATATCTAATGTCAATAATTCTCGTCAACATATTCAACCTCTGGTTGTCCCATAACTGGCATAAGCATCAAATTTTCAACGGCTTTTCTATTGTTCGAACAATCAAATATAAGACGAAGTTTGCCATTGGATTTTGGTTAGTATTTGTTCCCTAGTAGGCTTTCATTGGTGAGTACTCACGAGTAACCTGGACGTGAGCCACTATTGTGGAATCGAATTCGATTTTTCTAAGTCATGTAATAATGTATTTAAATCAGTTATTTACTGTTGGGCATGTTGTTAGGAGACATAGGTTGAATGTTAATCACCGCTGTTTAATTCAAGTTCATCATCACAAATATCAATCCCCAATTTTCTTTTTTATAAAATTCTAACCTAGGGTTCCTTTACTCATCAGAGGTCTAATTTGTTTAAGGAAAGAGCATTGAAAAAGATATTAATTTGGACGATCGCCTGTCTATCCAGTTTTGGAGCCTACGCAGGCACAAGCGCATCGGCATTAGAAGCCAGTGGATACACAGAAACGAAATATCCCATTATGTTGGTACATGGTCTGTTTGGCTTCGATACATTAGCGGGTGTGGATTACTTCTATGGCGTACCTGAATCTCTAACCAAAGATGGTGCGAGCGTCTATGTAGCGCAAGTATCAGCGACCAACAGCTCTGAAGTCCGTGGCGAGCAGTTGTTGGCTCAAGTTGAGACACTGTTAGCCGCGACAGGGGCAAGTAAGGTGAACCTTGTCGGTCACAGCCACGGGGGACCGACAGCGCGTTATGTCGCATCAGTTCGTCCTGATCTGGTTGCCTCTGTGACAAGTATTGGTGGCGTCCATAAAGGATCTAAAGTTGCCGATCTCGTGCGTGGAAGCGTGTCAGAAGGTTCTCCCGCAGAAGGTATCGCGGTTAAGTTGGCTGGTGGATTAACTACGCTCATTAACCTGTTATCTGGTGGAACGGATCTTGACCAAGACGGTCTCGCATCTCTTGAAGCTTTAACGACGGAAGGCTCACTTGCATTCAATCAGTTTTACCCTGAAGGCGTTCCGACGTCTGAGTGCGGTGATGGTGAATGGCAAGCCAATAACGGTGTTTATTACTATTCATGGACAGGGTCATCCACTTTTACCAACCTTCTTGATCCTACCGACGGAGCGATGACAATCCTTGGCTTAGCCTTCAATGAACCGAATGACGGACTAGTGGGGGCATGCAGCGCGCACTTAGGCAAAGTGATTGGCGACGATTATAAAATGAATCACCTAGACGAAATTAATGGTTTGCTGGGGATTCACCATCTCTTTGAGACCGACCCTGTGACGCTCTATCGTCAACACGCCAATCGATTGAAGCTGGCTGGCCTTTAGGTTGCCTACCCATTTATTAAGACCTTAAGGAACACATAATGAAAAAGACCGCCATTTTGTCGATAACCACGATAGCCCTGATGAGCACAGCGGCGGTCTTTTTATATCTAAAAAAGGAAGACCCAGATTTACATAATGACGAAAAACGAAGCGCTTCTTCATTAAAGGTCGCCTCTCAACAAGATACCGACATCGATAACGCATCAGCCAAAGACATGATGGAATATTTCGTGTCAGGCAATACAGAATTAACCCTTGAAGATATTCGTGACAATGTCGCAAGGCACCACGAACAATCACCAACAGTCATTGTCGATGAGGCACTGTTTACCAAATATCTTGAATACAAATCAGCGTTGACATCTATAGATGTTCAATTCGATACGATCTCAGCAGAAGATTTGCGTTTGCTCAATCAAACGTTACTCGATCTCCAGGCTCAATTTTTTAGTCAGAGTGAGATAAGTATTCTGTTTACCCATGACAATAAAATGAGGGAAATAGCCTTAGAGAAATTGCTTCTGAGACAGGAAGGTTTAGCCGAGCAAGATTACCAACAAAGGTTCGAATCGTATTTGTCTGAACAGCCCAATTACGTTCAGTCGAGTTATCAGAACCAGGTGTTACTCCAACAGCTTTCTAGCTCTGAAGGTCTAGATGAACAAGCGAAATATTTGAAGAGAAACGAATTGGTCGGTGAAGAAGCAACCCAAAGGCTTGAATCTCTGGATCAACAAAGAGCCGAATTTGAAGAAAATTTGAAGGTTTACTTTGCCGAGCGAAATGACATTTTGAACGACTCCGCCCTCTCAGAAAGCGAACTACAAGAAACAATTGCTCAACTTAGGGCGGCGCGCTTCGCGCCAGAACAGGTTCGAAGGGTTCAAGCAATTGAACGAATCAGAGCTGCGAGTCTGGGACTGTGAATTTAGTTCGCAAAATCAACCATGCGAACCGGCCACACTAGTTAAGTCGATGATGCCTACTAACTCAAAAGCTCTAGATTTAAGTCATTTTATCAAAGATAAGAAAACGATTGCTTTCTTTAATTAATGCCGACAAATCCAATATAATCAATATTATTGACTGATTTGTTATTCATATGCAAATTTAAATAACACCTGACATTGCAATGGTAACGCATCATAAATTAGCGTTCTTCTCGTGACTGGCATCACACATCTATGTAAATGATAATTGATCTCATTATCGTTTGGGTGCATCATGCGCGAAATTTATTAATTTAGCGTATGGATTTGTTTTGTTTATGAAAGCATTTGTGTTGTTAGCTTTTGTTTTGGTCTTGTCGGCAGGAGTTGGTGCTTCGGATCAGTTCTCTTGGCTCAGAGGTGATTCCCGTAGTGAGAGTAAAGTACTTAGTTACCTTCATCAACAAAATGAAAAGACACTGCTGTACAAAAAAAACATTCAAACTTTGAGTGAATCCCTACAACAGAATTGGCAAGACAATCGTCCAGATCAAGCTGAAAAGCCATGGAAAGAAATAGGTGGATTCGAGTATGCGATCCTAAATCAAAATGGTGAAAGGACCTTACTATCCCGACAAGTTGGGAGTGACGATTCAACAGAGTTACTTAATCTTGATACCCGCTCTGCCGAGCATGATTATTACCAATTAGGCGGTTGGGCATTAGACTCAACTAAAACTAAGCTCGCGATAGCAGAAGATATTACGGGTACTGAGCAGTTTCGAGTGAGTGTTGTTGATCTTAAAACTCAGCAAGTTACATTACTAGCTCAAAATGTAGACAGCTCGCTAGCATGGTCGAAAGACAGTAAATCTCTGTATTTAATTCCACTTGAAGAACACACTTCGAGACCATATGCGCTAACAAAATACTTCTTAAATGAGTCAAAGCCAATTCAGTTAATGGAAGAACCGGACTCCGCTTGGTTGCTTTCGTATTACCTTTCAAGTGATAAGCAATTTGCTGTCGTTCAGGCAAACAGTGAAAACTCTAGCGAGCAACGTTTGTTAAACCTCGATAACGGTGAAATCTCCAAACCACTATTACCACGAAAAACTGGGGTGGAATACTACGTTGATGTTTCGGATTCTATGTTGTTTGCAAACAGCAATCACGACCGCAATGATTTTGCTTTTTACTCTGCACCACTTACTCAGGCTCCACATATCAACCTCTGGCGAGCGGTTTTTGAACCAACGGACGAGTCTAGAATCAGTAACTTCTATTTGTTTGAATCCGGCGCTGTGGTTGTTAGCCAAAGTGGTGCGTCTCAGTCTCTAAATTTTCTCGACAAAGATAACCGCTATCGTTCAAGCCAGTTATTGGCTGACGCAGGCCAAGTTGCTTGGGTAAGCCAAGTGGGCGACTACCAAAGTAACAAATTGCATATTCGCAGCATGTCTTTGACTCAGCCAGCAAAGTGGGACCGGTTAAATACTGATACTTTACAACGAGAACGCTTCTCTCAAGACCATTACCCTCAATACCAACAATCAGCGTATCAAACCGAGCAAGTTATGGTGAATTCTGGTGGGGTAACAATTCCAGTCACACTGGCTTATCGCAAAGACAAATTGACTAAGACCACACCAGTGTTTTTGTATGGATACGGAGCTTATGGCATGGCGATGAAGCCCTATTTCATGCCACAAATTATTAGCTTACTTGATGAAGGTGTTATTTATGCAATTGCACATGTTCGTGGGGGCGGGTTTTATGGTGAGTCTTGGTATCAAGCCGGTAAGGGGATTAAAAAAGAAAATGCCATCTTGGATTTCATCGCAGTTGCTCGTGATTTGACAGCATACAATCTTGGTAAGCGCCCTATTTATGCGATGGGTGGAAGTGCTGGTGGCACTCTTGTTGCTGCAGCTTTAAATCAAGCTCCTGACTTGTTTGATGGTGCTGTCCTTAAAGCGCCATTTGTTGATGTTGTTAATAGCATGTCTGATTCTGCATTACCTCTAACAGCTCAGCAGTACGGTGAGTGGGGCAATCCAAACATTGCCGATGAATTGAAGCTCATGCAGCAATATGACCCTTATCTGAATCTTAGCGAACAAAATTACCCACCGATATTGATTCAAGTTGGCCTCAACGATCGCCGCGTTCCCTATTGGGAAGGGGCTAAGTATTACGCAAAATTAAGCGAGCTAACGACTGGAAGTGGGCCCTATTTATTGTCGACAAACTTTACTCAAGGACATTCGACAGATAGACGAAAATCCTTAGCGCAACAAGCGTTTGAATACGCATTCCTTTTATCACTTACCCTGAAAGACATTAAAGCGGAGCAGTAAATGAAGCTTTCCCCCCTATCAGCGGCAGTACTGAGTGTACTTGCTGCCAACGTCGTGCACGCCGAATCTGAGGTTTACCACTTTGAAGAGGTGCTCGTAACGGCGAACAAAATAGAGCAACCGTTATCTGAAGTAGCAGGTTCAGTTGCTGTGATCACGGGTGAAGACCTAGAAAAAAAAGGCGCAACAGAACTCTACGACGCAATAAAAAGTGAACCTGGAGTCAGTGTTTCTGGGGGGGCAGGCCGACCGCAAAACATTACTATTCGCGGTATGACAGGTAACCGGATTTTGATTGTTAAAGACGGGATAAAATCTGCTGATGGTTTTGGGGCTAATGACATCAACGACAAAATAGGGCGCAACTCATTCGATATGTCGAACCTCGACAGTATTGAAGTCATCAAAGGTGCGAGCTCGTCTGTGTATGGGTCCGGTGCGATTGGTGGTGTTGTGGTTGTGAGATCTAAAAAGCCGGGAGACTACCTCGACGATAAAGATTTCTATAGCGACGTCTCTGCAACCTATACCGGTATCAGTAATAAATACAAAGGTGCGACAAACCTTGCTTTCCGTTCGGGGAAATTCGAAAGCTTGGTTAATCTTTCTTATTGGGAAGGTGAAGAAACCCGTAATTTTGATGAAGACCTATATAACCGAAGTATCGATGGCGTCGGTGGTGGTTACACCCTGAACTACTGGTCAAGTGACGCTCTGATGCTCAAAGGCAATGTCGAGTATTACAAAGAGAATTCAAGTCGTAAAGAAGGGTCTTCTAAGATCCAAAAGGACGGTAAATGGGACACTGAAGATTTTGACCAACAGTCTTATACCGAGACGTTCTCTGCGTATGCGGGGTTTGAGTATCTACCTGCCAATACTTGGTTTGAGGAATTAGATGCCAAGATCTATTGGCGTGATATGACTAATGAAGATACCACTAATCGTTTGATGTCTCGAAACAACAATAACGTTTCTGAGTTACGTAGAACGATTGATATTCGTGGTTTTACGGATCAGCTTCTCGGTGTAAACGCCGATTTTATTAGCGCATTCCAACATCAAAACATGAACCATACCTTGTCTTATGGTGTGAATATGGAGACCAACCTCCATGAGCGTCCAAGTCAATCTTCTGTTTTAGATTGGAACGGAGTGTCACTTAACGCGGATGTCCCTTTTGCTCCAGCCCGCTCGTACAATTTTGCTGCTTTTATTCGTGACGCGATTGAAATTGACCATTGGACTGTGACGGCTGGAGCCCGTGTTGATTTACACCAGTTGAAACCTGAATCACAGAGCACAATCAATGACTATGAAGTGAAGGAACAAAATTCGAGTGAGTTTTCTCCTAGCTTATCGGTGAGTTATCAGTTAACAGACTCGCTAAATACATACCTTTCGTACAACCACGGCTTTAGAGCACCGGGTTATGACAAAATTTATGGTTATCAGAACCATGATTTTGTCCCAATTACCCCATTTGTCATTGTGCCTAATATGGACCTAGAGGCCGAAACCAGTGATTCGTTTGAATTAGGCAGTAAGTTTGATAATGGACAAACACAGCTATATGCGGCCGTTTTCTATCAAAAGTTCGATAATTTTATCGACGTTAAACAGATCTCATTTGTGCCGGATCCAAATACAGGTAACTACTACAAGCAGTATCAAAACGTAAATGGAGTCGAGACATATGGCATTGAAGCTTCTCTTGCACACCGTTTAAGCGATTTTTGGAGTGTGAGTACTAAAGTCGGCTACGTTGATGGAGAAGATGAGGACGGAGAAAAAGTTCGTACGCTAACACCTTGGGAAGGTAATGCCGAGGTGACTTATGACGATAACGCCTTCTCCGCTTATGCGCAGGTTAATTGGGCGCAAGCGATGGATAACGTCCCTCAATGTGAAGATGATTTAGGTATCGTTACTGACTGTGCGACTACTTCTGGCTGGGCGAGTGTTGACCTTGGCGTAAGTTACTCTTGGACCTTCGGTTTGGATGTCAGCGCTAACGTTATCAACCTTTTCGACAAAGAATACATCCGTTACCAAGATGTCGCGGGCATAGCTGATAGTAATAAAGTTTACTCTACAGAGCCTGGTCGTTACTTCACCGTTAACGCCAAGTATGCGTTTTAAGGAGGACATATGAAAAAGAGTCCTCTATACATCGCTTTGTTGTTGGTTTCAGCAACAAGCAGTGCTGCCGAATGGGATTACCCTCTCGGTAATATTGTTGTAACAACGCAGCAGGAAGCCAAAGCGTATTTAGAACAAGCTTATCCTGACGTTGGTACGCTGAGGTTTCGCTATGAAACACAGTCTAAGTTGGGACACCACTATAACTTCGACTTATTGATCAAAGGTGAGTACCAACAACAGAAATCTGTGGTTCTATCCACTAACTCTGACGAGCAGGTTTCACGCGTTTTCAGAAGCTTAGAAAATACCGTGTTACTCAACGGAAATCCGACAACGGCTGCTGAGCTAGAAGTTCCTCGCTTATTAGAAGCAGAGCGTGCGCCGAGCTTAAGCAGTGGCCAAGTGGTTGCGACGCATGTGAATGTGTTCAGTCCTGATTTAAGAACCATGGATAGAGCTGCGCCACCAGAAAGTTTGCTCACCGATGTGAGTCAATATCCAAGCCTCCCACACTACGTGCAAGCGGATGTGGAGGTATTGAACCACAGCGATGGTATCTACCTTACCAATGCTCGTATATCTCAGGTTGATGCAACAGCCTTGTATTCACTTGACCCAGACTCAGGTGCTGTAACGAACCGTGACACTTCAAGTTTTCTCGCAGCTGAGGGGCTCACAAAGTTTGCGGATCTGAACGAGCTGCAAAATGTGGATTGGCAAGATGTGCGATTCCTACAATTGATGGTATTTGCTCATCTAGATCAGTCTTTACGTTATATCAGCAGCTTGGGCTTTGATCTGTTTGATGCCCCTCTTGAGTTCGATGGCAGAGGCTTATCTGCAGATAACTCGACGTACTATTATGGCCCCAAAGCGGCTTTATTTGGTATTGGCGGTGGCTCACCTGATGCATTAGATGGTGATGTGATTCTGCATGAGCTTGGCCATGGGATTCATTATCACATCGTAAAAGATTGGGCTTACGGCCATACAGGTGCCATCGGTGAAGGGTTTGGAGATTACTGGGCGGGTAGTTTTAGCTTTCGTATTCAATATGAAAATGCACAGACTCGCGGGCAAGAGTTCGAGATAGATACTGTCTTTAACTGGGATGGTTACTTCGGGGTAAGGAATACCACGCGTAGCCTGTGGAACCAAAGGGCACGTTACTTTAGACAAGCAGAATATCGCCCTCATGAAAGTGTTGCTGGTGAACTAGGTGATGAGCTTTGGTCAACGCCTTTATTCCAGGCTCTGAAAGCCTCAGTTGAGCAGTATGGTGAGATCGCTTTTAACGAGTTCGATTCAATCGTACTCGAGTCTATGTATGGGCTAGGTCGTGGATTGAAAATGCATGACCTAGCTGAGAGCACTCTGTTTGTGGCTCAAAAGCTGTATCCGAATCGAGATTATGCTGAAATATTGAAGCAAAAGTTTGATGTGCATGGATTGATCATCGAGCCATTTAAAGTAGAGGCTCCTGACCGTTATGTTGATCCAAAGAAGCCGTTGACGATTGAGTTGTACCCAACATTAAGACAGGCTCAAGTGGATGGCCAAATCAATATTTCAGAATTGGTGAAGTCGTTCGTTAGCGATCCGGTTGATCAGTTGTCGATAGAGGCGACACTTCCGACCGGCGAGATGTGTGGTTCTTCAGTCGCCATGAATACGAGTGTCGATTACCGATACAACGACGCCCTCAAGTCACAAAATTGGCAACATGATTTGTCTCTTGTATATGGCTTACCTGTACTCGAATCCGATATCAAAGAAGTGAACAGTTACCTTCCTGATAGCCGGTTTAGCTCAACTAATCAGCCGATCGTTGGCTTTAAAACATTCAATTTCACTCTAAATGGCACGGCTCAGACCGCAGACGAAAATTTCGGTCTGTATTTAGATATCGATCACCCTCGGTTGAGTGATTTAGTGGTGACCCTTATTTCCCCGAAGGGAACACGAGTCGATTTACTTAACCATAAATCGACGCGATTTTCTGGCTTTGATGGTTACTTCACACTTAAGCATGACTCGGTTCTTGATTCGTTTAAGGGTGAGCCTACTAACGGGTCTTGGCGTTTAGAAATTGCCGATTACGTAAATGGTGAAACTGGGCACTTAAAACGGTGGGGGCTTGGCACGATTTCGAAATACGAATGTGGAGAAACAACGACTTCACCAGAAGAACCAACAGTTACCAGTGGCTCTTCTGGTGGTTCAGCTTCACTCATATCAATTCTATTCATGTCCTTGCTCTCGTTCGGCAGGTCATTTGGTACGCGTTACTTGTCTCTAATGGCAAGGCTCTTTAAAAACAAAACAAGAAGATAACTCTATGAAACCTCAATTGACAATTTTGGCCATCTCTTTGGCTCTTGCTGGCTGCGGTGGTTCGGGCGGTTCCGATACCTCTGCATCAGCAGCACCAACCTATACAGTGTCAGGTACAGTGACAGCACAGAATGTAGATTTACAAAGTAAGGTCTGTGCAGACATAAATCAAAACTACATGTGTGATAGTGGAGAACCAAGCTCGGCGGCTAACGCGAATGGCGAATTTAGTATTACTAGTACTAAGAAGTCGATTTTATCGGTTCCTTTGTTAGCTCAGGTGGATACGGGGATTGCAGCCAATAGCACGAGCGCTTCTGCATCTTCTTACGCTTATATTGCCGCTCCCGGTCTTCAAAAAAATACGGGAAATGAGATTAATGGTATCAGTTCACTATTGGCGGGTTATGTTGCTGACGGATTGACGGTAGCTGAAGCTAACAACAAATTAAAAGCGCAGTTGGCAAAAAGTGGCATCGCTATATCTGGCGATATTCAAGACGATTTATCTGCATCTGAACTCGCGAGTCTGGAACAAAATATCGTATCAACAATTAAGGCGTTTAAGCACTCTAATCGTGCGTTCATGCTGGCTCAATTGAGTGCGAAATTTGATAAGAGTGCGGTCGATTATGTAGGTGGAGTACTCACTAATGACCAAGTTACTGCTTTTGCAAATTTCCTCGAAGGAGAGCTAAAAGCTGCGACAGCATTGAATGATACGGGTGTTTTACGCTATTTCTCAGATATCGATGACACACAAAATGTCGTTGAACCACAGAGTTCATTCCCAGGTCAAGATGCAGAATACGGCTTTGATAAAACAGAGCTGAATGACAATACCGGCAATGGTTTCCAGTTCGCAAAGTTAGATTCAAGTGGTCAGGTGCTTGCCGATGATGCTGCGGAGTGGTCTTGTGTTTTGGATCAACGCAGTGGCTTGATTTGGGAATCGAAAACGGATGACGAAAGCTCTATTCAATATAAAGATCGCATATTAGCGCTTGAGCTACCCGGACTAGTAACGCCTTACGATCAAGATGTTGATTTAGCGACGTGTAAAACGAAAGGCGATGCGATATGTACCACTCAAGATTACGTTGAACATATCAATGCAATGAACTTATGCGGCAAGTCAGATTGGCGCTTGCCAACATTCAATGAATTCTACAACGTGCTCGACTTCGGTGAGACAGAAACCAACTCGGATGGTGAAGTTTATGGTTTAACTTACAAGTACTTCCCACATCAAACCCTTGGTATTGACTATACGGCTTACACTGGTTCGGTATGGACTCAATCCATTACTTATAGCCAATATACAAACACAGCTGTTGAAGGTGGCTTCTATTACAACGAGATTGGAACCCAGGGTTCAGACAGGGGGGTTGTTGGTTCTATAGAGATCTATTCAGGTGATGTTGATTCTTCGGATAATTATGACTCGTTCCAATTCCCAATTCGTTTAGTTTCACTACAAGGTCAATAGATATGAAAAATTTACTCTCCATCACTTTAATGGCTCTGTTTTCTGCGGGTGCAATGGCACAAGAGTGCAGTTTAGATATGGAAAAATCGGCTCCGAGCACGCGTTATGTTGCGAATGATAATGGGACGTTTAGCGATGAACTGACAGGGTTAACTTGGATGCGTTGCCAACTGGGTAAAACTTGGGATACGAAGACATTAGCTTGTAGTGGGCCTGCTGAAACGTATCACTGGCAGAGTGCGCTCTCTATGGTTGAATCAATCAATGATCAGAGTGGCAGTCATGCGTTGCATAAGTTCGGTGGTGAAAAAGAGTGGCGCATGCCAAACATCAAAGAATTAGTGTCATTAAAAGAAGTGGCTTGTCACTCTCCAGCAATGAGTCACAAGGTGTTTGGTGATACGTTTAACGTTGAAGCTGGAAACTTAGCCGTTTATATATGGAGTTCAACTCCTGCGAGTGATGGTCAGAGCGTGATGACGTTTGATTCGATTAATGGTGAGGTTTACCAGTACAACGCCGCACAATATAAATTTAGCGTCTTGTTAGTTGCAGAATGATTTAGTTCTTAATGCGTAAATAAAAAGGCCGTGGTTTTCCACGGCCTTTTAGGTTCTGGCATATAGGTCTTAACTTAGATCTGAAGCTTAGACTTTAAACCCTATACCTTAAAATAATCCAACTGCTGCTTTTGCTGCTCGGCTAAGTTAGATAGCTCGTGGCTCGCTGCTGCGGCTTGAGTAATACCGGTTACGTTTTGGCTTACTAGGCTGTAGATGTTTGAGATATTACGGTTGATGTCTGCAGTCACTTGGCTTTGTTCTTCTGCGGCAGAGGCAACCTGAGTGTTAATTTCTGTCATGTCGGTTACTGAGTTAGCAATACCAGAAAGGGCTGCACTCACCTCACCTGAGAGCGTTTGGTTGTGCTCTAACATAGACAGTGAACTGCTCATGCTCTCATTGGCGTTACCCGATTGAACCTGCAAGCCTTCGATAATTGCTTGGATCTCTTTGGTTGAATCTTGCGTACGAGCAGCCAGCATTCGAACTTCATCGGCTACCACTGCGAAACCACGGCCACTCTCACCAGCTCGTGCGGCTTCGATTGCTGCATTAAGTGCAAGAAGGTTAGTTTGCTCAGAGATGCTTTGAATTACTTCAATTACCTTACCAATCTGCTCGGAGTGCTCTTTTAACGTGCCTACAACGTTTGCCGCTTCGCTCAGCTGAGTCGCCATTTGCTCATTAGCTTGGTTGCTCTCATTAAACAAGCTCATGCTGTGTGTTGCCATTTCGTCGGCTTGCTTGGAAGCTGAGTCGGCTTGTACTGCATTCTCGTTTACGTGCGATGCTGTGCTCTCAAGTTGGTTTACAGCAGAAGCAACTTGCTCCACTTCTTGCTTCTCTTGATCTGAGTTTGCGCTTGATTGTGTCATTACAGCCGCGAGCTCTGTCGATGCTGACGCCACTTCGATACTGATCCGAGATAGTGAACTTACGGTGTCTCGCAGTTGTTCAACAGATTGGTTTACGTCTTGTGCAAGACGTGAAATTTCATTGTTACCTTGTTCATCTGCTTTAACTAACAGGTTGCCCTTTGCCACTTCACGCATGGTTTCCTGAATATTACTGATTGGTGTAACGATGACACCAGCCAGTGTCCAACTAATAAGCAGAGCAGCAGAAAGTATGACTAAAAGTGCGATCGTCGCTGTATCGAGCGTGCTGGTATGTTGTTGACCGTTGATGTGGACTTCTTGGGTAGCAATGTGATTCAGCTTTTTAGAAAGAGTATTGATAGCTTGTACCATTTCATTTCCCGCGTGACGGTATTGGTCGATAGCGGTTTGGTAACTGGCATCAAAATTAGAGGGAAGCGCTGTATTGCCGTGTTTTGCGGTCAAGAGAGGGAGCATGGTGATACGAGAAAAATCGACATAGTGATTCATCGCTTTACGCATTGCAGTGACTTCTTCCTGCATCCCTGTAACGGTGTTCAATGAATCTAATAGACGCGCATTTTGGTCACGTTTTTGGTTTAGTGTCTCAACTAAGGTTTTCACATCGTCTGCATTAAATAAGCTGTAAATCGCTTTGATACGCATACCGTAACTGTTGTCGACGATTTCACTGAGTTCTTCTTTATGTAGGATCAACTCATCGGTTGAAACTGACACATCTTTAAAAGCACTTTCGAGTTTATCCCCACCGATAATGACGCCAGCCAATAATAAGACGACGGAAAATAGAACCGGAATAAGGATCTGTATTTTTATAGATAAGCCACTGAGAAGTTGGCGCATTTAATGTCCCTCTTTGAATAATTTAGTAGATGAGAATTATTATTATTAAAATTGATTGGGGATTCTAACTAATGAGACTGACAATTCAATCAGTAAAGGTATTCATTTTGTTATATGCGATAGGTATTTGATATACATGATTGTTTATTGTTCAAAATTGCGATTTAGCTGCACATTACTCTCAATTGTGTTACGCCTATTTGATTGAAAAACATAGAAATATATTGGTTGTCGTTCGATATAAATAGAAGGGAGGTTGGTTGTTTGGCGTCTGAATTCTACACAAATAAGTGTGGAGATAAGCGAACCTGATGGATGTGTAACTACCGATTCATTAAAAAGAGGAAAAATGAGCCATTAATTTGCAGTTGTCATATAGGCTTCAATTAAGTGAAACACAACTGTCATATTTGGATTCTAAAGTGGGCACCGTTCAAGCAAAACACAACATTACGGCAATAACGCCATTAAAGGAAATTTGTGATGAAAAAGACAGTTATCGGTGCAATCGCTCTTTTAGGTGCACTAACAGTGACTCCAGCTTCAGCTAAAGAAACTATTTCAGCAGTTGGTTCAAGCAGCGTGACTCCACTGATGGAAGTTTTCTCTGAAACATACATGAAAACGAATTCAAACGTATTTGTTGAAGTACAAGGCCCAGGTTCTTCTGCTGGTGTAAAAGCAGCTAAGAACGGTAGTGCAGATTTAGGTATGTCTTCTCGTAATCTTAAAGATAGCGAGAAAGAAGCAACACTCGTTGAAGAAGTGGTTGCTCGTGACGGTATCGCAGTTGTTGTTAACCCTAAGAATGGTCTTGACGGACTAACAGCTGAGCAAGTAACGGCTATCTACAAGGGTGAAGTAACAAACTGGAAAGACGTTGGTGGTGCAGACAAGCCAATCGTAGCAATCACTCGTGATACGGCATCTGGTACTCGTGGTGCATTCGAAGACATCATGGCTCTTAAAATGGAAATTTCTGGTACAAAGGTATCGGCAATCTCTCAACGTGCTCAAGTTGCGAACGGCAATGGCGCACTAAAAACAATGGTTGCATCTAACCCTTACGCAATCGGCTACATCTCTCTAGGTACAGTGGATAGCTCAGTTAACGCACTTGCTATCGACGGTACTGAAGCATCAGTAGACAACGTTAAGAACGGTTCTTACAAAGTGGCTCGTCCTTTCCTAGTGCTTTACAAAGAAGGTCAACCTTCTGCTGAAACTCAAAAGTTCCTAGATTGGATGCTAACTGACGAAGCTCAGTCTCTTGTTGAGAGCAAAGGCTACATCGCAGTTAACTAATCTAAACCCAAATTAATAATATTGCTCAGCCTACCTTTTCAGGCTGAGCCTTTTCTATCCCACTTCGAGTTAATCCTGCGCTTACATAGCGTGTTGAGGATTATCGATATGTGAGACTTGTTATGACCATCGCAACGAATAGTGAACAGCTTATGAATAGCGAAGCGACTCAACTGAAACGCAGCTTACGTCAAAAGAAGCGTGTAGATTGGAAAGAGCGTATTTTTCACGGCTTATTTCTTACAAGCGCAATTATCGGCATCGTATCTCTTGCTGTTATTGCTTACTTCATCGTTAGAGAAAGTATCCCAGCATTCCGTGAAGCGGGCCTATCAGGTATCGTTTTAGGGCAAAACTGGCTACCACCAGCACTTTACGGTGTTGCTACCATGATTGTAGCTTCTGTCGTATCGACATTGGGTGCGGTAGTAGTTGGGGTGCCTATTGGTGTATTAACGGCAATCTTCATTGCTGAAATCGCGCCAAAGCGTCTAGCAGACATCATTCGTCCTGCTGTTGAATTGCTAGCGGGCATCCCTTCGGTAGTTTATGGCTTCTTTGGCCTCGTTATTATCGTTCCCCTGATTCAAAATGTGTTTCAAGTGCCTGCGGGTAACACGATCTTGGCTGGTATTATTGTATTGGGTGTAATGATCCTTCCTACGGTAATCACAGTTTCTGAAACATCAATTCGCGCGGTGCCAAGAACGTATAAAGAAGGCTCTTTAGCGTTAGGTGCTTCAAAAATCTTTACCATCTTCAAGCTTCTCGTTCCTGCTGCTCGTTCAGGCATCATGACTGGTGTGATTCTTGGTATTGGTCGTGCATTAGGTGAAACGATGGCAATCATTATGGTGATGGGTAATGCACCAGCGATGCCTGAAGGTATTTTAGATTCAGCTCGTACACTGACGGCGAATATTGCGATTGAAATGTCTTACGCAAGTGGTATTCACGCAAGTGCGTTGTACGCAACGGGTGTTGTTCTCCTTGTGTTCATCATGTCTCTGAACGCGATTCTACTTTACTTGAACCGTGAGAAGGCGAGGTAAACATCATGTCTTTAGAAAATAACGTAACACCTCAAGCTAACCCTACGAAGTCGCAAGGTAAAACGATGAATAAAGTTGCGCTAAAGAAAGCTCGCGCACGTAAAGATGCGGTATTGAGTGGCTTTATCTGGGCTGCTGCTGCTCTTACTGTGGGCTTCTTATTTTGGATAATGTGGTACATCCTTTCTAACGGTCTACAGCACGTTGATTGGAAGTTCATTACTGACGATTACACTCGTACTGGTGATGAGCACGGTATTTTCCCGATGATCATCTCTACGATTTACATGGTTATCGCTTCGATCGCGGTTGCGGCGCCGCTTGGCATCATGACAGCAATCTATCTGACTGAATACGCAAAAGTAGGCAGCCGTTTAGTTAAAATCATTCGTTTTTGTACCGAGTCATTAGCGGGCATACCGTCGATTATCTTTGGCTTGTTTGGTATGACATTCTTCGTGGCTATTTTAGGTTTAGGTTTCTCTATCCTATCGGGTGCGTTGACATTGAGTATCCTGATTCTTCCAGTGATTATTCGTACCACTGAAGAAGCGTTGATGGCAGTCTCTCAAACTTACCGTGAAGGTTCGTATGGGTTGGGTGCTTCTAAAATCTACACAATCTGGCGTTTGATTCTTCCAAGTGCAATGCCAGGTATCATCACTTCAGTTATTCTGAGTATTGGTCGTGTTATTGGTGAATCAGCACCCGTATTCTTGACCGCTGGTATGGTTGCTCGTATCCCAGATTCATTGATGGACTCTGGCCGTACACTAACTGTTCACTTATATAAGTTAACGACGGAACTGTTTACCATTGAAGAATGGAATCAAGCATACGGCACAGCAACAGTACTGATTGTTCTTGTACTGCTGATCAACACACTCACTAAGTTGATCGCAAGACGTTTTAACACTGCAACTTACTAAGCAGAGCTTTCTTGAGCCAAATGAGCTCATAAAACAAACGCAGTACAGACTTTGACGAATTACGAGATTACGAATATGAACAAATTTAATATTAAAGATTTAGACCTTTTTTACGGCGACAACCAAGCACTTAAATCAATTAATTTACCAGTGCCAGAGCGTCAAGTGACGGCTTTGATCGGTCCGTCGGGTTGTGGTAAATCAACATTATTGCGTTGCCTTAACCGAATGAATGACCTTATCGAGGGTGTGAAAATCACAGGCCTTCTTGAAATGGACGGTACCAACATCTACGGCAATATCGATGTTGCAGACCTACGTATCAAAGTGGGCATGGTTTTCCAAAAGCCCAATCCATTCCCAATGAGCATTTACGAAAATGTCGCTTACGGCTTACGTGCTCAGGGTATTAAAGACAAAAAGTATATTGATGAAGTGGTTGAAAGTTCACTTCGTGGTGCTGCGCTGTGGGATGAAGTGAAAGACCGTTTGAAAGCACACGCATTCGGCCTATCGGGTGGTCAACAACAACGTTTGTGTATTGCTCGTACAATCGCGATGCAACCTGATGTGATTTTGATGGATGAACCTACATCAGCACTCGACCCAATTGCGACTCATAAAATTGAAGAGTTGATGGAAGACCTGAAGAAGAATTTCACTATCGTTATCGTAACGCACTCTATGCAGCAAGCGCGTCGTATTTCAGACCGAACAGCTTTCTTCCTAATGGGAGAGCTTGTAGAGCACAACGAAACAAGTGTTATCTTCAGCGAACCCAAAGATGATCGTACCAAAGGTTACGTAAACGGTGACTTTGGTTAATTGATTATTTAAGTGTTGTTATGACCTTTTGTTTCCGCTGTCATATACCAAAGCACGCTAACTGAAACCAGGTTAGATAATCGAATCGATCGACAGAATTATCACTATAACTATAAGCGATGGAAGTTTTGCCCCACTTTATGTGGGGCTTTTTTATGCCTTTAAAAAACCTCCAACGTCGATTGAAAATTGGGCAGGAAATCCCATTTTTGTCGCCCTTCTCATGCTTGTGATAATGTTAAAAGCGAAATTGCGACTCGCTTAACATCTCATTTTTACTTACATTGATTGCATATCAAGGCTTCTGTATTTTTGCTTTATTCTTTTTAGCCAATGGACGGAAGTTGTGCCTGTTAAAGCCTTTGCAAAACAAATATCTGCAACACGCGACCACCGTTTATTAGCTGAATCTCTTTTTGATTACCTTGAGGAGGTGCTGACTCCCAAAGGAATTGGCATATTCTCGGAACCAACACCGCAAAGTGATTCATTACCTCTATTTTCTTGTGGCGAGTTAACTGCTCTTGTTCATTACCCTTCAACCTTTTGGCCTTGGATTTCCCAGTTCGATACCGCTGACGGTGTGCTGCCTATGGCTATCAATACGTGCAAGTGGGAACATATCGACGTGTTGGGTGGCGAGTCATTTATCATGATGCTTGATAATGCGCCTGCCTGTAGAACTTATTTAATTGTTCAAAATTGCGATACAGAAAAGGTCAATCAAACCTTTAACCAAGGGCTTGATGTCCTACAGTTAGCAGCAGCTCGTTGGCAATGTATTCGTGCTGAAAAGAATGCAGCCACTGAGATAAAACACAGAGACACACGAGAAGCTCAATATCTTGATGAAATTAAGCTCCGTGAATTGTTCGTAGAGAACATGAAATTGGTTCACCAGGTGGCGTTAGAACTTTCTAACCCAGAATCTTTGGATGCCTTGTATAAAGCTTCTGTTGAGGCTGTTCGAGATAGGCTTGGTTTTGACCGAGCTATTTTCATGCTACTGGATATGAAAAAGCGCTGTTTTAGTGGAACGTATGGCACTGATGAAGCGGGTAAAACAAACAGTGAGCATCATACTCAGTATGATTTACATCAGTTAGAATCAGAGTACATTGAGGCATTGTCGGATAATCACACCAATTTAGTTATCATTGAGCAAGCTCCGTTATACACCGCTGGGCAAGTGGTTGGGCAGGGCTGGAATGGTATGCTTATCTTGCGTGAAGGAGAGAAACCGGTGGGTTGGATCGCGATGGACAATTACATTCACCGCTCGCCAATTACCAACTATCAAAAGCAAATGCTCGAGTCATTTGGTTCACTTCTTTCTCAGATCTACATTCGTAAACGGCAGGAGCAGAATATACGCATGCTTCATTCAAGCATGGTTGAGCTATCTCGCTGTGATACTGTTAGCGAAGTGTGCAAGTCAGCGGTAAGTTTTGCTATTCAACACCTAGGGATCGATCGACTGGCGGTTTTCCTTACTGATAAAAATTGCAGCTACATGCAAGGTACGTGGGGCACGGATATTAAAGGCGATATTGTCGATGAGTCTTACTACCGTTCTGAGCTGGTGGAGCGCGATATTGTTGCTGCCGCTCGGGCTTGTCCGAATCAAGTCGCCTTTGAAGAGTCAGTACCTATCTATCACGACTTCAATATTGTGGGTGTCGGTTGGACAGCCATGACGATGCTCACAACCAATACGGGTGAGCCTATTGCGTTTATTGCTGCAGATAACTTGTTAACTCGTAGCCCTTTAACCTCGCAATTACGTGAAGTGATTCGTATCTTTGCCTCAAGTCTTGCTGAAGTGCTGCAAAGAACCATGGCACAAGAAGAGCTCAAAAAGCTTAACGAAACATTGGAACAAGAAGTCAGCAAGCGAACTAAAGAATTAGAACTGGCGAACCAACAGTTGGAAGTGATATCTAAGCTCGATCCGCTGACCCGCCTTGGTAATCGCCGTATGTTGACTCAGGTTTTAGATGATCTAAATTGTGACGGCCAAGGGGCGTTCGTCACACAACATGAAGTCACTTTCGGGCTGATCCTAGTCGACCTCGATCATTTTGGTTTGTACAACAGTGTTTATGGTCACACGGAAGGTGACGCAGCTTTGCGCACGATAGGTAAAATATTAAACGATCATGTTTACAATGACAAAGAAACCTTCTGCCGCATTGGTGGTGAGGAGTTCATGTTATTGATGATCGGTACCAATCACTCCAAAACCAAGCAACGTGCGGAGTCGATTCGAAAATGTATTGAAGAGGCTAAGATCCTCCATTGTGAAAGCAGCACTAGCCAATATCTAACTGCGTCTGTCGGTTATGCGTCAATCACCTCTGATCAACGCCAATTCGACTTCGATTTATTGTATGGCAAGGCCGATAAAGCCTTATATCAAGCCAAAGACTCAGGTCGAAATCGAATTGTTTCTGCACTCAAGAGAAGAAAGGTTTCGGCAACGCTTTCTTAGCTCTTAGTCTCGACCCTAGCTTTCAAATTCTAACGAAATCGAACGGATTTGGTTTTCTCGTTATTTCTATTTTCTTAAAACGAAGCCTAAGAAAACAAGAAGCCGTGGTAGTCAAATGGTGACCATCACGGCTCCGGGTTGTTGTCTATGTACTTTAGTTAGAGTTACGTATAGTTAGAGCTTCTCTAGTGTGCTCTTCTGAGTTTTACTAGAAAGTCGCTTTGGCTTTTTAATCGTATTGATCGCCAATCTAGGATCCCATGACTGATTTGGTGAATCTGCTTCAGCGTAGAGACTCTGATTTAGCTTGGCGAGCTCGGCTTCGATTGTTTCCAACGTTTCACCACTCAAGTCTGGGTTTTCTGTTTTCCACTGTTCGAACAAAGTTCTCGTCTTCACACCGTCTTTCATTTTCAGAGCGGCAATAAGCGCTTCTGCCGTATCGGATTGACGTTCATCTTTTTGCTTTGGTTTTACTACTGTACCGCGGCGTGACCAGAAGTAGAAAGCAAACGCTGAGCTGATTAACCATAATGCTGCAAACAGCGCGGTTAGATAAGGCCACATTCCTGGGTTTTCAACGGTAACAATCGTCGGGCTGGCTTGCTGAGTTGGTGTCTCCATAACAGGCGTTGGCGAGCTTGAGCTAGCGCGTTCACTTGCCTGAACCGACAACTCAAGACCAAGAGCGTTACTGGTTTCTTGTGATTGTGAGTCTGTGTTAAACCAAGCTTGAGAAACATCAGGAAGAGAGATGCTTCCTGATTCCTTAGGGATTAGTACCTGCTTATAGACAACGACAGCATCACCGGATTGGGTGGTGCCAAATTTCGGTTTTTCTTCATAAACACGTACCGTTTTAGGGTAGGTGATATTCAGTTTCGGCAGTTGGTGCTGCGTTAAGTTGCTAGCCGTCATAGTAATGGTACGAGTTAACGAATCACCCGCTTCCATTTCAATTTTCTGCTTGTCGTCACCTAAAGCATTGCTACTCCCCAGTTCATTGCCTTGGCTATCTGACCATTGTTGTATCAGTTTGAAGTTTGATGTTGGTAACCACTCACCTTGGTAGCCTTTTGGCACCTCTTTGACGGCTACATCTAAGGTTTTAACAGGCGTGTCGAGCTGGAAAAGGCGCGTTGTGCTTGAGTTGTTGGTTGAGTAAACAACGGCTCCTGTCAGCTTTGGTCCGTTCAGCTTAAACTGTCCGGGCTTTTGGGACGAGATATGGAACGACTGTTGGACCACCGTAACTTCTTGTCCGTTGATAACATCTTGATACTGCTTTGACTCACCAATGGGATCTACCTTCAACCCTTGTGAATTTGGCGGAGCTATTTTTGGATCTTGTAGTCTTCTCGGGTCAGCCTTGATAATGAGTTTTACATCAAGCTCTGCCACTTCTTGTGGGTATAGCGAGTTTTTACTGAGATCGAGTTGAAACTCGGCCATATCACTCTGCTTTGGAGCTGCTTTATTAACCGCAACGTTGATGGTGATCGGTTGGGTTTTTGCGCCTTCAATATCAAAGCTAGGAATCTCCAATCGGCCTAATCGAAGTGGGGCAAGGGTAATGTTCCACTCGCTAGACACAGTGCGGCTGCCATTTACGATTCTCATCGACGACCCAAAGCTTGGGGTACCGACATAGAAATCCTTTTGAAGGGGGGCTAGATCTAAAGCACCAGACGATACTTTTTCATCGGTCGTCACTCTAAGTAGGAAGACTTCATCTTTGGTAACACTGTTTTGCGAAACGCTCGCAACAGCGGTCGCTGCGAATACAGAATGTGACGAGAAAACACCGATTAGCAGTGTCAGTAGCATTGATAAAAATGGCTTGTTTAAAAATCGCATGGTTACCACTTTTTGTTTTGGTTGTTAGGAGCACTTTTTTGTCGTGCTTGTAGAATCATTTGCGCTTTAAGCAGTTGGCTCGGGTCACGAGCGCTTTCTACTTGCTCAAGTTTTCGCATATCAGGATCGCTCGATAGCGGCTGATCTGAGGTTTGCGCTAAAGCTTGTCGACCATCGCCTTCACCTTTTTCGTTTGAAGCTTGCTGTGCGCTCGCACTTTGAGGTTTTGAATCCTTTTGGTCTTGCTCTTCGGACTGATCGGATTTACCTGACTGCTTAGATTGCGCTGCTCGCTTACTGTCTTCTTCACCTACTTTTTCATCCGGTTGATTTTTGGCTTGCCGTTGGTTTGTACTTTGAGTTTGGCTATTCGTTTGGTTTTGCGAGCTTTCATTGTTTGCAGAGCTTTGTTGTTGATCCTGCGAATCTTGCGAAGAATCATTCTGCTGACCCTGCTGACCCTGCTGACCCTGCTGACCCTGCTGACCCTGCTGACCCTGCTGACCCTGCTGACCCTGCTGACCCTGCTGACCCTGCTGACCCTGCTGACCCTGCTGACCCTGCTGACCCTGCTGACCTTGTTCGTTTTGGTCTTTGGACTCAGAATTGTCTTGCTGTTGCTGTTGCTGTTGCTGTTGCTTCTGAGCCTGTTCGACAAGCTCTAGATTTTTCTTCGCATAAGCATGTTCAGGGTTGTTTTCGAGAATACGTTGGTACTCTTCAATCGCTTGATCGTACTTGCCTTGCTGCGCCTGTGCATTTGCAAGGTTGTAGCGAGCATCTTCGCCATTCAAACCTTGTAGTGTCTGCTCTGCAGCTTCGAAGTCACCGGCTTTGTATTGTGCGATGCCTTTCCACTCTTGTTGTTGGAACTGCTCTGCAGCTTGTTGGAAGTCTTCATCTTGATAAAGCTGATAACCCACCTGATCGTCGGTTTTCCAAGGGCTTGCAAACGCGATATTCGGTTGGCTGAACGACAAAACCACAGCTAATCCGCACCAAACAACACCCTTTCGAAACAGCCCAAGTGCGGGCAGTAATAGGAATGGCAGAAGCCAGAAGCCATTGTTGACTCTCGTGTTGAGTGAGTTATTGGTCTTGGTCACTTCAGAGGTTGTTGCAACTCGGTCGAGATAACTGGCGATATGTTCAACATCTGAGTTATCAAATTGAACCTCAGTGAACGTGCCACCATAACTGCGAGTCAGGTCGCGCATGTTCTCTAAATGGGTTCTCGCGACCACAGTTTGCCCTGAGTTGGTTTGCAGCATTGAGCCTGTTGGCAAAGAGATTGGTGCGCCACTTTCAGTACCCACCGCTAAAATGGATAGCGTCCAATTGCTACCAGATAGCAGCGAGTCGATCTCTTTCTTCTCTTGGTCATCTATGTCATCAGCAATCAATACCAAGTCACCGTGGTAGATATGAGCGCGAGTCATCATCTCAATGGCAAGCTTAACCGCAGCGGGGGCGTTGCTGCCTTGGTAAGGCATAATATCCGGAGACAAGTTTGGCACTTGGCTCTTGATGGTGTTGATGTCGGACGTTAGCGGGCTAATGGTGTAAGCATCGCCAGCGTACGCGACCATTCCTGTTAAGCCTTCTTTCCACAACGAAAGCAGGTCAAGAGCCTTGTATCGTGCTTGAGTCAGGCGATTTGGTTTTATGTCGGTAGCGTAAAGAGACATCGACATGTCCATCATCACAACTCGAGCCTGCGTTTTTTCAAAGCTCGGTTGTTCATTGTTTTGAAAGCTGGGGCCGGCTAATGCAATAACACCGATCATCCACCAGATACCAAAGTAAGTACTGCGGTTTTTTGATGGCTTGCTTGATTCTGGCGCCAAGTAGCGAGCGATATGAGACGCCAATAACCCTTGCTTAGATTGCTTCTTACTAAGCCACCAAATCGCGGGTAACGCGACAAGCGCTAAGAACCAATATGGGTAGATAAAAGTAAAGTTAGACATTGTTTCTCCTAATGGCTAACAGCATAAATGCGAAGAACATTGCCGCAGACAAAGGCCATACGAACCACTCTTGTTGTGGTCGCCAAACCTTGGTGGCATTTGTCACGGGTTCTAACTGGTTGATAGTGTCGTAAATGGTCGCCAGCTCTTTGCTGTCACGCGCACGGAAGTATTGACCGCCAGTGCGTTTGGCTATTTCCATTAGCGTGCGTTCATCCAAGTCTTGAGCAGTATTGACCTTACGAGTCATGAAGAACTCTTTGACCATCATTTCGCCTGCGCCAACACCGACGGTGTATATGGTCGCATCGTATTTTTTTGCGATGTCTGCGGCCTCTAATGGGTCTAACACCCCTGCAGTATTACTGCCGTCGCTGAGTAGTACCATCACACGTTGAGGCGCATTACTATCAACAAAGGTCTTGGTCGCAAGGCCAATGCCATCGCCAATCGCAGTTTGAGTACCAATCAGCTTTAACACTGCTTGATTGAGCTGTTGTGAAAGCGTATTTCTATCTAGCGTAAGCGGGGTCTGCAAGTAGGCGTGATCAGCAAATAGTACTAATCCGACTCGGTCGCCTTTACGGCGATCAATAAAGTCACTCAATACGCGTTTCACAGCCGACAAGCGGTCGATGTATTCGCCATTGAACTGCATGTCTTCTTGGCTCATCGAGTAGGAGAGGTCGACAACCAACATCAAATCACGATGCTTCGGCTGAAACTCCACCGGTTCGCCATACCATACAGGGCGAGCGCTCGCCGTAACCAGCAGAATCCAAATAATAACTGACAACGCTTTTGGTAAGCGACTGCTCGGTGTTTTGGTATGGCTGTCTTCTGGCAGAAATGGAAGCCTTAGGGCATTGCTTGATTCTGACTTTGGTGAGAACAAGTAAACGAGAAACGGCAGTGGCGCGATGAAGAACATCCACCACCAAACGAACTCGATGTTTAGCAAGTCCCTGCTTAGAAACATAGGGCTAAGAAAATCACTCATAACGACCTCGCTTTGGAGGAAGGGCTTTACGAAGCCAAGTTTCGCAATCATTAACCAATTGCTGTTGATCCATTTTCTGTTCGTCGTTCATTAAGGCTGCATCTTGATAGAGCGCTTGCTGCCACTGGGATTGTTTTGCTACAAATAACGGCTTCTCTAATTGCGCATCTAAGAACTTCAACCAATCATCACCTGCTAGACCTGCAATTTTTTCGCGTGGGAAATAGCTTAGTGCTGCCTGACGAACGATGTCTTGAGCTGTGCGCGGAGACAAGCTATCTGGAGACTGACCATGACGAAAACGAGCAAGTGCTTCGTTCTTCGCGTGTTGGTTGTTTTGTCTGCGTTTTACAATGAAAAACACTAAGGCGATCAGAGCAATAGCCGTGATAATCAATGCCCACCAACCCCACGCTAAAGGCCACCAAGTCGGTGCATCTGGTGCAATGACAGGGCTCAAATCTAAGGGCTGATTCATGACTGAACTCCTGATATCTGGCTCATTAATGACTGTGCACTAGACAGCGAGCTATAAGGTATCGCGAGAGATAAACCAAGTTTCTGCAACTGCTTCTTCTTTAGTGAAAACGCGTGGTTAAGTTTTTCCTTCTCTTTATTCGAGGAGAAGTTAAACCATTGAGTTTTACTGCCGTCCGTCACTTGTTTAGATCCCTTGTAGGCGGTTTCACCTTGCTCTAATGGATCATGAAAATGCACGAAGCGGACTCTGTTGTGCCGGCGTATTTGGCTGATAAGTGAGTAGTTACTTTCTTGGTAGCGTACAAAGTCACTGAGGATAATAATATCACTGCCTTTTGGACAAAGCTGATGAAGAGATGTCAGTCCATGCTCTAAGGTTGTCTCGCTGTGATTGTCGTGGTTGGTCAGCGCTGCATTATTGATTTCTATGACTTTTTGAAGAATGCGTAATGGCGCATGATTACTCGCACTGGGCTTGATTTCAATGATCTCTTTGCCAGTATCTATTACTGCGCCAATTCGGTCTTTTTGAGCCACAGTGAGCCAGCACAGTTGGCTAGTAAAGTGTGCAAGTTGAACTGATTTCAACAACAAGGTTGAGCCGAAAATCATGCTGCTTGATAGATCCAAAAACAAAATGACAGGCTGCTCTCTTTCTTCAGAGAATAGCTTGGTATGCGCCTTGCCCGTTCTTGCTGTGACGCGCCAATCAATGCTTCGGATATCATCTCCTGCTTGGTACTGACGAACTTCAGAGAAATTCATCCCGCGACCTTTGTGGTTACTCTCGTGTTGACCATTAAGTTGAGACCAAAGGCTCTTGGCTGGAGGCAACCATCGAACAGACTGAGCTTTGTATTGCAGCAGCTCATCCAAATTCAACGTGACGCCGTCACTATAGTTGGGTAGTTGATTATTCATACGCGTGTCCTTATGCGCTGCCAACCAATGAAATAAGATGTGCGATGACTTGATTGGCCGTAACGCCTTCAGCTTGAGCATGGTAGCTACGGAGCAGGCGGTGGCGTAACACAGGGAATGCCATCGCTTGAACGTCTTGTGGCGTTACATAATCGCGGCCAGCAAGCCATGCGTGAGCACGCGCGCAGCGATCCAAAGCAATAGTTGCGCGTGGGCTGACACCCATATCTAACCATTGATCAAGTTGATCGCTGTATTGCTTGGGTTGGCGAGTCGCCATAACCAGTCTGATGATGTATTGCTCAATGGTGTCTGCCATATGAATGTTGAGCACTTCTTGGCGCGCTTCAAAGATCGTTTGCTGAGATATCTGTTGTGGCTGAATAGATTCGTTACCTTGAGCTTCGCCTCGGTTCAGGCGCAAGATCTCCAGCTCGCTTTCCATATCTGGGTATTCGACCTCAAGGTGAAGCAAGAATCGGTCTAACTGGGCTTCTGGCAGAGGGTATGTCCCTTCTTGCTCAATTGGGTTCTGTGTCGCCATTACCAAAAACAGTTCAGGCAGAGCATAGGTCTTTCGACCGGCAGTCACTTGTTTCTCTGCCATCGCTTCCAGCATTGCTGCTTGAACTTTCGCCGGAGCACGGTTGATCTCATCCGCTAGAATAAGCGAGTTGAAAATCGGGCCTGATTGGAAGGTAAATTCCCCAGTTTCTGGTCGGAAAATATCGGTACCAGTCAAGTCCGCAGGCAGTAAGTCAGGTGTGAATTGAATGCGGTGGAAATCCCCCTCAACGCAATCAGCCAGTGATTTTACGGCGCGAGTTTTTGCTAAGCCGGGAGGCCCTTCAACGAGGATATGACCATCCGCTAAAAGGGCGATCATCAGTTGCTTAACGAGCTCTTTTTGACCAATGATTTGAGACTCTAGATAGTTTTGAAGGACTTCGAAATTTGTTTTGTGCATTTTGGACTCTCTGGGTATCCATTTGATTTTATTTTGAGTATTGGTCACTGATTTGTAACAAAAAGTTCCAGTGCATTTGCGTAATTTATTTTTTCAAAATTGGAAAGATTTACAAGTGGTTAGCTAAAAATATTGTTAGGTTGTGATTATTACTATATCAATTGGTTTTTATATACAAAAGCTTGGCTGTGGGGAGTTGTTTGAGTTCAGTTAGATCTAAGGGCTGATAGCTAAAGCCGACTCTCGACAGTACGATATTGGCTTAGTTAATTCATATTTAATTTGGATGATTTCGGTTGTTACATCATATGTGCAATTTTTTGAGAGAAAAGTCTCCAGTTTTATTGGTTGTGGCCGATATATAACTCAGATTGTGCATCACTTTGTTGGGGCGCGTTAACAAAGTCCTGTTCAAAGTTTACAAACAACGAGCGATTCTTTTTAAAGGTCTAAATATGTTCAAAACTAACTCTCTGAGTATCAAGCAAAAAGTTGTACTTGGCATTACCTTTGCGGTTCTTGCATCGACAGTAATTGTCGGCGCGATGGCACAACAACAAGCAAGAGATGTATTGAGTCATCGACTGATCGATATTGAGCTTCCTGGAATGTTGGAGCGAATCAATGGTGAAATTGACCGTGAAGTGTCTCAGCTATTATTAGCAGCGGAGCAAATTGCTTCAAATGAATTTATTTCTGATGCTATCGAATCGACCGACCGCGATCCGGCATTAGAAAACAAGCTGGTTAAACAACTGAATAATGTTCGTAACCAATATCAGTTGAACGATGCCTCAGTGGCGAACCGTCAAACTGCTTACTACTGGAACCAAAATGGTTTCCTACGTCAGTTAAACCAACAACAAGATGGTTGGTTCTTTGGCTTTACGCAATCTGGACAACCAACCATGGTAAGCATGTTCCAAGAAGCCAATGGCGAAGTGAAGATGTTTGCTAACTATCAGCAGCCTTCTGGTTTGGCAATGTCAGGTTTATCAAAGTCGATGGATGACATGGTTAACCTACTGAACGGTTTCAAGATTGAAAATACAGGCTTCGTATTCTTAACCGATAGCCAAGGTGATGTTCAAATTCACCGCGAGCGTTCACGCAGTGACTCTTCACTTCAACAACTCTACGGTCCTCAAGCAAGTCAATTACTGAACAAATCGGGCTTTAACCTGATTACCACTGAAAGCCAAGGCCAAGAGCTGTTCGTGGCGAGCTTGTATGTGTCTTCAATGGACTGGTTTGTTATTGGTGTAGTTCCGACTGGTGAAGTGTTTGCAGAGCTCGATGCGACAGCGCAAAAGATGCTGATCATGACTGCGGTTGTGGCATTAGTATTTATCCTAATGGGCGTAGTACTTGCGAATAGCATTACTCAACCGATTAAGCTTTTGGCTAAGCGATTTGGTGACCTTGGTGAAGGTGACGGTGATCTTGCACAGCGTATTGAAGTGAAAGGTAACGATGAAATTGCACAGCTTTCAAAGGGCTTTAACGGGTTCATTGAAAAGATTCACGAGTCGATGAAAGAAGTGTGTTCGACTAGCCAAGCACTGCAAGTGGCGGCAGAGAGCGTGTCTAACAAAGCACACATTACCCACGACAACAGCCAAGAGCAACGTGATCAAACCCTTCAAGTGGTCGCTGCCATTAATGAAATGGGTATGACCATCAGCGAGATTGCATCGAACGCGGCAACAGCAGCAGAAACGGCAACGCAAGCTTCGGGTAATACTGAAGTGGGTCGTTCTGTTGTAAACAAAGCAAAAGACGCGATCAGTCGGTTAGCGCAAGATATCGAAAGCACGGGTCAAGTGGTTGAACAGCTTGCTTCTACAACTCAAGATATCGGTTCTATTCTGGGTGTTATCCGCGATATTTCAGATCAAACCAACTTACTCGCATTGAACGCAGCGATTGAAGCAGCCCGTGCCGGCGAGCAAGGTCGTGGTTTTGCGGTTGTAGCAGATGAAGTACGTAACTTAGCAAGCCGCACTGCAGATTCTACGGAAGAGATTCAGAAGATGATCAACCAACTGCAAAGCGATGCTAAAGATGCAGTAACGGCAATGAGTGCGGGTAAGGTGATCACGCTTGAAGGTGTATCGGCGTCGGATGAAGCGGTAGATGTGCTGAGTGGCATTTCAGATCGTATTGTTGATATTACAGACCGTAACACTCAAGTGGCGACGGCAACGGAAGAGCAATCAACCGTAGTTCATACAATCAACCAGAACATTGAAGAGATCAACGCAATCAACGAAGTGACAACGGGTACGGCCGAGCAGCTTGCAGAAGCGAGCCAAGAGCTTAGAGACCTTTCTTCTCGTCTAGATAAGATGGTTGGCTCGTTTAAGCTGTAATACTGCTTGAGCTAATGACGTTGACAGAGAGCTGGCTTCATTTAATCGTGAATCCAGCTCTTTCTAATTTCAAGCCAGCCCTGTGTTTAAACTGACGTTCGCTTGATCTGGTTTCGGGCTTTGGACTCAATCGCTCTAGCATCACAGGTCGTAAATGAGTAAAATCTCGTTAGATTTAATATTTAGGTAAGTATCATGAGCGATTTTGAAAAAGAACTAGAGCAGATGACTCAAGAAATGGGTGATGAGCCAGAAGTAAAACTACCATCACTTGAAGAGCAAAAAGCGATCGTCGCTGAGTTCAAACGACTAGAAGCAGAAGGCAAACTAACGCCAGAAGTGTTAGAGAAGCATTTTGGCCAGTTCAACAAACAGAATGATACGCCAATTCACTAAGTTGATTTAGACTGGTGCATGTCTCAAAGAAGTGATAATGGTGGTTGGGCTTATAGCCTGACTCATAGATAAAGGTCTAGCGCTTGCTAGGCCTTTTTTATTGCTATCAATAAAAAATTGAATACGTTTATAGAGTTGCTGGCGAGGTGATTTAATGAAAGTAAAACTAGTCGCCCTAAATAGAAAATCCCCCTTACAACGTAAGAGGGATTGGATATGGGCAAGTTATATCTTAAAAGGCGGAACCGATTAGTCTGTGCCGTACTCTTTGTATAGGCGACGACATGCGCGACCGTCACTGTGGAACAAGTGACAACGGTGTGCAGGAATACCAATCGCTAGCTTGTCACCAGACTCAATCGTCAACGTGTCTGGCTGGCGATAGATAACGTCAGCATCGGCACTTTCGAGGTTTAGGTAAACTTGTGTTTCGTTACCTAGCTTCTCAACCATCATCACTTCAGCTTCAATCGTCGCATCACCTGTTTCAGCAGACAATAAGTGCTCAGGACGAACGCCCAGAGACATACGGTCACCTGCATTGACAGTGGTACCATCGACTGGAATCCAGAAAGTCATGCCGTTTGAAAGTTGTACCAATACGCGTTCAGCTTCCGCTTGCTCGATGTGAACAGACATAAAGTTCATCTTCGGCGAACCAATAAAGCCAGCAACGAAACGGTTTTGAGGGTAGTGGTAAAGGTCAAGCGGTTTTCCGACTTGAGATACATAACCACCATCAAGAACAACAATTTTATCGGCCATAGTCATCGCTTCCACTTGATCGTGGGTAACGTAGATCATGGTGCAACCAAGTTGACGTTGTAGTTTAGTGATTTGCGAACGCATTTGAACACGTAAAGCAGCATCAAGGTTTGATAGCGGCTCATCAAGTAGGAATACATTTGGTTGAGAAACCAGAGTACGACCAATCGCAACACGTTGGCGTTGACCACCAGATAGGGCTTTAGGCTGACGCTCAAGAAGGTGACCAAGCTGAAGGATTTCTGCAGCATGTTCAACACGCTTATCAATTTCAGCTTTGTTAGCGTTCGCTAATTTGAGGCCGAAAGACATGTTGTCGTATAGGTTAAGGTGAGGGTAAAGCGCGTATGATTGGAATACCATACCCACGCCACGCTTTGACGGTTCAACGTCATTCATGCGTTGGTCGCCAATGTACAAATCACCAGACGTAATGTCTTCTAGACCTGCGATACAACGTAATAGCGTCGATTTACCACAACCTGATGGTCCAACGAATACTACGAATTCACCTTCGTTGATGTCTAAGGTTACGTCCTTAGAAATCTGTACATCACCATATGATTTATAAACGTTTTTTAACGTGACACTCGCCATCTAGCTTGTCCTCGATCGATCAAATTTTAAGTTTTACTGCTTATCATTATAAGAAATTTTCGGGTCAGCAGTAACTGTAGGAATTGGTAAGTATTGAGTGAGTAAGAAAAAAAGTGGGTGAGACTTGGATTTCTTTAACCAAGCCCACCCGTCATAGCCAAACTGGTGTCTATTTCCCCCACATCGAGCCAAACCTCCCCCGTGATTCAATCACAGATTTAACTCAATGCTTAATAAAGACACTAGCGGGCAGTGAAGCCAACTAAATGAACAATGCTGTTACACATAACACTTACTGGTAAAGGGTTCTTACTATCCACTCTTGGATGAATGCAGTTTCGATGAATTAGCGAAACGGTACATCCTCCCAACGTAAAATTAACGAGGGGGAGTAGTAGGGGAGGAGTAGATAAATGGGGTTATTAATAATTGGCGATCCAGTTCAAATAAATCCACGCCATAACGGTGATGTCGATCACGATGAGTATGTGTTTTGTGACTCCAATCTCTAATCTGACCGGATGGCGATCACGATTTTAAGCCATAATAGCTAGGGCGTAGTGGCTAGGATGATGAGCTAGAGGCTATTTTCTCAGATCATAAGCCCTGAAAACTGGCTCGTCTTGGTAGATGTGCCCTACGTATAAATATAAAAAGGATATTCACATGAAAAACGCTCTAAGCGCTGTAGCTCTAGGTACAATAGTTGCTCTGGGTTCTTTTGGTGCAAATGCTGCTATCGAAGAAGGACAACTAACTATCTGGGTAGGTGGTGACAAAGCTTATGAAGGCATGGCTGAAGTAGGTAAACGCTTCGAAGAAGATACTGGTGTTAAAGTAACAGTCGCTTTCCCTGACAAACTAGAAGAGAAGTTCTCTCAAGTTGCAGCGGCTGGCGATGGCCCAGACATGATTTTCTACGCACATGACCGTTTTGGCGGCTATGCAGAAGCGGGGCTTCTTGTTGATATCAAACCTTCTAAAGAAACTAAAGAAGGTATCGTAGACTTCGCATGGGACGCTGTTTCATACGAAGGTAAAACAATCGCATACCCTGTAGCGGTTGAGTCAGTTTCTCTAATTTATAACAAAGCGCTTGTTCCTAACCCACCTAAGTCTTGGGAAGAAATCCCAGCACTTGATGCTGAGCTTCAAAAAGATGGTAAAAAAGCGATCATGTGGCCTCTACGTGGCGGCGCTTACTTCACATGGCCTCTACTTGCAGCTGACGGCGGTTACGCATTCAAACAGACGGCAGAAGGTTACGATATTAAAGATGCGGGCGTAGCGACTGAGGGTGTTCAGAAGTCTCTAGGTTTCATCGAGAAGATGGTACAAGACAAAGTTATCTCTGCAGACATGGATTACTCAGTTGCTGAGTCTGAATTTGTTGCGGGCAACGTTGCAATGACAATCAACGGTCCTTGGGGTTGGGAAAACATCAAGAAAGCTGGCGTAGATTACGGCGTAACAACTTTACCTAAGTTCAACGGTAAAGCGTCTAAACCTTTCGTTGGTGTATGGGCGGGTGGTATCAGCACTGCGTCTCCAAACCGAGACCTAGCTGTTGAGTTCATGGAAAACTACCTGCTAACAGATGAAGGTATGAAGAGCCTGAACGACGACAAGCCACTAGGCGCTGTTGCTCTTAACTCTTTCCAACGTCAACTAGACAGCGATACTCGTATTGCAGCAACAATGGACAACGCGATGAACGGTGAGATCATGCCTAACATCCCTCAGTTCACAACATTCTGGTACAGCATGGAAGAAGCGATCGGCAACGTAGTTGACGGCCGTCAATCAGTAGACCAAGCACTAAAAGCTGCTGAAGGTCGTATGGTTAAGTAACACCCAAGCACTACCTTTTAAGGAGGGGGTAACCTCTCCTTACTTTTCTATTTTTTATCTATATCGCTAGCAGGTTCCTCTATGCAGTCAGTTCAAGGTACAGATGCTATCCCAGCACCATCAAGCCTTCCAGGCAGTAAAAGCGTCTTCATCAAATGGGGGTTGCTTGGTAGCGTTGGCTTAATAAACGGCTACGCTACAATTCTTATGTATTCTCGCGGTGAGCTCGCTTTTGCGCTGCTTACAGTGATCTTAACGGCTTTGGCACTTTACATTTTTGGTAGTAAAAAAACTTACGCCCACCGTTATATTTACCCAGGTATTGCCGGAATGATCCTGTTCATTCTTTTCCCATTGGCATACACCGTAGGGCTTGCGTTTACTAACTACAGCGCGAAAAATCAGCTTTCTCTAGAGCGTACTCAAACCGTTCTTTTAGACCGTTCTTTCCAAAGCGGTGAGAGCTACCCATTTACTTTGTACAAGACAGATGACGGTCACCAGATCGTCGTAAAAGATGGCGACCAACTGTTAGCGACTGACGTATTTTCTCTAGACAATATGACAGCAACAGAGATGGACCTATCTGTCATCGAGTCTGCGCAAGGTGAAAAAGAGAAAATCAAAGCGATCATCCAAAACCGAGCTGCGATCAGTGGTGTTGATTTCAATCTACCGGACGGTGGTGACATCCGCATGAGTGGCTTACGTAAGTTTGCTTCTGTTGCTCCGCTTTACACGCTACAAGACGATGAAGAAACGTTAATCAACAATGAAACGGGTGAAGTTCTTAAGCCAAATATGGATGTGGGTTTCTACCAACCTGTTGATACAAACGGTGAGTTTACGGGTAATACCATCTCTCCAGGTTTTGTGGTTAGTATTGGCACACATAACTTTGAGCGTGTATGGAAAGATGACGGTATTAAAGAACCGTTTATCAGCATCTTTATTTGGACGGTTATCTTCTCGGTATGTACCGTAGCGTTCACGCTTGTTATCGGGCTTGTGCTTGCGAATATCGTGCAATGGGAAGAGTTGAAAGGTCGTTCTATTTATCGTGTTCTACTGATTCTGCCTTACGCCGTCCCCGCGTTTATCTCGATTCTTATCTTTAAGGGTCTATTCAACCAAAGCTTTGGTGAGATCAACATGGTGCTCGAGAATATCTTCGGCTTAAGCCCGAACTGGTTCTCAGACCCTATCTTAGCGAAAACCATGGTGTTGATGGTTAACACATGGCTAGGTTTCCCTTACATGATGATTCTATGTATGGGTCTGCTTAAAGCGATTCCTGATGATTTATACGAAGCGTCAGCGATTGATGGTGCGAACTTCCTTGATAACTTCAAGCGCATTACATTCCCATTGATGATTAAGCCGCTTACACCGCTATTGATTGCAGCGTTTGCCTTTAACTTCAATAACTTCGTAATGATTCAACTATTGACGAACGGTGGCCCGAACATGATTGGTACTTCTGAGCCAGCCGGTTACACAGACTTGCTTGTAAGCTACACGTACCGAATTGCATTCGAAGGCGGCGGCGGCCAAGACTTCGGTCTAGCAAGTGCTATCGCAACGCTTATTTTCCTATTGGTTGGTGCACTAGCGTTACTAAACCTTCGTTTCACTAAACTGTCTCAAGATTAAGGAGCACGACAATGGCTATGGTACAAGGTAAAGGCCTTAAATACCGAGTGTGGGCAACGCATGCAGTGTTGTGGTGCTTCTTGGCAATGATTATCTTCCCACTACTGATGATCATCGCTATCTCGTTCCGTGAAGGTAACTTCGCAACCGGTAGTTTGATTCCCGATAACCCATCACTGGAGCACTGGAAACTGGCTCTTGGTATGTCGGTAACGAATGCTGACGGCTCGGTGACACCACCTCCATTCCCAGTACTAACGTGGTTATGGAACTCAATTAAAGTCGCGGGTGTGACATCGATTTTAATCGTGGCACTGTCAACGACATCGGCTTACGCATTTGCTCGTATGCGCTTTAAAGGTAAAGAAACTATCCTGAAAGCGATGATGATTTTCCAAATGTTCCCAGCAGTACTTGCTCTAGTAGCAATCTACGCGCTGTTTGACAAACTTGGTCAATACATTCCGTTCTTAGGCTTGAACACACACGGTGGTCTAATCTTCTCTTACTTAGGTGGTATTGCACTTCACGTATGGACGATTAAGGGGTACTTTGAAACGATTGATAACTCTCTGGAAGAGGCAGCAGCCCTTGATGGTGCAACGCCTTGGCAAGCATTCAGACTAGTTCTACTGCCGCTGTCTGTGCCAATCCTAGCGGTTGTGTTTATTCTATCTTTCATCGCGACAGTTGGTGAGGTGCCAGTAGCATCTATCTTACTTACAGATGTGAACTCTTACACACTAGCAGTAGGTATGCAGCAGTACCTATACCCTCAGAACTACCTGTGGGGTGACTTTGCGGCAGCGGCTGTACTATCAGCACTTCCGATTACTATCGTGTTCTTACTTGCTCAACGTTGGTTAGTTGGCGGTTTGACGGCAGGTGGTGTAAAAGGATAAGCTGTACTCTATAAGAAAGAAAAGAGCGACCTTTAGGTCGCTCTATATTGGCATTTTTATTACATCATTTGGTTTGGCCGCCGATCAGTAATAAAAATAACCCTCAGGTTACGCATAGCTGGCCGCTAATCAGGTTCCTTACGCTATTAATGATTAGTGGTTTTTGTAACTCTAACCCAGGTATTTACTTGGGTTTTTTTATGTCTGCTACTTTTTGGTATGTATTTGTACCAGCCTTTATCTGCTTATCTCGGTGACTTAGATTTGAGCCATTCCATGCCTAAATCTTTTATTATCAAAATAATCACTCTGTCTCATAAATCAGACGCTCAGTATAAGGGGCAGCAGGTCTATTGATATGTTGCTAATAATTCAATGCGTGATACTTCAATGATTTGCATGCAACGAGCGTCTGAATTTCACCGAAAGTGTCTATAAAGGCCAAATACAACTGGCCTATTGAGAGTAGCTCTCAACAGCATACTTTGAGCTAGACTCTTATCAGACATAGAGAATCGAGGCTGTGTGAAGATTAAAACTCTCGACTAGAAGGCGCACAGCCTAAATGCTGTAACAGTACATAGATACTTTCTTGATCGAGTGCTACGCGTCTAAACAGATCGGCAAACGTGTGGTCACCACCAAAACAAGTTTGAATATAGTGGTTAATCTCATTGCTGTCGTAGCCTTCTACGTACAAAGTTCTAACCCATTGATACTCAACAGCCTTCAAATTGTTCAGTGTAGATTCGCTAAGAGTGGGGCGTGTGACGCTCAAGAGTGGCTCCGAAAAAATTCTAATACATCCATTATGATTGGCGGTATTTAATCAGAGCAAAATGACGACTTTATTACAGAGAAGGCAAATCCATATTCGATAGTGGATTCATTTCAACTCTTTGGTTGAGTATCACGCTTTAGCGGAAATATTGGTCTTAGAGATGTCTGATTTACTTTGGAATGATTTGTCGCAGAGTCACAAGACCAGAACTGTTTCGTTTGTGTTTAAAGTGGGTTAGGTAAAACAAATGCCAAGCATCTGCTTGGCATGGAAATAGGCGTATGTGAGCGCCTTGATTGACCTTACTTGAGGTATTTCACGTGTGCTTCCATCTCTTCACCGATTTGCTTTCGCATGTTCATAAGACGAATAGCCGAGTCTCTCAACTCAATGTCTTCTTCGGTATCAGGGATCCATTCTGGCACTTTGGTTGGGGTACCATTTTCATCGACAGCCACCATAATCACGATGCAGTGAGTCGTCAGACGATTGTTGAGTTCTTTGGGGTCGCTAGCTTGGACGTCTATTGCAATGTGCATTGACGATGAGCCGGTATAGATGACCTTCGCACTTACCTCGACAAGGTTGCCAACATGGATGGGTGCTACGAATCGAATACCACCTGCATAGGCGGTGATGCAGTATTTGCCACTCCAACCTGCAGAACAAGCATAGGCTGCTAAATCGACCCACTTCATTACTGCTCCACCATGAACTTTACCACCAAAGTTCACATCTCCGGGCTCAGCTAAAAAGCGCAGAGTAACGTCTCGTTTGCCATCTTGTCGGCTGTTGTTACTGCTCATCTATCTTCCTTCATTATTATTTTGCTGCATAACATACTTGTTACTTGCTAATAACAATATACTTAAGATGACATAAATTAAAGTGGATAATCTCACTGTTAAGATTATTTTTTCAAACGGATGACGAACCTATGAACATTGGTGTTTTCTGGCGATCGAGACGAGTGATAAACAGGAAAGGGCAAGATGGGTGTAAGTTATTTCGAAAGTGGGTTTCAAAAAAAAACACCTAGCATAGCGCTAGGTGTTTCTAAGCCGTTCGGTACTCATATCGGTACCTTTTTATTTTAGCCAACTAACCGTTGTTCATCTGGTTAAGTTAAAGTGATTCTATCCTTATTAACTCTAAAGTGGTAGTTAAAGTTTTTTTACTATTCAGCTCACTTTTACTCTTTGAACAAAGTATAGATCCTTTGAGTGAACTTTGCCTGTCGAGTTATTGATTGGTCATTATTAAAGGAAAATTGGCCCTGACCGCAATCTTGTAAAGGTATTAATTATAAAAACACATTAAGTTGTTTTTCTTAATCACGTAAAAGATCCAAATATTCAGGTTGATCTGACGTTTGGTAAACTTGTTGCAAAGGCTCACTGTAGTAGTAATCCTTCATTATTTACACTGCCGATAAGCGAACACTTTAACTAAACAGTATGGATGCCTTTAAAGTAAATCATAACCTTGTTGCAAGAGAAGAAGCAACGATTAAATAGTTTTAAGAGGATTGTTAACAAAAAATTTGATCGACAAAGCTTATCTAAGGAAGTGGTTTTAAACGAGGTAGCTATGAGTAGCCGTGGTTTGAAGCAGTAAAAAAATACCTGCTATGGTAGCAGGTACTGCGAGGATATCTCGTTGAGAACATCGTTGATAAATGAGGGGAAGAGCTTAGCTTTGTTGAGGAAGCGGAAGCTCAAGCCTTGGTTTTCTCTTGATTTGAGCAAGAATGACACCAGAGATTACCATCACGCCTCCAATGATATGGAATTGGTTAATTTCTTCACCTAACCAAGTAGACGCAAGTACAATCGCGATAACGGGCATTAAATTCATGAACATGGCACTTGAATCTGCGCCAATGGTGTCAATCGCCTTCACCCACATCCAAGGGGCCAAAATAGAAGCAGCAAGGGCAGCGTAAGCAATCAAAGGAATAGCTTGTTGGGATGGCAACAGTTGTTCGCTGGTTAACCAAAGTGGCGTCAACATAGAAACCGCAAACAATCCTTGGATATAAATCACTACCCAGCTACTTAACGGCATTTTCCAGCGTTTAAGCAGTACACAATAGGAAGCATAAACGAATGCGGCTATTAACATATAGCCATCACCCTGAGTCAGTTCTTGATGTATGAAGAATAAAGGATCGCCTTTCCCTAACATCAGAGCTAACCCAGACAGCGACAATACGCCGCCAACAATGCTTAGGCCAGAAATAGACTTGCTTAACAAGGGTACGCTAAGGAACACGCTGATCAATGGTACTAATGAAGTGATCAACGCCATATTAGAGGCGGTTGTCGTTAAGCCGGCGTAGTAACCCAAAGATTGGTTTAACACCATGCCCAAAAAGCCAAGGAACGCCAGTTTAGACAAATTAGGTTTAATGATTGGCCATTGCTTGATAACCGACCGAATACAGAAAGGTGTCAGAATCAACATGGCAATGAACCAACGGTAAAAACTCATCGCGCTCGGCTCTATGGTACTTGCAGCGAGCTTATTGACGATAGCATTTGCACCCCAGATGCAGACTGTAAAAAATGGTAAAAGATAATGCATGTGAATTCCGTCGCAAATGAGTTGATGCGGCTAGTTTGACAGGTCGTTATACTTACAGATATCTTTAAAAAGACATCAGGCGCGATAGGAAGACAAGTTTGAAAAAACACTCAAGAAACCTTCACCCATCCTTATCAATCGATAAGGCACCATCCAACGTATTTATGAATTTCGAAGCTTTCTTATCGAACACTGAAACTCGCGTGCATAGCCACCCTTGGGGACAAGTACAGTTGATCAGTGGCGGTATTCTAGAAATGGAAGCTGAAGGTACACGCTTTCTAGCCCCGCCACACCTAGCTATTTGGGTACCTGCCGGAGTCATGCACTGCAGTTATAATCGCAAACCCTTAGATTATTGCTCTTTGAATATTTCCCATGAGCTAACGCAACATCTGCCTGAGAAAACCAGTTTAATAAAGATCACACCAATCGTATCCTCGATTATCGATGATTTTCGTCAGCGTGATATTAACGTTGCTGCGAGCGAACAAGATCAAAGATTAGTGCGAGTATTGTTGGATCAATTGGCAGAGCGTCAAGTTGAGCATCACTTTTTGCCTTCAACTGATAATAAATATCTTGCGCCCATTCTTGCTGCGATTGAAGAGAACCCAACTGATGATATCTCACTGAAAGATTGGGCCGATAAAGTGCACGCGACAGAGCGAACCTTATCGCGCCACTGTCAAAGTGAACTGGGGATGAGCTTTACTGAATGGCGACTTCGAGTACGCTACTTGTACTCTATGGATCTGTTAAGAAATGGGCAATCCGTTAAAGAAGTCGCACTGACTTTAGGCTATAACCAAGCTAGCCCGTTCATTAGTATGTTCAAGAAATATTCCGGCCAAACGCCTGAACAATATAAGAACCGTTTGTTGTAACTTGTTCTTGGCTTTAGGTTTACTCGTCAATTCTTTGTCATTGAGAATAAAATAATATACACGCGCAGTGTTCGCGCTTGTTAACCATCAAGGTTTATATTGAGGTCATATGGAGATCAAAGTATTAAAAAGTTTTGTAGCTGTAGCCACACACAGAAGCTTTTCAAAAGCAGCAAAGGAATTGAACACAGTTCAGCCTGCTATTAGTCGCCACATTACAAGCCTTGAGCATGAACTAGGGGTTAGCCTATTTTTTCGCACATCTCGCGAAGTCGTTATTAGTGCTGCTGGAAAGCATTTACTCACAGACGCCATAAAACTCATAGAACATACTCAACAAGCGAAACAATCCGCAATTCGAGCCTCTTCTGGTCATATTGGTACTTTGACAATTGGTTACCTTGGGGGCGCAACGTTGAGTTTCTTGCCTCGTTTAGTTCGGCAGTATATTACTGAAAATCCAACTATTGATGTCGATCTTGTTGAGATGACAGCTTCTGAACAAATCGAAGCTCTTGAAAAGCGGGAGATTGATATCAGTTTCTCTCGCCCACTTCCAAATCTGATTGATGATGACTACGTTTCCGTTCCGATTTATGCAGATAAGCTCGTTGCGGTTGTGCCAATCACACACGAACTCGCCCAATGTTCGATCATTCAAATAAAGCAACTGCAGTTCGATCCCTTCATTTTATTTGAACGTGAGCAAGCCGTGGGGTTATTTGATTCCATCATTACTCAATGTGATTTATCCGGTTTTTCTCCAAATATAAAAAAACAACCCAACCACATGCAAACGGTGTTAACCCAGGTATCTTCTGGCTTAGGTGTCTCGGTAGCTCCTTATGCTATTCGTGACTTACGTTGTGAGGGTTGTGTCTTTATTAACCTTGAATCTGTGGATGTAGAGATGCCATTGGTGATGACACACCATTTACATGCTCAATCTCCCACTGCTAGTGCATTTGCAGCGATAGTACAGAGTGAAATTAAAGCAATTCAACAGAGTATGAGTTAGGAAATCATCTATGCAAATTGCGTATAGAATTTACATCAAATAGGTATTTTTGCTATTTAAGCGTCACCCTTAAACTCACTTCATCGAAATCACTCATTAAAACGATGAACTAAAATTAAGGTGTAATCATGTCAAAGGTGACGACAGAAACTTTGGGTACAGGGCGCTTATTACTTATGTCGAGCGCTGTCTCAGCAACCGCTGCAAATCTTTATTATAACCAGCCGATTTTACCCAAGATCGGTACAGAACTCGGTTTAACAAGCGCACAACTCGGCGCAGTGCCGGCGGCTAGTCAGATTGGTTATGCAGTGGCGCTACTTTTCTTATCGCCATTAGGGGACACTTTGCCGCGCAAACGCCTCATTGCGATCCTATCGGTAATGTTAGTGTTGTCATCATTTATTGCGTTTTCTGCATCTAGCTTAATTGTGTTGGTTGTTGCGTGTTTTGCGATTGGCTTAAGTGCCAATATCACTCAACAGTTGATTCCATTTGCAGCGTCATTAAGCACTCCTGAAACGAAAGGGAAAGTCATTGGGACTTTAATGACAGGCCTGACCGTTGGCATCTTGCTTTCTCGTACACTCAGTGGTTTTGTTGGTGAGCAGTTTGGGTGGCGTGCTGTGTTTATGATGTCGGCAAGTATCGCGATGATCTTTGGTTTTATGTTATACGCTTTTTTACCGACGAATACTCCGACAATCAAGATACCTTACCTTAAGCTTGTTGCTAGTATGGCAACGTTAATTAAGCAGCATTCGATACTACGTACATCTGCTTTAACCGGCGCGCTTTGGTTTGCTTCGTTCAATGCACTTTGGGCAACGTTAGCTTTGCACGTCAGCGAATCACCATTTAATTACAATGCTCAGCAAGCTGGGATGTTTGGGGTTATTGCCTTTGCTGGTGTGATTGGTGCCAAAGTTTCAGGTTCATTAGTAGGTAAGTTTGGTTCTCGAAATATGATCAGTATGGCGTTAGTCATTATTGCTGCTGGCTTTGTTGTTTCGGGGCTCTTTGCTGATACCTTGATTGGGTTGATCGCCGGTATCATTCTTATCGACCTTGGTGTGTTCAGTGCTCAGGTATCGAATCAAGTCCGCGTATTTTCAATTGATCCACAAGCTCAGAGCCGTATAAATGGGGTCTATATGCTTGGCTACTATCTTGGTGGTGCCTTCGGTTCGTTTGTGGGTATTCAGGTATTTGAATTGGTCGGCTGGGTAGGTGTAGTAGGCTTTAGTGTTGCAGCTGTGGCATTAAGTTTTATTGTTAACCGCATCAACAAGCAATAAATCACGTCGCCTTCATTTATGTGTTTACACATACTTGAGTTAAGGCTCGTTGCTATCGAAAATGAATGCTATTTAAACGTTTTAAAGTTTGGATAACACGGTTTACGACTCTCAATGGTGAGTGATAAGCGATGAGAATCATCCATCTTTCATTTCCCTGCAAAATAAAGGTGACATTACATATATGCAATGTCACCTGTAAAGCATTGGGTTGTGAAATAAATAGATTAACCAATGAGTACTTGTTACTTAGAAACAACAGTCCACTTCATTAGAACCGGTTCTGCTTCCTCACACTGAATCAGTTCAAGTGGACGTTTCACCCATGGGCCCGCTTCTTGAGTTTCTGATGTCACTGCCAAACAGTAGCTAGAGTCCGCTTTTAATCGAATGGTTTGATCATTTTCGCTGTAAACAAAACCTTGGTTTTTGGCGTCGCTACACTCTAGTAACGCGAGTTCGCTTTTTCCTTTCGCAAGAAGCCCTTGCATACACAGCCCTTCGAACGCGTAAGACTGAATTTGGTCTGTTTCGTTGTTGAATTCAAATCTCACATCATGACCCGAATAGTTGCGAGGAGAACCTTCAGGCGCTTTGGGTTTACAAGTATGAGTTTGCATTAATTCTGATTGACCAGGTCCGTAGGTATCAATACAAAACCCATAACCGTTTGGCTCATCTAAATTATCACTTAAGACAATGTATGGCGGTTCTGTCGGTACATTTGGCTCTGCTGCAAAGAGGAATGAAGGAGCAACAATTAAGCTAGATGCAACAATGAAGTTGGTCATACTTTTTAGGTTCATATTAATTTCATCCTTTAATGAAGGTAGGTGTTGTGACTAAAACGGCTTACTGGTTAAAACTTTCGGTGAACTCTACAATTCTAGCGGCATTGACACCTTTGTCACTGCGACCGATTCGAGACACACTACGAATATCGATACGGCTTTTGTTGTTTATTGGGGTAACTTGAACGACCACATCGTCCATAAAACCAAAGAAAGTTGTTTGAGCCGTTGCTTCAAAGCGTAATGCCTCTGGGTATCCTGCAACCACTTCCCATCCACTATTTTTCGCTATATCCAGTGCTTTTGCGTACGCATCTTCAGAAGAAAGGTTCGACTGAATAGGTTTAATGTATGGGTACAATTTTTTCTGTATGGCAGCCACTTCTTCTCCTGCATAAATCAGAGAGTTTTTGGCACCTGCACGCGTATCGTCTAGCTTATAAAATTCAGGTGGGTTTATAGTGTCGGTAGTAATGTCATGAATTGCAGGCTCACGCTTTACGGGGTGAGTTATGCCATGGAGCATTGGCGCGATGAGACCAAGCCCTATGAATGCAGCAACCAGAGACTTGAGCGCACCTGTACGATCACGAGTAATCCATTGGTAGATGAGCCCGAGTGTACTTAAAGCGAGTAGAGAGAGGCCGATAGGGTTGAGGTAGTTTCGAATGTAGCCAAAGCCAACAATAGGGTCCCATAAGCCCATGCGAGATCCAAATATCATCACCGCAACCATTAGTAATGCGGTAAAAGCGATGACTAGTAATAATGTTCCTATACGAGATGTACGGTTGTTCGTCATTTTCTATCCTTTGAAAGTTTTCAGCGAGTAATGATGAGCCACTCCTAGGCTCACCATATCTTCATTTTGTAAGTATTCGGTTTTATTATTACTTCGTTTTGTGATTGCTCAGTTTGGTTGTTCTGTGTCGTTTGCTATTTCTGCTTTGTGATCTGACTTGAACAGTTTGCAGATCAAGACAAAAAATAGCGGAGCGAAGTAAATCACTAACAACGTCGCTCCCATCATGCCGCCTAAAACGGACGTACCAATCGCATTACGCGCGTTAGCACCTGCACCCGTACTCAGCACTAAAGGCAATACGCCGAGTCCGAACGCCAGTGACGTCATGATGATAGGGCGCAAACGCATCTCACATGCTTGTACCGTTGCATCAATAATGTTGACGCCTTTTTCATAAAGTTCTTTGGAGAACTCAACAATCAAAATGGCGTTCTTGGCGGTTAAACCTATGGTAGTTAGCACGCCTACTTGGAAGTACACATCGTTTTCTAACCCTCGTAACATAATCGCAGCCAGTGCGCCGAGTATGCCTAATGGAACCACCAGAATAATCGCAATTGGAATACTCCAACTTTCATACAGAGCCGCTAAGCAGAGGAAGACCATCAAGATGGAGATCGCATACAGAATTGGCGCTTGGTTGCCGGCTTCTATCTCTTGATAGGACATTCCCGTCCAGCTTACCTGTACATCATTGGAGATCTCGGCTGCCAATCTATCGATTTCAGCCATCGCTTCACCAGTACTATAACCAGAGGCGGCTTCACCGACGATTTCCACTGCAGGATTACCGTTATAACGTTGTAACTGTGGAGAACCTTGACCCCAGTGATAAGTACTGAAGGCTGAGATAGGCACCATCTCGTCGTTGTTATTACGCACAAACCATAAGTTCAGGTCTTCTGGTGTCATGCGATATTCTGCATCAGCTTGAATGTAAACTTTCTTAGAGCGGCCACGGTCGATAAAGTCATTCACGTATGACGATGCCCAAGCAATCGACAGTGATTGGTTGATGTCATCGATTTCTAAACCGAGCACTTTGGCTTTCTCATAGTCGACATCAAGGAATAGTTGCGCGGTATCCTCCAGGCCATTTGGACGTGTACTTTGCAATAATGGACTTTGTGCCGCAGCACCAAGTAGTTGGTTTCTTATCTCAATCAGCTTGTCATGACCGACAGCACCGACGTCTTCTAAGTAGAAGTTAAAGCCTGTTGAAGTACCAAGCTCTCGGATCGCTGGGCTACTAAAAGCAAAGATCTGTGCATGTTTGTAGTTTGAAAATTCACCCATAACACGGCCGATAATGGAATCCACATCGGTTCCAGGCTCCGTCCTTTCTGACCAGTCTTTCAAGCCAATGAATGCCATTGCTGCATTTTGTCCAGAGCCTGAAAAGTTGAATCCAGACACGGTAAACACGTGGTCGACAGTGTGTGACTCGTTCTCTTCAAAATAATCTTTGATATCCAACATCACTTCTTGTGTCTTTTGTAATGTGGTCCCCGTTGGTGTGGTGACCATAACCATGAAGTCACCTTGGTCTTCATTTGGTAAAAATGAACTTGGCAGCACGTTGTATAGGTAAGCCGTGCCGGCAAAAAGCATTAGGTAAACAAAAACGAAGCGTAGTGGTCGCTGTAAAGCGTGTTTAACTGAACCTCGGTATTGGCTGGATAGCTTGTCGAACCCTCGGTTAAACAGTGCAAAAAACTTATTGCTCGACGCTTTATCGACAGGCTTTAGAAGCGTTGCACACAATACAGGAGTAAGAATCAATGCGACGACAACGGATAGCACCATTGCCGAGACAATCGTCAAAGAGAACTGTTGGTAGATAACGCCCGTTGACCCTGACATGAAGGCCATAGGAATAAATACAACCGACAACACCATCGTAATACCGATTAGGGCACTGGTAATTTGTCCCATTGACTTCTTAGTTGCTTCAAGAGGAGATAGATTCTCTTCATGCATCAACCGCTCAACGTTTTCCACGACTACGATGGCATCATCAACCAGCAAACCGATCGCTAACACCAAACCAAACATGGTGAGTGTGTTGATTGAGAAACCCAGCATGGCCATGACACCAAAGGTACCAAGTAGTACGACTGGCACGGCAATGGTTGGGATTAAGGTTGCTCGTAAGTTCTGCAAAAACAGTAACATCACGATAAACACAAGCCCAACCGCTTCAAATAGCGTTTTGACCACTTCAGTGATAGAAAGGCGAATGAACAAGTTGTTATCGGTTGTTTTAACCAATACTAGTCCGTCTGGAAAGCCTTTTGAAAGTTGTTCCAGTTTTGCATCAACCGCGTTTTGTGTGTCTAACGAATTCGCGCCGGTGGCGAGGGTGATCGCAATACCTGAAGAGTCCTTACCCATGTAGGCTGGAATGGATGAAGATTCTTCACTGGCTAACTCGACACGTGCGACGTCTTTGAGCTTAATTTGAGATCCGTCACTGTCGACTTTAATTAAGATGTCCTCAAATTCTTCAACGCTGGTTAATAGGCTTTGCGCTGTGATACTGGCATTAATTAACTGAGAATCAACGGCTGGCGTTCCGCCTAGTTGTCCAACAGTAACTTGGCTGTTTTGAACCGATACGGCATTAGAAACGTCAACAGGGGTAAGACTGTAGCTGTTCAATTTTGCAGGGTCTAACCAAATACGCATCGCATAAGATGGACCGAAAATAGTCACTTCGCCTACGCCGTTAACACGGCTTAAGATGTCCTTAATGTTAGAGTTTGCGTAATCTTGAATGTCGCCCGCACTCATGCTGCCATCAGGCGAATAGAGGTTGGTGACCGACATGAAACCCGACGTACTCTTGGTCACAGATGTGCCTTGGTTTTGTACTGCTGTAGGCAGGCGATTGCTCACTTGCTGTAAGCTATTCTGCACCTGTACCTGGGCAATATCGGGGTCAGTGTCTGCGCTAAACGTTAAGGTCACACTCGCACTACCAGAAGAGTCACTTTTCGACGCCATGTAAAGAAGGTTATCTAACCCTGTCATGCCTTGTTCGATGACTTGGGTTACGCTGTCTTCAATCGTTTTCGCTGACGCGCCAGGGTATGACGTTGAAATAGTCACGGCTGGTGGTGCAATTGTTGGGTATTGCGCGACAGGCAAAGAGACGATCGCCGCAATGCCTGAAAGCATAATGACAATGGAAATCACCCAAGCAAAAATCGGTCTGTTAATAAAAAAGTTCGATAAGGACATGGTTTATTCCTCGCTCGCCAAAGCAGGAACGGTACTGTCTGTTCTGCTATCGACAACAACCGCAACATCATTTTTCATGTTAATTATGTTGGTGATGACGACTTGTTCACCGCTAGAAAGCCCCTCTTTAACAACCCAACCGTTACCCACTTCATTGCCGAGAACGACTGGCTTTTTCGCTGTTTTGTTGTCTTGGTTAACGACAAAAACTGAAGGATCACCAGACTGGCTTCTTACTACAGCTGATTGCGGAACAACAAGGTAGCCTCGTGCTTCTGGCATCGAAATATGGGCGCGTACGTACATACCGGCGAGTAAAGTATTGTCAGGGTTCGGAATGATGGCACGTAGCGTTACCGTACCGGTTGAGTCTGAAACGAGCGTGTCCGAAAACTCTAAATGGCCGACTTCGTCATACGCACTGCCGTCTTCTAACGTTATCGTTACTGGGATCTCTGCATTTTTGTCGGTAAAGGTCGCAAACTCTTTTCTGATTTTGGTAATCGCTAACGAAGATTGCTGCATATCCACGTAAACGTTCGTGGTTTGCACAATAGTCGTCAGGTAAGAAGACTGCTCAGAGGTCAATAAAGAGCCTTCAGAGACCAAAGAAAGACCAGCCTGACCTGAGATAGGCGCTTTGATTTTGGTATAAGACAGTTCAATATTGGCGTAATCCAATTCTGCTTGGCGGATCGCGACTTCAGCTTGGGCTTCTTTGTAAAGGGCGTCTGCATCGTCAAAATCTTGCTGACTGGTCAGTTTTTTTCTTAATAGTTCTTTATAGCGGAGTGCCGTTTTTCGAGCGGTATCTTCGCTCGTCAGTGCTTTCGCTAATTGAGCTTGTGCACTATTAACGTTGGATTGATAAGTGGTTGGGTCAATTTCATAAAGTACATCATCGGCTTCTACGTGAGAGCCCTCTTTGTATAGGCGGCTTTTGAGAATCCCTGTTACTTGAGGCCTCACTTCTGCTTGCTTGAACGCGGCAATTCGCCCTGGCAACTGGGTCGTCAAACGCAGTGTTGTTGGAGTCAAGTCTAAAACGTCGACATGAATAGGACCTGGGGCTGGTCGTTGTTCCATAGCTTGTTCGCCACAGCCCAATAGTAGAGAACTAGAGAGAAGTAAGCCCAAAGGCAATCTTAACGCGCGGGGTAGAAACATAATGAAACCTTATCCTAGAAGCAGAATTGCAAACATAGAAAAAAGGATAGCAGTTATATGGTTAAGGCAGGGTTAAGGCTCAGGGGTTATACGAGTCATTGGATAGCTGCAAATAACTTGATGCAGATTGCATTCCTGAACTTAGAAACGCTTAGTTATACGTCTCTCTGTTGTTCGTTGTTTCTTTATCACCACACATTTATCACACAATTTAATGTTTTTTAATAAAACTTACTTATTATCAGTGTGTTGCATGGTGTTAACGTCTCAAAGTTCCCTCACATTTTTTCGTTATCCTAGGAGTAATGAAAAAATTGGGAAAACCTTCGCATGAAAAACATCAAACAGTTAGTGACGATCACTTTACTTGTTATCGCTATCGGTGCTGTCGCCGCTTATTTTTATATGAAGAACGATGCCTCAATCGTCACTTATTCTACGGAGCCTGTTCGCATCGGTAACATCGAAGAGGTGGTGCTCACTAACGGTGTGCTATATCCCTACAAAATGGTGAATGTGGGTGCTCAAGTTTCAGGCAAGTTAGAGTCGATAGCCGTGACGGTCGGTGACACACTTAAAGCTGGAGATGTTATTGCTCAAATTGATAACCTTTCACAAGAAAACGCATTGAAAGAATCCCATGCTTCACTCACTAACATTAATGCGCAATATCGAGCGAAAAAAGCGCAGATTTATCAGTCACAACTTGCTTTTGAACGACAAAAGGCGATGTTGTTAAAAAATGCCAGCTCGCAATCCATGTATGACGCAGCAGAGGCCGAACTTCTTGTTTATGAAGCCGAACTCGACCAACTGGTTGCAGAAAAAGAGAAAGCGCTGATCAGTGTCGATGACGCTCAACTGGATTTAAGCTATACAAAGATCGAATCACCGATTGATGGCACGGTTGTTTATGTCTCTGTTGAAGAAGGGCAAACCGTTAACACAAATCAATCGACACCTTCCATTGTTGAAGTCGCTCAACTTGATGTTATGACGGTCAAGGCACAAGTGTCTGAAGCCGATATCATTCACATTGCGACGGGGCAAAAAGTGTATTTTTCGATTTTAGGCGCGCCACAACACAATTTTTATGGTGAACTGAAATCAATTGAGCCTGGCCCAACCCTTTTGACTGGCGACGATAGCGAGCTAAACATTGGTGATAATGATGCTATTTATTATAACGCGGTATTTGATGTCGATAACACGGAAGGGTTGCTGCGCTTTGGTATGACAGCGCAAGTCTCGATCGTACTAGATGATGCACAAGAAGCACTATTGGTTCCGTCTCAAGTCCTGACTAAAAAGCTTCCCGGCAAGAATCGTTATCGTGTCCCTGTTTTAGTTGAAGGCGCATTAGAGATGCGAAATGTTGAGATTGGCATCAATAATAAAGTGTATGCACAAGTTCTGGATGGGCTAGAGCTAGGAGATCGAGTTGTTATTGGTCAAGCGAACGCCAAATCGTCATCAGGTTTTGATATGTCATCGACATTAGGGCCTGAGAAAGGTGGTCGTGGTAATGGAGGTCCTGGAGGTCGTGGTCAAGGTAACGGCGGGAGACCTTAGTTATGAGTGACGTTCTATTAGAAATCTCAGGACTCAGTCGTTGTTTTCCTGCAGGTGATGATCAGTTAACGGTATTGAACAACGTTAACCTAACCATACGTCGCGGTGAAATGATCGCGATAATGGGGGCTTCTGGTTCGGGTAAATCGACTTTAATGAATATTTTAGGTTGCTTAGATACTCCTAGCGAAGGAACTTATCTTGTTAATGGTCGAGATACATCGGTAATGAACCCTGATCAATTAGCGGAATTACGCCGTGACTATTTTGGTTTTATATTTCAACGTTATCATTTGTTAGATGATCTCACTGCTATCGGTAATGTCGAGATCCCTGCGCTTTACTCAGCCGAAAACAAAGCGTCCCGCCAAGCACGAGCTGAGCAACTGTTAAAAAGGTTGGGGCTAGCGGAGCGAATGGATCATAAGCCAAGTCAACTTAGTGGTGGGCAACAACAGCGAGTTAGTGTCGCCCGCGCTTTGATTAATGGTGGTACGGTGATCCTTGCCGATGAACCAACCGGGGCTCTCGATAGCCATAGCGGTAAAGAGATGATGGACTTACTTCGTGAGTTGCATCAACAAGGGCATACTATTGTTCTGGTTACTCATGACCCTAAGATCGCCGCCTCCGCGGAGCGCGTAATCGAGATCTCTGATGGAGGAATCGTGAGTGATATAACGAGCGGTGCCAATAATGATAGCGCCTCAACTGAATATTCAGCGACAAGAATCGAAGAGAAACAAAGTGTCAATAAACCTATATCAAAGCCGTTTTCTGCACAGTGGTTCAGCGTTGTTGAAGCGTTCAAAATGTCGCTATCCGCAATGGGAAGCCATCGACTAAGAACGTTTCTGACGATGCTGGGGATCATCATCGGTATTGCGTCTGTGGTGTCCGTTGTAGCGATTGGCAATGGTTCTCAAGCTCAGGTTTTGTCACGAATGGCTTCAATGGGCACCAATACTATTGAAATCAAACCTGGTTCTGGGCTGGGCGACCGACGTGCTGGGCGAGTGAGAACCTTGACAGCAAATGATGCAAACGCTTTAACGAATCTCTCCTTTGTTGATAGTGTGACACCGACTGTGCGTGTGAATGTGGCGGTGCGCTATGGTAATGAGGCGGTGACAGCAGAAGTGCAAGGTGTTGGTTCTGATTACTTTCGCGTTCGAGGTTTTGAAGTCGCACAAGGGCAGCTATTTGATGACGGAAGTATTGATGCACTAGAGCAAGTGGCGGTTATTGATAACAATACCTTAAATGACCTTTTCCCTGATGGTGAAGCACTTGGCAAAGTCATCTTTTTAGGTCGCTTGCCAGTGCGTATTATCGCGGTTACCGAAGCAAGAGAAATGGCGTTTGGCAATAGTGATGCTCTGAATGTTTGGTTACCTTATAGCACGGTAAATTCTCGTATTTATAGCCAAAATTACGTTAATGATATTACGGTTAGGGTGAGCGACGAAGTATCCAGTACCGCTGCAGAGCAAGCGATCATTAATTTAATTAAAATGCGCCATGGTGTGGAAGATTTCTTTACCGTGAATACGGATACGGTCAGAGAAAATATCGAACAAACTTCATCAACGATGACCTTACTTATCTCGGCTATTGCCTTTATTTCATTGGTGGTGGGTGGCATCGGTGTTATGAATATCATGCTGGTGTCGGTAACCGAACGAACGCGAGAAATCGGCATTCGTATGGCAGTTGGAGCAAGACAAGCGGATATTCTAAGACAATTTTTAATAGAAGCCGTTTTAGTGTGTTTGTGTGGTGGCGCTTTGGGGATAGGGTTAGCTTACGCTGTGGGCTTGATTGTCTCGTCGACGAGCAGTGGTTTGAGTATGATTTATTCGACCAACTCAATTATTGCGGCCTTTATTTGCTCAACACTGATCGGGGTTCTCTTCGGTTTCTTACCCGCTAGAAATGCAGCAAGATTAAACCCGGTGGATGCGTTATCTCGAGGATAAGGAAAGAACGTTGAAGATAGATTATAAATTGAAGCTTATTCATAAGTTCTTCTTTGCTTTTTGTATCACAAGCTTTGTCGCGGTGTGCATTATGCTCGCTTTGATCATGCAGAACCTGTCGTCGGGTTTTCATGACTTTATCAAAGAGGCCGAATCGAGCTATATCAAGCAAGTCAGCCAAAAGTTGGGAGAGTACTATCAAACCAATGGGTCGTGGCAATCGCTAAAAGAAGACGAGAATCATTGGCGACGTTTGGTGGGCACTCGAAAAGGACCAGAGGAGCGTGAGTCACTCGCTTTACCAACGGATACGACGGGAATGAGCCAGTTACTGCAAACGCAGAGAAGACTCAGTTTATATGATGTCGATAAAACGGTGGTGGTAGGCCGCTCTCGAATTGATGAAAGCGCCTTTACTCACGCTATTGTGTTAGACGGTGTCGTGATCGGCTGGCTCAGTTATGTTCCTTCGCGGCTGGCTGAACACAGCCCTGCCAACGCATTTCTGGCTGAGCAATACCAAAGTTATGTTGCGATTACGTTGGCCGTTATCGTGCTTGCGTTTATAACAGCTTGGCTTTTCTCTCGTCACTTGGTTGCGCCTATTTTTAAAGTGAATGAAGGTACGACTCAGTTGATTCAAGGTAACTTTTCAACAAGGGTGGAGAGGGCTAGTAACGATGAACTTGGCGTACTCACTGACAATATTAACGTTCTGGCTCAGACACTGGAGAAGAACAAAACGGAACGCTCAAAGTGGATGTCAGACGTTGCTCATGAACTGAAAACACCGCTCACAGTGGTTCGAGGGCAACTTAACGCGATCCAAGATGGGATTTTTAAAGCGGATGAAAAGCGCTTACAGGTGATGATTGATCAAATTGATAGCATGAGCCATTTGGTCGGTGATATTTATCAGCTGTCTATTACTGATATTGGCGGTTTGTCATACCAAAAATCTTCATTCGATCTTGTTGAACTTCTCAAAGGTATCTTACTTGGCTTTAAGGTTAAGACCTATGAATTGGGGCTAGGTTTAGAGTGTGAATCGCTGTATGGGAAAGAGCAGACAGCGTGTTTTGTGGTGGCTGATCGAGAGCGTTTGACGCAGTTGTTTACCAACATATTGGAAAATAGCTGTCGTTATACCGACGCACCGGGAAGCATCGCTTTATCCCTTCACAAAGACAAAAACACCGTAGAGGTGGCAATTGAAGACACGTCTCCATCCATACCTGAGCAAGATTTCACACGTGTATTTGAACGCTTTTATCGAGTAGAACAATCTCGCAGTCGAGATCATGGTGGCTCTGGTATTGGTTTAGCATTGTGTCACCAAATTATCGAAGCGCATCTAGGCACTATTTGTGCTAAAAAATCAGATCTGGGCGGTGTTAAAATGATGATAACCCTACCGATCCATCACCATACTGGCTCACAATAAGATTTCGATAGAGGAAAGAGAGAATGAAGACGCATATTTTGATTGTGGAAGACGAGGAATACATTGCCGAAGTCTTGATCGCGTATTGCCAAAATAGTGGCTTTGAAGCGACCCACCTCGCGTCGGGTGCGAATGTTGTTGAGACGGTGAAATCGCAGACTTTTGACTTAATGTTGCTTGATTTAATGCTGCCAGATGTAGACGGTGTAGAGATATGCAAACAAGTACGTCAGTTTTCTCAATTACCTATCATCATGGTGACCGCAAAAAGTGAAGAGATTGACCGATTAATTGGTTTAGAGTTCGGAGCTGATGATTATATCTGCAAGCCGTTTAGCCCTAGAGAAGTGATTGCGAGGATCAAAACGGTACTGCGCCGCATTCAACCAAACCCAGCGTCTAACCGTTCTTATCTACCAAGCGCTGAGTTAGTTTTGGGACAATTTATATTAAAGCCTGACGAATATGAGGCCCGATTTGGTGGCTGCTTTCTTGACTTAACGCCCAAAGAATTCATGTTACTTCGCCTGCTAGTGGAGCATCCCGGCCGAGTGTATAGTCGTGATGATATTCTCAATGCGCTTTACAGCGATCTTGCCGATGTATCAGACAGAAATATTGATACCCACATAAAGAACATCCGTAAAAAAATACATGCTGTGGCACCAACAGCAAACCCTATCCGTTCGGTTTATGGGGTAGGGTACAAATTGCTGATTGAAATGCCTAAGTAGCCAGAGATATTTTGCTTAATATCCTGTCAGCTCCATATAGCCAGAACCAGAGTGGGATCCTTTAATCATGATTGGTCCTTCCCAATAGGGCACCGATAGTGGCATTTTCGCATTTGGATTAAGCGCCGAAACAGTCAGTTTAATTTGTTGCGTCGGAATCTTAATTTGCCATTCTGTTGGATAGTCACGCCCATCGATCTCTGTTTTCTTGGTGACGGTTAAGCTGATGTCTTGTTGTTTAATCGCGATGCCAGAACCTTCTCGCTGCATTAACCTCGCATGGGAATAGCTGGCTTTGCCTGTTTTTGAATCTCGAAGTTGGAACACGACCAAACTGGTTGCATCGTTTAACCTTAGAGCAAACCAATCCCAACCTTGTTGTGAGTCGAGCAAAAACTGCGAACTCCACTCTCTGTCGATCCAACCTTTGCCTGATACTTGATGTGCTACTCCATTAATGATCACTTCGCCTGATACATCAATGAACGGCTGACTGTAGTAATACGAAGCTACCTTCGCGTCACCGCTCTTGGTGCTGTAGCCTTGGTCGCCTTGTTTTTGGTAGGGTGCATCGTTAGTTAATTTGAGCGAGTAACCAAACTGTTCAGAATCCGCATTCAACGTAGCAGGGAATAGATCATCGGTAGCCGAGGTCCATTGCCAATCATCAAGGTAAACTCGAAATGGTGAAGAATCGACACCTGCTAGCTTAGCTTGACCGCGAGACCATTTTTCGTTGGCATAGTGTTTGTCTTTGGTGGTGACGGCACTATGCGCCATATAGATCTGTTGGCTTTGCCATGTTGTTTTCTGAGTGCTGTGGTCACTTTCTTGTGGTGCGGTTGCGAAACGAAATTGAGTCCATTGCACACCTAATGAGTGACCTTCTTCATCAGTCAGATTGGCAGTTAAATACCACCATTCATGACGAAAATCAGGGTGTGCTTGATGGTCGGCAGGAAAGGTGATGTCGATGCCTTTTACCACTGTAGTGAACTGCGCTTTGTCTGTTTGCGTTTCTTCGTCAGTTTGTCTTTCAGTGCTGAGGATTGAGCCCATGTTTTGGGGCTGTGAGTCTTCACATGCGATAAGAGATAAACTCAACAGAATGAGCGCTGTTGCCTTAATTAGTTGGTTCATCACAACACCTCACTTTGCAAGCTGCACACGACCGGCTTACTGACCAAACGCCACAGCGGAATTAAGGTAGCAACCACTGCGACTAAAATAGTGATGACAGCAATGTTCAGTGCGTCACTCCAGCTCCATACGTAATTTAAGCTCCAACCGAATGCGCGAAGGGTGACGATGTCCGTCAGTACATAGCCTACCATGGCACCAAGCGGCACGGCGACCACTAGAGTAAAAGCGACCAGAACAACGATTTGCCCCACCACCATAACCATTAATTTCTTCCGACTAACGCCAAGCGCATACAACCTTGCAATAGCGGCCTTACGTGCGTCGAGCAACATAAAGCATGCACAGAACAAACCAATAACAGCAACCATTAAAGTGACGCCATTGAGCGCCCGCGTAATGGCAAAAGTTTGTGAGAAAATGTCCAAAGCGATGGACTTGATTTGGGCTTGATCGTAAAGCTGACTAGGATGCAAATTCAATTGTTGGCGTAATTGTTCGTACACCTGTTGTGGGTCGCCAGATACTTTGATTCCCAAGCTGGTGGGTAAGTCCGTAAAGCCGTTTTCAAGCCATAAGTTGGGAGCCAATAACACTTCCCCATTTGGTGAGCCATAGTCATGGAAAATCGCGCCAACACTCAATGTATTGTCTTGAATAGCGTCTAATTTGAGTTGGCTTCCAAGGGACAAGCCGAGCTTCACCGCCGTAGGTTCGCTGATCGCCACTAATTCACCTTGGTAAAAGCGCGTCCAGAAGTTATCAACATGAGATTGGAACACCATGGTTTGTTCAAGTGTTTCATTGTCTTTGGTGCCGAGCAAAATAGGCAAGCCTTGCAAGTTATCATCAACGTAGTATTGCTTGTAGACGGTTTCAACGTTATCAAACAGGGTTAAGGCATGTTCAACATTGGCAATTTCACCTTGGGCGGGGCTAACGTAAATGTCGGCATGCAATCGCTGTTCAAGCCATTGCTTTAGGGTGGACTCAAAACTGCCAACTAAGGTATTCATTCCTATATTGGCGGTAACAGCAAGAAGCAGCGCCATCATGGCAAGGGAAAGAGGGGAGATCAGCTCACGCAGTTCAGCAAACAGATATTGTATTAAACCTGATTGGGCGCGCTTTTCGCTCCAACTCGCTAGCACACTTAGGGTTTTCGGTAGATACAAAGGTATCGACACAACTAACACACCGAGCCAGGCCATCGTGAACCGGTGGTGTTCGCTAAGCCATAAACCGGCCAACGCCAAAACAGTGAGTACCACGCCAACAACAAATAGCTGATTTTCGTTCGAGGCTTCCGGCGCTTGATAAAAACCACCATGTGAAGAGAGAGGCTGGCGGACGCGCTGCTTAAAGTGCTGCCAGCATGCAACCAGCGTTGCGGCTAGAGTGAGCAGTAAAGCTTGCGCTAACCATTGCCACTGCCATGTACCGGGAAGCAGTGTTGCACCATAAAGTTGCTCAAGCGTTATCGCGACGGTGGGGTGGAGCCAGTGGCTTAATTGAATTCCTAAAATGAAACCAAGCGACGCACCCAATGTGACTAAAAGAGTCAGCTCGACTAACAGAGCTGAAAATACGATGCTTGGCGCAATTCCAGCTTGTTGAATTTGCACCAACAGCCGATTACGTTTCAGCAAACTGTACTTAACACCGTTGTAAGCGATGAACAGGCCAACCAAAAACGCCAACAAACTCATGGCGGTGAGATTGAGGTGAAAGCTGTCAGTAATCGAGCCGAGATCGGTACTTTGATTATTGGTGATCCATTGCCCTTGTTCGCCAACGATGCTTTGCCATTTATCGAGTGAGTTGTTATTGGGATTAAACACAGCGATGTAGCTCAGTTGTCTTTGTTTGTTGAGCAGTTGCTGAGCGAATCCAATGTCCATCAGCATTCTGCTACCCAGTTGCCATTCGTCTGGTAGCACCACGACTTTGGTTTTGATTTCATCCAGAGTGAGCGTGTCTACTTCGCCCAAGTTTTGGTATTGCGATTGGCTCATCATCACGATGGGCTCGCCCGCTAAGAGTGGCGGTAAAGGTAAGGCGGCATCGAACAGGGAAATGTTTGGATCATTGCCTCGAGTATTGTCTTTTTCGTTATCGCTTTTTTCATCGACGCCAGAGTAACGAGCTCTTGAGGTGAGAGCGGCGATTAATTCACTGCCTTGTATTGACCAACGACGTCCTTGCTCGTCTCTCACTTGCCCTTCAATCACAGGCAGCGCGGCACTTAATCCATTTTGTCTCAAGGTGAAGTAAAGCGATTCTGGTAAGTAGTTTTGCCCTGATGGCGGAATGATTAAGTTTTGCGCCTGTGCGCTAAGTTGCTCAGTCGATTCTGAATAACTACGTTTCGCATTAAGGTTAATGGCTTGCACGGCGACAAACAAGGTCACCGCCAGCACGATGCCGATTAAAATTGCAGCAGCTTGTAACGGTGATTGGCGATAGTGCGCCACGAACAGATTTAGAGTCAGTTTGGTATGGGTGAACTTGGTGCTCGCAAACCTAGCTTGCTTCATAGGGCTGCTCACTGGCTTTCGATAGAGCCTTTTTCAAATCAACGGTCTTCAAACGACCATCATCTAAAACCAACTGTGTTTGCATAAAACTGGCACACTCAGGGCTGTGTGTGACCAACAGTACAGCAGTGTTGCCTTGTGTGGTGATTTCACTCAGCAACTTCATGACTTCCAAGCCTGCTTTTTGGTCGAGGTTGCCTGTCGGTTCATCGGCAAGCAGTAGCTTGGGTTTGTGGGCTAGCGCACGTGCAATAGCGACACGTTGCTGCTGGCCGCCAGAGAGCGCAGAAACATGCCTATCAAGTAGCTCGCTGATGCCTAAAGCTTCCACCAAATAATCACACCAATCGTTCCATTTTTGTTGGTTTAAATGAAGCGGGAAGGCGATGTTTTGTTTTACGTTGAGCGGGGTGAGTAAGTTGAACTGTTGAAAGATAACGCCGAGTTTGTGATGGCGAAAGCGACTCCATTGCGGATCCTTCCAAACCATCGCGTTATCGCCATCTAGCCACAACTCACCAACTGAAAGTGGTTCGAAACCAGCAATCACGTTGAGTAGGGTGCTTTTGCCACTGCCACTCGCTCCTGTCAAAGCCACACTTGCGCCTGTCGCCAATGTGAAGTCGACGCCTTCCAATACGTTATGGGTCTCTTTGCCATCAACAAAGCTTTTGCTCGCATGTTTGAGCGTGACAATTGGGCTTTCCATTTCATCTCCCTAAAACCAAAAACAGAATCAAAAGGTGTCGTTTCTATTGGCAATTACCGAAGCGATAGGCCCTATGAGATTCTAGACAACAATTTAAAAAAATTAGCGATTTACATCGAATTATTAATAACTTGTACTTCGATTAGGAGAAAATAGATCAATATAAGAAGAGGGGATAACGATTGAAGGGCAATTTGGACGGCTTATAACTTGAGATTCGAGGGCCGTGCTGGCTTGGTGAATGCTTGAACTAGGTTTTTATATCAAGTCATGAGTTAGCTTCTAGCTCAGATCTGCCCCAAAGTTAGCTGAACACTCATAAATGAGTTGAGTTTACCACTGTTGTTATGCCATTGGTGTAGCCAGCACTGTATAAATCAATAGGACATAATAATTTTCAATTACGCCTGGTTTACACTCTGTAATTGTTTATGTAGGCTCTAAAGAGAAGCGTTTATATCGGGTACTACTTGGAAAGGTGAGTGTGTTATTAATGTCGGTAATCTACCGATAATTGATACTCTCTGAATAACTTCCAACACTTGATGGCTTCAATGAAAGTCTTGATAGGGCAATTAACATATTGATGAGCTAATAGCCCTTTGTATCTTTAACTGTAGTTCGATTTAGGAGAGTTTGTGAATCAAGGTGTAGAGTTGGATGTAGATATTGGTAAAAAACATATAGTGATTCAGCGTCGTTATGAGGCTTTAGGAGCATTCAATGATTTATTAATTGCAGTTTGGTTTTTGGTTGGTAGCTTCTTCTTTTTAAATGAGTCTCTGATTGAAAGTGGTACTTGGTTATTTATAGTAGGTAGTGCGCAGCTAATCATCAAACCATCAATTAAGCTAATGAGCTTAGTTCATGTTAGTCGAGTGTCCAAAGCATTGACACAATAGCTATTGTTATGCACCAAGGTTACTGACAAAACCAATTAATAGACTAGATCTAAACTCTTCTACAAATAAAATTGTTCTTCATCGTTTCTTTGTTTTATATCGACTTACGAAAGTCGCTCTGCCAATTCGTTTTAAGAGATATTCTGGGTAGGTATCTGATAGATGGAGTTAAATACTGGCTTCTGATTGCCTCTAGGTGTCGCAGGGGAAAGGAGCACTTAAATCTAGGCAAGTTCTTCCTTGGTAAGAAGCCTAAAAGTAAGGTCGGTGTTAAATGAATCCTGATATTATAGCTAAAGCTATAAGCTGAAAGGTAAAAACCAATCAGCTTATAACTTAACCTAAAATCAGAAAAGCCATCGCGAACATCACACCTATTGAAAAACGGTTTTGGTTGCAATGGCTTAAGCTGAGAGCCAGCTAATTAATATTCAAATTGGATGCTAGCCATATAATTTCGACCCTCACCAATATCAACATCCTCACCACCTAATTGAGTGCTTCTTGTATTGCCGCCTCCATCTAGATAATCAGTATCAAATAGATTTTCAATATTGAAGCGAGCTACGATGTTGAGGTCGTTGTACTTCTGAGTGTAAGAGATACCGGTATCAATACGCGTATATGCATCTTTCTTGAAAGTGTTACCTGAGTCACCGTAGCGGCTTCCGACATGGACAACGCCTAGATTTAGATTGGTGTCATCTCTAAGTTTGTAATTTGACCATATTGACGCTGAAAACTCAGGTGTATTCGCGGGTACATTACCCTCGTAAGAAGCGCTGTTTGTTATCTCTGCATCAAGATATGTAGCAGATCCTGAAAGACTTAACTTACTACTAACGAGCCCCTGTGCTGCGAATTCAGCTCCTCGATGAACCTGTTCGCCATCTTGAGTCAAAATATCTTCATCTGCATTATCTGGGTTTTCAACGCTTAGTTGAATGTTCGATAAAGTTGTCTCAAACAAAGCCCCAGTCAAAAATAAGCGACGATCAAATAGCTCCCATTTGGTTCCGACTTCATAAGATTTACCTAATTCAGCGTCGAGTTTTTCACCTTCGTTTATATAAGATGTACCCACTTCACCTTGAGGAATGAAACTTTCTGAGTACTGGACATAAATAGAGCTATTATCTGAAGGGTGGTAAATAATCCCTGCTTTTGGTGAAACTTGGCTTTCAGTAATATCATCATGTTTCTCGTCATAACGAACACCCACTAGAAGATGCCATTGATCATTGAATTTTGTTAAGTTTTGGATGTAAGTACCCCAAAGATCGTAAGAAGACGCTCTTATGCTAGTATTCAACGATTCAGGGAAGTCGACAGACTCTCCAACACTTGCACTAACTACATCACCTGTATGATTTATACGGTCGAAAGAATACCTCAAGTAGTTCGCACCAATTAATAGAGTATTCTCAGTTCCAACTAAATCGAAGTTGTGGGTAAGATCAACATAAGCGGTATCATGGTTCCACTCGTCATACTGTTCACCGGGGGTCAGAGTGACAGTCCCATTTTCTTCATAGTTGCTAAAGTTAGTCCATGTGTAACGATAATCACGTTCATATCTTTGGGCGTTGTATCCCGTCTTTATGTTGGTGTCATAACTTGGTGATAGGAGAAGGTCAAAACCGTAGTTTTGAACTTTAATATCAGTATTAGCCCAATCAGCGTCCCAAATATATTTGCTGCCTGCAACTGGCTTACCATCCACAATGTAAGAGCCAGTATCAACATCACCGTCATAATCAAAATAGTCATAATGCAGAGATAACATCGCTTTTTCATTGATGTCATAATCAACCATTAGTGCACCGATCATGCGTTCTGTTTGAGGGTTGCTTCCATCTGCATATTCGCGCCAAGAGCTGTAGCTATCCTTTACTAGGATAGTTCTTGCGCGCAAAGATTGATCTTCGTTAAGTGAGCCACTGAGATCTATCATAGTTTTAGATTTATCGTTAGAGCCAATGTCTTGGCGCAAAATGAGTTGCGTCTCAGACGTTGGCTTTTTTGTCACCATGTTAATTAGACCGCCAGGCTCTGATTGACCATAAAGTAAACTTGATGGACCTTTTAACACCTCGACTCGTTCTAGTAGCTCGGTCGGTTGTGGGTAATACGACCAGAGTTGATGACCATCTCTCATGATCCCGCTACCACTACCAACATCAAAACCACGCATGGTAAAGTATTCAATGTTGTGCCCTTTGGTATTCCCTGTTGTTACACTTGACTCATACTCTAAAACTTCTCCAAGACTACTTGCCCCTTGCTCTTCGAACATTGAACTGTCTATGACCGTAATTTGCCCCGGAGTTTCTAATTGAGTCATCTCCATACGCATAGCGGTGTTGTTGGTATCATTCTTATAATGAGCAAACTCGCTACCCACAATTGTCATTGTTTCAGCTGGCACCATTGGCTCTTCAGTCGTATGACTTTCTGCAAATGCTTGATTCGCTAATACTGCACTGATTAGTAGCGATACCTTTGTTTTGAAAAACACTGTACTTTTAACTCCTATTTATTATTTTTTATCATCGTTAGATTTTTTCTTCGCGTAACCAGTTTCGCCAATACCAAAGATTGACCGTATTGGCTTCCATAGACCCTGTCGTTGTTTAAGCGATGGAAGAAACAAATTATCCGTAACCTGAACCGCGCTCATTCTTTGATGACGTCTAACGAGTCGTTTATTCCTCCGCAAGGTAAATGACAATGATTTACATTTGCATTGAATTTACATTATTTACATTTTCTTACACTTTCTGTGTTTAAATCACAGCTCTCTGGTTGGTGTAAATTTGTCCAAAAAGACATAACAACTAATCAATAGGAAAAGGAACACGTTATTAATGCCGCATGGTTTAGAGGTAAACTAAGTAAGCAAAGGAACCGGAGACAGTAAAAAATGTCGTCGCCTAACGCTCCCAATCATGTTGATGGGCAGTTTGTAATAGCTCAATGAATTGGCTACTTGATTGGAGATTTGTAATACTTGAAACTATCCGTGAGATGCTAATTTAGTCCACTCATTGATACGTTGCTGTGCAGAAGAGAGGAGGGGGAACATCGTAACGCAGAAATATTCCGTTCTTTGTTTCGGCTGATTCAATATATGCTTCACTCTGGCATCATTTGGTATATTTTTTCATCGAGCTATGTGGCTAAATTTAATTGTCCACTACATTTATATAAAACCTATGAGGTAGAAAGTAATTGTATGAAAGTTGCAATAGGTAATGACCACGCTGGACTTGAATTAAAGCAGAAGCTTGTCACTCATATTGAAAATAAAGGCCATACCGTTATTGATATGGGTACAGGAAATAAGGAACGTACACATTCAGCGCTCTATGCAGATAAAGTAACCAAATTGGTTAAACTTAAACGCGTAGATATGGGCATATTAATCTGTGGGACAGGTGTAGGAATGAATATTTGTGCTAACAAAGTTAATGGTATAAGAGCTGTGATGGGCTTTGAATCCCATACTGTTGAGCAGGCTAGGCGACATAATGATACTAATGTACTTACTTTGGGAGCCTTGACTATTGAACCGACACTAGCAATAAAACTAGTTGATATTTGGCTGGAAACTGAGTTTGACGATAGTGAAACTAGGCGTTATAGGTTGCATTTAATCGAAAAAATTGAAATCGATCAAAATGAGAGTGACATATAAGAGCTAAGGCTGATAGACAACGGTTTCTAAAGGCCCTGCATAAAATAACGCAAACTACCTCTGTCACTTTGAGTAAGCAATTTGAAAAACAGGACGAGCTATTATTTTGTCCAAAACCTTGTCACTTTAAATCTTAACCAACGTCAATTTTTAACTCAGAATTACCCTTTTTCATGTTTCAAAGAGACTACTTTTATCCGTTAACAACTCATATCACTTGACCTGTCTACAGGTAACGACTTTAGAATGATTAGCCTTATACTTATCATGACTAAAGAGGCACATTTCGTTGTACCAATTACGAGACTTACAGCAATCAAAGATACTTCAGCTCTTTAACCACCTTTCATCGACAATGAAAGGGATCACTCTTGCCCTTATATCTACAGCACTGTTTACTATAGTTGGGGTATTTGTTCGACAACTCAGTACAGACTATGACACATTTCAGATCCTGTTCTTTCGCCAGCTCATCTTTATGCTCTTGCTCCTGCCTGCGATCAGAAAAAATATTGGTGTGCTGCTTAAGCCCAACAAAATATCGCTTCACCTACTAAGAATACTAGGCGCTTTTACCGCTCTATATTTTGGCTTTATTTCAGTGAGCAACATTCCATTTTCTGACGCAACAGCACTCGGTTTTCTGCAGGTACTTTTTGTGGCTCTAATCGCTCATTTCGTATTGGTAGAGCAGATCACCAGCAGTCGAATTTTCACGATTGTGGTTGGATTTATCGGGGTAATGACGGTTGTTCGACCGACCTTTGCAAGCCATAACCTTTATGTTTTATCTGGCGTGATTGCCGCACTAGGCGCGTCGGTAGCGGTAGTGTGTGTTAGGAAAGTGGCACAGAGCGAACCAAAGATAACATTGATGGCATACCAAGCTCTGGCAATTGGTTTGATGACATTAATACCAACCCTTTACTTATGGCGCACACCAACAGTCGAAGACTTTATGCTACTGCTGTTAGTTGGCATCATCTCTTCGTTTGCTCAGTATGTTGGTATCTCTGCATATAAATGGGTGCAAGCCAACATCATTGCCAATGTTGAGTATGTAAAGATTATCTATTCACTTATTATTGGCTTAGTTGTCTTTTCTGAAATTCCTGATTTATGGTCAATGATTGGCGCACTGATTATTCTTATCAGTGCATTGATTCCATTGATTTGGTCTCACTATCAAACAACCAAAGAGGATAGCCCTAAGTGTTGAGCATCAAACAATTTTGTGAGCAACTTGAGGTATGTCGAACAACGGTTCTCTACTACGAGCGAAAGGGGCTAATTACTCCCGCAGCTAGAGCATCTAACGGTTATCGCCAATATGGAGAGCGAGAACTTGATAGGTTTAGATCAATACTTGCCTATCGCTCTTATGGTATTCCCGTCAGTGAGATTGAGAGCCTGCTACAGCAATCTCAGGATGAAGACCGAGATGTGGTACTAAGACAACAGTTTGCTGCCCTCGATCTAGAAATTCAAAAATTGCGCCAGCAGCAACAGTCCATAATGGCGTTACTCAAAGACCCTGAACTTCTTAATCAAGGCCTACTCACCAAAGAGCGTTGGACAGAAATACTTAAAGAATCAGGAATGGATGAACAGGGTATGATCAATTGGCACAAACGCTTTGAGCAGATGGAGCCGCTAGGACATCTCAAATTCCTGCAATCTTTAAATATCGATGAAGATGAAATTGCGCAGATAAGGGCGTGGTCTCGCCAATCATAAATCAGCGATCTGGGATTAGATATTTCAACTCTAAGCCGTAATATGTGCGATATTCTCTACTCTAGTTTGTTAAAAATTCGCGATGTTAATTGATTGCTAGCACAGCATCGATTTTAACTGTAGCGTGTTCATAAACAATCTAGGATCGTTAAACTTGTTCAACATTGATGGAGTTGGCAAGCAATCGTCATCGACGTAGTCTACATAATCGGCCGCAGAATCAAAGATCAATATATCCAAAGCCAACCGATCCAGCCCGTATCGGCCTCGATGGATCATATCCGCCGAAAATACCAACAAGTCGCCTGCAGCTAACGGTATTTGCTTCCCGCCAGAGATGTCATCACTGCTCTCTTTACCATTCACTTCTTGGCGAACATTGTATTCCTCTTCATTGTCCCATCGCTTGTGTGTTCCGGGGATGAGCTCCATTCCGGGTTCATCAAATAAGGGGACGCGTAGGTGTAATACTTGCGTTTCTAGTATTACTCTCATCTGGTCATCAATGTCATAATCGTATTGACAGTCACGATGCCAAAAGTCTTTCTGCTCCGGGTTTACAGGGTTGAAGAATAGTTGCGTGTTCATGAATGCAGGGTTGTTCGGAATTACCGCATCAACGACATCCATGACTTTTTTTGAGCTAATGAAATCAAAGAGTGCAGTTCTATCATCAGTAGGTAAATATTGGCTTCCCGTAATTAGAGACGAGTTAAACGCTTCTTCTTGATAGAACTCTTCGTTGTCGGCCTTCCACGATTCATGGAATTTAAGTACGACTTTTCTAAGCGATGCAATTTGAGCTTCATCGAAATAATTTCTGAGAACAAAGTAACCCTGCTCGTCGTATTGGTTACTTAATTGTTGGTTGTTTTCTAACACTGACTACCTTCGTGCTATCTATACCGTGAATGTGCACGGATTTCTCGAGCGCATAATGCCAGACTGTAGTGATTCAACCAAGTAAGGAATGAGGGAATGATTAAACACCACGGTATGACGTAGTTCAACTACTGCCACATTACCAACACAGCTGCGATAGAAAGTAAGATCAGCGCAAGAATGTCTTTGCGAGCAATACTTTGCCCCAACCAGAAGTAAGAGATCAATACCATAAAGACTACTTCGATTTGCCCTAATGTTTTTACATAAGGCACGGCTTGAAGTGACATCGCGCTAAACCAGCCAAGAGAACCAATTACACTTGCTAGGCTTGTCATTACCACCAGTTTCGACTTGGTAAAGATCTGGCGCAATGTGTCGCGTTCTCTGAAAAAAAGATACGTACAGATAATCACTGTCTGAAGGGAAATGACGAGAAACAGCACCCATGCGGCGCTATGAGGGAAGGGCAGGCCAATACTCAAGCTAGCTTCACGTACCCAAAGAGACGTTAAAGCAAAGGCTGTGCTGCAAGCCATACCTAAGAGAAAGACTTTGGGAGAGAGGCTTCGCCAACCGGAAGAGCTGCTCATTATTAGCACGCCTAACGTGCCAATAAGTACTCCTATCCAACCTGTCACCGTTAACGCGGTACCAAAGAACAACACAGAAAGCACTGCCGAAACGGGAGCCTCACACTTAGCGAGTCCTGCTCCAATCGCGTAGTTTTCGAGTTTAAATAGCATCACCATTAAACCGGTCGCGAGGATCTGCATAATGGCTGCTGCAACGATAAAAAAGCCAAACTTGCCGGAAAAACTAGGAACAGCGACTGGCTGCCATTGATAGAGCGCGCATAGGTAAATAAGTGCAATAGGGCCAGCCCAAATAAAGCGAGCCAGCGTCACTCCCGCCACACTCATTGTGCCACTTAATTTGCTTTGAAATGCATTACGCCAAGATTGGCTGAAGGCAGCAAGAAGAGTAAAAGCTATCCAACTAAAAGACATGACGCTTCCATGTGTTATATAAATTAATGATTATACTAACAAACCATACCAATATAAGAAGCGACTTAGTCTTGTTATAGCCAGAGGTGAAGCTTTAATTTCGACAAAATACAGCTAACCCTTTCAAAAAATGGGTCCTTTTTTGTTTTTGAAATAGAACAGTACGCTTATCGAAACGAACAATAAGGTGAAGTAATAGAAGAACGAAGACAGTGAAGCTAAGAAGTCGAGGTTTTGTTCTATCTCTTGTGCGGTGTAGCTCTGAGACACCAATTTATAGTAGTAGGCATACAAAATACCGATCAAGCCATACCCAAGGTTAAACATCAGGCCTTTGAAACTGAGAACGGTCGCTCGGTTGTGTGATTCCGTCTTTTTGTTCAGATGGTAGCTAATGAATATGTTCATCGTCATGATGATAAAGATCAGTACCAACGCGGGAATTACGCCATAAATAGACCAACCTAAACTGATCCAATAGTAGGTCGCCATGCTTGCTAACCCCATGACCACAATAAAGGTTTTGGGCTCGATGCTTTCTGCCAATCTTCGGCTTTGCCCTGCCAATATAATCTTAAGCAAGCTGATACCCGCGCCAATAAAACCAAAGTAGATAATTGGAATATCAATGGCCAGATAGTATTGGCTGTTCATGGTTAGGAACATTCGCGAGGTGTGTTCGAATAGGCTGTAGTAGAGCAAGATGAACAGCACGTAAGGCGTAGCAAATACCCATTTACCCGCATCGATCGTTAACTTGAGGCTTGCGATGGTGGTTGCTAATTTGGTTTGGTCGCTTGGCATCACCTTTTTCTCTTCGCGCATATTAATCGCGGCATAGATGGCGATCGTCGCAACAAATAAGGTGGCGAACACGGGAATACGCATCAGGTCTTTAGTGCTTTCTGGCTCCGCTAGTCCAAAGAAATGAAAGATGTTCGCCATAAAGTTCACATCGTACATCGCCGCACCAATTAGAATGACAAAGATACCGACAGTTGAGGCGACACGAAGCTGGATTTGCAGCACTCGGGGCCACAACTCTTCATTGCCTTGTTCTTTTAAGGTGTCGTAAGCCAATGCCTCGTCGGCGCCGCTCGCCAGTGCCATCGCTAAGCCACTGAGAATCCGATTAATTAGAAAGACAATGAACACCAAGTTAGGGTTTCCGGTTGGCACTAAGGCGATCATCGCGATCTCAACAAACATCACAATCGAAGATAGCACCACCAGTTTCTTACGGCCTAAGGTATCGGCGAATGCGCCCGACGGTACTTCAGCAAGCACAATGGTGGCTGCCCAGACTACGTTTAGCATGGCAAACTGAGACAGGGTTAAGCCGTAATCTAAATAGAGTAGGGTGAAAATAGGGTAATAAAAACGCGCAAAGTAGCTACTTCGAAACATTAAGAAGTAGCGGACATTGGGAGTTTTAAGGATCTCTGTGAGCGTCATGATATTTTCAGTCATTTAGATAACACATCATTATGTATAACCCTTTTACTCTTTTAAATCATGGGATTGTTTCTAAATCCCTAGAATATCTGGTTTAGGGGATCTTTGAGAACATCGTTCATGGTGGGTTATAGGATTGCAGGTCTTCGTGCGATCTGATGACGGTGGAAGCTATTTATCTGATCTATAAGTCTTTCTATTTACACATAGCATGGCTTGTCATGATTCTTGGGCTGGTAATCGATGGGACAACGCGTAATAAAAAAGGCAGCAATAATTGCTGCCTTTTTTATTATTTGATTGGGTAATCATTAAACCCTAATTGCTTGGATATATTTCTGCCTGCGTTGTGCAGTAACTCCACATAGTGAGCTTTTTTCTCTTCATCAAATCGAATAGTAGGAAATGAAATTGAGACACCGGCAATTACGGTACCAAAGCGGTCGTAAACTGGAGCTGCGATACAACGTAAGCCTGGCTCTTGTTCTTCATTATCTTCGCCAAAGTGCTGTAGCTTAACCGCTTTAAGTTCATCGACAAGTTGGTCGACATTTTCAAGGGTATTTTTTGTACTTTTCACAAATTCGGCGTCTGCCAACTGAGTGCGAACGAATTCTTCGTCACGTTCTGCCAATAATACTTTACCAATCGCAGTCGTATGCAGAGGATTTCTTCGACCAACGCGTGAGTGCATGCGTAGGGCGAAGCTAGAATCGATTTTGTGTATGTAGATGATAGAGCCATGGTCCAACGCACCTAAGTGAATGGTTTCATTGGTCTCTTCTGAAATCACACGCATCTCTTTCTCGGCGATTGTGATCATATCAACCCATTCGAGTGACTTTGAGCCAAGCTCAAACATCTTTAATGTAAGTGAGTATCTGTCAGCTTCGCCTTGTTGAGATACATAGCCAAGCATTTTCATGGTTTGTAGAAAGCGGTAGGTAGTGGCCTTAGACATCATTAGACGTTGTGAAAGGTCTGATACGCCTATTTCCTTCTGTTCCCCCAGAGATTCAAGAATATTAAAAACTTTTAATACCGATGAAACGGCTTCTGGCTGGGTGGACTTCTCCATTTTTCTTCCTTTGAGCTATCTAATATCAAGACAAAATACCATTTTTCGTAATTTCTAAAAAGCCTTTTCAAAAAAATAAAAAAAGATAACGATCAACTTCAAACTTTTAGGATAAGTAGAAATTATTTTTGAAATGTCGTTTCAAAAATAATTGTCAGCAATGATTTTATGTTTTATTGTATGACTAAATCGAGTGGGCGACATTACAGAAATGCCACAACACTAAACGCAATTGAGGAAGCAAACATGATGTTAGAGTCATTCAATCTGGAAGGTAAAGTAGCGATAGTGACGGGTTGTGATACTGGCCTTGGTCAAGGTATGGCAATTGGTCTGGCTGAAGCTGGATGTAAAGTGGTGGGCGTTAATCGTGTTGAGCCAGTAGATACCATTGAAAAAATGAATAAAGCGGGTCATACGTTTTTAGACGTACGTGCCGACCTTCTAAAGCAAGAAGAGATTCCTGGAATTATAGATAAAGCGCTGACTGAATTTGGTCGCATCGACATCCTTGTTAATAATGCCGGCATCATTCGTCGAGAAGATGCGATTGAGTTTTCTGAGCAAAACTGGGATGACGTAATGAACATCAATACTAAGACTGTTTTCTTTATGTCTCAGTCGGTTGCGAAGCAGTTTAAAGCGCAAGGTACTGGCGGCAAGATCATCAATATCGCATCAATGCTCTCTTTCCAAGGTGGTATTCGTGTTCCTTCGTATACAGCGTCTAAGAGTGCTGTAATGGGTATCACCCGCGCGATGGCGAACGAATGGGCGAGCGATAACATTAATGTCAATGCGATTGCACCTGGATATATGGCAACCAACAATACTCAAGCACTGCGTGAAGATGCTGATCGTAACCAAGCTATTCTTGAGCGCATTCCTGCTGATCGCTGGGGTACACCTAAAGATGTCGCTGGCCCATGTGTGTTCTTAGCATCATCTGCATCGGATTATATTAATGGTTATACCATTGCTGTCGATGGTGGATGGTTAGCACGCTAACAATTTTTGTAATATAAGATGGTCAACGAGATCGTTGCACAATCTGTAGGGCTACTAAGTTTCCTTCTGGGCCTTTCGACCTTTTACCAGAAGGACGACAAAAAGCTCAAAGTGGTCATGTTGATGTTGAACGTTAACCATCTTATCCACTTTTTATTATTGGGTTCTATTACATCGGCAATCGGTGCTTTGATTTCAGCACTCAGGACTTGCACTGCTATGTACACAAAATCGCTGTGGGCTGCAGGGTTCTTTATTGCCCTCGCAGTTGGTAGCGGAATCGGTTTTGCTCAGCATTGGTATCAACTTCTGCCTTTAGCCGGAACGATTATTGGAACGTACTCAATATTTAGATTGAATGGTATTGCACTAAGAGTCGGCTTTTTATTGGGAGCTGCATGCTGGCTAACTAATAATCTGATTATTGGTTCAATTGGTGGCTCGCTGATGGAAATATCAGTGATAGGGATTAACCTCGTTACTATTTTTCGTCTATACCAAGATAACGCCAAGTGCAAAATTACGCCGCAACAACAGGAATAAAAACGACATGTTTGTGTATAACGAAGACGTGAAAATGGAAGATCTTGGCGCGGGAGTTTCCCGCAAGGTGCTTGCTCATAGCGAGAACGTGATGGCTGTAGAAGTTCATTTCGAAACAGGCGCAGTTGGTGCGTTGCATACCCATCCTCATGAGCAGCTCACATACGTTTTGTCGGGAGCCTTTGAGTTCACGATTGGCGATGTAACGAAAGTGGTGCGCGCAGGCGACACTATGTACAAAGAGCCGGGTATCGAACATGGCTGTGTTTGCCTAGAAGCCGGCGTATTAATTGATAACTTTACGCCAATGCGTAAAGACTTTGTTTAAGCTCTAAATTTTTTAGAGCGAACACTTGAGCACTAATTTTTAAATTTGCAGTAATGCTGCGGGAGAAAGTAAATGAAAATCGCATTAATAATGGAAAACAGTCAAGCAGGCAAAAATGCAATGGTATCAGCTGAACTAGAGTCAGTTGCTGGTGGTTTTGGTCACGATGTTTTCAACCTAGGAATGACAGATGAGAACGATCACCACTTAACGTATATTCATCTAGGTATTATGGCGAGCATTCTGATTAACTCAAAGGCTGTTGACTTTGTTGTGACAGGATGTGGCACTGGTCAAGGTGCTTTGATGTCGCTGAACTTACATCCAGGCGTGGTTTGTGGTTACTGTTTAGAACCTTCTGATGCGTTCTTGTTCAACCAAATCAACAACGGCAACGCTATCGCGCTCGCTTTTGCGAAAGGTTTTGGTTGGGCTGGTGAACTGAACGTTCGTTACATCTTTGAAAAAGCTTTCACAGGTGAGCGTGGTCAAGGTTACCCGTTAGAGCGAGCAGAGCCACAACAACGCAATGCCGCGCTTCTTAATGAGGTAAAAGCAGCGGTAGTGAAGGATAACTTTATTGATTCACTGCGCGCTATCGATCAAGATCTAGTGAAGACTGCTGTGGGTAGCCCTCGTTTCCAACAGTGTTTCTTTGATAATTGCCAAAACCAAGCAATTGCTGATTATGTCCGTTCGCTTTTGGACTAATTGAAACGCTTGATTTCAGAGAGCCAGCCCAATGAGGCTGGCTTTTTTATATCAGGAGTTTGGATAACTAATAGCTGATGTTTAGTTAATACCAAAGCAATCGGCGCCTGAGTCATGGCTTGGTATACCTCCTAGACGCGTAATTTGGTCGCTATACCCCTAGGTTACTTGATCTATTTTCGCCCCTTCTCGCCACGATGTATCTAAATATCCATCAATGATCTTTTTAAATTAAAAAGCGCAGAACTCAATAATCCAAACTCGATCTCATTTGTATGACTTTTGCATTGTTTGGATCACAAAAATCACAGGAAACCCTTAAATAAAATATCGTTAATGTAATAATGAAACGGTATTTTAAAAATTAAATCACTTAAATGGAACAATAATGAAAAGGGGTTCGTAATGAATATCGACATGCTCGTTGTTGGTGTCTACTTTATCTTTATGATAGCGATTGGCGTCATCTTCAAACGTTTTGCAGGCAGTTCTACCAGTGATTACTTTCGTGGAGGAGGCAAGATGTTGTGGTGGATGGTTGGCTCTACCGCATTCATGACGCAGTTTAGTGCCTGGACATTTACTGGCGCTGCGGGTAAAGCTTTTACCGATGGGTTCCCAATCATGGTTATTTTCATGGCGAACGCATTTGGCTTTCTACTTTCGTGGTTGTTCTTTTCATACCGCTTTCGACAAATGCGTGTTGTTACACCTATTGAAGGTGTGCGTCGTCGCTTCGGTGCAACGAATGAACAAGTGTTTACGTGGGCAACAATGCCGACAAGCGTGGTCTACACCGGTATTTGGCTAAATGGTCTCGCACTTTTCGTTAGTGCTGTGTTTAAAGTTGATATCGAAACCACGATCGTTGTGACTGGTTTGATTGTTCTCTTTATTTCGGTGTTGGGCGGAGCGTGGGGTGTAGTAGCTTCAGACTTTGTACAAATGGTGGTGATAATGGCGGTGACCGTGGTTTGTGCGGTAGCTGCATTGGCAAAAATTGGTGGCCCAGCGAATCTTATCGAGCAATTCCCTGCCGACAGTGTCATGGGCTCTGATATGAACTATCCATTGCTGTTCGTATCTTGGTTTATCTTCATGTTCGTTAAGCAATTGCAAAACATCAACAACATGCAAGATTCTTATCGCTTCTTAACGGCAAAAGACTCTACTAACGCACGTAAAGCCGCCCTACTTGCGTTCGTATTAATGCTGATTGGGCCGGCGATTTGGTTCTTACCACCCTGGGTAACGGCAATTATCTATCCTGAAGCGGCAACTGTACATGCGGCTGAACTTGGTAGTAAAGCAGCGGATGCAGTTTACCTAGTGTTTGTCGAAAACGTCATGCCGGTTGGTATGGTGGGACTGCTTATGTCGGCTGTATTTGCGGCAACAATGTCTTCAATGGATTCAGGTCTAAACCGAAATTCAGGTGTGTTCGTGCGTAACTTTTACGCACCAATCATAGACAAAAACGCGGATGACAAGAAGCTGATGCGAGTGAGTCAATTCATGACTATGGTCTTCGGCATATTGATCATCATGGTAGCTCTGTTCATTAACTCTCTTCGTGGCTTGAGCCTTTTCGACGCAATGATGTACGTAAGTACGCTGTTACAGATGCCAATTCTAGTGCCGTTATTCTTCGGTATGTTTATTAAGAAAACGCCCGACTGGGCAGCTTGGGCGACATTGGCTGTGGGCATGCTGGTGTCTTACATCGTGAGTTTTGTGCTTACAGCAGACGTTGTTGCCAATTTATTAAACTTAGAGGTTCCGTTCACGGGACGTGAAGCGAGTGACCTAAAAGTTCTGCTTGGGGTTATTGGGCACCTTGTGATCACGGGTGGTTTCTTCTGTCTAACAACTAAGTTCTACAAAGAGCCAGTGGGCAAAAGAAATACAGAACTTAAAGAGTTTTGGAGTGATGTTGCGACTCCTGTTATCGAAGAGGAAGGACAAGATGAAATGGATCGCCAACAACGCGATATGCTAGGCAAGCTCATTCTGGTTTTCGGTGCACTTGTAACGGCGATGGTACTAATCCCGAACCCGTTCTGGGGTCGCATGGCCTTTGTCTTCTGTGGCGCGGTAATTGTGACTGTGGGTTCTCTGTTATTAAAGAGTGCGAGAAAAACGCCTCGTTTAGAAATGTCTACATCCAAGTAATCAGCAACAACTAGTTAGATAAAAGTAACACGAGTATAGGTCAGAGAGAGTGTCTCTCTGGCCTATAGAACCACCTCGTAGAGGGGCTTTAGGAAACAATTTCATGACTGAGTTTTTCCCTAAAGTTTATCAATACAGTTTTTTATAAGAGTTTGAATTATGTCTTCATACATACATAAAGATTTTCTATTGAAGGGGGACACTGCTAAGCGTTTATATCACGATTACGCGGCAGGGCTTCCCATTATTGATTATCATAACCATTTAGAGGCCAAAGAGATTTATGACAACCATCAATACGACAATATTGCTCAGGCTTGGTTGAGTTGCGATCACTACTTGTGGCGTGCATTACGAAGTAACGGAGTCGATGAGTATTACATCACAGGTGATGCGAGTGATTATGAAAAGTTTCAAAAGTGGTGTGAGACCATGCCGTATCTGATCGGCAATCCGCTGTATCACTGGTGTCACTTGGAGCTTAAGAAATACTTCGGTCTCGATTTACTGCTCAACTCAGAGAATTGCGAGGTTATTTGGCAACACTGTAATCAAAAACTCAGCCAAGAGTCTCACCGATTCCAAAGTCTGCTTAAAGAGAGTCGAGTCGATACCTTGTGCACCACTGATGATCCACTTAGCGATCTGAGCTATCACGATAAACTGAATCGTTCAGGATTTTCTGTACAAGTCTTGCCGACATTTCGTGCTGACAGTCTGATTGAAATAGAGAATCAAAGTAGTTTTCAAAATACACTCAATTCACTGGCGTTCATCACTGACATTAATGTCGTCGATTTTGCAAGCTACGCTCAAGCAATCACGTCTCGTGTGGACTATTTTGCCCAGCATAACTGTCGATTATCTGACTTGGGGTTAAAAGTTGTAGATTTTTCACACTATCACCCTGATGTACTTGATCAAGCTATAGCAAAGGTCAAACGTGGTGATGCGCTGAATAGTGAAGAAATCTCGCAGTTTAAGACGGCCGTTTTTGAAGTGCTTGGCAAGGCTTATCATAAGCATGGTTGGTCGATGCAAATTCATATTGGAGTGTTAATTAATGTGAATAAGCGGCGCTTTGATGATCTAGGTGGCGGTACGGGTTTCAGTGTTATCAGTGACAACCCAATTGCAGAAAACCTGAGTCATTTATTGAGTTTGTTAGATCAAGACCGCCAACTCCCTCAGACTATCGTATATAGCCTTAACCCGAAAGATAGCTCAGTGCTTGGGTCAATCATAGGCGCCTTTCAAGACAGTGATGCGCAGCCAGGTAAAGTCCAGCTTGGTTCTGCGTGGTGGTTTAACGATCATAAGGCAGGTATGGAAAAACAACTTCAAGATCTAGCAAATTTAGGGGCTCTAGGACGCTTTGTCGGAATGTTAACCGACTCTCGCAGCGTATTGTCACTCTCTCGTCATGACTATTTTCGTCGCATTTTATGTAACTTACTCGGTAAGTGGGTCGATGACGGGGAATTACCGAATGATGAGCCTTTGCTTAAACAGAGTGTCGAGAATATCTGTTATCAAAATGCCAAACAATACTTCAATTTTCATCCATCTAAAGATTTAGTATAGGTATCCATTATGCTGCAGTTTACCTCTCAGGAAATGGCGGTCATTCGTCAAAATGCCAGCCAAGAGATAATCGAACAAATTATTCAAGATAATCAGGTTGTGCTTACTTCAGACACTCTCGTTCCACCTGATGCCCGCGCAACATGGAATTTATATTATTTTTGCCCCACGCATGGGGTTCGCTTAAGTTGGGATAGAGACCGACCCACTGAACATGTATGCCCTGTTGATGGCGAGGTGCTTACTGGGGAACCTTATGACGGAGCATGGTGGCGTTGGCTTAATGGGCTCAATTCGAAAGCGTGTAATGACCTAGGCTTGCTTTGGCACATTACTCAAGACCGCAAATACTTCGAAAAAGTTCGTGAGATCTTATTAGGTTATGCTGAATACTACCCGAATTACGAAGAACATGGCGGTATTCCATACAATGGTCCAGGCAAAGCAAACGCGCAGACTCTTTGCGAAGCGAATTGCAATATTGATTTTGCCCGAGGCTATGATTTCGTTAAAGATCAGTTGAATACCGAAGAGCAATTGTTTATTGAACAGCGCTTGTTACGCGAAGGCGCTGAATTCCTGATGCAACATCGAGCTGATCAATTGCATAACCATGAAATGAAAATTTCTGCGACTATTGGTGTGATAGGCTTGATACTTGGTGACCGAAAATTCATCGACTTTGCGGTGAGCACGCCTTATGGCTTGAAGTATCAGTTAGAGTATGGTGTAAAGGGGGAGGGCTTATGGTTTGAAGGTTCTATCCATTATCATTACTACGCTTTACAAGCACTTCTGAATTTCGAAAAAATGGCATGTAAAACAGAGTACTCACTACAATCGGTACCAAACTTCCATACCATGTTGGCGTTCCCGCTCAAGCTACTCATCAATACGGGTGACTTTCCACGTCTGAACGACTGTATTGCGGGTCAAGAGAAGTTAACTCATAGCCACTTGTTCGAATTCGGGTATCGTGAGTTCAGAGACCCTTTATTTGCATCGGCGTTGCAGAGCATCTATCAAGATAAGCCACGCAACAATATCGACGCACTGTTGTACGGTGTTGATGCATTACCTGTGGCAGAGCTGCTCATGTGCCAGTCTATTCATGCAGAACAATCAGGCGTCACGATCATGCACGATCGAGAGCACGATAACATGCTATTAATTAAGCACTCTCCGTATGGTGGTGAGCATGATCACTATGATCGACTAGGGATGATCGTTACTCGAAATGGTAAAGAAATTTTGCCTGACTTGGGAACAACAGGGTACGGTGCTGAACTGCATTATGGGTATTATAAAAATACGGTGACGCACAACACCTTGGCGGTGAATCAGAAGAATCAACCGCCAGCCAACCCTCAGGTGAATACGTTTGTAAAAGAACAGTCCTACGAATGGTTAGACACACAAACAGATTGGTGTGGTGAGTTACCGACGGTCGATAGCCATACTATTGTTCAGTGGGATTTAGCCGCGTACAAAGACGTTGTGTTTCGTCGTCAAATTCTGTGGTTAGGGGATGTGGCGATTGAATTCAATACCGCGGAAAATCCTCACCAACAACAGTTGGATTTGGTCTGGCATATCAGAGGACAACACTGTGCTTTGGCAGAGGCACAAGGTTGCGACAATCCACTAGATGGGCCTTTAGCAAGAATGACGAGTTGCCATGAGATGCCTCTTAAAGCGTCCACTAATTTACGTTATTCGATTGATGGACAAACCGAATTTAATCAGCAGCTGATAACGGATAGTTCAGCGACTCTGTTGTTGGGGTATGCGCCAGACAACCCTGCAACCAGTGATTTAGCTTACACGATTTTGCGTAGCCAAGAAGCGGTTCTTAAAGTTGCCACGGTACATAATTTGACGCAAAACGATGAGGTTCGAGTTTTTGATATCGAGTGGTGCTCGGATGTTATCAGTCTAAGGTTGATAAGAAATGGAGTAGCGCAATCCATTTCAATTAACCAAGAAACGGGTGTTACTTTATTCGTCGCTGATTAACTTGTTAGCTACTTTCCATCGACTCTTCACCTTGGGTTAGGTTCCTAAGACGATTCCCTTAGTTTTTACTATTTAGCCAAAGTAAAAAAGAGGAACCCTGAGGCTCCTCTTTTGTTTTGATCTGTAAGCCTGATAGTTATTTGTGGCGTGAACAGATCATATGTGACTCGCTTTTGATGATCAGTTCACACGCTTGAAGTTAGGCAATAAGGTTTCTGGCTGCTGCGTTACAAACGCTTTACTTGGTGAGTAGGCACGGAAGTAAACAAACCAGTTTTCGTCTTCTCGGGTTTGCACCCAGTTAGCCTCATTCACACCTGCTGGTTTAGTTGGCGAGAAGTGGAAGGTGTAATTACCTTGTGCGTCTTTGACCGTTCCTTCGATGTTTGAACCTACATCGGCACGCTCAATGTCGTTGTCGATGATGGCGCGGTTCTCAACGTTATAAACAGTGATCGTCCAGAACAAATCGGCGAAATTAACATCGCCATCCAACGTCAAAGTATAGTGATTGCTGCCATTAAGCCCATTTGCATTGTCATCACGGTAGTTGTCTAGGTAGATCTGACCCCAACCGCCGTTTTCAAAACCGTGCATGGCAATATCGTTGGTCACCGCTTCATAAAACCAAGCCGCACGTCCATCGAGATCCATACCGTAGTCACGATCTTGGTTCGGAGTCGAAGCGGTTGCTATTTCCCACGAATTACCTTCATTACCGTAAGCTGCGTGTGGCAAGCGTTCCGTTTTGTTGAAGTCGATGTTCTTAACCATAGCTTCACCCATGACGACAGCTTGCTCTAAAATGTCACGCTGCTGAGCTGATGGGGCAAATGCTTCGTCTTTCTCAATACCCAGTGGGCGTAGCATGTCGTGCATCATGCGATCACGCTCTGCTACCGGCTCAGCTTGAATGGCTTCATTCAGCGTATTCCAAAATGCCATGCCTCTTGGGTGTTTGGCATCTTCACCACGCTCAGGGAAGTTTACGCCGTTATCACTCAGTGGCTTACCGTTGAGGTCTGTAATTTTGAGAGCCTCTAAGTCTTTCATACGTTGCTTATCTGACTCTGCCATTAAGCGAACACCGAAGAAAACGTAGTTGGTATCCGATTCAAATACCTTAGCGCCTTTTGGCAGATTACTCGGTGTTTCTGCTCCTTTGGCTTTTACCACGTAGACGCCTGGCTCTGTCATCTGAGAAATACCAATTTGCCACATGGTGTGTACTGCGCCGCGCAATTCATCTGTGGGAATTTCTATAACAACGGGCTCTTTCTCTACGTTAAACCAAGTAATCGCGTAAGGCGTAGAGGTGTTGTAAGTTAAGCCTCCTAGCTTAGATTCGTGAGACTCAACATAAGTAATTTGGCCGTCCTCAGCACCCATATCAGCATAGGCTTGTTTCCATGCGTAGTTTGAAACTAAAGGTACCGACCAAATGTAAGCTTGTGACGCACGCTGATAGTCCATCAGTTCAAACAATTGTGCTGAGCTTTCTTGTGTTGGAATACCGTGAAGAAAGTCGGTTTCGAAAGTGAAGTCTCCCGCGCGTGTTTGAAGAGTTTCTGTTGGGTTATCGTTTCCTGCAATCGCTGTTGCTGAAAACAAGGCCGTTACAGAAACAAGCATCGCTGTCGATCGTAGTGGGCAAGTGAGAGTGCCGGCTATTGCTTTAGATAAAATGTTCATGTTGTGTCCTCAAAAATTCGAAGCTTGTTTTTTTTATTTGAAGCTTCTCGCTGAATTTGAAACCGTTCGTTAGAAATGCTCAGTTAAAACTGCTTTGTTAGAAATGTTTAGTTAAAACTGATAGTTAAATTCGATGCGGTGATCACCGTCTTCGATACTGGTGTTTTCAGTCCAGTTTGCGAAATAACGAACGTTGGCTCTTGGAGTGATCTGATAGCTCGCTGCAAACTCATGTGCGAGTACAGAATCACTGCCCTCAAAGCCAAAATCTTTGAATGTTGAAGACCCCGACATTGTGCCTAAATACATTGGGTTATAGTTCAGCCAAATCTTGTCAGTCAGTTGCATCTTGGCGTACATACCTGCGACGTAGAAAGTACCGTGCATGTTGTAGCGGTCGCGAAGCTGATCGGCGTCGAGATTGCCTCCAGTGCCTTCAACCAATTCTTCACCTGCAGCAACACCGACACCCGCAAGCGGGTAGAAGTTAAACATGCCCATTTGTGGTAATGCTTGAATAAAGCTGTAAGACGCACTGCCTTGGTTGCTATCGAAATCCCAAGACATATCAACCTGAGTGCCTCGGCCGTTAGTTAGGTCTACACCAAAGTTTCTAAAGCGGATGGAATCAATACTGTCGTCTGCATCTCGACCGTTCCAACCAATAGCCTCACCAGCGATACCTTTGATTTCGAACACATTCATGCCCATGGTTGTATCACTACCAGTGTCGTAGGTTTGTCCAACTTTTAGGTTTAAGCCCTTGTCGGTGTAGCCGAAGCCGGCTTGTGTGTAGACCGCCAATGGGTCTGACATATCTTGAACTTCTGTTTCTTCAGCGATAGCACCGCTAGCCAACAAAAGAGGGGTTAGAGAAAGGATCGAACGTTGTAATAACATAGCTGCCTCATAGAGTTATCTCACTACATCCGTGTACTTCGTGAAGGTGGGATAACTATACAAAGTGGACTTTGTTAAGTTAATTCATATAAACTTAACCATTCGTTAAGTAATGCTTTATGGTGTCTCATGAAACTGAACAATGTCGATCTGAACTTATTGAAAGTGTTTGTGGTGGTGTATCAGGAAAAGAGCTTGAGAAAAGCGGCTGAGAAGTTGTTTGTCTCGACACCTGCAGTTAGCCAAAGCATCAAGAAACTTAAAGAATCCTTAGGTGAAGAATTGTTTGTGCTGTCCCATCAGCAGTTTTTACCCACGCCTTATTCGGACGACCTGTATCGGCGCGTTTTTCCGTTATTGGATGGATTGGTCACGGCGATAGAAGAAGGAAAACAGTTTAATCCCGTGGACCTCAGTGAAGATTTTAAAATTGATGCGAATCCTCATGTTCTGCCTTGGTTGACTCCCGCACTGTTTCATCAGCTATCAGTAGAAAGTCCATTTTCAAGACTGATAAGCCATACTAGCTCCCAAAATTCCCTAGAAAGACTTAAGAGTGATGAGATTGATTTTGTCATTCATTTCGAAGCTGAGAATTTGCCTGCTGAGATCATTGCCGTACCTCTCGTGACCTTAAAGTTTGTACTGGCAGTAAGAGAAGGTCATCCTTTCAAGGCGTCCATCGCAACGATTGATGATTTGTTGGCGTTCCCTTTCGCTCATGTTGACCTCGCTTACTTCGACCAAAACAAGCACTCGCGATTGGAAGAGGAAGTCATAAGCCAAGGTAAATCGATTAACATGGCGCTTCGGACGACTTCTATCGTTGGGTTAATTGAAACGATCAAGCACTCTAATATTATCGCCCCTTGTATGCCTCCTGTGATTGAACAACATAAAGGTGTATTGCGCTCAATCGCGATTGAGGGATTGGAAGAGGGAACCGAGGAGATGGAGGTGTTCGCCTATCTTCATAAGAAAAACCAACATTCAGCTAAATACAAATGGCTGCTGGATTTGATTGAAACGGCGATGGCAGAGGCTAATCACCAGTAAGGGCGAGCTTTGTTTTCTACTTTTTAGAGGCCCTAGCCTCTGAATACCTCTTCGATACATGATTCCAACCAGCGCATTTTCGGTTGATTGCGATGTTTACGCCCGATAGTCATGCCTATGTCGCCATTTGGCATGTTGGGCATGTGAGGAAACTGCACAAAGGAAAATTCATTTGAAAGCGAATTGGCCAGTAGCTTTGAGCATGGGAATAATACGTCGCTCTGTTTCACTATAGACAATAAGCTGCCAAGAATGGAGGATTCCAACACCAAACTTGGACTTTGTAGGGCGTGGTGGTTATTACTCTTTGACAACCTATGGTGCGGACGGTTGGATTGATTCTGAGCATTTCTATGCGTCGGGCGAGTCCATGCGTGATAACGGTGATGGCACGGTGTCAGTGACATTTAACTGTGGCTCAGGTGAAGCTTATGATTTTGAAGTGTCTGAAGGCTGGGCGGGAGTGTTGCACTTATATGAGCCAGTCGATGTGGATGAAACTTTGGAGTACATGGAAACGCTGCGTCAGATCGAGATTAAAGAGCTTTAGTATTTCTTCTAATTCCTGAAATATCCCCAAATAAAAATCCCCTCAAGAACCTTTCTTGAGGGGATTTTTTATCAGTCGTTGATTAACTTGTTAGCCATTAGTCATTAGCCATCTACTCTTCACCTTCGGCTTCTTTGGAAGCATTTGACGCCCAGCCTTTATCAAGCCAGTTATCGAGCACGTGTTGCAGTGCATTCAAAGAGGTTGGTTTCTCTAGGCGACCATCCATCAACTGGCTGATCATATCTAACTCGTTCTGTCCTGATTCGCCGGACAAAGCAATGATTGGCGTTTGAGGAGAGCGTGCCTTGATGATTTGGCTTGCGTCAAAACCATTCATTATCGGCATTTGTACGTCCATTAAGATCAAATCGACCTTGTGTGTTTTGAACAGCTCAACGGCGTTCTCACCGTTTTTGGCTTGTAAGCTATTTACACCAAGTCGACTCAGGTACATCTGAACAAGCGTGCGTTGTACTTCTTTATCATCGACGATAAGCACGGTTGGAGCCAAATGGTTTTCTGGGGTTACTGTACTTGTTGGTTCTGAATGTTGCGTTTCCGCTTGGTTATCTGGCTTAACCTTGGCGTTGGTTTTGTTTTCAGTTGCGGTTTGATTACTTTTCCAATCATTGAAGTAAGGCGTACGAAGCGCATCTGCTTTGGGTGCATTTGGCACCACAGGGAAGTAAAGGTGGAATTCTGTAAACTCACCAAGTTTAGAGTGGCATTCAACTTTGCCGCCAAATGAACGCATCACGCGTTGGCAATAACCTAATCCTAGTCCACTACCTCCACTTTTTTGATAAGAGAAGAAGTCATCAAAGATCTTGTGAGCTATGGTTTCGTCAATGCCCGGGCCTGTATCTCGGAAGATCAGAACGTTCTCGTATGATCCGGCTTTAGTGCTGATCTCTATTTGGCTTTCTGGATAAGAATCAAAGTAATAGATCGCATTCCGTATCAGGTTGAAAATGACAAAATTGAACAAGGTTTCATTGAGTTTTACTACAAAATCAGCATGTTGTGGTAAACGAATTCGCTCAATAATCTTCTCATTCTCGAAACCGTATTGGCTTACCGCCTGATCCACCGCTTTGTGAATAGAGGTCATGGTAACGGGACCGTGCTCCGGAGAACTGTCACTGACTTCGCGTAAGATGATATCAATCAGCTGACGCCCACGCTGAATAGCCGCTTGGCCATTCTCGATATCGAGTAATATCTGTTTAGCTGGTGCTTGGTTATCAATATGCTGCTTTAGCACTTCAAAATGTAATTGTACTTGAGCGAGAGGATTACGCATTTCATGAGCAATCGAGTTAGCTAGTGCTCGGCTTTGGCGAATACGACGATCGGCTTCGATGGTACTTTGCACACGAGTTAATAAGGTTTGCAGTGCTAGGATCTCTTCATTAGAGAACATCTGGTCGTTATTCTTGTGTGACGATATCAATAAGTGCGAAACAGACTGGCCTTTGCCGAATAGAGGCATAACCAAGGCGGTGTTATTCGAGCTCATTTTGTCATAAAGCGCCTTGATAGAGCTTTTCGTAGGCTCTGAGTAATCGAGTTCTTCAGAAAGTTCATCGAATAACAATACGGACTTATTGGTTGAAAGGTACTCTTCGTAAAAAGTCTCGTTGTAGTTGCTATTGACGAGGCGCAGTTTGTCTTCTGGTATCTGCAGCAGGTTACCTAAACGACGCATCGCATCATCAATCGAAAGTTTGAAATCGTCTTCCAAAGCAAGGATTTGTTGTACTGGCGTTTTCTTGTTTCTGTAAACCAAGAGGGAGGCGTAGTGGCTCACGCGTTTGTAGAGTACATGCCAAGTAATGCCTATCAGCGCACAGATAGGAATGGCTACTAGCCACTGATTGTCATCGGTCAGTGGGATGAAGATTGCACCGAAAGGTATCACTAGAATCGCGCAGACTAACAGCGCGTTGAGACTCATATAAGCGAGGTATTTCACACTGTAAAAGCGTGAAGTAAGCAGGGCATAACCAACGAACATCATCTCACTAATCGATAAAGCAGGTGGTAGCCAGGTCAGTGAGAAATCACGCATGAAGTAGGTCATGCCAAGGTGAATGGTCGCAGTTGAAAGCATGAAAACTAAGATGCCCGCAATCATGTAATTTGTCTTGGCGAGTATGAGTTTGCTGCTATTGGTTCGCATAGCGACAAGGTTGGTTAAGGTTAGGACAACAAAGCTCACCAGTCCGATAAAGAAGTATGGCGTATGAGGACCAAACTCAATAACGAATTGGCTTGGGCCGGTAATATCGACGTGTTCAACGGTTAATCCTGGACTTAAATTAATAAACAGGGAATAGACAGATGAGCTGACGAAAATGGCTTGTTGCCATAAGTGTACTTTGCCATTGCGTTGCTCGGCTGCGAGCTGACACGAGAAGTAGTAGGCGAAGGCAAACGCAAAGAAAGATGCAAGGTTGGCAAATTTTGCCGCAAACACAGCGGCCGAAGCGCCAAGTTCCGGTAACAACTCAGTATGGAAATAAGCATTGCTACCAATCCAAGCAATGATGCAGACGGAATAAGCAATGTAAGGTACATGATGCGTGCCTGCGATTACTTCTCTTTTTTGTTTAAGGCGATAGCAATAGTAGAGCAACCACATTACGACGATTGCTGCCGTCATTAGGAGCGTTATTGCTTTGGCATAAGCGATCGCCTCTAGGCCGAAATCAAACATGTTCATCTCTTTTTACTGAACTGGATTTATCTACTGAGCTTACTTTTTCTATAGAACTGAGCTTTCTATTGTCCCGCACTGTGCGCTTGTAGCGACGAAAATCGGTGTTATTGAATACTTTGGTCATTACTTCGAAATTCCAGAACCCACGATAAATGGTTGTACCGTCGTCATTCAACTCGCAATATCCAGAATGGAAATACGCTTTGGGATCGGTAGCTTGATAAAATTGGAGCATGAAAGGTTGCTCGATAATAGTGAAGCCGACTTTGTACTCTATTTGATGTAAGGCATTCATCAATTCTTTCTGAGCAAGGTAGAGAAAATAGAGTTTTTGTTGAGTATTGCCACTTACTGTCAAGCGCAACACTTCACACACAGCGTTTTTGTCAGACAATTGTAACTGGAAGTGATTATCAAATTCTACGAGAGAATGACATTTCGGCAGTTTTGGTGGTGTGAAAAGTTGTAATCCTGCTAAATCATCGTAACCCTGCTTAGGTAAACAGTATTGCCATTGTTCATTGCTAAATGGTGGCGCGTAACTTAGCCATGTTTCATTCTTCGACCAATCTTGAATTAAGGCAGATGAGACCAGCGTAGTGTGTACTTCACCAGTTGGATGTTTGAGTAAGACAAAGTGTTTACCTGTTTGTGATAGGTGCAGTAAAGGTAACATTTCAAACCATTTCTCACCTTTGATGAAAACCTCAAGGTTGCATAAAGCAATGGCATCACAGATTGGCATGGCTTGAGGGTGGCTGGGTATTTGTACCACAAGTGAAGAAGCTTCTATCTGTTCAATAATTGCACCGTAATAAGCACTGTCTTTGATAGGTAGTTCTACATGAAGTGTCTCGTTCACATCGATGGGTGCCTTTGCTTTTATCCAGGCAATTTCACATTCACACCAAAAATCTAACCAATGCTTATAACAGTGGCCAACGATGGCTTCCAGCGAAGCCATTTCTATCGACAAAGTGTTTGGATATCGTTGTAGGAGATCGCGGTAGCTCATCAATTCAAATAATACAGATAAGCTTTTGTTTTGATGTTTAGGGAAGAGCGATTCTAATTGGCTTCTGCGATAGTCTGTAATGGTTTGGAAAAGCACAGTACGTTCTTGAGGCAGATAGGCGTTGAGCATGATCTCGATCAGCGTTCGCTGTTTCTTTTCGATAGGCAGACTGCTAGCCAACAGTGAGTCTAAAGACAACTTTAATTTCATGGAGTTAACTTAGCCTAGGTTTATATAATAGTTATTATTTGGTCTGCACGAGTCATGATTTACGAGCACTAATTTTAGTATTGATATGTGGTACGCCACTAACAGGGTAATAGTGACTTTACCTGTGCTCGCACTGTATAAAACATGTTGCACAATTGGGCGCAAGTTTACTACTTGTGCTCGTCCTTAACAATATAGCTTTATCATATCTGTTTTAATTAACATGAAAATAAACTGTCTTACTATCAACAGTTTGTATGTGTTAGTTGTAGTTTTAATATGATCTAATCAGGTGAGCATAAGCTTTTAAATTTATAAAATTATGAAAAATATCTATTTTTTGAACCAATCTCATAAATCATAAGCAACTAGATTCACCTTGATAATCGCAAGGAATATAACGGCGAGCCAAAATATATAATTAACTAATGAGTGTAGTATGTCTCATACCCGTTTATTCCCGCGTCATCGTTTGGCGATCGCTTGCATCCTTGCCAGTGTTTCCAGCTTCTCTTTTGCCGAACATCAATGTGATGTCATTGATCTTCAACAGGCCGCTGATCTTGCTCTTTCTGTCTCTGCTGCAAATAATAGGTGCTATGGATCTTGGTTCTCTGCACCGGAAAATGCATTAAATAATATTTATAGTGAAGCGAGTCTTAGCCGCATTCAAATCGCGCTGAGCTTGGAAGTTGCCGGCTATCGAGGGGAAGAACAACAAGCCCGTAAAATCGAAAACCTTGGTGAGTTTGTTCGTGCCGCTTATTACGTTCGCTATAACGCGCAAGCTGAAGATTTCTCTAAAGCCTTGAGTCAACGTTTTGCTCAATCGACCAATGCTTTTCTTGCGAATACAAATGCATTAGACCAAGGTCGCGAACAAGTCGGGGCAATGAAGAGCCTGACGTTAATGGTCGATAACGTTAAGCAATTGCCACTAACAATGGATGCTCAACTTGCGGCATTACGTCACTTTAATCAAGAAACGGCGCAAGACTCACAATGGGTCGACGGGTTAAACAACCTGTTTCGAGCAATGGCAGGGCACGCAGCTAGAGATGACTTCTACGATTACATGGCGAGCCATACCCAGCACATCGATACGTTGGCGGTATTCGCTCGTGATAACACGTGGGCTTTAGATACTGATGCGAGCTTCCTTGTTTATAACGCCGTGCGTGAAACCGGTCGTTTGCTGGCAAGCCCAGATAAATCAACGAAAGACAAAGCGCTGCGTTTTATGCAGCAAGTGATGGTACAAAACCCACTTGGTAGTGAGCATGACAAGCTTTGGTTAGCGGCGGTTGAGATGATGGGGTATTACGCGCCAGACGGCTTGAATGGATTGGATTTAGAGCAAGCAAAGCGTGATTTATCAATGCGTGTACTTCCCAATCGTCATGAGTGCCAAGGACCTGCGATTATTCGTTCTCAAGATTTAACGCAAGCACAATCACAAGAAGCGTGTGATGTACTCGCGGGGAAAGAGGCGGACTTCCATCAAATAGCGAACACAGGTCAACAACCTGTCGCCGACGATAATAACGAGCGAGTTGAAGTCGCGGTGTTTGGCAGTAAAGGTAGCTACACTGATTACTCTGCATTCTTGTTTGGAAACACCACAGACAACGGTGGTCAGTACTTAGAAGGAAACCCATCAGAAGTGGGTAACGTCGCTCGCTTTGTAGCTTACCGTTACGCTAACGGCGATGACCTTTCAATTCTCAATTTGGAGCATGAGTACACTCACTATCTCGATGCGCGCTTTAACCAATACGGGTCGTTTAACGACAACTTGGCACATGGTTACGTTGTGTGGTGGCTAGAAGGTTTTGCTGAGTTCATGCATTACAAGCAAGGTTACGATGCCGCTGTTGGTTTGATTCGTAGCGGGAAGATGAGTTTGTCGGATGTGCTTGCGACCACTTACTCCCATGATTCTAACCGTATCTACCGATGGGGCTACTTGGCGGTGCGCTTTATGATAGAAGAACATCCTCAAGAGGTACAAAGCTTATTGGCACTGTCTCGTGCTGGCAAATTTTCAGAATGGGCACAACAAGTGAAAGTGCTTGGGCTGCAATACAATGGTGAGTTTGAGCGTTGGCTAGACACTGTTTCAAGTGAACCAACAAAGCCGACTGATCCCACAGAACCGACTGATCCTACAAATCCAACAGACCAAGCCATAGTGCTTGCAGCAAACCAAGGTGTGGTGTTGAGCGGCGAGGCGTACAGTGAGCAGTTGTTCTACGTCGATGTACCAGAGAACACCACGCATTTTGAGGTTTCGATTGAAGGTAGTGCTCTGGGTCAAAGTGATGCAGACCTTTATATGAGTTACAACAAAGAGGCGCATTATTATGATTTCGAGTTCAGCCAATACGGTAACGGCAGTAATGAAGTTGTGACGTTTGAGCCAGAAGCGTCGGGTTACATCCAAACAGGTCGTTACTACATGAGTATAGCAGGGCGCACCGATTTCAATGACGTGAAACTGTTGGCATCGTTAGAAACAGAAACGCTACCACCACCAGCCCAAGAACAAGATGATTTAACACCAATAATCTTCGAGTCAGGTCAGCCACAAATAATTACTGTTCATCAACGCCGCTATGCTGCAGTGTATGTTCCTGAAGGTGTGCAGGAGGTGCGAGTGTGGTTAACGGATAAAAAAGCGACTCAATCAGATACCGGTAATGTCGATCTGTTTGCTAGTCGCTCATATTGGCCAACCGCAGGGAAATACGAGTATACGTCGAACTACACAGGTAGTAATGAATATCTGCAAATTCCGGTGAGCGAGGTGGGTTATTTGCATTTCTTACTCAGCGCAGACTTAGAAGGGGATGATGTTGAGATGTTGGTGTACGTTCACTAAGTAGAGAGCACCAATAAGACGCATTAAGTCAATAGTATTAATAAAAGGGCATCAGCCCAACTAGAAATGACGAAAACGTCCCCCTACCTAAATGGTCTAAATATAAGCTCAATAGCAGAACAAAAAGTCGGGCATAAATGTCCGGCTTTGTTTTTTGACACTGCTCTGTGATTATGGGTTTGGTACACCGTAATTTCTGATGAAGTGATGACATTTGAGGTTTAATCTTGACAGCATATGAAACATTGTTGCGAGTAATTGCTTGTTACTAGAGGCTTGACCTATTAGAGAGGGTTTATGAAAAAAACATTACTGGTTACTTTGGTAGGCGTTGTGGTTTTGGCTGGGTGCAGTCAGAAGGGAGAAGCTATGAACCAATCACAAGAGAATACGAATCCAATCTGTAGCACTCAAAACCTTACCGGTGGTTGGTCGAAAAGTGATATCACGCCTCAGGCAGAGCAAGCTTTAGACGCAGTTCTTGGTCAAATGAACACTGCAGCTGAGCTCAAACAAATTCTGAGTGTTCGTACTCAGGTCGTTGCTGGCTTGAACTATGCTATTGAGTTTGAAATGGATAATGGTGAGGTATGGAATACTATCGTCTATCGTTCGTTACAAGGTGATATCGAGATGATGGAAGTCGCGCAACAAGGCCGTTTGTGCCAATAAACAAGTTTAACAAATTCGGCTGTTAAGTTGGGTTGCACAGCTCAACAAGTGGTTAAAAAAATGGCTCTCAACGGAGCCATTTTTAATGTCAGTAGGAGCGGTTTAAACGTTATTAACTATTAACTAGCTAGTAGTTAATAGTTAGCTGTTATTAGCTAGCTATATTAGTTAGCCAGTTCGGGTTCCGATAACTCTTTCACGCAAGCGCGACTTATGTCTTCATCAATGTATGCCATCCCAAGTTTGTTGAGGTAGTCCATACGATCGGCATTACGTAGTTCTATGTTTGGGCCTTCAATGTTGTTCTCTTGATAGATCTGAGCCAAGTGTTCCATGAACTGCTCTCCAGCACTCATCATTAGTAGGCTCATTGCACCAACGTCAGGCCTTACTTTTTGACGTTGTTTTTCTGGTAGGTTCACTGCTAAAACGACAGGGAGTTCTGTGCCTGCAAAACGAACCGTGCGTTCTCGAACCGTTTGCTGAGCCCAGTAATACGCGAGTTCTTTACTCTGAGTAAGAAAGATAGGTTGAACGGATTCTGTGTAGTCGTTTCCAATAGTCGCCATGGTTTTTAAGGCGGCTTCGGTGAGTGATTTATCGCCAGAGCGTTTTAGCCCTTGACCTTGGATTGAAGCAAGTAAGGCTGAAGATGTACCGTGATACCAAGTATCCCCCGTCGCGAAACCATTTTCTGATAGCAGTGTTTTTGCATCTTGTAAGTGTGTAGGAATTGAAGTCATAGGCACTCTCAATAAATAGGAAAGTCAACGAACGGGAATGTAATTAGCTTAAACAGAAGTTGTTCAGTTAACCGTGGTGTGGAACACAAATCTGAGGCTTTGAGATGAAGCTTATAATAAATACAATCTTCATTTCAAAACCTCCTCCCTCCGAAAACCTAACAGGGAATGGGGAAGGAGGAGATTTTATTGGGGAAAACGGTTAGCGATTAATCAAATTGATTTGATGTATTCGCTTCACCTGCTGCTTTCAATGCATTTTCACCAGCAAAGTATTCTTTGTGGTCATCGCCCATATCTGAACCAGACATATTTTGGTGCTTAACACATGCGATACCTTGGCGAATCTCTTTACGCTGAACATTTGCAACGTAGCCCAACATGCCTTGGTCACCGAAGTACTCTTTTGCAAGGTTGTCGGTAGACAGTGCAGCTGTGTGGTAAGTCGGCAGAGTAATCAAGTGGTGGAAGATACCCGCTTCGCGAGATGCGTCCGCTTGGAATGTACGAATCTTCTCGTCAGCGCTTGCAGACAGTTCCGTTTCGTCGTATTCCGCACTCATTAAGTTTGCACGGTCGTAAGCTGATACATCTTTACCTGCTGCTACCATTGCATCGTACGCTTGCTGACGGAAGTTTAACGTCCAGTTGAATGATGGTGAGTTGTTGTATACCAGTTTAGCGTTAGGATGCACTTCACGTACGCCATCCATCATCTCTTTGATTTGACCTATGTGTGGTTTCTCTGTCTCAATCCAAAGTAGGTCAGCACCCGCGTTGATTGCTTCAATACAATCAAATACACAGCGGTCTTCACCAGTACCTTCACGGAATTGGTACAAGCCAGATGGTAGACGCTTAGGACGAACTAGCTTGCCGTCGCGGTTAAAGCAAACATCACCTTCAGCCATATCTGCAACATCGATCTCTTCAACATCTAGATATGAGTTGTAGATATCGCCTTGGTCGCCTGGCTCTTTCACTACTGCGATTTCTTTTGTCAGACCAGCGCCTTGTGAATCGGTACGAGCAACAATGATGCCGTTGTCGATACCTAGCTCAAGGAATGCGTAACGAAGTGCGCGAAGTTTTGCGTGGAAGTCAGCGTGTGGAACCGTTACTTTACCGTCTTGGTGACCACATTGTTTCTCATCGGCTACTTGGTTTTCGATTTGTAGACAACATGCACCAGCTTCAATCATCTGCTTAGCCATTAGGTAAGTCGCTTCTGCGTTACCGAAACCTGCATCGATATCTGCAATGATTGGTACTACGTGTGTCACGTGGTTGTCGATTTTGTCTTGGATAAGATCCTGTTGATTAACATCGCCGGCTTCACGTGCTGCGTCTAGCTCACGGAATAAACCACCCAGTTCACGTGCATCAGCTTGGCGCAAGAATGTGTATAGTTCTTCTACTAGGCCTGCAACCGATGTTTTCTCATGCATTGATTGGTCTGGAAGTGGACCAAAGTCTGAGCGAAGTGCTGCAACCATCCAACCTGATAGGTATAGGTAGCGTCGGTCTGTTTTACCATCAAAGTGCTTCTTAATAGAAATCAGCTTTTGTTGGCCGATGAAACCATGCCAGCAACCCAGAGACTGAGTGTATTGAGAGCTGTCTTCGTCGTAAGCCGCCATATCCGCACGCATGATATCTGCTGTGTATTGCGCGATATCTAGACCTGTTTTGAATTTGTTTTGAGCTCGCATACGAGCAGCAGATTCAGGGTTAATTGCATCCCATGGTGCACCTGCAGCGCTTTTTGCAACTTCTATCATTTCGATATCTTGTGTAATTTGCGACATAACTATTCCTTAGTTTCACGTGGGGTATGGTAGCCAAATTGGCTTGGATTAAAACTTTGCTATGGACAAAGAATAACCATGCATGTGATAATTTTGTTAATTTATAGTTATTATATTCGGTATTTTTCTTGTGAATATTGCTCGTATAGACCTTAATTTACTTGTGTATTTAGACATGTTGTTACGTGAAAGAAACGTAACTCGTGCGGCAAATCAGCTAGGAATTACTCAACCAGCCATGAGTAATGGACTGCGCCGACTGAGGGATTTATTTGAAGACCCACTGCTGGTGAGAACAAGTGAAGGAATGGTTCCTACCGAGCGAGCGCACAAATTACAGCCGCTGATTCGCAACATACTGGCCAATGTAGAAAAGACACTCCAGCCGACTACAGAGTTTAATGCAGAAGACAGCGAACGCGTGTTTCGTATCATGGCGAGTGACTATGCAGAGTCGACCATTATTCAGCCGCTATTGAAAAAACTGAGCGAGATAGCGCCGAAAATACGACTGGATATAATGACGCCGAGTGATGTGAGCTATCAGGATGTAGAACAAGGCACCGTTGACATTATCATCAACCGTTTTGATGACATTCCACAGTCCTTTCACCAGATGAGTCTTTGGCACGACGGGTTCTCTTGCCTATTTAGCTGTGATAATCCAATAGCCGATAACTTTGATATTTTGTCTTATCTAAAGGCGCAACATATCTGGGTAAGTAAGACAGGTATGGGAACCGGAGTGGGAATCAACCCAAGTGAAGCGCAAAAGCTCGGTTGGATAGATGAAGCGTTAATGCGCATTGGTAAAACCCGTAATATCACGGTGTTTACCCGACATTACCTATCTGCGATTCTCTTCGCTCAGCAGAAAAACCTGATCCTTACTATTCCAACCAAAGCCGCGCAATTGCAGCGCAACAACCCTAATTTGTTAATCAAACCTGCCCCATTTGCGATTGAACCTTTTGAGGTAAAGATGGCGTGGAGTCCATTGTTACAAACCAATCCTGACCATCAGTGGATGCGTCGATTGATTAAAAGTGTCGCTAATGAAATAGAGAGTGGCGTGACGGAATAACACAGTTTGTAGGGTATTTTTTATATGAATATCCAGTATAACTGGCATAAATTAGCTAAATTTACGCCCGTTAAGTAAGTTTAAACTAGTTATTTAGATTTAAGTCAGTTAAGTAAATATATTGAGTAGTCATCAGTTAGCTTGAGAGAGATTTTATGAGCAGTCGTATTCAACAGGGAAGCTTGAACATTGATAGCACCCTCTACCAATTAATTAATGATCAGGTCATTCCTGGAACGGGCATTGTCGCTGAAGACTTTTGGCAATCATTTGCAACCATCCTTGAAGACTTGGCTCCAAAGAACCGCGCATTGCTTATTAAGCGCGACGATCTTCAACATCAAATTGACGTTTGGCACCAAGAGCGTGCTGGACAAACGCTAGATGCGGCAGAGTACAAACAGTTCTTACAACAGATTGGCTACCTAGTCCCTGAAGGCGATGATTTTCAAGTGACAACAGCGAACGTCGAACCAGAAATCGCCACCCAGGCAGGGCCACAGCTTGTAGTGCCAATTATGAACGCACGTTTTGCACTTAACGCAGCCAACGCGCGTTGGGGCAGCTTATATGATGCGCTCTACGGCACCGATGTGATCAGCGAAAGTGACGGCGCGGAAAAAGGTGGAAGCTTTAACCCTGTGCGTGGCGCTAAAGTCGTGACTTATGCTCGTGAGTTCCTTGATGATGCTGCGCCACTAAATGGCGTTTCTCATAAAGACGTAACCAAATACAGCATCAGTAACGCTAGTATCGGTAATAAGCTGATAGCGACACTGGATAACGGTGAGGAAGTCACTCTAATTGATAGCGACCAGTTCATTGGCTATCAAGGTGACGCAAGTTCCCCTTCGTGCATTCTGCTTAAACACAATAATCTGCATATCGAAATTCAAATTGACCCGAGCGCACCGATTGGTAGCGTTGATGTTGCTGGTATTAAAGATGTATTAGTCGAAGCTGCCTTGACGACCATTATGGATTGTGAAGACTCGGTTGCTGCGGTTGATGGTGAAGATAAAGCGCTTGCCTATAGCAACTGGTTAGGTTTGATGAAAGGTGACCTGAAAGAGTCGCTAGAGAAAAACGGCAAAACCATCGTTCGTAGTTTGAATCCAGATCGCCAATACACCAGTGTCACTGGCGGTGAGATCTCGCTCAAAGGCCGCAGCATGTTATTTATACGTAACGTGGGTCACCTAATGACCAACCCTGCGATCATTGACGCCGAAGGTAATGAAGTACCTGAAGGCATTATGGATGGTATGATCACCTCGCTAATCGCGATACATGATTTAAAAGGCAATAGCGCTTACCAAAACTCGACCGCAAACAGTATCAACATTGTAAAACCTAAGATGCATGGCCCTGAAGAAGTGGCGTTTACCAATGAGTTGTTTGGTCGCATTGAAGATGCTTTAGGTTTAGACCGCTACACCATCAAAGTTGGCATTATGGATGAAGAGCGTCGTACTTCGGTCAACCTGAAAGAATGTATTCGTGCGGCTAAAGATCGTGTTGTGTTCATTAATACCGGTTTCTTAGACCGAACGGGTGATGAGATTCACACGAGTATGGAAGCTGGGCCATTTGCGCCTAAAACACAGCTGAAAACCATGACTTGGATTGGCGCATACGAAGATCAAAACGTTGATCTTGGCCTAGCTTGTGGCCTGCAAGGTAAAGCTCAAATCGGTAAAGGTATGTGGCCAGAGCCAGATAATATGGCGAAGATGATGGACGCGAAAATCGGACACCCACAAGCTGGCGCGAATACGGCTTGGGTACCTTCTCCAACTGCTGCGACTTTGCATGCTCTGCACTATCACAAAGTGAGTGTACCAAGCCGCCAGAAAGAGCTTCGTGAGCGAGTGAGAGCCAATGTAGACGATATCCTTACTATTCCGCTATTAGGTAATCAAAAGCTAACAGCTCAAGATATCCAAAACGAATTGGATAACAACACGCAAGGTATTCTAGGTTACGTGGTTCGTTGGATTGACCAAGGCGTAGGGTGCTCTAAAGTACCTGATATTAACGATGTAGGTTTGATGGAAGATCGCGCAACATTGCGTATTTCAAGCCAACACATCGCTAACTGGTTACGTCACGGTATTTGCGATGAAGCCCAAGTAATGAAAACTATGAAGCGTATGGCAGCAGTGGTTGATGAGCAAAACGCTGGCGACCCTAGCTACCGTAATATGGCTCCTAACTTTGAAAACAGCATTGCATTTTCAGCAGCTTGTCAGTTGGTATTCGAAGGTTGCGCCCAACCAAGTGGTTACACAGAGCCAGTGCTACATGCGATGCGATTGAAGTTAAAAGCACTTGCATAAAACAAGGTTGCTAAATAGGCCACAGAACAAAATAGCAAAGTAACGTAACTGTGTTACGGAGTAGCTAAATAACAACGTCACTAAATAATAAAACCACTAAGAAAAGAAACACCCATTTAAACCGAGCCCAAGGTGCCGCGCTTTATAGCGCGGCTTTTTTTGAGGGGTTATAGAAAGAGAATAGCTGAGTCAGTGAGGAAACTTAGTGACTACCAACCCTATTTTCAACCAAAGCAAAGATACTTAATATCCATATACTCATCGATGCCTTCCTTTGCGCCTTCACGGCCAATACCTGATTGTTTAACCCCACCGAAAGGCGCGACTTCGGTTGAGATTAGGCCATCATTTATGCCAACCATACCGTACTCAAGTGCTTCCGCGATGTTCCATACTCGATGAATGTTCTGACTGTAGAAGTACGACGCCAAACCGTAAATAGTGTCGTTGGCCATCTCAATAAGCTCTTCGTCTGTCTCGAATTGCATCACGGGTGCGACTGGGCCAAAAATCTCTTGTTGAACGATGTCCATGCTGTGTTTTACATCTTTAAGAACAACGGGCTGAAGGAAGAGTCCATCAAGTTGTTGAAGTGGCGTCACAGGTTTAGCACCTTGTTCAATAGCTCGGTTTATCAATCCTTGGATGTTTTGCTTAGCACCTTCATTGATAACAGGGCCAACCGTTACGCCTTCGTCCAAACCGTTTCCAATTTTAAGCAGCTGTACTGCTTGGTCGAATTTAGCCACAAACTCATCGTGTACTTTACTGTGTACGTAGAAACGGTTTGCACAAACACAGGTTTGGCCTGCATTACGGAATTTTGAAGCCATTGCGCCTTGAACTGCAGCGTCGATATCCGCATCGTCAAACACGATAAACGGTGCATTGCCACCCAGTTCCATTGAGGTGCGCTTAATGCCTTTTGCCGCTTGAGCCATCAAGATACTGCCGACTCGAGTCGATCCAGTAAAAGAGATCTTTTTGATCAGTGGGTGTGATGTGAAAAGCTCACCAATCTGTTCGGGGCTGTCGCCAAGTACGACTTGGAGTAGATCTTTCGGAATGCCTGCTTGGTAAGCCAGTTCAACCACAGCAAATGCAGAAAGCGGCGTTTCATCTGAGGGCTTCACAATAAAACTACAGCCAGCAGCAAGGGCAGGAGCGGCCTTACGAGTGATCATCGCAATCGGAAAGTTCCACGGCGTAATGGCACACGCGACCCCAATCGGCTGCTTGATTGTTACTAAGCGTTTGCCAGCGACTGTGCTAGGAATGGAGTCACCGTAAGTGCGCTTGGCTTCTTCGGCGAACCACTCAATGAAACTCGCGCCATACACCACTTCGCCCGTCGCTTCTGCTAACGGCTTACCTTGTTCGATGGTCATTAGGCGAGCAAGATCTTCTTTGTTTTCAAGGATCAGTTGATGCCAACCACTTAGCAATGCAGCACGGGATTTAGCGGGAATTTTTGCCCACTCTTTCTGCGCAACATGAGCGCGTTCGATAGCGCTCTCTAACTCTGCCTCAGATGAGATTGGTGCATGCCCAATAAGCTCACCCGTTGCTGGGTTTGTGACTGCAACTGCGTTGTTCGCTTCTGTCACCATAAAAGAGAGTAAGTGCTGGTTCTTAATGTTTAGCATCGTGATTCCTTTGTTGTGATTACTTTAGACGTGTTGCTTATGTGCGGGTTGGCGTGTGTTGAAATGACTTCGACCAAATGTTCATTGGTCGAAGGGCATGGATGTTAAGTCGCTAATCTTGGTTATTCTCTGAGATAAATCTTCTCACTAGCCCCAGTTATCAGACTCTATCTTCGCGAGCGCTTTGGCTGCTTTTTGAAGAGCTGGCAGAAACTTGATCGCTTCGTCTGGTTTTACTCGAATCACTGGAGCTTGTATTGCTAAGCCTAGATTGGATTGGCCAGTAGAAGACGGTATTAATACGGCGATACAGACTAACCCTGGTAAGAACTCTTCATCATCAATAGCAAAACCTTGGATCTTCGCTTCTTCGATGTCTTTCTCTAACGTCGAATAGTCAGTAATGGTTTTCACTGTGTACTGAGTCAGTGGCACGTTTTCAATCAGTCTTCTGCGCTGTGATTTCGACATGTGCGCCAAAAACAGTTTGCCTGTAGCTGAGCAATGCACGGGTACGCGAGAGCCTGGCTGTAGATGGAAGCGCAGCGGGGCTTCAGTTTCTGCGCGATCAAGATAGATGATCTCACCGCTCGACAGTGCCGTTAGGTTGCAGCTCTCGCCGACTTCTGCTCGAAGGTTTTCAAGAATAGTGCGTCGTGCGCTGTGCATGGTGCTATTCAACAGCAGATTTTCAGCAAGCTTTCTGAGTCGAATACCAGAGCTGTAATGCTTCTCATCGCCGTCTCGTTGAATGATGCCTGCTGCTTCTAACTGCTGAAGCATTCGGTGCAGGGTCGGTTTTGGTAGTCCAGTTTCTTCGACTAATCCCTGAAGAGAAATAAACTCGTCTTTTTGCGCTATCACCTCTAATAGTGCAAAAAGTCGGAGAGTCGGTGTATCCCCTTGAACTGGTGGTATTTCTGTTTGCATATAATGATCCATCCTTGCGATATGTCTATGCCTAAGAGTGTACATACCAAATCATTATTCTTCAATTATCTGAATAAAATTTGACCTTTTTTATTATTCCAATAATATAAATATAAATTATGGAACAATTAATCTCAATAAGTGGAATTTAAGATGAAGGCGATTGAACGGATTATTGATAAGGCTCACTTAGATCGTAAGCTAGTGGTTTTGAGCGAAGCAGAAGACCCTCGTGTACTCAAAGCGGCGCGATTGGCGATAGATAAACAGCTCGCTTACATCACGCTGGTCGGTGATGAAAAGGCGATTATCGAAGCAGCGCAGTTGAACCACATTAATCTCGCCGGCATTCATATTGTTTCACCTGATGCATCCGCGCTTAAAGAGGTGTTGGCCGAACGGCTTCATCAGTTAAGGAAAGCCAAAGGCATGTCGTACGACGATGCTTTAGAAATGGTCAAAGACCCGCTAATTTTTGCCAACTTGATGGTGAGGGAAGGGTTAGTTGACGGCACGGTTAATGGCGCGGTTTATACCACGTCTGATGTAGTGCGAGCTGCGCTTCAGATTATTGGGCCAGCACCAGACAGTGAATTGGTGTCCAGTTTCTTTCTGATGATGTTGTGTGAGCCTTTCCATAATCTCAAAGGCGGCATGATTTTCAGTGACTGTGGTTTGGTGATTAACCCCAATGAAACCGAGTTGGCATCGATTGCAGTGGCTGCATCAAACAGTGCACAAACGCTGTTGATGGAAGAACCGAAAGTGGCAATGTTGTCGTTTTCGACCAATGGTAGTGCGAAACACGAATCGGTCGATAAGGTTCGTAATGCCGCTCAGTTAGTGAAGCAACGCTGTCCCGGAATCGCCGTCGATCAGGACGTTCAACTCGATGCCGCGATTGTGACTGAAATTGCCGCGAAAAAGCTGCCCGATTCAGAAGTGAAAGGCCAATCTAACGTATTGATATTCCCTAATTTAGAAGCGGGGAACATAGGCTATAAACTTGCAGAAAGGTTAGGAGGCGCGGTCGCGATTGGCCCGTTACTGCAAGGATTGAATCAGCCTGCCAATGACTTATCCAGAGGGTGTAGCGCGCAAGATATCTTTAACGTAATTGCGGTGACTGCCGTACAAGCGCAGCAAGGGAAAGTGTCTAGCTCTAAGGCTGATACTGAAGCTGATGTTGAAGAAAAAGAAGAATCAGAATTTGAGTTCCGGTATTAACATCTAGCTCTCGTATCTAGTACTCAGATTCAAATCAAACCCAAAACAACCTAATTAGGATAGCTAATGGAGTTACCTATTTTACTCGCCATTCTTGCCACCATCGCGGTAGGTACCTATTTCCAAACCGTTACGGGGTTTGGGCTGGGTATCATCGTGATTGGTTTGACGGTCAGCCTTAATCTGGTCTCTTTACCCGTTATAGCCGCTGTGGTCAGTATTGTGACCTTGTTCAATTGCTTGGTCGCTTTGATGGGTAAGCCACTGCTTGGGGAGCTCAAAATTCTGGTGGTGTTAATCATCGGTATTATTCCCGGTGTGTCGATGGGGGTGTTCTTGCTGGACGAGTTGAGTGACTCTGCGACCAATATCCTGCGAGGACTATTGGGTGCGATGGTGCTATTCGCAGGTGTGAGCTTTATGTTCAAACCTAAAACCAGAAAGGATCGTTCGGCAACGGTATCATTCCTTATATCAGGATTTAGCTCTGGTTTAGCGGGCGGGTTATTTGGGATGGCGGGCCCTCCGATTGTTTATCATCTCTATCGGCAACCTTTTACACTCGATCTGGTGCGAAGCACACTGCTGATGGTGTTCGCTTGTACGTCGATGTCGCGTACTGTCAATGTCTACGTTGCAGGCGACATGGAACCGAGCATACTGTGGCTATCCGCTATTGCTGTCCCCTTGGTGGCGCTTGTCACGATGTTTGCTCGACGTTTCCCGCCACCGTTGTCTAATGACCAATTAAGAAAGCTGGTGTTTACGGTACTGATGTTGATTGGTGGGTATCTGATGGCTGTGTCTGCATGGTCGTTGCTTGCTGTCTCTTAGCTACTTGTTATATATCAGCTTCTTGCTACCTATTAAGAACATTCCGATAAAAGGCTAGCGGTCTGCTAGCCGATACTTCACTGCTCACGACTTATATCTCCTAACGCTTTAGCATCTCGAAGATGTTCCTAGATAACCCAAACAAACAGCTCTCCTGCACATCTAAAGTGATATTACTGCGGTAGTACGGGCTTAAATCGACGCCCATTCCTACACCATGAATTTCGATATGGTTTTTGTTTGATTCACGCTCAATCACTTGTTTGAGATGGTTATCCAAATAGAACTGGTCGTTGGCTGTGCTGGTGGCGGTATCCATCGGGCAGCCGTCTGAGAACACGATTAAAACCTTTCTTTTTGCACTGTGCTGTTGCAACCGCTGACTAGCGAACTGCACCGCTTCGCCATCAATCCCTTCTTTAAAGGTGTCTGCTTTACGAAGGCTCGCAATGCCAAGGCGAGAGCGTCTCCAATGTGTATCAAAATCTTTAAACACAATATGTCGAACTTCGTTTAAGCGGCCTGGGTGTTTCGGTTGGCCTTGTTTAAGCCACTGTCGATAAACTTTTCCACCGTTCCAGTTATTGGTAGTGAAGCCAATAATCTCAAATGGAATGTTGGCCAGTCCAACGGATTTGAGAATTGTATCCATCAGTAGGCTTAGCTTGTGACTGTGTTTCTTCATTGAACCTGAACAATCCATCAAAAACGTGATGGCACATTGATGAGACGCGCCGATGTCAGGTTGATAAAAGACAGTACGATCCAATGGCGAAGTGATGAGCTTGGTGATGGTCGTGGCGTTAACAATGCCTTCTTCAAGATGATCCTGACGTCGACTCTTTTGTGGCGTCGCAACAAAGCTGGTGAGCATAGCGGCTAAACGGCGAGTGTTTACTTGTCTCGGCATGATGTCATCGGTGAGCTTTTGCCTCAGTTCGAGTAACAGGGCGCGCCTGACGAGTTTGTCTGCCGCGATGACTTGATCAAATTCTGAATTGAAGACCTGATAATTGGCGCCTGACAGCTCGAATACCTTACTACTGCCCGTTATGTCGCTATCGACGTCTTCATCTTGAATGTCACCATCAACAATCAAGGCTAGCTGCGCAAGGATCTTAATGTCTTCTTCGACCGTTGGAGTGGGCGAGTTATCACTTTCTTGTTCTTGGATGATTAACTTTTGTGCAAGGGCCGCAAACTCATTGGCGCAGTGCGCAAACTGCTCTTGGTCGGCTCGATGTTGCTTTAAGCGTTTAAGGCAGTGACCAAAAGTAGGCACGATGCCGGCGCGAGTCGATTCAATGGTTTCAGCGATAGGCTCCGAAACTGGAACGCCAGTTAAGCGGGTGTGGATGACCTGCATCAGTGTAAACAGCAACATGCCTATTCGTGATTCGGTAAAGCCATTTTGATGATATTGGTCGCTCCAATACGCAAAGTTGAATTGAATACTCTTAGTGACGCCTTTTAGGTAAGACGGGACTTGTGACTCGATTCGTGCCTGTTCGCAGAAATCATATAACAGACGTTCGACTTCGTTTTTCGGTCGCAATGAGTAATGAAGAACAGCATCTGAAAGCAAGAGTCGTAATGCTGATGAATCGATCTTGCCTTGCATCGAAAGCTTGCTGTTTTTCAACTCGTGGCGAGAAACAAAGGTGAGATCGTTAGTATGTGCGGACTGGTAATAACAGGGGCTATTGCCTTTATAGAGACGTTTTCCCCGATAATTCAGACTCAACTCACCGCTGATCGCTCTGGCGACAGACACGCCAAGATCGAGGATCTTTTTCTGCTGGGAAGAAACATTGGCCATGGTTTACGACTCCGAATGCGAATAGTTTTGAGTAGGCGTTTCTAAATCTTCACCAAAGCAACGGAAATAATATTCGCTAACCAGTTCTTTCTCTTCGTCTTCGCAGCGATTTAAGAATGACAGTCTAAATGCCGTTGCTACATCGTCGAATATTTGGATGTTTTCGGCCCAAGTGAGTACCGTTCTCGGAGACATCACCGTCGAAAGGTCACCAGCCCGAAACCCGTTACGCGTTAATCCGGCGGTCGCGATCATTTTCTCAACCAACTGTCGGCCACTCTCATTATTCAGCTCTGGAAGCTTGGATAACACGATCTTAGTTTCATGCTGTGGATCTAAATAGTTAAGCGTGGCGATGATGTTCCATCTATCTAACTGACTGTGGTTAAGCACTTGAGTACCCGAATACAAACCTGAAAAATTACCCAAGCCAAGCGTATTGCAGGTAGCAAACAGGCGGAAAGAAGGGTGAGGAGTGATCACGCGGTTTTGTTCTAAAGAGGTGTATTTACCGTCTTGCTCTAATAGCTGTTGAATCACAAACATCACGTCAGGACGACCAGCGTCGTATTCATCTAATACCAGTGCGATGGGTTGTTGAATGCTCTGAGGAAGAATGCCTTCTTTAAACTCTGTTACTTGCATTCCGTCTCTAATGACGATGCTGTCTTTACCTATGAAATCCAAGCGACTTAAGTGTCCGTCTAGGTTGATCCTCAAACACGGCCAATTCAATCTTGCGGCAATTTGCTCAATGTGAGACGACTTACCCGTTCCGTGTGTGCCTTGTATCAATGTGCGACGATTGGAGGTGAACCCCGCCAATATAGCCAACGTCACTTCAGGATCAAAACAGTAATTTGGATCGACTTTAGGAACATATTCGCCCGCATGTTCAAATGCCATCACGGTTAGGTTGCTGTCGATCCCAAAGCGTTCTCTCACGCTTACTGGTTGCGTTGGTATCAATTCCGCCTCATTCATCATTTTTCCCTCTATATAACTCATCACTTGTCGCTGCTATCGCGATATGTCCTCGATTATTAACAGCTCCGCTTAAGTTAACGGCACTTTTTGTACGAAAAACTACCAATAATGTGATCTGGTTTTATTAATTAGAATGATTTGTTCCAATTTAATATAAAAAGTTGACGCGCAAAAATTCTACTACTAAGGTGAAAATGAATTCGAAAAAGAGACAATTCATTCCGAAAAATGAAATTTTGGTTAACTCAAGGAGAATGGAAGAATGAGCGAGCAAGAAAAACGTACGGTTGTTTCCGGCACAGTAACAATGACACCATCAGAAGCGTTCGTTGAAACTATGGTTGCTAATGATGTTACCGATATGTTCGGCATCATGGGGTCGGCATTTATGGACGCAATGGATATCTTTGCTCCTGCTGGCATTCGATTGGTCCCAGTAGTACACGAGCAAGGCGCTGCTCACATGGCAGATGGTTACTCTCGTGTATCGGGTCGCCATGGCGTGGTTATTGGGCAAAATGGCCCGGGTATTAGTAACTGTGTGACTGCGATTGCAGCGGCGTTCTGGGCACATAGCCCTGTCGTAATTGTGACGCCAGAGACAGGTACAAAAACAATGGGCTTAGGCGGTTTCCAAGAGTGTAACCAGCTTCCAATGTTCCAAGAGTTCACTAAGTATCAAGGACACGTAACGCACCCAGATCGTATGGCTGAATACACAGGTCGATGTTTTGACCGTGCGATGAGCGAAATGGGCCCGACTCAGCTGAACATTCCACGTGACTACTTCTATGGCGAAACTCAAACTGAGATCCCTAAACCCGCGCGTTTAGACCGTGGTCCAGGTGGCGAGAAATCTCTAAATGAAGCGGCAGACCTGATTGCTGAAGCGAAATTCCCAGTCATAATTTCTGGTGGCGGCGTGGTAATGGCAGATGCAGTTCAAGAGTGTGCGGCATTGGCAGAAAGATTAGGCGCACCCGTAGTGAACAGCTACCTACATAATGACTCTTTCCCTGCGAGTCACCCATTATGGTGTGGTCCTTTAGGCTACCAAGGTTCGAAAGCAGCAATGAAATTGATGGCTCAAGCGGACGTGGTTATCGCTTTGGGTACACGTCTCGGTCCATTTGGTACTTTGCCTCAACATGGCATGGACTACTGGCCGAAGAACGCGAAAATCATTCAGATTGATGCCGACAACAAGATGCTAGGTCTGGTTAAGAAGATTTCGGTTGGTATCTGTGGTGATGCGAAAGCCGCTGCGGTTGCTCTATCCGAAAGATTGGAAGGCCGCGCACTGTTGTGTGATGACAACAAAGGCGCTCGTCAGGATACAGTCGCAACAGAGAAAGCACTTTGGGAAAAAGAGCTTGATGAGTGGACACACGAACGTGACTCTTTCAGCTTAGATATGATTGAAGAAAACTCTCAAGAGACTCCGTTCTCTGGCGGTGAATACCTACACCCACGCCAAGTACTGCGTGAGCTAGAAAAAGCGATGCCTGAAGACGTAATGGTCTCGACGGATATCGGTAACATCAACTCAGTGGCAAACAGCTACTTACGCTTTGAAAAACCACGTAGCTTCTTTGCTGCAATGAGTTTCGGTAACTGTGGTTATGCGTTCCCGACCATTATTGGTGCGAAAGCAGCGGCACCTCATCGTCCAGCTATCTCTTATGCAGGCGACGGTGCGTGGGGCATGAGCTTGATGGAAACCATGACATGTGTTCGCCATAACATTCCAGTGACAGCCGTGGTATTCCACAACCGTCAATGGGGTGCTGAGAAGAAGAACCAAGTCGACTTCTACAACCGACGCTTTGTTGCTGGTGAACTTGAGAACCAAAGCTTTGCAGAGATCGCACGAGCAATGGGCGCTGAAGGTATCACAGTTGATAAGCTAGAAGATGTAGGCCCAACTCTGCAAAAAGCTATCGACATGCAAATGAACGAAGGCAAAACAACCATCATTGAAATCATGTGTACTCAGGAATTGGGCGACCCGTTCCGCCGAGATGCACTATCAACACCGGTTCGTTTCCTAGATAAATATAAAGACTACGTATAAGTCATAGGAAGTTTGTCCGGCCACCGCATTATAAAGAACGTGGTCGGGCAATATTAACGGGTATTGGCAAAGTGCTTAAGTGAAGAACGTAAACGCTTAGTTCAATAATTTCTACTTAAACATTAGAACACTAATTAAATGTTCCATCGGTACATAAGTGGTTCTAGCTATATAAATTTTGTCACTCATTATTATTGTTCGATCCGTAACTAATGGATCCATAAATGGTCATCTTTGACGAAGATATATACCTATTATCATTTTTCAATAATTACAACTATACCAATTGAACAATTTATTAACGTGATTATTAATACTTTAACTTTACCGAATATAAACTAAATGACTTATTGTATGAATGTTGTGAAAAATAAACGTTATATAAGCTCACTCGAAGAGCTGTATGAAATAATCGATTCACTCATTGCTGAGTGTAGTGGACATCGTGATTTGATTTATAACGTGTGTGATTATGAAAATAATAACTTGATGCCGAGCTTAGGCCGATCAAATCGAAAGAATATTCGCCGTGTCGAACAAGAGCTTCTCTCGACCGTGAGAGTTTATGGTGGGCATTCGTTGAGTGCACACGAGATAAACGATTGGTTACTGATGTGTTTAGCCAAGAAACAGGGGTTTCCAACCCGTTTACTTGAATGGACAGATAACCTGATTAATGCGCTGTGGTCTGTATGTCATAGCCAAAGTAAAGACTGTATCAATATTATTAAAGCCATTGATTATCATAAAGTTAGTGTTTTCAACTCACCATGTGACCTCAATAGGACTCAGATATTCAATGTGGCTGATTGTGATCAGCAAGAGCAACGAAAAGATAAGTGGTATTCCATTCACCCATTTAAGGAAGGTGGCAATGATGCCATTCAGCCTTTGTACGATGAAAAAGAATATTCAAACGGTCTAGTATCCGTTCATATTCTTCCATCAGCGAAAGTAAACCTGATAAAGGAATTAATCTCCATGAATGTTTTAAATGAACCGACAGAATATATTGAAGAGAAACTGGCTGATTTGAAAAATGAAGCCCATATAGACAGCAATCAAGCAATTAATAAAGGCGAGGGTAATATCGAGTTACAAGTTAATACTCATGATCGCCAGCTTGAGCAGTATGGCCGAAAGTACCATCAAGATTTTGATTTCGACTAAAGTCTAATATTTCTAATGATTTTATTTAGACCTCATATAAATCTAGTGATTACGAGATAAATAAAATCAGAACACTAATTAATTTATAAAAAGATGAAATCTGTGAGCTTAAAGATTGTTTATAAAGTAACTCGAAGTTAGAGTGGCGAATCTTGTTATCAAGTTGTTAAATTTTCACAGATCTAGTTTAAACACTCTAATAAAAAAGTGGCGCAAAGCTACTGAAATTTAAACCAATAACGAAAACATAAAGGATTCTGGAATATGAATATGCAAACCAATGCAGCGACATTCGTGCTGGAAAACCAAGTCGACACCGCCTTTTTACAGTCTTTTAGTGATGCATGGAATAACCATGATATTGAAGCGCTAATGTCGTTTATGACCGAAGACTGTGTCTTCCACACCGTGGCAGGAGAAGGCGAACTTGGAAACACTATCGAAGGGTACGAAGCCGTTCGTAATAGCTTTGAATTGGTTTGGCAGAACTTTCCAGATGCAGCCTGGAGCGACCCTGTCCACTTTGTATGTGGCGACCGCGCGGTAAGCGAATCAACGTTCTCTGCGACTAACCCTGATGGCGCCGTCATCGAAGCTCGTATGGTTGATGTGTTTACCCTGAAAGAGGGAAAAATCAGCGTAAAAAATGCCTTCCGTAAAACACGACCTCTTTTGACTCCTAACAACACTCCCAAGAGCTAGACACGAAACCACAACCCGTTCACGTGTTATGACTAGGAGAGTCGAATTATGAGTTTAGTAATGGAACAACCGGCAGCCGATGTGCCACCAAAGGTGAAAAGCACCCGAGCACAAGAAAGTACCCAAGCAAAAGAAAGATACGATCCAAAATACGACCCACTTAAAGACAAGAGCCCAGGTCACGGCAAGGAATACGCCCCGACTTATTGGGTAGATACCGCAGGCGTGCCACCTGAAGATGATGGCCCAATTACATCGGATATGGATGTCGATGTGGCGATAATCGGTTCAGGCTACACAGGCCTAAGTACTGCGATACACCTTGCTGAAATGTACGGCATTAAAGCGATTGTGATTGAAGCTAACCGTATGAGTTGGGGCTGCAGTACCCGAAATGGTGGTCAGGCTCAGTGTGCGTCAGGACGTTTGAAGCGTTCTCAGTGGATTGAACGCTGGGGATTAGAAACCGCGCTAAAAATGCACCGCGAATGCGTCGATGGCATGAACACATTTAAGTCTCTAATCAAAGACATTGATTGTGACCCGCAGCCGGGTGGCCACTTATATGTTGCTCACCGTCCAAAAGTGATGGCAACACTCGAGAAAGAAGCCAAGTTGCTGCGTGACACGTTTGATTACGATGCGCAGATCTTAGATGCGGAAACCGTAAAGCGTGATTACGTCGGCGACCAAGAAGCAGCAGGCGCAATGCATGAGCCAGAAGGTATTGGCATCCATGCAGGGAAACTGGCGTTTGGTTATCTAAGAAAGGCGCGAGCACTCGGCGTAAAAGTTCACCCAGCAAGCCCTGTGATGGGATGGGAAACTCGCAACGGTGTGCATTACCTGAAAACGCCTGGTGGTGTGGTTAAGGCTCGTTCTGTCGGTGTTTGTACCGGTGGATACACCAGCCAAGGTTTGCATTCAGAGCTTAAGAATCGCTTATTACCCGTACTTTCTAACTCGATGGTGACGCGTCCGTTAACTCAAGACGAAATCGCTGCGTGTAACTTCAAAACTAATCAGGTGATTACTGATACCAGAATTTTGCGTCATTACTACCGTTTGTTACCCGATAACCGAGTGCAGATCGGTACACGCAGTGCCATCAGTGGCAAGAATGCACCTGACAAGAAATACGAAGACATGTTGAGAGCGGATTTAACTCGAAAATTCCCTTCTCTCGATCAGATCAAAATCGATTATTCATGGTGGGGGTGGGTAGATGTTAGCCACGACATGATGCCAAGAATCTATCAGCCGAATCCAAAGCAATCCATATTCTACGCACTAGGGTATGGCGGCAATGGTGTGATGTACTCCGCTCAAGCAGGCAAGCGCCTCGCTCAGTGGATCGCAGGTGAAGGTCATAAGCTTGACTTGCCAATATTTGAATCAAAACTTCCGTTCCCCAACGTGAGGGAAGTGGTGGAATCTGAGATGTTTGCACCATTTCGAAGAGTAGGGCAACAGTTCCTTTATCAGTGGTATTCGCTAAAAGATGAAGTGCTTTAGCTACTCGAACATTGTTTCCAAAATAGGGAAATAGAACTACGACCAGGAAAGTTGTACCAGGTCACCTTGTGAGCAAAGTACAGGCAGGAAGTCTGTATGATATGAAAGGTTAAGACTATGAAATTGATTAAAAATAAAATTATTGCTGGCGTCACAATTGTAGCAACAGCGATGCTATCTCATACCGCGGCAGCAGCAAATTTTAAAATGGCTATCGGAGATGCTGCTGGTGGTACTCAGTGGGAATTAGCGACCTCATTTTCTGAATTGATGGAGCAAAAAACAGACGGCAAAGTCAAAATCGACCTGTTCCCGAATGGTCAATTGGGTAACGAGCAAGACACCGTTAACGACGCGGCAATCGGCCTTCTCGACTTCTCAGTATTGGCGATCAACAACGTGACGCCTTTCTCTCCAACGGTTGGTCTATTGACCATGCCTTATGTCATTCAAAGTGCAGAAGAAGCGGTGCTATTAACTCAAGGCCAAGTGGGTCAAGACCTTGTCGATAACACCATTCGTGATGCTGGCGTTCGTATCGTTGGCTGGGCTTATTCTGGTTTTAGGGTTCTGACTAACTCTAAAAAATCAGTGGCTTCACCAGCGGATCTAAAAGGACTAGTGATTCGTGTTCCTCGTAACGAAATCATGATTGCTTCCTACCAAGCATGGGGCGTAAACCCAACACCAATGGCATGGTCAGAAACATTTACTGGCCTGCAGCAAGGTGTGGTTGATGGACAAGACAACCCATACATCACTGTGCATGCGATGAAGTTCAATGAAGTACAAAAGTACGTCACAAACCTTCGTTATATCTTCTCTCTTGAGCCGCTAATCGTCAGTGAAACAGTCTTCCAACAACAGACGCCTGAAATGCAAAAAATCATTCTTGAAGCGGGTCAGGAAGCGACAGAGCACAGCTTTGCATACTTAGAAAATACTGAAAACAAGATCCGTGAAGAACTGCAAGCAAAAGGCATGGTCTTCACTGACCCTACAGACAACGAGCAAGAGTGGATCAGCAAAGTCACTAAGTCAGTTTGGCCTGAGTTCTATTCAAGCATTGGAGGCAAAGACAAGCTAGACGACGTTCTTGAGTTACTAGGTAGAAAGTAACGATTAGATTCGCCCTATCTGCTGTTCTTCGCGACTTAATCACCTAGCGATAGAACGGTTAGGTAGGGCATTTACATGGCTTTACTCGTTGATCTGTCCAGTACCTGATCTTTTTAGTACCGCGAGCGACTGGTTGTCATGTGGAAATCAACATTGGAGGTTATATGTCAGTCGCTAAAACAATAAAAAAGCACCTTAACAACATTGAGGAATATACATGTTGTTTGTTGCTAGCAAGCTTTGTCCTATTGCTGTTCACACAAATCCTTACTCGTCAGCTTTTCGATTACTCCATACCTTGGGGTGATGAAGTCGCTACTTACATGTTTGTTTGGTTTGCCTATCTAGGGGCTGTTGTTGCGGCCAAGATGTCGGCGCATAACCGAGTCAGTTTTCACTTCAAGTTCTTCCCCCCGATTGTTCAGACCGTCTGTGAAACCATTGCTGACTTCTTATGGCTGCTGTTTAACGGCTACTTTGTTTATCTCAGCTACGATTTCGTGTTCAACAAAATGAATTTGTTCTGGAAGTCTCAGACGACAGGCATCCCAATGAAATACTTCTATATGATTTTGCCAATCGCATTTTCTCTAATGATGCTGCGCATTATCTGGAACAACTACGAGCGCTTATTTAAGGGCGCTAAGAACGAAGATCCTGAAGTCAAAGAACTGCGCAAAATGACGGCACAAAAGTCATCACAGTAGTCGTCACAGAGAATAGCCGTAATAGAGAGATGTAATAATGGAATCCTATTTAACTCTAATTTTATTTGGTGGTTTCTTAACCCTGTTAATTCTGGGTGCACCAATCACAGTATCACTGGCCGGCGCTTCAATGGCGGCCTATATGTTGCTCGACAAAAACCCCATCGCTTTAGTACAAATCGCGTTCACTTCGGTGGGTAACTTCCCATTAATGGCGCTGCCAGCCTTTGTTCTTGCTGGCGCATTAATGGAGGCGGCGGGTATCTCCAAACGTCTGGTGGATATTGCAGAGAGCTTAGCCGGACCCGTGACGGGTGGCCTTGGCGCTGCAACCGTGATGGCGTGTTTGTTTTTTGGTGCTATCTCAGGTTCAGGCCCTGCAACCACAGCAGCGGTAGGCATGCTAATGGTGCCTGCAATGGTTAAGCGAGATTATGATAAGAGTTACGCATCGGCAGTAACGGCTGCATCAGGGGGCTTGGGGATCATTATTCCGCCATCCATCCCGTTAGTTATTTTCGGCATCTCAGCAATGGGATTAATGGCACCGCCTGAAGCCATCGCTCAACACGGGCAATTTGCTTCTTTATCTATTCCTAAATTGTTTGTTGCAGGCGTTGTTCCTGGCTTCATCATGGCATCTACACTCGTTGTCACTAACTACTTCATTGCCAAGCGAGAAGGCTATAAAGGGCTGTCTGAGAATTGGTCATTTGGCGAAGTAAGACATGCTTTACGCCGTGGCATATGGTCGATACTGGCTCCATTTTTGATTCTCGGAGGTATCTACAGCGGTATGTTCACACCAACAGAGTCAGCGGTTGTGGCAATTTTCTATTCGCTGTTTGTCGGTGTGTTTATTCACCGAGAGTTATCGTTTAAAAGCACCATCAAATCATTATCGACAACCACATGGATTACCGGGCGTGTGTTGCTGATTCTATTCGCTGCAACGGTATTTGGTCGCTTGTTAATCGAACAAAAAATTCCGGTCGTGGTGGCTGAGTCACTGCTCGGTTTTACCGACAATATGTACATGGTGTGGGCGCTGACGATCACCTTGCTGTTGTTCATTGGCATGTTCATGGAAACGTTAGCCGCGATCATGATTATCGTGCCAGTGCTGTTGCCAATTATGTATATGCTAGGCGCGGATCCAACCCACGTAGGTATTGTGGTGGTGTGTACGTTGTCGATAGGTTTTGCTACGCCTCCGCTCGGTGAGAATATTTTTGTCGCCTCGGGGATAGGCGGGGCCACGGTCGAGCAGATCACCGCGAAGATCCACCCCTTTGTTCTTGCATCCGTAGTGGGCGTGTTCGTTATCGCTTTCTTCCCACAAATTACGCTTTGGCTACCGTCCTTAGTGGGCTATTAGGAGAAGTCACTATGAATATATCAAGAATTATCCTTATTGGTTGTGCCGTATTTGCAGTGATCAGTGGTATTGGATTACGTGCCGAACATTCAGAAACAGCGAAAGAAAATGAGCCAGTCAATGTGCTCGAAATTTCAGAGCCACATGTGGTCAGTGACGCTGAAAGAAGAGCCAAAACCCTGCTTGCTAAAGCGGTTGTCCATGTACAAAAAGAAGGCGATGAGAGCGTAAAAGACTTTATGAGTAGCGCCGAATATATAGACGGTGAGCTCTATGTATTTGCGCTTGGTATTGATGGTCAATTCCTTGCCAGTGGTGGCTCTTCAATGGTGTTGGTGGGCGACAGTGTTTTGGATACCCAAGACGTCTACGGTAATCCTTTTTTTAGAGAAATGATCACTAAAGCTGTGCACAACGGGTTTGGCGAAGTTCAGTACCATTGGACTAACCCTACTGATCGCATGGGCGAACCTAAAACGACCTTCTTTGAGCGTGTCGGTGACGTGATTGTTGCCGTGGGGTATTACCCAGAACGCTCCAGTGCAACAGAAGCTAAGCGGTTATTGGCAAGAGCCATGACCGCGATGGTAGAGTCTGAGCAAGACAGCATTGCCGAGTTCAATAATAGTGAAGGCAGCTTTGTTGAAGGAGACCTGTATGTGTTTGTGATAGACATGAACTCCGGGAAACTGCTCGCTCATGGCGTGTCTCCTGAGCTTGTCGGACGGTCACACAATGAAATTCTAAGCCCTGACAATAAGCCAATTCTTACTGAGATGCTGAATCTCGCTAAAGAAAATGGTCGTGGCGTTTACACCTATCAATGGTTAAACCCGCTGTCGAGAAAAGTGGAAACCAAACACACTTACTATCGAGTGATCGACAATAAGCTGGTTGGTGTTGGTTACTACACTAATTCAAACAGCACGTAAAAGTGTTTCTACTGAGCCCTCAACCCCATCAGTTAAAGGCTGAGGACTCGAAATACCGGTTTGTGTAAAAAAGCAATTTAGTAAAATTCACACTGTGAAATTTTTGTTGTGAAATTGTTTAGAAAATACAAGTAGTATGAAATACATGGAAGCAACACAGTAAAGAACAATTTTGAAAAGGGTCAATCAGGATTTTTGACCTACATGAAATTCAAAGCCGTAAGAGGGAAAAACTATGAATATGCTGACACTAGACAAAACAGAACTTCACAGAAACCATTCAACATTTATTGCTGAAGCTGTCTTTGCCGTTGAAATGGTGAAAGCAGACAAGCAACTCGAAAAGCAGAGAATGGCGAAACAGTTGCTTGATACTCTATTTCCTCTTGAGGCGGGTTCACACGAAGACGTGGTGAGCTACGAGATTGATTATCGACATGTTCAGGTTTACTTCAAAAACGGTGAACACACAGGCCTGAAACGCGCTAAACACTTTGTGGCTTACACAGGTGATAAATCTAAGCCTTCAGCAATATTATTCCGTGACGAAAGCGGTACACACGTTGAAGTGACAATCGGTGCTCGTAAAGGTACTGGCCACTTGGAATTGGTTGATATTCAAGATATCCAGCTAGAAACATGTACTACATTTGGCCAAACAGAGGTTAGCCGCTCTTCAGGAATCCGTCACTGGGTGAGTCTGGTGAAAGGCGATGAAAGCGGTCGCTCGAACGCATCGAGCGAAGACAAAGAGTTCACGGCGAAGAATGGCGAAGACTATAACTTAGGTTTTTGCTACGCGCTCTAATACTCTGTAGCGATTTCGTATCTGAGCGCTGCGATACGTGGCGCTAAAATTTCATTATTGATTTCTCTTTTACCTTTGGTAATTTCCCCGCCCCTATAGCGGGGCTTTTTTGTTAGAGCTATAAATAAATTGGGCTGTTGTTAATACTATCTGTCGAAAGTTTAGTTTAGATTTTACGGTGTGCAACTTTGATTTAAGATGCTGTCTTTAAAGGTTTTTATTTCTTTATTTTATTCTGATTTTATTGGCGTAACTGTCACTATCAACGGTGGTTCGGGTAACTTTTAAGCTGAAACTCCGTCAAAATGCTTCGTGCTGTGCTATAATGCGCGCCTTGGGATTGAGCAAGTAAGTCCAATCATCATCTATTTCGGTGATTTTTATCACGTTTTATTTACGTGGCTCGGCAAGTCAATCAAGTAGTAATTGGATATGGAGAGCGTCCTTATATTCGTTGATTCGGATATGCGAACATCATAATTTATGAGTTTTAAATCAAAAAAATACAGTATCGATTCTACTGACTATCAAGTTGGTCAAGATAACGTCAGTAAATGGGGCATGGATGTCCACAACACAGTTTTTCTAGCCTCAGTTGGCTTATCTCTTCTCTTTATCATCACTCTTCTTGCTCTTCCTCCAGCAGATGCTAAAGCTGCTATTGATTCTATTAAGGGTGCTGTTCTATCAAAGTTTGACTTCCTGTTTATGTGGGGAGCTAATATCATGCTAGCATTTGCTGTTGTTCTTGCTTTCTCACCATTGGGTAAAGTTCGTTTAGGTGGCGAAGATGCGACAGCAGACTATTCAATGTCATCTTGGATTGCGATGTTATTCGCAGCAGGCATGGGTATCGGGCTTATTTTCTGGGGTGTGGCAGAGCCAACCGCGTTCTTCACTAACTGGTTCGGAACCCCACTTAATGCAGAACCTTTTACAGAAGCAGGCCGTGAACTCGCACTAGGTGCAACCGTATTCCACTGGGGCTTTCATGCATGGGCTATCTATGGCATGACGGCGCTCTGTCTTGCGTACTTTGTTTATAACAAAGGTTTGCCGCTTTCAATGCGCTCAGTGTTTTATCCAATTCTGGGTGAACGTGTTTGGGGTAAAACCGGTGATGTTATCGACGTACTAACCGTACTGGTTACTTTGTTTGGTCTAGCAACTTCATTAGGCTTAGGCGGTACACAAGCGGCAAGTGGTATTAGCCATGTGTTCGGTTTGGAAAATAACATTTTTCTTCAGCAAGCTATCATTGTTCTAATCATGGGTTTGGCGATCATTTCTGTTCTACGTGGTATGGACGGTGGTGTTAAGTTCCTAAGTAACTTGAACATGGTTATCGCGTTCGTATTCCTTGGTCTTATCGCAGTATTGAACTTCACGACTGTACTTGATTCCGTGGCAACAGCGGTGACGGGCTATGTGAAAAATATCGTAGCTTTAAGCCAAAGTTCTGGTCGTGAAGACACAACATGGCTGCATGGTTGGACTGTGTTCTACTGGGCATGGTGGGTTGCGTATGCACCTTTCTTCGGCATGTTTGTAGCGCGTATTTCTAAAGGTCGCACGGTTCGTGAATTCCTACTTTGCGTACTGATTATCCCAACATTAGTAACTTCAGCTTGGATGTCTATCTTCGGTGGTGTGGCTATCGAACAAGTAATTAATCAGGTAGGGCAACTTGGCCTTGACCAAGGCATCACAGACGTTTCTCTAAGTTTGTTCTACATGCTAGATGCATACCCGTTTGGCAACATTCTATCTGTTATCGCAGTCGCGTTGATCATCGTGTTCTTCGTTACCACGTTGGACTCAGGTTCTATCGTTATCGATGGCATGACGGCAGGTGGTAAGCTTGAAGTGCCAGTGAAACAGAAAGTGGTTTGGGCGGTTATCTCAGGCGCGATCGCAATGGTGATGCTATGGATTGGTGGCACTCAATCTATCCAAGCACTTCAATCGATCACTATCATCGCAGCATTGCCGTTTACGATCATTCTTCTGATTGGCTGTGTCAGCTTGTTGAAAGGTCTACTGACTGAAGTAGATAAAGGACAAGCAAGCGTTAGCGAAACAGCGAAATAAAATAGCTAAGACTCTGAGTAAGTAATTAGGTAAATAACTACTTATTCCGGATGAAGCGTTATTTAAAAGCTCTCTTGTACTGTGCAAGGGAGCTTTTTTATGTCTAAGAAGAAATCAAAGATAAGCAGAAAAGACATAATAAAAGAGCCACAAGTGAATCGTCACTTATGGCTCTTTTTTAGTTTTAGAGATTCGCTTTAGGTAGGGAACTCGCTATTAAGTGCTTGGTGCGAGGTCTTAAGTAGTCGCTTAAGCGTTTAATTCGTGTTGGATTACGTAATCCAAAGCACCGGTTACCGCAGCCACTTGAGCGTCATTGCACTCTTCGTCTGTCACTTTGTCGCTGTCTGGGTAAACTTCTGTGGTTGTGCCGTATTTGCAATCAGTAACGCTGCCACATAAGCCAAGCTTCTTCATTGGGTAGTTGATCACACCGTGCTGAGTGACGTCTGAACCAATGATCTTGCCATCTGCATCTGCTGGAGCAATATGCGTTACTTTTTCTACTGAAGCAATAACCGCTGCTTGGAATTCTGGTTGTGGGTTATCAGTATCGCCAACAGTATAGAAACCGTCTGGGATCATGCCTTCAATGTATTCAAGGCCGTCACGCGCTGCGAGTGCTGGTCGGAATTCAGTTTCATCAGAATCTGTCGTCTCATGCAGGTCAACGTGAACCAGTACTTTTGGCAAAGAAGCCACTAACGCACGTAGGTTTGCTGATTCTTCTGCTGGCGTACCGTCGTAGAAAGAGCGGTTTGGATCGACCGCATTTTGGTTCCAACGGTTGATCACTTCGTAGCCCCAAGGGCTCACACAGGGAGCAACAACAATGTTGAAGTGTGCTGAGTATTGTTCTGCTTGAGTTGCCGCGAACTTAATCGCACCGTGTACACCACTGGTTTCGTAACCGTGTACACCACCTGTTACTAGAACCGTGGGTTTTGATGCATCCCAGTTTTTGCTTTTGATAGCGAAAAGCGGGAAGCGAGCTTCATCGTAGCTCAATGCACCGTATTGTTCGATGTCGAGGCGGTCTGCAAGCGCTTTAATCTTTGGTACAACTTCTTGTTGGTATTCACGCTTAACCGTTCTTTGAGTGAACCACGCTTCACGTTCTGCTTGTTGCCACTTTTGTCCTGGCTGACCGATTGGGTAGAAGTATTCACTTTTCATCTATACTTTTTCTTTTATGTTCATGAAAGATGAAGACAGACTAGTCCTGTCTAACTGCGACAGCAATAGAAAACACAGTTTGTGACTTTATTTATTACAGACTCATAACTTTGATGAGTGGATTGATAGTGTTACATTCCATTTGTTGTTCAATCCTTTGAAAGAGAATAAAAAATGGCTGGAGCAAGTTTACTCACATTGCTAGATGACATAGCAACAGTGCTAGACGATGTCGCGCTAATGTCTAAAGTTGCGGCGAAAAAAACCGCAGGTGTATTAGGTGATGATTTAGCTCTGAATGCCCAACAGGTATCAGGTGTTGCTGCTGAAAGAGAGATCCCAGTGGTATGGGCGGTTGCAAAAGGCTCATTTAAAAACAAGCTGATCTTAGTGCCTGCAGCATTATTGATCAGCGCGTTTATTCCTTGGCTGATCATGCCATTACTCTTGATTGGTGGCTTGTTTCTTTGTTTTGAAGGGGCAGAAAAAGTATTAGAGAAGATCTTCCCTCATGCTCATCCACATGAAGAAAAAAGTGTAGAAAATGACACTAATGAATCCTTAGAAGAGTATGAGAAGAGAAAGGTAGCGGGTGCGATTCGGACCGACTTCATCTTGTCTGCAGAGATCATAGTGATTGCGCTGGGTACTGTAACGGGGACAAGTATTGTGACTCAAATTCTTGTTGTGAGTTTAATTGCAGTTGTGATGACGATGGGTGTTTATGGCTTGGTTGCAGGAATCGTGAAGCTAGACGATTTAGGTTTTTATCTCCAGCGTACATCGAGTGGTAATGCCATTAAAACCAAGTTGGGGAATGGGCTAGTTGCATTTGCCCCAAAACTAATGAAGTTACTTGCTGTTGTTGGTACGGCTGCGATGTTCTTAGTTGGTGGCGGTATTGTGGTACACAGCGTGCCAGTTATCCACCATTTAATCGAACCGATCATTATGGATTTTAGTGGTCATACGATTGCGACAGCGATTATTCCAACTCTGTTGAATGCCGTGATTGGTGTTCTTGCTGGATTGTTTGTCGTAATCGTTTGGGGTGCAATAGAGAAAGTTCGTGGTAAATAAGTGATAAATTGTGTTCGGTGAAAGGATGCCTGTCATCAGAACAAAAAGGGGCACCATAATCATTATGGTGCCCCTTTTAATCTAATGGGTCGTGTTTAATTAACACCACGCTCTTATTTTTCAATATAAGCGCTTATTTTTACGACCAAGTGTTTACTTTACAGACCAAGCAATCGTCTCGCCTCCACGGATTGGCACTACGATGTCTGAACCGAAAGGCATGGTTTCAGCAACGTTCCACTCTTCTTTAACAAGAGTGATGGTGTCTGTGTTACGCGGCATACCGTAGAAGTCAGGGCCGTTGTGGCTTGCAAACGCTTCTAGGTTCTCAATTTTACCTTCTAAGTCGAACACTTCTGCGTACAGTTCAACGGCAGCGTGCGCTGTGTAAGAACCTGCACAGCCACATGCTGACTCTTTTGCGCCTTTTGCGTGTGGTGCAGAGTCTGTACCCAAGAAGAACTTCTTGCTACCACTTGTTGCAGCCTCGATTAGCGCTAATTGGTGAGTGTTGCGCTTTAGGATAGGTAGGCAGTAGAAATGTGGCTTAATGCCACCAACCAACATGTGGTTGCGGTTGTAAAGTAAGTGGTGAGCTGTAATTGTTGCGGCTACGTTGTCGTTTGCGTTTTTCACGAAGTTTGCAGCATCAGCGGTTGTGATGTGCTCTAGAACAATCTTCAAGTTAGGGAAGTCGTTTACAATTGGAGCGAGTACTGTGTCTAGGAACTGCTTCTCACGGTCGAAGATATCAACATCGTGAGTGGTTACTTCGCCGTGAACCAGAAGCAACATATCCACTTCTTGCATTGCTTCTAACACGTGGTAAATCTTTTGAGCCGAAGTTACGCCTGAATCCGAGTTTGTCGTCGCGCCTGCTGGGTAAAGCTTCGCTGCAACAACTGCACCAGACTCTTTCGCTTTGCGAATTTCATCAGGAGTCGTGTTATCTGTTAGGTAAAGTGCCATTAAAGGCTGGAACTGTTCACTTGGCTGCTCTGCCATGATGCGTTCACGGTAAGCTAAAGCCATTTCGGTATCGGTTACCGGTGGGATGGTGTTTGGCATGATTAACGCTCGACCATTGTAGCGGCTGATATCGCGCACTGTATCTTTTAATACGTCGCCATCGCGTAGATGAACGTGCCAGTCGTCAGGACGAGTAATCGTAAGTTGTGTCATTGAAGGCTCCCACCAATTGAAGTGTTATGTAGTTGGAGCCTAAACTCGGCGAAATCTGTGAAAGCAATCGCTTACGTTTAGGCGACAGGATGATAGTGGAAAAGCACTTTCATTTCATCCTATTTTTAACTCTTCAGGGTTAGGAGCCTGTTTTTATAGGTATTTATTCTGTATTAGATTAGTCGAAGGGCTAGCGAGTAGCGACCCATAGCCCGTGAATCATTCCTGGCACCCAGAAAAAGAAAGTGAGGACGATGTTAATCAGTAAATCTTTACCTGCGCCGCGAGCGAAGAACACCCCAACAGGCGGGAGCAGGACACATAAGATGATAATGACGAGTTTGTTCATGATAAATCCTTTTTATTCAATGAAAGTTTAATGCGATACCGTGTTCAAATTATAGAACGTATGGAGAGTGTTAATACATTGCTGTTTTTATGTATATGGGATACTAGGATAAACATCTCAAGATAATAGCTTGGTATCAAGTGTTTAGTGCTTGTCAGTTTATCTATTTATAACCATTTGTTAGCATTAGGACAAATAACAAAACATTGGAATCGTTATGTCGCAGCTACCGTCAGATCAAAAGGCTTCAGAGCAAGTGCCTTCTCTATCTCAAATCAATGTGTTTCCGGTTAAATCAGTAGGTGGGATTTCACTCTCTTCTGCTTGGGTCGAAAAACAAGGTCTCACCTTCGACAGACGTTTTATGTTAGCGCTAGCTGACGGTTCAATGGTGACGGCCCGTAAGTATCCGAAAATGGTCAAGGTATCTTCAAGTTTGCAGCCTGATGGTTTGATTTTTACTTATGAAGGTAAAGAGCCGCTGCGTTTAAAGTACACAAGCTTTAAGATGCAAGAGGCGCCAGCAACGGTCTGGAAAGACAGTTTCACGGCGTATACGACCAACGACGAAGCTGACGATTGGTTCAGTGAAGTGTTGGGGGTTCGAGTTGAGCTTCTGTTCTCTGGAGATCAATCGAATCGTGTTCGTGAAAAGCTCGGTCACAATGTGAGCTTTGCCGACGGTTACCCAATGTTAGTGATTAGCCAAGCCTCTCTTGATGAACTCAATCGTCGTAGTCCTGAAACTCATTCGATGGATCAGTTCCGCACCAACTTTGTTGTTTCTAATACCGAAGCATTTGCTGAAGACGGCTGGAAGCGTATACGAATTGGTGAGGTTGAATTTGAATCCGTTAAGCCTTGTGAACGGTGCATTCTCACAACGGTTGACGTTGAACGTGGTGAGTTTAGAGAAACAAAAGAGCCGCTTAACACTTTTTCTAAATTTAGAGCCAACGAGCGTGGTGGCGTTTTCTTTGGTCAAAACCTAGTTGCTAAAAATGAAGGTTTAGTCAAAGCAGGTGATGTCGTTGAAGTATTAGAAACTAAAGAGAAAGAGCACTACGAAGATACTTGGATAGAGTCGTTACATTTAACCTGTGTTGAGCGTGAAGAGATTGCACGTGATTTTACAACTTTTTGGTTAGAGCCTGCGAAAGAGAATCACGCATTACCAAGTTATCAACCTGGTCAGCATTTGCCGATTGAAATGGTTATTGATGGCGAGACGGTTTCACGTCGTTACACACTGTCTTCAAGCCCATCACGATTGGGCCGTTTAGCTATATCAGTTAAGCGTGTAGATGATGGTCAAATTTCTAACTGGCTCAATGATCACTTTCACGTAGGCGATACCTTAGTCGCGAAAAATCCAGATGGTGCATTTTATTTAGAAGAAAATCCAACGCACCCGTTACTGCTTTTGTCTGCCGGTAGCGGTGTAACCCCAATGTTGTCGATGCTTCGTTATTTAGCTGATCATGGTCAAATCGATGATGTGGTTTTCTATCACCAATGCAGCAGCGAAGAGGATATTCCTTATCAAGCTGAGATTGATAAGATTGCCAGCGAGCATACCGGTCTGCGTGTGATTTATTCTTTGAGTCAGCCAACCAAAGAATGGGATGGTTTGTCTGGGCGCTTGAGTGTGTCGCATATCGCTAAAATTGAAGAACTGCACAAGCGCCAAGCGTTTGTGTGTGGCCCTGATGGTTTTATGAATAACGCAAAAAAATTGTTAATTCAAATGGGGCTTAACCCTCAGCATTACCATCAAGAAGCATTTGGTGTTGCCCAATCCACTGAAGAAACTGTGAAGCAACTACAGTTGAGTGTAAACGGCTACTTGTTTGAAGGTAATAACCAATCAACGCTTCTAGAACAGGCAGAGTCGGCGGGTGTGCCTATTGCTTCTAGCTGTCGTGCTGGTTTTTGTGGCGCGTGTAAAGTGACACTTGAATCAGGGCAGGTTCACCAACCTGACGTACCAGCACTGCAAGAGCATGAACGTAACATGGGCCAGATACTGGCGTGTTGCAGTGTTCCGCAAACGGATATCGAAGTTGTGGATTAGCGACTCGTTAGACCATAAAAAAGTGCCTCAAGTAGAAAAGGCCTGAAGTTCGTCTAGATGAACTTCCGGCCTTTTTGGTTCTTACTGCGTTGCTAGTTGTATAATCCCACTAGCTTTACGTTATCACTAATTAACTAAAATTAATCGTAGATCGTTGGGATAGGTTGACGCTTGTGCTGTGTTGCTTTGTAGATACTAACTAAGCGATCTGATACATCTTGAGACACTTCTTTGCCTTCAAGGAAATCGTCGATCTGATCGTAAGAAAGGTTCAATGCTGCTTCATCAGCTTTCTGTGGGTCCAGTTCTTCTAGGTCAGCGGTTGGGGTTTTCTTCACCAGCAATTCTGGGGCACCTAATGTTGCAGCCAGTTCACGAACTTGTCGTTTGTTCAAACCGAACAGAGGAGCCAAATCACATGCGCCATCGCCGTGCTTAGTGTAGAAACCAGTGATGTTTTCTGCTGAGTGATCGGTACCAATAACAAGACCACCGACGTAACCTGCGATTTCGTATTGTGCGATCATGCGAGCTCGAGCTTTCACATTGCCTTTTACAAAGTCGATTTTCGCCGAATCTGTTGGTAATAAGCCTGTGCTTTCTAAAGCAACATGAGATGCTGCGTGAAGCCCATCAACGCCCGCCTTAATGTTTACAGAAACGGACTGAGAAGGCTGGATGAAAGACAGAGCAAGCTGTGCTTCATCTTCATCTTTTTGCTCGCCATAAGGTAAGCGAACAGCAATGAATTGATAGTCGTTACTGCCAGAGCTTTCATTCAGGCTATCAATTGCCATTTGTGCTAAACGGCCACAGGTTGTTGAGTCTACACCGCCGCTGATACCAAGGATCAGAGACTTGCAGCCTGACTGTTGTAGTTTCGTTTTAATAAAGTCCACACGACGAGTCACTTCGAAGTGAGGGTCAATTGAAGGTAGTACGCGCATTTCATCACGAATTAACTGTTCCATTCGTATTCCTTTCCTGCAAGCAAATTAAAAATCTAGTGTTATCATACCTAAATCATTCGATTTAAAAACCTCTTTGCACAAGCTTAGAAAGAGAAGGCAGTAATTAATAATGGAAAAAATAGCCATTTTCGGTAGTGCGTTTAATCCACCGAGCTTAGGGCATAAAAGTGTGATTGATTCGTTGGCTCACTTTGACAAGATTCTACTGGTACCAAGCATTGCCCATGCTTGGGGAAAAGAGATGCTAGACTTTGATACGAGATGTCAGCTTGTCGAGGCGTTTATCTCTGATTTATTGCTGGATCAAGTTGAACTGTCATTAGTTGAGAAAGGACTATTTACTCCTGGTGAAAGTGTCACGACCTATGCCGTCCTTAGTCAGCTTCAAAAGCAGCATCCAGAGGCCGAACTGACCTTTGTCATCGGGCCTGATAATTTCTTTAAGTTTTCATCGTTTTATAAATCAGATGAAATAACAGAACGCTGGTCTGTTATGGCTTGCCCCGAAAAAGTAAAGATTCGAAGCACTGATATTCGCCACGCTTTGCAAAATGGGAGCAATGTAGCAAAACTGAGTACAAAGTCAGTTACAAGAATATTGCAAGACAGTGAACTGTATACAATAATATAGATTCACTATTTTAAGAGGTCTGATGACTATGCTGAAGGGCGCGATACCAGCGACGTTAATTATTGCTGCATGCAGTATGCCTGCGTACGCTGATTGTGATTTTTTTAGTTTAGATTCGATCATGCTGACTTCTGGTGATGAAAATAGTTGTCTAAATTTTTCTACTAGCATCGAATCTTTTGGTCAGCGTATGCTAGAAATCAGTGGATTTTCAGGCGGAGACTCAGAGAGTAAACCTGACTATTGGTCCGATTGGGTTATCCAAAGTAAAGATTCCCCTCTGTTAACACAAAGCCTTGAATCAAACTATGTTGGCTTGGGGATGTGGTTCCCTGAAGATCTGGAAGACGAGCAATATGACATGTCTACAGAAGAATGGTTAATGAACCATGGTCTTCAGTTGAGTATCGGTTTTGGTGAGAAAGTAGAAGGGCAACCTCGTATGCGCTTTGATTACCGTTGGCATGACTCACGAGACGCAGACTTGATGATGCAGGTTGAATTGCCATTCTAGACCGAAAGGCCATTAGTCGATGTTGAGATGCGAAGAATTCAAAGTTGAAATGTTAAGAATTAAAAAAGCCGCAAAAACTGAGTTTTTGCGGCTTTTTAGTATCTAGTGTTTTTGGCTTGGTTTAATAGTTAGCTCATAGACTGGTTTACGTCTGAATTTAGTGAGTAAAGAACGGGGACCGGACTCTTTTGTCTAGAGTTCTTCACCGAACACTAGCATACACAGTTGCTCAAACTCCTCTTCCTTACCTGAGAACAAGTCATCAATCACCAACGCACGCTTTTGACCTGATTGCATGCGTTTCTTTGCTTCCCTCATTACCATCACCAAGGTGTGTTCTTGTGGCAGGTTAGAGTCATCAATATTCCATTGATTGAATCGCTGAGACAGGGCGCTTTCGCAAAGTAATGGTTTGAACGCTAACACTTCTTGTTTAAGCACAGAAAGCATATCTTTGAATGCTTGCTCGGTATTATTAGCATTTGAAGCGCGAGCTTTGGTTATCTCTAGTTTTTCTAATAGCGCCGAAGACAGGTTCGTTTGAGTGATGTAACCCGCTTGTCTTGGGAAAGAATCCGTTAAACGCACAGAAAAATCGACACGATTAATTTGGGTATTTGGAAAGTAGGTCAGTGACGTTAAGCAGTCATAGGGAATCCAGATACTTTGACCTGGCTCAACGGCATACTCTTGTTTACCTAGCTTTATCAAAACCAAGCCACTTTGAACCGATACAAGGCTATGTTTAAGTACTTTCTTGCGTGGTGTGATCACCAAGTGTGAAAAGTAAGCCGATGTATATTCAATAGCGAAGTTCATAGATAGTACCTTAATTTTGGGGCGTCAAGATTACCGTTAATCTGTAAGAATGCCAACAATAACAGGGGATTTTCAATGTTTCTGGTCTGACCTTGTCAAAAGTATGGGCTCTGTAGCTGCGAGAAGTCAAAACAACGCGTAGAATGAGCCAGCTTTTTATTATATGAATTAAAAAATGACCTCTCCAAGCGATCCATATGTTGATATTCGTCCTTACGGCGATGATGAAATTCCTGCGGCACTAAACCGTCTTATTAATGATGAAGAATTTATCAGTGCGATTTTGCACTACCGTTTTTCAAACCATGCGTCTTGGTTCAAAACGTTAATGAGTCCAATTCTACGCGTTTACTTAAAAATGAAGTGGAGCAAGCTGACTAGCGTCGAATCCATTCAGATTGAAGTGAAAAAATACTTACGTGACACGCTAGCTAAAACCACCAATGGTGTGACATACACTGGCTTAGAGTCATTGGATACTGATCAAGCTTACCTGTTTGTATCAAACCATCGTGACATTGCTATGGATCCTGCGCTAGTTAATTACGCTTTGCATCAAAAGAACCATCAGACTTGTCGTATTGCTATTGGTGACAACCTATTGAAGAAGCCATGTGCGACTGAATTGATGCGTCTAAACAAGAGCTTCATCGTAAAACGTTCTCTGAAAGGGCCGCGTGAAATGATGAAAGCGTTAAGCCAGCTTTCTTCTTACATTAAGCACTCTTTAGAAACGGGTAACTCTATCTGGATCGCTCAAAAAGAAGGCCGAGCTAAAGATGGTAATGATTTCACTGAGCCAGCAATTCTAAAAATGTTCCACGTAGAAGGACGTAAGCAAAAAATCGCATTCCCTGAATATGTGAAGTCGTTGAAGATCGTGCCTGTTGCTATTTCATACGAAAACGATCCGTGTGACACCGCGAAAGCGATAGAACTTTTTGAGAAAGACGTAAACGGCAGTTATGAAAAGGGTGAATTTGAAGATATCGAAAGTATCATTCAAGGCATTATCGGTAACAAAGGGCGCGTGCACGTTGGTTTTGGTCAGGTTATTGACCAAGACTTTGATACGCCTGAAGCGCTTGCCGAAGAAATCGATCGTCAAATACACGATAACTACAAACTGTTCCCAGTAAACTTATTAGCAGCCGAAAAAGAAGATGACTCAATTACAGATTCGGTTAAAAAAGAGTTTGAAGAAAAGTTATCGAGCTTGCCACAAGGTGCTCGTCAGTACTTGATTGATAGCTATGCGAACCCTGTGAAGAACATTGGTTAGTTCGCGTTCACTTATGGCTAGTTTGCTTATGATGATTAGGCGAACGAGCGCATTAGCTAACTAACAAGTGAATGAATTAAAAAAAGGAGCCTTGGGCTCCTTTTTTGTGTCTGGTTTTGGTCTTTTATTGCCCATAAGAACAAAAAACGAACTTCGTCTAAACTAGCGAGCAACAGCACCGCCGAGTTCTAAATTGGTTGGCCATGTCGTCACGGCGTTACCACCTAGATAGATATTGCCTTTGACCGTCATGGTGTCTGGAAACTCGGTAATGGCAGAGCCGCCAATATACAAATCACCGTCAATGACGATACCGTTTGGAAGTTCCGTCAAAGGAGTTCGAATGACGCTTAAGTCACCTTTTACTCTAAAGCCATTTGGAAGCCTCTGTAGTGGAGTATCTGTGAGATTAATAAATCCACCGACGCGCACACCTCTTGGCCAACTGGTGATTTGGCTGCCAATCAAGTCGGCGTAGCCCTTTATCTTAATGCCTGTAGGAACTCTTGTCAGTTGGCTGTTAGACGCTTTAAGACTGCCGTTCACTTCTAAACCTTTCGGTAAACGGGTAATTGCGGTGTTCTCTATATTTAGATTACCATCAACAATCAGGCCGCTAGGAAGTGATGTGTACGGCTTATTACGTAAATATAAGTTTCCGTAATTATCCAAATGGTTCAATATTTGATACTGATCGAGGGGTTCTGCTGCCACATTTGTTATGGTTAAATAACCAATAATAAGTGCAATTATTCGGATCATAACAAGCTTCTTTATTACGATAAACGATAACACTATAATGAAAAAATTATTCTCGCCTAGTGTTTTACTCATTTATTGGTAGGTAAAAAAGGAATAGAACGACAATGATAGGTAAATTTTGGGTTGGAACAAAGCGTCAAACTTTACAGGCTTTTATGCTTCTAACTTCTATGTGTTGTTCAATATCAGCGAATGCTAATAAAATAATATCAACGCCCGCAAAAGCAGCTGTGGTCGTCACTCAGAGTAGTTCACAGCAACGAGTTTGTTATTACAATGATAAGGCTTATAGCATAGGTGCTGTCGTTGAGGTTTCAGGAGTGGTGATTAAATGTACAGCGGAAAATGATTTTGAAACTAATGGGGCACTTGGTTGGGTTGAAATGATAAAAAAAGACGAGCAGTAAGCTCGCCTTTTTATTTGTATGAATATTGATGCTTATATTAACGCGCTAAAGAGCGAGTTTTAAGTTCAAAAATAATTTTTTCAGCGCTGACTTCAAATTTAAAGCGCGCTTGCAATTCAGTGCTATCTTCTGTCATCTCTGACGCTTCAAACTCAACATTGCTAGACACTTGTTTTGCTAACTCAACGTACTTAGCAAACTCAGCTTCAATAAGGGCTTTAGAGCTACCGTAAACCTTTACTTCAGCAACTTCGTCGCCTTCTTTAATGATAAAGCCGATTTCACCTGCACAACCGCAAGCTTCGCATACATCATTGTTACCGTTATCTTGGCTCATAAATAATCCTCTTACAAAGTCTGAGGTTATTCTAACGAGCAATTTGAACGGTATCTACAAAAATTAAAATCTTTGAACTAATTTATACTGGTATGCTATGTTGTTTGTTTAGAGGTGAAATGAATATCAACATTCGCGACGCAAAATATGTATGTGATCTCCATCATGTTTTGTCGAAGATTAATGTTATTAATTTGTCAGAATATCATTCACTTAGTTGCACCAGGAATGATTTTATAAGACTATCTATCGCTTGATAGGTATTTATACAATGAATTTTTCGTTGGGTATTTCATATTCTAAGTAGTTATTTAAAATTGCAGACTTAGGATCGTAAGGTGATTATTCGAAGAATAATTAGACAAAGCGTCCAGAGAGGCGTCACTGTAGAATTATTCGTACATAGTATTTGTGTGAAATTAGTTATAAATACTTGCGAAAAAATACCTTGCTCACATAATGCTGATAACGATTTGCATTCTGACTTCATTTGATTGAGTTAGATGGATTTACAAAGAGAAGAGCCTGAATATGCCAAAGCGTAGTAAAGAAGATACAGAAATCACTATCCAGAAGATCATGGATGCCGTTGTAGACCAGTTGCTAAGGTTGGGTTACGACAAGATGTCATACACGACGTTGAGTCAGCAAACGGGCGTTTCTCGTACAGGTATAAGCCACCATTTTCCAAAGAAAACTGACTTTACAGCTGCACTAGACGGTCGTATTTTTAAGATGTTCATGGAACACATTGACTTTGAAAATGGTCTTGACGCATTTTCGGCTAGCTGGGTTAGCGCACTTGAAGACGCTGAATTCCTGGCTATCTTACGTCTACTTTTCCATCATATCGTTACAGCTGAAAGCGCGCACGAATTTGCTGCAAACGGTATTGATCGTCTATACAAACTGACGGAAACTCAGTTTGGTGAGACTAGCGGTAAAGAACTAGAGTGGTTGATTGGCAAGTCATTAATTCGTATGAGCCAATAATCAACACGCCATAAAAAAAGCTCCTGAGGGGGCTTTTTTTATGGCTGTAATTTCACTTTTCATTACTCTCCTCTAATGTATTGGTCTTGTTTTCGTCGGTTTACTTCCGTCTTGATAGCGTTTATTTCTTTTCTTTTTATATGCTTACGTTTTCCATGCCTTTACTAATAATGGTCAAATCTCCGTACCACCAACGGCTATGGTTCATATTTAGAGCCTCAAACGCTTAGGATGAGACGTTTGGACTTTATTGCTATGGTTGCTAATAAAGTTGAGTTTGAGACGCGAGAGAGGCTATGAGCCAATAAAAAAGCCTCGAAAAAATCGAGGCTTAGTATGACTTAGTTGTTATTAAGAACGAATACTTGAAATGAGTAGGCCTTAAACCGAGCTTATTGAGCGGGGTGAACTTGAGGAAAACTCATGGTTGGGTGCTTTTCTACGATACTCTTATAGCCATATACATCCTCAATCATCGAAGGTCTAAGTGCCTCCCAAGGACTACCATCGCAAATCAAGTTCCCGTTTTTTAAGACTACCAATCTATCTGAGTATTGTGCGGCTAAGTTAAGATCATGTAGCACGACGATAACAGCAGCATTGTGATTGTCGGCTAACTCTCTCGCGATCTTTAAGGTGTTGTGCTGGTGGGCGAGATCCAGTGCAGACGTAGGCTCATCCAGCATTAATATGCATTGATCACCAGAATAGTGAAGCTGAGTTAACACTCGAGCCAAGTGAACTCGTTGTTTTTCACCGCCAGATAGAGAAGGGTAGAGCCTTTCACTTAAGTGAGTCACATCGGCAACATCCATTTTTTTGCTAGCAATGCTTTTGAGGTTTTTGTGGGATTCTTGCAGAGGGATTCCACCAAGTTCAACAACTTCATGTGCTAGGAAGGGGAAGGTTAACGTACTGTGTTGAGGAAGCATAGCCAGATGCTTTGCAAGCTTATGAGAAGGCCACTTGTCTTTAGTGTGTCCAAAATATTGGATATCACCGTTGCTTGATATTTCTTGGCACAAGGCTTTGAGTAGTGTGCTTTTACCCGCGCCATTTGGCCCAAGCAGTGTGGTTACCTTTCCCGCTTCAACCTCAATAGAAACGCCATCTAATATCACTTTATTGCCGAACTTCACTTCGATATCGGTCGCTTTTAACGCTGAAGGAAACATTAAAGGATTCTCCCTTTCTGTTGAAATAGTAGGTACAGGAAGAACGGTGCGCCGATTATTGCGGTGACAATACCTACAGGTAGCTCTGCTGGAGCAAGTATCACGCGTGAGAACATGTCTGCGGCGGTTAACAGCAATGCACCTAAAACGGCAGATAAGGGAAGTAGAACTCGATGATCCGGGCCCGCTAACATGCGACCTAAATGAGGGATCACAAGCCCGATAAAACCGATCATCCCAGACAAACTAACCGTGATTCCTACGCCTGCGGCGGTCAGTAGAATCAACTTTCGTTTAAGTTTTTGTACTGGGATACCAAGGTGTTGCGCTTCTGACTCACCTAAGAGCAGGGCGTTCAGTGACATCGCTTGGCGGTAGAAAATAATAAACAATCCAACGAGCGTGACAGCAGCAAGTAAAATGCCAGACCACTTAGCACCCGCTAATGAACCCATTGACCATAATGAAAGATCACGCAGCATTTGGTCATCAGCAATGAAATTCAAAAAGCCAATACCTGCGCCAGATAGTGCACTGATCGCTACACCCGCTAACAGCATGATGGTGACTGAAGTGCCAAATTTGCCTGTACCCAGCTTATACACCAATAGCGTAGTTAATGCGCCACCAAGAAAGGCGAAGACAGGGACCGCAGCAAAATTCATAAATGCTGGGTATTGGACGGAAATTTTTGAAAAAAGGACAATAGCTAATGCGGCACCCAATGCAGATCCGGCTGACACGCCAATGATTCCAGGCTCGGCAAGCGGGTTTCGAAATAAGCCCTGCATGACTGCGCCACATAAAGCGAGTATTGCGCCGATTAGCATGCACAATATCGTTCTGGGTAAGCGAATTTCTTGAATCACCAAATTGATGTGAGGTGCTAAGTCATTGTTTAGTTGGAGCAGGCTGGCTGCGCTGTCAGCCAAGCTAATGTTCATTGGCCCAACAGTGATCGAGTACAGCGCGACGAAGACTAAGGCAGTTCCTAGGCCTAACATCGATGTTTTCAGTGGGACGGATCGTAGCAACATAAAGGGCCTCAATGTCTATCACTAGCTTCAATACTGATCACCGACTTCGCAAAAAGCGAGACGGTGATGAGCATTAAGCAAGCAACAGTAGAAATAGGGTAGTCTAGTTATAGCGGGTAGATAAGTTATAACGGATAGATAAGTGCGTTTAATCGCTTCGCTTCAGAAAGGCTTTCAAGGCCAAGCCCTCCAACTAAAGCGCTGCCCTTCACAGTAATAATTTGCTTGTTCATGCCTGCTGGCGTCGCCGCTAGCATAGGTAACGATTTAAGAATGGCATCAGCGCCGCCAATTTTCTGGTAGCTACGTCCGCTCACTAAGATGACATCTGGCTGCATTTCTATCAGAGATTCCATCGACAATGGCTTGTAAGACGTTAGGCTTTGAGCTGCAGGGTTAACACCGCCAGCCAATTCAATGATCGCGTTTGGTGAAGTCTCACCACCGGCAACGTTCGCAGGGCGACCTTCATGCAACAACAGGAAAAGCACCTTCTTCGCTTCGTTGCTTGGTACTTGGTTTGCTTTCAGTGCTGCAACCTTCTGATTGACTTCGGCTTTAACTTTCTGTGAGTGTGCTTCGGTATGGGTAATCTTGGCGATTTGGTCTATTCGCTGTAATAGCCCTTCAACATTCGCTTCGGTATTGACGATCTCTACATCGACGCCCGCAGATTTCAATTGAGATATTGCGTTATCTGGCCCCATTTCATCTGAGCCAACCAGTGTTGTTGGCTGTAATGCTATCAAGCCTTCTGCTGACAGGTTTCGGTGATAACCAATTTTCGGCAGGTTCTCTGCTTGAGGGAAATGGCTTGTTACATCAATCGCCACTAACTGATCTTGAGCACCCAGCGCTAAAACTAATTCGGTAACAGCACTGCCCGCGCTGATGATTCGAGGTTGTTCTGTATCGTTGGCCATTGCTGCTGGCGCGGTCAGAGCCAAGCTCATCGCAGCGATTGATAGTAAATGCTTGTTGGTCTTTAATTTATTGAGCACGTTTAAGTTGTTCATAATAAGTTCTTTATATTTTCTTTTTGTATCGCGAAGATACTCAGTGAGCAGTCCGTTCGCATTGTGAGTTCGAGTCGATAGAGAGGCTTAGCTCTGATTGTTTAGTCTTATCGGTCAGAAGCCAAACCTCGTGAAAATTGAGTCTTGTTTTAGCCATCGTCAGTGAGCAATTGAGTCGCTGGTATTCCGTTTTCTTGAAGAAATGAAAGCAGCTTCACTAAGTTTTCAACGTTGGCGGCTTTATCCGCGCCAATGATGATCGGCTTTTTATCTGTTGAACCTGTCTCTTCTAACAAGGCAATCTTGAAGTTTTCCCAGTCGATGTACTCTTGGCCGTTAATCGCCCAGTAGGGTTCATGGTCTAGAATGTTGACGCTAATCGAGTCTTTGTGGACTTCAGAAACGTTTTTAACGTCAGAACTAGGCAGTTCAACTTCCAGTGACTCCAGCTTTACTGATGCCGTAAGCAATAGAAAAACCATCACGATAAAAATGATGTCGAGCAGCGGTGTTAAGTCCGGCGCTAGGCTCTGTGTGTGAGATGAGTGGGGCGTCTTAATCATGCTTGGCTCACATCACCGATAGAGGCTTTGTTGACTGGCTTACCTTGATTATCATCAGATTGATTGGTTTGAATCGACATACCTTCTAGCCACACATTCACATAGTTCAGGGTATGTTCTAGCTGAGCGAGTACTCGGTCAGCCCAAAGGCCTAATAGCTGTGCGCCTGAAATTGCAGGCAGTGCAATCATCAAACCTGCAGCTGTGGTTCTCATTGCTAAGCCAAGGCCGTCAGCTAGATCATTTGGTGTAATACTTCCGGTGGTAGCAGCTACACCTTTGAACATCTCAATAAGACCAAGCACCGTACCAAGCAAGCCAATTAGTGGACTGATCACGCCGATTAAACCAAGCAACCTTAAACCTGCATGAAGCTGGTGGCGTTTTTCTTGTAGCCAGATGCCTGCTGCATCTTCACGTAGTCCTTTCGAAAAAGAGTGGTGAGCAAGCAACATCGAGACGCCCTTGTACAGCAGCGGTCTTTTCCCTGAAATAGACTGAGCAAGCGCTTCAATCTCTTTGTTGTTGGTTGGTGATATTTGATTGAGCTCGCGACGAATGGCGCGCTTGCCAACACCAATGCTTAACATCACTTGGAAGACTCGTTCAGCGATGATCATTGCGGTTAATGCTGAACATATAAGAAGAGGCCAAGTCATTAAGCCAAGTTGATCTTGTAAGTAACTGATTTGTTGCATGATTAATCCAACCTAAAACGAACAGGTATTTGTACACGGTGAGCAATCGCTCGACCATTGACAGTGTGAGGTGAGAATTTCCATTGTTTAATGGCGTCTAAAGCGGCGTTGTCGAGCATTAGTGCGCCTGATGAATTTACTAATGCTTGTTTAATCTGTTTGCCTTCAGCGTCTAACCAGACCTCATAAGTTGCGACACCTTCAACCCCACGACGTCTCGCTTGGCGTGGGTAATTCGGTGGTGTCGGGCGTGAAGAAAAAGAGGGCTTAGTCACTAATACGGGCTCTTGGTTTGATACGCCTTGGTTTACTTCCTGAGGTTGGTTGGCAGACTCGGCCAGATTTCTATCGATTTTCTTGTCGGCCAGTTTTTCTGGTTGAGGCGTTGGTTTGGACTTTGGTTCTGGGCGTTCTTTCTTAACGACCTTTTTCTGAGTCACTGGTTTCTTTTGAATCGGCTTCTTTTCGACTCTCTTTTCAACAACCTTTTTCTCTACTTTCTTGGGTTGAGGCTTATTGGTGATCGCTTTTTTCTTTGGCGTCGGTTTGGCTTGTTTTGGCTCAACGGCCTTGGGTTCGACAGGTTTAGGTTCAGCTTGTGAGACTGTTTCTTTGATTGGTTCTGGTTCAACCGGCTCTGTGATGGTTTTTTGTTGAGCTTGAGAAGGCGTGCTCTTAGGCGTGAAGTTGATCGATACCGTGTTCGATTGGCTACCTGCAGGCATCGCGAATACTTTGGATTCTTGAGCGACAAACAATAGCGCTGCATGAATCACTAACGATGCACCGCCTGCAATAACATATCTAGGAACGTTCACTTTCAATCCTTTACCAAATCTAAAATCTGTACCGGATTATTGCTCAGAATCTAAATAAGATCAATTATCAATTGCATTATCATTTGCGTCTATTTATGATTCTCTCAGTTTTAGCGAATAGTCTTCCAGACTTTGCTATGTAAGTGTTTAGAGAGATTATATGAGTCTTGATATTTATAAATTTGACGAATCAATTCTGGGTGTTTCTAGCCCAGATCCGCTTCGTTTTGCGTTTGCGAAAAAGCATTCTGCACATGCCGGAGGAAGTTCAATTCCGGTCGACCCGAGCAAGAAGTTGGAGCTCTTTGATGAACTGATGCTAAGCGAAGGGAAAAAACAGGATAAGCGTTGCTTGTATATCCATATTCCTTTCTGTCGTGTGCGTTGTACGTTTTGTAACTTTTTCCAAAACGCCGCGAGCCGTAAATTAGTCGATGAGTACTTCGATGCATTGATGATTGAGTTAAAGCAAAAAGCCAAAACCCCTTGGGCTCAGTCTGGATTATTTCATGCCGTCTACATTGGTGGCGGAACACCTACTGATTTATCGCCTCAACAAGTAGAGCAATTAGGTAAGGCTATTCGCCAATATTTCCCACTAGCAAACGATGTTGAGATGACATTGGAAGGGCGCATCAATCGATTTGGCGACGAGATGTTTGATCGTGCGCTTGAAGGTGGCTTCAACCGTTTCTCATTCGGTATTCAAAGTTTTAATACTCAAGTGCGACGCAGTGCTAAGCGCCTAGATGACCGTGAGGTTGTGCTAGAACGTATCAGTGCTTTGAGTCGTACCGAGCAAGCGCCAATCGTTCTTGATCTGTTATACGGATTGCCATACCAGTCAATGGAAGTGTTCCAACAAGATTTAGAAGACTACATGTCTACTGGTGCACACGGTATTGATCTCTACCAACTGATTGTTGGGGGTAATGCTCCTATGCTTAATCTCGTTGAGAAAGGAAAAATTCCACCACCAGCGAATACGCCAGATAAAGCGAGCATGTACTTGGCGGGTGTCGAGTTCATGACAAAAAATAAAGTCAAGCAACTGAGTGTGAATCACTGGACTCGTGATAACCGCGAACGCAGCATTTACAACAGCTTAGCGAAAACCTATGCCGAGGTTCTTCCAATTGGTTGTGGTGCTGGTGGCAACATCGGTGGTCATGGAGTGATGCAACATCGAACTTTAGACAGCTACATGGAGTCTATAAAGCAAGGTCAATTACCTATTGCCATGATGACGAAGCAAAGCTCACTAGAGCCAATCTTCTCGACATTAAAGGCCGGTTTTGATTCTGGTGTTGTTAGAAGAAGTACGTTGCCGACCTTTATGGGACAAGACACTTTCGATTACTTGAAGCCTCTGTTCTCACATTGGGAGAAGAATGGTTTGGTTGAACTTTCAGAGAATTACCTGAGCCTGACTATTGCTGGTAGCTTCTGGGCAGTAAGCCTAGCTCAGAGTGTGATTCAAGTGCTTAACGCTGAATATCAAGCGATGCACCCTGCACCGAAAGCATCAGGTTCAGGCGTTCACCCGCATGCAAGTTTGAAGCACGCTTAATATCGAATTTTTAGTTTATAACTTACTCGTTTATACGGACACATATTCAATGACAGATACAACATTAGAAATGACACAAACCCTAGAACAACGTGTCGCACGTATTCTAGAAGAAGAACCAAAACTGCTTCCTACTGCGATTGCTGAGAAGCTAGGTGTTTCAGAAGTTGAAGTGGTTGCTGCTTTTCCAAACGACATGGCGGTAATGCTAGATGGCAGCCGTGCTCAAGAGATTCTAGAAGGTTTGGTTGGTTGGGGCCCTGTGACCACAATTATGCATTCATTCGGTTCAATCTTCGAAGTAAAAGCGCCTTTCCCTAAAGGTAAAGTCGCGCGTGGTTACTACAACTTGATGGGCAAAGAGGGCGAGCTTCATGGCCACCTGAAACTCGACAACATCAAACATGTTGGTTTGGTGAGCAAAGCGTTCATGGGTCGTGAAAGTCATTACTTCGGTTTCTTCAGTGAAACCGGCGAGAACATTTTTAAGATCTACCTAGGTCGCAATGAAAAGCGTGAGCTTATTGCCGACCAAGTAGAACGCTTCAAAGCACTAAAAGAACAAGCTTAAGCAGACTTAACGGCAAGCTTAAATAAGGTTGCCAACTCGTTTAAACAGAACATCAATGCTCGAGGATCGTTTAGTTCGCTAATGATCGCTCAACCTCGAGAAAAATAATAAATCAGAGAAAGTGAATAAAGGAATTACCCATGGAACAGCAAGTAAAACAAGAACGTCTACAAGGTCGCCTAGGTCCAGAAATTAAAGAATTTCGCCAAGAGCGCCGTACCCTTCAACTTGCAACGGTTGATGAAGAAGGTCGCCCGAACGTAAGTTACGCGCCTTTCGTTCAGAACCAAGAAGGTTACTTTATTCTAATTTCTGATATTGCTCGTCATGCTCGTAACTTGAAAGCAAACCCTCAAGTCTCTTTGATGATGATTGAAGACGAAGAGAGCTCGAAGCAGCTTTACGCACGTAAGCGTTTAACGTTTGATGCTCAGGCAAGTGTTGTAGAGCGTGAAACGGAGCTTTGGACTCAAGTGATCTGCCAGATGCAAGAGCGTTTCGGCGAGATCATCGATGGTCTGAGCCAGCTTCAAGATTTCTCTCTGTTCAACCTTAAAGCAGAGAACGGTCTGTTCGTTAAAGGCTTTGGTCAGGCATACCAAGTGTCAGGTGACGATCTGGTGGATTTCGTTCACCTACAAGAAGGCCACAAAAAAGTGTCTAACGAGTAACTTAGCTTAAGCTATTGTTTTAAGAGCCCTCTAATGTGAGGGCTTTTTTATGTCTAAATCAAAGAGTTTGCTATATTGGCATCTGATTAATATTTTGTGTGTAAGGATCGATACGTGAAACCAGTAAGTCGAGATTGGGATGAGTTCTGTTACCCATTTATTTATGAAGACAGTCCTATCTGTGATTTTGAAATTTTGTCGGATGAACTTTGTTGTCGTATTGGATTAGTACTGTCTTTAGACCTAGAGCCTCAGGTTCGTGAGATCTTGCAACGCTTGCAGCCGAACATTTATCACTTGAATGGTTCTGTGCGCGGTAAGCTCGCCATCACCGAATCTGAATTGGTCGATCTCAAGCAAGATTATCATCACATTCGCGATCAGCTAGAAGGTGGTTTCAAAGGGTTTGTCTTACCGGGCGGGCACCGAGTGTCCAGCGAGCTTCACTTATGTCGTTGTCAGGCTAAAAAAGTCGTGCGAGCCTTGGTGAGTATTGAGCATCATGAAAGTAAAAAATCGCCAGATCCGATTCTTTTTAAATACGCTAACTTAGTCGCGAACACACTCTATGCATTGGCGTCTTTTACCAATCATGTCAATGAAGTTGAAGAAGTGGAATTTGTGAGTAAGAGCTATTCTATGCCAAAGAAATCTTAAGGAAGAGTTCTACACTGATTTATCTCTGATGCTTAAGAAGCTAAACCATTAAGCATGATGCTAGGTTTAGCTTCCAAAATAGCGTCTAAGCAGCCGAAGATGCTTCGTTTAAAACTTTTGCACCGCGTAGCATGGCTTCGATTAATTCACCTGCATTGAACTTCTCAAGTGCTTCATGAGCCCCTACCTGATTGGCACGGTCGACACAGATCTCACTCGATAGTGAAGTATGCAAAATACAGTAAGCATGCCTCAGTGCGTTGTCGTTTTGTACTTCAAACGCAAGCTCATAACCATCGAGCCCCGGCATTTCGATATCGCTTACAAGAAGATCAATCGCATTACCTTTGCTAGCCTCTCGTCGCATCAGATCGATTGCGTCTAACCCGTTGTTACAAATGCTATATGGGATGTTGATACTGTCTAAGGCATCAGACAGCTGCTTTCGCGCGATCAAAGAATCATCAACCAACAAGATATTCAGCGCTTTGAGGCGCTCTCTCTCGACATCGGTAAGCATCGGAATATGCGCATTTTCGTAATGTGGGTAGATTTTAGAAAGCAATAACTCCACATCGAGCATCTGCACGATACGATCTTCAAAACGTGTAATACCCGTAACAAATACATTGCGACCAACGCTGGTGGGCGGCGATTCAATGCTCTTCCAGTCACACTCAATGATCTTATCAATCGAACGAACCAAGAATGCAACAACGGTTCTTAAACAATCGGTGACGATGAGTACACAGCTTTGGTATTCAGAAGGGGTGATAGGACGAAAGCCAATCGCCGCAGACATATCAATGACAGGAACCGTAAGATCACGGATAGTGACGGTGCCAATGACGTGGTGATGAGAGTAGGGGATTTGGGTCATTGGTTGGAAAGGAACGATTTCTCTAACTTTAAGCGTGCCAATCGCAAAACTTTGAGTGAGGGATAACTTGAACATCAACATTCCCTGTGACTGACTCGCTTTACTGATTGTTTTAGCCATATGTGGCTCCTACTTAATACGCGCTTAACTTATAAGGATTAATTTAAAGGGAAATGGAAGCAGGGGCAAGTGACTAACCCGTTTTTAAGGGCCTTTAAGAGGGTTGTTTTCGGTTATAGAGTGAAGAATAGTGGTTCTTGGGTTAAAATCACGCTAAATGCGAGTTGCTGAACAATTTCTGTCGATGAAGCTAGTCGACGGGCAAATCGCGATAAACTGATCGTTAGAACTAGCAGTAACGAACTGACAGAAACAAACTGAGAATTATCATGGCAAGAAAAGCAGCAGCGCTTCACATTTTAGTGAAGCATAAAGAACAAGCAGAAGACATCATTAAACAGCTTAAGAAAGGCGCTAAGTTTCAAACACTAGCGAAGAAGCACTCTACTTGCCCATCGGGTAAAAAGGGAGGTGACTTAGGCGAGTTCCAAAAAGGTCAAATGGTGCCTCAGTTCGATAAGGTTTGTTTCTCTGGTGAGACGTTGGTACCACATCTGGTAAAAACAAAATTTGGTTGGCACGTGGTTAAGGTTCTTTACAGAACCTAGTGTAAGATATGTGTGCAATGGAATAAAAGGAGCGTATGTACGCTCCTTTTTTGTCACTTTTTGGCGTATTTAAAAGCATGATGGCTGAGTGTTCATCCCAGACGTTATGCGATAATTGGTGCTACGCCCTCAACTATCCGCCGTGACTAATTGATAGGAGGAGGAGGGGTTTTAATGAGTAAGTCATATAATAAATGCCATTCTTAAGGAAATTTATGCAGCTTTGCCTTTTAGCCTTGTCTTTATCTAGAAAGCTGTAAACAAGTTTGGTAGGAGAACAACATGGAGAGTTCAGCTATGTTAAGCAACCCAGCGACAGATGTCATATTGCATGCCTTTGACTGGTGTTACGCTGACGTAATGAAGAACGCCCCACTGATTCAAGAGTTGGGTTATAAATCGGTTTTAGTTTCACCAGCAATGAAGTCGTTACGCGGCCCCAAAGGTTGTGACCGAGAGTCTGGTACCGAATGGTGGCAACGTTATCAGCCACAAGACTATCGTGTGATTGATAATCAACTTGGCGACACGCAAGATTTCATCACGATGGTGAACACGTTAAAACAACATGGGCTTCGTACCTATGTGGACGTCGTGTTCAATCACATGGCCAACGAATCTGGCATCCGAGGTGATTTAACGTATCCCAATCAACAAGATATGGCATCCTACCAGCAAGATTCTGAGTATTACGAATCCATACGTTTGTTTGGTGATCTTTCTGAAACTCTGTTTGATGAAAACGACTTTGTAGAAGCGTTTGGTATTAAGAATTGGAAAGATACTTGGGAAGTACAAAATGGACGTATTACCGGTGGAGCGAGCGATCCCGGCTTACCAACGCTATTAGATAATGACAATGTGGTCGCGCAGCAAAGAGCTTATCTCAAAGCCTTGAAAGCTATTGGCGTGAAAGGTTTCCGTATTGATGCCGCAAAGCACATGACACTGTCACATCTGCGTAAGGTGTGGACTGATGACATCTGCGAAGAAATGCACATCTTTGGCGAGATCATTACTGATGGTGGTGCGACGGAAGAAGAGTATGAGTTGTTCCTTGAGCCATACCTCAAACACACTCGCTTAGGCGCTTATGATTTCCCGCTGTTCAATACCATTTTCAAAGCCTTTGAAGAGCAGGGCAGCTTTAAGTCTCTTATCAATCCGTACTGTTTTGGTCAGGCGCTATCGAACATGCGAGCCATTACGTTTGCTGTGACTCATGATATTCCAAACAACGAGGTGTTTTTGGAACATGTGATGGATGAAGTGGACGAACGATTGGCACATGCTTTCATTCTGGGTCGAGATGGCGGTGTACCGCTTGTTTACAGTGAGTTGAGCACAAGCGGTATTCTGGATCAGAACGGCCAGCCTCGATGGCTTAACGACTGGCAAGCGCCTTACATGAAAAATATGATTCAATTTCATAATCATGTTCATGGCGAAGCAATGCGTGTGGTTGAAGCGAATGATGATTTGTTGGTGTTTGTTCGTGGAGACAAAGGCATTGTGGTGATTAATAAATCTAAGCGATGTAAAACGGCATCACTAACTTGGACGGGTGATGTGACGGATTTATTGTCCGGTAACGTGTTTGAATGTGCAGACAAGGCTTTAACCATTAAGGTTGAACCTAACCAATGTATGATGTTGATTACTAATAGCTGATGGTTGCATTTAGGCTAAAATAGTTAGGAAATCAGAGGTTTGTAATTACTGATTCGCAAAAGAAAAGGCATGCTCAAATAATGATTAAGCATGCCTTTTTTGTTGGTTCCATCTTAGATGCAATCTTACACGGTAAACTTATTCAACAGTTCATCCTGCGCACGAACATTATCAGTTTGCACTTGCATTGCCGTATTCGCTTCTTGAGCTGAGTTTGATACTTGTGTTGAAAGGTCTTTGATCTTAACCGTGTTGTTATTGATCTCTTCCGCTACCAAGCTCTGTTCTTCTGCTGCTGAAGCAATCTGAATATTCATATCAGAGATACGCTGAATCGCGTCACGGATGCGGTCAAGTGAAGAGTTCGCTTGCTGCGCGCGTTCAACGGCGTCAGTCGCAGTGTCTTTACTTTGGTTCATCGCGTTAGATACTGAGCTTGCGCCAGCTTGGAGCTGCTCGATCATGTTGCGGATTTCAGTTGTCGACTCTTGAGTACGTTGCGCCAGAGTACGAACTTCGTCGGCTACAACTGCGAAACCACGACCTGATTCACCCGCACGCGCGGCTTCAATCGCAGCGTTCAATGCCAGTAGGTTAGTTTGGTCAGCAATGTCGTTGATTACTTTAAGAATCGTTTCAATGTTTGCTGTTGCTGATTCAAGTACTTGTACTTCTGCAACGGCTTGGTCGATACGAGCTGAGAGGTTATCAATGGCTTGCGTGGTGTCACTTACTACTGAAGTACCGTCTAGTGTTGCTTCGTCAGCTTCACGAGCTGCTGCAGCCGCCCCTTGAGCGTTGTTTGCTACTTCTGTTGCAGTCACTGCCATTTCGTTCATTGCGGTTGCTAGCTGTTCAAGTTCTTGCAATTGCGTATTCATTGCGTTTGCTGATTCACCTGCACCTCTAACTGTGATTTCAGTACCACGCTTAATCTCAACGCCAATTGCTTTAGATTGAATGATTTGGCTTTGTAGGTTTTCGGTAAAGGTGTTGAAGCCTTTCGCTAGGTCAGAGAACTCTTTGTCTGTGTTGGTATCTAGGCGCTTAGTTAAGTCACCTTGTCCGCTTGCTACGTCCTGAATTGCTTCGTTAAGTGCATCAAGTGGGCGCATTAATACACGAATCAGAACCGTTAGTGCAATGATGCTGAGAATTACGGCAACCAACGAGTAAATCATCGAGCTGTTTTTCAGGTCTTCAACGGTTTGGAAAGCTATTGCTTCATCAACGATTGCCCCAATATACCAATCTTCACTTGGAATGTGAGTGAAGTTTACTAGGAACGTTTTGTCATCGACTTCAATTTCTTGAGAGCCTTCACGAATCGTAGCTTGTGGCATGTAGCTTGAGAGCATTTCACCATTGTTCTTTGCATTTGGGTGGGCGATGGTCGTACCGTCGGCTGTTACTAGGAATAGGTAACCTGCATCAAACAAGTTTACTTGATTTACTAGGGTCGCTAGGTTAGTCAGCTCTAAGTCGTAGAACATGCCAGCAGTGAAGCGGCCGTTGTCTTTTACGGGTGTACCTACTGAGATGATGACCTTTTTGCTTGATGCATCCACATAAGGAGCGGTAACTACTAAACTGTTTTTGGATTTAGCATCAATATACCAAGGGCGAATTCGTGGGTCGTAATCTGGGCCGGCTTCCCATCCGTCATCATTTTCAATGACGAAACCGTTTGCCTCATAGCCAAAACCAACTGCGAGAAAGCTATTTTTAAGCTTAGGCTTTTCTAGGATAGTTTTTACATAAGCATGATCTTGAGGAGCGATCTCGATGACTTCAGTTGTTGATTGAGCCAATGCTTTCTTGGCGTTCATTTCAGATACTACGGTGTTCTTAACACCTGAGACCATCTCATTAACGCTCGCACTGACGTGGTTTTCTACCGCACTTCTCACGGTGTAAAGTTGTTGTATTGAAAGCAATGATACTGTCACTAGCAGCAAGGCTGATGATGCAGCAACCACCTTATGGCTAAATTTCATTGAATTTTCCCCTTCTCACTGTCTTTGCGAAGATTAAAGTAAATATTGTTTCTGTGATTATATATATCGACGAGACTTGGATTTACTTGAATGTAATTTCACAAATCAGACCACAAAATACAACAACTCATACGATGTAAAATTCACTCTATTGCAAAATTACGAGTTTTAGTATTTTGTTCAATGAGTTGAAAACTTAAGCAAGCTTGAGTCTTTGGGAATTAATAATTTATTAATGAGGCGTTTATGAATATGGTTTTCTATTCAAATGAGAGGAGGGCAATAATGAATATGAAATTAAATGATATGCCGAATTTTATATATTGTTCAGGTTATAACTTAAAAGACTAAGTATATTAATTATAAATAAAAAAGCCTCACAACAGTAAGGCTTTATAAATTACATATTTATCGTGCTACATCTAATTTAGAATATTAGATGGGCTACACCAGCAATGACCGGAAGCGTAATTAGAGTACGCAGAATAAAGATAATAAATAGCTCTAAGATGTTCACTGGGATCTTACTGCCTAGAAGTAAAGCACCTACTTCAGACATGTAAATCAGCTGAGTCACCGACATGGCTGCAATAACAAAGCGAGTCATCTCGTTGTCGATAGAGGCTGCAAGGATTGCTGGAATGAACATATCCGCAAAGCCAACAACGATCGTTTCAGAGGCTGCTACCGCTTCAGGCACACCAAGTAGCTCAAGGAAAGGAATGAAAGGCTGACCTAAAAATGAGAATACAGAGGTGTATTCAGCAATAACCAGTGCCATCGTACCTAAGCCCATAACAACAGGTAGTACACCAAAGACCATATCTACTGCGTTACGAACGCCTTCGCCAAATACAGACTTAGCCGACTTCACTTGTGATGCTTTGTTTACCGCTAGTTTAAGACCCCAAGAGAATGTTGAGTAACCAGCAGGAATTGCATCAGCGTCTTTATGCGGCTTGCTACCATCGATGAAGGTGTCTTTCTTCATGCTTAGTGGTGGAAGGCGGGGGATGATTACCGCAGCCACAATACCCGCTAGACAGATAGCTGCATAGAAAGGTAGGAACAAGTGCTCTAACTCGACCTGAGCAATAACCACAAGGCTAAACGTGATAGAGACTGCAGAGAACGTCGTACCAACAACAGCCGCTTCACGCTGAGTATAGAATTTCTTCTCGTACTGCTTACTCGTTAGTAGGATACCAACACTGCCGTCACCTAACCAAGAAGCCATACAGTCGATAGCACTACGGCCTGGTAGGTTAAAGATTGGACGCATGATTTTACTTAATAATGTGCCAAAAAGTTCTAGTAAACCGAAGTTAAGTAGAAGAGGTAGTAGCAAACCTGCAAAGATAAATACCGAGAACAGGGTTGGAAGTAGGCCTTCTAGCACTAAGCCGCCAGTGTTCTCTTCCCAAATAAACTCAGGACCGATTTGGAAAAATGCCATGAATGCGGCAGCACCACCAATCATACGAACCAGCAACCAAAGTGGAGATGGGTTGAAAAGGCCGTTTAAAAATGAACTTGATGTGATGAATGCTGGCTTGAAAATGGAGCTTAAAACGGAAGCTACAGACATGAAAGCAACGATTGCAGTGATAATTGCTACTAGAGACTCACCGAAAACCGCTTGAATTGACTTGGCTAAGATAGCAACAGGGATGGTTAGATCGCCTTGGTAGCTAATTGGTGCCATGAAAAGGAATAAACCAATCAATGATGGGATTAAGAAAACCCAGAAACTGCCTTTAGATTTCTCTGGTTGAGCAGTATTCGTGTTGTTAGACATGTTAATTGTTCTCGTATTTCTACATGTAAAAAAGCCATATCCTTGGCATTTTATTCTCTAAACATCCGTATTTTCTCATTGGCTGCAAGATTACCCAGTATTGATAGTTCTTGCAATACTATTCATCAAATACCGCTAAATATTCAAACTGGATATTCTGAAACTCATTAATAGTTTAGAATAAAGTGTTGCGGATGTTACGTAGTTTAAGAATATATTGCCAGATATTTATAAGTTGGCCTGTGTTTCAGTTCGATAGGTAAGATAGAGCCAATAGATAAACGCAATAATGAAAGCAAAAGAGGCAGGGAAAGCCAGTGCCAAAATTTCAAAGCGCTGGAATAGACAAGCTCCGGTTAAGCCACCAAATAAAAAGCCAACCACAATGAACATCAGTAGCTTGCCTTTGCGACGGTCAAAAGGCACTCCCTTTAAGCCTGCCCCTATCATTATCCCGAGATCTGTGATGATACCGCTCATGTGCGTTGTTCTAATGATCGCGCCACTGTAGGTCGTGATCATAGCGTTCTGCAAGCCACATGCTGCTGAAGCGAAGTATTGGCCTGACGTGTAGCCTTGTAACAGTGCCCATAGTGATAAGAATAGCAATCCGCCTTCGATACACAGAGCGACACCATAGCGACGTCCTAGTTTCAATGCTTGATTCTCAATAAAGAACCCACTGAACGCGGCACCCAACATAAAGCTCATAACAACCAACAAAAGATGTATAGATGCAGACGTTGGGGTGAGTAAGCTACTGCCCAACAAAGACATGGTGCCCGATATGTGTGAGATGGCTTGGTGTTGGAAGCCGAGCAGCCCAATAGCGTTAACGCTGCCAGCAAGGCCCGCTAACAGTAAAGCGCCGTATTCAACCCAGCGAGGTAGCTTTGAAATCATGTGGTTCATTCCGGGTTAAAAGAGGAGCAAGATTATAACGCTAGCAAAAAGATACGCTAGCGTTGTCTAGCCATCATATTTGATCTTAGGCAACAGTATTGCATTTGTTTCTAGCATAGCAGTTTGTCGAAACATTACTGTTAGCTGTACTGGTTCATTTGATGTTCAAACTTAACCCAGCCATGTTTTCTTTCCTCGTAAACTGAAAAGCTCGGTAGCGGGAAATCTTGTTCTTTAAATAATCCTAGCGGGACGATGTAAAAATCGGCGGCGGCAACGGATTGTAAAAGCATGGTAGTGCCGCACTTAGGGCAAAATTGATAGGTGACTTCATTACCAGTGTCACTTATGCGAGAAAAACGAGTCACCTCTCCGTTTAATGTCACTTGATCTAATGGGTATCGAGCTTGAACTCCAAATACACTTCCAGTTCGTTTCTGGCATTCGTAGCAGTGACAAATAGAGGTTTTTTGAGGTACACCTCTGCATACTAGGTTGACTGCTCCACAGCGGCATTCGCAACTTCTGATATTTCTATTTTTAATATGATTGATATCCATCCATGTTCCACTTCTGGTTAACCCTGTATTGATAATTATACTAAAGCCATTTATGGTCTGCACAACTGGATGAAAACAAAAGAATATAATTGCTCATGAAAAAGAAAATCTTACCAATACCTCTGATTTTACTGATTCCCATTGTCATGCTAGTAGTGGTGATCTTGGCGGGTATTTATCGCTTTAGCTTAAGTGATGAAGAGATCTTGGCGAAGTTTCCTTCATCTCAAGTCACTTATGACTCTTTGGTTGAAGAAGTTTTTGATTTGAAGACGACCAATCCATGGACAATTAAAGTGCCTGAAACCAACGCATTTGCTTTTATCAAGGAATTGGATACAACAAGATCAATTGCTTTTGGTCGTTACGATTCGGGAGCAGAACGTGGTGTGGTGACGGTCGACACTAAAAATCTTTCAGGTGTTACGTTAGGGCAGGCGAACTTCTTTGTTTCACCTATGTGGGTGTCAAATCAAGGTAGCGGCGTATTTTACTACCTAGGTCTGTTTAAACACGATAAACAACGAAGCCGAGTTGTGTTGGTCGATCAACTTTTTTTGGGTGATCGCATACAGATTCAAACTTTAGAAGTGACGAATGCACAAAATCTTCAAACGGAAAATAAACTCACTGGGGAAGGTTTTATCGGCTTTACTCAGCATTCTTTGGAACAATCATTTACAGAACCACCTTCTGAAAAGGTATTAATGAGCTTTTCTTTTGATACGCAATCAATTGGTAAGCAATAAGGTTTTTGTTCGCGCAAGGATCTGTTGTTTATGTGAGCTAAATTACATATTATCTTAAATAGACGAATGAAATTTAGACACACTTTGCTTTGTGTCTGCTTATTTTTACGAATGGAGCTTGCGAATGATTAATAAACGTTTTTTTAAGACGAAAGATGAAGTGGAAGTGACTTTTGAGCTAGAAGCTCAAGAAGCGAATTCCGTATCCATCGTTGCCGACTTTCTTGATTGGAAGGCGACGCCAATGAAAAAATTGGCAAAAGGTAAAGTTTACAAATTTAAAACTCGTTTGCCTAAAAATGGTGAATTTCAATTCCGTTACCTAGTTGATGACCAACAATGGGTGAATGATGCGGATGCAGATCGCTATATTGCGAATGAGTTTGGTGAAGATAATTGTCTAGTTTCGACAGTTAACGCCTAACGACGGCATCTTACGTTTTGCTTATTTTTCGGGAAGGAGGCGTTGTTGTTTTAGGTACTTCTTTTACTTAAATAAACAACTAATTCGCTTCGGTTATTAATCAAGCGAAACGGAATAACGTAAATCAATAAAAAGCAGAAGCTAGCCGTTTCTGCTTTTTTGTTTCCAAAATCAGCGGTTAATTTTTTCATAAAAATGTCTTTCCTCATTAACGGTAACTCAATGACTTAGCGATACAGAGTAAGATTCGCATCATATTATGACAATGCATTGATGATTTATGCGTTTGAAAAGCATATCCTAGCCTTTTATATCGTAGAAAGACCTGTTTACCGTGTATTCAAAAATATTTTCCTCTCCGTTTGCTGAGCTTTCACCTGTAAAAAAAGTAGCGATTTTAGGACTGCCACTTATTGCAGCGATTGGTGTTGCTTTGCAACCTTCGCCATCGGATCTGACGAAAACCGTCGATCTGAATTTACCGGACTCAACGGTTATTGAGTCAATTCTGTCATCTTCTTCTGTTACTGCTATTGAACCGCCGACGTTTGAGTATCAAATACAAACTGGTGATAACTTGAGTAGCATTTTCACTCAGCTTGGATTTTCATATAAATCGATGATGAGTGTGATGGAAACCGATCTAAACTTCCTTGCGTTGGATACGCTTCGTCCTGGTAATACATTGCGCTTTTGGCGTAATGAGGCGACAGGTGATCTTTCAAAAATGGAACTTCAATTTAGTGTTGCTGATAAAGTGGTTTATCGACGACTTGAAGATGGCAACTATGAATTCGAAGATATCTCTATTCCTGGTGAATGGAAACAAAAGCCTCTAGTCGGCGATATTCAAGGTAGTTTCTCGATGTCGGCGAATAAAGTCGGTTTGAGCAGCATAGAGATCGACCATATTGTGACTCTTCTTAAAGACAAGCTGAACTTTAGCCGAGACTTACGCGCTGGCGATCAGTTTGAAGTGCTTCAGAAAGCTCAATTTGTTGATGGTGTTGCTACCGGAAAACGTGAAATTGAAGCAATCAAGATCATCAACAGAAACCGTGTTGTATCTGCTTATCTTCATACCGATGGCCAATATTATGATGCGGACGGTGATAGCCTACAGCGTGCTTTCCAACGTTATCCCGTGAGTAGCGGCTGGCGTCAAAGTTCTCAATTCAACCCGAAACGTCTACATCCTGTGACAGGCCGAATCTCACCACATAACGGTACCGACTTCGCGACGCCAATTGGTACGCCAGTTCAAGCAACGGGTGACGGCAAAGTGATCATGACCCGTAAACACCCTTACGCGGGTAACTACGTGGTGATTCAGCACGGCAGCACTTATAAAACGCGTTACCTGCATTTAAGTAAGATTCTCGTGCGTAAAGGACAAACGGTATCGCGTGGCCAACGTATTGGTTTATCGGGTAAAACGGGCCGAGTGACGGGTGCGCATTTGCACTATGAACTTATCGAGCGCGGTCGCCCTGTTAACGCGATGACTGCGAATATTCCGATGGCAGATTCAGTGCCTAAAAAGGAAAAAGCAACCTTCATTGCCGCTCGAGATGAAGCCGACAAGCTGTTAAAGAAAGCCCTAGAAACGCAATCTAACAATAGTTAACGTTAACTGGTTTACTTGTCTATATCGTTGAATGAAGCTACCTAATAAAGCCGTGAGTAGTATGCTAAACAGCTAAATGGTTTAGTTGATATACCGCGGCTTTTTTGATTATTGGTTGCGCTGAGGTCCACTTGTTGTTGATTTCTTGGAGTATGAACGCTTACGGTTACTCCGCAAGAGATTCTGAGTGAGTCACATAGCTGACTATCGCTTCTGGTCGCATAGGCGGCGAGTAGAGATACCCTTGGATTTTGTTACATCCCATTGCGTGCAACTTTTCTAATTGTTCACGCTTCTCAACACCCTCGGCAACCAATGATACGTCTAGCCTATGAGCCAGCTGAATGATCAACCATACGACGCTTTCTGAGGTCGAGTTAGTGAGTAAGTTTTGAATGAAAGTGGCATCAATTTTAATGCAATCGATAGGGTAGCTGTGAATGTAATTTAAGCTTGAATAACCTGTGCCAAAATCGTCGAGTGCAATGGTAAAACCTTGCCCTCTTAGGAAGTTTAGCGCTGATTTCGTCTCTTGTGTCGGAGACAGAAGCACGGTTTCTGTCAACTCAATAACAAATTCATCAGCCTTAAAATGGTGCTGTTCAATAGTCCGAGTTAGGTAGGAGATATAGCGCTTAGAGTCGGTAAGTTCATGTGCTGAACAATTTATCCCAAGTTTAACTTTGTAGCCTAATCCTTGCTCCAATATCGTTTTCGCATGGCATACTAGTTCTATAATACGTTCACCCAGTTCAACAATTTGACCTGATTCTTCCGCGACTCGAATGAACTCTACCGGAGAGATATCTCCGTGTTTGGCGGTCTTCCAGCGAGTAAGTACCTCAAAATATCCCCATTGTGTTTCGCCTTGATCAACGATTGGTTGCACCACCACGTACATTCCATTGTTGCTAGGGTGAAGGCTCTGTGAAATCGGGTTCGCAAGCTCACTTCGTAATGCTGCGATCAACTCTGTTTTTCTTTGATAGCGAACTCTCAGGTGAGTGTCATAACACTGAATGTGGACATCTTGGTTTCGTTTGCACTCTTTTAGCGCCAAACTGGTGTTGAATATTATCTGTTCTACATCTTTATTATCGCCGTCTGAGCTAGCAATACCGATGCTAACGTCGAATTCAATCTTGATGTCGACGCTACTGTATCCTTGCTTTATCTTAGCTAACACCTCTTCGCATACGGCTATGGGATCGGAATGATATGTGATAAAAGCAAACTCATTTCCGGCTGTTCGAAACGTTAAGTTGCTCTCCGGCAATGTTCGGCGCAAGATCTCGGCGAGGTGCTGCAGCACTTTATCGCCAATATAATTGCCGTGAATATCATTAATTGCTTTAAAGCTGTTGATATCTAGCAGCGCTAATGTGAATGGTGTGACGCTTTGTTGAGTGATCGACTCTAAGGTATCAGATAAGCAACTGCGGTTTTGTAAGCCAGTAAGACTGTCGTGTGAGACTTCATAACTCAGTTGATTGACGAGTTGTTCAGAACGATCGTTAAACCACATTTCTCTCAGTGTGTGTATGATGATGTCTGCAAACAGTTGATGATATTTAATTGCATCTTGTTGTTGATCCGGAGTTAGAGGGGAAGTGAATGTTGAAAATAACACCCCCATCACTTCACCACTCTGAGTACGAGTGGGAATCGCGATTGAATTCTGTGATGTTATTTCTTGTCTAAATGCCGATGTTGGTAGCGACTGAACGATGTGTTGAGCGAATGAGCAGTCTGGGTGTTTTTGATTAACTGCTTGCTGATAGATATGCCCATGACGTGCGTTGATTTTGTCACGCAAGACATGGTCCGAATGGGCTATGACTAAGGGAACCGTTTGATCCGGAAAGTACTTTTTCTCTATGATACTGGTGTATTGAGTACCAAATGTTTGATGCAAAGTAAGCACGGCCGACTCTAAAAGGTCGATACCTTCCAATTTAAGTAAACGTCCGATACGCTCGGTATCTATCATTCTGTTGTGTGCATGTTGAGTCATAGTCATCATCCGTAGCTAACCAGAATCAGTATATAAACTGTGTTTGTACAAGCCATATCGTTAAATCTTGAATATGTTTAATCTATATGCGTCTAGTTTATTATCGGCCGTGTTATATAATTTTTCAAACTCAGTTGCGACTTATTTCACAGAATCTAATTCAAAAATCTGATTACTACGCTCTTTGTTTAGCCTGTCTTTAAGATGATCCAAAAATAGCTTTGTTCGTGTATGTGAGTAATCAAGCTTAGGATAGTACGCGTAAACCATCACCTCATCCGCCGTTATATTTGGTAATACTGGAACTAATGTCCCTTGTTTCAGATCCTCTTTTATCATTGCCTTAATGGTTAAAAGTACGCCCATCCCTCTCTTGGCTGCATGAAATAAGGCCTCTGGGTTTGTGGTGGCAAAATTCCCTTTGAGAGTAATGCGTTGGCCTTTGGTTAGTGTTACTTCTCGAATAGGGCGTTCTCCCCATATTAGCGAATTGTGCTGCTCTAAATCTTGCTCGCATGTTGGGTAGCCATGTTGGGCTAAGTAACTTGGCGCGGCGTAGAATCCAGTTTTGTGCTCAAACAAAGCGCTTTTTTTAAAGCTTAAGGAATTGAGTTGTTCCAGTTCACGACTGATCACGAGGTCCAAACCCAGTTCGGGTAATTGACCCGGTGTAGTAGTGATGAGCTGCACCTTAATATCTGGGTACTTTTCCAAAAAGTCATCCAGATATTGCACGAGAAATTTAGACCCGACAGCAATGGTTGCTCCTATCTTTAACAAGCCAGCAGGGGTTTGGTTGACCGAACGAGTTTCATCGATAATTGACTGCCAACTATCGAGTTGATCTTTAGCTCTTTGATAAAAGAGTGCCCCGGCTTCAGTTTGGCTAATTGAGCGGGTAGTGCGTTTGAGTAATTGAGTACCAATACGTTCTTCTAACCAATTAACCCGTTTGCTAATCGCTGAGCTGGTGGTATTCAGCTTACGTGCAGCACCATTGAAGCTGCCTTCTTCAACGACCCTTACATAGCTTTGTACGTTAAGAATCCAATCCATATTGTTTCCTGTCAAGACCTAATCAAATTCCAATTAGGTCAATTATCAATTATTGGTTTTGAATGTAAACTCATTTCTACGAGTGAAAATCAAACAATGAGGAAAGTTTTTGAGCCAATCGACCTTTAAAAAAACACCATTACTTCTCGCAATGATGATCATCGCGACGGGCCAGGTGGGCGTGAGTATTTATCTTCCGTCATTACCATTAATTGCCACAGACCTCAGTGTTACCCAAGTGGACGTTCAGTTACTAGTTACGCTGTTCCTTGTCGGATTTGGATTGTCTCAGCTTTTTTATGGGCCTATGTCTGATGCTGTAGGAAGAAGGCCGATTTTTTTATTGGGTCAAGGTATTTACTTGGTTGGCACAATCGTTTGTTTTGCTTTTTCTGACAATATGACAGCGTTGGAAGTCGGGCGGTTACTTCAAGGCTTAGGGGCGGGCAGTGCGTCCGTATTAGGGCGTAGTGTTCTTAGAGACAGTTATGATGGCCCTCAGTTAACCAAAGCTTTATCTTACATTTCAATGACCGCGTCTATCATGCCAATTATTGCGCCAGTATTTGGTGGTTGGATTTCATTTCATCTAGGTTGGCAGGCGGTATTCCTATTCGTTTTACTGTATTTGTTAGCCATATTTATCTTGGGCTACTTTGTGTTACCCGAGACTCTTCCTTATGGAAAAAGTCGTTTTGATGCGACTCAAGTTATTAAGAACTATGGACGTTTTCTGACCAATCGACAAGTAATCAGTAGTGCGAGTTACAACTGGATGAGTTATCTGGCGAGTTTGGTGTCGCTTTCGTTATTCCCATTTTTAATGCAAGAACAATTGGGATTGACGGCTGCTGAATATGGCTCTTTGATGATCGTCCCCTCGGCTGGATTGTTGATTGGTAGTGTTACGTTAAATTTGCTCAATCGTAGGTTCAGTACGCCGCAATTGATGAGCCTTGCGATTTTGATTATTTTGGCTTCTGGAGGTTGGCTGCTTACGCACGAGCTAACCATTTTTAACCTCGTGTGGGCTTTTACTTGGTTAGCGATAGCTCAGGGGATCTCTTTTCCTCTATCGATTAGCATGTTGTTGGAACCCCACAAGAAGCAAGCTGGTGCCGTGTCGGCTTTATCGGGCTCTATTCAAATGTGCTTGGCTGGCTTATTCGGTGGGTACTTGGTCGAAAGGTGGGTGACAACTCACCTGCAACTTGGTGTGTTTTACCTGGTCATTGGTGTAGGGATGGGTTGGGTTCTTTGGTCTTCAACGAGATTGAATAAGAAACTCGATGTGACTGAAGTGGAGTACAGTTAAGCACTTAGCTTACTATGCTCTAACGTAATATCGTTAGGCGTTGTATTTGTGCTGCTGGTTTCCTACAATGCTCCGGTCCATTTAATAGGTAAAACAACATGCAGCAAAATGAATTTGAAGTATTGGTAAAAGCTATCTGCGCACTAGATAGCCTGCCTCAAGCACTTGAGCTATTGAAATCCAATGAGGATACAGAAGTCGCTGAGGCTGCTGCATCACTAACTGGTCAATTTTCGCTAGCTGAAGTTGAAGGCGAAAAGCGTATTTACCACGTGACGCTTCAAGAAAATGAACTAGGCGAAGAGCAAGAGTATATCGAACATGTCATGAATGAAGGCGATGACTTAATTAAATTTGCAGCTTGGTTCTTTGAAACTATGTTTGAATTGAAACAAAAAGATACGTACCAAATTGCTGGAAAAACTTACAGACAGCCAAAGCGTAGCTAGGGTTTCTAAGTGAAATATTTTAAAAGCAGCTCAAATGAGCTGCTTTTTTTATAAATTTCGAATCCACCTCTTTAACTTCAATAGACTTAATGCGCTAGGTTTAGTATGAATTGTATTAACTCGTTAGTATAAAATTGATGATGTTGATGAAAGCTGCGGTGGGAACCTGTTGGTTGCAATGTCATTAGTAATTTTGCATTAAAGTGTGATTTGGATCTTGTTTTTGGGGGTTTTACGTGTAGAATCCGCACACAAGAAAAGTAGATGATGTGCGGAGATAAGCATGAATTACGAATTGGGCCACGCATACCTTGGCCAAATGGCAGCAAAAAACATGATGCATGAAGCATTGTATGGTACATCAAAGCCAAAGAAGCCATCATTCTTTAAGCGAATGATGAAGAAAATGGCTAAATAAGCATTTTCAGAAACGGAATTTTAAAAGGCCTTAAACTCGATGAAGTTTAAGGCCTTTTTCGTTTTAGCGATGGATGAATGTCATCGCCGAGCTTTTTTGTGGATGGACACAAAAAACTTATATGTTAATCATCTTATTCGTTAACCGATTGGCTGGATAAGTCGACAACGTTGTTAGGAATGGTGTCTAAACCATTTTCTTTCATCCATGCTTCCAAGTTGTCGGCACCGCCGATGTATTTTCCATCAAGCCAGATTTGAGGTACGGTGACGGGTGTTTTCTCACCAATGTGCGCTTTCACTTCAGGGATCATTCGATATAAGGCTGCGCTATCTTTTACAACATCGTGGTATGTGTATTCGACGCCGGCTTCATCAAGCATTTTTTTTGCTTTGACGCAGAATGGACAGGTCGCTTTGCCGTAAACAATGTTGCCTTTCAAGCTGTCTCGCTTAGTCCACTCTTTAATGACCGACTGAACTAACACGCCGCGGTTAAGTGCTTCACCTTGACTAACAACTTTACCTTCTACAACTAGGATTGGAGCATGCCAAGAACCCAGTTTTAAAGGTTCCCACCAGTGAGATAACCAATCTTTCACTTCCAGCTCTACATCAACGCCTGCTAACTCATTCTCAAAAGTATCCTTCAGAATGTCTTTGGTGAGGGTACATTCTCCACATGGGATGTTTATTTTAAATGGACCCCAGCTGCCTGCCCAACGGTATAGTGTGATCTTGACTGGTTTCTTCATGGCTACGACCTCGTTTAAATTCTCTTATCAATATAGAACGGACAGCAGAACTATTTATTTCATTGGTCCTAAATTTACTTTATTTTCGCCGGCTTTTTTGTTTCCCAATGGGTAATAAACGCGACTGATGCAATAATAATAGCGGCTCCTAGCCATAAACGACCAGGTGGAACCCAACTAAACACGATCCAACCTGCTAATACATTGAGTGGAAGCTTAGCGTGGTCAAATGGTTGAACAAAAGAGGCATCGGCCACGGAGTAAGCTTTCACGATTGCCCATTGTGCAAGCGCAGTCATTATGCCAATGATAATTAATATTCCCCAGATAGTGCCTCCGCTTGGAGTTTGCCAATCAGGCACAGCAAGAAGAAGGTTAAAGGGTGTAATCAAGAGAAGCAGGTAAACCACCATGGTTGAAGGACTATCTTGTGACGAAAGTTTCTTCACCATCAGAGAGTAGCAAGCCCAGAAAAAAGCGGCGCCAACGGGTAATAGTGTTGCCCAACTAAAGTCTTCGCCCCATGGTTCAAGGATGACCATCGCACCAACGAAACCGGCTAAAGTTGCCCCCCAACGAGCTGCCCCCACTTTTTCTTTCAGGAAAAGGCCAGAACCTATAGTTGCAAACAGTGGTGAGGTCATGAGCAGGGCTATGCCTTGCCAAATGGGTACAGGGTAAGCAAGTGCCCAGATCCAGAGTTGGATACCAATAACTGATAAGAAAACACGGAATACGTGCATTTTTAGATTGTCGGTTCTGAGTGCACGGCGAATCCCCAGTGTTTTTAGGTATGGGAGAATAGCGCACAATGCAATGGCATATTGGATAACGGCGACGGTGGTAGAAGTAAGTCCGAAATGAATACTGGCGACCTGGGTTAAGCTATTAATAACGGCAAAGGCTAAGCCTGCGGTTAGCATCCAGCTAGCGCCTTGGATCGGATGATGTTGTGACATGATGCTTCTAATTCTTTGATGTGGTCTGCGTATGATACGGATTTAGCACCACTTAACCAGAAAAAGCATTGATGAAGTTCGTCAGAATATTTGAATATGAAAAAAGGTTGAGCGATTGCCCAACCTTTTTACTTTCAATCTAAAGTCGATTTAGGTTAGAAGTCGTAACGTAGACCTAGGCGCAGAGAATCTTCGCTTTGTGTTTCTAGGCCTGAAACCTTCACATCGTCTAGGTTGTTTAGTTGGTAAGCAACGTATGTACGGATAGATTTGTTGAATTTATAAGTCCCCGTTAGTTCAAAGAAGTCAGCTGTGTCTACAGTTAAGTTCTGTGTCGCGTCTTCTTCTTGTTTTTGGTACAAACCCGCCAGTTCAAATTGGTCTGTTAGCTTGTACTTAACAGCAACTTCCACACCTGAGAACTCAGTTTTTGATTTGTCGTCTAGGTCGCCCATTGTATATGTCGCACCTAGGTATAAAGCATCCATTTTGTAATTAATACCAGCGATTACAGCCGTTGCCGAACCATTACCAGTACCGTTGTCATTACCTGAGTAGCCAAGACCAAAGCCTAAACCCATTGGTAGTGTGTAAATACCAGAGATGCCGTAACCGTCAGTGTCTTTATCTTCACCTGCGATAAAACTTGCTTTCAAAGAAAGCGCGTCAGCGTCGTAAGCGTATACAAACGTGTTGTTTATCTGTTCGTCGCCAGCGTTGATGAATGCTTTTTGGTCACCAGAGTAGATAGTAACATCTGACATTTCCGAAATTTGAGCAGCAGCTGTATCTTGACGGCCTACCGAAACAGCACCAAAATTACCTTCTAGGCCTGCGTACATATAACGTTGTTTGAAGTTATCTGTCTTATCGTTATCAGCTGAAGATTTCACGCTTTGTTCTGCTTCGTAGAAACCAAAACCTGAGAGGTCACTATTGATTTCTGTAGTACCGCCAACGTTCAAACGAAAACGGCTTTTATTTTCCATTGTACCTTCGATTTCTTCACCGCCTGAACCAATGAAATCACCACGGAATTCTGCGCGACCGCCAATTTTAAGTTCAGTACCATCAGAGCTGTAAACTGTTGCTGCTAGAGACGAACCTGAAACTAGTGCCGCTACGACTGCAGAAGCTAAAACTGCCTTATTCATAATCACTTACCTTGTATTTTAAAATCCGTGAGCAATGTGCTCTCCGTTTCGATATGAAGCTAATTTAGAGCAGCTAAATTACGCTTTCATTTCTATAAAATTACATTTTCGTGAATGGGGAACTTTTTACGTTTTGATTTTATTGCACTTTTATTTCCAATACCTAAACGGTTTGTGAATGGTACGGTCAATCATGTGGGTTTGAGTGCTGACTTTCGAAAAGACGTTTTTGGATCAGTGGTGACAGGATGAGTGATTTTTACGCTCAGATTCGGGTTTGCTCATCCGATTAACTGTTTGTGCTGGTTAATATATCCTCTATGATGCAACAACTTAGAAAGAATAGTTTTGCTCAACAAGATGGAGACGTTGGATGAAAACAGAGTACTTAGGCGATGTTTTACAAGGTAGGCAGGTTATTGGATCCTTGAATGTTGAAGACTTACCCGCTGGAGAGCATCAGTTTTGGTTTCAAGTAACCAGTGATGGGTTAGGGCAACCTAAGAATATGCCTGTTTCTGTTTTTAAAGGCAGTCAAGAAGGCCCTAAGCTGATGATTACTGCTGGTATTCACGGTGATGAGCTAAATGGTGTGTTGGCTGCTCAGCAAATTATCAGAGACTTAGTAGGTAAAACTCTCAAAGGTACGGTAACGATTGTGCCTACTGTGAATTTGTCTGGTTTGCTGAACCATAGCCGTGATTTTATATCTTCGGATCCAGGTTCTTGCCCGGCCAACCTCAATCGGCTCTTTCCGGGGGATGCGAATGGCCTAGCTGCGGAGCGCTTTGTTGCGTCTTTGTGGGAGCGTTTGCTTAAGCATAATGCTACCTTCGCCGTCGACCTCCATACTCAAACTCGTGGTGCAGTCTACCCGCTTTATGTGTTTGCTGATTACCGAGTCGAACAATGTTTGGAGATGGCGAGACTGATGCAACCCGATTGCGTTCTGAATGACCCTGGCGACCCCGGTATTTTAGAAACGGTTTGGAATCGAAGTGGAATTCCGAGTGTCACGGTGGAAGTGGGTATGGGGAAATTTACTCAACCTGACATGATTCAACGAGCAGTAGGCGGTGTTTTTAACATGCTGTCTTATTATGAAATGTTCGAGATAGACCGACATAACCCAGACAAAATACAATTGCCGAGCATAGATTGGGTAGAGGGTAATGACGTGGTTTCTATCCGCGCTGATATTGGTGGCTTCGTATTGCCACAGGTTGAACTTCTACAGAGCGTAGAACAAGATGATTTGTTGGCCATCCAGTATGATGCTTTCGGCAATGAATGTCGTCGTTATCGCGCGCCATCTTCTGGCCGTGTACTCAGCTATAATGTCGATGCGTTAAGGGAGCCGGGTGCGCTTGTTTGTCGCTTGTTAAGTTAGGATTATATCTATTGGATGTTTCCGTGTTAACGCGATGTGTCGCTATTTAAACACGCAAAAAAAGACCGAGCGAGGCTCGGTCAAAGGACAGTTGTCTAGAGTTAACACGTCTTTGACTCTTCGACAGAACTACTTTTAGGGTAGCGAGGCTAGATTAAGAACCCATTGCAAGATAGTGACACTTCGACTGCTTTTCTGTTTCAAATATAATACTGAAAACATTATCTTAAGCTCATCAAAAAGCCGACTGCGAGTTACGCTAGTCGGCTTTTTATTTACTTCTCTTTTGAGTCTTTGTCTCTATTAGGCTCGATTAAAAAGCGTCATCTACAATATCTTTAAGTCGGTCGTAAGGCACATAACCCGGTAATACTTGCCCATCTATCATTAAAGTCGGTGTCCCTGTTAAACCAAGAGCGCTAAAAGTTTGGTGGTTTGTCATTAGCGTTTGGTTCTGTTCAGCAGTTGTGTTTAATTGGTCTTCAGTTCCTGTTCTTTTAGCGACTGCTTGTAGTGAGTTCTTAGTGTGACTACCGCTTTTGGCCATAAGTAACCGACTGACCTCTTGGAATTTCTCCGGTTGTTCTTTCCATACTTTCATCGAATACAGAGCTGCATTTGTGTCGAGACCATTAACTTGTTGCTGCTTAAAAGACAGGAACACATTGATGATCTTAATATCACTATTTTCAGCTGTGAGTTGAGATAGGCCTTTTTCTAAGCGTTTGCAATATGGACAGTTATAGTCTGTAAAGTTAATGATAATCGATTTGCCTTTTGGATTACCTGATACTGGGTGAGCGTCATTGTTGTATAGCCAGTCATGACTGGTTTCCTGGGCTTTTTTAGCTTGCTCTTGGCCTGCAACATATCGTTGTAGGCTGGTATGTAGGCCTGAAATGGTCGCAGGGTTGTCTTTTAGAAATTGGTTAATTTCTTCAAGTTGTTGAGTTTGTTCTTTATTTAATTCGGCAAAAGCGCTGGCGCTCATCAGTGAGCCAATAATCAACGTGCTTATAATGTGCTTTTTCATTTCAATTCTCTAATTTTGGTGACCGCTAGAGGTTCGTTTGTGCCTATAGCGATTTAATTCTAGTTATAAGTGGGTTAACTTTTACCTTTTTTATTAGGAAAAGTAGGCTCTTAGCCAAAGCCCAATAGGGGAAGTAACACCTGTTGCGATACTGCTTATTTTTCCATCTTTGATGATGACAATGCTTGGAGTGACATTGATTCTCCAATCTCTACTGATCGAACCTGAGACATCGTTGATGGTCGGAAATTGATATTCTTTGGCATCTAAAAACCGCTGAACACGTTCGTCTTGCCCAGATGACAAGGCGACTGACACTATTTGATGGGTGTCGCTGAAACTGTTGACGGTTGGACTCACAAATTTGCAGGCACCACACCATGTTGCCCAAAAGTAGACAATCACGGGTTTACCATTTTTGCTTAGTTCGATAACGTCAATATCTTCGCCTTGGAGCGATTTCCCCACGATTGGAACGGCGTTGCCCTGAGGCATACTTCTGCTATGATAAAAATCCATCGCAAATGAAACTACGCCAACGATCAGTATCATTGAAACCAGTTCCTTTCCCCACTTCTTAAGGCTACTAGACTTCTTGGCTTTACCCTTTACAGCGTAGTTTTCAGTCGTGCGAGATTTCTCTTCATTGTTGGGAGTCTTCATTACTTACCTCGCAGCATCGAGAGTTTGAACGACAGTATCGCTGTCTAGAATGATAGGTAATGGGATACCGCTTTTATAGCTTGGCCCGTAGACGATATTAAATGGCACACCAAATCGCCCATTACTTTGTAGATATTGAGTGACACTCTCACTAGGTGTTGTCCAGTCGCCTTTCATCAAGACAATGTCTTCTTGTTGTAGGTGGTTGTAGACAGGATTTTGAAGAATGACGCCGATCTTGTTGGCTTTACAGGTGATACACCATTCTGCTGTTACATCAACAAATACCGTTTTGCCTTGCTCAACGAGCTGAGGGATTTGTTTCGAATCAAGCTTCTGCCAAGCAAGGTCATCAACAATTGGCGTTGCCCAATTATCAGCGGTGACACTGCCTATGATTAAAGCCGCACCAAACACAAGAGTAGTGGTAGCCACTATAGGGATAAGGACCTTGCGACCTAACTTACGGCCAATCCAAATCAATACTGAAATCACGATGGACAGTGACATTAATATTGTTGAAAACTTGCCAATAAACGGCGTCATCAAGCTGGCTAACCATAAGCTGGTGGCAAACATCATCAAACCAAAGATCAGTTTGACCTTGAACATCCACGCTCCAGGTTTTGGTAGTAGCTTAGTCAAATTAGGGAAAGTTGCGAAGATTAACCAAGGCGCACTCATGCCTATGCCTAAAGCAATGAAGATCGCCCACAGTTCTTGATAGCTCGCACCTAGTGCATAAGCCACAGCCGTACCTAAGAATGGTGCGCTACATGGTGTTGCTAACAACGTCGCAAACATGCCTTGAACAAAGTGGCCTGAATGTGAGTCATCGCCTTTGGTTGCTATCCAAGTGTTTAAACCCGATGGTAGTCTGAATTCGACTAACCCAAGTAAGTTAACCGAGAACAGCAAAGTGATGATCAGCATGAATGCAATGAACCAGACGTTTTGGAATTGGATTCCCCAACCAATCGCGTTGCCACCCATTTTTAGAACGGTCATGCCAAAGGCCAACAATGCAAACGAGGTAATCACCCCCATAGCCGAGGCTAAGAATGAGATTCGGATATGACGATTTGATGCGCCTTGGTTGTGAATGATGCTGTTTAATTTCATTCCTAATACTGGCAGTACACACGGCATAATATTGAGTATCAAACCACCAATTAGGGCAAATCCAAGCATTACCCCTAAGCCATTATTGCTCTCTTGGTAAGTGATTGGGGTAGATCCAACCGGTGCAATCATCTCTTCCGCTAAGTTGGTGTCAGAAACGGTGATGCTCACCCTGCGACTGGTTAAGTCGACCTCTCCAAGCCAGTTGCTAACATCGTAGACAGCGGTCAACGTATTACCTGTAATATAGATCGCTGGTTGAGCGAAGAAGTCATCGATTACTTCTTGGCCGTCGATCAGCACCTGGGGCTTATCCCAACCTTTTTTACTCGTTAACTGGGTCACCAGTTGTTGCTTACTCTTGTCCCAGAACAGTCCGTTAACTGAGGTGCGATTCGCTTCTCTTGGAGATTGGCTCATGCCTTGATTGAAGAGGAACATTGCTTCCTCATCGAGCTGCAATGTTTGCGTGTCGATAGGGAGTTCGATGTCATAGTCAGTCAAAACACAGATATTCGTACAAGATGGAAACGAGAGAGAGGCTCTGAATACCGCAGGTTGCGTGTTGTCTTTTAGCGTTAAGGTAACCGGAAAGCTGACGTGTTTTTTGTAACCTAACGTCATCACACCGAGCTGCTCGTAGTACTTAGGAATAGGCCAGTGCCAGTTTACAGACTCTATATTCGTTGAATCAGACCAGTCCCAGCTTGGTGGGATTCCGCCTTCACCGGGGCTACGCCAATAGGTTTTCCAGTCGCCGTCTAGCTCAACATCCAATATCGTCTGAACTGTTGAACCGTTATCTGACTGTTCACCCGTCGACATCATTCGTATTTTTACAGGTGGATGCTCTGGCGCACTTATCCAGCCCGTAGTTTCCGCTAAAGCAGTAAATGACGCCATAGCCAAAATGGCAACGACGATAGTTTTCGTGCATGCACGCATGCAGAGTGCCAACGAATCGACAAACTTAGTTAGTAGTGTGTTGTACACAAATGTATCTCCAAAAAATAAATAAAAGGGTGGAATAGCCCGGTTATTTATTCTCTAAATATACAGTGCTTTAGATGTAACCGAAGTTTTGTAGGTCGAGAAGAGCGATGGTTGTCTCTGGATAATCTAGAGATGTGAGGTGGCAAGTTGAATGCGACAGCGAGAAGTAGGATAAAAGGGGTCAGCCAGCCCGTTTTAGGAGTGGCGAAAGTTAGCATTTTTGAACTTAGACTGCAGGAACTTGAATTTGGTGTTGTCAGTGTTTTAGACGCTTCAGCACCAAAAAAATTGGCGTATAGCGTTACCATGTTGTCTGAAAATGTAACTTGAGTTTTAGAGGCGTTGGTTTCTGCGTGAGCCGGCTTTTCTCCCAGAATCTTAGTTTCCGTGAGGGCCTGTGTTTTTGTGCTAATTAGGATTGATTGATCACCAGCCGATGAAGGTAGCATTACTTTTTTTGAAGACAGCGTACTCGCCAGACAGGTTACGATAACTAGTCCAGTAAGGAGGAGCGCCCAGAGTGAATGCTGTTGCCGGCGGTTCTGTTGGGATAAAAAACGTAGTGGTGTGCTTTGCAAATCAGTCAGTAATCAAATCAGTAATCAAATCAGTAATTGAAATAGCCAGTAATTGACATAGTTAGCGAGCTAGTCGAGTTGCTGCTAGCTTAGATAACTTTTATACGTGCCACAAGTTATAAAATTGTCAAAGTAAAGGGCTGCATAAACGTCAGCTCTAACAACTCAGGCATCGAGGTCTGACTTAAGTTCACAATAATCTTCTCTTTTTCCCTTTTCGCTGATTTTTTCAGCAAAGGAGGGTTGCCGGGGAGTAGCGTGAGCAAGCCGCTAATAGCTGGCACAAAAAAGTCCAACCATTCGTTAGGAATTAAGTTGGACTTACTTTATTCGGCTTTGTCATCTAATGCTTTGAACTACGAAGCATTACGAGAGTGTCTTAGTGATTGCGACGTGGGCCGTTACGAACTAACTCTTTGCCATTGTCAAAAACTTCTTTGGTGATCCAACGAGCAAGCAGAACTTTATGGCTGCTGTTGAATACGGCAACGAAGTGGCGACCATCAGCGTTATTGGTTGCCATGCCCACGCCTTCAACACCTTCTAGGCCGAGACCGCCAGCTTCAACTGAAATTAGGAATTGTTCTAGCTCTTCTAGAGACTCAATAATATCAAGTTCGTTGTTCATTTTTATGCTCTCTTACTGTGAGCCAATATCGTATTTAGAGGCGTTTTAGTGCTGCGCCTGAGTGAAGATATTGGTCGTTGTTCTTTGTTGGATGCGTACTCTACAGGTCATAAAGATGGATTGGAACTGTCAAATATTAGATGCGGGTTTATTTTTTGCTAATTTTTAGCACAACATACGTTTAAATGCTTGTTATCCATCTTCTTTTTACTACTATTTATAAGGTCAATTTAGACATTAATAGGAATTAATATGATGAAGGTTTGGCGTTGTCTATTGTTGATGTTGACGCTTGTCGCATTTGGAAGTTTTGCACAAGGCGTTGATAAAATTGCAGAAGCACAAGATCAGCTAATGCTGGATCTAACAACATTAGAAACCGCGCATGATGCTGAGAAGCCGTTTCTAGAAGATATATTAAGACGAAAGAACCAAGCACTTCGTGAGGAGATTTTTTCCCAGTTATCCTCCGATAAAGAGGAAGGGTTAGATACCGTTCTTGCTCAGCAGGTTGAACTTTTACAACATTTACTGTCATTGAACGAAGTTAAGATTGTCTCGATGAGTAAAGAGAATCGTTCGGCTGAAGGGGATGCTAAAAAGCGTCTTGAGCTGCTGATTCAAAAACGAATTGGGATGATGGATGTCTACTATCAACAACTCTCTAAAACTTTAAGTTGGTCGAAAGAAAGAGGCGTCGATGTAACGGCCGCGGAAAGCCAGTTAAAAGCGGCATTGATTTCTCGTTCTCAATATCTCACTAATGCGATTCTTTACACAGACACTCAGCGTCAAGATCTAGAACGCCGCTTGTCTTTTGTTAGTGAAGAAGAAAAAGCGACGATCAAAACTGAACTAGTACGCTTTAGCGAACGAACCAGTGTCATGGTCGCCAGTTTAGAGAAAAACATCTCTATGATGGCGCCATTTGGTGTGGATGTGACGTCTTACAAGCGCATCCTATTGGCGACGACAGGGGACATTAATGCTGACGTACTGGATGTTGATGTCGCATTAGATCTATTGGATAGCTGGTTGCGTTCGTTTAGTTCATGGGCATTTGAAAATACTCCTTCTTTTGTCGTCAAGCTTGCACTGTTCTTGGGTATTTTGTACGTAACTCGGCTTGTTGCCAATGTTGCTCGTAAGACGGTCCGTAAGAGTGTTTCGCATTCAAAAATGGATTTCAGCGTATTGATGCAAGAATTTTTTGTATCCATCGCCTCTAAAGCTGTTGTGTTTATTGGTTTGCTTATTGCCCTATCTCAGATAGGAATAGAGCTTGCACCATTACTTACTGGTTTTGGTGTTGCGGGTGTCATCATTGGTTTTGCGTTACAAGATACTTTGTCTAACTTTGCATCAGGTTTGATGATCTTAATCTATCGTCCTTACGATGTTGGTGACATGGTTAAAGTGGCTGGCGTGCAAGGAACGGTAAAGGACATGAGTTTAGTGTCAACCACGATTCAAACTATCGATAACCAACGCTTGGTGATCCCTAACAATAAGATCTGGGGTGATGTGATCAATAACATTACTGCAGAGCGTGTTAGACGTGTTGACATGGTTTTTGGTATTGGTTATTCCGATGATATCGATAAAGCAAAAGGTGTGTTAAATGACATCATTCTTGCGCATCCTTTAGTGCTTAAAACACCAGAACACATGATCAAGCTTCACACCTTGAATACGTCTTCGGTTGATTTTGTAGTGAGACCTTGGGTTAAGACTGAGGATTACTGGGATGTATATTGGGATGTGACGGAAACTGTGAAGAAACGCTTTGATGAAGAAGGCATCACGATTCCATTCCCACAACGCGATGTACATATTTACAATCACGAAGAGAATTAGCCGGAAGAGCCAAAGAGTGGTTTGGAGGCCGTATTCTTAATGCTATATCAAATGGACGCTGAATAGCGTCCATTTTTATTGGGTACTATTGTTACTGAGTTTCCGCTTATCTTGAGCGGCATTTCTGTATCTAGCTTCACCCGCCTGAGAATTAAGTTATGATGGGGTAGGCTTAGTTTGGACAGTTGAAACCGAATGGATGATTTACAGCAAAAAACGAATACTAGAAATACAACGGTAAGAAAAGCGATACGAATCGAAAGTGTTATGAACTCTGCGATGTGGCATTTAACTCAGAGAGATATGACAGAAAGCGAGCTGATTGCAAAGCTCAAAGTGAAAACCGACAATCAAGAATGGATCGATGAAACTTTGGGCACCTTGAAAGGCTTTGGGTATCTCAAGTCTGACCAAGTGTTTGCAGAACAATTTGTGGAGCAAGCTTTTTCTGGTGAATTTGGCTCTCGATATATTGTTGAAAAATTGAAGAAGAAGGGCCTAAAGGACTCTGTGATTTCTGATGCCATCCATAAGGTGTCCTTTGAGAAATCAATTGATGAACAAAACATCTTAATAGATCGAATTAACCACTATTACACAAGCTTTACCATGAGCCGTGAAAAGCTTGTGGCGACACTGCAAAAGCGCGGCTTTAGCTATCAACAAGTTAAAGTGGCGATTGATCAGCACCCGCAAGCCCATGAACTTATGAGTAACATGCAAATTAAAGCAGAGAAGGCTGACTTAGAGAAAGAAGTGCTTAAGTATGCTCGTAAGGGTAAAGGCTTGACTGCTATCCAGCAAGAGTTGAGACAAAGACAAATCGATACCAGTGAACTGCCATCGTTAATCGACCGATTGATTAATGAAGAGCAACTGGATTTCTACTCTTCTTGTTTAGAGCAGTTACAGAAAAAATCCTATGATCTTAATGACCATAAAGAACGCTCTAAAGCTTATGCAATGTTGAGTCGAAAAGGTTTCTCTTCTGATGAGATCAAATTTGCTCTGAGTGAAGGTAACGAGTAACAGGCGGTATCGAGCTTAAGACATATCTAGTGCCTTATTTTAACGTGTCGTGTGTATGTTTTCTGTAAGACCTAGGCCATTACGTAAGGCGAATTGAATGAGCTCGTTATGGTTATTTAAATTGAGCAGTCCAAGCATTCTATACTTATGAGATTCTATGGTTCTTGAACTTAAGTGAAGTTGCTCTGCGCAATCTTTTGCGCTAAACCCTTGAGCAATCAGCGCTAAAACTTTGGTCTGCTTTTTTGTCAGTAATAGTAGCTTATCACTGTCGTCTTCTAGTCGGTTCTCATTCTGTTTTAGCGTTCTAGCTAGTGTGGAATGTTGCCAGTAACAAAGCCAAACTTCACAGACTAACTTTAAGCGTTTGATGTCTTCTAAGTCGAAATTGGTGTCGGCATCGTGAAAATTAGTAAAAGACAATGCTCCCCAACGTTGATTAAATAGCTGTAGTGGTATGATACAGTGCCAACGTCCCCCTTCTTTGTACAACTGCTTTAATACATAGTTATTGCTGTTTATGAGCTCATCTTTTGAGAAGGTTAGATAGGTCTCGTTAGTCTTCAAAAGCTTTAAGTAATCAAGATAATTACCACCAATGAGGTTCTTCTTGTTAACTGGAGGAATGTGTTTTTTGGAGACTGAGCACGTTTTGCCATCTTCTAATAAGACCATTGAATTTGGATAAAGTGTAAGACGATCAATACCAAACCAATCAAGTACGTCAAAGCTCGCTTGCGACCAAGTTGTTTGAAAGTTGTTTGGGTCACTATTGATCAAAGTTGCAGATTGCTTCATTAATAATTGTTCAAAGCTATAGTTAGAAGCGCTCACATTTTTTCCTTATCAATCGTTCGGCTACTCATTCACGCGCTGAAGATATTCGCTAAAGCACGACAGCGCAAGTTAACATTACAAGATCGCGAAGGTGTTCTAAGTTCTCTTTTTTTATAACGCTTTATTATATGAGGCATGGCGAAAAGCCGTACTTTTACTGCAGCAATTGAACGGTGTTTTTTATAGGCTCAGGAATTTTAATTCTGCCGTATAACCCTGTAATTATTTTAAGAACACTACTGACCTTATCATTGTTGATGCTAACTTTTCGTACAGCACTAGCGTCTCCTCTGTTTGTTTATGCACAATCTCCAATACATTCAAATGTGCTTTCAACTCAGCTTCGTTCGGCTCAACCTAACAGAGCAGGCACTATTGAATTCAAGTCCTCTTATACTCAGGCGAGTATATGGGCTCATACGGGTACTTATTCACTCGATTATTATCAGAATCAATCCACCATGGATTTTAACAATGCGGGTGTTCATGTGTCTGACTTTGAAAGTGATGATTTAACTAATGCGCTGACTTTTTACAATGAACTACTGCTGTATTCTAGAGGGCCAATGTCGCTCTCGGCTGGTGGTTCGCTGTTTTATAACAATGTAAAAAATGGGCTGTTTGCGAGAACAAGCTTCGAGCAAGGTATTCAACTCAACTACAGCTACATCACGCCAAGGCATAGCATATTCTCCACCCTCGGGCTCGTACATCGAAACAGCGATGGCTCTTCTGTGAGAGATGAAAACCTAAGCCCTGAAAACCTAAGTACAAGTTGGGCGATAGGGTATGAATACCGGCTTAACCAACAACACAGTTTGGTTATAGAGTCTCTCAACTATCAAGGTTGGGCGAGTAATGATCCTGATTTTTCAGAAACCTCTAACGAAGTGGTCGTTGGGTATCGATATCGTTTGTATCGACTCGCGGTTGAAACCTTGATAGTCGAAAACATCCGTAACATGGATAACAGCACGGACATCGGCTTTACACTCGGATTGCGTTTTTCTATATAAACGACACATTAATATATTCTTATTTCATGAAATTCACCAAAGCTATAAAATTTCAGTAAATTTACGGTATATCAATAACATAATTTTTTGAACAATAGCGCCACTCCAAAAGGCCGGACTAACAAGGCCGAATCAATATATACAGGTAGTGGTTATCATGAAAAAGACATTAGTAGCACTTGCGATTGCGAGTATTTCAAGCTCAGCTTTCGCTGTAAACACAAGCAGCCAAAACAGCCAGAACGAAGATATGTTTGCATTTGATTCAATGCATAAAGATCAATTCTCAGTATCAGGCTCTTTTGGTGTTGGTGGTTACTACGACACGGGCTCTAAAGCGTTTTATGATGACTGGGCGACAGGCCTTACGCTTGCAGTAAACTACCGCAACAACCGTGTTGTCGGTTACTTCGAAACTGACTTAATGGTGAATTACACGACAGACAACAACGTTTCTGCAAATGACGCAGCAACGGCGGGTTGGACAAACGGTATCGATACAGGTCCAGCAACTGACGTAGATAAAGCGTGGCTTGGTTTTGATACTGGTTTCGGTATCGCTTCATTCGGTTGGGAAAACGATACTGCATTAGACAAAGTAGATGGCGCTGGTGATACAACATACGAGTTTGGGGCTTCTGCTGGCGACGCTTCTGATGCGTTCAACGTTATCAAGTTCCAAGGTGCAACCAATGGCTTTGCTTACGGCGTTTCTTACTTTGAAACTGACGATGATCATAACGATGCTGACAAAGGTATTAACGGTTACATCGGTTTAGAGCAAGAAGTGTTCAATATTTACGCTGGTTATGAATCGCGTGATAACGATGCTGATTACGAAGTATATACGGTGTCAGGTAATGTAAAAGTTGGCGACCTTACGCTAGGTATGAACTCTTGGATTGATGAAAGTGACTCTAAGAAAGACACTGGTTACTACGTTTCAGGTGGTTACGCGGTTTCTGCCGATCTAACAATTGCAGCGGGTTACGCATTTAACAGTAATGAATTAGATGGTCAATCTGACGTAGATTCTTCTTACATCAATATTGCGGCAATGTACCGTATCGCTGATAACGCTGACATGGGTATCGATATCAAGCAAGATTTAGACGGTTACCGTGTTGGCGAGGCTAGCGCGCAATACGATGAAGAGACACACGTATTCGCAGCCGCTTACTACTACTTCTAAGATTTCAAATACTGAAACTGAACACTATGGTGTAATCGCTTGCCTGGTCGTTATACCGTATTCTCTTCTTTATGCAGTTTAAGCATCCACAAATCGACATGTGGTATGCCACTCAATACCACGAGTGGAATTATTATTTGGAGAAATGTAATGGTTAAGAGCATTACGGCTAAGGGTATTATTTATGGAAATGATACCCTATTTACGTGTAAGCCTAATCGAAATGGATTCTTCGAGTTAGCACGTAAACATGGAAGAGTTGCAGGTACTCGCCCACAAGATCTCAAGAATAAGGTTTATGCCGAAACTCTTGATGAAGCTTGGCATTTACTCAAAACAGAAAAGTTTTATATTGTTTTGACGGGACAAGTATTTGGTATTCACAGAAAGTCTTTACGCAGTGTTGATTCTGTCGATATTGATTTCGAGAATGACATTCAACCTGTATGTGCCACGATGTAGACTCGGGTACAAAGCAAAAAAGGACGCTCATTGATCGTCCTTTTTTCGTTTGGTCTTTTGGTTCAACCTAGGTTAAAGGTGCTTAGCACCTGCTATCGACCGTATTGCCCAACGATGAATTGCTCAAACTCATCACACATCTGATGGTTTGAGCTATTATTATTCGCTAGCTCGGCTGCCCCATCAACGATCGAAATCTTAGCATTCAAATCAGCAATTGGTGCACGTTCTCTTGTCGACAGCTGCTTTATTTTTTGCTCTTCAATCGCCCAAGCTTGCTCTGGCGATAAGTTGCACTCGTCGGCGAGGTATTTGGCGTTAAAACCTTCTCCTGTCAGGCTTTCGATTGTCCCATTATGATTCACGCTATTTCCCTTGTACCAGTAGTGCTTAGCCAACAAAGGGCCGATTTCTGGGTTATCGGTTAAATAACCAAACTTGTCAGTGAAATAGGCACGAGTTTGGTAAACCGCCATATGAGCCAATAGATAGCCTTGGTAAGCACAAGAAGCTTCATCGGACAGCAAATGTGGAATCGCCATTAATGGGCGTGGACTGCAAGATAATCCAAGAATCGTTTTCTCACTATGACGTGCGAGCTCCGTGATTTTTTCAGGTGTCAGATCTTCATCCGCCAATTCGTATAGCGCTCGTTCAAAGTAAGGAACCACAAGAATGCTGCGTTCTTCATAGGCTTTGAATGGTTGTTTGTTATCAATGATAGCTTTAATCAATTCATCTGGTATAGGTTGGCCTTCTGAATTCAGCGCATACTGTTTTAGCCAATCGGCATCTGTCAGCAGACTGTCGCAGAACATCGATTGGGTTTCGGCATAAGCCATCGAGGTTGGTGCAAATTCCTGAGAGAAACAAGGCGCATTCATTTTCACATTGGCAAAGTGTGCGGCGTGTCCACCTTCGTGAAACAGCGTATTAATACCATCATAACCACTGCCAATTTGATCGGGTTTGGCATTGCTAGTGAAGTTTACTTTAGCAGCAACCCAAGCACCTTGATCATAGAAAGAAGGAATAGGCCCATGACAGAACCCATTTGGGTATTTACCTTTACGATCAAGGAGATCCAGTTTCAGTGTTGCTTGAGAATATTCGATGTTGAGACGGCCAAAAGACTCTATCCAGCGTCTGAGTGACTTTGAGAATGGAACATAAGGGTCCAAGTCATTCATAACATCACCAGCAAAAGAGTAGATAAAGTTATGCGCTTCCAGTGCATTCTGGCCTTTTTTCTCAGCTAAGTTAGTTAGGCTTTTTAGATTGTTATCGCGCGTGCGTGCTTCGAAGTCATCCAATATCGTGAACAATTGTTGTGTCGTCATTTGCTCAGTTTTAACCACTGAGTAATCAAAAAAGGTTTTGAAACCAAGCGATTGAGCAAACTGATTGCGCTTTTTGATAAGTTCGATGAAGCCGTTAGCTAATAGCCATTGTTCTAAATCTAATAGTGCTTGGTGTGCAGAAAGTCTTACCTGTTCATTGCCATTACTTCTGACGGCTGAACCTAGAACCGGCAATGATCCTTCGGTCTCTTCACCCGCTTCATTTACGTAAGTCATGACATGGTTTTGTTTTTTCTCAAATAATTCGGCCTCAAATTTGATGAGTTCGGCTTTCAACTTCTGAGATGGTTCTGATTCGATCGAGTGAGATCTAAAGGTCGCTAGCCAACCATTTAATCCGGTTAGTGTGCTCTTCCTTTCTTCAAGATCTTGAATCTCGCCGATTGCATCAATGTGTTTTTGGATAGCAGTAATTTGCTCGGCAGAACTAAGAAACTCGGTCCACTGGGTTTGTGCAGATGTTGACCCATCGTGGTCATCACTTATTCCCATGTAAGTATCCCAAAAGAAGTCTTCTTTTGCTTTGTGAGTCGCAAGATAATCTTGATTTAATTGGTTGAGATAGTTCGTTGCAGTCATGATGTTCCTTGAAAAATAACGCCTGAGTTTCAAGATTATGACACATTCATAGGACGTATTTTGTGACGTTGCATATAACGGAATGTAAGTCACAGGATCTCGGTTTACATTACGGCGTATGTGTGTAAATTAATTAACTGTTAACGTTTTGTTTTTTGCTAGTATTATTTAAAGAATATCCGCTGATTTTTTCGCCTTTTATTGAGCAAATGGATGTCCTCAATGTCAGCGTTTTTGTAAGGAAGAGGTTTAGGATGGATCCTATTTTATATATCGAAGTTGGTGGTGTCGTATGGCAGGTATTTGCTGATGGTACATGGCTTCAAGTGCCCGCATCACAGCCTAAAGTTGAAGGTGTGCAAGTTGTTAGTATTGAGTCTCAGAATTTAGATCAGACTCAATCGATCACTGAGCCACAAATAGCGGCTGTCGAACAACAACTCGAAGAGGTCGTGACTCAGCTCGTCAACAATATCGAAAGTGCGCCTCAACAACCGAGTTCTGCCAATGATCAACCCAGCTCCAGTGCCTCTTTTATTGCATATGTTCGCTCTACATTAGATGAAACTCTTGCAGAAGCAGGTTTTGACACTCGACCGACCGAATATGAAGAGGAAGACACCACTTCAAACGATGGGAATCTAGATGCGCTGTTACCTAGTGCAGAACTGACCGTAGATATACTTGATGGCGGCGACGGTTACGAAAACCAGTTTGAAGTACCAGGTGTCACTATTAAGGGTACGGCTGTGGATGTTCGTGATGGACGAACAGTTGCAATTACCATCACCGATGTTAACGGCAACACATTAACTACCACTGCGATCACAACTAACGAAACCTATGTTGTAAATGGTGTCGATCTTACTTCACTAGCTGAAGGTGATCTCCAAGTTGACGCGATTATTGCCGATGATTTTGGTAATAGCATCACTGCTAACGATTCCACAATCAAAGATACGCTAGCGACAATTGATGTCGATTTTGATGGTTTTGGCGATGAGTTTTATAACGAATTCGAAGTCAGCAATGGTGCATTGGTTGGCACAGTGACCAATGTGGAAGATGGTCAAGTTATCTTAATTACGATTACAGATAGTGATGGCTTATCTGTAGATTATTCCACGAACGTGTCTGGTAACAGCTGGACACTCGAAAACCAAGACTATTCCAATTTCGCGGAAGGCGAACTCACGGTTGTTGCAAGCACCGTCGATATTGCCGGAAACCCTACGTCAGCTACCGATACCATTGTTAAGGATACGCTTGATCGAATCCTTGTTAGATTCGATGGGTTTGGCGATAACTATTATAACGAAAATGAAGTTAGCAAAGGTGCATTGATTGGTGCGATCTTCAATGTCGAAGATGGCCAAGTTATTGATATCACGATCACGGACAGCAATGGTTTATCCGTTGGCTACACGACAGTTGTGTCTGGTAATTTTTGGAGTCTGAAAGACCAAGATTACTCTGATTTTTCAGAAGGTGAGTTGACGGTTGTCGCTAGTACTACGGACGTAGCTGGTAATACGATTTCGTCTACCGATACAATTATTAAAGATACCTTAGTCAACATTGGTGTTGATTTCTCTGCATCTGATGATGAGTTTTATAACCAAGCTGAAGTCTCAAATGGGGCGTTGGTTGGTACTGTGGCAAATGTGGAAGACGGTCAAACTATATCTATCACAATCACAGATGCTAATGGCAAGTCGGTTGATTATTCAACAACGGTATCCGGTGGTAATTGGACTCTGACTGACCAAGACTATTCAGGTTTTACAGATGGCGAGTTGACGGTTGAAGTTAGCGTTACAGATATCGCAGGTAACACAGCAACATCTAGCGATACGATAGTTAAAGATACGTTAGCCAGCATTGGCGTTGATTTTTCTTCATCTGATGATGAGTATTACAACTCAGTAGAGGTGAGCAATGGCGCATTGGTCGGCACGGTGACCAATGTTGAAGATGGCCAGACAGTATCAATCACCATCACCGATGCCGATGGTAAGTCAGAAAATTATACCGCGATAGTTTCTGGTGGCGAATGGAGTCTCATTGGTCAAGATTATTCAGCCTTCGCTGAAGGCACGCTAACAGTAGAAGCTACGGTTACGGACATTGCGGGTAATACGGCAACTTCTAGCGATACTATAGTTAAAGATACGTTGGCGGATATCAGTGTCAATTTCGATGGTTTTGGTGATGAGTATTACAATTCTGCCGAGGTGAGTAATGGCGTATTAGTTGGCACGGTGACCAATGTTGAAGATGGCCAAGAAGTTTCAATCACTATCACCGATGTTGATGGCAAGTCAGAAAATTATACCGCGATAGTATCTGGTGGCGAGTGGACATTAGTCGGCCAAGACTATTCGGGTTTTGCAGAAGGTATCATGACTGTAGAGGCTACAGTTACTGACGTTGCAGGCAATACTACAACTTCTAGCGATACTATCGTCAAAGATACGTTAGCAGACATCAGTGTCGATTTTGATGGCTTTGGTGATGAGTATTACAACTCCGCCGAAGTGAGTAATGGCACTTTGGTCGGAACTGTGACCAATGTTGAAGATGGCCAGACAGTATCAATCACTATCACCGATGTCGATGGCAAGTCAGAAAATTATACCGCGATAGTTTCCGGTGGCGAATGGACTCTCATTGGTCAAGATTATTCAGCTTTCGCTGAAGGTACGTTAACAGTTGAAGCTACGGTTTCAGACGTTGCAGGCAACACTGCTACTTCTAGCGATACGATCTTCAAAGATACGCTGGCGGATATTAGTGTCGATTTTGATGGTTTTGGTGATGAGTATTACAACTCTGCCGAGGTCAGTAATGGCGCATTGGTCGGCACGGTGACCAATGTTGAAGATGGCCAGACAGTATCAATCACTATCACCGATGCCGATGGTAAGTCAGAAAATTATACCGCGATAGTTTCTGGTGGCGAATGGAGTCTCATTGGTCAAGATTATTCAGCCTTCGCTGAAGGCACGCTAACAGTAGAAGCTACGGTTGCGGACATTGCGGGTAATACGGCAACTTCTAGCGATACGATCGTCAAAGATACGTTAGCGGACATCAGTGTCGATTTTGATGGTTTTGGTGATGAGTATTACAACTTAGCCGAAATTACTAATGGCGCATTGGTCGGCACGGTGACCAATGTTGAGGATGGCCAAACAGTATCAATCACTATTACGGATATTGATGGCAAGTCAGAAAATTATACCGCGACAGTGACTGCTGGCGAGTGGACTCTAACTGGCCAAGATTATTCAGCTTTCGCTGAAGGTGAGTTAACGGTTGAAGCAAGCGTTACGGACATTGCCGGTAATACAGCAACTTCTAGCGATACCATCGTCAAAGATACGCTGGCGGATATTAGTGTCGATTTTGATGGTTTTGGTGATGAGTATTACAACACCGCTGAAGTCAATAATGGCGCATTGGTCGGCACGGTGACCAATGTTGAAGATGGTCAAACAGTTTCAATCACTATCATCGATGTTGATGGCAAGTCAGAAAATTATACCGCGACAGTGACTGGTGGCGAGTGGACTCTAACTGGCCAAGATTACTCTGCCTTCGCTGAAGGTACGCTAACAGTAGAAGCTACGGTTACGGACGTTGCGGGTAATACGGCAACTTCTAGCGATACCATCGTCAAAGATACTCTGGCAGACATCGATGTCGATTTTGATGGTTTTGGTGATGAGTATTACAACTCCGCCGAAGTGAGTAATGGCACTTTGGTCGGAACGGTGACCAATGTTGAAGATGGCCAAGAAGTTTCAATCACCATCACCGATGTTGATGGTAAGTCAGAAAGTTATACCGCGATAGTTTCTGGTGGCGAATGGACATTAGTCAGCCAAGACTATTCGGGTTTTGCTGAAGGTACGCTAACAGTAGAAGCAAGTGTTACAGACGTTGCGGGCAATACTGCTACTTCTAGCGATACCATCGTTAAAGATACGTTAGCGGACATCAGTGTCGATTTTGATGGTTTTGGTGATGAATATTACAACTCTGCCGAGGTGAGTAATGGCGCACTGGTCGGCACGGTGACCAATGTTGAAGATGGCCAGACAGTATCAATCACTATCACCGATGCCGATGGTAAGTCAGAAAATTATACCGCGATAGTTTCTGGTGGCGAATGGAGTCTCATTGGTCAAGATTATTCAGCCTTCGCTGAAGGCACGCTAACAGTAGAAGCTACGGTTACGGACATTGCGGGTAATACCGCAACTTCTAGCGATACGATCGTCAAAGATACGTTGGCGGATATCAGTGTCAATTTCGATGGTTTTGGTGATGAGTATTACAACTCCGCCGAAGTGAGCAATGGCACTTTGGTCGGCACGGTGACCAATGTTGAAGATGGCCAAACAGTGTCAATCACCATCACCGATGTCGATGGTAAGTCAGAAAGTTATACCGCGATAGTTTCCGGTGGCGAGTGGACTCTAACTGGCCAAGATTATTCAGCTTTCGCTGAAGGTGAGTTAACGGTTGAAGCAAGCGTTACGGACATTGCCGGTAATACAGCAACTTCTAGCGATACCATCGTTAAAGATACGTTGGCGGACATCAGTGTCGATTTTGATGGTTTTGGTGATGAGTATTACAACTTAGCCGAAATTACTAATGGTGCCTTGGTTGGCTCGGTGACCAATGTTGAAGACGGTCAAACGATCACTATTACCCTTACCGATAGCCTTAATGTCTCCCAAGTTTATACGACCACAGTAGTTGGCGGAAATTGGACGCTGACAGGTCAAGACTATTCGGGGTTTGCAGAAGGAATCTTGACCGTAGAGGCTAGCGTTACGGATGTTGCGGGCAATACTGTTACTTCTAGCGATATAATCGTTAAGGATACTCTGGCAAGTATCACAGCAAAATTCGATGATGCCGACAACATACTCAACACTGAAGAGGTTCAATCTGTTCGTCTACAAGGTGTTGTTCAAAATGTAGAAAATGGACAGCCTATTACCGTCACAGTTTCGGATAGCAATAATCAGTCTATCACGTTACAAACCGTAGTTGTTGCAGGGGCTTGGAGCATCGATGATGTGTCTGCATTTGCGGATGGCAACATTACCGTAGAAGCAGTTACCGTTGATATTGCAGGTAATGAAACAACGGGCACAGACTCGACAGGACAAATTGATACCGTCCCACCTGTTATCGATATTGATACCTTATCTGGCTTCAACATCTTAGATTTTCGTAGTGGTGATTTAACCACCATGCAGGGTACGACCGATGTTTCCGAAGGTTTACCTGTCTACATAGAGATCAATGATGGTACGCAAACGCTGACTTTTGAAGGTGTAGTTGATGCGTCAGGTGGCTGGCTAGTCGAGAATATTGATGTCTCTAGCTTAGACCCATCTACTGAGTGGATTATAGATGCGAGAGTGGCCAATTCGATTGGCAATGAAGTCAGCGATGACATGCCAAGTATTATACTGCCAGGTTCAGTCTCATTTTCTGAAAGCACGGTCGGGATCTTCGGAGATCAAACCCAAGTTGCTGACATCAATATTCAGTTTGCTGACGAGTTCGCTTTTAGTGCAAACCAAGTCTCTGCCGAGGGAGTGACGTCTCAAGGTCAATCTATCGCTATTGCATTAGAGTCTGACGGCCAAGTGCTCAAAGCAACACGAACCGATGGAACACTGGTTTTCGAAGCTAAGATTGTTGGAGATACCGTTGAGATCACCTTTTACCAAGCGGTTGACCAACAAGCTGGTGAAGAGTTACTTCAAACGGCGATCATTATCGAAGGTCTTCAGATTGATGACGATGGAACCACTGAGCTCGTTTTAGGCGAATTACCGATCACGATTCTAGATTCCGAACCTTTGCTGTTCGGCGAGTCTTACTCGATGGTTGAAGGTGAAATATCGTCAGGCAACGTTCTTAGCAATGACATTGACCTTGATACTGCTCTAACCATTAGTAGCGTCGAAGTTGGTGGAGTCAGCAAGGACATTTCAGGTGCAACTCCTGCGGTGTTCAATACCGGGGATGGTGTATTGACCGTATTTGCCAATGGCCAGTGGACCTTTGAAGCAAATCGAAATCTAGATCATAACCAAGACCATACCGTTATCTTCAATTACGTTGCCGCTGACTCTAGTGGTGATTTTGGCTCTGCAACGGCGACCATTGATATCACTGATGGTGCGGCAGGACAGATATTGGATGATTCGAAAACGGTGACGGAAGTCGACGTTACCTCCGGTTCGCAAACCATCAATGCTCAATTTACTGTATTAGGTGGTTCGGATAACCCAGACCCAGATTCTATACAATTTAGCCCTGAGACTGTCGCGCAACTAGAAGCATTAGGTATCACTTCGGGAGGCGACTCTACAGCACTTACTTATACTCTCAGCGCAGATGGTCTCATTATTACAGCTAAGCAAGGTGATGATGATGTGTTCTCGTTTTCAATGACGACAACGGTCGACGGGAACAATGTACTTGCCGATATTGTATTAGTGATTGAACGGCCACTCGACCATGTGCTCACCAGTGATTTACTTACGATTCCGTTAAATATTATTGGTACAGACACCGATGGCACTGCTTTAGAAAACGGCCAAATATCATGGGTGATCGAGGACGGTAATGATCCGAGTTTAATTCTCGATTCAAATTCTTCGGTCAACGAGTCGGAGCTAAGCAATGATCCTATCGGTGAAGTCAGTAGCACCGGAACCTTCAGTATCGGGATTGGCAGTGATTATTTAGATAGCGTGTTCTTTGATTTAGCTGATCAACCTCAGCTCTTTAGTGGCGGCGAGCAGATTTATTACACCGTTTCTGAGGATGGTACATTATTGACTGGCTACGCAGGGCCAGTCGCTGGTGGTGACGTTGCCTTTACCGTGAGTTTCGCAGCGCCGGTATCAGATGATGTAGACAGCAGTGTGGATTACGTCTTCACACTGTACAAAGGTTTGGATCAAGCCAATGGCACGGATACCATACCGTTTACTGTTACAGCCCGTGATTCCGATAACGACCAAACTAAACTAGATTTAATCGTTTCTATTACCGACGGTGGTGAGCCAACGATTGGCAGCGGTACGGTTGAATTGTCTGAAACCCCAATTGCGGATACTACTCCTGATGGCGTAAAACAGAGTGCAGTGGTTAATTTGGATATCACGGCATCGCATGATCCTATCGTTTATCTTGGTATTGATGTGACAAACGGTCAAGCCGTTTTGGATAGCGACGGTGAAGCAGTCACCCATAATGGCGAGGCTTTATCTTGGAGAGATAATGGTGATGGCAGTTTTGATGCGATATTAAGTAATGGCGATGTCATTATGCAGATTCGTCTGCCATCTGATTATTTCTTAGAAGCTAATATCTCAGGTACCGCTGCCGTTGAGATTGATTTATATCGCTCTATTGATCATGGTGCTGGGTTAAAAGATACCGAATTGAGCATACCGGCCACGGTTGTCGTTATTGATTCAGATGGTTCGCGTTCCACCCAAAAATCAGACATTAAAATATACGATGGTAAGGATCCTGCATTCTCGATTGTAGGCAGCATATCTGTCGATGAAGATGGACTCATTGGTGACAACGAACAAACTGGGACTGAAGAACCAAGCCCATCGATCGCTATTATCCAAGGCTCGGACGATATCGCATCAGTTTCAGTTAATACCGATGCTTTTGACGCATTAGCTTATACCAGTGGTGGGCAAGCCATTTCATTGCAGGCAGTGAATGCCGATGGTTGGTATTACGCTCAAGATACGTCGGGTAACGATATCTTCCGAATTCGTTTTAACAACGATGGCACAACAGAGTTCAATCTATATGCGCCGCTTGATCATGCTACGGGTGATGGTGAAAATAATCTTGCTGTGAATTTTGAATTGGTCGTTACTGATGCCGATGGTGATAGTTCTGATCCGGCTATTTATGTTGTTAATGTTACGGATGCAGTGCCAACTTCTCGTTCTGGTTCCATTGAAATGGTGGAAGGCGATAATCTCAGCGGACAGTTCTTAACAGAAGAATTTGCTGGTGCGGATGGCGCCGTCATTGTTAGTTTTGACTATCGCGGTGATACCTACACTTTTACCGATGTAATTACGTCAATCGAGATTGATCTCATTAATGATTTTGATAATAGCGTCTACGGTCAGTTTACTCTTAACTCTGATGGCAGCTACCAACTGACTACTAATGCCAATGTATCAACTGACCCTACCGATCCTCGATTAATCGATGACATTGATTATTTGGTTCGCGATGCCGATGGTGATGAGGTCACGAGTACTGCAGAGCTTGTCCTAGATGATAACGAAGGCTTTATTCGTTATGAGGATTCTGAAACTACAGAAGATAACGATGCCATTATTGTGGTGAGTGTTTCTACCGGAGACGTTGACCAAAGCGAAACCGTTACGGCTATTGAATTCTCAGAAGATTCTTTGCAAGGCGGTAGCCTGTATTTAGATGGCGTATTACTTCAAGTGGTTGATGGAAAAGTGACGCTTTCAGGCAATCAGTTAACGGTGATTGACAGTCAGTTTACCGGCCCTAATGGTCAGTTAACTTATCGACCTGCACTCCATGAATCGAATACGACCTCAACGGTTATTCTAGCGATCAACGCCATCATTAGTACTGACACGGTTCCAAAAGAGCTGACCGCAGATGTCTCTGTTTCTGTTTTACCGGTGGCCGATGCTCCAGATTGGTCAGATTCTGTATTTACCTACCAATCCGTAGAAGATGATGCAAACCCAATTAAATTAGATATCACCGCTCAGTTGGTTGACCAAGATACATCTGAAGAACTGTCTTACACCATTAGCGGCATTCCAGATGGGCTGAATATCACCTTGAACGGAAACGCGGTTAAAGAAGGCAAAGAGTACACCCAGACCCAAATCGACAAAATGGAAATCAGAACTGATGAAAACCTTGCAGGTCGATTTGAGTTTGAGATTACTGCGATTGCAACCGAAGCGGGAAGCACCTTCGCTGACCCCGATGATAAAACGGCCGATATCGTCAATACCGTAGTCGTTGAAATCTCACCGGATGCTGATACTCCACATGTATCCGTTAAGGACTACAAAGGTCTAGAAGATGAAATCATCTTCCTCAAGAACGTGATTGATGGATCGCTAACTGATACCGACGGTTCTGAATCGTTAAGCTATCAAATCGAACTGCAAGATGGTTGGTCTATCCAAGGTGGACTGTTCGACTTAATTGGTCCTGATACCTACCTAGTCTCTGCGGAGGCCATCGAGAATGGTGTGGCTTATCTTCTACCAAAAGAAGACATCAGCTCGTTTACTGAAGATTTGTACATTAAGGTCACGGCGGTAGCCACAGAATCTGCCATTGACTCACTAGACCCTATCAATGTGACTGCGTTAAGCGATACTCAAACCATCAACATCTTCCTCAAAGGCGTTGTTGATGAACCTGCTGTTGTGGATGGAGGAAATGCGCATTGGGAATATGACAGTATTACCAAAGTCATCAGCAATCAATCTGTTCTCAATGAAGATGGTTTGATTCAACTCGACTTTGTCGTCCAAACAACTGATGACGATGTTTCTGAAGATATCAATATACTGCTTACTAATATTCCTGACGGCACCTTGCTGGTGGATTCATTGGGTGAGCCTGTGTCGCTGACCATCGCCTACATTGACGATGTAACAGGCCCAGTATTCCAGGTTTCTAACGCCCAACTGAATGATTTGTATCTCAAGCCAATTACTGATTTTAGTGGTGAGCTAGAGCTAACCGTTATTGCTATTTCAACAGAGCCTGATGGTGATTCGGGTGAGTTCCCGATGGCGTTGAAGGTGACTCTCGATCCTGTTGTCGATCAGACCGATGGTGTAGTCGTGAGTAGCGTTGGTATTGAAGATAGCTACATTACACTGTCATTAAATATTTCGGTTAATCAAGATGTTGACAGTAGTGAAACGTTAACAGGTTACATTATTGATAGCTTGCCTGATGATCTAACTCTGTATTTCGATGGTGTGGAGATTACTGTTGATGCTGCTGGTTTAGACTTAGGTGGGTTAGCAAGCTCAGAAGGAGTCACTCTTCAAGAATTACTAGATAGCGACAGATTAACCGTTCTTGCTACTGAAGATTTGAGCGGTACATTTTCGATCCCAATTACCTATGAAGTTACCGACACCTCGCCGACAGGCGCAACTGATGTAAAAGATATCTCGGGAGCCATTAGTGTTACCGTTGATGCGAGGGTCGAGTCAGATACACGTTTAGAAAGTTCGGGTCAGCTGTACACCAGTGATGACGGCTCTCCGGTCAACGTGTCAGACGCGGTTACTTTTGTTGATGCTGATATGGATGGCTCAGAGTACTTAGATTATATATTGATCGATGTACCTGATGGGTACTCTTTGATTATCGACCACCCTAACGGAGCTGCTCAAGATATTTCAGGAAACTGGATTATCTCGGCGAACGGCCTGACGAGTGATTCTATCCAAGAACTGGCGCAAGAAATCCTGAGCGGAATGACGATCTCCAGCCCAAGTGACACCCCTGTGTTAGATATTGTGGTGCGTGCTCGTGTTATTGATGGTGAAGATTCGAAATACATTGATACCTCATTCCAAATTCAGATTACAGGTCATGACGGCGGTGGCGGCACTTGTGATCCTGTTGGACCTCCAAGCCTAATTCAGCCTGATGGTGATATCAAAACGCCTGAGGGAGAGGACATCGACCTTACCGGTTTATTGAATACCAATGTAGGTAGTGATCCGGACAATGAGATCTCTTTCTATATTCCTGCGGACTCTCTGCCTGATGGCGTCGAGATTTCAGGTGATGGTGTTATTGCCGAATACGACGCTTCTGGTGAGGTTGTCGGTTACTCGATTACAGCGGATGGACTATCCAAACTAACGCTAACAGGATTAGATGAAGACTTTGCCGGCTGTATCGACTTTACGATTAAAACCATTGAGACCTCTCCTTGTAACGGAGAGACCGTCACAACAGATCAAACCATCAGTATTCAAGTATTGCCTGTTGTGGATGACATTACCGTTGCCACGGATTCGACAACAATCCAGGAAGATATTACAACCGACCTTAACCTTGAGTTAGTTCTCGGTGATAGCGTTGAAGACGGGCAGTTAATCACGGGAGAGGGTAACAGTGCTACCGGTAAAGAGACCATTAACTCTCTAACAATAACGGTATCAAATGGCGGCACGCTATCGGAAAGCCCTACTGATACTGATACTGGTTTGTTGGTTGATAACGGCAATGGTACGTGGACGGTAACCGATCCTAGCCGATTGAGCGATGTGTTGGTAACACCACCAGAACATTACAGCGGCGAAATTACCTTAACAGTGACGGTCAATATTACCGATGAAGCGGATTGTGTCGTTGAAACCGATACTCAAGACAAGACGACCGTGGTGACGATCACCGTTGAACCTGTTGCGGATGCGGCGAACTTGGTGACGGAGGATATAGTAGGCGACGAAGACAACTACATTTCACTGTCATCACTTAGCGCGGAGCTGATTGACCAAGATGGCTCTGAAAATATGTCCTTGGCATTGAAAGGCGTGCCTGAAGGCGCGGTTGTTGCGATAAAGGTGGGCGATAGCTACGAATTAGTTCCAAATAATGGCGTTGATGGCGGTACCTTTGATGGTAACCCTACTTATGAGTGGCAGCTCGATCCAAGTCAGCTTGCTAATCTTGTTATTCTGCCGCCACGAGATTTTAGTGGTGATATGAATCTAGTCCTTGAGGCGATTACTCAGGAAATCGGCACGACAGATATTCGTTATACCGAATCTGAATTTACCGTTGGTGTAAACCCTATCGGCGATAAAGTGGAGTTCTTCGATTTACCTGAACAGCTCACTGGAAGTGAAGATGATGGCATCGTGATTCCTCTCGATGCTAATAGCTTTGAAACCAACAGTGATGAATTCTTAGCAATTACCGTAACGGTGAATTCGACTTCGGATCCATCAGGTTTAGTTGGGCTAGATCGAATTCGAATTGGATCAGAAACCAGCTCTTTCACTAATGTGGGTGGCATCATACAGGCGACGATCCTCGTTAAAGCAAGCTCTGTTGATGAGCTCGAATTCTTTGCGGGCGAAGCGTTTGGTAACCTTGATATTACGATTACAGGCCGAACGGTTGATCAAAATACGGTACTCGGTGAGTTAGTGGTCGACACGGGTGACCCAAGTTCACAAGATATGACGCTTATCATCACACCAGAGCCTGATGCTCCGTTATTGAGTGTTGAATACTCTTCGATTGTGGCAGAAGCGAGTGGCACGATTCCGCTTAACCTAGATCTCTCTCTTGTTAACCCTGCCGACTCAGAAGCGGGCTTCATTACCATCTATGATATTCCCGCAGGTTTGACGTTCTCACACGGTTCTATGGTCGATGGTCAGTATGTGGTGGATTTAGCGGATGTACCTAATTTGGCTATTACTGGCGGTTATGATGGTGTTGAACCATTTGAACTCACCATCGAACCTTCTGCTGAAATAGGCAATAACCAAGCGGTAGGGTTACCTCAAACGGTATCAGTTGAGTTTGTTGCTGAAGGGAATTCTACGATTACCGCGACAGATGATAATGATCTGCTGATTGGCGGTACGGGCTCTGATAATTTTGTGTTCGCCTCTTCAGGCTTAGGGAGTGCAGAAGCCCCAAGCTACGATGTAGTTCAAGATTTTGATGCGTCTCCAGATACTGATGCAATTGACCTCTCGGGTATTTTGGGAAGCCTAGGGCTTAATACAGGGTTAGGGGCAACACAATATCTAGATTTAGAAGAATCTGGTGAAGGTGTGACCATTTCTATTAAACCTAATGGCGATGAAGACGTTCAACAAAACATCTTATTAGCCGATGTTACGTACGACGATCTGTATCAAGGTGACAGTAGCAGTGCATTAGAAGCACAAATTTTACAAAAAATGATAGAAGACAATAATTTAACGCTGTAAGTTAGATGTACAGTCTATAAAAGGAAGTTTAGATTGGTAGAACAAAAAGACAGCTGGCTAGGTTGTGTTGAATGGTTATGTGAGCATTTTAATGTTCGCAGCCATCCTTCCAAAATAGTGTCTGGCCTACCTTTAAATGAAGGAAGGCTCAATGAATCCCTTTTTCCAAGAGCTATTGAAAAATCGGGGTTAACTTTGAGCCACGTTAAAAAAGAATTACTGACTCAATGTCAGTTCCCTGTTGTTGCTGTTAATTCCGCGACAGGGAGCCCCCTTGTTGTCACTCAAGGCTCCGGTGGCGAATTTCAAGTATTGGATTGTGAAACCAACTCAAGCCAAGAAACATCGTTAAAAGACTTGGTTGCTCAAGTGGAATCGTATGTGTGGCAAGTAGGTGCTCAAGCACTTGATGATGCGCGTGTTCAATCCCATGAACGTAGCGAGAATAAATCCAACACCCGTTGGTTATGGCGTGTCGTCAAAGAAGTGAAACCTTGGTATCGAGACCTGTTTATCGCTTCATTCTTGATCAACTTACTCGCGCTAGTCGTGCCTCTGTTTACCATGAACGTGTACGACCGCGTGGTGCCAAACCAAGCGTTTAACACGCTTTGGGTTCTGGCAGCAGGCGTTGGTATTGTCGTTATTTTTGATTGGGTGTTGAGAAGCTCACGCAGCTCTGTGACTGATATGGCTGGGCGCTATATTGATAACAAGTTGTCTTCCCAATTGTTCTCAAAAGTCCTTGGTATGAAGTTGGAAAATCGACCTCAGTCGGTAGGCGCCTTTGCCAGACAGCTTCAAGATTTCGATAGCGTGAAAGATTTCTTCACTTCTATTTCTTTGGTTACTTTAGTCGACCTGCCATTCACCTTGTTATTCCTATTCCTTATCGGCTGGCTCGGTGGTGCGATGATGTTCATCCCTGTCGCGATCATGTTGGTATTGATCGTGCTAAGCATTGCGATGAAAGGTAAAGTCGAGAAAACATTCGATGAAACCGCACGTTTGTCGACACAAAGACAAGCACAGCTGTTTGATTGCTTAACAACTCTTCCGGATATCAAGCAAAACAATGCTGAAGGTATTACCCAGAAGCGTTGGGAACAGACTATTTCATCGCTCTCTCAATGGCAGACTCAATCTCGCCACTACTCTAATATCGTGACACATTCCATTCAATCGAGTCAGCAGATCGTCACCATTACTCTCATCATCTTCGGCGTGTATCAGATCTCTGAAGGCTTGCTGAGTATGGGTGGTTTGATAGCTGTGGTGATGTTGAGTGGACGTGCCGCAAGCTCGGTGAACCAACTTTCTCTTCTATTGCTGAGGTTTCAACAAACACGCTCAGCCGTTGAAGGCCTAAATCAGATCATGGACTTACCGCAAGAAGAGTCCAAGCATCAAGTGATTGATAAGGGTGACTTTGACGGCGGGGTTAGGCTGGATGAAGTTACGTTTACTTATCCAGAGACTCAAAGCCCAGCGCTAAAGGAAATCTCTTTTGAAATAAAACCGGGTGAGCGAGTTGGCCTTGTTGGTGCGGCAGGCGCAGGAAAAACCACACTTTTATCGATTGTTGCACGCCAGTATTTGCCAACAACAGGACAAGCTTTCTATCAAGAGATTGATGGGCAGTTATGGCCAACCAGTGTCTTGCGCAGTGGTATGGGTTGGGTGGGGCAAACCACCAATCTTATCTTTGGCAGTGTTTACGACAACGTCACACTGGGTGCGACCAACGTTGATGAAGAAAAGCTAAGACTAGCGCTGCAACAGTCTGGCCTTAACGGTTACATGGGGCGCTTAAGCAATGGCTTAGAAACGCCTGTCGGTGAAGGTGGTAGATTGCTTTCAGGAGGACAACGACAAGCTGTTGCTATCGCCAGGGCGCTTTATCGCTGTCCAAAATTACTGATCATGGATGAGCCAACCAGCGCACTTGATAATCAAGCCGAGATACAGTTCTTCAATGCGTTGCAAAGTATGCCAAGAGAAACCTCGATGCTGATCAGCTCGCACAAATCTTCCTTCTTGATGATGTGTGATCGTGTGGTTGTATTAGATAAAGGTCAGATCGTGGCAGAGGGTGAGCCAAAAGACATTCTCTCTCTACAGAAGAAAAGTGCACCCAAAGGGGCGAGTCGGTTTAAGACGGTTTCAGTGGTGAAGGGAGGCCGTCATGAGTAATGATATTCAATGGACCAACAACCACTTGGCATTTCGTTCTCGCAAGCTGATCTGGCTAAGTGCGTTATTGATTGTGTCTATCATCGGTTGGGCGTCATGGGCAACATTGGAAGAAGTCGTGATCGGCGAGGGCAAAGTCGTTCCTAGCCTTTCTGTACAAACCATTCAGAGCTTAGAAGGTGGTCTAGTTCAAGAGATCATGGTGCGACAAGGTCAATCAGTGTTGAAAGGACAGCCTTTAGCTAAGTTAGAAGACACTCGTTTTAAAGCGGCTTTTTTAGAGTCGGCTCAACAAGCGGATACCTTACTGGCTCAACAATTAAGATTGAAAGCAGAGCTGTCGACAGTCGTTTTAAATAACGATGCAAAAGAGTGGTTTGAACGAGTGGTCTTGGTGCCACAAGATATTGTCATCGATGTATCGAGCCATCCGGCATTAATGAACGCCAAAGCCAACTATCGAGAACGTTTAGGTCAGTTGAAATCGGAACTGGAAGAGGCGGCACTTCGCATCGAGCAACAAGACCAAGCACGTGTCGATACGCTCAATAATATTCAGACTTTAGAAAGCAGCCTCGATATCGTTATTCGAGAGCGCAACATGTTGAAAGATGTGGTTGCTAGCGGTGCGGTTGCAGAAGTTGAGTTGCTGAAACTTAACCGTGATGTGGTCAAGTTGAAAGGCGATATTGCCAGCTCAAAAGTGGCGGCTCAGAAACAGATTGCTGCTTACTCAGAATCGATAGCCGACCACCGCAGCATCGCGTTAGATTTTCGCGCCAAAGTACAAGGCCAACTGAACGAAGTTGCCAGCAAAATAGCGCAATTGAACGAAAGCCAACAAGCTATTGCCGACCAACTGAAACGAACACAAATCTTAGCGCCTGTTGATGGCACGGTGAAAGAGATATTCGTTCGTACTATTGGCGGTGTTGTTCGTCCCGGCGAGCCGATTATTGAGATCATTCCATCAAACAGTGATCTGATTGTTGAAGCGAGGATCTCTCCGCAAGATATCGCGTTTGTTCATAATGGGTTAGGCGCAACCGTTAAATTCACGGCCTATGATTTTGTCATTTATGGCGGACTTAAAGGCGAGGTGATTTATGTCAGTGCTGACGCCTTACAAACGGAAGACGGTAATGCCTATTATCGCGCCCACATTCAATTAGATGAAGATCAACAACACAACTCTGCGTTCAGTATTATCCCGGGGATGCAGGTTGCGGTGGATATATTAACGGGTGAAAAAACAGTATTGAGTTATTGGTTGAAGCCAATTTTACGAGCTAAGGAAAACTCACTTCGCGAGAGATGAAGTGTGTTAAAGCATAAATATAAAAGGAAGTGTAATGCATTCAAAATTCTTACTCTCTTCTTGCTTACTAATGAGTGGACTGTCTCAAGCAGCTTCATTAGAAGAGTCCGTGGCTTTTGCCATCGACTATAGCCCAGAGATATTGGCGCAGTACTCCCGATACCAATCGGTGATCAGAGACGGAGACGCGGCGAGTGGTTTGTATATGCCACAAGTGAACTTGTACGCGGCAGCAGGTTATGAAGAGACACGCTACAACAGTGGCAGCAAACTCGATACCGATGATCGTGGCCTAACGAGAACCGAGATTGGCGTTAAAGTATCCCAGTTGTTATTCGATGGTTTTAAAACGACGTCGAATGTCGACCGATTAACCTTTGAAGCGGAAGCTGAGCGTCTAACTCTGATTTCGCGAGCTGAAAACGTCTCGTTAGATGTGGTGAGAAACTATCTCGATATTCTCAAGGCAGAGACGTTACTTGAACTGTCTAAGCGTAATGTAAAAGAACACCAAGAGATCTACCAAGATATCCAAGATAAAAAAAGCAAAGGGCTGAGTAGCAATTCGGATTTGGCTCAGATTTCTGCCCGTGTTGCGACGGCGCAATCTTCACTAATCGCTGCTCAAAACAACCTGTTTGATTTACAAACTCAATACCTACGCTTAGTAGGCAAGCCTGCTGTGAACTTGGTTTATCCACGTTTTGATTATGCTTTGTTACCAAGTTCAGCACAGGTCGCGCTTGAACAGGCTGTTGAGAATCACCCTGAAATCCAAGCTTCTTTGCTTGATATTGATGCCGCTCGTAAAGAAATGCGCCGTGAGAAGGGGGATTACTACCCTGAGCTTAAACTCGAACTTCATGCCAACAAGAATGACAACGTGTCTAATCCTCCGGGTGGTGTTGATGAAGATGCGCGTATCATGTTAACGATGGATTACGACCTGTTTAATGGCTTCTCTACCGACTCCAGAGTTGAATCATCTGCTTGGCGAGTTGAAGAAGCAAGAGCGATACGATTACGAACGGAGCGTGAGGTTAAAGAGGGCACTCAGCTCGCTTGGAACGCCTACAAAATGCTTGAGCAGCAAAAATCGCTACTTCAACAAAACGTAGATGCGGCAAAAATTGCAGAGCTTGGTTATATCCAACAATTCAATGTTGGAAGACGAAGCCTATTAGACGTACTTGATGCGAAAGTAGAAGTCTTCTTGGCTCGAAGAAACTTTATTAGCACTGAATACGATCAAACATTGGCGGCATATCGAGTTTTGAACGCGATGGGCATGTTGACCTACGCGTTGAGAATTGAGCATCCAGAAGAGTGGCAAGGGGAGAACAAGTAATGAGACATTTTAAATTAGCGCTACTTAGTTCTATCTTGCTGATGGGATGTGCAGAAACGCCCGATACGACGATGACTCGTCATCAGATTGATGATTTGGCAGATAATGATCGTGATGGTGTTATCAATCAGCGAGATCTGTGTGCCGATACACCAGAAGGTGTGACCGTTGACATTAAGGGATGTGCAAACTGGAAAATTGTTGAAGACGTTGAAGTATTAAGCGTGGCATTTGATTTCGACAAATACGTTCTTAAACCAGAACACACCGCCGTGTTAAACGAGTTGGTGCGTTTACTTGGGGAGCAACCTGATGCCTCAGTGACCTTAGTCGGTGATACGAGTTCAGAAGGTACCAATGTTTATAACAAAGCACTGGCCAAGAAAAGGACGGGTGTCATTCGAGATGCTCTGATTGACAGAGGTATCGATGGAGAGCGAATCTTCGAACAAGAATTTACTCAAATTACTAGCTTAACTCAGCATCTTCACAAGCGTAAACGTAGAACCATTGCGGTGTTAAAAGCAGAGAGTATGGAAGTAAATCCATCTTGGAATATCTTTACCTCAGAGATGCAACTCGACAGCAATAGTGATGTTGAATCTAAGACATCGATTGATCCAGTAGGAGGCCAGTAATGAAACGTCTATCTAATAAATCGGGCTTACTGCTTGCTGCTGTACCTGCGTTTTTTTCTGTATCAACGTTAGCGAATGACGTGAGTGATATTGGTTTGGTCGCGATTGAGCCTAATATGCAAGGGCTCGTTGAAGATCTGCTTAAGAGCCAAGAGATCGATCTAGAGATTTTACTGAGTGACAGCGTCCCCGAGCAGATGATCATGCAACGCTCACGTGTTGGTATTACTTCCAAAAAGTGGACTGATAAAGAGATGGCTAGGTTCGACATGCGCTACGGCTACAGACCGACCGAGCTGATGTTTACCGCCGATGTAATTGCGATTTTGGCGAATGAGAATAACCCAGCCACATCCATCACCGTTGCTGAACTTATCGATGTGTTTGGGTGCTCTAGCGACCCTAAGCATCCTAAATGGACGCCAAGCAGCGACGTTCGTGATGGAGAAAGCCTAGACACACACATGTTGCCTTTCGCTATCGACCACAACTTGCAAGGCCATACCACCTTTTCAAATTGGGTCGAGTGTGGAACTGACGGGGAATATGCGAATACTCAATTCTTAGCAGATCTGCCGGATCTGATTAATAAGATTGAGGACGAAGATGCCGCTATTGGTTACACCGTTTACTCGGATCAAATCTCTGATGTGAAATGGTTAAGCGTGGTCGACAACCTAGGTGTGAACTACGACTTGAACAAAGAAACGATTCTCTCAGGTCGATACCCATTAGCAACGGTTTACTATATGTACCTGAATATTCCAGCGCATCGCAAAGACTTTACGGAACAGGAGAAGTTCTTTGTTGGGCTTACTCTGTCGGAAGAACATCAAGGTGTGTTGAACCAATACGGTTTCATCAGTTTGCCGCCAGAAGCTATCCAACGGAATAAAGTAAGACTATCGCTTGAAGAGCCTGCGATTGAAGGTGGTTATAAATGATTGGTGTAACATTCTGTCATTGGATTTGCGGAATGGAATTGTTAATTTCGTAATGGTTCTCAATGTGACGGATTACGTTATTCGGCGATAGAATTTATCTAACGGGCATATATGCCCGTTTTTTTCGCCTAAAGTTTGTGGCTTGAGCGGGTGTTTGTTGATTGGTCACGTATAATGAACGCTTCATACCGCGCGAAATAAACACAATTAATGAGAACTCTTCCTGTTTTAATCCTACCTTTGTTATTGGCTCTGAATACCTTTTCATTTTCTGTGCAAGCGAGTGAAAGTTGGTGGCTGCGAACGGTATTCAACAGCAGTTCAGCTCAACCTAGTTCTCAAAATTATGTTAACGATAATGATCTAATGGATTGTGGCGAGATCGAAGGTGCTCTTCTGTGCAGTGATTTGACGCGGTATTACGATCTGGATGTTTATGTTGAATTGGAGTTGGGCGACTCAAGCGTCGAGGTGGTTCGCTTAAACCTGCCTTATTCGAACCTAAGTTACACAAAGCTTCAGGTATACCTTCGCCAAGATGGCTTTGCTCTCAGTTCTATTCGTATTGGGGAAGATGAGTTTGATGTGGTCGCTCAACTCGAACAAGCGAAGCGTGAGGGAGTTGGTTACGACAAGGTAGATAAACAACTCGTCAAATTCATCAACTCACCACATCATTCCTCTGAGCAAGTGAGTGTATGGAATGTACCTAATTCTTCTTCATCATCTCGTTCTTCAGCTCCTTGGGTTCAGTTACATAGTGATGGTGACAAGTTAACGGTTGAACTAAATCGTCTCTAATTGCTCAAATTTATAGATGGTTTCGTCATTCATCAGAGTAAACAAGCCTTTCAGGAGAACGGTTGACGGGCAGACAGCAAGCTATTATTCATTTAAGTGTTCGTTTTTCTGTGGCTCTCACATTTTTAGTACGCGTTTACCTTTGCTATTTGTTATACGTTGAGCCTTCGGTAAAACGAGCTTAGGATACGTGCAGTATTGATAAAGGAGACAACCCATGGTTGCAAGAGTAACGACAGCGCCACAAGGCCCAGAACTTTCTGAGTTGGTGCAAGGATACTGGCGTACAGCAGAGTGGGGTATGACCCCGCAACAACGCCTGACTTTCCTGAAGCTGCACATTGATCTTGGTATCACAACTGTTGATCACGCGGATATTTACGGTAACTACCAATGTGAAAAGTTGTTTGGTGAAGCATTGGCGCTTGAGCCAAGCCTTCGTGATGATATCCAAATCGTCACCAAGTGCGACATCAACTTGTGTGGTGACCATACTCCTGATCGCAAGATCAATCATTATGACACCAGCGCGCATCATATTTACCAATCAGTAAATAATTCTCTAGAGCGCTTGGGTGTAACCGAGCTGGATGTATTACTGATTCACCGCCCAGATGTACTGATGGATGCAGATGAAGTAGCAGAAGCGTTCGCTGAACTGCATAAAGTCGGCAAGGTTAAGCACTTCGGTGTCTCTAACTTTTCACCGCGTCAGTTCGACTTATTGCAATCTCGACTCGGTAAGCCACTGGTGACTAACCAAGTTGAAATCAATCCCTTGAACTTTGAAGTAGCCCATGACGGCACGCTCGATCAACTGCAGATGAACCGTATTCGTCCAATGGCGTGGTCTTGCCTCGGTGGCGGTAGCATCTTCAGTGGTGATTCAGCACAAGCGATTCGTGTTCGTGATGAGTTAGAAGTAATTCGCCAAGAAGTGGGTGCAGATAGCATTGACCAAGTTATTTATGCTTGGGTTCGTCGTTTACCGTCTAATCCGATCGCTATTATTGGCTCTGGTAAGATTGAACGCGTGAAGACGGCGGTTGATGCTCTGAAGATCGAGCTGACTCGTGAGCAATGGTATCGCGTGTGGGTTGCATCTAAAGGTCACGGTGTGCCTTAAAGACTTTTTAGGAACTCGTATTTCTATACAGACTTAGATGTCACAACATAAAAACCAGCGACCCAGCTGGTTTTTTTGTATTCGCCTAACATGTTGCTCCAAAACTGTGATTAAGGTGGAATAATTTTCAAAAACACTCATAATGCACTCTGTTTTTCACCAGTTGGATATTTCCATTGAGCACTTCAAAATTCTCTTCAATCGCCCTTAAGCCAGAGCTTCTAAATACGTTAGATTCTCTTGGTTATACTGAAATGACGCCTATTCAAGCGTTAAGTCTTCCTACTATTCTGGATGGCAAGGATGTTATCGGTCAGGGTAAAACGGGTTCAGGTAAAACAGCTGCTTTTGGTTTAGGCGTGCTGCAAAACCTACGCGTTAAGCGTTTCCGTGTTCAGTCTTTAGTGTTATGTCCGACTCGTGAGCTTGCAGACCAAGTAGCAAAAGAGATCCGTACTCTTGCTCGTGGTATTCACAATATTAAAGTACTGACACTTTGTGGCGGTATGCCAATGGGACCTCAAATTGGTTCACTAGAGCATGGCGCGCATATTCTTGTGGGTACTCCTGGTCGTATTCTTGATCACCTAGAGAAAGAGCGTATTGATCTTTCTGAGCTCAACACGCTTGTGTTAGATGAAGCGGACCGTATGTTGGAAATGGGCTTCCAAGATGCGCTAGATGCGGTGATTGAAGCGGCACCAAAAGATCGCCAAACGCTATTGTTTAGTGCGACTTTCCCTAAACAGATTAAATCTGTTGCAGACCGTATTATGCGTAACCCAGAAATGGTGAAAGTTGAATCAACACATGATCACTCAAGTATTCAGCAACACTTCTACAAAGTGGAAGGAACTGAAGCTCGTGATGACGCATTAGAGTTACTCCTTCTTCATCATCAACCAGAATCTGCGGTTGTGTTCTGTAACACTAAGAAAGAAGTTCAGAACGTAAACGACGAGCTAAGCCACCGTGGTTTTAGCGTTATCGAGCTTCATGGCGACATGGAACAGCGTGAGCGTGACCAAGCTTTGGTTCAATTCTCAAACAAAACCATCTCGATTCTAGTGGCAACAGACGTTGCAGCTCGTGGTCTTGATGTTGATAACCTTGATGCAGTGTTCAACTTTGAACTGTCTCGCGATCCTGAGGTTCATGTACACCGCATTGGTCGTACTGGTCGTGCAGGAAGCAAAGGTGTTGCGATTAGCTTCTTTAGCGAAAAAGAGATGTACCGTGTTGCTCAAATCGATGAGTACATGGATATGCCAATCGAACCGTCTCAGTTGCCAGCTAAACCAATCGCTAAGCCATATTACTCAAACATGGTGACAATCCAGATTGATGGCGGTAAGAAAGCGAAACTTCGTGCTGGTGATATTCTTGGTGCATTGACGGGTCAAGGCGGCATTGATGGTAAATCAGTGGGTAAGATCAATCTGTTCGCAATGCGTGCTTACGTAGCGGTAGAAAGATCTGTGGCTAAGAAAGCACTGAACAAAATCGAATCAGGTAAGATGAAGGGTCGTCAATTCCGCGCCCGAATTCTGAAGTAATTTGAGAATTTACCCCTTTACTGTCTACTCGCGACAGTAAAGGGTGTTCTACCAGGGCTCACTATGGCAGATTAACCCATCGACATACCTGTTAGTATCCAAGTCTATTTTTTATTCAAACGTTCATTGGTCAGGTCTGATCGAATAAACATCGTTGATATGTTTTCCTTCGCCAAGATACCAAGCCATCGCTTCCTGTCGGTTGCTAGCATATATCGTAATGGTAGTTAGCTTTCCATCGTCAAAATAACAAAGCTCGTACTGTAACTCGCTTGTATAATGAGGAGTAGCGGCCATAGCTTACCTCCCAAATATTAATCATTTAAAATACGTCACCATTTCTTTTATAGGATTCGCATTACCTCAAATGAACAATAAAAAATAAGTTTTATCACTGCTATTAATTATTTTTAGTTTAATCATTTGTCGAAATGGTGAGATTATCAAGGCTAAGTCTCAATTTACCTCAAAGTTTTTACTGTCACGGCTTATTCGGGCTAGTTTTATAAGAGGTAGCTTTAGCATTTTAAGGTATTAAGTAATGTTTTAAGATCTTGAGCTAACCTTAGAAGATCGTTTTGTATTTCATTGCTTGGTAAAATGTTGTGAGAGGGTGTGATGAGAAAGTGCCGTTGGCTAGTCGTATTGATCTGTTTTCTATTTGCTGGGTGTGGGACGAAATTCGCCTATAACAACATAAGTTGGTTTGTTGTGAGTTATATCGAAGACTTTGTTTCTCTAACTAACAGTCAAGAATCAGAACTTGAAGAGCGATTGGATTTGTTACAGCAATGGCACAAAGAAACTCAACTACCGCTGTACGTCTCACAATTAGAAGTGATTGAAAATGTAGATCGCTCCGAGCTCACCTCTGCTTTTATCGTTAACCAAAGTGATCAAATAAAAAATCATATTCGCTCAATTGTTAATAAATTCTCACCTGATATTTATGCGTTGAGTATGCAGCTAAGTGCGAAACAAGATAATCAGTTCCTTAAAAATTTTCGAGAGAAACAACAAGATTCCTACCAAGAAAGATTGTCCTTAAATGATGAAGATTCGAGAGAGCGATACCGAGAACGAGTAAAAGAAAGGCTAGAACGATGGTTAGGTTCGGTATCGAAAGAACAAAAACAGATTATTTTTGCTTGGTCGCAAGAGTGGATAAATACCAATGACAGCTGGCGAAAATATCAAAATAATACATATCAGGCTCTATCGACGCTTACTGAAAAGAAGACTGATTTGCATATTGCTCAGCCTATTATTATGAAGCTGTTGCTTAACCATGAAGCTTATTATCCTGATGGCCTTGAATCCACGCTTACTAAGAATACGGAGACATCCGCCAAATTCTTGGTCGATATCGCAGCCACAAGTAGTGATAAGCAATGGGTATATTTTATGAATGAATTAGAAAGCCTCAAGTCAACGTTGGTCGCACTGCAAGAGTAGGGCGGCTCTAAGTAACACTTGTATATAATAAGGCTGATTTCGCGAAACGAATCAGCCTTTATTTCGATCTATGGTTTGTAGCTGATAGCTTTAATTGCGATTGCTCATTAGCAGCTTTGGAATCGAGCCTTTAGCGGTCTTAGATATTTTCTGCATCAGTTGAAAGCTCGGCTGTTGAATACCGTGATCACTTTGCAGTTCATCAATCATCAATAACCACAATCGTGCTGTCATTTCTGAATCGGCTAACGCTCTGTGGAAAGTACCGTCGTTGTCGATATTCTTAAAACGCACAAGGTCGCCTAGCTTATGAGTCGGTGCGTCTTGGATTAGGCGGCGAGCAATCAACATTGAGCAAGCGAACTTGCCTGTGTAGTCTCGGCCAATAAAGTCTAATTCCGCATCGAGAAAGCGCTTATCAAACGACGCATTGTGAGCAACAAGTTGGCTGCCTTGGATAAAGTCTGCAAATTCATCCATCACTTCACTGCAACTGGCCGCCGTGCTTAACATACGGTTATTGATTCCGGTATAGCTTTCAATGAACCCGCTAACACGAAACCCTGGATTCATGAGTTGCTGGAAGGTGTCGACGACTTCGCCGTTAACTAATTTAACCGCACCGATTTCAATTGCTCGGTCACCCATATTGGGTGATAAGCCTGTGGTTTCGAAATCGAGAACGATAACGGAATCTGCGGAGTTTGGAGCCATCATGTTTCCTAATACTATTTGGTTGTATCGCTTTATATGGGGCGCTAGTGCTGCTACGGGTCAATCTATTGCGTGTTGTTGCTGATAGTGAGCTCAGTGTAACCTGTCGAATCGTCATGCTCTCTGTTGAAGGTCAAGGTATCGTAGCGGTGAACAATCAATTCAGCAGTGGTCGCGATAATCGTCCCTTCAAGCAAGTGCCCACCAATCACATTTCCATTTTCATCAGCAACGGATATATGAACATGCTGGTGGTTTGGGGTTAGCGTTGCCATAAGCGACACAATTTCGAACGGAGCTTTGATTAGCTTGGTGTTGTTCGCATTAGCCAAACGAATATTGAGTTGAGAAACACACCCGACACACGACGCGACAGAGCCCGCTGAGATATTGTGCGCTGTCACAAGCTTTTGGAGTTCAAGCTTTAGGTCTTGCCCACGGGTTAACCTCGTTGCGATAGGAGTGATCATCTTATTGCCTCAGTTTTATTTGTATTTCAAAGAACAAAACGAAGCCACATAGGGCTTCGTTTGATTTTCATTTTGGCTAACGTGACTTTTGTATTTTCTGTAACTGAAATTACTTAGTCTTGTTGCTGTTCTCTTTTCTTCTTAGGAACGAAGTTCAATACTGAAATTGGTACTTCTTTGCGTGGCTCGAAACCTTCAACAACGCGACGTTCAATCAAGTGACCAAGACGTTTTTCAATAATACACAGGTTCTTGAAGTTATCTTTCGATAGGAAAGAGATCGCTTCACCAGATGCATCAGCACGGCCTGTACGACCAATACGGTGAACATAGTCGTCAGCTGGGAATGGGATGTCGTAGTTGACTACGCGGCTTAGATTATCGATATCTATACCACGAGCAGCAACCCCTGTTGCAACTAGATATTTTAGACGACCTTTCTTGAAGTCAGCCAGAATCTTTTCACGAATCGCTTGGCTACGTCCACTGTGGAACGCTTCTGCTTGGATACCACGCTTTTCAAGTTGAGCAACCAACTTAGCGGCGCCGTGCTTAGTCTCGATAAAGATAAGTGCTTGGTCCCACTCGCCGTCAGTGATCATGTGGCTTAACAGTGCAGATTTACGGTCCTTATCGACTGTAACTAGCCATTGTTCAATGTTCGCTTTAGATGCGTCAGTCTTGGCGATAGAAATCTCTTCCGCTTCACTGATTGCACTTTTCGCTAGCGCACGCACTGGCGTTGATAGCGTTGCTGAGAACAACAAGTTTTGAATATTTTGTGGCAAACGCGCGATGATTTTGTTGATGTCTTCAATGAAACCCATGTCTAGCATGCGGTCGGCTTCATCAAGAACCAGTACTTCGACTTCATCAAAGTGAACGGCACGTTGTCCGTACATATCGATCAAACGACCTGGTGTTGCCACAAGAATATCTACACCTTCAATAAGACGATCTTTCTGGTGTTGGTAAGACACGCCACCGTACATCGCTAATGATGTCAGGTTTAGGAACTTTGCGTACTTAGTAATGTTCTGTTCAACCTGAATCGCAAGCTCGCGAGTTGGTGTCAAAATAACAGCACGAATACGTTTTTTACGTTGTGTTTCACCTTTACTTAGCATTTCTAAGATAGGGAGAACAAAGCTCGCAGTTTTACCTGTACCTGTTTGTGCAGCAGCAATTAGGTTCTTACCAGAAAGCACAATCGGAATTGCTTTTTCTTGAATAGAGGTTGGCTTTTCATAGCCTTGTTTTGCAACGGCTTTAACAATAGGTGAGCTTAATCCAAGCTTGGAAAATGGCATAAGTTTCTCGGTATGATTTGGCTAAATAGCGATGGAAAGGTTCAACAATCTTATATGAGGATAAGATTAATGGCTGCATTCTACCATGTTGCTTGCTCACCGCTAGTCACATGCACATAAAAAAATCCAGTGTCGACAAGACACTGGATTTTCAGTTTTGGGTGTTCGCTATTTAGCTTGGGTTTATCGAAAGCGTTTAAGCGATCTCAATCTTCTCGGCTTGGTTTTGCTCTGCCATTGATAGTGCTAGCGCTTCTGCAGCCTTAATACCATCGATACCAGCAGAAAGGATACCGCCTGCGTAGCCTGCACCTTCGCCAGCAGGGAAGAAGCCCTTAAGGTTGATGCTTTGGAAGTCTTTACCACGTTTGATGCATACAGGAGAAGACGTACGAGTCTCAACACCAGTTAGTAGGCCGTCTGGTGTAGAGAAACCTTTGATCTTCTTCTCGAACGCTGGGATTGCTTCACGAATCGCTTCGATAGCGAAATCAGGCAGTGCTTTTGAAATATCAGTCAGGTGGATACCCGGTGTGAACGACGGTTGTACTTCACCGATTGCACTTGGATCGCGACCTTTCAAGAAGTCACCGATTTTCTGAGCTGGTGCATCGTAGTTTTCACCACCAAGTACATAAGCGCCACTTTCTAGTTCACGTTGTAAACGGATACCAGCCAGTGCGTCACCTGGGTAATCACGCTCTGGGTCGATACCTACAACGATTGCACTGTTTGCGTTACGTTCTGCACGAGAGTATTGGCTCATGCCGTTAGTTACTACGCGGCCTTCTTCAGACGTCGCAGCTACTACAGTACCGCCTGGGCACATACAGAAGCTGTATACAGTGCGGCCATTCTTACAGTGGTGAACCAGTTTGTAGTCCGCAGCACCTAGGATTGGGTTGCCTGCGTTCTTACCGAAACGCGCTTCATCAATCATCGATTGTTTGTGTTCGATACGGAAACCAACAGAGAAAGGCTTCGCTTCCATGTAAACGCCGCGCTCATGTAGCATTTCAAACGTGTCACGAGCACTGTGGCCAACAGCCAGTACTACGTGGCGTGACTTGATTTCTTCACCGTTAGAAAGCGTTAGGCCAGTGATTTGGCCATCTTCCATATGAACGTCGTCTACACGAGTACTGAAACGGATTTCGCCGCCGAGTTCAATGATAGAAGCACGCATCTTTTCGATCATCGTAACCAGTTTAAAGGTACCGATGTGCGGCTTACTCACGTATAGAATTTCTTCTGGTGCGCCTGCAGCAACGAATTCTTCAATTACTTTACGGCCGTAGTGCTTTGGATCTTTTACTTGGCTATAAAGTTTACCGTCAGAGAAAGTACCTGCGCCGCCTTCACCAAACTGTACGTTTGATTCTGTGTTTAGCGTACGCTTACGCCAGAAACCAAAGGTATCTTTAGTACGTTCACGAACTTCTTTACCGCGCTCAACAATAATTGGGTTGAAACCCATTTGAGCAAGCACTAGGCCAGCGAACAGACCGCATGGGCCAAAACCGATAACCACAGGGCGCTCAGTTTGGTTCTCAACGGCCTTAGCGACAAACTTGTACTCCATATCAGGAGTCACTTTTACGTGCGGATCGCTGATGAATTGTTCTAGCAGCTCAGCTTCGTTTTCAACGAGAACATCAAGCGTGTAGATAAGTAAGATCTTTGATTTCTTACGAGCATCGTAGCCACGTTTAAAGATATTAAAAGATAGTACCTGACCAGCGTTAATGCCAAGCTTTGCTTCAATAGCGTCTTGAATGGCTGACTCTTCATGGTCTAGTGGGAGTTTAATTTCGGTTAAACGTATCATTTTGATGTCTCGTTTTTATAGGTGTCTTAGCTAGATCGTTTCTTAATACAGAGTTTGATGAAAACGCTGATGTTGAAAGAAGCGATAAGCTCACAATGGCGCGCATTTTACGAGAAATTGATTTATCTGTCATACTAATTTGGAAGCATGGAGCAAATAGACACGATATTAGAGTCGTATGATGTTGAATTTTGCCTTGGGATGAGTATTATCCCCCATTCTTCAATTTTGACTAACTTATAGAGCAGAGCATCATGGCGTTTGTCGTAGGCGATAATTGTATTCAATGTAAATACACAGACTGTGTGGCAGTGTGTCCCGCAGATGCGTTCCATGAAGGACCAAATTTCATGGTAATCAACCCGATCGAATGTATTGATTGTGGTTTATGTGTACCTGAATGTGATGCTCAAGCGATCTTTCAAGAAGATGAATTGCCAGAAGACCAAAAGATCTTTATTGAAGTGAATGCCGAGCTTGCCGAGATCTGGCCAGTGCAAACGGAAGTAAAAGCACCGATGGATGAAGCTGAAAAATGGAATGGTGTGTCTGATAAGTTGGCAATGCTAGAAAAGTAGTTGTTGAAAAGAACTCAAATAAAAAGGCGTACTGATTTAATCAATACGCCTTTTTAATATCTGAACACTGTCGACTGGCTCGTTAGCTTATGAGATCTAGCTATGCTGACGACGCATGTTGTCGAGAATAATACCGGTCGCCATTGCTACATTCAGAGACTCTGCGCCACCGAATGCTGGAATCGTAATCTTATCAGTTACGTATTTAGCGGCTTGTTCACGAATTCCGTGAGACTCACTGCCCATCAGTAAAATACCGTTGGCAGTAAATTCCGTCTTATGAACACTTTCGCCTTCTAAGAACGCACCGTAAACAGGCAGGTTCGCTTGTTCTAAGTATTCAGGTAAATCTGTTTGGCTTACGTGTACTCGGCCAAAGCTGCCCATAGTTGCGCTGATCGTTTTCGGGTTATATGGGTCTGCACAATCGCTGCTCGCAACGATATGCTGAATGCCATACCAGTCTGCTACGCGAATAATAGTACCTAGGTTGCCCGGATCAGACACGCCATCCAGCGCAATCATCAATCCAGTTGCTTTTGGTAATTCAAACGTTGGGATCTCAACTACAGCAATCGCTGCGTTGTTACTTACCAAAGTGCTTGCTTTGGTTAGGTCATCTAGTGAGGCTTCAACACAATCAAACTCAATCAATGACGCGTGATTTTCAGATAGGAAATCAGCGGTAGCAAAGACGTTTTTCACGACTAAGTCACTATTGAACAGCTCAAGAACGTTCTTTTCACCTTGAACTAGAAACTGGCCGTGGGCTTTACGTTGTTTCTTTTGGCCCAAAGCACGAAGGAGTTTTAATTGGTTTTTTGAAATCATGTTTTTATCCTAGATATAAGCCCGCGCATTATAGAGCAAAGGTTGGAGAACCAAAAGCGTGATAACTCATGCGATCCACTAAAAAGCAAAAGCAACCAACTTAAAAAAGAAAAGCGCACTAAATAGCGCGCTCTTATCTGATTTACTTGCTTAAGATTAAGCTGAACTGAGAAGGCTAGGTGAACTTATAGCTTAATATGGAACAGGGTAGCTCTTAAACACTGTGTTGATATCAGTGAGTATCTCTTCTGATAGAGGCTTGCTGAAAGCTGCTACGTTTTCTTTCAGTTGTTCCATGGTGGTTGCACCAATAATTGTGGAGGTGACACCATCAACTTGATTACACCATGCTAATGCAAGTTGGCTCGGTGTAAACCCGTGTGCGTTCGCCACTTCAACATAGCCTTTAACCGCTTCATTGGCAGTTTCAGTATCACGGAAGATGCCTTTACGTTGCATGTAAGTCCAACGGCTACCTTCCGGTCTTGCGCCATCGATGTACTTTCCACTCAACATGCCTGCAGCTAAAGGTGACCATGGTAGATAAGCGACATCTTCATGCACACAGTTCTCAATTAGATATGGCCAATCTTTTGCGTGCAGCAGGCTAAATTCATTTTGTATAGAGACCATACGCGGCAAATCATGCTTTTCGCTTAGCTTGAGGTAAGTGTTAATGCCCCAAGTTGTGTCATCTGATAAGCCGACATGACGAATCTTGCCCGCTTTAATGCAGCTCGCCAGGGCTTGTAGGATCTCTAGCATCTCTGCTTCATGTTGTTTTCTGTCGATATCGCTGAATCGAATATGATTTGGGAAATGTTTACCAAAGTGAGGCGTTGTCCGATTTGGCCAATGAAGTTGGTAAAGGTCGATATAGTCTGTTTGTAGGCGTTTTAATGACGCGTTAACGGCTGCGATCACGGCTTCACCGGTTATTGGACCACCATCTCGAACCCAAGGAAGTCCAGGTCCGGCAATTTTACTCGCGATGATTAATTCTTGGCGACGCTGCGGATTACGCGATAACCAATTACCGATAATCGCTTCTGTTTTACCGTAAGTGTCAGGTGAAGGTGGCACCGCGTACATCTCTGCGGTATCAATAAAGTTAATACCTTGGCTTAGTGCGTATTCGATTTGTTGGTCAGCTTGTTGTTGAGTATTTTGCAGCCCCCAAGTCATGCTACCTAGACAGATTCGGGAAACGGGAATTTGACTACTTCCTAGTTTTGAGTATTCCATTGAATTCGGGATTCCTGTGGTTAAGTTCTCTGGTACTCGCGTTATAGTTTTTGAAAGGGGCGAGTGAGGAATGAAAACGAATATGAATTATTAGCACAAAATGACACGACAAGGTATGGCTTTGGTGGGTTTAGTCAGGCGTTTTTTTGCGTTGCGAGTTTGCTTTACTCGGTCAGTACCAAGGTTTATGGATAATAAATCGGCAAGCATAAAAAAAGCTCTACGACATAGAGAAGTAGAGCTCATTTGTTGGGGGTACTATAAATTGGTACGTCGTATAACTTAAGTTAAGAGGCAGCGTTTGTATCAAGCCCGCCTTGGGCCTGCGCCTGTCTTAGAGCTTCCTGCCTTTGAACTTCTTTCTCAGTTAATACTGGTTGAAGCGTTTCCTCAGAGGCTTGAGGAGAGAAAATGAAATACTTATTAATCGTCATAACTGTGTCTCCGTGTAACGTATGACAAATTCTGCATCAAGGATAAATTGTGATCATCATCCACTTTGTACTTTTTTTAGGCTGAGAGCGAAGGGCGTAGAATGCGTACAAAGTCATCGTTTATCATCCCTGTGCAAGGTGTAACTGACGAAACCCTCTTTTTACAGTATAGGCGGCTTATTTAATTTCGCTCAATAATGATTTAGAGCAATTACACAGATGGTCAGGGGCGTAAGATGAAAAACCTCGCTACTGACTTTGTGTTTGTATTTATCGAATACTACATCGTTTTTTTAGATAACAATTAGGTCAGTAAATCAATTACTTAATCCATGGTGAGATAAATTATGGAAAAGCTTGTAGAACGTTTCCTGAATTACGTTACTTTTGATACTAAATCCGATCCCTCTAATCAGCAGTGCCCAAGTTCTCCGGGGCAAAATACGTTTGCTGAAGTCTTAAAATCAGAATTGGTCGCATTGGGATTAGCGGACGTCTCTTTAGACAAAAATGGGTATTTGATGGCGAAGCTGCCGTCTAATGTTGATTACGCGGTTCCTGCTATTGGTTTTGTAGCGCATATGGATACCGCTCCTGATGCTTCAGGAGCAAATGTGAAACCACAAGTGATCAAAGACTACCAAGGTGGCACGATTGAATTGGGTACAAGTGGTGAGAGTTTGAACCCAAGCCAATACCCGGACCTTGATGGCCTACACGGTCATGACCTTATCACTACAGACGGTACAACTCTACTTGGCGCTGATAACAAGGCGGGTATCGCTGAAATCATCAGTGCGATTGCCCATCTTAAAGCGAATCCAGACATCAAACATGGCGATATTTGTATTGGTTTCACGCCAGACGAAGAAATTGGCCGTGGTGCAAACCTGTTTGATGTTGAAAAGTTTGGCGCCGAGTGGGCGTACACCATCGATGGTGGGCCAGTAGGGGAATTGGAATTTGAGAACTTCAATGCCACGAGCGCTGACGTTATATGTCATGGCGTGAACGTTCACCCGGGTACCGCAAAAGGTAAAATGGTGAACTCAATGAACATCGCTGCGCAATTCCAATTGATGATGCCAGCGCAAGATACACCAGAGTGCACTGAAGGTTATGAAGGCTTCTACCATTTGAAATCGGCTGAAATGGGTGTGGCTCGCTCTGAGCTGGGTTATATCATCCGTGATTTTGAACGTGAGGGTGTAGAAGCGCGTAAGACATTCATGCAACAGAAAGTGGATGAACTGAACGAGCGTCTTGAGAAAGGCCGTGTTGAGTTGGTGCTAACTGATAGCTACTTCAATATGAAAGAGATGGTTGAACCACATCAACATATTATCGAGCTAGCAAAGCAAGCGATGATTGAATGCGATGTTGAGCCAATGATCAAACCTATCCGAGGTGGTACAGACGGTGCTCGCTTATCTTTCATGGGTCTACCATGTCCGAACATCTTTACTGGTGGCTATAACTTTCATGGTATTCATGAATTTATTACCATTCAAGGTATGGAGCAAGCGGTAAAAGTGATTGTTGAATTGTCTCAACGCACGGCAACACATTACCAAAAATAGCCGTTTGAAACGCGATATCTCTTTGTATTTTTGAGGGTATTCAATAATACTTTCTTTAGGCATAAGGGAGTACGCGATGAAAAAGTTAGTTTTACTTTGTACCCACTTAGCCGTGGGTGCTGTTGGTTTTGGGCTTGGTGTTTATGCGCTACCTATCTTGATTGAGCCTGATTCTCCGTCTTCAAGTTCGGTTGAAGCGATCAGCCAACAGGCTATCTACACAGGCGAGTTCAGCAAAGACCGTCAAGACAGTGACTTCTTACATTGGGGAGAAGGCATCGTTTCTGTGTCTGAAAGTGCGATCGCTTTTGAAGGTGAACTGGCACCGGGGCCGGATTATAAGGTTTACCTTTCTCCTAAGTTTATTGAAACCGAGCAAGCCTTTAATGAAAGTAAAAGCGAGTTACTGAGAGTGGGAGATGTGAAAACATTCGACCGATTTATGGTTAACCTTCCGGAAAGCACTGATCTTAATCGATTTAATACGGTTGTGATTTGGTGTGAAACTTTTGGCCAATTTATTACTTCTGCCAAGATAAAATGATAGCCTTACCTAAGCTAATTTAGGCACGAAAAAGCGCTCCATTTCTGAGCGATTTTTTATAATGTGTTGTATCGACCTAAATATGGTTGAGTTAGTCGCTGTAAAGCTCATTGTTATAGAGCTCAATGTTTTAATGCTAAAGGAATAAGTAATGGAAAAGATGTGGCAAGTAATAGATTTCCTACTCGCTCATAAATTTATTTTTAGTGCACTGATCATTTGCATTATTTTAATCATCCGTCGAATCACCTTGTCTCGAATTCGCGGTGATGTCGCTTTCCTTAGTGAAGACCAGCGTAATTGGATGTCACGAACAAAGAACGGCACTTTTGCTGTGATTGTGTTCACTATGTTTGTTTTGTGGAAACCTGAAATAAGCGAGTTTGCACTGTCTGTAACTGCCATTGCCGTTGCGATAGTCGTGGCTTCGAAAGAGATCATTTTGTGTTTCACTGGCTCTATTCAGCGAGCGAGTTCACGTTCGTTCCGAATTGGTGATTGGATTGAGGTAGGTAAAATCAGTGGTGAGGTGATTGAGCACAATTTGATGGCGACTGTGATTCAAGAAATCGATTTGTATCACGGGCAATACCACTTCACTGGCAAGACAGCCACGCTACCTAATAGCATGTTCTTCACTTATCCGGTAAAGAACCTCAACTTCATGAAGCGCTATGTCTATCACAACTTTTTTGTGACGGTAAAAGACTTTGTAAATCTATACCCAATGGTGCCGGATCTTATCGTGAAAATTGAAGAGCATTGTGAAGAGTTTATCGATGTTGCCCGTCGTTATAATGGTGTGATCGAGAAGCACGCTGGCGTTGACCTTCCAGGCTCTGAACCTCATATTCATATCACAAGCAACTCAACGGGCGAGCAAGAAGTGCATTTTATGATTTTCTGCCCAACGGAAAAAGCCGTTCACTTAGAGCAAGATATTCGCAAAGATTTTATGGAAGCGTACGCGTTGGAATTTCCAGCTAGCGCTTAATCTAGTTTTCCTGTTTGAACTAGGTTGCGCGTATAAGCATGTCCTAGTTAGGTTAGTTTTACTGAAATAAATAAAAAGCCGAGAGCGATCATATCGACTCTCGGCTTTTTTGTACTTGGAATCTAGCTCTACGCTAGCGGCAACGTACTTATCAGGGCAGTTTGCTTGTAGAGATCGCGACTTCAGATCACCTACTGAAGTTAGTCTAAATCAGCGAGTGGTAACCAATCGACGGTTACACCAGCTTGCTCAAACATATCTTGGCTTACTTTGATCTTGTCTCCCCAACGAGAAAGGAAGTCCTCACTTTGTTCTGGGCAATGAACGGCAGAGATACCCGTTTGGATGATCTTTGCAGCACAGTTAGGACAAGGGAAGTGAGTCACCCAAATTTCGCAGCTATCTAAATCACGCTTGGCGAATAGAATTGCGTTCTCTTCGGCATGCAGAGTTTTGAGGTACTTCATTTCACGATCATCAGTATCAGCACTGTCAGATACGCCATGAGGATAGCCATTAAAGCCCACCGAGACAATGCGGTTATGTTTAGTAATTACCGCACCAACTTGTGTTGATGGGTCCTTACTCCAAGAACCAACCAACTCGGCCATTTGATAGAAACGTTTAGCCCATTTTGAAATCATGTGAATTACCTTAAGTAATTAAATATGAATGCTTATGTACGAAGATACATGATGTTAGTCAATATACCTAGTTGATAAAAGTGGGAAGGGTGATTTGGGGTAAAATTGTTACTTGTTTGTAAGTGTTTTATAAGCATCAGGTTTCGTGTTACACGTTGAAACACATTTCAAGTAATAATTGATATTCCTCGGACATTTTAGGCATTTGTGTTACGTAACTTTTATGCTGTTCAATTTCTCATAAGTGACGGTATAACCATGCGTAAAAAGTTAATCCTTACGGCTCTTGCAAGCTCTCTTTTTCTTGCTGGGTGCGGGCAAGACGCCCAAAATACCAACCAGGCGCCTTTACCTCTCGTAGCTGTACAGGATGTTAGTGTTATTTCTCACCAGCAAAGTAAGTCGTATATCGGTCGTATTGAAGCCGTTGAAGACACGGCGATCACAGCGCAGGTTTCTGGTTATTTACAAAGCCGTCATTTCAAAGAAGGCCAAATGGTCGAAAAAGGTCAATTGCTTTACTCAATCGAACCTTCTTCATTTGAAGCTGAAGTAGCAAGTGCAAAAGCGTCTGTTGCTCAAGCGAATGCCAACCTTAAAAAAGCCGAGCTTGATTTCAACCGAGGTAAAAACCTACTTCCGAAAGGCAGTATTTCTCAATCTGAATTTGATGCATTGACCGCTTCTTTATTAGGTTCTCAAGCGCAACTTGAAGCGAGCCACGCTCAGTTAAATGCAGCTAACGTTCAGCTTTCGCATACCAAAATCGTTGCGCCTTTTTCTGGAAGAATCAGTGACACTAAAGTGAGTAAAGGTGATCTGGTTTCACCGTCTTCGGGTGCACTGACTACCTTGGTTAGTTTAGACCCAATCCATGCTTCATTTAGTATTAGTGAACGTGAGCGTATTGAGCTAGGCATGGATCGTATTGAAGGTGATGGCAGCAGCGACTCTGCGCGTGTTGAAGTTGAGATTGTGTTGGAAAGTGGTGAAGTATTTGAACACCTAGGCCAGCTCGACTTCTTAGGTAACCGAATTAACCTGAATACCGGTACGATCGCAATGCGTGCCATTGCTGATAACCCAGCACAACAATTGCTTCCAGGACAGCACGTTCGTGTTGATCTTCGTGATAAACAATCTATTGATGTTGTGACTATTCCTCGTCGTGCGGTTCAAACCGACTTAGAAGGTGACTTTGTAATGGTGTTGGTCGAAGGCGAAGCAACCCCTGTGGCTGAGCGTAGAAATATCGAAATGGGTCGACAGGTTGAAGGTGGTGTAATCGTTCACTCTGGACTAGAGAAAGGCGACGCGGTCATCACTCAGGGCTTGCAGCGTGTGCGTAATGGTATGTCTGTTCGCATCCAGCCTTCTGCTGCTGAACAAGCCGAGTAAGGGGCGTAGTTATGTTAAGTCGTTTCTTTATTCAAAGGCCTAAGTTTGCCCTTGTAATATCCATTATATTGACGCTGGCAGGTGCGATTTCTCTCGCTATCTTGCCTGTGGCTGAATATCCAAAAATTAGCCCACCTTCTGTTAGCGTGTCAGCATACTACACAGGTGCAAGTGCTGAAGTTGTAGAACAGGCTATAGCCGACCCCATAGAAACGTCGGTTAACGGCGTAGAAGATATGATCTATATGTCTTCTAAAAGTGCTAATGATGGTTCGTACAACCTTAACGTGACCTTTGACGTGGGTACTGATGCCGATATGGCTCAGGTCAACGTTCAGAACCGAGTTGCCCAAATCGAATCGAAACTTCCCCAAGAAGTAAGAATGGTGGGTGTAACAGTTAAGAAACGTTCACCTGACTTGTTGATGGTATTGAACTTCTACTCGCCAAACGGTGAGTACGACGATCAGTTCCTAATTAACTACGTAAACTTAAACATTAAAGACCAATTAGCTCGTGTGTCGGGAATTAGTGAAGTGAACGTGTTGGGGGGTGGTGAATATTCGATGCGTGTTTGGTTAGACCCTGAGAAAATGGCTAACCTAAATTTAACTACATCAGATGTTTATGGCGCGTTGGCTGAACAGAACGTTCAAGTGGCTGCTGGACGAATTGGTGCTGCACCTTACAGTAACCCCCAGGAAGTTCAGTTCAACTTGGTAACAAAAGGCCGATTAGAAACGGCTGATGAATTTGAAAACGTTGTTCTACGAGCAAATCAAGATGGTTCAAGTATTTACCTAAAAGATGTTGCACGTGTTGAACTGGGTAAAAAGTTCTACGACGGCAACGGTAAATACCGAGGTCAAGATGCTTCAATCGTAACGCTTTCTCTACAATCTGATGCAAATGCGTTGGAAAGTGGTAAGGCGGTAATGGCAATGCTGGACAATTTAAGCAAAAACTTCCCTGAAGGCGTTGCTTATGAAGCGAGTTATGACACCACGGTCTTCGTTGCTGAATCGATCAAAGGGGTAGTTAAGACGCTAATCGAAGCTATTTTGTTGGTAATCGCGGTGACTTACCTATTCTTAGGTAGTGCCCGTGCGACGTTGATTCCAGTGGTTGCGATTCCGGTATCTCTGATTGGTACTTTTGCGATCATGCAGATGACAGGCTTTACTATCAACACCGTGACGTTGTTTGGTTTGATCTTGGCGATCGGTATCGTAGTAGATGATGCGATCTTGGTTATCGAGAACGTTGATACTACCATGGCCAAAGATCCGACGATCTCCCCACGTAAAGCCACACTGATTGCGATGAAGGAAGTAACCGGTCCTATCGTAACTTCAACCTTGGTTCTGTTAGCTGTTTTCATACCTGTAGCTATGCTGCCAGGTATCACTGGTATCATGTACCGTCAATTCGCTCTGACTATCTGTATTGCGGTTGTTATCTCTTCTATTAACGCACTAACGCTTTCTCCTGCACTGTGTTCGCTGGTCCTTAAGCAGGGGGGTGGTAACACGGCACGTTGGTACCAAGCGTTTAACCGTGGTTTAGAAAATGTGACTAACAAATATGGTCAAATCGCTGGCTTCCTTGTGAAAAAGGGTGTTCTGCTATTTACCTTCTTTGTTGTTGCATTGGCTGCCGTTACTTACTTTGCGAAGACGACGTCTACAGCGTTCGTACCTCAAGAAGATAAAGGTATTTTGCTAGTTAACGTACAACTACCGGATGCGGCATCGTTATCTCGTACTGAAGACGTGACAGAGCAATTACTCGAGATGGTAGAGCAAGAGCCGGGTGTTGATGGTGTGACTCTGGTTAATGGTTACGCGTTCATGACGGGTGCTTCAGCGTCAAATGGTGCGTCGTTATTTATCAAGCTTCACGATTGGGATATGCGCAACGCATTAGAGGGTGAACACTCAGCTTCTGCTATTTCTCGTCGTATTAATGGCCGAGCAGCAACTGAATTACCTCAAGCGATTGTTTTTGCTATGGGGCCTCCTGCGGTACCTGGCATGGGTGCAGCATCTGGTTTTGAGTTTGTTCTTGAAGATACACTAGGTCGAAGCCGCACTGATTTGGCAATGGTAATGAATGACGTGATTGCTGAGGCCACGAAACAGCCTGAGATTTCACACACATTCAGTACATTCCGTGCCAACGTGCCTCACTACTATGTTGATATTGACCGTGAGAAAGCACAGCAGTTGGGTATTCCGTTGTCGGAAATCTTCCAAACGCTACAAGGTAACCTTGGTTCTCTTTACGTGAATGATTTCACTATGTTTGGTAAGAATTTCCGTGTAACCATGCAAGCTGACAGCGAACACCGTAGCAGTATGGATGACCTGCAACGTTTCCATGTACGCTCGTCTAACGGTGAAATGATTCCGCTAAGCACTTTGGTGACCTACGATCAGATCTTCGAACCTGATGTAGCATGGCGTTACAACATGTACCGCAGTGCGGTGATTCAAGGGCAACCTGCACCGGGCTATTCAAGTGGTGATGCGATTGCAGCAATGGAGCGTGTGGCCGCTGATGTCTTACCTCAGGGTTATCAGTACGAATGGACCGGTATGGCTTACCAAGAAGTACTGGCAGGCAACCAAGCTATTTTTGCATTTGCGCTGGCACTGATCTTCATCTACCTGTTTATGGTGGCTCAGTACGAGAGTTGGACAATACCTATTGCGATTATCTTAGTGGTCCCTGTCGCAACCTTAGGTTCCTTTTTAGCGCTGAATTTAACCGGTACACCACTGAACCTTTATGCACAAATTGGTTTGGTACTCTTGATAGCCTTGGCCGCGAAGAACGCGATCTTGATTGTGGAGTTCGCGAAAGTTGAACGTGAAGAGAAAGATGCATCAATCGAAGATGCGGCTGTTAAGGGCGGTACATTGCGTTTCCGCGCTGTGAACATGACCTCTTGGTCATTTATCCTTGGCATATTCCCACTCATCTTCGCTGCGGGCGCAGGTCATGTAAGTCAGAACTCTCTGGGTATTTCATTGATTGGTGGTCTGTTATGTGTGCTACTCGCCGGTACGTTCCTAATCCCTGGCTTCTATGCATTCGTGCAACGTAAGCGTGAAAAGGCACACGGTGGTAATACTAAGTTAGTGCCATTGGATGATGAGTAAGGAATTTGACTACTTGTGAGTTAATCGTTGGATATTAACTCCTTGTAAGCTCATTTCTACAAAAGGCTTAGTGTTGCGCTAAGCCTTTTTTATTCCACATGTGAATAAAAACGCTATTTATATAATCAAATGTTTACTATGTGATAGAGCTAATGCTCTAATTTGGGTTTTGTAATAAAATGATGTTTTATTATTAAGTTTCTGTTTATTAAGGAAATATCAAGGTTCAGCTAACGGGTGTATGCTCGAAAACATTTGCACAATAGTGTGAAGTGTTTCAAAATTACGAAGTTATATTGAAATTTTCTGTGCATTGAGGTTCTTATGAAAGTCATTGATTTATTTAAACACCGAGGCGATAGCATGTCTTCGCAACACTCAGAGTTTATGCAATGGATGTCTCCAGCTCTTAGAGATTACTGGGGCGACTTTCTAAACCGTACGCAAAACAGCCATTTTTTCGCGTGGGTTCGTGATCACCACAAACCAGCGGTAAACGAAGATGCACCAGAGATGCCAATTGAGCAGTCAATCGTGCTAAAGCCCGAAGCACAACTTGTGTTTGATGAGCTTAAACAGCAGATTGGTGAAGTGATTCATACTGGTGACTGGATCAATGTTAGTCAAGACCGTATTAATCAATTCGGCCTTGTTACTGAAGATATGCAATGGATCCATACTGAACCTTCTAAGGCTGAAACAGACTCTCCGTTCAAAACAACCATCGCACATGGTTTTTTAACGTTATCGCTGCTTCCTCGATTGACAGACAGTGTTGACCCGGACAAATCTCAATTCCCAACAGCGAAGATGGTTGTAAACATTGGTCTTAACCAAGTACGTTTTCCATACCCTGTAAAGTCAGGTAGTAATGTTCGCGCTAAAAGTACGCTAACGAAAGTGACGCCAATTAAGAAAGGCTTAGAGATTGAACGCGAAATTCGTGTAGAAATCGAAGGTGTTCGTCGCCCTGGTGCTGTGATTGTTTCGGTAATCCAACTGCACTTTTAGTACTTTGTTGTAAGTGGTATAACTCTTAAATAAAGATTATAGATTCAAAAAAGAGAGAGCTTAGTGCTCTCTCTTTTTGTTTATACGATATCTCGCATTTACTCTATCTAAGAGTCGTTACTTAATACGTGTATAACCGTACTCTTCGATAAGATCTTGCCCTTGTTTTGACTTCACGAATTTAATGAAATCTTTACTCTCGTCAGAAACAGAGTCTGATTTGTGTAGTAATAAGAATGGGCGAGCCAATTCATAGCTGTGGTTAGCAATGTTCTTTGAGGTTGGCTCAACGCCTTCAAAGGTGATCGCTTTGATCGAACGATCGATAGAACCAACAGAGATAAAACCAATAGCATGTGGGTTATGGTTAACAATCGTTTTTACCATGCTATTACTGTTTACAACCAAGTTATTTGGATTGATATCAGACACTAGACGGTCGTTAATGATTTGAGTTAAACCAAGCAAGCTTTCGAAGCTATAACGAGATCCGGAAGATGCTTCACGAGTTACAACCGCGATAGGTTGATCTGCACCGCCGACTTCTTTCCAGTTCGTTATTTTGCCTTTGTAGATATCAAACAATTGCTCACGGGTAACGTTATTTACAGCATTTGAACGATTGGTTACAACCGCTAGACCGTCAAAGGCGATTGGGAACACCTTCAATTTTTCGTTCTGCTCACGGTTGGTTAAGTAGCGTGAGCTCATACCGATCTCAGATACACCTTTATTCACCATCGTAATCCCGGCTGTAGAGCCAATACCCTGAACTGCAATATAGTTGTCAGGGTGAGTCTTGTTGTACTCCTCTGCTAATACATCCATAACTCGCGCTACAGAAGTGGAGCCCGAAATATTGGTTTCTTGTGCAAAAGCAGCATGAGAAGACAGGGCTAAGGATAAAAGAGAGGCTAGCGCGACTCGTAACATAAACAACTCCTAGTTAATAACATTTGTCGCATATCATAGGTTGGTTATATGACACTTTTGTGAAATTCTATTCGTGTGCGGCATGACGGCTAGGCGGGCTTATAAGAGCGAGCTTGGCTTAAGATAGCCTTGTGTAAATAAGTTGTCGTTGTCGCTAACCGTTTGATGGGTTCATAGGAGGTAGCTTTGTTTATGAGAGCAAGACGGGTATTTTGTTTGAGCTTATTCGCTAAAATGTTTGTTGAGTTCTAAGCTAAGTAAATGAACTCGCTACTTAGGGGGCTCTAGGAAGTCGCAAGGGGTGTTATGTCCGTCATTCATATAGAACTGAATCGTCTTTTAATTGGGGCTGAAAGGCTCTGTACTTCTCGCAATCGCAGTTTACCTGTGGAGCTAGGCAAATCCCTCTATGAAGCATGTGAGGGCGGTGTGCTGTTTTCTCAGGCGCATTATTTGCTTGACTCTTCCCACAGTGATTATACAAACGACATTGCCTGTGTGACTTTTGATGAATCGTTATCATGCTGGTTGGTCACGGTGCCGCTTGAGGATGATTCGGAAAGTGACTCTGTAAATTGGAGGCCTTATCCTTACCTCGCGAAATCAAAGGATCTTGATGCTATTCTGGCTGAAATAGAAAAAGATCCTAAATCGTACTTTTGGTCCTAACTATCTGCTTATATGCTCGCTAATGGCGCACTAACGACTTGATACCAAAAGCTGAACTCTTCCTCATACTCCCAATAATGATGTTATTCAACCTTCTAAACTTGCGGCTTCATGTTTTGCATCTGTGCTTGTGTAATCAATGAACGGAAGTCTTTTGGAGTCTTGCCATGATAGGTTTTAAAAGCGGTACTGAAGTGTGCCGCGCTTTTAAATCCAGATTCGTAAGCGATTTGAGTAATCGATTTGTTCGATGTTCTGAGCTGAGTAGCAGCATGGGCAATGCGCTTTATTTTCAAGAGATTTGAAAAGGAAAGGTCTTCGGCCGATAAACGGCGTTTAAGTGTGGCTGGTGACATCCCCATATAACTGGCTAGAGTATCGAGAGAGATATTATTTTCTATGTTCTGTTCAATGTAATGGATGACCTTTTGTGTCACGGTCAAGCTAGAAGCACGAGCGATAATCATGAGTAAAGCCGGGTATTGCTCTACCATCAGCGACAATAGGCTTAAACCTAATTGGGTGAGAGCATAGTCGTTTTGAGTTGGTGCATTAGCAAGGGAAAGGATGAGTTCTTTTAAGTGACATATATCCGTGTCAGTTTTGTTGAACTTAATGTATTTATCTGGGATCCGGGTGGATTCTAAATCACTAAACTGATTAATGAACTTCTGAAAAATAGTTAAATCAAAATCTAAACAAGTCGCACTGAATTCACCATTTTCAGTATTTATATTGACGTCTTTAATCTGTCCTGAATTGTAAAGAGTGAAATCGCCTGCTTGCAACGAAGCCTCGTTGCCATTAGGCAGCGTAAAAGAGATGCTGCCTTTGGATACGATGAAGATACCGTTTTTAGAGGCAGGGTAACGTTCACGTTTCCTGGGAATAAAGTTTCTGAATTGAGTAACTGTAATCGATGACATAGTACGCTTCTTTGACGTTGTAAACGAGTTGCTTATTGGTTTTAGTATTGTTTAAGCATGAGATATTTACAAAAAAGGCGCTATTTATTAGCGCCTTTAGAAGTGAACCTTTGAAGCTTTTTACCTTGAAAGACTAAACTTGCAAGCCTAACCTTTAAAGCTCTTAAGCTTCGGTTTCATTTGTCGTTTCAGGCTCGCTAGGCAAGTCCGCAAAAACTTGAGTAGGCTTTGCTACTAAGTTACGGTTTTCCTGATTAACTTCTGAGAGAACTACTTCTAAAACGTCTCCCAGTTTGTATACCATTTCTTTATCGATAGATACAGTACCCAAATCACTGTTGCACTCGATTCTCTCTTTATTATCAATAATGAGAGAGCCAGGGATAAACGCGGCAGCACCATTCTCAAGTAGGCGAACACGCATGCCAGCACGGTTAATATCGAAGATCTCAGCTTGGAAGCGAGTTTCGTTTGCCGGAGCGTTTGCTAGAGTGCGAGCATACAACCAATCGCCCACATTACGTTCAGCCATACCGTGGTGACGACGGTGCAGAGCAAGTTCATCACCAATCGTTTCATCTGGCGTTTGAATTGGCGCTTTACCTAGGATGTGTGCTTTAAGCATGCGGTGGTTAATCATGTCACCGTATTTACGAATTGGAGAAGTCCAAGTTGCGTAAATGTCTAAACCCATAGCGTAGTGTGGCGCAGGTTCATTGCTGATCTCGCTGTACGCTTGGAATTTACGAATACGGTTGTCGTAGTAGCTGTTGTCTAAAGAACCTAACCAACGACGCAAAGTTGCGAAGCCTTCTAGAGAAACGATCTGCTCTTCTGTAAATGGTGTTTCGGCTTCTGGATTAACCAGTTCTAGAACATCTGCTAATTTCTCTGCTTTAAATCCAGAGTGACAGTTAAACACACCTTGGTTAAAGCTTTCTTTTAGTACTCGGCCTGCACAGATGTTCGCGCTGATCATTGATTCTTCAACTAACTTGTTTGCACTGCGACGCATGTCTGCGTGAATAGCGACAACATCGTTATCTTCGCTAAGCTCAAAGCGGTAGTCAGGGCGGTCTGGGAACACAACAGCGTTTGTAGAGCGCCATGCTGAACGTGCTTGTGCAAATTGGTGAAGGTCAGAAACAATCACAGCGATCTCTTCTGATGGCTGCCATTTCTCTGATGTGCCTGTTTCTAGCCAGTCAGATACGTGATCGTAAGCAAGACGCGCGTGAGATTTGATGTTCGCAGCGAAGAAGTTAATGTCATCACCGATAACACCGTCTTTAGACACTGTTACTGTGCAGCAAAGTGCAGGGCGAACTTCGTTCTCTATTAGCGAACATAAGTTGTCAGCCAAGTCACGAGGCAACATTGGGATGTTACGACCTGGTAGGTAAATCGTGAAGCCACGTTCACGAGCGACTTTATCCATAGAATCATCTGGAGAGATGTAAGCCGTTGGATCAGCAATCGCGATAGTCAGTTCAAAATCACCGTTCTCTTTCTTCTTGGCGTAAAGGGCATCGTCCATATCTTTCGTGCTTTCACCATCAATGGTCACAAAAGGTACGTGCGTCATGTCTACGCGTTCAAGATCTGCGTCATCGTTGATTTGCCAGTTGTCGATGCCTTCAGGTTCGCTGTTTGGTAGGTCGTTTTGTGCCAACGTTACCCACCAAGGCGCGATTTTGTCATCGGCATCGGTGATTTTCTCTGAGATCTGAGCTAAGAAACCGTTATCACCTTTTAATGGGTGTTGAACGATGTGAGCGACAACCCAGTCGCCTTCTTTTAGCGTTTCAGGGTTTAAGCCTTTCTTAGCTTTTGCTTTTAGTTGCAGCTTTTTCAGTTGCGGGTGATCAGGAACAACGTTCAATCGACCTTTGAAAAGCTTCACTCGTGCGATGAAGCGAGTAAGACCTTGTTCAACCAATTCCTCTGGTTCGGCTACTTCGCGTTCTTTCTCTGTACGAATGATTGCAATGACTTTGTCGCCGTGTACACATTTTTTCATATATGGAGGCGGAATGAAGAAGCTTGTTTTGCTATCGACTTCGAGAAAACCAAACCCTTTTTCAGTGGCTTTGATCGTACCTTCCTTTTTAGGGAGGGTTTCTTGGATTTGCTGTTTTAGCTGAGCGAGTAGAGGATTATCTTGAAACATCTTACTTTTATCTAACGAGGGCAATTGAGCACACTATAATCATTGCGAGAGCTGATTACTACTTAAAGCCGAAGTGGACTGAAATTAATTGCCCACTTATTTAACTCTATCAATTCGACGTAGCAGAAACTCGATGACGAGATATTCATCAAGTTTTGACGATATGATAACCAGTATTGATATAAAACCGAAAAATATGTGATGTATTTCAATTTTTTCTGGCTTTTTTTATGCATTTAGGGAATAATCCGCCTCCCTTAGACGTCCCTAATGGCTTGAAGTGTTTTATTACTGCTTCGTAACTCTGAATGGAATCAGTATCTGATTGGATCAGTATTGGAATTGATAGAGCTCCCGGGACCTTTTGTTTACTTATATATAGTGGGATCCCAATGTCCGAATCTGTAATTCAATTTAATGAATTAGCCCTAAACGATAACATTCTTTCAGCTCTTGATAGCATGGGTTTCGTTTCTCCAACTCCAATCCAAGCAGCAGCTATTCCTCTTCTTCTTGAAGGCCGTGACGCACTAGGTAAAGCACAGACTGGTACTGGTAAAACAGCAGCATTCTCTCTGCCTTTGCTTAACAAAATCAACCTGAACCAACACAAACCACAAGCAATCATCATGGCTCCTACACGTGAGCTAGCGATTCAAGTTGCTGCAGAAATCAAAAACTTAGGTCGTGACATCAACGGTCTTAAAGTTCTTGAAATCTATGGCGGTGCTTCAATTGTTGACCAAATGCGTGCTCTAAGCCGCGGTGCTCACATTGTTGTTGGTACTCCAGGTCGTGTTAAAGATTTACTAACTCGTGACCGTCTACACCTAGATGAAGCGCACACATTTGTTCTTGATGAAGCAGATGAAATGCTAAAAATGGGTTTTGTAGATGACGTTACTTGGATTCTTGAGCAAGCTCCAGAAACTGCACAACGTGTACTTTTCTCTGCAACTATGCCTCCAATGGTTAAGACTATTGTTGACCGTTACCTACGTAACCCTGCACGAGTTGACGTTGCTGGTACTAACCACACAGTTGACAAAGTAGCGCAGAATTTCTGGGTTGTTAAAGGCGTAGAAAAAGACGAAGCAATGTCTCGTCTTCTAGAAACTGAAGAAACTGACGCGTCAATCGTATTCGTACGTACTCGTCAAGACACTGAGCGTCTAGCTGATTGGCTATCTGCACGTGGCTTCAAGGCTGCTGCACTGCACGGTGATATTCCTCAGTCTTTACGTGAGCGCACTGTTGATCACATCAAACAAGGTGTTATCGATATCCTAGTTGCAACTGACGTTGTAGCTCGTGGTCTTGATGTTCCACGCATCACTCACGTATTTAACTACGACATCCCATTCGATGTTGAATCTTACATTCACCGTATTGGTCGTACAGGCCGTGCTGGACGTAAAGGTAAAGCGATCCTACTAGTTCGCACAAACCAAATCCGTATGCTTCGCACTATCGAGCGCGTGACTAAGTCATCTATGGAAGAAATCCAACTTCCTCTACGTGACCAAGTTGCTGCTGCACGTGTTGCTAAGCTTGGCACTGAACTTGAAACAGAGAAAGAAAGCAAAGCACTAGAAAACTTTGCAGGTCTTATCTCTACTCTTCAAGAATCTCTAGAAGTTGATGCTGCTACTCTAGCTGCAATGCTTCTTAAACGTCAGCAAGGTAAGAGCCCACTATTCTACGTTGGCGAAGACCCAATGATTGCTGCTATTGAGCGTGATAAGAATCGTCGTAAAGAGCGTCGTGAAGATCGTGATAACGGCCGTGACGGTGGTGGTCGCAACTTCAATACGCAAGATTGGGATACTTACCAATTACAAGTTGGCCGTGAGCAAGGTGTTCAGGTTAAAGACATTGTTGGCGCACTAGCAAACGAACTTGGCCTAACTAAAGGTTCTATCGGTGCTATCAAGCTTGACCAAGGTTCTACTTACGTTCAACTGCCAAAAGCAATGAACTCTGAAACTGCTGGTAAGCTAAGCAAACTTCGTATTCGCCAAAAAGAAGCTGGCGCTGTAGTTGTTGATTTCAATGACTTCCGTGAGCCTCGTCGTGGCGGCGGTGGTCGTGATGGCAACCGTGGCGGTCGTGATGGCGGTCGTGGCGGTCGTGATGGCGGCGGCTACCGTGGTAATCGTGAAGGCGGTAATCGCGAAGGTGGTAACCGTGAAGGTGGCAATGGCGGTCGTGGTGGTTACCGTGGCAACCGTGACGGTGCACGTGATGGTAACTCTGCTGGTGGTCGTGATGGCGAACGTCGCTTTGACCGTAACCGTGGTGGCGATCACCGTGGTAACTTCCGTGGCGAACGTGGTCATGGTAACGCTAATGGCGGCAACCGTGGTCGTCGTCCAGAGCGCAGCGAAGGTTAATCAACCTGTAGCGTAGACTTTAAGCATAAATGCTTTAGTCCAAACACTGAATTTAAAAGCCGAGCGTAATGCTCGGCTTTTTTGTGCGTGCTCGTTCGTTATAGCGGGTGCACCTTGTACTCAAATGGGGTATGTGAATGAGATGGTTAGCTATGACGGCGGTTGGTTTAGCAACAAAAGCAGTTAACTCAGCTTGTAGCGCATTAACCTAGCTGTATTGCGTTCTAAGCCTACACTTAAATATCGTGCTACAAGGTGGTGGGTACAATGAGTAGAAGCTATCTAACCACAGCCTAGAGCGTTATGCGTACGGTTGAGTTCGTAGTCATTGAAGAAAAGCATCTGATTGTGTCGTTCATTGTTCACTATCTTAATTTTGTGTTTTTGAAGTAAGCACTGATAAAGGGAATAAATAGTAGGCAACCCTCAGCAAGTAAGGATCGGGTAAAGTGACGTGTTCCACCAATTTATTCCATGATTATTGAGTTTCGTTCGAGTTACTCAAATTCACTGAATTAGGCTAAAAATAATTTTCGCACTCGTTTGCTTCAGTTTTTTATGAACTTTTTATTCAACTATTTTTTAATTTCGATCTCGAAATAAATAGATTGATGACGAAGATCAACTTAATTGTGTTCATTTAGTGATTTTTTCAAAACAAAAGTTGAAAGATTCAAAAATTATTGAATAATGGGCTTAACTAAAATTGAAGTTAACACTTCATCCAATTCGTACTGAAACAGGATCCATATCCAATGTCTAATTCGTTTGTTCTGGTTATTAACTCGGGTAGTTCATCCCTTAAATTTGCTGTAATCAATTCTGTTTCTGGTGAAGCAGTATTAAGTGGCCTAGGGGAGTGTTTTGGTCTTGAAGATGCTCGTATGGGCTGGAAATATCAAGGCGAGAAAACTGAAATTGCCATTCAAGGTGAAGATAACCACCACAAAATTGCCATTGGCAAATTGGTTGGCCTGATGGAAGCTCTGGGCTTCACACAAGATATCGTTGCTATTGGTCATCGTATCGTACACGGTGGCGAGAAGTTCACACAGACTGTTCGTATTACTGAAGAAGTGACGAACGAAATTGAAAGCCTATCAGATCTAGCTCCACTTCATAACCCAGCAGGTGCTATCGGTATCCGCGCTGCGATTGAAGCTTTCCCTTCTTTACCTCAGTTTGCTGTTTTTGATACTGCGTTCCACCAAACGATGCCACAACGTGCATTCACGGGTGCAATTGCAAAAGAACTATACACAGACTTCGGTGTGCGTCGTTACGGCTTCCACGGTACTAGCCACTACTTCGTTAGTCGCGAAGCTGCTAAAATGCTGAACAAGCCGGTTGAAGAATCTAGCTTTATCTCTGTGCACCTAGGCAACGGCGCTTCTGTATGTGCTATCAAAGATGGCAACAGTGTTGATACTTCAATGGGCTTCACACCGCTTTCTGGCCTGATGATGGGTACACGTTGTGGTGATTTAGACCCAGGCATTATCGAGTACCTACTTAAGAAGGGTTGGTCACAAGAGCAAGTGTTTAACTCTCTAAACAAGGAGTCTGGCTTCCTGGGTGTGTCTGGTCTTACGAGCGATGCTCGTGGCATTTTAGAAGCAATGGAAGAGGGCCATGAAGGCGCTAAACTTGCTTTTGAGGTGTTTACTTACCGCGTAGCGAAATACGTTGCTTCTTACCTTGCAACGCTAGACTCTCTAGACGGCATCATCTTCACTGGCGGTATCGGTGAGAACTCTCTACCAATTCGTCGTGAGATCCTAAGCAACCTTAAGATCCTTGGTTTTGTTGAAGATGTTGCTGGCAATGAAGCAGCTCGCTTTGGCGCTGAAGGTATCATTGCTAAGTCAGAAATGCTTGGTGCAGTAGCAATGGTTATTCCAACCAACGAAGAATTCGTTATTGCTCAACAATCGGTAGAACTTCTGTAATCTAGCCATTGCTTAAGCAAGAACATGAACAATTCAAAAGCGAGCCCAGGTGGCTCGCTTTTTTGTGTCAATTATAGTCAGATGAAAGCTACTTAACTTCGCATCTCAGTAGCACTTCATTATCAAGAACACATTCGTCGACCAGATTAAGCTTGCCGATCTGCGCTTGTAACGGTTCCATCACTAAAGCTCGTGATGAACCCAAAATTACCTTCACGAATCAGTCTCTGGTTGCTGATTGAGATAGTATTTTGCTACAAAACGCGCATAATCTTGCTATACAACACTTAACGAAGAAATTACCTATGACTACCTTTCAATACTACTTCCACCAACTGCCTTGCTTCGACTGTAAAAAAACAACAGTAAGTACTGATCTTGGTTGGTTAACGCCTGCGATGAAAGACGCTGCTATCGCACAAGTGACCGCGACTCTGGCCCAGGGGGAGGTTACGCCTGACCTTTCAGCTGAAGTGGTTTGTACGAAAGATGAAGCACGTGAGTACCTATTGCTGAACTTCTTTGGTTATTCAGAAGCAGAGCTAGTAAGCGGAATTGAAGCGGATGATGAAAAAGAAGTCGCAGATGAAATCGCAGAGCTACTAGAAGAAGGTGAAGATACGATCACCTTCGAGCATGAAATTGCGCTTCAGTGCTGTGCTGACTGTGATGTTGAAGAAGAGTCAAACTAAGCACTTGTATTATACGATGCATCCATCAATAGGTGTGATGTTCAAATGATCAAAGGCGTTAGTGGGTTAAAGTTCACTAACGCCTTTTTTATCTCTAGATCGTTAAGATTTTTGAGTCGCTATAATGTCTTGCTCGCTCAATTGAGAAAGGATCTCAGCGGTTTTCTCTCGGAATAGATCTCTCAATAAGCGAACGGTCGGGGTGATGGACTGACGACTTGGACATACTAACCACAGCTCGGTTGGGGTTGGCTTGAACTCTGGCATTATTTTAACCACTTCGCCAGAAAGCAAATGACTCGACATATCTAAGCAAGATTTTATCGCCACACCTTTCCCTGCAACACACCAACGTCTAACAAGATCAGCATCGTTCGACGCGCGATTCCCTTTTAGCTTTACTTTATGATCCTGCTTGCCATCATTAAACACCCATTCGTCTTGCAACATATCATGCAGCTGATAAAGCAAACCGTTGTGCTCAGCTAAGTTACTCGGTTGGCTTGGCGTTCCCATCTTAGCTAAATATTCAGGGGCTGCGCACAATATTCTCGGCACATCGCAGATCTTGAAACCATACATGCTGGCGTCAGTCGGAGAGCCGTAACGCAGCGCCATATCAACAGAATCACGATAAAAATCGATGTTGCTGTCGCTGATGCTGGTACGAAGTGTTGCCTTTGGGTATTCAAGCAGAAATTCGTCAAGCCAAGGAGTGATCAGGTTTCGTCCTAGATCCGAAGAAAGTGCGATGCGGATTTCTCCATCCAAGATACCAAGCTCTTCGCGCATGTTGAGCTTGGCTTGCTCCAATATTTTCAAGGCTTGTTCACACTCAGGTAAATAGCGTTCGCCTGCTGAAGAGAGCCTCAGATGGCGAGTGGTTCTTACAAACAGCTCAGCGCCCAGTGCGACTTCAACACGTTTTACGGCAGCGCTCGCGGTGGCAGTACGCATATCTAGGTTGGTGGCTGCTGCGGTGATACTACGAAACTCCGCCACCTTTAAAATGACCTGCAAGTCTTCAAGAAGCATATTATCTACCTGTATTGAATTATTTTCTAAACATGGAGTTGGGACATTTCCCCATCACAATCTGCAGATGGGTTATCTCTACTTATCGCTTCTAAGTTAGCTTCAATTGCTTAATTGTCAAAAATAATTTGATAACAATTCAAACATTAGGCGGTTTATCTAAATTGAGAGTCAACTAAGATTAACTTGTCTAATTCAAGGAGAAAGCACAATGTCAGTACCATCAAAAATGAAAGCTATCGGATTTACTCAGTCACTTGCGATTGCAGAGCAAGACAGCCTAGTTGAGTTTGAAACAAACCTTCCAGAACTAAAAGAACATGATCTACTGGTAAAAGTGAGCGCGACGTCTATCAATCCAGCAGATGCGAAAATTCGAATTCGTAGTGCTCAAGATAAAACTCTCGAGCAACCAAAAGTCCTTGGTTATGACGCAGTCGGTGAAGTTGTCGGTAAAGGTACAGACGTTGAAGGCTTTGAACTAGGCGACCGTGTTTACTATGCAGGTGACGTAACTCGTATGGGCGCTAATGCTGAATACCAAGCCGTTGACTACCGTATTACGGCGAAAGCACCAACGAGCCTTTCTGATGAAGCGGCTGCAGTTATGCCGCTAGCAACACTTACAGCGTGGGAAGCGTTGTTTGATCGCCTACGTGTTCGTTCAGAAGAGAAAAAGTCCATTCTGATCATTGGTGGTGCTGGTGGTGTCGGTTCAATCACGATTCAATTGGCGAGCCAGTTGACTAACCTGACGGTTATTGCGACGGCTTCAAGACCTGAAACTGAACAGTGGGTAAGGGATATGGGGGCAGACCATGTGGTGAATCACCGTAACTTGGTTGAATCTGTACGAGAGCAAGGTATTCAGCATGTCGATTACATTTTCAATGTCGCAGACACCAAAGGACATTGGGAATCGATGGTGGAGCTGATTGCACCGCAAGGCATGATCAGTTCTATTGTTGAGTTCGATGGTGGAATTGATCTTTCTGCGCTTCAAGGTAAGTCTGCAGGTTTTGTGTGGGAGCTGATGTTCACACGTTCACTGTTCAACACAGACGATATTCAGAAACAACAAGATATTTTGTTCCAAGCAGCGAACCTGATCGATGCTGGCCGCATTAAGTCTACGCTTACTACCACATTGAATGGCTTTAGTGTTGAGACTCTGAAAGATGCACACCAACGTATTGAAAGCAGCTCCTCGATAGGTAAAACAGCCATCAAATACTAAGTACTGATGATTTGAATAGTCGACGATTTAAATAGAACAAGCCCCCCTGATATCTAATTGCTCGTCAAAAGGTATCAGGGGTTTTTATTTGTTTGCGGTTTAGTCCGTTTCTGGTGATGTGATAGGTTGCGATGTTTTGAATTGAAGCTGTATTAGGTCTAGCTCAAAAGGCGAGGGCTGTTTGTCTGCAATCAAAAAGCCAATTTGCTTGATGTCTTGTGCCTTAAGTTCCAGGGCATCGCTCAGTAGCCGACCTCTGAACACCGCTTGAAAATCATTGAAGTGGAAGACCTTGTTTAGCTGCTCTCCCTTTATGGTATCGAAATCGTGTTTGTATTGAACTCGACTACCTTCCTTCCAAGTGGTGAACCTCAGTTGGTAGGTGCGACCATCACCAACGAATATTAGCTCTGCACTATCTTTTTCATGGGCAGGTGATTCAATGGAGCGCTTTACAGAACTGAAACCACCATTATTTTCTAACGAGAGCTCTCCCCTAAATCGACTCATGTTATTAAGATAAATGAGCTCGCCTGTTGAGATGCCGCCCATTACATCGTCGTTAGTCACTGTCCAGTTTTGATGCTCACTAGCTTGTGTAAAGTCGATCATGTTTGTCCCTGTTGCATCCGCTTTTAGACTTAACGAGTTTAGGCTGAGTAGAAAAAATAAAGATGTGGTTAGCCTAAATGGTAACCGTGTTTTATAAGTGGCCCCGTTCATGATTTTCTCCACTGCTTCTCCTTAGACTCTGCCTTATTGACTCAATAGCTAAGGACAGCTTACGGAGAAAGTTCAGTTTCAAGCATAGCTAAACAACGGTTGATGAAGCCTTCATAGTTCGGTGCCTTGTCGTATTCGATCTTCAATGAACCATGGAACATCAGTGTTACTGTAACGTCTCTGTAGCTTAGCCAACAGGTGTAGCCGTCGTAATCGTGCCACGCAAACATCTCGCCAAATTGATATTTGTTCTCTAATTGCTCGCCAGATGAACGAATGTAATCGAACACTCTAAGAAATTCTTTGATGGTGATTCTGTTGTCCATGTGTTGCTCCCGCTGAGTAGCCGATGAAAAAACGTTAAGTGCTTGTATTTGAATTAACTACGGTTTGGCTCTGCATTGCGATCACAGTCGGGAATTGAGTATTCAATCAATGTGGTGCGGCATGGTTTATCGGAAGTGAAATAGTGAGTTGCTGATTAACTTCCACGATCGCAAGTGGGTGGTCATGACTTTGCGCTGCCAGCAATGCGAAGTGTAGGATCAAGCTTGTGACCCAAGAAAAGATTTAAGATGGTATTGAACCAATTCCCACCACTGAAGTTATCAAGCAAAAATTCCCGGCCATCACCAATACTCCGATAGTTGATCTTGACCAGTACCGGCTCTGATTCTGTGATGATGAACTTGCTATGGCAGACACCAAACTCCACACCGAATTCCTGACGCTGACGAAGTGCTTTCTTTCGAGATTACAAGAAAGGGAGCTTTCTATCTTATTGTTTTTATTTACTCTTTTATCATTAGTGGCGTTGCATATTGCAAAGCAAATATAGATCAAAAAATATATATTGCAAATATAAATGATATTTGTTTTTATTCGCATCTGTTGTGATTTTATAAACTAAAACGGAATTAGATGATGAACATTAGATTGGCCTTGTCCCCTCTCGCTTTGGCTATTGGAGGTGCATTAACCGCAGTAGTTACCGTGTCGAATGTAATGGCTGCAGAAGAAATAATGACGGATGAAACCCTACAAGTTATTGGTCATCAGTACGAAGGTTACGCGGAGCACATGCCGCAATCGGGTACCAAAACCGATGTCGAATGGTTGGATGTACCGCAAGCAGTATCGGTGGTCACAAAGACGGAAATGCAAGACCGCGGTGCTGTACGTTTGGTGGATGCTCTTGATGGTGTTGCCGGGGTTAACAATACCTTGGGTGAGGGGAGCCGAGACCAATTTGTGATTCGTGGTTTTGATGCACTCTACGACATGTACCGTGATGGTATGCGTGATGACGGGACTCTGCAATCGTACCGAAGTCTAGCGAATATAGAACGTGTCGAAGTGGTAAAAGGCCCTGCAGGCGCACTTTATGGCCGAGGCTCAGCAGGCGGTATCATCAACTTGGTCACCAAGCGTGCTAACGGTGATAATTTCACACACGTCAATGGCAGTGTCGGCAGCAATAATCTGTTTGTTGGTCAGGTCGACAGCTCGATGGCGTTTACTGACAAAGTCAGTGGTCGTATCAACGTGGAAAGTCGACAGTCGGATTCTTATGTAGACCATGTCGATTCTAGTGATTTCTTTATCGCACCCACCATTCGTGTATTACCTTCTGAGGGGCATACCATAGATCTTGATGTCGAATATGCTCACCAAGAGCTAGTGCCATATCGTGGGGTTCCATCTAAAAATGGTAAGCCTGTCGATGTCTCTGAAAGCACGTTTTATGGCGGTAGGAATGACTATCAAGAGTCAGACAGTATTCGTGTTGGTGTTAATTATGAATGGCTTTTGAACAGTGAATGGGCATGGACAAACCGCGCAGCATACAACCATATTGAGCTTGAACAAAAAGGTACGCGTCAAGGCACGGTAACAGGGGACCAAGTATCTCAAACCGTGAACAACTTCGGCTATGATCCTCGTACCACGACAACACTACAGTCTGAGTTGGTTTGGGAAACTAACTCTAACCAAATGATGATTGGTGCCGATTACAACCAGATCAATATCGATCTCACTCTAGCTAGCGATCAAACCCTACCTTCACAAGACATCTATAACCCTGTAACAGGCCCAACACCTGATCCGGGCTTCAAACCTTTCCGTGATAACACGACAACGACCACTGGCGTTTATATTCAAGACGTTTATACCTTTGGTGACCTTTCTGTGATCGGCAATGTGCGTTACGACTCGATGGAGCTTGAACAGCAAAAAGCGGGCTCAGTAAAAGAGAATCTAAACGATGACAAAGTGAGCTACCGCGGTGGTTTGGTCTACCGTCTCAACAATGATATGTCAGTGTACGCGAGCTTAGCTCGTTCATGGCAATTGCCTTACTCCGGTATTTATATCAATCCTAAATTGGCTGAATTCTTCCATACCGATCTAAAAGAAGTGGGTGCAAAAGCTTACTTGTTAGATAGCGCCTTGATGCTAAATGCCGCGGTCTTCCAAATTGATCAAGAGCAACCAGAAACGAATATAGACGGAGACGTTGTTAACAAGATCGAAGCTCGCCACCAAGGTATTGAGCTAGAAGCTCGCGGTCAATTTACTGAGCAGTGGGATATTTCGGTGGGCTATAGCTACCTCGATGCAGAAAACAAAGAGACAGGCAAAAAGCCGAACGATGTGTCTGATCACCTGTTTTCTCTTTGGAGCACTTATCAGCTAGACGATAACTGGCGTTTAGGTGGTGGCGTGAAATACGTAGGTGACCGATACGCAGGTAATGATGAAGCTGTAGCGCTGGGTGACTACACCACGGTTGACTTGATGGCTGCGTACACCACGGGTCGTCACAAAGTTCAAGCGAACGCTTACAACGTGCTTAATGAGGAATACATTCTGGGCGCAACTAACGGTACGTCAGGTACTAACCAGATTGGTTACGGAGCGCCAGCCGAATTTATGCTCAGCTATGGCTATCAGTTTTAAAAGCCAATTCAGTTCTAAGAGCGAATTCATTTCTAGGAGTTAGTTCATTTCTAAGAGCTATTTCGACTCTAAAAACGATTGATTTACTCGCTACGAATGAGTGAACAGTTGGCCTCATTTTGGGGCCGTTTAGCCCATAGGATCAAAGCGTCGATATAACTGAAAACACGGCCTTTGATCTTAACCTGCCTACTTAGGAGATTTTCATGCGTTACCAGAATTTGGATGGTAAATCCTGTACTCAACCACATAAAAAGTTGCGTCTAAGTGCCCTTGCAATGGCCATCGCTTCAGTGACTTCCATGAGCGTGTTTGCTGCATCAGATCCGCAAACGACGACCATGGAAACGGTTGTCGTGACTGGCAGCTTGATAGGTAATTCAGAACTTGAGGATGTGAAAGAGTATCCGGGAGCTCGTACCGTTCTTACCGATAAGCAAATTAAAAAGACTGCAGCACTATCGATCGATTCTGCTTTTCAAAGCGTTCCTGGGGTGAAAGTTCAAGACGAAACGGGTACAGGTGTTCTACCTAACGTGTCAGTACGTGGTTTGAATGCGAGTCGCAGTGGGCATGCTCAATTTCTAATGGACGGTGTACCACTGACTCTTGCACCTTATGGTCATACCGGACAATCTATTTTTCCTGCCACTCTGTCGATGCTTGACCGAATTGATATCGTACGTGATGGTGCTGCTGTGCAGTACGGGCCAAACAACGTGGGTGGTGTGATCAACTTGGTGACTAAGCCTATTCCACACGAATGGCAAACGGAAATAAGTAATCGCTTTACTGTATTCGAGGATGGCGATACGCCGCTCAACGACTTTTATCTGCGCACGGGCGGTTGGTTAACCGATACGCTAGCACTTCAAGTTGAGGGGAACTTCTTAAAAGGTGAAAGCTTCCGTGAACACTCCGACACCGATGTCAAAAACTTCCAAGCGAAGTTGCAGTGGTTACTGAGTGATACTCAAGAGCTGCAAGCTTTCGTGCAGCGTTATGATGCAGATACGCAAATGCCCGGTGCTTTATCGCCAGATGATTATGACAAAGATCGTACTCAGTCGAAGCGCCCGTACGATGAATATCAAGGCACTTCAACGCGTTGGAGCCTGAAGTATTTACATGACTTGAATCTTGCAGATAGTGCTGAATTAGAAATACTGACGTTTGGCCACCGTTCTGAGCGTTTCTTCCAATGGGGCTTTAACAGTGCTGGTGGTCACTGGGCGGATCCGGCATTACCGTCAACCGATATTCGTACGTCACCACGTGAATTTGCTGTTTATGGTGTTGAACCTAAACTCGCGATGTACTTTGACGGAAATACGGTAACGCAAAACGTGATTGTTGGGGCACGCTACGTCAACGAAGATATCGATTACAAGCTCACTCAAACATCAATTTCTAGTGGAGTAACCACAATCCCACGCGACTGGCATCTTGATACTGACGCTTTTGCTGGTTACATCAGTAACGAAATCGGCCTGTTCAATGATGTACTGAAAGTCACTCCGGGTATTCGTTACGAATCGATTGATATGACGTTTGATGACCTGGGTACAGCACAGAGCACAGACAACAAAGTGACGGAATGGCTACCGGGCTTAACTGTAGCATACCACTTGACAGAACAGTGGGTGGTTTACACCAATGCGCAGAAATCTTTGCGTGCACCACAGATTGCTTACATTCGAGGTCTAGGAGAAGAGGGCAGTGAACTAGCATGGAACTATGAGTTGGGTGCGCGCTACAACCAAGATTCAACCAGCTTTAACATCGCACTCTACCGCATTGATTTTGAAGATCAGCTGCAATGGCAAAGTGCTACTCAAACTTTCGACAACATTGGTAAAACCCTTCACCAAGGTGTTGAACTTTCAGGTCGTTACGTGCCTCAAGCGATGCAAGCGTTGAGTTTGGGCGCTGGTTATAACTACTTAGATGCAACTATCGAGGAAGAGGGCGCAAACAAAGGTAATCAACTTCCTTATACGTCTAAACATCAATTTAGTTGGGATGCGACTTACGCCTTTAGCAAGGTAGATACTACTTTATCTGGTTACTACTTTAGCGAATCTTATTCTGATAATGCGAATACAAGTGCCGAAGATGCAACGGGCGCGACAGGTAAAGTGCCTGCCTACATGGTCTGGAACTTTAACCTAGGTTCGGACTTGTACAAGGATGAAAACAGTAAGCTGCGCATGAACCTTGCGGTGAACAACTTGTTTGATGAGGACTATTACTTCCGCGGTATTGATACCAGCCCAGTTGGTCGTTATCCAGCCCCAGGACGTTCTTACACTTTGGATCTGAATTATCAGTTCTAATACGTAATTTATTGAAAGTAATAACGAATAAAAGTCGTCAATACTCTTGGCGGCTTTCACGGTTCTAGAGTTTAAGGAAAATTAAATATGGAAAACAGCTCTCGCCTTTTGTTTTCGAATCAATTGATGCTGTCGAACGGGCTGCTGTCATTTAATAGGCCGTTTTTATGCAGCAGGATAGCGATAACCTTAGCTTTGCTGATTTTAAGCTTGTTCTCATTTTCAAGCTCGGCAAAAACGAGAACGATCCAAGATGAGCAAGGCCAGTTTGAGATAGCGACTACCCCGCAACGTATTGTGGTGTTGGAGTTTTCATTTGTAGATGCACTCGCTGCGGTGGGTGTTTCTCCTGTTGGTGTTGCCGATGACAATGATGCTTCAAGAGTGATTCCGGCGGTACGTGAATTGGTTCAACCTTGGGAATCGGTTGGCATGCGTTCTCAGCCTAGCCTAGAAGCCATTGCGGTATTAAAGCCAGATCTGATCATTGCCGATGCAGAGCGTCATCGTACGGTCTATCAAGATCTACAACGCATCGCACCAACTCTACTGCTTAAAAGCCGTGGTGAGACTTATCAAGAGAATTTGGAGTCTGCGCTCAAGATTGGCATCGCTCTCGATAAACAATCGTCAATGGAACAACGAATTCAACAGCATCAACACGCCATGGCTGAATTCAAAAGTCATTTCTCGCTCAAACAAACCGTCCAATTCGCTGTCGTGTCGGATAAAGGTATGTGGTTACATAGCCCCGCATCTTACGCAGGGGGCGTGCTGACCACATTAGGCATTGCGAGCCCTATTGTGAAACCAACAGAGAAGGCATATTTACCAACCAGCTTTGAGTTGTTGTTGAAAACCAATCCGGATTGGTTGCTCCTTGGTGCTTACTCTCATCCAAATATTGTTGATGATTGGCAGGAAAATCCGTTATTCAATGTACTAACCTCTGTAAAAAGTAAGCAAGTTGTAGAAGTGTCACCAGCACTTTGGTCACTGAATCGAGGCATGTTAGCGGCAGAAAAAATGGCGAAAAATCTTGAGCAGATCTTGGATCCATCATGAGTACGATGTTGTTCTCTAAAAGTAAGCGATTCTGGCCAATATTGTCGTGGCGAGTCACGTTATTTACCGGATTAGTGTCGTGTTTGGCACTTTCTGGTTACGCGGCCTCTATGACCGGGTGGTCTAATTTTTCTTTAACATTGAGTGACTTAATTCACTACTGGTTTGCGTTTGATGAAAGCAGTATGACTCATCAAATATTGGCGACGCTAAGAGCGCCAAGAGCTTACGCAGGGTTGTTTATTGGTGCGAGTTTGGCTGTCGCTGGGTTATTGATGCAAGGCTTGACGCGTAATCCACTCGCGTCTCCGTCGATTCTTGGTATTAACGCAGGCGCGGCCTGTTTTATGGCGTTAGCTGCAATAGGCATACCTGTGGTTAGCGAGCTAAATCCAATCCTTAATGCGGTTCTTGGTGCATTGCTAAGCGGCGGTGCCGTAATGCTTCTAGGCGGTTTTTTCTCCGCACGTTCTCATCCGTTACGTTTAGTTCTCGCGGGGATCGCCATTACGGCGTTATTGCTCGGACTGACACGAGCAGCGCTGATTCTTGCTGACGATATGGCTTATAGCGTCTTGCATTGGCTTACTGGCTCTCTGTCTAGTGTGGATGATGGGCAATGGCAACAGCTTTGGCCGCCTGTAGTGATTGGTTTGGTGTTAGCAATGAGTCTTGCTCGTAATCTCAACTTATTGGCGTTTGGTGAAGAGGTTGCAGTGGGGTTGGGCAGTAACATCAGGTTTACTCGTCTCGTTAGTGGACTGACGATCGTGTTGCTTGCCGGAGCAAGCGTCGCTATCGCAGGGCCAATTGGCTTTGTTGGTTTGTTAGTGCCTCATTTAGTTCGACCTATGGTTGGTCACAATTACCATTTACTGATTCCTATTTCCGCATTGGCAGGCGCAGCATTAGTCTCTTGGTCAGATGCATTATCACGAGCGATTGCTTTCCCTACTGAAACCCCCGTTGGTGTTATTACTGCTTTGCTCGGGACACCTTGTTTTATTTTGATTGCGACGAGGAGATCTTAATGCACCATCACACTAAGATAGTTTTGTTATCTGGGATTCTCATATTAGTGGCATCTGTGGGTTTGTTTGTCGGTGCAGCGTCACTTTCTATTCCTCAAGTCATCGAACATTTGGTCGCGTTTTCCAGTGACGACTTTGTTATCCATCAGTATCGGCTACCACGTATGTTGCTCGCGATAAGCGTGGGCGCAGGGTTAGGGCTTTCTGGGGTATTAGTGCAAGGCGTGATACGTAATCCGTTAGCATCGCCTGACCTTATGGGTATTAGCGCTGGGGCTGGCCTTGCTGCGACAGCGAGTTTAGTTTGGTTCCCCAATGCACCAGTCAGTGTGCTTCCGGTTGTGGCGATGTTCGGTGGGGTATTGGCTGCTGGGCTGATTGCGGTATTGGCATGGTGGTCAAGACCAACACCCGCCAAATTGGCGCTGATTGGTATTGCGGTGAGTGCGTTTCTGGCCAGTTGTATCGACTTCTTACTGGTCACCAATCCGATCGAGATCAACACGGCCATGGTGTGGTTAACTGGCAGCCTTTGGGGACGAAACTGGCAGCAAGTTCCCTTTATTTGGAGTGTGCTGCTCTTGTTGTTACCTATGGCATTGTGGCTTGCTTGGCGATTAGATGTGATGGGGCTTGGCGAGGAAAGTGCGACCACATTGGGTACTAAGCCAAAACAGATTCAGGCTCTTGCGTTATTGGCTGCTGTATTGCTTGCCAGTGTTAGCGTTTCTGTTGCAGGAACGATCAGTTTTGTGAGTTTATTGGCACCTCACTTAGCCCGCTTGTTGTTTGGGCATAATCATAAGTTGTTAATCCCAGCATCTGTACTGGTGGGGGCAATTCTGGTTACCAGCGCTGATGGGTTGGCCAGAGGTCTACAACCACCCATTGAATTGCCAGCAGGGGTTCTCACGTCTTTGATTGGCGCGCCATATTTCATCTTTCTTCTCTATCGTTATCGAGGTTGGTAACCATGCTTAAAACGCAGAATCTTTCCGTCGCGTACGGCAAACAAACGATCATACCGAACCTGTCTGTTTCTATCCCTAAGGGAAAAATCACCGCATTGATAGGACCTAACGGGTGCGGTAAATCTACCTTGTTAAAGACGTTAGTCAGAATTAACAAGCCAGTGGCTGGAGAGGTGTTGTTTGAAGACAAACCACTGTCGAGTTATGGCGATAAAGCGCTTGCTCGTTCGTTGTCACTTCTTCCGCAAATCTTGGTTAGTCCTGAGGGGATCACGGTAAGAAAATTGGTCGAATATGGCCGTTCGCCTTATGTCTCTCATTGGGGAAGGCTAGGGCAGGACGATCAAAAGATTGTCGAACAAGCAATGCGAGATACAGGTGTACTTGAGTTTGCTGATAAGCCAGTTGAGTCTTTGTCTGGTGGCCAGCGTCAAAGAGCATGGATTGCGATGGTAATTGCACAAGATACGGACGTAGTGATGTTGGATGAACCGACTACATACCTTGATATGTCTCATCAAGTGGAGTTAATGAACCTGATGCAACAGATGAATGCCAAAGGAAAAACGGTAGTTGTTGTGTTGCATGACCTGAACCAAGCCAGTCGTTACTGCGATCATTTAGTGGTTTTGGAAAAAGGGTGCTTAATCGCAGAAGGGTCGCCTGATGAGGTGATGACTGAAACTATGCTCAGTAACGTCTTTGATCTCAAAGCGAGCGTGTTTCGTGACCCTATTTCAAATACGCCAATGTGTGTTGCTATTTAGGAGACTATCAGTCAACTGGAAAGGATGGATACTTATTGTTTAATACCTTTGGTTTTTGGTAGTAAGTATCCGAAAACTTTGTTCTTACTTATTTTCCATTCTCATGTATTATGTGCGCCCATAATTGTATGACAAATGTGTAATTCTGTTTCCGTATGAATAAAGTCACCAACCACGCCATCTTGCTTTTGGTATTTGCAAACTTATTGGCGTCTTTTTCCGATGTCTCACTAAAAATACTTAATGGTGAAGTTCCCACATTTCAGTATGTGTTTATCCGCCAGCTATTGAGCGTGATTTTACTGCTTCCTTTTTGGCTAAAGCTCCCTAAAGAAACTCGCATGCAAGGCGGTTGCCGCATCAATTTTTTACGGGCTCAATTTATATTAGTGGGTAGTGGTTGTGCGATGATTGCCATTACACACCTTACCTTGGCGACAGCGAACGCGATGTTCTATGTTGGGCCAATCCTGATGCTTCCTCTGTCTATTGTGTTGTTGAAAGAAAGGCCGACATCATCAAAAGTGACCGCGACACTAATAGGCTTCGTGGGTGTGCTAATTGTGTTGCGTCCAGAGCAATTTCACTGGGCGGCGATTGCAGGGCTAGGCAGTGCGCTTGCAATGGGGGTTGGTAATATTTTGATCAAGCGTTTGAACGCCGAACAACACATTATCTCTACCTTATTTTGGACTAGTGTTATGACTCTGCCACTTGCACTGGCGTTTGCATTGCCGGCATGGGCCGCGATTGAATGGCGTCATGTAGGGTGGATCATGGCAATCAATCTATTTGTTCTTGGTTATCATGCATTGGTGGTGGTGGCGTATAAAAAGGCTCCAGCAAACCAAATTGCGCTCGCAGAATACTCGGGGTTAGTGTTTGTAACCTTGTTTGGCGTGATGTGGTTTGACGAGATCCCCGACATTCTGACACTGGTTGGTATCAGCCTCATCGTTATTCCAATGATGCCGATTAGATGGAAGAAGTTCTTTAGTTTAGGGAACAGAGCATCTCTCGATGTAGAGGTGAATCAGCCAAAGTCATAATATCTGTGGCTTAACCGCCGCGTATTGCAAAGACGAAACGTGCTAGATGAAAGAAAAGCGAACCTAAGTGGTTCGCTTTTTGTTTTTTATCCGATCTTTCCGCTTAAAACTGATAGTTTTTCCATAACTTCCGTACGGAGTCTTCGGGGTCATTGACCTGTTTCGATGTAACATCAAATTGCATTGTTGGTCGTTCTGATAAGTTATAATGAGACCAATCAGCTTTACTTGTCTTGATGAACGTTAGCCATTGATTGTGCATGGCATTAACAAGTTCAACTGGAGGCTGTGAGCCGACAAATGTTTTTACTTGTTCGTTGTTAGTGGTATTAAACACAAACGGTACGTCAACAAAGTGCGCGGCTCCTAAGTGACCATCAAACGCAGGTGACATCCAAGAAAAATTATAATGCCAAACATTGTTGTCGTTTTTAGTTAACTGTTGAGCAATGTGCAGTGCTGGCATTCTAAACGTAAAATCAGATTGAATGTCGGCAAACGTGTCTCCAATAGACGTGCTATTGCCTTCTGTTGAATACACATCCGCAGGCCAACCCTCCAATGACAAGTCAGATAATAATAGTGACTTCGTTTCTTCGGTCGTGTTGTTAACGGCACCACTTGGTACCAAGTAGAGTCGTGATTCTTGATCTGTGCTACCAACGATGACGGGAATAGAAGGTGAAGCTTTGGCGAGATCTTTCATTGGAGACTCAACAATGATATCCCCATCAACGACGGGCAAGAATGCGGTGCCTCCCCACGACAGCATTCCCCATTTGTCACGATCTTGTATGGTATGGCCCATATCAATAACGTTCTTAACTAATTCAGGAAATGGGACTGTAGATAAACCTTCAATGGTGGCTGGGATATTCAGTTTTTCAGTATAGCTTTGTGTGATTTTATCAGCTTCTTTTTGGGTTAAAAATGCCATTGGAGGGCTTTGCATAATGGCTTTTTGGAATAGGCCTTCGGCTTTTTCGGTACCTAATAAAATGGCAACACTTTCTGCCCCGGCTGATTGACCTGCGACCGTCACTTGGCTAGGGTCGCCACCAAAATCTTCGATGTTATTTTGCACCCATTTAAGAGCCATGATTTGATCAAGAATGCCGCGATTATCCGGTGTGCCTTCAAGGTGCATGAAGCCATCAACGCCTACGCGATAATTGATCGTTACAACGATCACGTTGTTCTTCGCAAAGCTTGTACCATCATAAGCCAACTCTGCTGCGTCTTCTCGGATAAAAGCACCGCCTGGGATCCACACCATGACAGGCAGCTTTTTATTTGATGCCTTGTTGTTGGCAGCAATGGCGTTAGTCGGTGTCCATATGTTCAGAGTAAGATGTCCGGGAGCCCCCACCAAGGTGATGTTTTTACCTCGACTTGGTTGTGGAACGGGTTGACCTGCTTTTGTTGCATCTAATATTCCACTCCAAGTTTCGTAGGCTTGCGGAGCTTGAAAACGGCGCTCTGCCGTAAAAGGGTTTTGCGCATATGGAACGTCATAAAATGTAGTCACACCATCATGGTTGCTTCCCATAAGTTTACCAGACTCAATGATTGCTACCGTTGAGTTTTCAGCATTTTGAGTGTGGGCAAATAGTGTATTACTTTGAATTAAACCTGCACTGAGGCATGCGACTAGTACCATTGTTTTTTTCATTTCATTGGGCTCGGTATTGGAATAGAAGGTCAGTATAAAACCTAGTTTGAAGTTGATATATATGCTATACGTCAATAGATTGTTGCATAAATCGAACTATTGAGGGTGTATGGATAGAATTATTTCAATGGAAGTTTTCGTTTCTACTGTCGATCTAGGAAGCCTGACGGCAGCATCTGAGGCTTTAGGAATGTCACGATCCATGGCGACTAGGCATATAACCGCGTTGGAAAAGTCTTTAGGTGTATGTTTACTATATCGCTCAACAAGAAGCTTAGGTATCACTAACGCCGGTCGTGATTTATTGCCTTTCTGCCAGAATATTTTAGAGCAGAATGCCCAACTATATAGCTTAGCCCAAGAACAGCACTCTCAACCTAAAGGAAGAATTTCACTGGTTACTAGCATTTCGTTTGGTCAGGGTTATCTTGCCCAAGCTATCGAACAATTCATGCTTAAGTACCCTGACATAGAAGTTGATCTCACGCTGTCGAATCAGTCACTGGATTTGATAAAACATGGGGTTGATATGGCAATCGAGTTGAGTAATGACCTGCCCGAATCTTTAATTGGAAAGAAATTGGCTGATTGTCCATCGGTGGTTTGCGCTTCCCCTCAATACCTAGCGGAACATGGGGCTCCTTTATCTCCCGAAGATTTACTCGATCACAATTGCTTGATCCACAAACGAATAGGCAATGATTGGCTGTTTGTTTCTAAAGCCGGTTCTAAATCTGCTCAGCCTATTAATGTAACGGTCACAAGTAACTACTCTGTAAATGATAGTTCCATACTTCTTAATGCAGCGATTAATGGCAAAGGTATAGCGTGTTTACCTCTGCCTTTTATTGACAATGAAGCACAAACTGGAGCTCTTACTATTCTGCTAACAGACTGTCAAGTGAACCCTGTTGGCATATGGGCGCTGTATCCCTCAAGACAATACCAGCCTAAGTTACATCGATACTTGTTGGATTTTCTACAACAAGACTTATCGTTGAAGCACGAACAAGTCGACTCTATTTATTCATGAGGTTGTTTGTCGCTTAGCTTAAAGCATGTGAATTAGTAAGCTCGGTGCCAAAGAAGTCACCTTAGAGAAGGTCGTCTAAACTTAGGGTCTGTATGTTATCGAAGTACGGCAATTTGGGCTCTAAAAACGTTCTCGAAATAAATGCAAACTAGTGCTTTACCTCAACTTAACTTGAGGTATTAGGATATACAACGTTGCTTACGAGAATACTTTAAGGAGAGAAGAATGATCCAACTTGAACATGTGAACTTAGTGGTAAAAGACATCCCATAAATGCTGGTTTTCTATAAAGCGGCATTCCCTCATTGGTATGTCCGTGATGAGGGAAAAGGGGAGTGGTCAGGTAAGCCACGTAACTGGTTGCACTTTGGCGATGAGTATCAATATATTGCATTGAGTGACCATGGTGAGGGTGAAAATAGAGACTTAGCCGGACACTCCGTTGGTCTCGCTCACTTCGCTTATGTGACCCATAATATTGAGAGTGTGATTGAACGCCTTATCGATGCGGGCTTCCCAATAGCCAAACCCGGAGCGGAAGAACCTTATCGCAAAAACGTCTACTTTGTGGATCCAGCTGGTTTTGAAATCGAGTTCGTAGAATACTTGAGCGATGATCCCAAACTGCGCAATGCCACGTAATAAAACTCGTTAATTGTCTTGGTTTGTTAGAGCGAGTTTGTTCAAAATAAAACGTCTAATAAAGGGTGCTAGGAAAGACTTACAGAAAAGGGCATTGTGGAATACTCCGCAATGCCCTTTTTCAATCTTTACTTGTTTGTCTGTTTGCCTAACGGCGTATAAGTCTAACGCTAAACAGCTAGCTATTTAGCTTTAAATGGCACCAATAACTGTTTACCAAATACATTGATTAGTGCGCCTGTCACGATCAGCCCACCACCTAGGTAAGTCCAAACTGATGGAATTTCATTAAATATCCACACGCCTAACAGTGCCGAGAATACGATCTGAACGTAAGAGTAAGCCGAAGCCTTGCCTGCTGCTTGGGTTTGCATCGCCTTGGTTAAGCCGTATTGGCCTATCTGTGTGAAAATCCCTACTAAAATCAACATCAATGTTAAGAACACGCTCGGCCACACAAAATCGTTCCAGATAAGAACGGTTGAGATTGGTAGAGCAACCAGTGGGAAGTAGAAGATGATCACCGAGCTGTCTTCAGTTTGGCTAAGCTTTCTCACAATTACATAGGCGATTGAGCTGCCAAACGCACCACATAATGCCAGCATAATACTGAATAATGGAAACTCGCTGCTCGCTCCGCTGTTCATGCTCGGTTGTACCATTACCAATAATCCCACTAGGCAGAATGCAATGCAGATCATGGTCGATTTTTGGATGCGTTCTTTGAGGAATAACACGCCCAGTAGTGCGGTAAATACGGGGTGCACGTATTGTAAAATGGTCGCCTCTGCTAATGGTAATGTGGTTACGGCATAGTAAACGCACATTAGCGCCGCAGTACCGACAGTACCACGCACGAACAAGAGTGGTTTGTTGTTGCCCCAAATCGAAATACGTTTGCGCTTCACATCGACATAACTGATGATCAACGACACCAGCGCCCTAGCTGCAACGATTTCGAATACGGGTATGCCATAGTTGCTAATGTATTTCACACAAGCTGACATCAGTGCGAATCCAAAAGCGGAGAGAATCATGAATCGAACCCCAACAGGGATTTGAGAAAAAGAGAAAGAAGGCATAAAAATATCAATCGGTTGAGGGAGAAGGAATCATAACTTAGTTTAGAAGCGCCGACCAAAGTCTTTGTCTTGTAATAGTCAACTTGACTCAATTAATTCTCATTTCAGTTATACGTGCCTTTATCTCACATAATATCGTCCATCGCTCAATTTTATAAAATCCACACCAACAGAAAGTGACGTTAATTCAACTCTGATTTATCGAACGTTTTAATTATTACACCCACTCATATCATTCTTGTGAATTTATAATGAGAGATATGTTCTATGAAACCAATAAATACCTTACTCATATCCACACTTGCCGCTTGTTCTTTCAGTTCAGCTACTTACGCTGATACCATTTTGCACGCTTTCAACTGGAAGTACTCAGACGTAACGGCCAACGCCAACCAAATAGCCGAAGCTGGCTATAAGAAAGTGTTGGTTGCACCGGCAATGAAATCCAGTGGCAGCCAATGGTGGGCACGTTATCAACCACAAGATCTGCGCACCATTGATTCTCCGTTGGGGAACAAGCAAGATTTAGCCGCAATGATCACTGCACTCAAAGGTGTGGGTGTTGATGTTTACGCTGATGTTGTACTCAACCACATGGCGAATGAAAGCTGGAAGCGAAGTGACTTGGATTACCCAGGCACAGAAGTGCTAAACGACTATGCCGGCCGCTCAAGCTACTATGCTGACCAGACTTTGTTTGGCAACTTAGCGCAAGGTTTTGTCTCGGCTAACGATTTCCACCCAGCAGGCTGTATTTCGGATTGGAACGACCCTGGTCACGTTCAGTATTGGCGTTTGTGTGGCGCAGATGGTGATGTTGGTCTTCCTGATTTGGATCCAAACAATTGGGTGGTTTCACAGCAACGTCTATACCTAAAAGCTCTAAAAGATATGGGAGTCAAAGGGTTCCGTATTGATGCCGTAAAGCACATGAGTCAGTACCAGATCGATCAAGTGTTCACGTCTGATATTACCTCGAACATTCATGTGTTTGGTGAGGTGATTACCAGCGGTGGGGCAGGCAACAGTGGCTATGAGTCCTTCTTAGCACCTTATTTAAACAATACTAATCACTCCGCGTACGATTTCCCGCTGTTTGCTTCGATTCGCTCGGCCTTCTCTATGAACGGAAGTTTAAACCAACTGCATGATCCAAAAGCTTATGGGCAAGCGCTCGATGACAATCGTTCGATTACTTTTGCGATCACGCACGATATTCCAACTAATGATGGCTTCCGTTACCAAATTATGGATCCACAAGATGAGCAGCTTGCTTACGCTTACATTCTTGGCAAAGATGGCGGTACGCCGTTGATCTACAGTGATGATCTTCCTGATTCTGAAGATAAGGATAACGGTCGCTGGGGCAATGTTTGGAATAGCTCAACGATGAAGAGCATGTTGAGCTTCCATAATGCGATGCAGGGCAAAACCATGACTATGCTTTCGAGCGATCAGTGCACCTTGTTATTCAAGCGTGGTAAAGAAGGGGTTGTGGGTATCAACAAGTGCGGTGAAACTCGTGGAGTTACTGTAGATACCTACCAGCATGAATTTAACTGGAATATTCAATACCAAGATGTGTTGAGCACTGCAACAGAAACGGTTACTTCTCGTTATCACACTTTCAATTTGCCACCACGCAGCGCACGTATGTTTAAGTTGTAGTGTTCAGTTATCTGGAAAGCCAGAATAAAAGCTAAACATGACTGTTCAGAAAGCATGAGCCGCAGTAAGAGTTGCGGCTTATTTGTGTCTGGTTTTGAGGTTTTTGCTTACTATTTTTGAGTTAATCTTGCGCTTTAATTACGCCAGACCAATGGTATTGCAGTGCCAATTGCTTGAGTAACTCAATCTCTTTTGCTGTTTCTTCTCTGAGCCAGTCAATAATATCGTCTATCACAGGAGTATGAGTGCGCTGGTGAATGTAATACGTCCAAGCACTGTGTTGTAGTTTGGCGTGCTCCGGACAATATAAAAAGCCACGTTGCAGTTCCTTTAAGACCAAAAGGAGATCCGTTACCGTGACACCTTCACCCGATAAACAGGCACTGAGTGCCATATCTAACGATAAGAAACTGGTATTTCTGACAGGCTTCTTTGGAGGGGATTCGACATCAGCCAACCACACTTTCCAGTCGTGGTGATCGAGTGTTGGGTGAATACGAGGCATCGTTAAAATGGAAGTTAAATCGGTGTCCTCAGTAATAACGTTCGTGGAACAAACCGGAGCCATAAACTCTTCACGTAAGAAGGTAATATCTGGTGCGTTGTCGTAACGTTTTTTGAAGCGAGTGTGAAAGATCAATAAATCATACTCACTACTATTGATTGCCTCATCTTCTTCTATTACTGGAACAATCACTATCTCATAGTCGGGGTAGCGTTCATTCAACTCGCGCACTTTGGATATCAGCACACGGGTTGCAAAGCTCAAGGTGGCTTTAATCACGATTCGTTTTTGCTTGGGATCTTTCCAAGACGCCATTACCGCTTCGATATTTCCATAGCTCTCACGCAATACTCTATACAAATCATGCCCTTGAGGTGTGAGTTCAATTGCTCTGTGTTTGCGAACAACCAGTGATGCGCTGAGCTCATCTTCAAGCTGTTTGATCTGACGGCTGATCGCACTCTGTGTTACGTGAAGCTCATCGGCAGCTAACGTAAAGCTCATCAGCCTTGCTGCAGCTTCAAAGGCTTTCAAACCATTATGTGATGATGGCAAGCTCGGATATGGGGTCATAATTCGTTCGCATGAGTTTATGGAATGTTAGAGTCGCAAATTTATCAATTGAACGCTAGCCCCATCGATCGTATTTTGGGCGAAATTAACTGAGGCGCTCATGAAAAAAATACTCACTCTTGCATTCCCTTTGATCATTTCACAGCTGATATCCATGGCTCTAGTCCTTACTGATGTTTGGATGATGTCACGCATCAGTGTGTCGGCGCTTGCGGCTGGTGGATTAGGGGCCTCTATCTACTTCTTCATCTTCATTATTGCGAGCAGTACGGTAGGCTGTGTCGCGAACTTGATTGCTATTGCTTATGGTCAGCGAGTCGCTCGCCCAGAGTTTGGTAATACTCAAATCAGATTAGCGGTGAAAGGCGCAACCATGTTGGCATTCGTGCTCAGTGTGACCTTAATGGCCAGCTTCTGGTTTGCGCCACTGGTATTAGAAGCGGCCAAGCAACCACCAGAAGTGATCACTTTAGCCATGGAATATGTACACGCTCTGAAATGGGTGATGCTGCCTTCCCTTATATTGTTGGTTCTTCGTGGCTTAACCAGTGCGTTTGGTAACGTGCGCTCTATTCTTGTGATGTCTATTATCACCGTAATTTTAAATGTGCCGGTGAGTTATTTACTGACGTTCCAGTTAGATATGGGCTTAACGGGTTTAGGCTTAGGAACCGCTATCGCGGCATTTATCGTGATGGTTGGATACACGGTTTGGGTATTTAAGCGTGATGAATTCAAGCAGTTCGCCCCTTGGTTAAACACAGAAGAGTACTCAATCAAGTTGATGAGCCCGTTGTTGTTAATGGGTTTACCTATCGGCTTGGCGGCGTTGCTTGAGCATGGGCTTATTTACGGCGGCACCTTAATGGCGGGGACGATCAGTATTGCCTCGTTGGCGCTGCATCAAATCTTGCTTCAATGTTTAAGCTTTACCTGGAACTTCAATTTCGGTTTCTCGCAAGCAGCCGCAATTTTGGTGGGACGCGATTATGGTGCGGGTAATTTTGAAGGAATTAAACGAACGTCAATTCAGAGCTTTATTTTAGTATCGGTATTGAGCGTGGTGTTATCTGCCGTGTTTATCCTGTGGCCGGAAATGATCGCTTCTATCTTCAAATTGGATGATGGTACAGGGGCGATGACTTCATTGCTGGCTTCTGTTATTTGGGTCGTCGCTCTGTGTTTTATTGTTGATGCTTGGCAACTGTTGGCGATTAATCTGTTAAGAGGCATGAAGATTGTCTCGATGCCAACCGTAATGACTGCCATTGGTTACTGGGTATTTGGACTACCTGCTGCTTGGTATTTGATGCCTAAGTTCGAATTAGCAGGAATTTGGGGCGGAATCGGTGTTGGTTTGGGTGTGACAGGTATTCTGCTGCTCATCCAACTGATGCGTGTCATTCAAAAGAACAGCAAGTTCCCGGATCTATCGAATCATGTTTATTCGTGAGCCGCTAGTTACACATTAAACACAGAAGCCGCAGTCATCGTAACGACTGCGGCTTTTTCTGTTCTCATTTTTCTGATTCGGTCTTATGTTGCATGCGATATGTATCTACGGGCAAGGATTAACCATCGCTATCAAGGCAAAGAGTGGCGTCTATTTGTTACCAGACAACACGGACTTCATCATTGTTTTGAATTGCTCTTTCTGCTCTTCAGTCAACACGTTATAGATGTTGTTCTTAAGACGCATTTCTTGCATCACCATCGACTTCTCGGTTGCTTGAACCGTGTCGATGACCTTTTCCATTTCAGCTTCATCAAAATCCGGTTGAGTCACAAGGCTGATCTGTTTCTTCTTAAGCTCTATTGCTTTATCCATATCAATCTCTGTTCTATCGGATTGATAGTCTTCTACAAAAGAGAACACTTCTGCTTGTTGCTCTTCGGTTAGGTTTAAAGAAGCAATGACCATTTGTAGCGGGCTCAATACTGGCTGAGGCAGTTGTTGTGGTGATGAAGCACTCACAAACGGAGCGGTAACGAGTAAAGCTGAAGCAGTTAAGACACAAAGCGACTTTTTCAGTGATTTCATTGAGTTTCTCCTGTTAATGGAAACATGAGTATAGGTAGCCAAGCTGAACTCGAGATGAACACGCCGTTCAGTTAACTGCGTTCAATTCAGTACTATGTTTAGATAAGCAGAAAACGAGTTAGACCTTGGTCTTACAGAAACCGAGCTAAAAGGTGACTAGAATGATTCGAGTTGCTTAATGTTTTATCAAGGAATGCACAAATGGAAGTTGGATTGTTCTGGGCTGAAAAAGGAATGTTGGTGCTTGGTGCACTGTTTGTTTTAACAAGCATGATGCAATATGGAAGGCGCAGTAGCGATTGGAAAGGGGTGATTACGATGTTTTACAAGCGTATCCCAATGAATATAGCTGAATATAAATGGTACCGTTTAGGGATCGCTCTATTGGTTTTTGCCGTGATCATACGTTTTGCGTTACTGATTCTATGGCCGTCCTATCAGTTCTAGCTTTTTTCCCATAGCGTTTACATTAACTTTTGGATACTCGCCTTGTGGGTCAGTGCTACTTTGTTTGCGCTTGTTTGTTGGACCTATAAAGGCGATAAATGTATGAGTCGTTCGAGCCATAATAAACCCACTTATTAAGGCTGGCATTTCATAAATTCGCCGCGTTGTTTCACCCAAAAAAGTGCTATTGCTCTATAATTACAGGTTGTTATTACCTTTGTAGCATATTGTTTTTCATAAAGAATAATGTCAAATAATAGCTTACCTGCCTGTTTCATCATTCTTACTAATAATCTACATATAAATCTATTCACCCCGTACCTGATACCATAATGATCTGTTACACTCGTGCCAGTTAGCTTTAATTTGTCGGTGGTGCATTTATGTCGTTCCCAGTTCTTATATGTGATGATTCTGCGTTAGCAAGGAAGCAAATGGCTCGGTCACTGCCTAGTTCTCTAAATGCAGATATAACTTTTGCTGTTCATGGGCTTAATGCACTTGAAGAGTTAGCTCAAAACCAGTTCAAACTTATGTTCCTCGACCTCACCATGCCGGAATTAGACGGCTATGGCACATTGGAAGAGATGCAACGTTTAGGCGATACCACGCCTGTTGTGGTTGTTTCTGGTGATATCCAGCCAAAAGCGCAACAGAAGGTAATGGACCTTGGTGCTAAAGCGTTTTTGCAAAAGCCGATCGATAAAGAAGCGTTAAAAGCCATTTTACGTGAGCATGTTGAGCCACCAAAACAGCCTCAACTCATTACGCCTTCGCCTTTAGAACTCCCAATTCTTCGCCGACGTGACATCTACATGGAAGTTGCGAACGTAGCGATTGGTCGTGCAGCAGATGCATTGGCTCGTCACTTCAATGTGTTTGTTCATTTACCACTGCCGAACGTTAACATCTTCGAAGTGAGTGAATTGCACATGGCACTTCGTGACCTAGCTGACAATGACCAAGTATCGGGTGTTTGCCAAGGTTTCAGCGGAGAAGGCATCGCAGGCGAAGCATTAGTCTTGTTGAGCGATTCCAGTGTGAGCGACCTTAAAAAGCTCATGAAAGTGCCAACCGAAAGCGAACAGTTGGAAGAATTAGAGCTACTGATGGATGTATCTAACATCCTTGTAGGCTCATTCTTGAATGGACTAGGGGAGCAATCTGAAGTTCGTTTCTTCCAGAGCTCTCCTGTACTGCTCGGGCAACACATCTCGATCGATTCGGTCATCGAAAACACAAGTGGCTCATTTAAGAAGACCATGACTTTCGAAGTCAGCTACAACATTGATGGCACTTCTATCCGTTGTGACCTTTTGTTTATGTTTGTCGATGAGTCTCTGCCTCTTCTAGACAACAAATTGGCCTACCTAATGGAGGAGTTTTAATATGCTGAATCTTCCTGCTGAATTTGAACAGTTCCACTGGATGGTGGACATGGTTCAAAACGTCGATATGGGGCTGGTGGTCATTAATCGTGACTTTCAGGTACAAGTTTGGAATGGCTTCATGACGCACCATAGCGGTAAGCAATCGCATGATGCGATCGGTAAGTCGATCTTTGAGTTATTCCCAGAGATCCCTGAAGAGTGGTTTAGGCTGAAAACCAAGCCAGTCTATGACCTAGGTTGCCGCAGCTTCATTACATGGCAACAAAGGCCTTATCTGTTTAAGTGTCGTAACGTTAGGCCAGTAACCCAACAAGCCGATTTCATGTATCAGAACGTGACGCTGAACCCAATGCGCTCACCAACAGGGCAAGTCAGCTCATTGTTCTTATCTATTCAAGATGCGACCGCTGAAGCGTTAGTTTCTCAAAAGAACTAGCACTGCTCTATTCACTAAACAGCACTTTTCTATGTGCGTATTAGCATCAGTCTGATCAGCGAATAAAAATGGCTAAGGTTAACCACTTTAGCCATTTTTTTTCTTTCTATTCTTTAAATCTTGTCTTTCCCCCAAGTTTTACACGTCAACCAATCTTCTTTTTCTGTGCGCTTTGCAGAGTCTTCCAGGTTAAATGAACGAAAGGGCAGCCACGAAATGTGCTTTTGGAACGGTAATGCTACGGGTTAATAGAAATTAGATTTATAAAGCTTGAGCTTGAAAGCATTATTTAATGGAGTGCGAGGGCTGGATTCTCAAACCCAAGTGAATCTCGACCTCAAAATCGAACCCATTGCACAGTGCTTTTCCAAATTGGGGCTAGTTGGCAAGGTGATGAGATTACCTAATTTGGTCGAGAACAAAGAAAATTTGGGAAAAAATCGAATTTATTTAAGAAAAAAGACAATTTTTTGTTGGAGAAAAGTGTGATTTTTATGTGATTTCGAGGCACTTTCTTCACATATTTGCTTAATGAGGGTGATATTGAGTGAAATAGGGAGGAAAACGATTGCGCAATAAACCGACAGCGTTTGCGTGAATAGTTCGCTAAGTTATTAATTAATAAGAATTTAGTGGAAAAGTAAAGCTGAGGGGTTTGAAGCAGGTATGGAGTCTTTGAGAGGATAGCATAAAAAAAAGTGAAATATCAGACTTGCTGTTACTAAATCACGACCTATAATGCTGAAAACCGGAGCGTCTGCCAACGCTCCGGTTTTTTTGTGTCCGAAGAAAAGTAAACTCGTCTGCCAACGGTTTTACTACGCATTTCGCGAGAGACACATAATTTTATGAATCAAGGAAAACACCATGCGTATCGAACAAGAACTTAAGTTAGGTTTCAAAGATGTACTCTTCCGTCCGAAGCGTTCTACCCTTAAAAGCCGTTCTCAAGTTGAATTAACCCGTGATTTTACATTCAAGCATAGCGGTCGTCAATGGTCTGGTACTCCAGTAATTGCAGCTAACATGGATTCGGTAGCAAGCTTTGAAATGGCAGCTGCTCTAGCAGAGCACGGTGTTATGACTGCAGTACACAAGCACTACACAGTAGAGCAGTGGGCTGAGTTCGCTAAAACAGCAGACAAGAAAACACTGAACAACGTATTTGTATCAACGGGTACGTCTGAAGCTGAATTCGAAAAAGTTAAGCAAATCATGACTCTTAGCGAAGATTTCGTATTTATCTGTATTGATATCGCTAACGGCTACTCAGAGCACCTAGTTGAGTACGTACAAAAAGTACGTGCTGAATTCCCAGACAAAGTGATCTCTGCAGGTAACGTTGTAACAGGTGATATGGTTGAAGAGCTAATCCTAGCGGGTGCAGACATCGTTAAGGTTGGTATCGGCCCAGGTTCAGTTTGTACTACACGTGTTAAAACAGGCGTAGGCTACCCTCAACTTTCTGCAATCATCGAGTGTGGCGACGCAGCACACGGCCTTGGCGGCATGATCATCGGTGACGGTGGCTGTTCATGTGCGGGTGACGTATCTAAAGCGTTCGGCGGTGGTGCTGACTTCGTAATGCTAGGCGGCATGCTAGCTGGTCACTCTGAGTCAGGCGGTGAAGTTGTAGAGCAAGACGGTAAGCAATACATGAAATTTTACGGCATGTCGTCTCAGTCGGCTATGGACAAGCACTCAGGTGGTGTTGCTAAGTACCGCGCGGCAGAAGGTAAAACTGTTTTACTTCCATACCGTGGTTCTGTTCACAACACAATTTCTGACATCCTTGGTGGTGTACGTTCAACTTGTACATACGTCGGCGCAGCGAAGCTAAAAGAGCTAACTAAGCGTACAACTTTCATCCGTGTACAAGAGCAAGAGAACAACGTATTCGGTAAAGAGTAATCTGAACAAATTCGAATAGTTTGAAAATCAAGAGCCGCTTTTGCGGCTCTTTTTTTGGGACTTGCAAACACATTATTGCCCCGAAATGCGTTAGACCAAATAATCTACGAAATTAAGGGGCGTGCGTTTTCCCTACCAAATCTAATCAGATAAAAGAGGGGCAGACCATACATTTTGGGATGTGAGCAGGTTTAAAATCGTGCTCAGAATCCTCTGAAGTTATACGGAAACTTTCGGAAATTTCTGATGTTCACATCCTAGGCGCTAGGCAATACGGGCATTAGATTGAGCATGAGTATGATTAACGTTATGATTGGCCACGTATAATTACTGATAAGCCTCAGTTTACATGTGAGCGAATAGTACATAAAAAAGTTGTTAATAAGAAATCTAGGTGGATGAATGTTAGAAGTTTTGAACAAATAACTAAAAAGAGTATCGATCCAATACTTAGAAATGAGAGTAAATTATGAAAGTTTTAAAGTTAATTGGGATATTTTTGTGTATGCTTTTGATTTTTCCAACATCTGCATCTGAGAACAGCGACACCCTAAATATTACGCAAACCAAGTTATACGACAGCTTATCTTGTGAAAAAGTAGGGAAAACAGCTTCAATTTGCCTTATTTCTAGCCAATTTCACTCAAATCCGAAAGCGTATGTGTTCAAATTTCTAGCTAGTGGTGACTTTGATAAAAACAAGGTTGAAGAAATTACGATTATGTATGCCACATTGATGTCTACATATTTGAACCCAATAACAGCTTCATTTTATGATGCGAAGCCCGCATTAATTGATATGGTGGATCAAAGTCAATTAAAAGCTGAGAATATTATCGTAGAAATAGAACTGAATAATAATGATCTTTATTATTCATCATACCTATACCCTATGTCGGTGAATGGAAAGGTGAGCTTAGTGCATAATTTTTTCGTAGGAAAAGTGGATGCTTATGAACACTTAAAAAGTGTCTGCCATGACATGAAAGAATTTTCAGAGAGCAAAATATATCTACAAAGGTGTACCTTTTATAAGGAATAAAGGCGAACCTCGGTATCCGCTCTAGCAATTTGGGACACTGAGTTACGTTATTTACCATACTTGAAGTTATTCCTATTTTATCAAATTAAGTAAAAGCTCTAAGTAATTCCTGTCCAGAACCTTCACAGGTTGAATTTTTACCCGTGGCTCGTTCTACCTCAGAAATGCCTCAAAATCCGTCAGAGCTAAACCCATACATATCCTGTTCCAGTTTTTTACCAGATTATTTAGTCGTGAAGATCTCGATACGATTGAAATTAATGTGAGGCTGATGATATAAAATGTACTCTTTAAATGCGGAAATTAACAAATTTAGATATGGTATAAATGGATAACTTTCCCACCGTAGGACTTAAGACATCGTTATCCATAGGCATATTGGCACTTGCCTTATATTACCTATGGGGCGACATGAGTTTTAATGATCTTCGAGGCCTTTTTTTGGTAGTGGCGTTTGTAATGATGCTCACTTTAAAGAAGAGTGAAAATAGCCTCTTTTCAGTAACTCCACAAATTTCCTCTTTTACACATCATATACTCCCAGTTACTGTGCTAGCGATTGGCGTGGCCTGTTTCACGTTGTTCTATATGGAATTTATCCGGCAATATGTCACGGGACAAGAAGTCGACTATATCGTAGGATTTCTCGTTAGTGGTGAACTGGAGGTAAGCGAGAAGCTAAAATATCTTTTCGAGACCGTTATATTAGCTCCGTTATCAGAGGAGTTTTTCTTCAGGTTTATCTTGCTAAGTAGCATATGCTTACTCTTGAGAAGCAAGTTTATAGGCGTAATTTTATCGTCACTCTTATTCGCCTACGGCCATGAAGACCCTGTCGTTGCTTTTTCTCTAGGTATCACTGCATCTATAGTTCTACTGGAATACATGAGTATATATAGCGCTATAATTCTTCATGCGATTTATAATTTGTGGATATATACAGTGGAAGTTTTTATCGTACCTGCCTTTTTCTTTAATGATTGGGATTTTGCACCAAGTGGGAACATCGGAACAATCGTTTCTATAGTGGCATTAGCTGTATCTTTTTTGGCACTATTGATTATTAAAGGCAAGGAAAAATCAATACAATAAGGTATTAGCAACCACTTCATCACTATAGGGGCTGAGGCCATAATCAATGACATCACCACACTTATCGACACCTCGATAGTAAAGTTGCTGACACACTTTTGCCCCAAACCTTTTTAGAACCTACCTTCCTAAATTTAGAAAAAATTGAGTAATGCTCTTGGTCAAAATCAAATGGGTAACAGTTTACCGTTAAATTATGAAACAGCTTGTTTTGCAAAGTGTCCAACAGGCTGTTTAGGAGAGATTCAGACAAGAGGAAAGCTATCTGAAGAAGGTGAACTCTTTGGGTTGATGAATCAATTTTATTCGTATAGGAAGTCGTTTTAACATTAAAAATCACAAAATTGTCAATAGGAAGTGTAAGCGTTTACATGTATACAAGCTAGTTTTTATGTGAAACCATATTTATAAATGATGCAATTAGAGTTATTTTGTGGAAACGTTATCACAATGCGAGGCTCGTTAGCTACACGGCTTTAGTTGGACATTTAATTTGATATTCACAACAAATTGGCTAAAAATAAAAATGAACGAAAACAACAAGAAAATTAACTTCCTATTGATTGGATTCGGTCCACATTCCAAACGAATCTTTCATCCTATCTTCGAGAATATTACTAACGATTCAACTTTAGTTTTGAAAGCTGCAATAGACCTGAAATCCAAGCAAGGTCGAGTTGAGAAGTACCTTGATGGTAAGGTAATGCAGCCCGAAATGTACTATCTAAACAACGATGAACCGGTCCAAGATCAGCTAAATACCTCTACTATAGAACTGCTAGACTCAATCGTAGATAAACACTCTATCAATGCGATTATCATCGCCACTGAACCGCTAGTACACCGAGCCTATGGAACCTGGGCGTTAAGAGCGGGTCTTCCTGTCCTAATGGATAAACCCATTTCCGCAAATATGAATGTATCTTCTGAACTTAGCAGCGCTGAAAAGATTGCAGAAGATTACTATTTCTTGAACGATGAATACGAGAAGGCAAAGGAAAAAGATCCAAACATAATTTTCTCTTTGCTTGCTCAGAGAAGATACCAAACAACCATAGAGCTTATCCGTAATGAGATAAGTAACTGCTTTGCAAAAACGAATTGCCCTGTAACGAACATCCAAACCTTTCACTCTGATGGTCAATGGAGAACCCCTACTGAATGTGTAGAGGAAATCTATCATGGGTACAACCAGGGTTACGGTAAGTGCTCCCATACTGGGTATCACTTCTTTGATATCGTTCCTTACATACTTTCTGCTGGACTCAGTGAGTCAAAATTTTATGAGCATATCGAAGTATTTTCACATGCTGTTAGACCGTTAGATGTCCTATCTCAGTTCAATCTTGAGGACTATGAAAGGCTGTTCGGTGCGGAAGAGTTTTGCAAAAACAATCCGCACAGTGAAGCAGAACTTCATGAACTTATGCAGGATTTAGGTGAGGTAGACTGTCAGAGCAGTATTGCATTCAAAAATGGCAATAATGTGGTTACAACAGCTTTGCTTAATCTAACTCATAATGGGTTTTCTCGCAGGAGCTGGCCTTCTATCGAAGGAATAGAGCTATACAAAGGTAATGGCCGGGTTTCTCACGAATCGCATATTATCCAACAAGGGCCGTTCCAAACCATTCATTTGCACTCATACAAGTCAGATGACTCTAATGAAAATGCTGATAGCAACGCAGAAGTAGTTGGAACAAAAAGGCACATTGCAATTTTTATCTTTAGAAACAATAAGCTGATTGGCGGTAAACCTACAGAAGTTATCAGACTTGATGACATTGAAAAGTTAGAGGGTGAGTCTATCGGGCTTCTTGGTAAGCCAAAGAGCAAGTGCTTCTTTGAGTTTGTTGAAGCTTTACGTGGAGAAATCACTAGAGAAGAGATGAAGTCTGACTTTAGTCAACATGAGCACGGAGCCGTCCTGGTCTCAGCAGTTTATCAATCTATGTGTAATCAACTGACAGGGAGTTCTCCGCTAATCAAAATGCCTCTAGAAATGACTGGTGACAATACATCTACTTTTAATGCTCAAAAGGTTAGGGTTTGCTAATGAAAGAAAAACTATCATATTCTTTTTGGCTTTTTCCAATCGTAGCTGTTTCGTCATTAGGGTTGGATATTTTTATCCCTGCACTACCGGCAATAAACGATGCTTTTGGTGCAAGCCAGCAATCAACGCAATTACTCATAAGTGTTTATGTGTTTGCCTTGAGTATTGGACAGCTAATATTCGGGCCTTACATCGATAAACATGGGTGTCAAAAAGCATTTAACATAGGTATTACGCTTTGTGCAGCCGCTTCTGTTGCTATTGTTTTTAGCGAGTCTCTAAGTTTATTGGTACTGATGCGCTTTGTTCAGGGCTTGGGTGCTGGTACGGTCGCTGTATCAGTTTTCTCTAGTGTGCCAAAGATTTTTAAAAAGGAAATAAGCGGTAAAGTATTTGGCCTCTTTAGCAGTGTGCTCAGTGTCGTGCCGGTTTTGGCTCCACTATTAGGAGGCCTCTTAACGGCGGTGTTCAACTGGGAAGCTTGCTTTTCTTTCTTAGCAATCTACATGATATTTTGCATCTTAGTTAATAGGTATAAACCTCTTCCTTCAAAGGTCGACGTTAACCAAGATACTTCTGATGCCGGAAGTAACTTGTATGCAAAATTACTTACTACCCGGAGTTTTATTATTGGCTGCATGGCTTGTTCATTGGGTTTCTCCACACAGTTGGTATTCTTCTCAAGTTCACCACTAGTAATCATCGAACAGTTTGGTATAGGTACAGAGTACTTCGGTTTGCTTTTCGCTATTAATGCTTTCTCAATCACTGCAGGAAGTCTTTTAGCTGTAAAACTGATTGGTAGATGTAGCGAAGAATCAATCATCAAAGCTGGCTCTGTTATTCTGTTGGTATCTGGTTTCGGTTTTAGTGCCTATCACTTTATGACGGATGTCAATGTTTGGCATTTCATGGCTCCAAGCTGTTTAGGAAGTTTTGGGTTTGCGTTATTGATGTCAGCGGGAACAACATTAGCTTTAAGTGAGTTTTCTCAACAATCTGGTAGAGCTTCATCTCTGAATGGATCTGCTCAGTTGATTGTAGCGTCTCTATTCTCATGGTTAGTGATCAATTTCTGGGATAGTGAATGGAAAACAATTACCATATTCTACGTATTTGGCGGTTTGATGATTTTTGGCTCCACGTTTTTGCGAAAACCCATGAATCGAGTTAAAGCTACCTGCATCCAACCGAGCAAATAATAGTTCAATTTGAATGGCCAAAGACAATTTTGGCCATTTTTTGGGGAGATTTAGTATAGAAACTACGCAAAAATGACCACTGTAAGTAAGCGGTGGCCATCGTGTTTTAGATACCAAAGATTATCTGAAGGATAAACCCCGTTCGAAGTGTCTAAATGTTTCTGTCCAGAATCTTCACAGTTGGCATGTCGTAACTCAGAACTGCCCCAAAATCATTTAGACCAAGTACTTTACAAAGTCTAGAGGCGTGCGTTTTCCCCTACTAGAAATGATCTGAACGCTGCTAATCCCTTTGTTTTGTCACACAGAGCAGTCTAACCCGTTTTCTTTGTAACTAACCTATTGATTTATTATTGTAAGCCTGAATCATGTCTTTATAAAATACAGACACTCTCCGTACAGAAAGCGCTACGTCAATCAGGAGTATTAATGAAGGGTTCTTGTTTATGCGGTGATATTCAGTTTGAAGTTAAAGGTGTTAAGCCTAGCTTGTATCAGTGTCACTGCTCAGTGTGTCGTAAATCAACGGGTTCGTCCTCAAATACAGCTGCGATAGTAAATGAGATAGAATTTAATTGGATAAAAAAGGCGTCGGATATTCAAGAGTTTAATCTTGATAGTGGATACAGTGTTAATTTTTGCGGTCGTTGTGGGAGTCCAGTACCTAATAAGCTAAGAGGTCGAAAGTAGTATGGCTTCCAGCTGGACTACTTGAAGAACATGGGCTTAAAGTAACTCAACATATCTTCGTTAGGTCTAAAGCACCTTGGGATATCATTGGTGGCTCAGCGACACATCACGAAGAAATGCCTAGTTTAGAAAAATTTGTGCAGCTATTAGACCGTTGAGGCAAATGAACATACAAATAATTTGAGCAGATTCGCAACACTTGGCGCTCTGGGTTAGCAGTGTTTTTTTAAGTGTTTAAGGTACTACGCAGCGACTTAGTTTGTGTGTTGCTCATGACTTAAACAGGCATTACCCATTTTCTCATCATTCAATGCTAAGAAGGCTATTTATTGAAGTGTGGAACGTGCTAAGCAAATAATAGTCCAAGTAGGGCGGCAACAGCTTCAGCCCGCACAATGCGGCCTGAAGATTATTGGCACTTATACAAACTTTAAAAACACATCACTTTTACCGTACCATTGCTGTTAACCACGTTTCCATGTGTGATATTTTTCTAATAGTTTCAATACTGTCTGCGGTGCGTGATTGCGTTTCCACTCTCCTGCTGCGTACTTATTGCCTTCAGCCCACGTAGGATAGCTGTGTATCGTTCCTAATATTTTATTTAGGCCTAGGCCATGTTTCATGGCTAGCACAAATTCTGCTATTAGATCACCCGCGTGCTCAGATATAATAGTAACACCCAAGATCTTATCTTTACCTCTTGGCGTAATGACTTTAATAAACCCGTCTGTTGAGCTTTCTGTTATTGCTCTATCAAGTTCCTTAAATTCAAATCGAGTCACTTCATAATCGATGCCCTTTTCTTTTGCTTCATATTCATTGATGCCAACTCGTGCAATCTCAGGATCAATAAATGTTGTCCAAGGGATCACTCGATAGTCCACCTTGAATTTTTTAAAATGACCAAATAGTGCGTTGACGGCAGCATACCAACCTTGATGGGCTGCAACATGTGTAAACTGGTATGGGCCAACTATATCACCCGCCGCATAGATATTTGGGTAAATTGTTTCTAAGTATTCGTTAGTCACAATTGTGCGATTAGTTTCAATACCTAGTTCCTCTAAACCGTATCCTTCAAGACGAGCACTACGTCCGACAGCACATAACAACTGATCGTATTCAACCTCTATTTCTTGATCATCATGCTTCACAATTATAAATTTTTTGTCGGCTCGTTGCTCGCATCGAAGTGCTTGATGAGAAGATAAGATATTGACCCCGCTCTTTTTCAGCGCTTGTGTGGCAAACTCAGAAACTTCAACATCTTCACGTATCATGATTCTTTCTGCCATTTCTATTTGCGTCACATTGGATCCTAGACGAGAAAAGGACTGAGCTAACTCACAGCCAATTGGACCTCCTCCTAAAACAACCAGCTTTTTTGGTGCTTCATCAAGCTTAGCGAACTCGGACCAAAGTGTATCACTGGTTACATACCCCGTATCTTCAATGCCGGGTAATGGCGGCACAAACGGACGTGCACCAGTGGCAATTACGATACTGCGAGCCGTTAGTGTAGTTGTCGTACCATCGTCATAGGCTATTTCCACAGTCCAGGGGTCAAGTAACTTCCCATATCCTTTCTGTACCTCTACACCCAAATTCGTATAACGTTCAACGCTGTCATGAGGTGCAACTTCAGCTATAATATCGTGTACTCTTTGCATGACTTTTTTAAAAGAAAATTGAGGAGTGAAGTTGTCTAAACCATAGTGGTGTGAATTTTCTATAGAGTTTGCCATCTTGGCACTCTTAATTATGGCTTTGCTGGGTACACAACCGTAATTCAGACAATCACCCCCCATCTCTCCAGCTTCAATCAAGGTTACTTTTGCCTTAACCGCTGCTGCGATATAACTAGTCACAAGGCCGCCCGCTCCTGCACCAATAACAATCATGTTGCGGTCAAACTTCTTGGGTTTTGTCCAATTACTATTTTTCATCTTTGCACCACCGTTTGTTTAATTTAAGAACTGATCCCTATGACTCATTCTGTTTGTTCACTTAAAATTGCACACTAACTTATAGGTAAATAGAACGGAGTGAATCTGTTTTTATTTCAGTATGAGAAAAATAACAGGTAACTTATTTAGTGGCTTTGCAAAGAATCTATTTTATGGGTAAATAGCCTTATAAAGTGAACAGCATTCGTAATATGCTGCACAAAAAGTATTTGCTCGCTATTTTAGGTGTTGACCATTGTCAATTAGCCTTTGTAGCCCGCTATCGATAAGATCTTTCAATTCGTTATCTTGCTTTCTAACAGCGACGCCAATACCTTTACCAAACCACTTCTCGTCTGTAAATTTAGGGCCGGTAAATGATAGTCCTTGTCCTATTATGTATCAGCGCCAATCGAACTATTTTCAGCCTATTTGTTGGATTGTGGTGGCACAGTTAATTTAGCAAAATTACTGACTCAGTTTTGACCAGAGGCTTCATAGACCTGAATTTTTACACGTGGCATTTACTAACTCAAAAGTGCCCCTTTCCGAGTTTGCGCAACAAAATCGTGAAAAATTCAATCTGAAAATTACCCAACTTTTCCTAATGGTTGTAGTATCTATTGACGCGTAACAATAGTGGAACTAATTCAATGAGAGCACCATTTCAGGTACTTATATTCCCATACAAATTTGAAATGGCAGACCCCATATTCCTGATTGCTTGCCGAACAGACAATGGTGAATGGCAGGCAATTTCTGGTGGTGGTGAAGATCATGAGTCTTTGCTTGAAGCTGCAAAAAGAGAATTATATGAAGAAACCTCGTTAACAAGTATTGATTGGGTTCAACTAGATTCTATGTGTATGTTACCTAGAGTTTTTTATTCTGGTCATGAAAAATGGAGCGATCACCCTTATGTGATACCAGAATACTCCTTCTCAGTGCAGGTTTCAGGTGAGCCAAAGTTATCTTCGGAACACACAGAGTTCCGTTGGTGTAAGGCATCTGACGCGAGTAAACTTCTCAAGTACGATTCAAATCGAATAGCTTTATGGGAATTATGTGAACGACTTAAATCCCATCATATGAATATATAAAATCGAATTGTTCCGAAATCGTTTAGAGCAAATGATCTTTTCGATGTAGTGGGCGAGCGTTTGCCCTATTAAAAGCGTTAAATGGTAGGAGAGAATTATGAATCCATCGGCAGTGCTTATTCATGTCCCAGATGTGGCTAAAGGGCTTGAATGGTATAAGAAAGCTTTTCCTGACGCTGTCTCAGTGCATTATCCAGAGTTTGATTTCACGATACTTGACCTAAATGGTTTTTCTTTAGAAATCGCACAAGCAGACGAAAAAGTTTGTTCGGGTAAAAGTGGTACAGTTTTATATTGGTCTGTTGCAAGCCTACCTGTTGCTTTGGCTCATTTCGAAACACTTGGCGCTCATCTTTATCGTGGGCCTATCGATATCGAAAATGGACTTTCCATGTGCCAAGTTGAAGACCCATTTGGTAATTTAATTGGTATTCGTGGAACTATTGTACCTCCAGAATCTTGATGATATGAATTATAACCCGTGGCACTGTATGGCTCGAAAGTGCCCCGAAATGCGTTAGACCAAATAATCTACGAAATTAAGGGGCGTGCGTTTTCCCTACCAAATCTAATCAGATAAAAGAGGGGCAGACCATACATTTTGGGATGTGAGCAGGTTTAAAATCGTGCTCAGAATCCTCTGAAGTTATACGGAAACTTTCGGAAATTTCTGATGTTCACATCCTAGGCGCTAGGCAATACGGGCATTAGATTGAGCATGAGTATGATTAACGTTATGATTGGCCACGTATAATTACTGATAAGCCTCAGTTTACATGTGAGCGAATAGTACATAAAAAAGTTGTTAATAAGAAATCTAGGTGGATGAATGTTAGAAGTTTTGAACAAATAACTAAAAAGAGTATCGATCCAATACTTAGAAATGAGAGTAAATTATGAAAGTTTTAAAGTTAATTGGGATATTTTTGTGTATGCTTTTGATTTTTCCAACATCTGCATCTGAGAACAGCGACACCCTAAATATTACGCAAACCAAGTTATACGACAGCTTATCTTGTGAAAAAGTAGGGGAAACAGCTTCAATTTGCCTTATTTCTAGCCAATTTCACTCAAATCCGAAAGCGTATGTGTTCAAATTTCTAGCTAGTGGTGACTTTGATAAAAACAAGGTTGAAGAAATTACGGTTATGTATGCCACATTGATGTCTACATATTTGAACCCAATAACAGCTTCATTTTATGATGCGAAGCCCGCATTAATTGATATGGTGGATCAAAGTCAATTAAAAGCTGAGAATATTATCGTAGAAATAGAACTGAATAATAATGATCTTTATTATTCATAATACCTATACCCTATGTCGGTGAATGGAAAGGTGAGCTTAGTGCATAATTTTTTCGTAGGAAAAGTGGATGCTTATGAACACTTAAAAAGTGTCTGCCATGACATGAAAGAATTTTCAGAGAGCAAAATATATCTACAAAGGTGTACCTTTTATAAGGAATAAAGGCGAACCTCGGTATCCGCTCTAGCAATTTGGGACACTGAGTTACGTTATTTACCATACTTGAAGTTATTCCTATTTTATCAAATTAAGTAAAAGCTCTAAGTAATTCCTGTCCAGAAATGTGTTTGAGAGAAGTGGATAGTTACGAATGTTGAACCTTGGTATCAATCCACACAAAATATCAACTTGTGACTTTTCAACATAAAGAGCCGCTTTTTAGCGGCTCTTTATGTTTGAGTTTTAGCTATCACTCAGAAGAGTGTTAACTATCAATTTTTCTACTTCGCATAATTCGAAGGAAACAGTGCTCGTTTCGCTTCTTCATCACGTTCGGTTTTAAACTCAATGCCTTTACCAATCTCGCGAGCGCGCAGTGCGGCAGGGCGACTGTTGATTGCATCAAACCAGCGCTTTAAGTTCGGGTAAGGTTCTAGGCCTTCTTCACCAAGCACGAAAGGTGCTTTATCAATCCAACCCCATGCCGCGACATCGACAATGGTGTACTCATTTCCGACGAAAAACTCACGACCTTCCATATGCTTTTCTAACACTTCGTAGTGACGTTGTGCTTCACGTAGATAACGGTTCACGGCGTAGTCTAGGCCTGCAGGGGCAGCATGACGGAAGTGTACCGATTGGCCAGAGTATGGACCAAGACCGCTCGCGATGAACATCATCCAAGATAGAAGTTCTGCTCTGTCTTCTGGTTGCCCCGCTAGCTTGCCAGTTTTCTCTGATAGGTAAAGAAGGATAGCGTTAGAGTCGAATACACGTTGTCCGTCATCTTCAATCGCTGGCGTTTTGCCATTTGGATTTATTAAGCGATATTCCGGTGTGTGTTGCTCGCCTTTTAAGGTATCAACTGGAACGAGTTCAAAATCTAGGCCTGTCTCTTCTAGAAACAGAGCGATCTTCATTGGGTTGGGTGTTTGGTGAAAATAGAACTTAAGCATGGGGTAACTCCTTGTATTGGACGTCCATTAAAACACCACTTGAACGATCGTTCAATAATTGATTTTAAATTATGTGAAAAATGGCCTGTTTTTTTAAACGAGCGGTGTTTGAATTTCAGTTGGTGGGCAGAAGCTAGCGTGAACCTATTGGCGGTTGAGAATCTTAAATATCTGAAAGTATGTGTTTAAATGTGAGCTTTCATGTTGGTCGTCAGTCTAAATGTAATTGTCGATTATGGTGGGGGAGGCGTGTGAGTTTGAAGCTAGATATTCGAAAATAGTCAGTAACATCATTGTTATACAACAACTTGTTAGATTGGCGAGCGTGTTTAGGCACATAAAATCGTGATCTGCAGCCACATCTTATGCAACCAAGGAATATTAACGCTGTAGATTCTGGTGTGCTTCACGGTTTTTTAATACTAGGGGCTTACATTGGGGAGCAAATCTGATGTGAACACTTAACGACACAGGATCTTTCCATGAAAAAGAACATTATCGCCCTCGCTCTTGGTGGCATGCTGGCTTTTGGCGCAACTCCTTATTCTTTTGCTGCTAACGATGGCGCAGTACAAGCTTCTGCGGATTACGCGCAGTTGGTGACTAAGCGACAAGTTGTCGACCAACTACTTCTTGATGCGTTGCAAGCGTTCAAGTCTCCAGCAAGAATTTCTCACGCTGGCTTCACGGCTAAAATGCCAAGCAACATGGAAATTGTGACGAATCGATTGTTAGAAGCTTACCAGTTAGAACCTTACCGCACTGACTTGCTGATTTCGGCAGCGAACGCTCAGATCTACAACAAGAATGCAGAGCGCGCTATTGAGTTGTTTGAGCAAGCGTTGACGGTTGCGCCAGACGATGTCGATCTTCATTCTTACCTTGCGGTTTGGCAAAGATTCGATGGTAATGATAGTGAATCCAACAAGCATATGCAGAAGCTTGAGAGCCTGAACAAAGGCAAAGCCGAAGACATCAAACGTATCTTTGCTACGGTCGATCGCGTATTAGAAACACCGTTGAAAGAATCAGCAGATAAAGGGCTACTGAGCGATCACGGCGCGATAGTTACTTTGGGTTACGCGCTGAACCCAGATGGTTCAATGCATGAGATCTTGATTGAACGTCTTGAAACCACATTGGCAATGTCTAAAGCCAACCCGGATGCGATGATTGTGCTAACGGGTGGCGTGCCTAAGAACCACAAGACAGAAGGCAAGTTGATGGCGAATTGGCTTATTTCAAAAGGGGTGAGTAAAGATCGTATCATTGAAGAGAACTATGCGACTAGCACGGTAGGGAATGCTTTGTTCAGTAGCTATGCGCTTGCTCGTCATAATATTAAGCATGCGACCATTATTAGCTCGGCAAGCCATGTTCGTCGTGGTCAAACTTTGTTTGAAATTGCGAGCTGGCAAACTGGCCCTCAAGGAATTACATTTGATACGGTTGCTTACCCAGACAAGCCATTAGAAAGTCTTAAAAATGCAAGCAGTGGCGAACTGTTAGGTATTTATCGTGATGCTCTAAGAACCTATGGCATGTGGAGTTACCGCTCTTATCCGCTAGAGTCGCGTTAAGCCTAAAATCTAAGCAATAACTTGGGTTAAGCAAAGCACAACTTGCTGGTACTATCGAGAGGCGCTAGGTGGTAAACTGGCGCTCTATTAATTTTAGTGTTTCAAAGGTAAAGTGATGAACCCGATTTTAGCAATGTTGAAAGAGAACAATATTAGCGATGAGCAAATCAGCGAGATATTCAAGACGCTGACAGAGAACCCTCTTGCAGCAATGGCGACAATCAGCCAACTTGGCTTACCACAAGATAAACTTCAAATGCTGATGGGTCAGGTAATGCAAAACCCTGCGCTAATCAAAGAAGCCGTTGAAGAGCTTGGCCTAGATTTCTCTAAGGTTGAAGCGGCTAAAGAACAACTTCAAAAATAAGTCAATTTGAATGAGCTAAGATCGAATTAGCTTAATCAAAATTCAATGAAAAGGTCGTTTAAGTTCAGCAACAGGCTGTCTTAACGGCCTTTTTTGATCTTGGTGGCGATTATTCACTTTGATCAAGCTGCTTTCAATCCCTGCTTCCCATTTTCTACTCAACGACTATTTCAACACAATTGACAGCACCTTTGCCAAACATGCGTTGCTACTGACAATTTACTTACTAGACTTAATTAACCTATGTGCGACTTGATATGTGCACCTTGATGAACAGTGTTTTTTGGGTGAGGAATGCCCTGAATAGTAGGGATATAAACATCAAACAATAGCGCTGTTTATTTATGGGTCACAACAAGAAAAAGAATAAGAGGGCACTCAATAAGCCCTTTATTGAGCAGTGATTTTATAGGAAATGAGTTATGAAATATTTAAAGGAAACGGCTTTAGCTAGCCTTGTGTTGGCCGCGCTTGTTGGTTGTGGCGGAGACTCAGGATCATCAAGCAGTACGACACCCATTACCTTGAGTGTGAGTGATGCGCCCGTCGATGATGTTAAAGATGTGACGGTGACATTCAGCAAGGTAGCTTTACTTCCGATTCAGGGAGGTACAACGCTAGTGTATGACGTGTATAAAACGGACGAAAACGGTGATTACGTTGATGAAAATGGCGACCCGTTGCCAGACGGTGAAGATCCTATTCCATTAAGTGTCAATTTATTGGATTACCAAGGAAGCGATGCACTTCCTTTGATTGAAAACGAGGTAGTTCCAGTAGGTAGCTATAAACTATGTGTGTTTGCGAATGATGGCGACCACCCGACACATCCATCTTATGTTGTAGAAAACGATGACTCGATTCGTGAGTTAACGGTGAAAGGTAATGGCGCGTGCCCGCAAGGTGTTGGTAAAGAAGATAACGCTGGCGTGCTTTACTTTAATGATTCATTTAATGTGAACCAACAGAGTAACGATTTTGTTGTCGAGTTCGATCTTCGACGTGGCCTAAAGAACAGTTCGACTTTCCCTGATTACACTATTCAAAGAACGTCTGTAAGCCTTATCAATACGGTTGAGACAGGAAACATTGAAGGTACTGTTTCGAGTACCACTTTTGAAGCTTGTAACCCTACAAATGATAATACTTATGTTCAGTCGGTGTACTTGTATGAAGGTAATATCGACAAAGCTGACATGGCGCCTATTGGCGGTTCCGATGAGGTGAAGCCGATTACTTCAGCATCAGTGGCAATGAATGAAGCACAGACTAACTATGAGTTCTCTCTGGGATTTATTGATCCAGGTACTTACTCATTGGGTTATACCTGTACCGCGCAACACGACAGTGATGAAGACAATGCTGATCCGGTTGCTGATGGTTTTGACATTTATGAAGTTCAAAATAGTGTTCAGGTAGTGGTTGGTCAGGATAACCAAGTATCGTTTTAAATCTTTGACGTGATTAAGCATTCGAATAAAAACGGCCTCTCATTTAGAGGCCGTTTTTGATCATGTCACCTAGTTAGCATGAATTTGATGATCATTGAGTGTGACTCTAGGGAAGTGATAATGTAACTTTGTATCTCTTACTTTAACCTAGCGAAATGTACTCCGGCGTTGCTCATGAAATCTAGCTTAAGCATTCGATCTTACACCAAGCAATTTAATACCCATACTCATGATGACCATCATCAACTGGTATTGCCGATCCAAGGCAGTATTAATATCGAAATGGTGGGGTATGTCGGTAAAGTGGCGGTGGGCGAATGTGTGGTGATTCCGGTAACCACAGCACATGCGTTTAAAGCGGACGAAGCAGCGCGGTTTATTGTCGCGGATATGGCTGTGTTGCCTCAGCATTTGTTAGAGCACGAGCTCTCGGTTTTCACGATAACGCCACCTTTGATGAGCTTCTTGTTGTTTGTTGAGAAGCAGCTGGAATATCAGGTCGATAGCGGTATTGAGTCATCCATCTTGGATGTGTTTTCACTGCTGTTAGAGCAACAACAAGTGAGCAAGAGCATCGACCCAAGAATCCGCGCTGTACAAAGGCTGATAGCGGATAATTACACACAACCATTATCCATTTCGCAACTTGCAGAAACGGCTTGTTTGAGCCCCACTCAATTCAAAAAACGCTTCAAAGAATGTCTGGGTATCAGTGCGCTTAAATACATCACTCGCTATCGTATGGAGAAAGCCCAAGCCTTGTTAACTCATACCGATTTACCGGTTCAATTGATTGCTGAAAATGTGGGCTATAGTGATGTGTCTGCTTTCAGTCGTCGCTTCTCTCAGCACTTTGGCATGTCTCCAAGGGCGTTTCTAGGCTCAATGAAAGACAGTCTTTAGAAACAACAATAGCGTCCTTTCGGCAAACTAACTTTTATCAATCTTCACTATTATCTATTTCAGAACTGAAAATTGGGTAATAGAAATGAATCTTGCCATCAATCGCGTTAACGAATTCCAAACGGGCACTTTAGCCATCTTGTTTGCTTCTATTTTATGGGGCACGACAGGCACCGCCGCAAGTTTTGCGCCTGATCTAAGCCCATTAGCGATTGGTGCTTTCTCTATGGGCGTCGGTGGCCTAATGCAAGCGGGATTGGCGTATCGAAAAATCCTATTCGCTTTCGACAAGCTTTTGCAGAACAAGAAGTTGTTGGCAGTGAGCGCTTTGGCTTTAGCGATCTATCCTTTAGCTTTCTATTCTTCAATGAAATTATCTGGCGTGGCGATTGGTACAGTGGTTTCGATTGCTACCGCACCTTTCTTTTCTGCTCTGTTAGAGTGTCTTATTAGCAAAAAGAATAATATCAACAAACGTTGGCTCACTAGCTTTGCGATTGGTGTGGTGGGTATTGGGTTGTTGGTGTTTTCAGAATCTTCATCGACGAATGAATCCGGTGATGATCTCAAGCTGTTCGGTATTGCTTTAGGTTTGCTCGCTGGGTTGTGTTACGCCATTTATTCTTGGGCGACCAAAGCACTGATCGACAAAGGGATTAAGTCACAAGCGGCGATGGGCAGTATTTTTGGCCTGGGTGCGATGCTGTTGCTGCCAACGCTCTGGTTTACGGGGGAGAACCTGTTTTCCTCGCAGATTAACGTATTAGTCATCAGTTATCTGACGTTAATCCCACAATGCTTGGGCTATATCGCGTTCAGTTTTGGTTTACGCCACGTGACCGCGAGTAGCGCCAATCTGCTGACTCTGTTTGAACCAGTAGTTGCAGCGGTGCTTGCCGTCTGTGTTGTCGGTGAGCTGATTCCTTTTACAGGCTGGTTAGGTATGTCTCTGATTGTGTTGTGCTTGTTTATACAGTCGAAGCCATCTAAAGGAACGTTATAAGTATTTGTTTTGTTTTGCCTAATTGAAATTTTTTCATGTGTAATTCTTATAATTGAATAAAATCAGTATCTCAGTTGTGAGAGTGCTGTTACTATCGCTATCAATAGTCGGGGGGCATATACCTTATTTGGTGTTTGCTGAGATCGTTAATCGAGACCCGTTGAACCTGATTCAGTTAACACTGGCGTAGGGAACTATAAGCACTTGATCTGCGTCTGCACCCATGAAAACTTTCATGTGTTTATTGCGACTTCTCCTTCGATCGGTGTTCGTTCTCCTACGTCTTGTAAGATAGTAGGAGCGACAATGACACACAGTTCTAATTCAAAAGATTTAACGCTAAAAGCCTCAGTTTCACAGCACTCTGCTGATGGTTCGATTCGAACAAACACTCCGATTGTATTGACGATCGCTGGTTCTGACAGTGGTGGTGGCGCGGGCATTCAAGCTGATATTAAAGCCATGTCTGCAACGGGTAGCTTCGCTTGTTCGGTAATTACCGCAATTACCTCTCAGAATACCCAAGGCGTTTCCGCCATTTTGCCTATTCCACTCGACCATGTTGCTAGCCAGTTAGATGCGGTTTTTACTGATCTCAATATCGTGGCAGTAAAAGTCGGCATGTTGGCCGATTCGCAAATCATCAAAGTCGTCGCTGATAAAATTAAGCAGTACCAACCTAAACACTTAGTGATTGACCCTGTAATGGTCGCAACCAGTGGTGATCTTCTTTTAGAAAACTCAGCAATTACTACACTGAAACAAGAGCTGATTCCGCTGGCAGACATCATCACACCTAATTTACCTGAAGGCGCGGCATTAACAGGCAAGCCGGTACCTGAAAGCGAAGCTGAAATGCAGGGCATGATTGAAGATTTACGCGCACTAGGTGCTAAAGCGGTTCTCTTGAAAGGCGGCCACCTGGAGAAAGATGAAAACAGTAACGACTTACTGATTCTGCCAACCACATCTGCTCTGATTAGCGCGAAGCGTTTTCCTACCAAAAACACTCATGGAACGGGCTGCACGCTCTCTTCCGCTATTGCTTCTTTCTTGGCTCAAGGCAACAAACTTCCAGAGGCTGTCGACCTAGGTAAACAATACATTTCACGAGCAATTGCTCACGCCGACGAACTTCAAGTTGGTCAAGGTCACGGCCCTGTAAATCACTTCTTCGTTGGGCACGGTAATGTCCGTTAATACGATTGGCGTTCAACTCAGTAATGCGACTCTGCGTTACCGAGATAGCGAGCACGCGACCTTATCTGGACTGTCATTGAGCTTAAAAGCAGGCAAGTGGACAGTGTTACTTGGTCGCAGTGGCTGCGGAAAAACCACGGTATTGCGTTATCTGGCAGGCTTGTTGGACGACAAGGTGGAATGGCAGGGCACATTGGCAACGTCTGATGAATTGCCTCTTACCGATCGCATCGCTTACATGGCGCAGCAAGATTTGTTACTGCCATGGCTATCGGTTATCGACAACGTGTGTTTGAGCCATCGCTTTCAAAATTCCGCAGATAAGCATAAAAATATCGAGCATAAAAATCAGGCGTTAGAGCTACTGATTTCTGTTGGTCTGGCTGATTACGCGGATGCTATGCCGGATCAATTGTCTGGTGGTATGCGTCAGCGTGTTGCTTTGGCTCGAACCTTAATGCAAGACAAGCCAGTCGTGCTGATGGATGAGCCTTTCTCTGCGCTGGATGCGGTAACGAGACACAAGCTGCAAAGTTTAGCGTGTGAACTGTTAAGGGGTAAAACCGTTGTGTTGATCACTCATGATCCACAAGAAGCGGTGCGTCTGGCGGATAACTTGTATGTGTTGCAAGGCACGCCTACGAGTGCTCACTCTTTATCTGTGCCTCACACGTCAACGCCACGAGTGTTAGATGGTGAGTGTGCCGAGCTACAACAAGCGATCTTAGAACAGTTGGAGCGTGATTATGAATGAACTAACTCGAAGTGAAGCTACTGATAGCTCCAAGATAGAAAACTCAATGGAAGAAAGTTCAACTAACGCGCAGGCTAGCACAGCGCGTCCTCGCCAGATGAATCCTGTTATGCGTTTGCTTATTAGCAGTGCTGTGATTCTTGGTTTGTGGCAAATGGTGGTAATTATATTCGAGATGCCAAGCTTCATTCTGCCAGCTCCCGCAGAAGTCTCCCTCAAGCTGATTGAACGCTACGATGTGTTACTCAAACACACTTGGGTGACTGCGCAAGAGATCTTACTTGGTCTATTGCTCGGTTTATCCATGGGGCTGTTTTTCGCCTTGCAGATGTTGATGTTTGACCCGTTGAAGCGTTGGCTATTGCCTATCTTGATTGCTAGCCAAGCGATTCCTGTATTTGCGATTGCGCCAGTACTTATGCTTTGGCTTGGCTATGGCATCGCTTCAAAAGTGGTGATGGCGGCGATCATTATCTTCTTCCCTGTGACCACTTGCTGTTACGACGGTCTGCGTAATACACCGACAGGTTATCTTGATCTTGCTAAGACGATGGGTGCATCGAAATGGAAATTGCTCCGCTATATCCAACTTCCTGCTGCATTGCCAACATTGGCGTCTGGCATTCGTGTAGCGGTGGTGATAGCCCCAATAGGCGCAGTCGTCGGTGAGTGGGTAGGCTCCAGTGAAGGTTTAGGTTACTTAATGCTACAAGCCAATGCGCGCATGATCATTGATGAGATGTTTGCGGCCTTATTTATCTTGGCGGTGCTGTCTATCTCGCTCTATTTCATCACAGATAAGTTACTCAAAAAAGCCATCCCTTGGGAGAACCAGTGATGGCTTGATCAATAACACTTTGTTTAATAAGGCTTCGCTCAACGCTATTTATCTAAACAAAACGTCGTTAAAAACTAGCTCTATAAACACAATAATAATATTCAAAAGGAAAGGTTAACTATGAAAAACACCAAATTGGTAGGTGCAGTGGCACTGCTTGCTTCGCTAGTGTCAGGTCATGCTCTAGCGGACTCTGAACAAAAGAAACTGACACTGATGTTGGACTGGTTTGTGAACCCGAACCATGGCCCGATTGTGATCGCTCAAGAGCGTGGCTACTTTGCTGACCAAGGTCTAGATGTTGAAATTCAAGAGCCAGCAGACCCAAGCACACCAGCAAAATTGGTCGCGGCAGGTAAGGTCGATTTAGCGGTAACTTACCAACCAAGTTTAACCATGGATGTGGCAGCGGGTCTTCCTTTAGTTCGTGCATCAACCCTTATCGCGACGCCACTAAATACACTAATGGTATTGGATAACGGCAAGAACGATACGCTAGCGGATCTGAAAGGCAAGAAGATTGGTATTGCGATTGCTGGTAACGAAGAAGCGACTATTGGCACCATGCTGGCTCAAGAAAGCGTTGAGTTTACAGACGTGCAAACCATCAATGTTGGTTGGGCACTGTCGTCTTCATTGGCATCAGGGAAGGTAGATGCAATCTGGGGTGGCTTACGTAACTTCGAGACCAACCAGTTAGCTCTTGAAGGCTTTAAAGCAAAAGCATTCTTCCCAGAAGAGCACGGTGTTCCTGCTTACGATGAGCTTATCTTTGTTGCGAACGCAAAGCAACATGATGATGAAGCGATCAAAGCGTTCAACAAAGCATTGGAACAAGCAACCACTTACATTGTTAACCACCCACAAGAGTCATGGAGCGAGTTTGTTGCGTATTCACCTGATACGCTGAACAACGAGCTTAACCAACGCGCATGGAACGACACGCTGACTCGTTTTGCACTTCGCCCTTCAGCGGTTGACCTGAAACGTTACGACGATTACGCACAGTTCATGTTCGACAAAGGCATTATCAAATCACTACCAAAAGCCGCTGACTACGTACCGACTTTTGACTAAGGAATCTCATGAAATACCAAGACTTAATCCAAGCCTGTCAGCAAGATTGGCAAGACTACACAGAGCATGATTTTGTTAAAACGCTGGCGAACGGCACACTCGCTCAGCCGTGTTTCCTGCATTATTTGAAACAAGATTTTCTGTTCTTGAAGCAATATGCTCGCGCTTATGCGTTGGCGATTTACAAGGCGAAAACCTTGGCTGATATGCGCCGTGCATTGCCAAGTGTTCATGCTCTGCTAGATTCTGAAATATCTCACCACGTGACTTACTGTGGTCAGTGGGGCTTAACGGAATCTGACCTAGAAAACGAACCTGAAGATTTCGGCACAGTCGCTTACACACGCTACGTTCTAGACGCGGGTATGACGGGTGATCTTGTCGATCTTTATGCGGCACTGGCTCCGTGTTCAATTGGTTACGCTGTGATCGGTAAAGCGCTGTTAGAAAGCAGCGATACCGTTTGGGAAGGCAACCCATACGCAAGCTGGCTGCAACTGTATGGCGGCGAAGAGTTCCAATCAGGTGTGGCTACAGGCGCGGAGTACTTTAATCAGCTGCTTGCTGAAATTGATATCAACAGCGAGCGTGGTCAAAGTATCGTTCATATCTTTAAAACGGCAACGCGTATGGAAGTGGCTTTCTGGCAGCAAGGTCTGAATGCACTTAATGACTCAACAGCGGCTTTCACGAATAAGGATTAATCCATGCTAACTGAACAAATCATCCAATCACTGCGCGCAGTACGAGAGCAAAAACCATTGGTTGTGAACATCACCAACTACGTCGTGATGAACAATACGGCGAATGCTTTATTGGCGATTGGTGCTTCACCTATCATGGCGCACTCACAGCAAGAACTGGCTGAGATGATGTCATTCTCTGGCGCTTTGGTGATTAACATCGGCACGCTTGATAGTGTTTGGACGCCAAGAATGCGCTTCGCGGTTGAACAAGCGAATGCGAACAACAAGGTTGTGGTCCTTGACCCTGTAGGTTGTGGCGCAAGTACGCTGCGTACTGAGACTTCTCGTGAAATTGCACGTTTAGCCAATAAGCTAATCATTCGTGGTAACGCGTCTGAGATCATTGCGCTAGCGGGTGAGCAAGCACAGAGCAAAGGCGTTGATGCGCTGGATAGCAGTGATGCCGCATTAGGCGCTGCACAGTGCTTAGTGGCTGAATACGGTGCAAATGTGGTAATTTCTGGTGAGACAGATTACGTTGTCACCAAAGACAGTGTTGTGATGTTAAACAATGGTCATCCAATGATGCCGTTTGTAACGGGCATGGGCTGTACCTTAACGGCCTTGACGGGCGCATTTGCTGCTGTTGGTGATGACAGTGGTTTAGCGGCTGCGGCGATATTGGGCGTGGTTGGTGAAATCGCGGCTGAAAACTCACGCGGCCCGGGTAGCTTACAAATGAACTTGCTTGATGAGCTATATCAGTTAGACGAAGAGACTCTGATTCAACGTTTGAAGATTCAGTAGGGTTAATCTAACTGTAAGCCACAAGTTAGAAGCCTAACTTAAAACTCTTTAGATAAAGAAAAGCCCCCGATACTTATGTGCTGGGGGCTTTTTATTATTGGTTTGGAGCTGTGTATAGACTAGCTTGCTAGGTTCTAAATCGATTCACTTGGCTCTCTAGGTGATGAGCAACCTCGGTTAAGTCGCTCGCTGCACCTGAAATGCTGCTTACCGACTCTTGGTTACTTTGCGCGATGGTGTTTGCACCTTGCGCGTTCTCACCGAGTGACTTGGTTAGACGATCTTGCTCATCAACCGATACCGCGATTTGGCTATTGGCTTGATTTAAATCTTGAATGTGTTGGTTAATCACATGCAAGTTCTGAGAAGCCTGCTGTGCCTGAGTTGAAGCATCGGAAACCGTGCTGTGGCTCTCCTTAATCGACTCTAACGCATCTTTAGCGCCACGCTGCAGCGATGTGATGAGTTCATCAATCTGGCTAGCAGAATCTTGGGTGCGCTTAGCAAGCGTTCTTACTTCATCAGCTACGACGGCAAACCCGCGACCTTGTTCACCTGCGCGCGCAGCTTCAATAGCCGCATTCAATGCTAACAGGTTGGTTTGCTCAGAAACGCCTTTGATTACTTCAAGAATGGCACCAATGTTCATCGACTCTTTGTGTAGGTCTGTCACTTTCTGGCTACTCACCTGCATGCTTTCATCGGCGCTGCCAATTTCATGCAGTGTCTTGTCTACTTCTTTAAGTCCCATCGCGACATTCTCGGTCGCTTGATTTGCAACTTGAGAGGCGTGGTTAGCACTTGAAGCAATTTCCGATGTGCTCGAAGCCAATTGATCAACGGCTGACGAGATATTGATCATTTCATTGTTCAACTGTGTCGCGTTGGTCGAGCTGTTGTTAGTCACTTGATTAAGAGATTCGGACATCTCACCAATACGCACACTAGAGCGGTTCACTTGGCCAACGATATCGCGCAGAGATTCAATGGTGACCTCCATGTTGGTCAGTAGTTCGCCAATCTCGTTTTTGCTTTCAATGTTCACTTCAACATTCAGGTTGCCTTGAGAAAGCTCATTGGTGATCTGTTTAACCTGTGCGATACCTTTGGTGATAGAACGAGTCACCAAAACCGCGCTTGTCATGCCAATAAGCAAAGCCACTCCTGTAAGCAAGAAGATGATTTGAATGGAGCGTTTTTCACTGGCTTGCAGTACCGGCGTGAGCGCTTGCTTTTGTTGTTCGAGAATACTTTGAGCATCAGCTACCGAAATAGCTAAGCTATCGCCAATAGAGGCGAGAGTAGCGGTTCTTTGGGTGTTCTCAATCATCTGCTGATGAACTTGCTCAAAACCTTTCGCGTACGCTTCACGTTGGTTAGAGAAATCTTCAATCAGTTCACTTTGATAAGGGGATGATTTAAGAGATTCAATATCACCTTCGATACCTGGTAGAGCATATTCAAAAATGTCTTTACCGGCCTCATAGGTTTTGAGGTCGTTGTTGTTTGAGTAACTCAGCACAGTGATCTTGGCGGCGAGGAAATTCTCCATCAACATACCGGCGTATAAGCTCGCGTTTGGATCGTTGTTGTTGTAAGACTCATACAACAAGCTCTGAGCAGCTTTCAGTGCGTTGGTTTCCCTTTTGACCATCTCCACATTTACCAACTGGTCAATGAGGAGTTGGCTTTGTTTCATTGACCCATAAGCCGAATCAAAAGCTGCAACGCTGGCTTGCACTAATTGCAGGCTCGAGAGACTATCGGTATTGGTGGTGGTTTGGATTAGATTGTTCAGCAGTTCATCAATCGCGAGTTTGCTTGATTGATAATTCGTTTCGTATTGCTCATCCAATGACTCTAAGTAACGTTCAGAGGCTAAACGCATCTGAAGAAAGTGCACTTGAATGTTGCCTGATAATGTCGCTTTATGGCTGAGCTCACTGTATTGGCTAAAACCGTTCGACAAGGTTTGGATACCTTTGTAACTCACAAAGCCTGAAATGACGAAAAAGAGCAAGCAGATGGCATAACCCAGCTTGATCTTGAGCGCTATAGAAAGGTGGCGCATAACTATCCCTATATTGACCTGATTCTTTCACAGAGCAGTATTTCATAAAACGGTGTGTCGGGCATACTCAAAGTGAATAGTTTGTGTAAAAAGTAACGCTTTAGTTAAGTAATTCAGTTTTTTCAACACATTTTCAACGGGTTGCATATTTAATAGCGCGCGCTTAATTGAGCTAATTTAGTATTAACGTCCATGCACATGATGATAATTGTCGGTAAAATGGTAACAACTCAATTTAGACTTCAACGCCAAAGGTGCGATATGACCCTTTATAAACTCTATTTAGTAACGGATGACCAACAAGATTTAGATACGCTCAAGTTCGTGGTTGAACAAGCAGTTGCTGGTGGCGTCACCATGGTCCAAGTAAGAGAAAAGCATGGAGATGTAAGAGCGTTCATTGAACGAGCACAAGCTGTTAAGTCTATTTTGGCAGGAACAGACGTACCTTTGATCATTAATGACCGAGTCGATGTTGCATTGGCGGTGGATGCCGATGGCTTACATTTGGGTCAATCGGATATGCCACCAATCATAGCGCGTCAGTTGATTGGACCAGATAAGATTCTAGGTTTGTCGATAGAAGATGAGCAACAACTTCAACAAGCTGACGATTTGCCGATTGATTACATTGGTCTCAGTGCGCTTTTTACAACACCGACCAAGACTAATCTAAAAAAGCATTGGGGTTATGAAGGTATTCAAATGGCTTTGGAGACAACGAAGCTGCCGATTGTCGGTATTGGTGGAATCAACGAATCGAATATCCCTCAGTTAACGCAAACAGGCATCCATGGGTTGGCATTAGTCTCTGCGATATGTCACGCAAAAGACCCGAAAAAAGCAACGCAGGATCTGTTGTCCCTAATGGAGGAGTGAAAGGGTATTTAGACCAGAAAATAATGCGTTTAGCTGTTTGTTTTCTAGTTAAAACATAAGCACAGAGGTGTGCTTATGTTTATCGACTGAGCTTTTAAGGAAAACTATTAAGCACGGCATTCTATATACCTATGTAAACATATAAGGGACATAAACAGTTTATCGGATGTACAGAATTATCTGTTGAATATTCAGTTTGGTCTACTGAGCGCACAGAGCAACAGTGCCGATGATCATAAGAACGATCGCGGTGTACCAACCGTATTGCGCTGTTTTATTCGCGACAAAAACTTTAATGTAATTGATTTCTTCATGCGCCATCGCGATAAAGTCCGTGTAGTTAATTGATAACTCACGGCTGGCTTCTTTCAAGTCTTGCTGCAGTTTGTTGAAAGCCTCATCGATGAAGCCTTTTGTTTCTGAAACAGAAGGAGTAGCAGCCAAAGCTAGACTATTCCAAACTGCCATACGCGATTCATATTCGCTTTCACTGACACAATTAAGTACGCGTAAATCATACTCTCGTTTGTTACGCTCTTTACCCATTTTCTCAGGGCAAATATTTCTTAAAACGTTCACGACAAATTTTCCAAAAGGTTCATTTAGATATAGAAAAGCACTCAAAGAGGGCTCATAAACTGGGGCGAATCAATATTCAAAAGTGATCTATTTGAAGCTGTCATAAGTTCTTGCAGGGCAGGGACACTTATTTCGAAGATTTGAAGTTGGGTCAGTGTTGTTAAAGAGCGATTTGGGACTGTCTATATTCGTTCGAAAAGACAAACCCGTTGGGATCGCATAGTAGTTATGTCACTTTGGGACATCAACTAGGGTGTTTTATCCAGACGACAAAGATATTTATCGGCAAGATAAGCTAAAATGAGGTAGTCGAGGCGTAATCATTACTAACCTCGATTCTAAGAATGGATCAGCTTTTAGTTTACTTGCCATTGGTTGTATTGCAGTGAATACCGTTCAAGGGTCTCGATGAGGCTAGTAAGAACCGGGCCGTTAATGTGACTGCGAGACACCAAGCAACCAACAGGTGTTATCCAACCACCATGCTCGTGTGCGACAGGCAAAGCCACAAGGTCTCCTTTTTCAATCCCTTTCATTACCATCATTTCAGGCACATTTGCCCAGCCAACATTCTGTTCAACGAGATCAACAATGGTCTTATGATTATTGGCATACCAAAGCATGGAGCTAATGCCGTAAGTGAACCATAGTTCGCGTTGTTTCGAACTGCGATGCACACATTGGCGATAACGCTTTAAGTCTGAGTCTTGCACTACGGGGAATTGGCTCAGTTCGTGAGTAGCCGAACTGACAGTTAGGAAACGCGCTTGGCCAAGCAAGAAAAAGTCCATATCAACCTTTAGCTCACCATCGGCATAGATGATTCCAACTTGCGCCTTGCCGCGTCTCACTAAGTCTTCGACATCGAATGTTGAAGTGGTAATGATATCGAAGTGTGTGATAGGGAATTGATCGGCTAGCGAGCTGATTATCTTAATGAAATTCTTATCGATAATGCTTTCATCAACCGCAATGATCAGTTCATGTTCGTCTTCTTGTGTCAGCGATTCTACTTTTTGGTCGAAGTACTTTTGTTGATCAAGAATGGACTTAGCGACAGGCAATAACGCTTTACCTGTGTTGGTTAAAACGGGGATGTTTTTCTCTCGGTTAAACAGCTCTTGGTCGATGGCTATCTCTAGGTTGGCGATCGACTGGCTGACGCCGGATTGAGCACGTTTCAGCTTGCGCGCTGCCGCTGAAAAAGATCCGCTTTCACACACAGTGACGAAGACTTTTAATTGCTCAAAACTGTACATGCTACCTCTCACTCAATCCAATATGGGCTAATAACGTTCAGGCTATCACTATTCGTGATGGCTGTTAACTTTCTCTTATTATTTCAGATGACATAATCTCGACCAATTCAACACGTAATAGATTATTTAGAGGAATGTATGAGTACGTTAGAAAGAGTGTTTCACTCTGTGTTATTTGAAGTATTGGCCGTAACACTTTCCATTGTCGGCTTAGCGATATTTACCGATCATGATGTGAACGCCTTATCAGGAACCATGATAGTTGTTGCGAGTATCGCGATGATGTGGAACTACTGTTTTAATCGCATTTTTGATCGCCATTTCACGGGGGAAAAATCACAGCGTTCACTTAAGTTACGTGTTTTTCATGTCGTGTTATTTGAGGCTGGCTTGCTGGTGGCGACGATCCCTGTGATGGCGTACTTGCTCAACGTCGGTATTTGGCAGGCATTTTTGATGGATATCGGCGTGACCATTTTTATTACCATTTACGCATTTGTATTCAACCTGATTTACGACCATGTTCGAGCGTTTTTGGTGCATAGATCCAATCTCGCAGTTCAGTAATCTGCTAAGTCAGTAAATGCTATTTTGGCTACTAACTGATTGTTTATTCGTTATTTTTACGGAGGTATTCGGCTAGTAAGCCTAGGTCACTCGTCATTTATTCTGCTATCTTCAATAAGGTGATAATTTGAAATACAAGCCAAACCTGAAGCAAGCTATCGAAGTGCGGATAGGGCGCTTTATCGTGCCAAGGGCAGTGGCCGAAATAGGGTATGTAGTTCTAGTCCGAGTTGCCCAGAGCCAATTGCCTTGGTTAATTATAATCGTGTCTGAGCCGAAATTGAGCGTTGGTAAATCTTTGGGGTAATACCGGAGACTCGTTTAAAGGCTCTAGAAAAGTGGGAAATATTGGTGTAACCCAATTGGCTCGAAATGTAAGTCAACGTATGGCCTTCTTCCATCAGCTCACATGCGACGGAAAACATCAGGTTCTCTTTGATTTTCCGGTAGGTGGTATTTTCGTTTTTCAGCTTACGTTGAAATGTTCGTACAGAAAAGTTTAAGAGTTCAGCTGCCTCTTCAAGTGAGAGGTCTTGCTCCTTCATGTAGGGTTTGAGTAACTCGTAAACGCTGTCAGTAAAGCTTGTGTGCCATTCAATGATCGCCGGCTTGTTACTTAAGTCTTTGGCGGTGAGTCGAATCGGTAGTTGTAAGATCTCATCAGGGATAAGAACCGCGGTAGAGCGATGGCCGACAAACAGCTGGCAGTGATTGGAAAGCAGTGTTTTAACGATGTCGGTGTCATTGCCTTGCAAACGCACTTTGGTTGGTTGCCAAGGTGACTTAGATAGAATGGTGATTAATTCGATGATGTAGGTAATGGCAAAAACTTCGCCCCATTGGAACATGGGTGAATTATCTTCAGTTGCGGTTCGGCAGAACCAACTCTGACCATGCTCTTGAATGAAGTCGACTCTACTACCGGGAGAATCATAAGAGAAAATGGTGTTGATGTGTTTTAACGAATCCTCAATCGTTTCAAACTCGGTAAACTGATGCAAGACGTATGGGATGATTCGTCGTTTAAAGGCCAAACCGAGCACATCCGTAAATCGAGAGACACCGAGTTGTGACGAAGTCAGATAAATCAGTCGCTTGATGGATTCAGACGGCACAAAGTCACTTTCTGATTCAATGAGGCCGGGCGGCAAGCCTGAGTCTTCAAGCAACTTATACAGGTCTAAGCCATAGTCCGTGAACACTTGCACTAAGATTTTGGCATAACTTGTTTGTATTACTGGGACTTGGTAAGAGCGAGTAGCCATGATCAAACAATCCTTGTGTATCTATACGTTATTAGACGTGCATATCATTTACAGTGTTTTGTTTAGTAAATCTAACCCTATTTACTTGAGTTTTCCATGGTCGGGTTTATTTTTAAGATATTAATTTTGTTTGATTTTAGCTATTGAGAAGGGAGTTCCATGTCAGAAGTCAAAGGGAACAAGCAAGACGACAATGAAGAAAGTAGCCAACCCGAAAATGGTAAAGATAAGGTAAGAAAGGTCACCAATTACTTACTCGGGTTTGTGGCATTCACACTGTTATTTAGTGTTATCGCCGATCGAATTATTCCTATTACTGATAACGCACGTGTGAAGGGTTATATCGTTCCTATCAAACCTGAAGTGTCGGGCAAGGTGCTTGATATTTTAGTACAACCAAACCAATTGGTTAATCAAGGCGACACACTTGCGGTTTTGGATAAGTCTGATTATCGAATTGCAGTTCAACAGGCAGAGCAAAACTTAGAAATCGCAGGGCAGAATGTCGGTGCTCAGACTGCGAGCATTGCTTCTGCGCAAGCCAAGTTAACCTCTGCTCTGGTTGAGAAGCAAAACACTCAATTACAGGCTAAACGAGTGTTGGAAATGGCAGACAAAGGTGTCGTGTCTAAATCGGATGCTGACCAAGCCCGCGCTGCACTAGCAACTGCTCGTGCTGGTGTTACTAATGCGGAAGCGGATTTGGAACGTGCTAAACAACAAATGGGTAAAGAGGGCAAAGAAAACAGCCAAGTGAAAGCGGCATTATTGGCCCTAGAGCAAGCTCAATTAAACCTAGAACGCACGGTTATCAAAGCGCCAACTCAAGGGGGTGTGTCTAATTTTAGTTTGTCAGAAGGTTTCTATGCATCTGCGGGGCAAGCCATTATGACGTTTGTCTCAACCGAAGATATCTGGATCGAAGCTTACTATCGCGAAAATAGTTTAGGCAATGTCGCGGTCGGTGATGAAGTGGAAGTTGCTCTAGATTTTGCTCCGGGTCGAATCGTGAAGGGTCGAGTGAGCAGTATCGATTGGGGGGTCGATTGGGGACAAAATGATCAAGCTGGTAAACTAGCTCAAGCGAGTCAACAAACAGGTTGGTTACGCCAAACACAGATGCTTCCTATCACTATTGAATTTGAACGAGATGAGATGCAAGGCATGCTTCGAGTGGGTGGCCAAGCGGATGTGATTGTTTATAGCGGTGATAACTTTGTTTTCAATGCGATAGGCAAAGTATGGATTCGTCTGATTAGCGTATTGTCTTATGTCCGATAAGCCGATTCTTGACCAACAAACACAGCAACGGATCCTGAGGTATACGGTTGGGGTCACGTTGGCTGTTTTCTTGGCGGCATGGATAAACTGGCCACTTGCGTTTGTGGCGCCAGTGTTCACTGCTAAGTTCCTAATTGATAAACCAAATCTTCATAAGGAAACGGTCTACGAATTGCTCTTGGCAGTTGTGGTGACTATGGGGTTAGGTTTATTGCTATCGCGAGGAATTACCCATTACCCAATCCCATTGCTGATTTTAGTGGGGCTAATGATGCTTTGGGGTTACTACTTGTTTGTCGACCCTAAATGGAACCTGTTCGCCACCATATTGTTGATTGCTGTCTTGATGTTGCCATTCATGGCGATTGATAACCCTGGCGTTTCGGTAATGCTGGCATCTGGCTTAGCAACTTCTGGTGTGGTTTCAGTGATGATCTTTGCGTTAGTGCATGTATTTTTCCCTGAGCCTAAATCGGAGTTCTCAGGTTTTGCTGCTGCACCACTCGAAAAGAAACAGCGTTGGTATGCGGCCTTTAGGGCGATGATTATCTCCTATCCAGTGGTATGTTTTTTCTTTATTTTTCAAATATCTGAAGCTTTATTGACAATGATGTTCATTGCGCTGTTATCGTTGATGATTACGTCAGAGAAGTCGATAAAGTTGAGTGCTTTTCTAGTGATAAGTAACGGTATCGGGGGACTGCTCGCGATAGCGGCTTTTTCAATCCTTTCGATTGTTCCTAATATTATCTTCTACTCTTTATTCATAGGCTTGGTCGCTATTGTGATCGCCAAGAAGATCTACACAGTTCCCGAAAAAGCGCCGATTTTCGCCACTGCATTTAGTACGTTGTTAGTACTTGTCGGTAGCACTTTGATGAGCTCAGGCGACATCGATAGCAACACTCTTATACGCATATTCCAATTAGTGTTAATTGGAGTCTATATGATTTTGGCTTCTTTATTCCTAGAAACTCGGAATTGGAAGTTCCTACAAAATCAGCCTTAATTATGTTTTACAAGGACGTCTCATGAAGTTAACCGATGATTTTTCAAAACAGGCGATAGACGCTGCCATCAAAATCGCAGCGATTGCCATGCTCGTGTATTGGTGTTTCTCGATTTTGCGCCCATTCATTCTATTGGTTATTTGGGGGGCGATCATTGCAACTGCGCTCTATCCAGTTGCTGTCGCCATTTCAAATAAGACGGGAATGTCGAAAGGAAAAGCCAGCGCGTTACTGAGCTTTATCGGAGTACTGTTACTACTCATTCCTTTAGTTGCGCTCTCTTCCGGTATTTACACCAGTGCTTCGGACCTAATGACAGGGCTACAGGACGGAACCTTGTCTCTGCCGAAACCCAAAGAATCTTTGCAAGATATCCCATTAGTTGGTGAAAGAGTCTATGCCGCCTTGGTCCATGCTTCTTCGAATATAGAGGGCGTGTTTATCACGTATGCAGACGAACTTAAGGTATTTGCTTCTAAAATGGCATCGATCTTAGGCTCATTGGGTGGTGGTTTTGTCCAATTTATTATCTCAACCATCATTGCAGGTGCGTTCATGAGTAATGCCGATAAATGTCAAACCGGAGTGACTCACTTAGTGGTTCGTTTAACGGATGGCAAAGGTGTAGAGCTCGTGCAGTTATCTAAATCAACCGTGCGCAGTGTTGTACAGGGTGTGATAGGCGTTGCTGTGATTCAATCTATCATGTCGGCAATTGGTTTGGTTATCGCGGGTGTTCCAGCCGCGGCATTGTGGGCGCTAGCGGTGTTACTGGTCGCTATTATTCAGTTGCCTCCGATTCTTGCTTTGTTACCTGCCATTATTTACATGTTCAGTGTTGAATCGACACTGGCGGCGAGCTTGTTCTTAGTGTGGTGTATTTTGGTGAGCGGCAGTGACGCTATCTTGAAGCCAGTACTACTGAGCCGTGGCTCTCACATTCCAATGTTGGTGATTTTGCTTGGTGCGTTGGGCGGAATGGCGATGTCAGGAATCGTTGGTCTGTTTGTTGGTGCTGTGATACTGAGTTTAAGCTATGAGCTGATGATGGCGTGGCTTGGGCTTGAAGAGAAAAACCAAGAAGACACTGAGAAAAAACCAGTAGAGGCAGAGGAAAAATAGATGAAGCCAGTCTCTAAAGACGACAACTTCTACTTCTTATTCTATGCACTGTTGGTGTTGTTTTTTGGTTGCGCGGTGATGCAGCAGTTTTATCCGCAAGGCCAGAAAACAATACTATTTCTCATCATCATTACTCTGGCGAGTTCAATTGTTGGTATCCATAAAGAGCGAGCTTTGTATCGCTCTTGGTATGGGATGTTGTTGATTACGGCATTAGTGTCTGGTGTGTTTTCGTTTTTGGAAGGCTATAACCTGTCGATAGTGACGCTATCGGCGTTGGCTGTGTTCTTGTTTTCACACATTTACTCGGCGTTAAAACAGGTGATGAAAGCAAAAACGGTAACACCCAATCACATTATCGGCTCGATCTGTATTTACTTGTTGTTGGGGTTTGCTTGGTCGACCATCTACTTGTTGATTTTAGAAATATTTCCCAACGCCTTTAATGGGTTAGAAGAGCAAATCTGGCTAACCAATTTGTTTAATGCGATGTACTTTAGCTTTATCACATTGACTACGGTTGGTTATGGTGACATATCACCGGCATTACCTATTGCTCAGTTCTTCGTGTTTATGGAATCCATTATCGGCAGTTTTTACTTGGCCATAATGGTGGCGAGTTTGGTGAGCATTCGACTTACACAGTCTCAATCTCAATAGGGCATTTACAAATAATAGAGCACATACGAAGAAGCCCAGCAGTTGCTGGGCTTCTTCTATTTTGTGAGCTTTAAAGTCTGTTTAAGTTTGAACTCTGTGTGGGCGATGAATCTTACGCTTCAGTGCCTTGTATCTTCTCTAATTCAGCGATGGTCGTTTGTGACACAAGCTGACCATCCATGTAATAGCTAACGTTTTGACCCTCTTTGATACCTGTCAGAGTTGCCGTTTCACCAGAGGTATAGACGATGTCCATTTGAACCGTGTTTTCGTCAATCTTAATCATCTCACCCGTTTCAATCGTGCGATTGTTTGAAATTGGCCCAACAGGTGCTTCTTTCAAGCTTGGGTCTAGGTCGTCGTTCAGTTTTGAAAGGGAGGTTGTGGCAATACCAACGGTTACTTCATGACATAGGTGTAAGTTTTTACTGCAAGCCAACGTAAAAGGCGAAAGATAAGGGTAGTGGCTTTAAAAGCAAACTTGGCGATTGAGGTCATCGCTTCAGCCGCAATGCTCAAGCATTTATGTAAATCTGATTATTTGTATTCTGAGTAGGTCATCTTGTTATCTCATCTCTCGTTGTTATCTTTTACATATAAATAATGACTCCTGTCTAGCTCTATCCCCTGAGTACGTAATGTACGAATATTCAACGTGAAATATTTACCATTTAGTGCCACGTAGCTTAGAAATTAGCCGAAAGGGAATTCGTTGAGAGAAATTAAGCACCTGCCTAGGTGTAAGTTATTAAGTTACCGAAAAAACGAGGTTATATAGTGGTATGATCGCAGGCTCAGCACCATAAGTAATAAAGAATAGGAAACAGAATGACTCACCTTACCGAACAGCAAGAAGCTGCAATGGCGATGTTTAAAGAAAACTTACACCTTCCAAATGGTGGTTTTCATAAACTGATTATCGAGCTAAGTAAGGAATTTCAGCTGCCTTTTCAAAAGGTGCGTGCGGTTTTAAAGAAAGCTCAAAAAGATGTTGAACGACAGATACGAGAAGACTTTACCAACGTTGATGACACAGTACTGAGCCAAGCGAATTGGGTAAACATCATTAAGTCGAAGCTTGTTGAGTTAGCGGAAGAAAACCAAACGGTCATGGATAAGCTGCAACTCAATCTGAAATATCAAAAAGTATTGTCGGCAACCAATGGTTCAATCGCAAGCGAAGACGAACGTGACGAGTTGATTGAAGAGTTGATTCAAGCTTATGAGAAAGAGGTGTTCAAACCTTTACTGGCGATGCTGCATACAACAAAGCTGTATTGGAAGTTAATGCTGGTGGATGAGACATGTAAGATGAATGAGGAAAATCGTGAGAAGTTCAGTGATTACCCTCAACACATGCAAGCTGCAGAACACTTATATACTTTGGATCAGAAGTTAAGGTCTATGCCGTTAACTTATTAGTCCATGAATGCACTGATAATGACTCATTGGTGATTCAGAGTTTGATATAAGTTGGTTTCAATAGAAGCACGATAACCTAGCTAGCGTTAGCCGCGTGTGAAATGCAAAAAGGGCTAGGTTTCTGATCTGTTTTACTTCTACTCTATTTCGTTCAGCTAGAGCGAATTGAGGGTGACATCTTTTGTATCTTTGGAACTAGGCAGTGTTTCTTTTTGTAGCCTTTGGAAATGCTATAGGAGTGTGAAATGTCCTAGGGTGTTTCCGTTGCCCGAAACGATAGTTCCGATGCTGTCTCGTTCATTAAATTCAAAGTCGATGAGATAACTGTTGTGTTGTAGCTTAGGCAATATGTGGCGGTGAAGTATATCGCTATTGAGCTGTCGGATCTCGGTGACCCATGAAATTTCTTCTTTATGTAAGTCTATTTTTATCGTGAGCATTTACTACCTTTAAGTTTATTAACTGATTTGTCGCGTGATAATTGGTACCAATGGGTTTGTCGTGTTGTTCTGCGTGACATAACTGTGCCTTGTGTTTATTACATTTATATTTAAGTCGTCGAACTATTGTTGATTCGCTTACTTTAAAGAAAGCAAATGATGAATAGAACGGTAGTGGGATCTATTTTAAAAGCTATTGAATGACTATCTGGGTGAAAGCTGACGCAGAGATGGTGTAACGAGGGAATCGAGAACTGTCTATGTGGAACTTGGACTTACTTTAGCATTAACAGCTCTATAGATTAGAGCCAATTGGCGAACTATACGCCTAGTTTTTTAAATTACAACCTTATTTTCAATTAAACTTTAAATAAGCCTGAATAAATTAACGCCACTAATTGAGGGTTAAATGAGCGAATAGAGTAGGGTTCATCGCCTCACTGTCTGGGGTAACTACAGTTCTTACTCAAGTTATCTTAGGTTTACTGATTGCCTTTTTTATGATATTTCATTTTAACTTTCTGTTATATAAAGTGTTTACATTGTAAATTGGAAGGCTGGTTTATTTGTGAACTGTTGGGTTTTGAGTTATAGAGCTAAAGCTATAAAGCTTCTTTTTGTTGATTGGTTCGGGAATGTCACCGAGCTTATCCTCTGATAAATCTAATGATTTGCTGTATTTTCAGCTATTCGCGTTTAAAAATTACCGACATCACTCCATCCATATTTCTCATCTGGACCTATTTCCTTATTCTGATGCTATTTTGAACAATCAAGCTTATGGATGAGAAAGCGCCTCCTGATTTATGAACCTCCACTGACTTGAGTCGCATTTTTTCCAGGTCGCTCTTACTACAGAGACCTTCAATTGTGAGTTCTACTCGCCACTACCTGATCTAACAAAAAATGAATACTCACTTTAACGTTTCTGAATAAGAAAGTTGTTGTTACACCAATTTAGTGCAAATATAATTGATAATAATTCTCACTTGCGTTACAAGTATGTTGTCAATTTGGCGGCAGACTTTAAATTATCGTTATTTAGCGGTTGTGTACGCCCCATACTCACCTATGAGTAATGTGACTTTCATTGTCATGAGTGGTGGTTTGTATCAATGGCAAAGGAATAAACATGAAGAAAACAATCAATGCAGTTCGTCAGCTATTGAGCGGACTTGTTATCGTTCTTTTATCGTCAGTGATGGCGATGGCTCAAGCGAAAACCGTGACCATTGAACACGTAAAGGGCACGGCGCAGTTTACTGAAGTACCACAGCGCGTTGTGGTACTTGGCTTTGGTAGCTTGGATGTGCTTGATCAAATTGGTGTACAGCCAGTTGGTGCGCCTCATAGCTTGCTGCCCGATTACCTAGCTTCGTACAAAGAAACGACAGCAAATACAGGATCATTGAGTGAACCGGATTTTGAAGCTATCTACATGTTGAAGCCTGACATCATTATCGCGGAAAACCGTATGCTTAAGGTTTACGACAAGCTGGCACAAATCGCTCCAACGGTCATGTTCTCTATTGAAGGTGATAAATACTGGGCTGATGCTCAGCAAAACTGGCGCGCGCTAGGTGACATCTTTGGTAAGCAAGCTGAAGTAGAAGCGATAATCAAAGAGACTCAAGCGTCTATCACGGCGGTAAACGACAAAGTTGCGTCTGACGAAACGTCTGCAATGATGCTGATGAACAACGGCAACAACATTGCGATGTTCAATAAGGGCAGTCGCTTCTCGATCATTTTTGATGATTTTGGTTTCGAGGAGTCAAAGAGTGCGACAGTGGCTCCAATTAAAGGGACTCACGGCAACCTAATCTCGTTCGAATACATTGCTGACGCAAAACCTGAAGTGCTTTACGTTCTTGACCGCGAAAAAGCGATCGGTAAATCAGAAGGGCGCGCACAACAGCTGTTTGATAACCCATTAGTTGCGGCGACACCTGCAGCGCAGAAAGGCAACATCGTTTACCTTGATTCAAGTGCTTGGTATTTGGCTGGTGGTGGCGTGACAGCGATTCACAGAATGTTGGGTGATATTGAACGAACGATTCAATAGTCATCAATCATCAGATTTTTGGGCTTATAAGAGCGTTCTTATAAGCCCTTTTTCACTTTTCATACGGACTCAAAGAGCCCTACCTTTAGTATTATTTCTATGTTGAAACCCATTGCCGCTGCTGTATTTCTTGTTGTGTTATGCATTATGTCATTGATGATTGGAGTCGCTGAAATCAGTTTTAGCGACTTCTTCAATGGCAACCAACACGCCAACTCTATTTATGTTGTTAGTCGAATCCCTCGACTGTTCGCGATTGTACTTGCCGGTGCGGGCTTGAGTGTCGCTGGCTTGATCATGCAACAGATCGTGCAGAACAAGTTTGCCGCGCCTTCGACTATGGGTACCATTGACTGCGCCATGCTTGGCTACATAGTCGGTATTCTGGTTCTGGGCAATGCAGCGCAATGGAGCTACTTAGGTTTCATTTTCGCGTTTGCGGTTTTCGGAACCATGCTATTGGTCCGCTTCCTACAGCACCTCAAGTTCAAGAATGCGGTGTTGGTGCCTTTGATTGGCATCATGTATGGCAACGTTGTTTCGTCTCTAACAACCTTTATTGCTTACAAGTACGACTTAGTACAAACCATGTCGGCATGGACAATGGCGAACTTTGCGAGTGTGTTGCAAGGCAGCTATGAAATTCTTTACCTCGCAGTGCCTGCTTGTGTGTTGGCTTACTACTTCGCGAGTCAGTTCAGTGCGGCGAGTATTGGCGAGAGCTTTGCGAAAAACATCGGCTTGAATTATCAGAAGATCGTCTTCATTGGTGTTGCATTGGTCGCTATCTGTGCCTCTTCTGTGGTGATGATCGTTGGTGTTATCCCATTCCTTGGCCTTATCGTGCCGAATATCGTGTCGCTGATGATGGGCGATAACATGAAGAAGATTCTGCCTTGGACAGCCTATTGGGGCGTGATCTTGGTATTGGTTTGTGACTTGTTAGCTCGAATCGTCATTTTCCCTTATGAGATTCCAATCTCGATGGTAATCAGCATCTTTGGTGGCTTGATTTTTATCTACCTAATCATGAGAGACAAGTCGAATGCGTGATTCAGTAAAAATTGCGATTCTGGCCATCGCGTCTTTGTGTATGGCGGCAGTATTTGTGGGGCAGGGACTTACGTGGGATAACTATGAGTTCTTCTTGTCTCTGCGACTACCAAAATTGCTGTCGATTGTGTTGGCGGCGGTGGCGATCTCGGCGTCGTCATTGGTTTTCCAAACCATCACTAATAATCGAATTCTAACACCATCCATCTTGGGCTTTGACAGCTTGTATATGCTGGTTCAAACGGTGCTTCTGTTTGTGTTTGGCAGTACAAGCTTCTGGGTCATTGATTCAATCGCAAACTTTTCGATGTCTGTAACCGTGATGATCTTGTTCTCGTTTGCTCTGTTCCATTTCTACTTTAAGAGCAAGCGAAATAACGTATTCACACTGCTTTTAATAGGCATAGTGTGTGGCAGCGTATTCTCGAGCTTAGCGAACTTCCTTGCGATGTTGATTGATCCCAATGAATTCGCGGTGCTGCAGAATGTGATGTTCGCAAGCTTCAATAACGTGAAAGGCGAACTGGTTTACCTCAGCCTTATTCCATTAGGTTTGAGCTTGCTTGGCCTGTGGTTGTTAGCACCTAAGCTTGATGTGCTTTGGCTTGGTGTCGATAACGCAACAAGCTTGGGCGTGAATACCAAGCGACTGACTCAGATTACCTTGGTTATTGTGTCAGTGATGGTCGCGGTATCAACTGCCTTGGTTGGCCCGGTACTTTTCTTCGGTTTAATCACAGTAAGTTTGGCTCGTCAGATATTCAGCTCTTATCAGCACCGTACTCTAATCATCGCTAGCAGCTTGTTAGCGGTAGTGTTGCTCGTGTCTGGTCAATGGTTCATCGAAAAAGTAATGGCGTTTGAAACCACAGTGAGTGTGATCATTAACTTGGTCGGTGGTTTGTATTTTATGTTCTTGTTGTTACGCACCAGAATTCAGTAAAGGTAGTAAGTAGTGATTAAATTAACAGGTTTAACTAAGAAGTATGGCAAGTCACTCGTGGTTGATGATGCCAGTGCTATGTTCCCAAAAGGGGAGGTGACTTCTATTATTGGCCCAAATGGTGCGGGTAAAAGTACACTGCTTTCAATGGCAAGCCGTTTAACAGAAAGTGACGCGGGTGAAGTGGTAATTGGCGATAAGTTATTGGCTGAGTGGGATACCAAAGAGCTAGCCAAGCACCTTGCCGTGTTAAGACAGTCAAACAACATCAATATGCGATTTACGATTCGTGAGTTGGTTTGTTTTGGTCGTTTCCCACACTCTCAAGGTCGCTTGAAAGACGAAGATCATAAGATCGTCGATACGGCACTAGAGCATCTTGGGATTACCGATATCCAAAACAAATACCTTGATGAATTGAGTGGCGGTCAGCGTCAAATGGCGTTTATCGCGATGGTTGTGGCGCAAGATACAGATTATGTGTTCCTAGATGAACCACTGAACAATCTTGATATTAAACACTCGGTCGAAATCATGCAGACGCTGCGTCGTTTAGCGCATGAGTTCAATAAAGCGGTGGTGATCGTGATTCACGACATCAATTTTGCTTCTTGCTATTCAGATAACATTGTGGCGATGAAGAAAGGAAAAGTGGTTAAGTCAGGTAAGGTTTCGGAAGTGGTTGAAAAGTCCGTGATGGAGTCTATCTACGAGATCCCATTTGAGATTCGCGAGTTCGATGGTGTTCGAATCTGTATGTATTACTCTGGTCGCTAATTTACGGCATCGCTGTGCTATTTGAATCTCTAGTGACTGAAATGAAAAAAGCTCCTACGATATGAGGAGCTCTTTTTGTTTTCAGTTATTGGCACTTTCTAACATTTGCTCAGTTCTAACAAACTCGAAGAGTTCATCAATGTACGTAGAGCCAACCGAATCAGATATACAGATTACTGGATACCGATTATCAATGACCAACGCTGCTGTTAATCAGTGATCAATTCATATTCAAGTTTGGTAAGAATTGCAGGGGCGAGTGATTCTAAATCGACAGTCGTATACCCATAGAAGTTTGGCCTGATTTCACTACGTAGTTTAGTTAGAGAATCTTTTGTATTCTCTTCCATCATCAATTTGTCATTAAAATCAGCGAGTAACTTGAGTTGTTGCGCAGAGAGAGGGGATAGGTATTCGCTGTAACCACCGACAGAGCTGTATAACAGTTCATAGCGACCACCTTCTGCTTCTTCAATGTAATAATTACCTGAACGCGCAATATTAGATATGGCAGCATGTTCTGTTGTCGAGTTAATGAAGTTGGTTTCCAAATAAGTGGCGCTGCCTGCGTGGTAGTTCACATCAGCGACAAACCCCGGTTTAGGGAAAATGAGAAAGGCATCTATTGTATCGTTGGATGTTATTGTAGAAAGAATAAACTTACTGTCTTTGTAGTACTTTATCTGTACCTCACCATTCGACATCTTGGTATAAACCGGAGAGCCAAATGTCTCTTCTAAAATGCCACTAGAAGCACGAATATAGACTCTAGAAAGACGCTCGTTCGATGGAGCATCTGAAAAGTTAGAAATTAAGAGGTCCCAACCTTTGCTTCCCATATCAATAGCATCGTTGAACTGACCACCTGCGATGATCAGCGCAATGATGGCAAGGATAGAGTTTGGTGTCTTCTCTCTCATTATTTCAAGAAAATCTTTTTGATCTTCATTGGGAGCTTGTTGAGTTAAAGACATGCCTTCTTCTGGTGCTGCTTTATCAATAGGTGAAGGTAGAGCTTGTTCTGACATGATACAACCTTATTCAGCAACAACTTGAGGTGCTCGCGCAACCACACGGGTACATAAATATTCTTCAATATCTTTTTCTACAGAAACGCTTTCTGTTACCCAGGTAAACTTCATTAGCTGGTTGGTCAGTTGTTTTGTGGTCGATTTAGCGGTTACGGTTGTAGTCACAACATTGTCTTTACGATCGGCTGTTACAATCTTCTTTTTCTCCGAGGTTCGATTTGTATCGAGCTCTTTTTGCACCATGGCTTCGAGAGACGCAGCTAGCGATGCTCTTGCCTCCATTGAAGCTATGTCCATATCAAGCGTCATGTCTCCCATACTTTCAACACAAGCAACACCCGCGATTAAGCCTTCAGGCAAATCAGATTGTGGGTTCATGCGCCAGCTAGGAAATTCGGAGTTAGCGGCTGCTTGAAATGATAATGTAGCAATTGCAGCGATAATTAGAGTCTTTTTCATGTTTTATCCTTAAATCATATTCTTTTCGTAATTAACTTCTGCTTTACTTACTTTTTTCAAGTAGTTACGAGTTTCCGCAGCAGAATGCTTTTGTTGGATAGTTTGGAATACTTGTTGTGGTTCAAGCTGGTTAATATTCTTGATTGCAACTGAGCGTTTGCCACCGAAAATATGATAGATTGGCCCCATGCCTCCGTTGTAAGCCGCTGTTATGCAGTACTTTAAGCTCTCTTCATTGGTAACGCCTTTGAAGTAGCGAGAACGCAGTAAGTGTAAATATGCGGTGCCAACCTCAATGTTTTTTTCGGGGTCGAATAGGTATTCTTTATTCAGTAACTGCTGCTCACCAAATAGGAAGTTTGTCGCATCCAATCCTGCGGAACTTGGGACAATTTGCATCAAGCCAAAAGCAGGAACATGTGAGGTTGCTGTCGGGTCGAAGGCGCTTTCTGTCTTGATGATGGACAGTATAAATTCAGGCTCAAGTTTGTATTTTTCTGCGTAAACTTCAACGGTATCAAAAAAGCGTTGTTCTTTACGATTAAGCCAACTTGGCGGAAAAGAAATAACGGCTTTGAGAACGGTATTGCCTTTACTGTCTTTGGCTTTGGTCACGGCCACATTTTCAAGAGCTTTGTCTAACTCTTGAGCCTGAACCTTTGGTGTTTCGGAAACGGGTAAGAATGTCTTGTCACTGAGTTTCTCAACATTTGTTGCTTCAATCAGTTCAGAGGTATAAGCATCGGCTTGTTGGGCTTCGCCAATGGTCAGCTGAGATGTACGCACGATCTCTTCTTTGAGTTCTTCTATTGAGGTTGTTTCACCTGCAATAGTGGTGACTTGAATCGTATTTTTCTCGAAGTTAACTTCACGTTTTATTTGTAGAGAGGGGCTGTAGCTGACCCACTTAAATTGGTCGCTAAAGGTAGGATTATCCCAAGATTCTGAAACTTTGGTTTTAAACTTATCAAACTCTTGTTGAGCTTGTGCCACATATTGATCGAATTCGCAGTTCTTTTGTACTTTGTAAAGATCAAATTGGGCTTCACTGCAGAGTTTGTATTTTTCAAACTCATCTTTAGCTTCAAAAGGTTGATTGACAAAATGTTCGACGCTAGGGCAACTTTGTTCGGTAATTGAAAGTTCACACGCTTGCTGCAGCGTATCAGCAGATGCCCATCCACTAGAGAACAGTATTGCTAAAGGGGATAGGTGGCAAATTATTTTCTTCATATCTGTTCCTTGACCGAGGGGTTAACCTTTCTCTATCGAGAGTCGTTCCATGACAAAATCACAGTGCTCGAAATAGTTCAGGATCAACCCAAACCCTGGGGTGTCTGTTGATAAACGCGATTCATCCAATCGCTCAAATCGAGAGGTGTCAATTTTTGTAGGGCAGAGCAATGCGATATTGGTATCGTATGTCTCCTGTCCATCGTTGAGCAGTGCTTCGATGCCGTCATACTTGTTTCTATCTGGAAACTCGATAGAGTCGCCATCTGTGACTTGATGGTTTTCAACTAACACACCGGTACTGCCATCTTCATAAACTTGAAACAAAGAGAGGTAACCCGCTTGGTTTGAGTTGAGTTGAATAAAGTAATGGTCGCCAGCATTGAGTCGTCGCTTGGATGAGTGAATATTTATACTTTCATCTGAATAGTTGAAAAATAGGTGGTTATACTTTGCTTCCGGTAGTATTAACTGGCCACTACTGTTGGAAAGCATCCAGCCCCCAGCAAACCGCTCGATATCTATATCCGGCAGACATTGGTGCTGTTCTACCCAGTTTTTTAGCATGGTCGTTGTTGACCAATATGGGTGTAATTCACTGTGACATTGTGATTTCTTTAACCAAGCAGAGAGCTTTTGTGCAAATGACTCGGGGTCATATTGAACTTGAATATAAAACTGGCTTTGCGATTTTTCACTGTTGATAATGGTGACGTTGTTTCGAAAAACTACATTGGATATGGACTCTTTATGAGAAGCCGCAGATTTTTTTAACTCGCCATTTTTGAAGGTTTTAGTACTGGTGGTTTTACTGACTATTCGGTTTTCTACACCTTTAGCCAGATCATGATAGGCCGCGTCTTTGGCTTGTTGATAGGTGTTGCCTTTGCCGAACCCATAGCTCAAAGTTGAGTCCAATGGCACTTCCCCGTACCAAGACGGGGAAGCGAAAGCACAAGCACTCGACAGGGAGATGATTAGCGCTAGGGTCTTCATTAGTCTTCCGGTTGTGGTTCGGGAGCTGAACGCAATGCCCAAGAAAGGCTCGGCTCTGCACTAGAGCTATATCTAACAACTGTAATCATGTTCCCAGCTTGTCCAGCGGTTGCAACATAGTCACCGTTTAAAAGTCCATAGTTTAGACTTGTAGGGTTTTTGATAATTACCTTATACGCATCCATTTGAGATATTAGTCCATTACCTTTTGCCGGCCCGCTCATGACTTGTAGGCTCGCGGAACCATTACCGAAGCATCGATTGCTACATGATAAACTCCATACAAGTCTCCCGTCGGGGGCGGTAGAAGGGCCGTCAACGTACCAACTTTTCCCACGTTCATCGAGGTAATGTCCAGCTCTCATTTGATTCGCACTTGCAAAAGCAACGGATTTTACTGAGCTCATATTCTTAAAGATTAGATTACCGTTTTTATCGGCTGCAAATTGAGCGCTCATGTCAAAGAACTGGGTTTGTCCGGTATCTTTGTTGGTTACCGGAACTCGCAGCATGGTGACTTGATTACCCGCGCCTTGGAAGTGTGCACCTTGGAATGCGATATCTAGATTAGAGTTTTCCACATCTGCAGCGAAGGCTGTTGATGTCATTAAAAGTGCAGATGTTACTAAAAGTGTTTTCTTAAACATGGATATAAGCCTTAATCAATATTTCAAATATGCTGTAAATTGAAATAGTTTTTAAAAGTGGAAACGATTTTAAAGTTGCATGATTTTAAAAGAGACCAGCTCTTATAGAGCCATAGTCTGGTTACCAGTAATTGTTGGATGTTGACGTTTTAAATCCCCCATCTCAAAAGAGGCAGATTTCACTTTGTCGTAAACATCTTGATAAAGCGTATTCACATCTTTGTTTCCCTCGATCATTGACTTCATGAGGTAGTAACTAAACAGGCGATGACCTTTTTCTTGGTACATATTGGAATACTCTTTATCGCGTCCCGCGGTGATCACGACCATACGCTCAGGATCAATACTGACTTTTTTCGGTGCCAGTCTAGAGGCGGCAACCCCTTTGATGACAGATACACCATCAGTCGCTCCACTGAAACAACTGTCTACCATAACGACTATCTTGCCTGCTTTGCTGTTAGACAGTGTTTTGTAGAGGTTATCGAGTTTGAAGAACTCATCATCAGTTATGTAGTCAGGGATCTTATCTTGAGGGAGAATGTAAGGATCATTATCGGGAATCGCAGGGATACCGTGACCACTGTAGTAGAAGTAAACCGTATCGCCTTCATCGACGTTGTCTAACATTAAACGTAACTTATCTTTAATCGCACCACTGGTTGCGTCACGGTCAATGAGTTCGTAGACGTGCCTTTCTGGAACCCCCAGAACTTTTGTCGCGACGTCAGACATCACTTCACCACTGCTGCGCGCAAAGGCTACTTGATCTGAATTTGCGTAATCTTCGATCGATAGGTTGAAGAACCAGTTGGATGAGTTACTTTCCACAGGCACAAAGCCATTAAGTAGTTGCTTCAATTCATCAGAAGCGGTGTTGTCCGTTGCCGAGAGGCGTGAATCGACTTCAAAAGCATCGATTAAGTTAGGGTTTTGCATCTCTAGCCCTGGAGTCGCGGCACTACTTGGGCCACTGTTAAGAACTACACTCAGAGCTTCGGGCTGATAATTACTTTTAGCTACATCCCCAGAAAACATAGCGTCATTGTAGTTGCCTTTTATATTTACGAGCTCTAGTTGATTCTCGTCATAAGAGTAGGTGAGTGCGAGGTCAAGGTTATCGATATTGCTGAAGACATCACGCGCCTGCTCAAGAGGTACATTTAGAATAATGTCTCGCTGATAGTTTTGATTTGACGCTTTAAACAACAGGTGCATTTGCTGGTTTTCAGCATCATAACTCTTTGTTGTGACGACAGGCTTACCCATTACATCTCTAAAAGCCTTAGCGACGAGTCGAGTTTTCTGCACGCCCAAGTTGCCCTTTCGAGAGTCTGCCCCTTCTTGTAGGACTCGAATTTGGGCATTTCGAGTTTCTACTTGTTGACGATATTTAAGTTGTATAGCGGCTATCTGTTGTTGTCGTTCTATTCGCAATTTTTCAACGCGTTGATCAAACTGGGTTTTGGTTTCAAATTGATCTTTTACGATTTCTGGCGCCTTGGGCAGATCTGGCTCTCGAATTGGTGGTGGGATGTCTGAGCTGGTCAATGTAGTGTGTTGTACTTCGTATAAAGAGGCGACCGCGCCAACCAATGACATTGGGTCCTCAGATTGCATACATCCGATAGAGCTCGTCATGTATTGTTGTTCGATAGAGGACTCTTTTCCTGTAAATAGGTCAATATTATTGCTTGCTTTTCTTTGTCCACCGCGAGTGATGACCTTGCCATTCAGCGAAATAGGAGCATCAACTGGCAGCTCACCGCCAAGCTGCCAAATATCAGGATTAGATGAACATACAGTTCCCTGTTTAGAGTGCGAAAATTCAAATTGATTGTCAGCGTTAGCAAAACTAAGAGTTGGTGCTAGCGCAAATAGCATACCTGTGACAATTCTATTCCGTGTCATTAGATAAGTCTTCCGTATGGCCGTAGTGTCAGATGAGCTCAAGACCATATAATCTAGTTGAATATCACTCAATAGCGCATCAATCGCAATGAGATATAAGTCAATGTTTGTTTTGTTAAATGTGAGCAAGTTTTAGTTAATTTGGGAGGAGTGTTTCTTAATCTACTTCTATTTGAGAGGCTTAGGAGGGTGTTGTTCTTACTTTTAGAGCTCAATTGATTCGCTTTATTTATAGATGGTGGTGTTCTCATGTTAAAAATTATTGCTCTTCTCTTAATCGCTATCGGCATTTTTATTGGAATTCAATATGGAGATGAGATGGTTAGTCAATTGGATAGTGGTACTGAAACTGTTCTCAATACAATAGAAAAGCTCAAAGGTTAAGGTGAAGTATGTCTATTTTCTCATTTGACGATTTTCTCGAGCGCCTAAGAGACTGCGAACGAATCATTATTCAAGCTCATGACTTTCCTGATCATGATGCGGTGGGCTCCGCTTTTGCTCTCGCCTATTTACTTAGGAAGAAGGGCTTTAAACCACTCATTACCTATCAAGGCTTTATTGACCGTGTTTCTTTACATAATTTGATTGGGTGGCTTGATATTCCCATCGTTAAATCTCACCGATTAGATCTAAAACCCAATGATAAAATCATTGTTGTGGATGGCTGCATTGGTGAAAAAAACGTTACCGATTTACCGGGTATAGAAGTTGGGGTGATCGACCACCATCAGGTTAAAGCCCCCAGTTTCGTTTGGTTTTCCGATATTCGACCTAACTATGGCGCAACAGCTTCCATTATGGTTGAGTACTTTAATCAATACGACCTGCCAATTCCCGAACGCGTAGCAACGGCTCTACTTGTTGGATTAACGTTCGATACGGCAAATTTTACCCGAGCAATGAACAAAGCTGATATCAAAGCCCTCTTTCAACTTCAAAGCTGTGCTGATATGAATATGGTCAATCGCATTTGTCGCAACCAAATCGAATACCAAGAATTGAAGTTATTTGATTCCATGTTTGAGGCTATTAGGAAAGACGGGAATTGTGCATTTGGGAGCTTACCAGAAGGGTGCCCTAAAAATATGCTGGGAGTGCTTGGTGACTTTCTACTTACTGTTGATGAAATAGATATTGTTGTGTTAAGTGCCCGTACCCATGAGAGAACATTCGTTTCATTGCGTTCTGAATGCCCCCAAAATGACGTGGCTAAGGTGATAAAGAAAGCTCTCAATGATACAGGCGTTGGGTTTGGTGGAGGACATTTACATATGGCTGGCGGTGTTGTTAATCAAGTCTTTAACCACTCCATTGAACAAAATTTTGTTTATGATCTCATTCGTCCTCAACTGGTTGTTTGTTGAATTGGAGCGAGTGTTTTTTGAAACTAATCGATGGTTTTTATCTGATTCACTTTAAAGGCTGGATGCCGAATTTTTGACTGGTTATACTTCAACTAGCGTTGGTTTGATGTCACTCGAAGATCTACTCTTCATTTTTAACAATCATTTGTCATTTTCATGTTGAGAGGTACGAAAACCCATCTACACTATGTTTATAACTATTTGATTTTTATACGAGGTGTCAATGAGTCGTAAACCTATAGTGTTAGTCGTGGATGACACCCCAAGTAACTTAGATGTGTTAACGGCAATCCTCAAAGATACCTATCAAGTTAAGGTCGCGATTAACGGTACTATCGGTATCAAAATAGCGAAGATGGTGCCGCAGCCAGATCTTATTCTCCTTGATATCATGATGCCTGACATCGATGGCTACGAAGTGTGCCGTCAATTAAAAGCGCAGCCAAATACTGCGCATATCCCCATTATATTCGTTACCGCAAAGATTGGCCCTGAAGCCGAAGTAAAAGGCTTGTCCTTAGGTGCTGTTGATTATTTAACGAAGCCAATTACACCTGAAATTGCACTACAACGTGTAAAAACCCATATTGCTCTTTATGACCAGCAACGAGCTTTGTTTAGTCAGGTGAAAGAGAAAACCCAAGAGATCAATCTCGGTAAGCTAGAAACCCTGAACATATTGGGTAGAGCGGCTGAATTTAAAGATAATGAAACTGGTATGCACGTCATGCGCATGAGTCATTATTGTGAAGTATTAGCTAAAGCCTTAGGCATGACAGACGAAGATGCAGAGACTCTCCGTGATGCGGCGCCGATGCATGATATTGGGAAAATCGGCATTCCTGATAGTGTGTTATTGAAGCCCGGTAAGTTGGATGCTGATGAATGGGCTACCATGCAAAAGCACGTTGAGTATGGTGTTGAGATACTAGGTAGACAAAGCGATTCAAAGTTGATGCGAATGGCAACCCAAGTAGCGCAGTATCACCATGAAAAATGGGATGGCAGCGGTTATCCAAATCAGATCGCGGGTGAAGCTATTCCTTTAGTTGGTCGGATTGCGGCTGTTGCTGACGTGTTTGATGCTCTGACGGCTGAAAGACCTTACAAAAAAGCGTGGAGTGTTGAAGAGGCGCTTGCTCTAATTACGGAGCAGAAAGGCAAACACTTTGACCCGACAATAGTCGATTTGTTTCTCGTCAACTTGCCCGAGATACTAGCGATTAAAGAGAAGTTCAAAGATGAATAAGCGCTTTATTATATGGATTAATCAGTGTTTTATTCTCATTTCTAGCTTATCGCTTCTGATCGTTGGTTTACCACATGCTTATGCTGAAAGCGTCAGTGAAGATGATTTAACCCAGTGGTTAGAAAGCAAACCAACAGTGACCTTTATTGCGCTTTCCAGTCATTATCCTTATTCATTTATCGATGATGAAGGTGAGGTATCCGGTATTATTCGAGATTGGGCGAAAGAGTTTGAACTCAATTATGGAATTGAAACGAACTTTATAAGTGTGAACTCTCATTCCGAAGCAAAGCAGGTCCTACTTGATGGGCGTGGCGATGTTTTTCCTTTCCAGCAATTCGACCCAAGCGAAGGTGGTCGATTTCTCGCTACTAGCCCTTATATTCCCTACCAAATCGCGGTGATTCTCCCTACCGACGATCCTACTAATAATAACATCGAGCAATCTGATAAGCGTCGTATCGCCATGGTGCGAAATAGTATCGATCTAGAAAAGTCAGGAGTACAACTCAGCTCGATCGAAAGAGTTCAATTTGATACTGCTATTGATGCTATTCGTGCTCTGGAAGAAGGCTCAGTCGATGGCATGCTTGCTGAGCCAGTCACTACGCTAGATCTCGCTCACAAGAGCGGCGTATACAGTTTAGCGGTTAATTACGTTCTCGAACGCTGGAAATACATAGAAGCTTCAATGGTTGTTCGAACTAGGGACGCCAAACTGCTTGCTTTGTTAAACCAACAAATCGCAACATTTGATATTGGGAAGAAAAACCGGATTTTATCGCACTGGTTAAAAGATTCGCCCCATCGCACTCCAGTAAAAGGTGTGTTTGGATTTGGTAACCCTCCTTACATGTACCCAGAAAGTACATCTGTAGGGATTGAGCATGACATTATGCAGCGCACGCTCAACAATATGGGATATCGACTTGGTGACGTTGTCACTCTTCCTCGTAGCGCAGCCAACCAGGCTATTGATAATAATAGTTCGATATCGTTTGTTTCAGGAATACAGGCTGATGGGGCTTCAGTACATTTTTTGAGTGATAAAATCATGGATGTTGAGTTTGTACCTATTTCGCTAAAAAGGCGCAACTTGAACCTCAACTCTGCCGAAAATTTATCGCTGGGTGCTTTGCTATTTGATGATACTTCGCCAATAAAAAACTCCGTTGAGATACTGAGAAACAAAGTCAGTATCGGTAGCCTTGAGGATATCGACAGCCTAGAATCTGCATTTTCTCAGCTACGTGCACAAAACGTCGATCTATTAATGGTTGAGAAACGGGTGCTGAGGTGGTTTGTCATGAATACCCGTTTCATTGAGATGCGTGAAATCGAACTACATGAAGATTTTAAAGTCAACTATCCGATTTATGTGGATTTTAGATCAGCTAAGCTAAGAGACAGCTTCAATGAAGCGATTAAACATCTAAAGCAAACTAATGACGAGTTTGAGCAGATACTTGAAACTCAAGTTAGGAATGATCTTACTCCAGTACTTAGGAAGGCCGACATCATTGCTCAAATATCGGCTTATTTTATTGTGAATGACCGCTTTGAAGAGCTCCCTAGGATCTTCGATATATTCGATGCTGAGCATACTTTTAGAGTGATTTCCGCACAAGCAGATAACAACAAAAGGCCTATTGAGTCTTGGTATTTAGGCGAAGATCTAGATTCCTCACTGAACAAAAAAAACACCTCCAAATTATCATCTGTGACTAAAGGCGCTGGCTATAAAACGCAAACAGGAAGTGTTAATGCAGGGTTCATGACGTTTTACTTTGATGTTAGTTCCGTCGAAAGAAATTATGTATATTTCCCTTCCATTGAACAATTTGAATCGTTTGGAGAAGGAGCACAGCGTTATATCGCCGGTGTCTATCAATCAAACAACTTGACTGGTGAGCTTCTAAATCTCAGCCAAAAAGAGCGTCAATGGATCAAGAACCATCCCGAACTAAAAGTAGGTATCGACCCCAATTCATTACCTTATGAAGCCTTGTCTAGTAAGGATGAATATATTGGAATGATTGATGATTACCTGACGTTAATTGAACAAAAAACTGGGTTACGATTGAGTCATGTTGATGTTGAAAACTGGCAAGAAACTCGCAGACTTGTTGATCACCGTCAGGTTCATCTAGTGTCTGCTGCTGTCGAGAACCGCTCGTTAGGTGAAAATGTAAAACCAGCAAAAGCGCTATTTTCTAGCCGTCTTGCTATAGCTTCACACCGAGATATTAATAGTCTTGTGCTGGAAGAAGCTTATGGATGGAAGCTTGGAATATTAGCAAATGGTGCCAATACTGAAGCTATTGTGGAAAGTTACCCAAATATTGAATGGGAGCTTGTCGATTTTACGAGAAAAGGGTTGGAGCGAGTTGAGTCTGGTGAGCTCGATGGAATTATTGACACTGTCGACGTGCTTAATTACTTGATCGATTCGTTTGGTTACCGAGGTATTGGGATCATTGGGCGATTAGATTTTTTCTTGTCACCAACATTTCATGTCATAAAGTCTGAGCCGTTATTGTTGTCAATTATGAATAAAGCGATTGAAAATATATCGGCTGAAGATCATCAAAAAATATCAGCTAAATGGGCGGCACCTAAAGCGATTGAAAAAATTGATTACCAACTGGTTTATACCATATCGGTATTCTCGATCGTGATAGTGTTGCTGATTGTATTTTGGAATAGAAAGCTATCCAAACAAATCACTATTGCCAATAACGCGACCGAAGCACTTCGCAAAGCACAAGATCAACTATACAACATCCTGAATACTTCGCCTATCGCGGCGAGTGTCATTGTTGATGACCAAGTGCGTTATGCAAATGATACGGCCAAACGCCTATTTGGGGTGGGACGAAAAGAACTCTCTTCTATCGATGTTGAAGTTGTTTATGACTCTTTGTCTGATCGTGATGCGTTTGACAAAGAGCTAGATCTTAACGGTAAAGTAGTCAACCGGGAGTTAGTGCTGAGAAAGTTTGATGGAGGCCGCTTTGTCGCGCTTGTGAGCTATTACCTATTTGAACTTGATGGGGAAGTCGCGACTCTATTTTGGGCTTTTGATATCTCTGAAATGAAGCGCCTAAATGAGCAACTTGAAGAAGAGAAAGAGAGAGCCGATCTGGCTAGCCAAGCTAAATCTGATTTCTTAGCTAACATGAGCCATGAGATCAGAACACCGATGAATGCGATTATCGGTTTGTCTTATTTGGCTATTGGCGAAATATCTAATCCTGTTGCTCGAAATTATATCGAGAAAGTGCATCGTTCAGGACATTCACTGTTAAGTATCATTAACGATATCCTCGATTTTTCTAAAATAGAAGCGGGGCAGCTATTCATTGATAGCATCCCATTTAACCCTATGGTGACCTTTAAAGATGTCATAGAACTGATGGAGTCTAAGGCGTCAGAAAAGCAACTTAACCTATCGATGTCTGTTGACCCAGAGTTAAACAGTCCAATGCTCGGCGACCCGTTAAGGCTCTTTCAAGTCATTCTTAACCTTATTGGTAATGCCATTAAATTCACAGAGTTTGGACATGTGACATTAACCGCTGTTCTACTGGAGTCTAACGATCACAGCGTGAGTATGAAGATCAGTGTATCCGATTCGGGAATCGGGATATCAGAAGAGAATCGACACAAGCTCTTTCAAGCATTTAGTCAAGCTGACAGCACCACGACCCGAAAATTTGGTGGTACTGGTTTAGGTTTGAATATTAGTCAGAAACTCGTGCATGCTATGGGCAGTAAAATTTCAGTCGAGAGCGTGTTGGGTAACGGCAGTGAATTCTCTTTCCCTATCACGTTACTTAAATCGAATGCACAAGAACTTGAGCAATTTAAGTCCCAAGAATTAAAATTTGATTACCATGTTGAATTTAAAGGGCAAAGGGTACTTTTGGTTGAAGATAATGAACTGAATCAAGACTTGGCATTGGCGTTCTTGGATCGTTTCAAGCTAAACGCAGATTTGGCCGAAAATGGTCAAGAGGCCGTTTCACTAGCCAAAAATAATGATTACGAAGTCATTTTAATGGATCTTCAAATGCCAGTTATGGATGGCTTTGAAGCGACACGGAAAATTCGAGAGTTTGACATGCAAGTTCCTATCATTGCGATGTCGGCTAATGTGTTCGCTGATGCCAAACAGAGAGCAAGAGACGCAGGGGTAACAGATTTCCTAGATAAGCCGATAATCATTGATGAAGCGAGCTCTTTGCTTATTAAGTACATTGTGCCTGAGGTTATGGTTGAAGGAAAAGCTGCACCTTTAACGGATCAAGTGGTGAGCTCAGCGGAGAACGATGACCATTCCATTGATGAGAACTCTGAAGAATCTCCTGTATTCTCAAAACAGCGCTTTGATCAACTCACTCAATCCGACGTTGAACTCCAAGATAAGCTGCTTAGAAAGTTCGACAATAGTGCACCAAAGATCATGGCAGAGGCCTTTGAGAGTCATGAGAAAGGTGAATGGGTGAATTTAGAGCGTAGCCTACATACCTTGAAAAGTATGGCAGCATCGATTGGTGGAGTACGTTTAGCAGGCTTGCTAAGTGATTTAGAGGCGAAAGCCCATGCGAAGGAGTGTCATGAGTTTGATCTTCAAGAAGGTAAACATGGTTTGCTCGAGCTCATTAAGGCTATTGAAAGTCAATTTGATAAATCACAAGTAGTTGAAGCGGTTAATCTAGGAGCTTTGTCGTCAACGGTGACAGAGAAGCAAAGAGTGAAGTTGCTCAGTCTACTTGAAGCCTACGACAACGAAGCTGCGCAATATGTGTCTGAGTTACTTGTTTTGTATCCAAGTTCTGCCGAGCTTAAAGAGGTGCAACGTGCGCTGGATGGGTATGATTTCGAGCGGGCGACTGACGTAATCCGAACTTTTCAATAATCACATAATTTGTGTTAAATCACATCAGTACTCAAAAAATTGGCCCTTTTAACTGTTTTAGTTTAGGGGCCAATAATGTTGGAGGAACCGATGAAGCTAAAGGTCAAATGCAGTTAAAGATTAAATGCAGTAAACAGCTACAATACGGTAAAAGGGTCTAATCAAATCGGCAAACACACCTAATCACGGACATTTTGTTTGATTAGATCAATGACAGTATCGTATCTGTGTGGCAGTTTTCGGTTCCTCTTCTGAACCAAATACAGCGTTTCTTCTACCTTTACCTTTGGTGGTACAACGTACAGCTTATCTCTGCCTGGGAAGTGTTCAACAGCACCGGCGGGCAGTACCGTAAAGCCTAATCCTTTTGATACTGGTAGCAATATTTGATGAAGTTGATTGATGTAGCCAGACTTTGGTATTTCGTTGATGTTGATATTCGCCAAATCTTTGTCTCCGCATAAGTCGAAATACAAAGACAGATAATGGGCAGAGTCTGGGTGCGCAATTAATCCAATGTCATCCAACACTTTTGGTGTTATCTCTAAACCTGCATGGCTTTGATGGACGATTAAACACAACGCTTCTTTACCGATGACTTGGCTTTGATAATAACTGTCGTTTGGAGAATGTCTCACGATGCCGATATCTGTCGTGCCCTCAAGTAAGTCATTTAATATTTTCTTGTTGGGAGCTGCTTCTAGGTTAATGCTTAATTCTCTATGCTGTTGCTGCAATTCAAGAAGCTTTGGATAAAGGCGCAGAGATAAAGAGCCAGAGCACGAAAGGTTGCATTGCCCTGAATAAGGGTTATCAAAATTCAAAGACTCGAAAAGATCTTCTTGGTCTTTTTCCAGTTTGAGAGCATAGCGATACATAATGCGACCTTGCTCGGTAAGTTCGAAGCTCTTATTTTCCCTCGATAAAAGGTCACAATCACACACTTGCTCTAGCTTTTTGATATGTTGGCTAACTCCGGGCTGCGTCATATACAGCTTTTCGGCCGTTTGGGTAAAATGACCTACTTCAACCAGAGTCTTAAACGTGTTTAGCCAAAGCGGATTAATCATACTCATTTCCAAATCCCCAAACCTGTGAATAGCAAAATTAAAATCAACATGAATAACGAAAAATTATTATTCTATTAAGTAATGATAATTTCAACCTCAAAAAGACACTTCTATGGAAATCAAAGCAAGCTAGTGTAAAGCGAACGATATGTGTTTTTGGCTAGATACGGACGTTAATCTATTTATTGAGTAACAAAGTGTTGCGACTTTGTTGAATGTTTGGTTTATTGGCCGACTACGATCGTATTTGGGAATGAAGATGAATAGAAACGTTTGGCTGCTATCACTGTGTCAGGCCTTATTGATGACGGGTAATATATTACTGATCTCGGTGATTGGTTTGATAGGTAAACAGATCGCCCCTAGTGTCAGCATGATTACTTTACCCGTTGCTTTACAGTTTTTAGGTTTAATGGCGGCCACTATTCCCGCGTCTTTAATTTCAGGTAAGTTAGGACGAAAACGAGGGTTTAGTATTGGCAACGTAGTCGGTATTACAGGGGCAAGTCTTGCAACTTACGCGTTATCTCAACAACACTTTTATCTGTTTTGCTTCGCCACATTTTTGCTTGGGATAGGTATAGGTTTTGGCACGCTTTATCGTTTCGCTGCTATCGAAGTGTGCGATGAAAATGCTCGCCATCGTGCGATTTCTATATCAATGGCTGGTGGCGTTCTTGCTGCCGTGTTAGGGCCTAACTTGGCGATTATGTCGCAACAATGGTCGCAAGATGGCTTGTATATTGGTGCTTTTGCTTCGTTGATTGGATTGAACATTCTTGCGTTGCTTATCTTACAAACCATTCAATTTCCAAGAGTCTCTTTTAATAGTCAGGCTCCCAAAGCTGATCCTTTAGGTGTGATCGTTAAAGCACCGAACTTTATTGGAGCAGTTTTTGCTGCAATGGTCGCTTATGCGGTGATGAATATCCTAATGACAGCAACACCGTTGGCAATGATTGGCTGTGGTTTTGATTTTACCAAGGCGGCTGGCGTGATTGAGTGGCATGTTCTGGGGATGTTTGTACCTGCATTCTTTACCGGATCGCTTATCGAGAAGTTTGGCTCAAGAATGATGATCTTGGCGGGCGGGATTCTGTTCGTTGTCTGTATTGCGATTAACATTCATGGCGAATCTATCTGGCACTTCAGAGCGGCCTTGGTCGTGCTAGGTGTAGGTTGGAACTTCATGTTTATCGCGGCAACAGGCTTGTTTAGTCAGTCTTACCAATCGCAAAACAAAGCCAAGGCTCAAGCATTCAATGAATTTGTTGTCTTTGGTTGTGTGACTATCACAGCGATGCTTTCTGGTTGGCTAGAATCAACAGCAGGGTGGCAGAACCTTAATATCTACGTATTACCCTTCGTATTAGCTGTGATCTTGCTGTTCGCTTTTAGCGCGCGTAAATCGCGTGTTCAAAAACAGCCAGTATGATGATTTTCTGAGCCTCCAAGCCTCCAATTAATTCAAGCTTATTATAGGTAGTACGAATCTTGTTAGATTGAAATACAGACTAATAAAAAGCCCTACCATTTGGTAGGGCTTTGCTTACGGCTTAAATAATCACGTTTTCTTAAAACTGCTGTCGTGGCTTATCTCCTGTGACAACAGTACTTAAGTTTGCTTTCAAGTCGATATGGTAGAGTCCACATCGCTATTATTGGGTTTAAAAACCTGCTGTGATTTACAGGTCGACTAAAATTGTCTTAGTCGTAATCCCACCTTGGTCATCGATTATCTTCAGTGTCACCTCGTGCTTTCCGTATGAAGGGAAGATTGACGTGAATGTGCGACCACGTTTCACCTTTCCGTTTGGAAGTGTCCACTTGGTATCAACAATACGACCATCGCTGTCTGAACTTGTAGACCACATGGTTACCCAACGCCCCAAGTGTATGTACTTCGCTCTCGCTTCTGGAAGAGCATTTGGAGACTCAACAACCACTAATGAGCTAAACGAATCGGTAGCGCCTTTGTCGTCGACAACGGTCAAGCTTACCGTGTATTCACCGGCTTGCTCGTAAGACCAAGTTGGTGTCACTTCGTTGCTTGTTGTACTGTTTCCAAAGTCCCATAGATAATTGGTGATTTCACCGTCTTGATCAGAACTGAAGTTACGTGCAGAAACGTTCCGGCCAGTAACATCGACCTCGAAGTTTGCAGTAGGGGCGACGTTGTGTTGGTTTACTTTAGATAAACGCACCACACCATATTCGTTGTTTTCACCTTGGTTGAGTATTTCAATTTCAAGGCCAAACTCTGTTAACTTACGCCCTGAGTCTGGTGCTTGAGGTGATGCGTAGTCTTCAGTATCTGAGAAGTTGGCAGTTCCAACTAAGTTGGTGTCTTCTAGTACGTCGTTATCTCCATTGACGAGGCGCATTGGTGCTTGATCACTCAGTGAGAATGCAGCATCACGCACTTGGAATCGAGTTTGAGCGACTTCTCCTGAATTCGCCCATGCCATGGCATTTTGATCTGCATCCACCACACCTAGCCAACCTTCGCCTGGGTGTTTGCCTACCCAGTTATCGGTGAGAGCTTCATCGACGTACCAAATAATGAGGCCCGGTTCGAATGAGATCAGTTGACCCATGCGTTTGATGTTGGCTAGACCTTCATCAACGTCCATGTGGCTACGCCATTGCAGCAGGTAGTAGTGTTGCGCTTGGTGGAATCCATTACTCAGCTTGTAGCCATTTAGGGCGAAGGTGGAGTTGCTTTCACCATCGTCTATTGAGGTGACTTCACCATCAACGACAACACTGAGGTTATCCAGATAGAAGCCTTCCATCGCCAAGCCACCATCGGTGATGTACTCGAATGACAGTTCTACTTCTTGGCCTACCCATTGTGAAACGTCAAACTCAGCGTCAATCCACCCGCCAGATTCGCCCCCAATAGCAGGAACGAGGCCAGTATTGTATGGGTCATCCATTGAGGTGATGTTGCCTGCGATGGCTTGTCCATTCACGAGTACCCGCGCAAAGTCGTAGTCTTTTTCAATCTCGTACCAAGTTTTGAAAGACAGCAGCGCAGATTCACCCGCTGGAATCACCAACTTGCGAGTCATGTTATTTTTCAGGTCATCGCCTTTTTGAGAGTGGAACGAATACTCTCCCTCAAAGGGTTTCAGACTTTCAATTTGCTTTTCAGGAAGATCGACCTTAATCATGTTCGGACGGTTGTTATCCGTTGTTTGGAACAACGTATAAACTTGTGGGTTGTCTTCTAGGTCATCAATTGAGATCTGGTCGTCGTTAATCCAACGTCCGCCAATCGATTTTTGTAGGAAGTGTTTTGCCCAAGAGCTGAATGCCGTTGGTTGTGTACCACCAATTTGACCAGCCCAACTGCCTGAAGACATGATTGACCAATAGGAAACCGGTTCACCTTTGCCTGTGTATTGAGTGTCATACTCATCAGGTAAGCCTAAATCGTGGCCGTATTCGTGAGCACAAACCCCGGCTGCAGCATCAATCGGCTGAATAGTGTAATCGAACGCGGCGTATTGACCACCAAAGCGGTGAGGGAGGGAACTTGAGGTGCCACTAAGAATATGAGCTTGGCCAAGATTAAAGCGGTGAGACCAAATTGCATCAGGGCCTAATACGCCGCCACCGGCTTCTTCGCCTACCGATGCATGGAACACCATTAGATGATCTATCACACCATCGGGTTCGCGGAAGTTTCCGTCACCGTCGTAATCGTAACGATCTTCAATGTCGTAATCGGCAAGGTTGATACTTGGGTCTTGCGCCAGTTGATTAAGCGCTTCACGAACCAGTTCCTGTGCGTTTAAGTCGTTGTCGGTGGTAGGGGAGTTGCCACCATAGAATGACGCAGGCTTAGAAGCGCGGTACCAACCTACCGCTTGACCTGCAACGCTGTAACTATCACCTGATTCGCTTTGGTAATATTGACGCATTGAGATTAGGTTCTCGCCATTAGGTCCGATGTAGCCAGAATTTGAAAACAACAATTCTTGATAATGATTTGGATTGTAGCTCGCGTACAACATCTGAGTATGTTCTTCAGTCAGTTTGTTGTCGTCCCAGTTTAAATCAGGAAAATCAACCAGTAGAGCGAGTACTTTATCTGTACGCTTGGTGCCGACTTCCAAAGCAAAGACGCTCGCCTTTTTAACACCAGATCCTTTCTCGATGGCTTTCAGTATCTTCGCTCGTTGTTCTAGCGCTTTTTTACCGAATTGGGCATCACCTTTAAAACCAGAATTGATCTTATTCTTTAAATAACGGTCGAGCGCATCGTGTTTTGCTACATCGGTTGCGTCTTGATCAACTAAGCCTTGTCTTATTAGCATTTCAATTAGCTTGTCTTCATTAACCACGCCTAAATCAATAGGTGTCTTTGCATAACTACTGACGCTAAATAGAGCAAGCATTGCTGAAGCCAACAATGTTTTTCTCATCATTTTCATTGTATTTCCTTTTTATATTTCCATGTCGATATCAGTATCAACTTGCCTTATTCGGATCTGTTGTCCGAGTTTGGCCTAATACACTCTTGTGGTGTTATATTTAACTGACGTGTGTTTGTGGTATGTTTCGTATTTTCTATCTCTTTTATACGTTCTATTTCTTTTGTATTAGTTGTCTCTTTTCTATTTTTTGAATCAAACGGAGTGCCCTTCACTTTTTTAGCGTTGAGATAAACACGCAAAGCTTCTTGATTGTCCTCATAGGTTAAGCCAGAGCAGATAACGCCTCGTCCAATCAATGATTTCAGCAAGAGTTCATCGTTCTCAATAGTGGAGGCCTGTGACAGTGAGCAATAAAGTAGAACTATTAAAGGCATTGTTTTGGAAGACATCGTGATAAGAGCCATTAGTTTTGATTATGTAACAAAATATATTTATAAAATTAACCAATCAAATGGTTAATTTTTACAAACAATTATTCGTTCCGATTTCAACATTAAGAGTTAATATCAAATAAGATGGGTTAATTATTCTTCTGTCAGTTATTTAATGAAAGTTAATGAATAAATAGGTGATAGTTTGGTTATTAGTACTATTCATTGAAATGAACGTTATTACTCTAGAAGGTAATAAATATGAGGTTTGTCATAATCACTGTTTAATTATTTTCGTGCATTTGGAAATCTAGAAGTGAATTAAATTATAAGAGATGAATGTAACTTTAGTCGTTAAATTATTTTTAGATGGAAAGCGTGCAACAACAGAGTTTTTTGGAATAAACGAATAAGTAGTAAAAAGAGCCGAGTTAGGCTCTTTCGTTTGTATTCTAGTTAGTCATTTGGTGACAATACCTATGATTGAGAGACATCGCGATAGAAGTACCGTTCACACACTTTGGGGTTAATGCGCTTGATGACATTTGAGATCAAAGCAACGACAAGCACTGAGAATACTAATCTTCCCCAAAATATGGTGTAGAAGTCAGCCCCAATGAGCAGGATCAACAACGTATCTTCAATCAAACTGTGGAGCAAGTTGAGCAGCATGAGCGCGGTGAACACGTCTCTAGCTGAGATATGTCCTTTCTTGGCTTCGTTGATCAATAAGCCACCGCCAAACGAAAGCCCAAGCGTGATTCCGATAATCGTTAGGTTGGTTGCGTCTTTGCTGATCCCTAACAGTCTTAAGAATGGTCTCAACATTACAGCCATCAGTTTTTCAATTCCGACAAGCTTTAAAATTTTGAGTAGCAGTAATAGTGCTGAGATTACCATGAAGATAACCGCAAAACTCTTAAGCTGATCCAAGGCCCAGGTGAGGTAACTTGTATCCGTTGATACTTCCGGTTGCCAAAGCACTGTCGCGGGGTAGTTGAGTAAGTCGCCATATTGATAGCTGAGATTCAATAACCATGCTAATACCAAACTGCCGCCGACTCTGACTGATAACGTCGCCAACCAACTGACGCCTGCTTTTTTGGCTATCGCACCTTCGATTGGCAGTGAATGGGCGAGGAGCATCATGCTGCCTAATACAGAAGCCTGAGCAACAGTGAGAGTAATATCTGAGTTAATGAGAATAATGAGCCCCGCATAGATGTTGGTGAGTATGGTGGTTGCCCATACCAATCCCATCTCTTTTGGTAAGCCGACGCTTTCCATTATTGGGCTAAGCCATTCGCTAAGAATCACGATGCCGCCGAGCTCTTCAATGACCTTTATCACGATGATAATTGGAATCATGATTCGGAAAAGAGTCGAGGTGACATCGATAATCTCTTTAAGGAGTTCTTTAAAAAATTGATAGGTTGATTTCATCGTTACGACCATAGTTCGATTGTTTAGTATGAAAAGATCTTACCGTGATTGATGTGATTAAAATTTCTAAATTGAACTTTAAAGTTGCTATGGATTTTTTAATTATCGTAATATTAAAAATTATAAGTCAAAAAATTCTTGGTTTAAGAAATTATGGTAATTGATCGTATAGATAGGAATATTCTCGTTGAACTGCAGAAGAACAACCGAATTCCAAACCTCACATTGGCTGAACTGGTCGGATTGTCACCGCCTGCTTGCTTAAAGCGAGTGAAACGGCTGAGAGAAGAGGGCGTTATAGTTGGTGATGTGTCTATCATCAACCCAGAACTGACCGGCAGTAAGATGACTTTGGTTGTGTCCGTGGAAATGGAGCGTGACCGAGGGGACATTTACCAGATCTTTCGCCATTCTATTTCAAAGGCAGAAGAGGTCACGCAGTGTTATCAGATATCAGGCAGCTTTGACTTCATGTTGATTGTGACGGTCAAAGACATACAAGCCTATGAAGATTTCGTTGAGCGTGTATTGCGCAAAGATTTAAATATTCGTAAGTTTCACACGTCTGTTTCTATGAGAACGGTGAAATTCAGTACAGCTGTCAATTTAGATGAGTGATTTGGCTTTTTAAATTTGTAGGGTGAGTTCGAACTCTGTGAAGTATCTAGCTTAAATCTGTATAAATAGCAGGCATTTACGCAAAATGTGATATTCACATTTTGTCATAACTTTAATAATTGTATATATTCCTCGCCTAAAATAATAATTAACAAAAGTTAATATAATGACTGTCAGCTCATTTTCTCAATCACGTGAAACGCTTCTAAGCGAAAACGAACAACTCGTCTCAACTACCGATCTTAAAGGTGTGATTACTTACAGTAATGATGCTTTTTGTCGTATAGCAGAATATAGCCAACAAGAACTCCTAGGACAAAACCACAATGTTGTCAGGCATGGTGATATGCCCAAAGCTGCATTTGCCGATATGTGGATCAACCTAAAACAAGGTAAAGCGTGGCGTGGAATCGTAAAGAACAAAACGAAGTCCGGTGGCTTTTATTGGGTCGATGCTTATGTCACGCCAATTTACGATAATGGAAAGGTGAGTGGCTATCAGTCTGTTCGTGTTAAACCTAAGAATGAGTGGGTGCAGATTGCAGATAAGGCCTACCAAGGCTTATTGAAGGCTGAGAAGTCTGGCCGCCAATGGTCATTACAGATCAGCGATAGTGTTCGTTATGCCGTGTTATTGGGATCGTTGGCTGCGCCTCTCGTATCAAATCTAGTCGAAGTTGGGCAAATGTCGCAATGGTTTCTTAGTTTGCTTCCTGTTTCTGCATTGGCTCTGCTTTTCCGACAAGAACTCATTGATACACCGTTACAGTTAAAGAAGCTTCAGTCTAAGTTTGATAGTGTCAGTCGTCTTGTTTATTCAGGTAATAGTAAGTATTCAATCGCCGACTTCCATTTGAAGCTGTTGTCAGCGCGAATCAGAACGGTGTTAGGTCGTATGACGGATTCTGCGAAGCCATTGCAAGACTTAGCTGATAATCTCAATACGACTTCATTTGAAGTGTCAGAAGCGTTAGATCAACAAACGGAAGATATTTTACAAGTGCGTGAAGCAACTGAAGAAGTTGAAGTCACGGCGAATGAGGTCTCTTCTCGTACAGAAGAAGCGCATCAGATTGTTGATGTGACTTTGCAAACCTGTGCGGGTGCTAAAGAAAGCATTAATCAAACTCATCAAAATTTAGAAAGCTTAGCTTCACAGGCAGAGAAGGCCACCCAAACAACTTACCAACTGAGCGACCAAGCTCAAAGCGTCAGCAAGATAATGGAAGAGATAGGCGGAATCGCCGAGCAAACCAACTTGTTGGCACTGAACGCTGCGATCGAAGCGGCTAGAGCAGGCGAGCAAGGACGTGGTTTTGCGGTGGTTGCTGATGAAGTGCGTGCGTTATCGGGTCGCACTTCTAAGGCGACGGTTCAAATCAAAGAGAGCATTGATACCATGTTAGCGACGATTGAAGGTTGGCAGAAAGATATTTTGGCTAACCGAGAACAAACGGATGCGTGTGGCGATGTAGCAAAGGTAAGTGCAGAGCGCTTGTCAGAAGTTGAGAACCTGATGCAATCGATGAACGAGTTAATGCAGTCGGTTGAAAGTTCCGCACATAAGCAACGTCAGCTATCTAGTGACGTAAACCTTCATATGCAGTCTATCGCGTCAACCGCCGAGCAAAACCTAGTGGCGACACATTCAGTCAAAGATCATTCGAAAGAACTCAAAGAGCAAGTGAATGAATTCTATCAATTGGCGAAGCGTTTCGAAGAGAAATAGCGGTTAGATTTACGCCGAGTAAGAAATAAGAGAAAGCCTTGCGAAATTAGCAGGGCTTTTTTGTGAGCTAAAGGAACTGTTAACAATCAAAGACTAACAGGCAACTGATACAAAAAAGCCCCGCATTTTCATGCGGGGCTTTCTGTATGCATCAACCCATTTAAGGGTGAGACAATTTAATCAAGACTAAGCTAGAAGCTCTTTTGCTGTGTTTACTACGTTTTCAGTAGTGAAACCGAACATCTTGAATAGCTCGCCTGCTGGTGCAGATTCGCCGAACGTTGTCATACCGATGATCTTGCCACCGAAACCAACGTACTTGTACCAGAAGTCAGCGATGCCAGCTTCTACAGCGATACGTGCAGTTACGTCAGATGGAAGTACAGACTCGCGGTATTCAGCGTCTTGCTTGTCGAATGCGTCAGTTGCAGGCATAGAGACTACGCGTACTGCTTTACCTTCAGCTGTTAGTTGTGCTGCTGCTTCAACAGCAAGCTCAACTTCAGAACCAGTCGCGATCAGGATAAGCTCTGGTTTGCCTTCGCAATCTTTCAGGATGTAACCACCCTTAGCGATGTTTGCCACTTGCTCAGCGTCACGATCTTGCTGTGCAAGGTTTTGACGAGAGAAGATAAGTGCAGAAGGGCCATCTTTACGCTCAATTGCCAGTTTCCAAGCAACAGCAGACTCAACTTGGTCACATGGACGCCATGTGCTCATGTTTGGAGTCAGACGTAGAGAAGCGATTTGCTCAACCGGTTGGTGAGTAGGACCATCTTCGCCAAGACCGATAGAGTCATGAGTGTAAACTTGGATGTTCTGAGTTTTCATCAGAGCAGCCATACGCATTGCGTTACGCGCGTATTCCATAAACATTAGGAACGTTGCGCCGTAGGGTACGAAACCACCATGCAGAGCGATACCGTTCATGATAGCCGTCATACCGAATTCACGTACACCGTAGTGGATGTAGTTACCAGAGAAGTCATTTGCTTCAAGAGACTTAGAACCAGACCACATAGTCAGGTTAGAAGGCGCAAGGTCAGCAGAGCCGCCCATGAATTCAGGTAGCATAGCACCGAACGCTTCTAGAGCATTTTGAGATGCTTTACGTGATGCGATGTTTGCTGGGTTAGCTTGAAGATCGGCGATGATTGCTGATGCTTTCTCTTCCCATTCAGCAGGAAGGTCACCGTTTACGCGGCGTTTGAATTCAGCTGCCAACTCAGGGTATGCTGCTTCATAAGCTGCAAGTTTCTCGTTCCACGCTGCTTCCTTAGCTGCGCCTGCTTCTTTCGCATCCCACTCTGAGTAAACTTCCGACGGAATTTCAAAAGGACCGTGCTCCCAACCTAGTTGCTTACGAGTTGCTGCGATTTCATCAGCGCCTAATGGTGCACCGTGACAGTCGTGCGTACCTGCTTTGTTTGGAGAACCAAAGCCAATCACTGTTTTAGTACAGATTAGAGTTGGACGAGGGTCTGCTTTAGCTGCTTCGATAGCCGCGTTGATAGCGTCAGCATCGTGGCCATCAACGGCTGGGATTACGTGCCAGCCGTAAGCTTCGAAACGCTTAGGTGTATCGTCAGAGAACCAACCTTCAACTTCGCCATCGATAGAGATACCGTTGTCATCCCAGAAAGCAACCAACTTACCAAGACCTAGCGTACCTGCTAGAGAACATGCTTCGTGAGAGATACCTTCCATCAGACAGCCATCACCCATGAATGCATAAGTGTAGTGGTCTACGATGTCGTGGCCTTCTTTGTTGAACTGTGCCGCAAGTGCTTTCTCAGCCATCGCCATACCAACAGCGTTAGTGATGCCTTGACCTAGAGGGCCAGTAGTCGTCTCGATACCTGATGCGTAGCCGTACTCTGGGTGACCTGGAGTCTTAGAGTGCAGTTGACGGAAGTTCTTAAGATCTTCAATTGAAAGCTCGTAACCTGCTAGGTGAAGCAGAGAGTAAATCAGCATTGAGCCGTGGCCGTTAGACAGGATAAAACGGTCGCGGTCAGCCCACTCTGGGTTTGCTGGGTTGTGGTTTAGGTGAGAGCGCCAAAGTACTTCAGCGATGTCAGCCATGCCCATAGGAGCGCCTGGGTGACCAGAGTTTGCTTGTTGTACGCCATCCATGCTTAGAGCACGAATAGCGTTAGCTAGATGTTTGCGATTCATAAGAACTTCCGAATAAAAATTAAGAAAAACAAAATTGATAAAAGTAGGGGAACTGAACGTTCCCCTATTTGAATTTGGTAAGAGTGATTACAGCTTAGCTGCAATCATGTCTTCTAGTTTGCCTTGGTCAACTGCGAAGTTGCGGATGCCTTCAGCTAGCTTCTCAACAGCCATTGGGTCTTGGTTGTGATCCCATAGGAACTCAGCGTGAGTCATCGCTGCAGGGCGCTCTTTAGTACCGTTAGAGTCGATTAGCTTCTCTACTACTTCGCCTTCTGCTGCTTCTAGGTCTGCTAGAAGTTGAGGAGCGATCGTCAGACGATCACAGCCTGCAAGTTCAAGGATCTCGCCGATGTTACGGAAGCTTGCGCCCATAACAACAGTCTTGTAACCGTGGTCTTTGTAGTAGTTGTATATGTCTGAAACAGAGATTACACCTGGATCTTCTGAAGCTTCGAAATCACGACCTTCTTTCGCTTTATACCAGTCCATGATGCGACCAACGAAAGGAGAGATTAGGAATACGCCAGCTTCAGCACAAGCACGAGCTTGAGCGAAAGAGAATAGAAGCGTTAGGTTACAGTTGATGCCTTCTTTCTCTAGGATTTCAGCAGCACGGATACCTTCCCAAGTAGAAGCTAGTTTGATAAGGATACGGTCGTTAGTGATGCCAGCGTCGTTGTACATTTTGATAAGTTGACGAGCTTTAGCAACGCTGCCTTCCATGTCGTAAGAAAGACGAGCATCTACTTCTGTAGAAATACGGCCAGGTACGACTTTAAGGATTTCTTTACCGATGTTTACGTTAAGCATGTCGCAAGTGTCTTGAACTTGCTGTGCTTTGTCATCGCTTTGCGCTTTAGCGTATTCGATAGAAGCATCGATTAGAGGTGCATACTCAGCAATTTGAGCAGCTTTAAGAATTAGAGATGGGTTAGTTGTCGCGTCTTCTGGTGTGTACTTACTGATAGCTTCGATATCGCCAGTGTCAGCTACAACAGTTGTTAGTTTACGAAGTTGCTCTAATTTATTGCTCATTTTGATCATCCTATGTATCGCATAACACCCCTTTAACGGGAGAGGTGCGGGCATTTGCAAGCTAACTAATGAAGCGCTCAATGGTTGTACCAGTGAGCCGAACTTACATTAATTTAAATTTTTCTCCGAACGAACATTTGCACAGAACATTTGATCGCTCGATGAGTAAATGATGTAGCCATATTTATCCGTTCTAGCCCCAAAGTCAACGTTAAATAGTGCTGTATGGTGACTTTAGTCAAATATATTTCGCTCTAGTAATCATGGGGACTATAAGCAAACGTTTAACAGCTAATATGGCGTTAATTTGTCACCGTTAAAAACCTGGTTAACACCCTGAACAAATGTTCCTTGTTGTTACATATGCTCGGGGTGTAAACTTGTGTATCACATGCTTAAGCATCGAACATTAGTCCTCCAAGCAGGTAAAATAATTGTTAAATATTGGTTGAGTGGTATATGAGTAAGAATATCCAAGATGTTTCCGAAGAAAACACTGATCTCCTCACTGAAGTCGCGGTCGCTTATTATCAAGATGGCGCGACTCAGGAAGAGATTTCCAAAAAGTTCTCTATTTCTCGTGCAAAGGTTGGTCGAATGCTCAAACAAGCCAGAGATGAAGGTATTGTTGAGATAACCGTGAAATATCACCCAGTATTCAGTGCCAAGATAGAACAGCGTTTGATTGAACGTTTTGGTGTGAAGCGTGCTCTGGTTGCGTTAGACCAGCCGAATGAAGAACAACAACGTCTTCAAGTAGCAGGCTTGGTGTCTAATTATCTTACCAGCACATTGAAAAATGGCATGGTGGTGACGGTTGGCCAAGGCCGAAACGTATCGTCGGTTGCTCACCATACTGGTGTTATCACGCCACGTGACTGTAAGTTTGTATGTGGCATCGGCGGTATTCACCCGAGAGGTGGTATGTTTAACGCCGACCATATATGCAGACAGTTAGCTAAGAAGTACGGCGGTTCATCAGAAACCTTATACGCCCCCGCTTATGCAGAGAATAAAGCACAAAAAACCGCGTTTATGGAGAACAGCACCGTTAAGCAAACACTCGATCTAGCTCGTAAAGCCGATGTCGCATTAGTGGGTATTGGTGATATGAGTGAAAACAGCTATATGGTCGATTTAGGTTGGTTTACACCTGGTGAAGTCGTTCAATCGAGGTTGTTACAAGGTGTCGTCGGTGACTTTGCGGGTTACGACTTTTTCGATGTACACGGCAAAGCTGCCAATACAGTAATGAGTGACCGTGTGATTGGTTTGGCCTTGGAAGAATTTCGCCCAATTGCTGAAGTTATTGCTATTGCTGCTGAGAACAGTAAACCTCTCGCTCTATTAGGCGCACTAAGAACTGGTGTGGTAGATGTGATTGCAACTAGTGTAAGTAATGCTTTAACGGTACTTAACTTGGATGAGCAAATGAAGCATGTTGAACTGATTGATAAAAACTAAAGAGAAGACAAAGGAGATATACTTTATTGTCCTATCCCTTGTTGTTCTTACGAATGCTCTGCTCCAGTCAAAATGGATATTTTACCTAAGCGACATTTATTCAGGAGAATGGATAATATGTTTCTTCTTGCTCGTCATGGTTCAAATCAGTAGTGATTGTACTCACTTAACTCAGTGTCCAAAACTGTTGGTGTTGATCAGATTTTAGTATCAGTAATATGCGACTATTTATACCAAATAATCAAAACTAAGATAGAGACACGGTTAGATCCGTTTCCTCAGTTAGAGTGGTGGCTAAAAACTGACATAGTTGATCGTAAGGAATAGGTCGTGAGAAGTAATAGCCTTGCATTAAATCGCACCCACACGCCTTTAGAATAGAGAAGTGTTCGTTGGACTCTACGCCTTCTGCCAATACCACCATGCCAAAGTTTTTGCCTATCGCAATGATGTTTTGCACCATCGTGAGCGACTGTTGGTCTATAGCGATGTTCTCAATGAAACTCTTATCAATTTTAAGCTCATTAATAGGGAGAACTTTCAGCATACTTAATGAGGAGTAGCCGGTACCGAAGTCATCGAGAGATATTTTTATATCCTTCTCTTTCAAGGCTTGGAAAATAGGTTTCACTAAGGTTACGTCCTCAATGAATAGGCTTTCGGTAATCTCTAATGTTAGGCAATGAGCAGAAAATTGATATTTTTCTAACGTAGCGAGTAAGTGTTCAGAGAACGACTTATGAGAAAACTGGCGAACCGATATATTAATCGACAATCCAATGTTTTGTTCAGTCGTTCTATGTAGATGAGCGATTTGCATGACGCTCGATTCAATGATGAAAGCGCCCAATTTTTGCATTAAGCCAGTACTTTCAGCTATGGGTACAAAGACATCGGGCGGAACAAATCCAAGCTCGTCATCAATCCAACGCACCAGTGCTTCAACGCCATGAATGCTCTTATCGGTGCGGACCAGTGGTTGAAAAACCATAAATAGAGTTTGTTTTTCGATAGCAATGCGTAGTCTTTGTTCCACTCGCATTTTGTAGATATGGGCATCTTGCATTTCTGTCGTAAAAATACTGTATGAGTTTTGCTGTTGTTTTGCTTTGTACATTGAAATGTCGGCAGAACGGAGCAAGCTATCTAAATCTTTCCCGTGTTCAGGGAAACGAGCGATACCAATGCTACAGCCTAACAAAAACTGCGAATTTTCAACTTCATAAGGTTGAGATAGCACATCAATAATTCTTTCTGCGAGCCGTTTAATCTCGGGTTCGTTGGTTAATGGCGTTAAGAACAAAAACTCATCACTGGATTCCCGTACCACTAAGCTCAAGCGTGAGCGGAATCTCATTAAACGCAATGCAATCTGTTTGAGTACTTTGTCACCGAAATCGTGTCCGTGAGTATCGTTAACGCATTTAAAATTATCGATGTCGATAAATAGTAGAGAGAATTGCTCTGACTCATTTTTTACCCAATTATGAATGTTTCTTCGCATGTATAAGCGATTGGGTAGGGACGTTAATGGGTCGTGATTAGCTTGGTAAATGAGTTGGCTTCGGGTTCGTTGCTCGTTCTTGGCGATTGATTTAACCAAAAAGTAGAAACCTAGCTGTAGAAAGATAAAGATAATGAGAAGAATACCGAACTCATTGATAAAGATGTTATCGACATAAGAGAGCTCAGTACGACCAACGACCCAAAGTTTGTAATCTGGGATGTATTTAGCGCTTAACAAAGCGTGGTACTTCTCGTCACTGATGACAAAAGAATAGGTGTTTTTTCCTGTTGCAGCGTCTTTGATGCTTATGCCAATTTGCTCATTAAAACTCTTAGAGATGCGTTTCATTACATCCTGCCCAACGGGATCTGAGTAGGCATCGAGTGATTCGATATCGCTGGAAAAAAACTGTCGGTAGTTGTCGAGTCGAAGTAACGTTAATGTGTTGTAGCTACCGGCGTGCGCATTGTTTTCAAAAACTATTGTGCTGTCCAAACGTAAGCCAGCAGTCATAACCGCAGCAATATTTTTGCCATCGATTGAAATAGACTTCCTCATTGGGATAATGAGGCTGTTTAAAGATTCTTGAAAGTAAGTACGACCCAACACCATTTTCTCGCTCGCCATAGCGTCCAAAAATGAAGATCTTGTTTCTTTGTACTGGAGCAGATTTTTCTGGTCAGATAGTTGAAGATTTGAGCTAATTGAAAGGTAATCACCTTGAGTATTGAGTAAGCCAAATGCAGCAATAGCAGGGTGTGTATCAAGTAATTTATCTAGAATAGGTCGAATTTGAATCGAAGCCGTCCGTGTAAAGTCAGACTGCTGGGCTAACTGGTGCCCAACTACTTCCAATAAGGCTTCTTGACTGGTTAATAGTGAGCTGACAGAGCTTGAAAATAGCTCAACTTGAATATGCTGCTGCTCTGTGAAGTCATTTCTGTTTGACTGCCATTTAGTGACGCCCAGCCCAGCGAAAAGCATCAGGGTAAGCAGTACGATCAGAGCGTACAGCGACCAGATGTTTTTCTTAAATAGAGCCATAGGGTGCCTTTTGTTAGTTACTTCTTTTAACTGATTGCAAGTGACAAACTATTAGGTTGTCAGCGTTGTGCGTGTAACAAATCGATGAATAAAGTATCAAGGATTAAATAGTGTAACGACTACAAGCTGAGATTCTTGAGCGAAATATTAACTACAAAAATAACGATAACGATTAACCTAGAGCTGATCACAGTTTTTACTTATCAAACAACCACGCTTTCGAATCAACCGTTTTTAGATTGTGCTAGTTTCAAACTAAGATGAGATATCTCAGCCATAAAGAGCTTACTTTGTAAGGAGTCCTTATTATCTGTAAGCTCTTATGCATGCGTAGTATATGCTATCAATGGCATTGAGCAAAACGAATTACTTATGAGTGACGGCCATCGGCAGTTGTTCATTGGCACCCCATTCAGTCCACGAGCCGTCGTAAACTCCCATTTCACCTGAATAGCCAGCAAGTTTCGCCGCTAATAAAATGATGCAGGCTGTTACTCCAGAGCCACAGCTAAAGAACATGGGTTGAGAAGGGGTTAATTCTAACGTTGAAAAGATATCAACAAGCTCACTCTGGGGTTTTAGCTTGCCGTTATCGAGTACCTGTGCAAACGGTAGGCAAATTGAGTTTGGAATATGACCACTGCGCAAACCTTCACGTGGTTCAGGTACTTCTGAATCGAAACGCGCTTGAGAGCGCGCATCTAGAATGTTTGCGCTCTTGCTAGTTGAGTAACTCTCAATCTGCTGAGCATTTACAAAATAGTTATCTTGACTACTTCCTTCAAAATTCCCGGCTTGGATTTCGGTTCTATAGTCAGTGTCTGTAGCGTAACCGGCTTCTATCCATGCTGGCAAACCGCCGTCTAAGATGTATACGTTGTTGTGTCCCATCGCCATAAACATCCACCATGCACGAGGAGAGGCTAAGGTACCTGAATTATCGTAAACCACGATGGTGCTGTTTTGATTGATACCAATTTCTTGTGCCCGTTTATTGAAGTGTTTCTCGGTCGGGAACATATGAGGAAGTAGAGTGTGTTTGTTGCAGAAGTCTTTGTCGTAGTCAAAACGAATAGCCCCAGGAATCATCTGTCCTTTGATCTTTTCTGATTCGCTTGGAATTTGAAACTCGATACTGGCGTCGAGGATGACTAGGTCGCTTTTTAGCGAATGATTTTCTAGCAAACGTTGTTGAAGTTGTTCTGGTGAGATCAGTGGCTGATTCATTCTTGTTATGTCCATTTTTTGTTGTGATAGCTATTACTGCTATAGCCAGTACTACGGTGCAGTAAGGCAATGGGCGAACTGGTAGCTATTTTGTCCGGTTATTTGATTGCTTAATGTATCAAGCACGACCACAGAATCAATAGGGCAGTCTGTCGTTGGTGGAATTGAAACGCGAAATATTTCGTTGCCTTGACTTTGAAGAGTGAGGTAGCGCCTGTGGCCATCTAGGGATTGAGTGAGTGTGTTCGAAATTACTTTTGCTTGAATGCGTTGACCTGTTTCAGATGTCATCGGGAAATAGGTGAGGGCCAACAATAAGCCCACACCACATAGTAAGATTAATAGGCCTATTTTTAATTGAGTCATGAGAGTAAGTCTTTGAAGGTTATATTTAAAATATAAGTGAGATTGGCGGTAAAGTGAATGGAACCAGCTGAGAAAGCTGAATTACCTGTTATTCGACGAAACGAAAAAAGTGAGCACGTATGCTCACTTTCTATCGATACAGAATCCGGTTTGTATCTGTTGACGACCAAACTGTTTCGACCGATTACCAGACGATCTGAGAATCACTGCTTGATACCACTTGTTGTAATGGCGGCTGACCATCGTAAAACCAAATCTCTATCAAGAGAGCTTCATGGTTTACCGGTGCTGAAAAGTTGGAGGCGAACATGCCATTGTGTAATGGGCCTGCAATCACTTTACTGGAGTAATCCGGCTTCAAGGTTGAATCGTCTCTTGTGCTAAAACGGCTGTAAACGGTCACGAAAGAACGATCTGTCGAGATATTACTGATGTCGATATCGAGCTCAAACTGTTCGACAGAGCTGTAGTCAAACCCGTCAGGCACTATTAGATCACTCATTGTATAGCTTTGCGCTGCGACTGTACTTGTCACGGGAGTTGGAGAAGGGTTTGCTGTTAGCACAGTAGAAGGTGTTTCTGGGGTCGACGGACTGGATTGCGATGGAGTAGATGTACTGCCCCCACCGCCCCCACCTCCACAACCCACTAATGCCAGTGGAGTTACCACTAAAATAGTGACTAGTGATTTCTTGATGTTCCAAGTACTTTGCCCGGACATATGTTCTTCCTCAGAAAGGTTACGACTTGAGTCAACGTAATGATTTTCTTGAGACTGTTTTGTGTAAATAGTCATAACATCTCTCCTTATGGTTGGTAGCGTTGGTTGTCTGTAGGTGATAGATACCATGTCTGGTTCGTAGCTCCGCCTGATTCTGCGTATTGTTTGAACTCTGGGTAAGCGGTAACAATATCTACGTACTCTAAAGGCCATTCCCATTCATCGTCCGAAGTTACTATCAGCGCCCAAGGGTGATTTTCTGCGGTTTTGAAATATTTGCCGGTTGATGGATTACTGTCATCGACGCCTAATCCAGCCTCAAAGAGATTCGTGGTATCAAATGCCTCGGTTGGAGCTTGGTCTGGTAGGTGAACTTCCCAGCTGCGTCCTGGATGCAGAGGTAGATTTTCGCCGTGATAGTAACCTGGTGTTGCAAAGATGAACGGGTCGTAAGGCATGTCTGTCCAATTGTCAGTACTCACACCGTCACCAGCTAAGGTAATACCGATTTGGAACGAGAATTGTTCGCTGTCTTTACACGAGTTACTGGTTCGGTAGAAATTACACGACGTATCTGTTTTTGAAGTTAAGTCCTCAGCCGCAATAAATATAGCTTCACTGCGTCCTACTTCCATATCTAGGTCCGTAAAGATGCCATTGTGCTTCATGTAAGAGCTTCCGCTGCTCACTAAGCTCGGATCTAGATTCGGAAGTCGAACGGCGAATCCATTTCTATATGAAGCACCTACGGCTGCTAGACGTCCGTCGATGGTGGATTTCACTACTTTTCCGTCTTTAAGTATCTCTGTAATGCGGTACATAATTACAGCATCATTCATGTCGTAATCAGCTTTATAAGGCCAGTTATCTTCATAGGCCAGAGTGGCGTAGCCAGAAGCACTAGGGAAGTAGCGGGCTGTGGCTCCGTCGTTAAGCACATCCACTTGAATATCAACGACCTCACCGGATGTAGAACCACCAAAGTAGCTTAGATTGGTTTGTTGGCTGAATCTAAAGCGAGCCCAAGTAGTACCAGTAAGTGCGTTGATGTCGACGTTAAGGAACAAGTCGTTCTCACCTGCATCCAGTTGGTAATCGGTAAATACTTGCTCATTAGCGCCATCAAAACTGCCATCTTGGTTCCAGTCAATCCAAGCTGAAAGATAACCGGTTGTTGAAGCTTCAATCACCACTTTTGAATCGAGTCCGGCTTCAAGTGCGGTAACAAAACCGATACCACCGTTTGCCCACTCGTCATCAATGCCGACACTTTCATCAGATTGTGGTGTGACATAACCATCCAAATCAGCATCTGGAGGTGTTGTTCCTAACCATGTGTTGCCATCAAGCTCATGTCTTGGGCCGTTACTTGCGAGTAGAGTTAGGTAGCTGTCTGGCGCATCGCCGAAATCGATGCTGGAATCTTCATCTACAACTGGGGCATTTGCACAACGAGCACCATCGTTCTGTCCAGACGCTGGACCATTCGATACAAACTCAACCGCAGGAACAATCCCAGCGGCTATGTTGGCAGCGTTTTCTGGTGATAAGTTGATGCGGTAGATCTTACCGTCTTGGTTTCGTGACACATAGTAGTAGCCGTTTACATCGAAATAGCCAGCTCCGAATGTTCCTGTTTCTCCTGTGTCACCGATGTAGGTTTCGGTACCAGTTTTAGGATTGAAGCTGTATAAGCCTCCGGAGTCATTATCTATACCATATAAAGAGCCATCACTTGGGTGAAAAGCAAAATCGGTGAGTTTTACAGTTGCGGGGCTGTTTGCAATCTTATTTACAGTGACGGTCGCATTTGGATCAGCATCTAAAGGAGATAGGTCAACGGTGAATAGCCCTTTGCCCGTGCGGTATAAGTAGTAAACGTGGCCATATACGTCACCTACATAAAAGGTGTGATCGGTTGGTAAGCCACTGGTATTGATAATTTCTGCTTGGAAGTCTTTGCCAAGACGCACCAAGCGTTTGTTGGTGGTGTCATAACCATAAATATATCTGTCTTCGAAATCGAAACCGACGCCGTTGATGTTGGCATTCATACCCGTGTCGTCTTCTAACAGGGTGGTTGAACCTGTCACTAGGTTTACACCCCAAACCTCGACGGGTTTAGACTGAAAGAGGTAAGCCTGACTCGGGCAAGTGTCGAATGGTGCGGCGTTGGCGAATAGGGGTGCACTCAATAGCAAACTTAACGTTGTAGTTCTCATATCTACATCCTTGTGATGGAAGTTATAGATACTTAATCAAGTTATATGCCATTTTTAACTTGCTGATTTTATGTTACTTTATTTCTATTGTTTTTGGTTTCTCAAAATGAGAATTCAAATGAAACCTAAATCTCATGTGCTATTTCAAATTGACAGGGCAATCTAGGATTCCTATTTTGAGTTACAAAAAAGCCCTGATTTTTAGTCAAGGCTTAGGTTTTCGATAAGAGTGGATATGAGTTAGTCTACCCACACACCAAACAATTAGGCATTTTCATTAAATTCATCTCACGCCAGCTGTGTGACATGGCATCGAGAATCAAGAGTTTGCCTTGTTTTGGTTGCCCGAATTTTGCAATCACCTTGATCGCTTCTAAAGCTTGAGCTGCGCCCACCATACCGACAACAGGCGCCATAACGCCGGCTTCAACACAGCTTAGAGCAGCATTGCCGAATAGAGCGCTCAAACACTGGTAGCAGGGTGCGTTGTCATCTTGATAAGTGAATACGCTAATCTGACCTTCCATACGAATTGCAGCACCAGAAACAAGTGGTGTTTTTGATGCGTAACATAAACGGTTCAATTGATTGCGCGTTTCTACGTTGTCGCTGGCGTCAAGAACAAGCGAGTGTGCTTCAACCAACTTTCCAAGCGCTTGGTCATCAAGTCTATGATCGACGGTCTCAACTTTTAGGTGTGGGTTTAACATCTGCAATGATTCTGCGGCTGAGTCGACCTTCTTCTTACCAATGTCAGCATCGGTGTGAAGCACCTGTCGCTGCAGGTTTGAAAGCTCAACAACATCATCGTCGATCAGCGTGAGCTTACCAATACCGGCAGTCGCCAGGTATTGAGCAGAGGCACAACCCAAACCGCCGGCACCCAGCACCAAGATTGAGCTCTGTTTCAGCGCTTCTTGGCCTTCAAAATCAAACTGTTTAAGAATGATTTGACGGTTGTAGCGAAGCATCTCAGCATCGGACAGTATTTCCATCAGCAAGCCTCGTTAGTAAAGCGTCGAGTTAAACAGTTGGATCTGAACCGTTTCGCCTACTTCAACACGGCCACGTTCACGTTCTAGTACCACAAAGCAGTTTGCCAAGCTCATCGAGCGGAAAGCACCAGAGCTTTGGTTGCCAGTTGTTTCTACCACAAACTGACCGTTTTCAATCGAGTAGATGCCACGTTGGTAATCAGTACGGCCTGGACCTTTTTTGAATGCAGACTTAGTAATAGCAGGAATCGATTCTGGTGCTGTCCATGCTGTGTGACCTGCAAGTTTAGCCAACATTGGCTGAACTAAAACATACATGGTCATCATCGCTGATACAGGGTTACCCGGTAGGCCACAGAACCACGCGTTATCCAATTCGCCGAATGCGAACGGTTTGCCCGGTTTGATTGCCAGTTTCCAGAAGCCGATTTGGCCAAGCTCTTCCAAAATATCTTTGGTGTAATCCGCCTCACCAACACTCACGCCACCAGAAGTCACGACCACGTCTGCTATTTGCTGTGCGTTCTCGAACGTTTCTTTAAGCGTTGCAGGGCAATCTGGGATGATACCCAAGTCGATAGCTTCACAACCAAAGGCTTCGATTAATGGTTTAATACCGTAACGGTTACTGTCGTAGATCTGACCGTCTTCAAGCGGTTGGCCTAATGGTTTTAGTTCATCGCCAGTAGAGAAGAAAGCGACTTTAGGCTTATGTAACACTGTCACGTGGCTCACACCCAATGAAGCAATCATTGGAATGTCACGAGGTGTTAAACGCTCACCGCGACTAAGAACGATATCGCCTTGTTTGATGTCGTCACCAGTAGGGCGAATGTTATTGTTCAGCTTTATGTTGTCTTGTTGAATCTCAATACCAGCCTCAGTTTCGGCCGTATTTTCTTGCATGATGACGGCGTCACAACCTTCAGGGATCTTTGCGCCAGTCATAATGCGAATACAGGTATTGCTTGGCCATTCACCTTCGAACGGTTGGCCTGCAAAAGATTTGCCTGCTAATGGTAGTACATTACCGTTCTCTAGGTTTGCTAAGCGCAGTGCATAGCCGTCCATTGCTGAGTTATCAAAAGGAGGTACGAAAATAGGGGAAAGAATATCTTCAGCAAGGACATAACCTAATGCTTCAGCAAGAGGCAGAGATAAAGTCGTTTGGATTGGTTTGATTGGTGATAGCAGCTTATCTAGTGCTTCTTCAATTGGCATTAAGCCCGGAGCGTCGCAACAGCCCATAATTGAAATCCTTGATCGTTATTATTTTGATTTAGGTGCTCGGCCTTTCTGAGCTTATTAAAACTCGCCGACGAAATTGAAGTCACTTTAGCATAGTTTAAGCCCCGTAAATAATGACCTCCCTTAAAATATGGGTGTATTTCTTCAAAATTCCGAGTATCCTTGTTTGCCATCCAAAAGGGGTAATAGAAGAGGAAGTTCAATGCCAGGTCTTAGCGAATCAGCGAAGTTGGTTAAAGATGCGCTAGCAAGCCGTGGATTAGAGACACCAATGCGTCCTAACCAGGTGAGCCGAGAAGAGAAAAAGGAACGAATCGAACATCATATGCGTGAGATTCTCACTCTCCTTGAACTTGATCTTGCGGACGACAGTCTGGAAGAAACACCACAGCGTATTGCTAAAATGTATGTGGATGAGATTTTCTCTGGTTTGGATTACGCCAATTTTCCTAAAATCACCGTAATTGAAAACAAGATGGGTGTTCGCGAAATGGTTCGTGTAAAAGACATTACCGTGACCAGTACCTGTGAGCACCATTTAGTGACTATTGATGGTAAAACGGCCGTAGCTTATATCCCTCAAGGCAAGATTATTGGTCTTTCGAAGATCAATCGTATCGTTCGTTTCTTTGCTCAACGTCCTCAAGTTCAAGAACGCATGACGCAGCAAATTCTTGTTGCATTACAAACGCTACTAGAAACGGATGATGTTGCTGTAACTATGGATGCTGTTCACTACTGTGTGAAATCACGCGGTGTGATGGACGCAACTAGCGAAACGACAACGACAGCTCTGGGCGGTATTTTCAGATCAAACCCAGCAACGCGCCACGAGTTCTTACACGGTCTGCGTTAATACGTTTCGTTATTTGATGAACGCGATTTAGCCTCTGTAAATTGATGTTCGTTAAAAATAAATATTCTAAGCCTCGCTTTCTGCGAGGCTTTTTTGTACTTGTAATTAAGTTGACTACAATAACTGCGAATTTCGTCATTCCCTAGAGTGAAGAATGAGCGGAGTAGGGAGTCTGTTTATCTGTGTGCTTTCTGACTTGATACGAGAACCCGACTCAGTCGTTCCTCCTTCTCGAGGATGGCGGCGTGTGAGGTAAAATACGAGAGTGAGGGTTCAGTGTGTATTCTACGCCAGCCTTTTAGAAGCAAACGCTGCTGATCTTGCAGAATGAGCGACTTAGTCACTTTCGTCATTCCCTAAAGTGAGGAACGAGCGTAATAGGGAATCTGCATTTTCGAGAGGTGGATTGGAACGGAAATTAGATGCGCTCTACAGAATCTATAAAGCGCAAATTGGGGTACAGCAGCTGGTGGAATACTTAAGAAAGATTAAACAAACGCTTAAAGTGGTGAATAAAACCAGATGGCTTGTTCTCGGCTTGATAGATGTTTAACCCATCATAAAAGCTACCCATGAACTCTACGCGAATCTCATCATCACTGCTTCTCAATAAGCGAGACAGTAATCTTGCGGTTACTTCAGCATGATCATTAGCTAGGCTGTAATCCATACCGAGTCGCCCTTGAATGAAGAGCCATAAATGAGTGATTAACGTTAACTGTTGCGCGTTAGAGTGTTGAAACTTGTCACTGTGCGTATTGCCAACGGTATTATCGAATACATTTTGCATCGCCTCACTGGCTTCTTTATTGCTTTCGAAGCGATAGCTGACATCGATATGTACTTTTGTTAGCAGTCCAAGCAGAGTCTGGCGTGCAGAGTTATCGGGCTTATTCTCACAAGCATGTTTAAACAGAGCATGGTTTTCGTCGATAAAAGACGTTAGCTCTTTCTCAAAACCTGTCGCAATCGCGGTTACTGAGTCTAAACCGGCTTCTTTTAAACAAACGTGAAGTTTGGTTTTGGCTTGCTGGTTTGCTTCAAGTTTCTGCTGACTGTTAGTTGGTAGCTCAGTCATTACTCTGTAGCTCTTCCCATGTTATCTCCGCAGATTGCGTGTCGCTATTCACAAACGCAGAGTTACCTGACAGCATCACTGAAAGATCCATTGTACGTTGTGTCATTGCTGCTAGCTGCTCAATACCATCGTTGTCTAAACGTACAATTTGAGCTTTCAGGTAACCGAATTTACCTTTGTTTTGCTCCCACCAAACGTTCGACTTAGTGTTGAAGCTGAATACACGCACTGACTTAGATAAGCGAGTCGCTTTTTTAACACGCTCTGGATCCGGCTCGCCAACATCAATCCAATCTAGGATTTGATCATCTAATGATTTCTGCCATAAATCAGGTTCTTCAATGCTAGACAACCCTTTAGTGAATTCAAGTTCAGGAGATGCATTGATACAAAATGCAATGATACGAGCCATCATACGCTGTTCTGTTTCAGACGGATGTTGTGCAATCGTTAGATTGAAAGAGTCGTAATAGTCGCGATTCATATCAGTTAGAGAGAGTCGAAACTTATAGATTGTCGGTTTAAGAGCCATTGAGGGGTGTCTTAGATAGAAATAGTGAGGGGGAATATTACCTTAAATCTCTGAATAGCGGGTAAAAAAATAGCCAGCAGAGGCTGGCTATTTTTAGAAAGCTTTAAAATACTAAATTAAAGTACTTTGATGCTGTCAGCTTGTGGGCCTTTTTGACCTTGAGATACTACGAACTCAACTTTTTGGCCTTCAGCAAGAGTTTTGAAACCGTCGCCAGTGATCGCAGAGAAGTGTGCGAATACGTCTGGACCGTTTTCTTGTTGAATGAAGCCGAAGCCTTTAGTTTCGTTGAACCATTTTACTGTACCAGTAACTGTGTTAGACATGATTATATCCTAAAATTTAATTTTTATAGTGAGCCAATTGTGGCACTGATAGCGTGGAAAAGTTTATTGCTATTGCGTACAACACAACGGGGTTACTAGTAATCCAACGAAATGTTTATATACAAAGAACTTTCTTTCTAGCCGAGATGAAGTCTAAATCAAATCAAGGGATAGTCAATCGAATACATAGTGAAAGGTTGCAGAAATTTGGGGGTAGTCAAACTTTGCATTCCTTAAATATCATGGAGTTACAGTTGTATGGCGATTTGTTGTCGTTTTTGTGAAAAAGGTGGATGAAATTGATGACAAACCTAGGGTAATTGCACCAATTTCATAAATTAAATTACGGCTCATAAAAAGCCGAAAATGAGGTTTTAGATCCGTTTAGCAGCTTGTATTTATAAATATTTTTGCGATTGAACAACTGTAGTTGAGCGATTGTCACTTTATTCCTTTAAGCGATACAGGTTCCCATTATCGGTGCTGAAAAATATGTCCCCGGCGGGTGAGATTTCTATGTCTCTAATTCTTTCCCCTAAGTTTTCTAGAATGCGTTCTTCCTCGATTACTTCACCTTGCTCGTTCAAAGTAACGACATTAATGTGGGTGAGTTTAAGTGCGCCGGCTAACAGCTTACCTTTGAGTTCTGGAAACTTATCGTCCCGATAAACCATTAGACTGCCTGGTGCTATTGAAGGTACATAAACCTTTATAGGAGGCTCAATGCCAGCTTTGGTTTCAGATTCGCCAACGCTAATCGGCCCCCAATACTCTTTGCCGTGTGATGTGACTGGCCATCCATAGTTTGCGCCTGCTTTTATTAGGTTGATTTCATCACCACCTCGCGGGCCGTGTTCAATCGACCAGAGTTTTTTAGTAGGGAAATCGTAAAACAAGCCTTGTGGGTTACGATGACCAAAACTCCAAATTTCGTTCAGAACCTTATTATTATCAATGAATGGGTTATCACTTGGCACGCTTCCATCTGGATTCAATCGTAAGATCGAACCAGCGTGAGTCATTGTGTTTTGGCCATTATCTCGGTCGCCCCGATCACCTATTGAAAAGTAAAGGTGAGTCTCATCAAAGGTGATTCGGCTACCAAAGTGACGCCTAGTGTCCGTTCTGGATTTTGATACAAACACGTCTTTCCAATTTGAGATTTTACTGTTGCTGTAATTAGCAGAGGCGAGTGCCGTTACACCTTCGTCATCAACGTTTTTGCTGTATGTTATGTACAACTTATCTTGTTCAAAAGGGGATAGAGCGATATCTAATGCACCGCCTTGGCCCTTAGCCCACACATTTGGTAGTCTGAATAAAGTCTCTTGCTCACCTGTCTTTAAATCAACGTGCTTAATGACGCCTTCTTTTTCAGTGAGTAGCATTGAGTCACCGTTGATATAAGCCAGCCCCCACGGAATAACGAGGCCATCGGTGATCTTCTCAGCTTGCCATGCATAAGACTTTGGTGAAGCTATTGGACCTGATGCAACGAGTGCTAAAGCACAGGAAATAAAGCGATGATAAACGTTCATTGAAGTCCCTTGATGATCATTCTTTTTGTTAGTCTAGCGCTTGTGTCTAATAGTTGGAAAGTTAGGGTGAGTGAAAAGTGACTATTCACATATTTCTCTCAACTAATATTGTATGAACAAACAAGCTGGCGTATGTTTATTCTGCCACCTTCTATTCGATTCTTTCGGAGCATAATGAATATTACCCCTGCAACATCTTCGCTATTTTTTCTGTTTTTAAGTTGTCAGGTAGAAAGCCAAGCTATCTATTCTCAAACCACCCGATCTCAAAACAGCTGTTCTTTTGGATACTTTACATCATGAGTCGTCGATTTGATTTTAAATCGATCTTACTCGCGTGTTTGGTCATCAGCATTGGCCAACTCAGTATGGGGTTGGTGTTTCCTTCTTTACCTTGGATTGCCAAAGACTTCGATGTGTCACTAGAGCAAGCTCAGCTTTTGGTGAGTGTGTATTTGTTAGGTTTTGGCCCTTCTCAATTTATTTATGGCCCTATTTCTGATGCTCTGGGACGTAAAAAAGTACTGCTAAGCGGCTTATTAATCGCAATGCTTGGCTTGTTGATGATTATATTCTTCAGTCATTCGTTCACCAACATAGTAATGGGAAGGTTCTTACAAGGTTTAGGTACGGGTTGCTGTGCGGTACTGGCTCGTGCCTCAACACGAGATCGTTTTAGTGGTTCTGATTTGCCGCTGGCAATGTCCTATATCGCAATGGTTGCATCTATTACACCTCTGATCGCGCCCGTTATTGGTGGGTTTATCAACTTCCACTTTGGTTGGAGCATGGTGTTTATCTCGTTACTTGGATACGTATCTTTTGCTTGGGTCGTGTTGGCGTTCAAATTTAAAGAAACGGTCACTCAATTCTCGGCGATTCCTTCACCAAAGAAAATGATTGCACAATACAAGGAATTACTCACCTCTCGTTATTTTATGAGCTTTGCGAGTATAGGTTGGCTCAACTTTAGCTTGATGATCACTACTGTGTCAGTGATGCCGTTTATCATGCAAAACCAGATCGGTATGACATCCGACGAATACGCGATGTGGGCGGTGATTCCTGCATTAGGCATGCTTGGCGGAACAAGTCTTTGTAATCGTATTCGTCCGATACTAGGTAATAAGAAAACACTGTTATGCACACCTATATTGCATATCTGTGCGGCCTTGTGGCTTTTCTTCTGTCCACTTGAACCACTGTACTTAATGATTGGTCAGTTCTTGATGATACTTGGTAATGGTATCGCGTTACCTTGTGCTCAAGCTTTGGTGATGTTGCCATATAAAAAGAACGCAGGCGCGGCGGCTGCGATGTCGGGCGGTGGGCAAATGGTCGTATCTTCAATGGTGAGTATGGGGCTAGTCCAATTAGGACTCGGGGAAGCATGGCACCTATCGCTCGTGATCATTGTGTTCACGCTGGTTACTCTGATTAATATTTTGCGTGGTTTTAGTAGCCAAGAAGCGAGAGAGTCTCAGCTTAACTAGCGAGTAAAAATTCCAAGAAGGCCATTGAAGTTCTGAGATTCAGTGGCCTTTGTTTTTTTTGTGGTGGGGGGGGGGATGGGGCTAGTAGTTGGTTTAAAGCGCTTGAAAGCGTGAACTATTCGCAGACTACCGCCACTTTTTCACTCGCGGCTGTCTTAGCTGGAACTGGATGATCGATCAATCGGATAGGTGATTCATACAGTGCAGACAATGCTTGTTCATCGAGCAACTTATCGGCGCTGCCTTCAAATGCTATCTGTCCTTTTTTTAGAGCGACAATATGTGTAGCGTAACGCAGTGCAAGGTTCAAATCATGCAAAATGACGATCACCCCAACGTTTTCCTTTTTGTTGAGTTCAGAAAGCAAACCCATTAACTGAAACTGATGGTGAACATCCAATGCAGAAGTTGGTTCATCAAGGATGAGTACAGGCGATTGCTGAGCCAGTAACATCGAGACCCACGCTCGTTGACGTTCGCCGCCAGATAAATCATCCGCAAGTGACTGTGAGAATTCAGCAACGCCAGTTCTTTCCATTGCTCGTTGGATAATAGATTTATCTTCAGAGTTCCAACGGCCTAATGCTCCTCTCCATGGGAAGCGACCTAAACGAACCAACTCTTCCACCGTTAAACCTGCAGAAGCGGGCAATTTTTGAGGCAGATAGGCAATTTTCTTGGCTAAGTCTTTGCTTTTTAACGAGGACAGGGAAGCGCCTTCTAATTGAACTGTGCCGTAATCTGGAGCTATTTGTCCGGATAGCAAATTAACTAGCGTTGATTTCCCTGAACCGTTGTGACCCAGAACGACGGTGAGTTCATCGGTCGGAATAATAAGGTCTTCAACAGATAGGATAGTTCGGTTGTCTCGAACGATGTTGATATTTGAAAGCTGAAACATATCGGTCCTGTATCAAGACCAATGACAGTGCCTAATGAAAGCGGCTCTCTATATTGGTCTTTTAGAATAATGGGTATTGCTAAGCGGTTTTTCTGTTGTCAGGGTGCCTAGGACAGTCGTCACAATATTTCCCCGAGTCACACTTATAGACGAGGCAGCAACTGATTCTGATCAGTTTAAGCATACCTGAACCTGAATCAATCTTAAGGCTGTCTAAGTGGCTGTCAGGTAATTGGCATGCGTCTAACCAAAGCTTAGCTTGCGATGTGATGTAGTCGTTAGTCAGGCTCGGTTCATGTTGTTGTAGTTTTATCAAACTGGCTAACAACAAATCAGCCAGTAAGTGATTGGTAAACCCTGGTCGAATACGAGTCCATTCACTTATTTGGCTACGATAAAACTCAGTAAGATCAAGAATGGCTTTGCCGGCATGTGGGATCAATTCTTCCGGTGTACCGTGTTGATGATCACCGTTAAAGAAGCGATAACCTGTGACAAATTCTTTGTACCTAAACTGGCCAATATTCTTAATATCAGGCAACGAACGAAGCCCATAAATAGAAATGAAAGTCACATAAATCGGTTGCCAACAAACGAGATCCCAAGTTCGAGTTAACCAATAGGCTTTGCCTGCTTCAGGGTGACTCTGTGCAATGCCATCATAAACGCGTTTGATCTCTATATGACTCTGGACATTCGTTATTGCGATGCTTTTACTGCTCAGAGAACCATAACTACCGCTTAGGTAAGGGGTTACCTGTTTTGAATAAGCGAAGATTTTTTGGTGCAGAGAAGGGGCTCTCCTACGAGTGACAATATTGTGTAGTTGGGAAAGCATTTTAAACCATTAAATGAGAATCAGTTGCGTTATCATAGCGAACATAATCGAGGAGAACCACACAAATTGGAGCATCTACTTCGAACGTTGGTCGTTTTTGATACTTATAAACAGTACATGGACTGCTTGTTTTAAGTGATAAAGACCTTGTTAAATGATAAAAGTACGGGTGAACCCTGTTTGCCACTGCCAACTAAAGAGAAGATGAAAGCTTGAATATGAACACACCAGCATTTGATCGCATCAGTCGCGTTCTGGCATATATCCATACGAACCTTAGTTCTGCGTTATCTCTAGAAGATATTGCTAAGCAAAGTTGTTGGTCTCGTTGGCAGTTACAAAGGGTGTTTCAAGCCGAAACTGGGCTCACCGTAGCCAATTATGTAAGGGAGCTTAAGCTGAGCCAAGCTGCGGAAGAGCTACTTGATGGAAAAGAACGTGTGATAGATGTTGCACTTGGTCTTGGATTCAACTCAGAAATTAGTTTTAGTCGTTCGTTTAAGCAGATGTTTGGGGTTAGCCCGAGCCAATATAGAAAAGCAGGCAAAAGAGTTGGGCTTAGAAAGCCGATTCAGGTTTCTGAAACTAAAAGCGCTGCTGATCATGGTGCTCTCAGTTTTGTGAAAGTTCGTATTGATGAGAGAGAGTCATTTCTTGTTAAGGGTATGACATCAGAAATCAGCGGTTTATTTTCACTGACACAAGACTTCGCACAAAAAGTTCCACAACTTTGGTCTCGTTTAGAGCATGAAGTTACGATTCCAAACGATAATGTGCTTCAGCTTGTTGGTGTCGTCGACCTAACTCAGTCTTGCTTTGATGGCACGAATATTCATTATTGGGCTGGCGTTGAGTTACACGATGGAATATCAATCCCTCAATTACCGAGCATTATCTCTGATAAATTAGAGGTGTTAACTATCCCTAAGCAAACCTACGCCGTGGTCAAACATTGTGGTCCTATAGAAAACCTGCGACATACCTTAAGTTGGTTTGTTCTTAATTGGCTGCCGAACTCTGGTTATCGCGGTGTGGATGGTTACGAACTCGAAGTATACCCATTTAGCTATCAAGCGCACGCCGCTGATGCCGAAATGGAATATTGGGTTCCTATTATAAAATCGTAGTCATATCTATTCAAATTTCTTTCTATAAAGCCCTCCCTCTCATTACAGCTAATTGCCGTTTTAATCATCAATTGGCTGCTTTTTAGTCAAAATAAGTCAAGTTCTTTTGGAATTTGCACCAAATTGTTAATTATCCCATTCATAGATACATACAATGCAAATGAGATTTATTATTATTTATATTAAGCATTGGTACCGAGGGAATTATGACCACTCACACTCGTTTTAAGTATTCATCATTGGCAGTTGCGTTGCTGACGGCGTTTTCAACGCAAGCGTTGGCGGAAGATACTATTACAGCAGCAGATTCGAATATAGAAACTGTCACTATTATGGGCAAAGCGTATCGTAATACCGCAACCAAATCGGCACTTGAACCAGAAGAAACGCCTCAAGGTATTACGGTTATTGATGAAGCACAGTTAGAGCAACGAGGTGTTCAATCTTTGAACCAAGCCCTTCGTTATGCACCGGGTGTTGTAACTGAAAACCGAGGTGGCTCTGTAGCCATGTTCGATTCTTACTCTATACGCGGTTTTAAAACCAATAACGTTAACTATTACGATGGTTTATCACTTCAACAATTGAATGGCTGGAATTTACAGCCGCAGATTGATCCTATCGCAATGCAACAAGTTGAGATTTTTAAAGGACCGACTTCTGTACTTTATGGAGCGATGCCACCGGGCGGCATGGTGAACATGATCGCTAAGGCTCCGCAAACTGAAAAATCAACGAAGGTTGGTGTCGCGACAGGTTCGCGAAACCTACAAGAAGCTTCGATTGATACCACTGGCCAGTTTGGTGACAGTGATTTCTCTTACCGTTTGATCGCACTTGCTCGCAAACAAGATAGCCAAGTTGATAACGCTGAAGAAGAACGTTATTTAATTGCCCCTTCTGTAGACTGGCAAGCAACAGACAGCACATTAATCAACTTCAACCTTTATTACCAAAACGATCCTTCAATGGGCATCAACTCTTCAATGCCATTAGATGTTCTGAAAGCAAGCGACCCATCTGTTTCTATGGGTGATAAGAGCTGGAGTAAATTTGAACGTGAAGTGTTGATGGTTGGTTATAAGATTAACCACGACTTCAATAATAATTGGACATTCTTACAGAATGCTCGTTATACCGATGCATCTCTTTACCAAGAGAACACTTACCATGTGAGCTACGATTCAAATACGCCGAATCAACTTAGTCGATACTTGTATTCTACAGATGAAAGCTTTAAAGGCTTTGTCATTGATAACCAACTGAGTGGTCTTATCAAAGCTGGTTCAATAGAACACAATGTGTTAGTTGGTATCGATTATCAAAATATGGATGGAGACGTAAATTACTCGTCTTATAGCGCTAACGGAAGTGGTTTCAATAGCTTCGACCCGTTGAACCCTAACAATGATCTCCTCGATCGTAGCGATGTAACAAAAACGGGTGAGTATCTTGATGACACCACATCAAGCCAACTTGGCTTATACCTTCAAGACCAAGTTCGTTTAGATGCTCTTGTCCTAATTGCAGGTGCTCGTTTTGATCACTACAAGTCAGAAAGCGATTACTATGCACATGAATCTGATCACAAGCAATTTACTTATCGTGTAGGTGGTTTATACGAACTTAATAATGGTCTATCTCCATTTGCGAGTTACGCGACCAGTTTCGAGCCAGCTCCGGGTGTTGATAAGAGTGGCAACGAATTTGATCCTGAAATGGCGCAGCAAGCTGAGATTGGTGTGAAATACCTGTCTGATGATATGTCGAAAGAAGCGACGGTTTCTTTATTCCATATTGTTAAGCAAGATATGTTGATGACAGATCCGACAAACGTCTATGGACCAAGAATTCAAGTGGGTGAAGTGGTATCGCAAGGTGCTGAACTATCAGGCCGTTGGTTTGCTACTGAGAACTTTGATATTGCGGCAGCTTACACTTACGTCGATATGGAAATAACAGAAGACACGAGTAATGGCCTAGAGGGCACTACGCCAATCTATGTACCTGAACATACTGCGAACTTGTGGGCTAACTACAACGTATTTAACGGCATGCTAGCGGGCTCCCGATTCAGTGCTGGTGCTCGTTATGTTGGCGAAATGCAAATGGATGCGAGTAATACTCAAGGTAAAGTACCTGCGTACACAGTGGTTGACCTGTCTGTAGGTTATGACTTAGGTGCAGCGAGTGATACTTTATCAGGCGCTACTGCTAACTTAGCCGTAAATAATATCTTCAATGAAGAATACTATGCCTGTTACGATCAATCGAACTGCTGGTTCGGTGCTGAGCAGTCTGTAGAACTCAGCGTGAACTACGAGTTCTAATTTATTTGAATACATAAATCTAAGCAGCCTGTGTGGGCTGCTTTTGTCGTTAAATAAACAATTAAAAAGTGACAGTGATTATATGAAAGCCAACTATTTTACTTCTCGTGTCCCTAAAGTGAGTTTGTTCATTGTCTCATTGAGCTTGTTGTTATCAGCTCAAGCGATGGCCAACTTTCAAGTTGAAGACAGTGAGGGTGTTAAAACCCTTGAAGCTCAGCCTGTTAGAGTTGCGGCGCTGAACTGGGACATAGCTGAACAAGTGATTGAGCTCGGTGTAATACCAGTAGCAGTACCTGATATTGCAGGTTATACCGATTGGGTTGTTCAACCTGCGATTCCAGAAGGCGTAGCGGACATTGGTACTCGAACTGAGCCCAATTTTTCTGCTTTGAAGAAGCTAAACCCTGATGTGATTCTTATCGCTTCGCCTCAGAAAGATCTTCAGCAACGACTTTCTGAAATTGCGCCCGTGCTTTACTACCAAACATACAGTGACCAGCACAGCAATGCAGCGGCGGCTATCGAGAACTTCAAGAAGATCGGACAGTTGCTTGGTAAAGAAGAACAAGCGAACCAAAAGCTGGCCGTAATGGATGAGCGTATCGCGGTTTTAAAAGCTGAGTTAGACAAAGCGTATCCGGGCGATAAACCGAAAGTCACTTCTTTCCGTTTTGCGAGCACGACTTCTGTATACATTTACGGTGATAACTCTATTCCACAATATGCACTTGAGCAGCTTGGCTTTGACAATGCGATGGATCTTCCTGCAAGTCAGTGGGGTATCAGTCAAAAGCGTATGACCGAGCTTAAGAACGTGAAGAAGGGGATTGCGCTTTACTTTGAACCTTTCCCATATCAAGACAAGCTAGACCGTTCTCCGGTTTGGAAGAGCATGCCCTTTGTTCGTAATGGTCAATTTAGTCCAGTAGCCGCAAGTTGGAGTTACGGCGGTGCAATGTCGATTTTGTATAACACAGAAGCCATGGCGCACTCGTTGTTGACGCTAGCGGAGCAGTAATGAAATCCAGTGGTTTTATGATGGGGGCTGCGCTGCTTTGTGCTGCCCTTATTCATTTGTGGTTAGGGCAGTCGGAATTTGGCCCTATTGGTGAGTTGCTTCAGCAAGCCTCACAGATCAGTGATATCGCAACATTCAACGTAATGGTCGATGATTCATTCGAGCTGATGGCGTTAACCTATGTCAATTTACCTCGCTTGGTGATGGCGATCTTGGTTGGTGGAACACTTGGCACCATAGGTAGTTTGTTCCAGCAGCTGACTCAGAATCGCATGATGTCGCCGTTAACTTTAGGTACATCATCAGGTGCATGGCTTGGTTTGGTTATTCTGAATGTGGTGGCGCCAATGTTAGTTGCTCAATATTCGGTTTGGTTTGCGCTAGTCGGGGCATTGCTTGCTATGGGGCTGATTGTTTCGATTGTCGGAATCAAAAATATGAGCGGCTTGCCAATTGTATTGGCGGGCATGGCGATCAACTTATTGCTAGGGGCATTTGCAACGGCGATTATTCTGCTTAACGACCAGTACGCTCAAAATCTGTTTGTATGGGGGGCGGGCGATCTAGGACAGAACGGTTGGGAACAAATAATTTGGCTGATGCCTAAGTTGCTGCCGATCTTCGCCATCTTCTTGTTGGCGCCAAGAATCCTGACTTTGCTTTCGATCGGGACTGAAGGGGCAGCAGCGCGCGGGCTCAATATTGGCGCAACATTCTTTGTATTGATGGCGGTTGGCGTTTGGTTGGCTTCAGTATCGATTACCTCGGTAGGCGTGATCAGCTTTATCGGCTTGATAGCTCCAAACATTGCTAGGCATTTAGGTTTTCTAAAGGCCAAATCTGAACTCGTCGCCAGCTGTGTATTAGGTGCGCTATTACTCTGTGTCACCGACAGCTTGGCGATATTCTTGGCGCAATGGTCTTTAGATATGATTCCAACAGGGACGGCAACCGCGGTGATTGGTGCTCCAGCGTTGATCATTATTGCTCGCAAGCAAATGTCTGCTCAAGATCAGCTATTTTTCTCGATGCCTAAAGGGCCGAAGTCTATTTCATCTTTGGCTTACTTCTTGTTGGGCTCGATGATCCTCGGGTTGCTGGCGTTGAGTACATTGTCTCAGCCTTCTTCAGATATGGGCTACTTCGTTATCCCCGATGTATTTGAATGGTCGATTCGTTGGCCGAGAATGTTAACGGCGATATTCGCTGGTGGCGGTTTGGCAGTGGCTGGTGTGATTTTACAAAGGTTGGTTTATAACCCACTTGCAAGCCCAGACATTCTTGGCGTATCGGCAGGTGCGGTGTTAGCGCTGATTTTCAGTAGTCTGTTTATGGGATACTCGATTCACTCACTAAGCCCGTGGGTTGCGTTTTTAGGCAGTGCGATTGCACTCTGTTTATTGCTACTCCTCGGTAAGAAGCATCAGTTTGCTCCATCCATTTTAATTCTTACAGGCATTTCTTTGACCGCGGTGCTGGAAGCTTTAGTGCAATTTTCTCTAACGCGAGTAGGTGAGGGGAAATACACCTTATTAGCTTGGTTAGCAGGGTCTACCTATCGTGTTGAACCTGAGTCTGCCACTATAATGGCTGTCGTGATTACGGCTTGCATAGGTGTTGCTCTACTGTTGAGTCGTTGGGTGACCTTAATTGCGACTGGACGTCAGTTCGCGAGTGCCAGAGGGTTGAATATCAACATCGCCTACGTCGTCTTGTTGTGTATTGTTGCGATCTTATGTTCGGTCGTGACAACCACCATGGGGCCTGTCGCGTTTGTCGGCTTGTTAGCTCCGCATATCGCTGCAATGGTAGGGGCTCGTTTGGTTCGAGAGCAGATTATCTTGGCGTTTTTGATTGGCGCAGCAATGATGCTATTTGCCGATTGGCTAGGTCAAGTGGTGGTGTTCCCCGCGCAGCTTGCCGCAGGAACCTTAGTTTCTATTATTGGCGGCAGTTATTTCATCTTCTTGTTACTGAAATCTCGAAGAACATAGGTTCTCCCAAAATTGAGAGTCCTTGATTATCAAAGCTACTGGTATTCAAAGCTACGAATAAAAAGCAGTGAATGGAGCGATCCATCACTGCTTTTTTATTTATGTCGTTTGTGTAAAGGGGCGGTGTTAAGCAACACAGGTCTCGCTTCTTAATGTGCAAGTTTGGCATATGTTAATAAAATGTATAACCTAAAGGTCTGACCACTTATAAGGTAGCCACCATGCCAAACCTCGATCGTATTACTTGTTCTATCGATGAAAACCAAATTGCGACGGTTGTGTTGAATCGACCCGATAAGCTCAATGCTATTGATATGGCGATGTTTGAAGCCGTTAATGACATGATAAGTGAGCTCAAGAAGAACAGAGATATTCGAGCTGTTATTGTTAAAGGCAGTGGTTCCGATTTTTGTTCTGGTTTAGATGTTAAATCGTTATTGAACAGTAAAGTAGGGGCGATGAAGCTTTTGTTCAAATGGTTACCGACATTACCTAATGCTGCGCAGCACTTTTCGCTTGGTTGGCGAGAGATCCCATGTCCTGTCATTTTTGCGATTCATGGTCGTTGTTGGGGAGGCGGCCTTCAATTAGCCAGTGGTGGTGATTTTAGGATGGCCAGTCCAGACGCGACTTTCTCGATACTGGAAGCCAAATGGGGTTTGATTCCTGACATGGGAGGCGCCATCGCATTTCGAGAGTTAATGCGTAAAGATCACACCTTAGAAATGGCGATGACCGCGAAGGTGATCGACTGTGAAACTGCGAAAGAATATGGATTGGTGACCAAGATTGCCGAAGATCCTTACGCTGAAGCTTATGCGTTAGCACTTGAGTGTGCTAATCGATCGCCAGATGTCCTTGCCGCCAATAAGAAGCTCTACAATAAAACGTGGTGGTCTAGCCCTGGTATTGCGCTGTTTTTAGAGACTTGGTATCAAATCAAAGTTGGAGCAAGGAAGAACAGAGCGATTGCCATCCAGCGTGAAACTCATAACGATAAACCACGAAAATATCTTCCCAGAACCTTTAAGTAGGGCTTGTACAGGAATAATCGTTATTACCTTTGTTTATGGGACTTTGCGGTAGCCTTAGAGCAATTTAATGTCTAAGGCTAAATGAGCAATCTGATGAACAAAACTTTTACTTACTCGCTAGCTGCCACCGCAATTTTTACAAGTTTAAATGCTTTCGCAAGTGGTCTGTTTTTACAAGAAGCTGTCGTCGCCAATGCTGGTACTACCGGCGCTGGGGACGGTGTTTATACTCGCTCTGCTGCTGCAATGTGGACGAACCCTGCCACCATGTCTCATATGGGCGAAAGCAAAACGACCATCAACACCATGGCGTTTGATCTTGAGATGCAATATCAAGACAACGATGGTAATCCAGATGGTAAAGCTCATTCCGTAATGCCGTCATTTGGTGCCTTTCACGCTCACCAAGTGACTGACAAATTACACCTTGGTATCGCGCTGGGTGCAGTAGGGGGCTCTAGCCTTGATTACGGCAGTGAGTGGGCGGGAGCTGAACTCTTAGAAGATATCACCCTCACTGCGATGCAAGTAAACCCATCACTAAGCTACCAACTGAATGACCAGTGGTCGGTTGGTGCCGGTATCCAGTTAAGTTGGGCTGCGTTACAACAGTCATCCTCTGTTTTTACAGCAAAGCAAGACACTGACTGGGCTTATGGTTATAACCTAGGTGTAATGTTTACGCCGTCGGATAAACTTAAGTTGGGTGCTAGCTATCGGTCAAAGCTTGAGCACGAGTTTAATAATGAGTTAAGAGGGGTAGAAGATTTTTCTAACTCTCTAGCTATGGATCTTGCTTTACCAGAGATCGTTGATATCAGCGCTAGTTACGCACTTAACCCAAAGCTCGACTTATTGGCTAGTGTGCAATTACATCGTTGGAGTGAGTGGGATACAACAGTTCTTGATTTTGGTGTTGCTGGAAGCCCAATTAGTGGTGTTCCACTTGAACGCGATTGGGACGACGTGTGGAAGTTTGCGGTTGGTGCTGATTATCAGCTTAACTCAGACTGGCGTCTAAAAGCCGGCTTCTCTTACGAAACCTCTCCGCAAGACGACCCAACAATGCAGTATGTTGACCTTCCTGTAGGCGAACAGTATCGCTATTCGGTAGGTGCTTCAACGTATTGGGATGATATCTTGATTGATATGTTCTACGAGTATGCGGATTTAGGTTCAGTTGATATGAATCGAAGTGGACCAAAAGGTAATACTTTGCTAAACGGCTCATTCGACGGTCGCATCCACTTTGTTGGCGTTAGTGCGACCTTCTAATGACAAAATATAATCTATTAATTGTTGCAGCAATGACACTGTGCTCGATGGGTGCTTTTTCTGAAGAGAAGCATCCGGATGATCCAACCAAGATCGTAACTAAAGCCGGCGTTGCATATAACGAAGAGCTTAAGTTTTCGGGTTCTATCGGGCTTGATGAAGCGCGAATGATCAACGCGCGCGTTAATGCAGACGGCGAAGAATGGCGAGTGGGCGGCTCATGGCTATTGCCTTTGGGGATCGTCAATTTCAACTTTAGTCGCTCTGAATACGACAACGATGCTTACAAGAATAACTACAGTATCGGAACATTTGTTCCATTGAGTTATTTCGATATCGAACCCTTTGGTTGGCAAATCTTCCCGATGGCTGGCTACAGCTATAACGATGGTGAAGTGGCGGTATTCGATGATGAGAATGTGGGTTCTGATTATGTATTGATGCCGAGTTCGACTCATGGCGGTTATATTGGTGCATTTGGTCTGAAAACGATAACTGAAGAGTGGTCTATCATGGGCTTTGGTGGTGGCTCTATGGGTTCTGATGATTATTCAGGCTATTGGGCAGGGGTCGGTGCTAGCTACAAATTGAGTGACGCCCAGTCGTTCAATTTCTTCACTATTTTTGCTGAGGATGACTTCGGTGAGAATAACAGTGTTGGTGCGTCTTACACCTATGAGTTTAAATAGCTGTTAGCAGGTAGCAATTCGCAGGTGGACACCTCTCGTAAGAACCATTGACTTAGTCCAGATTAAATTGAACAAAGTCGCTTATTAAAGTTGAGCGACTTTCTTTTATTACCATTTCTCCAATCTTTTTTATCTCTTTTTGATGCTTTCTATACCTCTCTCATATAAGAGTGCCGCTCTCTTAATCTAGATTAAGTTTTACCTGCCATATTCTCTGTACTATCCGCTTGAATCAGTGCCCATGCTTAATGGGTAACTTGCGTAATACGATTTTGAGAGGAAGACACTTGAGCACTTTGTTTACAGAAACCCACATTGGCAAGATGACACTAAAGAATCGCTTCATGAGAAGTGCAACGTGGGAAAATATGGCCACCGAGGATGGGCATATGACAGATAAACTGTACGCTATCTACGAAGAGTTGGCTCAAGGTGAAGTCGGCCTGATCGTGACGGGTTACGCGAACATCGTTGAAGAAGAAAAGCCTAATGCGGGCATGATGGGGATGTATAACGACTCATTCATTGCAGAGTATCAGAAACTGACTCAACTGGTGCACGACAACGACTCTAACATAGTAATGCAATTGGCTTATGGTGGCACCAAAACCACGCATGATCTTGGCGAACGAGTGATCTACGCACCAAGCGAGGTTCCGGAAAAAGGAACTCAAACACTAGGCAAAGCGATGACCAAAGACGAGATCGACTACATTGTTGATGCCTTTGCTCAAGCGTCTTTGAGAGCACAAAAATCAGGCTTTGATGGCGTTGAGATTCATGCTGCACACACCTACCTGATTAACCAGTTCTTAAGCCCTTATTACAACCAACGTGAAGATGAATACGGCGGTAGCTTAGAAAATCGTATGAGATTCTTGCTTGAGATCTACACATCGACTCGTAAGTTGGTAGGTGATGACTTTCCTATCTTAGTTAAGCTTACAGCTTCTGAGTTTTTCGAGGGCGGAGTGACGTTTGATGAAACTCGATCGGTGTGTAAGAAGCTTGAAGAAATTGGTGTTGATGGCATCGTGGTGTCAGGCAACATCCATGGTAAAGCCGACACCATGATTGGCGAATATCACGATGGATTCACTATTCAAGCTGAAGGTTATTTTCACGAATATGGTCATGCTATCAGCCAAGACGTTAATATTCCGGTGATCACTGTGGGTGGATTGACAGATTTCGATGCGATTGAAGCCATCGCTAATAACACGGGTATTGAATACTTCGCGCTTTCAAGACCTCTGCTATCAGAGCCTCATTTAGTTAAGCGTTGGAAGGAAGGGGATAGAAGTCCTGTTGAATGTGAGCGATGCTCTAAGTGTCGTACTAAGCGCGGCAACTTTTGCGTGGTGAATAAAGACAGAAAAGTACAGCTCGCTCGCATGTAATCGCTGATCCTAGACCCAAGCGTAAGCCTAAATTAATAAGCGAGTCTAAGTTTGAGTTTGTGTTAATTACAGGCTCAAACTTGTATTCTAAAAACGATATTTGAAACCTTATTAATCACATTCTTGTGTCAAATGAGTGTGCATTAACGGATACAATATACCTGTAAATTATCTAACCAAGTTATCGATAACCAACTGAGCAAACTTTGAAATTACTTCCTCTCTTAAAGCAACCTCGAATCCACTGACACCTTTTTAGTTTTAGCGGCATTACGATCATTTCAACTGTGACTACACTATTGATGTATCAGGGCACCCATTGCTACTACGTCAGCGAAGCTGTGCACGTTGAATCTGTATGGTCGAGTATATTGATATTTAACTAATAAAGATTAATCAGAGGTAAAAATGCAAAACAAGCATTGGTCCAAATTCGAGTTGCTGCATGAAATCGTAACCAACCCCAATATTCACGTAAAAGGTCAACACAGTTATTACAGTGATTGTTGGGATAATGGCTTCGAACAATCGGTAGTACGCTATTTACATGGTGACGAAGTCAGCCGCCAGTGGGAGCCTCGATGGGAAATCGACGAACTCTATATTGGTGACTATGTTTGCATTGGCGCAGAAGTTGTCATTCTCATGGGCGGAAATCATACTCACAGAGTGGATTGGTTTTCACTGTATCCGTTTATGGACGTGATTGAAGACGCGTATATCGGCAAGGGTGACACTCATATTGAAGATGGTGTTTGGCTAGGCATGCGAGCCATGATAATGCCAGGAGTAACGATTGGTGAAGGCGCTGTGGTTGCTGCAAATAGTGTTGTGACAAAAGACGTCGCTCCCTACTGCATTGTCGGTGGCTCTCCTGCGAAAGTGGTTAAATACCGTTTCGACGAGTCTGTTATTGAAGAACTGATTTCGATGAAAATATACGACTGGCCTGAAGATAAGTTTGAATTATTGAGGAAGCACTTAAGTGGTTCTGATCTACAGGCACTCAAAAATTCGCTAGTTGAGTATGATGCGCAAACCCCGGTAAACGATTAATTGAACTTAGTATTAGGAACACTCAGTTGCTTGTTGAGTGTTCTTTTTGTCCATCTATTCAGCAACTACCATCAATTTCATCACATCTGTGTACTTCATCATTGACCTTACCCTAAGGGTAACCTTTATAGTTACCTTGAAAACCTAAAGGTAAGCTATGACAAACACATTCCGAAAAACTTGGATTATTGTTTTCAGCATCATTGCGATGTTGATGTCTAGCTATGCCTCAAGCTCCTCAGCCTTGATGACTGAAGTAATGATGATGGAAATGGGGTCGAGCAAATCGGCTTGTTACCACAGCGGTACTTCGGTTAATGATTCAATGGCAGGGTGTCATGTGATGAGTGAAAAAGTACACGCTGAAGACTCTAACATGAGTGCCCATGCTTTGATGGCTCAATACGATATGTCTTCAATGAGCGGAGACGGCAGTTCGATGATGGGTAACCATTGTTCGAGTGCCGATTGCTGTGCCTCAATGTGTTCTGCAAGTCCCTATCCAATTCAGGCTGTTCAAGCCGTTGATCAACTTTCCTTTTCATTAGCTCGTTTTCAATCGGTCACGATTGGCCAGAAAGTCGCACGTGCTCAATCTTTGTTACGCCCGCCCACTGCATAAATCTATATCTAAAAATACAGCTCTATCAGTTAGCTAAATCTGATAAGTCATTCTTTTTTATGCGCTAATTAGCGCTAGATATGGACATTCATTGTGAATATGAAACCAACAACCTCTGTGTTTGTCATGAACACGAGCTTAGTGGTTGCTGCTGCCTTGCCTATGGCCTTGTTTTCAAGTGCTACGCTCGCGGCTACCACTGCGTCAGCTTCAAATGCTCAAGATATTTCAGCACATGACCAAGCAAGTTCGACGCAGCAACTCAATACACTGATTGAGATTGCTTTAAGCGAAGATGGAAATCGCAAACAGTACTTTGCTCAGTCTCAAGCGATGCGAGAAACGGGCATTGCCAACGCGACCTTAATGGACCCGAAATTAAAAGTTGGATTTGGCGGTTTGCCTGTCGATAGCTTTCAATTCGACGAAGACCCGATGACTAATATATCGGTAGGGTTGATGCAGCAGTTTGAGCGTGGCGATACGCTTAACCTCCAACAGAAAAAGGCAGGCCAACAGGCTGATGCTTTAGCTTTGCAGGTGCAAGCAAGAGAATTGACGGTTGCGAATAGCATGACGCAGCTTTGGCTTGAATTGGGTTACCAGAAAGTCGCAGAAGGTGTTATGCGTGAAAATCGTCGTTTGTTGCTTGAGCTTGAAAATTATGTACAAACCAATTACTCGATTGGTAAAAGTGAAGCACAAGATCTGCTTAATGCTCAGCTTCAAGTGAGCAAGCTTGATGAGAAACTTCAGGCAAACCAACAGGTTCAACGACGTTTAATCTCTCAGCTTTCTGAATGGTTGGGTTCTGATTGGCTAGGCTCTCAGGTTCTTGATTCTCAGGGCACATTGAATGCAACTAACCAAATCGATTGGTCATTGTTAGAAAGCAAATTAGCGACCAATACCGATTCAACCAAGCACTACCAGCTACTGACTGACCATCCTTTGGTTAAGATCTCCGATGTCAGTATTTCCTCCAATCAAACTCAGGTTGAGTTAGCCGAGCAAGCTTATACCCCGCAGTTTGGGGTAGAAGTGATGTATGCGTACCGCCAAGCCAATAACATGGCGGGTGAACCTGCTTCTGATTTGGTGAGTGCTTATCTGACAGTCGACATTCCGCTGTTTACGGGGAATCGACAAGATAAAAACTTATCGGCTGCTCAGTATCAAGTTGGTGCGGCTAAATCTCAAAAAGACACCTTACTTTCCCAAATGAACGCGCAAGTGAACGCATTGCTGGTGGACAGATCAAATCTTATCCAGCGATTAGATCGCTATCAAACGTCCTTGCTTCCTCAAACCGCAGCCCGAATCAGCGCGGTTGAAAGGGGTTATCAAAACAATACCGCTCAGTTTAACGATGTCATTTTAACAACGACCGATGAGCTGGCGCTTAAGTTAGAGCAACAACGTTTGATCACCGATCTCAATATCGTTAACAGCAAACTGGCGGCGTTAATCAGTGGTTTTGAATACCAAGTAAACCAACCACAACTCAACTCAAGCGCAACTAAACACACAGCCAATCAATAAGGGAATAGACAATGAATACAGTAAAAGTAGCAACAATCGCTTTATTGGTCGGTGGTGCATTGGGGTTTGGTGTGAATCACTTTGTCGTTGGGTCAGCACATAACATGTCAGCAATGGCAACGAGTACAGACGCCGAAGTAAGTAAACAAACCAAGGATGAGCCTCTGTACTGGGTGGCTCCGATGGACCCAAATTATCAGCGAGACAAACCGGGGCAGTCACCAATGGGGATGGATTTAATTCCTGTTTATGCGGATGACTCAAGTGCGGGACCAGACAAGGCGGGAACTGTGTTTATCGACCCGTCGGTAGAAAATAATCTTGGTGTCAAAACAGCAACAGTTAACTTTGAAGCGTTGTCTCCTCGGATTGAAACCGTGGGTTATGTGGCGTTTGATGAAAGTACATTGTGGCAAACCAACGTAAGAGCAGCTGGCTGGGTTGAGAAGCTCTATATCAACGCAGTGGGTGAGAAGGTAAACAAAGGTGATGTGCTTTTCACACTCTATTCTCCAGAGCTTGTTAAAGCACAAGAAGAGTTGATCAGTGCTTATAAAACGGGTCGTAAAGGTTTGATCAAGGGCTCGACTGAACGCTTGATTACCTTGGGTGTTGATAAGACGCAAATCCGCGCTATTACGCGACAAGGCAAAGCTTCGCAAACCATTAAAATTAAAGCGCCAGCCGATGGTGTCATTGCAAGTCTGAATATTCGAGAAGGTGGTTACCTTTCACCAGAACAAGCGGTGATCAGTGCAGGCCCACTAGGGGAAGTATGGGTTGATGCCGAAGTGTTTGAGCGCCAAGCGCACTGGATCTCATCAGGCAGCAATGCGGTGATGACTCTAGATGCGATTCCCGGCAAAGAGTGGTTAGGTAATGTCGATTACGTTTACCCAATCCTTGACCCAAAAACTCGAACTTTGCGCGTTCGTTTGAAGTTCTCCAATCCCCACGGCGAGCTAAAGCCAAATATGTTTGCCAATATTGCGCTGAAACCCATTAGTGATGAAGCCGTTCTTACTATCCCAAGATCTTCGGTGATTCACTCCGGTGGTATGACTCGAGTGGTAATGTCAGAAGGTTCTGGAAAGTATCGTTCTGCTCGTATTGAGGTTGGTCGTGAAGCTGGCGAAAAAATAGAGGTGCTTCAAGGGCTGGAGCAAGGCAAAAACATTGTCACTTCTGCGCACTTCATGTTGGATTCTGAATCTAGCCAATCAGCTGATCTGTCGCGCATCAATGGTGTTGAGGAAGATGCTGAAACTGTATGGGCAAACGGTGAAATTTCCGATGTTATGCAAGGCAGTCGCATGGTGACGATTAACCATCAGCCTGTTCCAGAATGGGATTGGCCGGGCATGGTGATGAACTTCACCTTTGCGGAAGGCTTGGACATGAGTGACGTGCAGCGTGGTAAGGCAATTGATTTTGAGATGAGAAAGACAGAGTCAGGGCAGTACGAGGTTGTTGATTACAAGGTCAACAAACACAAGATCGCTGGCGAAGTTTGGGTAACAGGTGACATCACTATGTTGATGGCAGATTTTGGCATGATCACCGTAAATCACAAGCCAGTGCCTGACTGGAATTGGAAGGCGGGTGAAATGAACTTCCAAGTAAGTGATGACCTTGATTTATCCGAGTTTACCGAGGGTCAAAGCATTCGGTTTCTAGTGGCGAAGCAAGGTTCTGATTATGTGCTCAAATCTCTTGAACCGACGAATAGCACGGGTGAGGGCGAACTATGATCAATGCAATCATTCGTTGGTCCATCAGTAACCGATTCTTGGTTCTGGTTGCCACGGTCGCCATCGTATTTGGCGGCTTATACAGCGTTAAAAATACGCCCGTCGATGCTATCCCAGATCTTTCTGATGTCCAGGTGATCATCAAAACCAGCTATCCGGGGCAAGCGCCTCAAGTAGTCGAAGATCAGGTGACCTATCCGCTCACAACGGCGATGTTAGCCGTTCCGGGTGCAGAAACGGTTCGTGGCTACTCGTTCTTTGGTGATTCCTATGTCTATATCATCTTCAATGACGATACCGATATGTACTGGGCGCGTTCACGAGTGTTGGAGTACTTAAGCCAAGTTGCACCTAACTTGCCATCGAGTGCGAAGCCAACACTAGGACCAGATGCAACTGGTGTAGGCTGGGTTTACAGCTATGTACTGCAAGACAAAACCGGTAAGCACGACTTAGCAGAGCTTCGTAGTCTGCAAGATTGGTTCTTGAAATACGAGCTGCAAACCGTAGAAGGCGTGTCTGAAGTGGCGACCGTTGGCGGCATGGTGAAGCAGTACCAAGTACAGATTGATCCTGCCAAGTTACGTGCTTACGACCTAACGCTTCAGCAAGTCAACAAGGCAATCCAAGATGGTAATCAAGAAACCGGTGCGTCAGTGGTTGAGATTGCGGAAGCCGAGCACATGGTTCGTACAACCGGCTACCTCACAAGCATCGAAGACATTCAATCTCTGCCGTTGAAAGTGACCGACAAAGGTACTTCGCTGCTATTAGGTGACATTGCTGACATCAACCTTGGACCACAAATGCGTCGTGGTATCTCTGAGCTGAATGGTGAAGGTGAAGCCGTTGGCGGCGTAATCGTGATGCGCTTTGGTGAAAATGCCAGTGAAGTGATCGACTCGGTTAAATCCAAACTCGCTGAACTACAAGCGGGCTTACCTGATGGTGTCGAGATTGTCGCGACTTATGACCGTTCGACTTTGATTGATTCAGCCGTTGAAAACCTTTGGAAGAAGCTGGCTGAAGAGTTCATCGTGGTCGCCGTCGTGTGTGCGCTGTTCTTGTTCCATATCCGCTCATCACTGGTTATCGCGCTAAGTTTGCCTGTCGGTATCTTAGGCGCATTCATCGTTATGCATTGGCAGGGTATTAACGCCAACATTATGTCTCTTGGCGGGATCGCGATTGCGATTGGCGCCATGGTGGATGGTGCCATAGTGATGATTGAGAACGTTCATAAACACATTGAACGGACTCCGCTCACTGACAAAAACCGTTGGCAAGTGATTGGTAAGGCAGCAGAAGAAGTTGGCGCGCCGCTGTTCTTCTCTCTGATTATCATTACCTTGAGCTTTGTGCCTGTGTTCGCGCTAGAAGGGCAAGAAGGCAAGATGTTCTCGCCACTTGCGTTTACCAAGACGTATGCGATGGCTGCAGCAGCCGGTTTGGCAATCACGCTGGTGCCTGTGTTAATAGGCTACTTTATTCGTGGCAACGTGTTACCTGAAAACAAGAATCCAGTTAACCGCAGTTTAGTGGCGATGTACAAGCCGCTTCTAAACCTCAGCTTAAAATATCCAAAGATGATGATTGTTATCGCACTTGGCTTAATGGCGTCTGCCTATTACCCAACCAGCAAGCTTGGTAGTGAGTTCATTCCTCCTTTGGACGAAGGGGATTTGATGTACATGCCAACCACGTATCCGGGTATCTCAATAGGTAAGGCTCGTGAGTTGTTGCAACAAACCAACAAGCTCATCAAAAACATTCCAGAAGTCGAAACCACATGGGGCAAAATTGGTCGAGCAGAGACGGCAACCGATCCTGCACCGTTAACCATGATTGAAACCGTGATTCAGCTTAAACCGCGAGATGAGTGGCGTGACGGCGTCACTACGGAGTCGCTGCGTAAAGAGTTTGATGATCTGATTCAGTTCCCCGGTTTAACCAATGCTTGGGTTATGCCAATCAAAACCCGTATCGACATGTTAGCGACTGGTATTAAAACCCCCATTGGTATCAAAATCGCAGGCCCGGATCTGAGCGTGATTGAAGATATTGGTTCGCAACTTGAACCTATCTTGAATGGTGTCAGTGGTACGGCTTCTGTGTATGCCGAACGTGTGGCTGGTGGTCGTTATGTGACGATAGACATCAAACGTCGCTCGGCTGCGCGATATGGCTTGAGCATTAAAGAAGTGCAACAGGTTATTTCGACTGCGGTTGGTGGCATGAATGTGGGCGAAACCGTTGAGGGGCTAGAACGTTACCCAATCAATGTCCGCTATCCACAAAGCTATCGTGACTCTGTCGTTAAGTTGCAGAACCTGCCGTTAGTGACACCAAACGGTGCGCGAATTGCTCTCTCTGATGTTGCTGATATTCGTTATGAAGATGGCCCACCGATGATCAAAACGGAGAACGCACGCCCTAACGGTTGGGTGTTCGTGGACATTGATGGTCGTGATTTAGGTTCTTACGTGGCTGAAGCGCAAAAAGTCGTTGCCGAACAAGTTGTATTACCGGCGGGTTACTCGCTCGCTTGGTCTGGTCAATACGAATACATGGAGCGTGCGAAGGAGCGTTTGAGTGTCGTTGTGCCGATCACCATCGCCATCATCATGTTGTTGCTCTACCTAAGCTTCCGCCGCGTCGGTGAAGTGATGATGATCATGGCAACACTTCCTTTGGCTATGGTGGGCGGACTGTGGTTGATGCATTTCCTAAATTACAACTTCTCGATTGCGGTGGGTGTTGGCTTTATTGCACTTGCAGGCGTTGCGGTCGAGATAGGCGTGATCATGTTGGTTTATCTCAACCAAGCGTGGCACTACAAAAAGCTCGATGCAGAACAAAACCAACAAACGCTTCAACAAGCTGATCTAACCGATGCCATTAGAGAAGGCGCAGGACTGCGTGTGCGCCCTGTGATGATGACGGTTCTTACGGTGATCATTGGTCTCATTCCAATTATGTATGGCGAGGGTACGGGCTCGGAAGTGATGCAACGAATTGCCGCGCCGATGATAGGCGGAATGGCTTCTGCGCTGTTGCTTACCCTACTGGTGTTGCCTGCAATCTTTAAGCTCTGGAAACAGCGTGAGATTACGCACAGCCAAAGCGAGACAAACAAATAAATAACTGAATTAATCTAAGGAACGATCATGAAAAAGACACTAATTGCTATAGCTCTAACACTGACTACAGCAACCGCGTTTGCTGCAATGGACCATTCAGCTGGTGACCAATCAAATATGGATCAATCAGGTATGGATCATTCGATGATGAAGAGCGGAAAGATGGACCATTCAAAGATGATGAATATGGATGGAATGATGGACATGGAAGGTATGTCAGAAGTTGGGATGCCAGCTAAAGGCGCGAAGCCCGATAAAGTGGTTCATGTGCTGCTAAGTGATGATATGAAAATCACATTTAAAAACAAGGTCGGTATAGAGCCAAATGACGTAGTGCAGTTTGTTGTGATGAATACCGGCAAGATTGATCACGAATTCTCGATTGGCTCTGCTTCAGAGCAATTGGAGCATCGTGAAATGATGAAAAATATGGGGAATCACGCTCATGATTCGGGCAGTACAGTCACAGTTAAGTCGGGCAAAGCGAAGCAGATGCTGTGGCATTTCCACGGTGATAATCAAGTCGAATTTGCCTGCAATATTCCAGGACATGCGGAAGCGGGCATGGTGAAGTCGATAACGCTTTAGGCATTATCTAATAGAGCTAGAAATAGCTGCTAGAAAAGTACTAAAACAGAAAGCTAAAAGATAAGTCTTAGCTCATCACGCTAGTTGAGACTTATCTTTCTTGGCCACTACTGTAATAGGATCGATGTTTCCAGTAAGTGGTGTGCTTCACCACTGAGGTGTGGTAGCTCTGACATGATCTTCTTAAGCTTGTCGTCGATCGATTCCACTTCATTCAAAGAACGAAACGCAAGCACGGCCTGTTCTGGTTCGCTGCTCACATAACCTTTCAACGTATTAAGCTGAATTTTGTTCGCATTTTCGACTTTTGACAGTGCGATATTGATTGCTTCTATGTTTATTGTTAACGCATTGTTTTTAAACATTTTTAATTATTTTTGGTTGTTGCTAATGCGCGCACATTAACACAACTGCTTTTTTGGATATTGACCAAGATTACTAAACCCGCACTTTTATGAAATCTGATTTTAATTGAGAAGCACTAGCACAATATTGTTTTGGCTATCCATGCAATTGATTCATGAGCTTGTTCCTTAGTGTTAAACATCACAAGAAATCATAATATTTATTTTTACGAGTCCATTTTTTGCGAATGTTAACGCTCTATTATTGAATCTATTTCGCTAGTTTCTTTGGATATATGAAACATCTCTAAGGAATAATGATGCAAAAAGGAACGTTATCTCTCGCGATTATCATGATTTTATCTTCTGGAGCTATTCACGCAGAAGAGCAGATTAGAAATAGTCACTTTAAAGGCAATATGGATGGTTGGTGGAATGCTGGCGCCAACATAGCTACAGAAAGTAATGAAGCGTGTATTGATATTAAAAACCCAGGAAAAAATTCTTGGGATATCATTTTAGGCCATAGCGGTATTGGCTTAGAGCAAGGTCAGAAATATCAGGTATCGTTCGATGCATATGCGAATATTGATACTGAGATGAAAGCCTTGATCCAACATGAAGGGCCTCCTTATACGCATTATTTTCTAAGTGACGTGGGTATATCAACAGACAAGCAAAGCTATACGTTTGATTTTGTACACGAACTTGATAGTGACGCCGATACAGAATTCCAGTTTCAATTAGGCGCACAGAAGGAAGGTATCATCTGTGTAGACAATGTTTCTGTCGTAGGTAAGCCATTTGTAAAAGTGGCGACTAAGATGCCTATTCGAGCCAATCAAGTTGGCTTCTTACCTCAATCCGATAAATTTATCTTCGTTGAAAATACGTCGACGACACCTTTGAAATGGACATTAATATCTCATTCCGGGATCAGCCTTGATCTTGGTAAAACTGAAGTATTCGGCCTGAATAAAGCGTCGGGTGAGCACATTCACCGAGTTAATCTTTCAAACTATACAGACACAATGAAAGGCTTAACGATCGAAGTCGGCGATGATGTCAGTTATCCGTTCGATATTCGAAACGATGTTTATAGTAAGTTGAAGCTCGATGCTTTGTCTTACTTCTATCAAAATCGCAGCGGCATTGAAATAAAGCCAGAGTTTGTTCAACGTGAGGATCTTGCGAGGCCCGGGGGTCACATGTCCGATACTGCAACATGTTTTGATAAAGTCGATAGTTGGGGAAATAAATGGCCTGGCTGCGATCTGACGATTGATGCGACCGGTGGCTGGTACGATGCAGGCGATCATGGTAAATATACGGTGAACAGTGGCATCTCAACATGGACACTCTTGAACCTATTTGAGCGAGGGAAGTTCTTAGAGAACAAATCACTTCCTTTTTCAGAGAGCAAAGTAAAAATCCCTGAAGCAACCAATGGCGTTAACCCGTTGTTGTCTGAAGCTCGCTGGAACATAGAGTTCATGTTAGCGATGCAAGTTGATTCTGACACGCCTATCGCCGTTCCTGTTGGTAATCAGTCTGCGAGTAAAAACCTCAAACTTACCGAAATTAACGCGAGAGGGTTGGCTTTTCACAAGATCGCGGATGAGTCTTGGACAGGCATGCCATTACCGCCACACAAAGATACTCAGAAACGCTATGTTGGTTATCCGACGACAGCGGCCTCATTGAATTTGGCCGCCATTGGTGCTCAGTGTGCACGTATTTGGAAAGATATCGACAGTGATTTCTCGCAGTTATGTTTGGATTCAGCGACCAAAGCGTGGAACGCCGCAAATCAACATCAAGATATCTATGCTTACGACAACTTCACGGGGTCAGGGCCGTATGATGATATCGAATTGAGTGATGAGCGATACTGGGCTGCGGCCGAGCTCTTTATCACAACCAATGATGAGGCTTATAAAGAGGTATTGGTTGATTCGCGACACTATCTTGAAGTGCCTAAAGGTAATATCAATGCCGATGGTGACATGTATTGGCAGTATATAGCGCCTGCGGGCACCGTGAGTTTAGCCGTGGTACCTAACTCATTGGACAACCAAGTTATTGAACAAGCACGTAAGAACATCATTAAAACGGCAGAATCTTATACTAAGCAAGTTGCCAATGAAGGCTACAACATCCCTTATACAGTCGAAGAGTATTCCTGGGGCTCAAACTCCAACCTTGTAAACCGAAGTATTTTTTTGATTTACGCTCACGATTTTTCTAATGATGTTCGATACATCAAAGCGGCGGCTAGTGCGATGGATTATATCCTCGGAGGTAACCCGATGAATATCTCTTATGTTACTGGTTATGGAACGAAACCTGCTGAGAATCCTCATCATCGATTCTGGGCTTACGCTGCTGATGAAAGTTCACCAAAACCAGCGCCGGGTGCGTTAATTGGAGGCCCAAATTCGGTAAGTTTTAGTGATCCTATTGCCGCTGTGATGAAAGGTAAGTGTGTTGGACAAACGTGTTACAGCGATAATATTGGAGCTTGGACGTTGAACGAGATAACCATCAACTGGAATGCGCCGCTAGTATGGGTTACTTCTGCTTTAGATGAAGGGCAGCTTGATTGAGGTAATCAATTAAATTAAGAATATTCAAAGAGTAATACCATTTGGTATTGCTCTTTTTCAATACAAAGAATCACACAATGAAGTGCGCAGTTTTAATTGTTTTAGGTTTTGAAGCTAAGAGGAGATGCTGAATCTAAAGGGATCGTGTAACTAAAGAGATTTGTAACTAAACAGAAGTTGGAGCGTGCAGCGGGAATCGAACCCGCATCATCAGCTTGGAAGGCTGAGGTAATAGCCATTATACGATGCACGCACACTGTCTTAAGAGTAAGACTTAGGCATCAAGAAGACTGGAGCGTACAGCGGGAATCGAACCCGCATCATCAGCTTGGAAGGCTGAGGTAATAGCCATTATACGATGTACGCACATCGTCTTAACGAGTTTGATAATGCCACATCTAACTGAAAACGAAACCTTTTTCTTTCATTTTTATTCTAAGTGCTCGCATAACCACCACTCCGCTAGTTTTTCAATCATATCTGGCGTTCTGAGAGTGAATAAAATGTGACTAAAATCTCGTTAAGCAGGAGGCTCTCAAATAACCGTTATCTAGATAACCATTATTTGTAATAGGGAAGCGTTTCATTCGATTCGATAAAGTTACATTGGTGGCCATTTATATCCCAAATAGGTCCAAAGTAAGAGCAAAGTTCGAGGTTACGTGTGTTAACACAAATTGATTCTAAACCGAATTTTCGAGTATTTTAATAACAGTGTGGATGCATAGTTTTAACTTTCGAACGATGCGTTATATTCATTAAACTAATTACAAATAAGTGGAGTTATCGATGCTTCTAAGTCTTTGACGAAAAAAGTAACGAATTTAGTTGATAATTCACGCAAAAGTCTCGTCATTCCGTCTATCGTTTGGTACATTTGCCGCACATTTTGTCTCGCCTCAAATACCCATGCCTTCTCAGTACCGAATTAACAAAATTGTTGAAATTGGTGATACTCTTCACCGCAGTGGTTGTGCTCCGTATAAGCTTGAAAAATATACACAATTCTATGCAAAAAAGCACGGCGTTGATGTAATGATTCAAGCGACGCCAACCGCGATCAATTATCAATTCCCAGACGATAACAACGCCGTAATTCTTAAGCGTCTAAAGCCAGCTTCAATTAATCTGAGTTTGTTGGCCAATACCATCATTCGTATTAATCAGCCTAGTAGCGAACCAGTCCCAGAGCCTGTCGGTTACTCTAAATTTGTGACTGCACTTGCCAATATGGGGATTCCACCTGCGTATTTAATGCTAGTTGGCAGTACGCTGGAAGCGGTCGGTTTCTCTGCGTTGTTGGGTTTAATGGTTTGGGTCTGTCAGCAAGTTCTTCATTCACGTCGTGCTATCGCGGTTGAGTTCATCTCAGCTTTGTTAACGGGTATCTTCGTGGCTTTTTTAGCGAGTACAGGGCTACCAATACCTGTTTGGGCGTTGTGTATTGCCTCTATCGTCTTGTTTGTCCCCGGTTTATCTATAGCCAACGCTTTAGAGTGTTTGGCCTTTAATGATTTAGTTTCAGGTACTAGTTTGCTCGGCCAGAGTGCCTTAACCCTAATCAAATTGTTTGTTGGGATTATCATGGGTCTCAATATTGGTGAAGCGATATGGGGACAAGCGGTCTCTATTGACTATATCAATGCAGTGCCCACGTGGATGCATATATCGGGTTTAGTGCTGATCTCTGTGTCTATCGGGGTAATGTTCAATGCGCGCCCTAAAGACATTTTGCTTGGCTTGCCAGTTGCGGTTCTTGGCATGTGGGGGCCGTTCTACCTTGGTTTTGATAGTGGTTGGGTTGTGGGTACTTGGGTAACCACGGTTCTTATTACTTTGTACGGAACTTGGATTGCTAAAAAGATGGAGCTCACCGGCTCTATTTACATCGTGCAGGGTATCATCATCTTGGTTCCGGGTAGCCGAGTATTGGTGAGTGCGAGTCAATCTGTGTTTGAGCAATCAATCTTGCCGATCCCGAGTATCGGTTTATCGGCGCTGTTTATGTTCTCCGCGATTGTGGCAGGACAAATCACGGCGTATTCGATCTACTCACCAAAAGTAGAGCGTTAATCTGACTAGCTTACAACTGTCGCTCAGGCACACTCGATTCATAAACAAACACAGCTTAGCGGCTGTGTTTGTCCGTTTCAGAGCCGCTCTTTTCCGACGTTAGGTTTATCTTGAGATAATTTGTTAGGTTTGTGCTCGCTAAGCCTAGCAAGAGTCATTAAAATGGACGTAAATTCTATTTAAATTAAGTATTAACGTATGTCTTTACCTCCTTGTCCGCAATGCCAATCTGAATATGTCTATCCAGACCAAAACAACCTAATCTGCCCTGAGTGTGCCTATGAATGGAACCCAGAAGAGGAGCGTTTAGAAAGAGAAGCCGCGCGTGTAAAGGACGTGAATGGTGTTGTATTAGACACTGGCGATAAAGTTACCTTCATTAAAGATCTAAAAATTAAAGGCAGTTCTTCTGTACTGAAAATAGGCACTAAAGCGGTAATCAGACGAATTAGTGAAGGCAAAGATCATCAGTTAGATTGCAAGCTGGATGGTGGCGGTGAAATGCTCGTTACGGCGAAATACGTTAAGAAACAATAGCGGCCAATGGTATTGGTCTATCATTACCGTTCAATAATTCTGACTGGGACATTGTCGTAAATCTTCAATGAATTTACGTCGCTTCTTGGCATATTGGTTCGCAGTTTAAACAATATTAATTGCCTGAGAATTAAGATGATTAGAGAGTACAACCCAGCCGATATTGAAGCCGTTTTAAATCTTTGGTTAACCGCCTCGATAAAAGCCCATGACTTTGTGACTCCTGAGTTTTGGGAGTCGCAAGTGGCTAATATGCGCGACCTATATATTCCTGCATCACAGAGCTATGTGTATCAAGTCAATGGTCAGGTTCGCGGCTTCTATTCACTTTACGAAGGGATACTAGCGGCGATCTTTGTCCGCCCTGAGCATCAAGGGAGTGGCATCGGGAAACAGCTCATGCAACATGCCAAGCTTGAATGTCCGAACTTGTTATTGAATGTGTACAAAGAGAATCAAGCGACCATTGAGTTCTACCTTTCTCAAGGTTTTAAGATCGTAAGTGAACAAGCCGATGAGCACACAGGGCATCAAGAGTACACCATGTATTGTAGGGCTTAGTCAGACGATTAGTTGGCGGGAATAGGATTTATATGGAGATATTTTGAAGTATTCGATAAGACCCGCTCAGTCATCAGATTATGAATTTCTGTTCGATCTAAAAAAAGCCGCGGAGTTTGAGCCAATCAAGGCTGTATTTGGTTGGGATGAGCAAGTTCAACGAGATATACACGCCGAAGAGTGGGCTGAAGAACGGCCCGAGATCATTGAACATCAAGGCAAAGCGATTGGCAGTGTGTTACTTCAAGACAAAGACGATCACTTCTATTTTTGCCGATTCTTTTTGTTACCTGAGTATCATGGAAAGGGCATTGGTAGCCAAGTTTTAACGGATTGCTTAGCTCAAGCAGCCAAACTCAATAAGCCTGTGGCGTTGTGTTATTTACAAGGTAATCGAGTTGGGGAGTTGTACTTGAGGTTTGGCTTTGAAATCACCTCGCAAAACGACCAGTTTGTCTATATGTGGCGTAAATAGATATTCTTTAAACGGATAACATTTAAACGACTGGCATAAAAATGCATTCATAGACATGGGAGGTGTATCTACAAACGCCTCTTAGTTAACAATGAACAACTTGAAGAGATCTTCCTTGAAAGTGACTCTATTGGATAAATCAAAGTGGAGATTTTTTATGTTAGTTATTGATAAATAAAACAATGTTAACAATATCACTCTTTTATAAATTTGTGGTTGGAGTCTTTGTTTTTAATGATAGTGTCTGCGCATGATTTCATTGATAATAATAAAGGCTTTATATGAAACGTTTTTTAATTGCTGCATTGGCTATCGGGATTACAGGTTGTAAAACACTTCCAAATACAGCTACAGATACATTGTCAGAACCACAGGGAAATGGTGCACTCGCTATTGCAACGATTATCTCTAAGCACGACTCGACATACCCATGTGAAACCTTCGTATTTGATTTAAAAGAAAAAATTGATGGGAACTTGGTTGGTTCTGAACCACAAACCCTACGTATGTTTGTATATGAAGACGCTAAATACGCACTGTTTGATGGTATCAAACCGGGAAATTACATCTTAACGCAGTTCCGATGCAATATGCGTCGTGGCCTTGCTGTCAATGGTGGTAAATCATTTCTTAGCGTTGACTTAGGTATTGAGCATACCATTAAGGAGAACGCTGTAACGGTCTCTCCACTGTTTGTTTATGCGACTCAACAGAAAGACCGTTTTTTCAATGTGCAAGTTGACTTGTGGGAACAGAAAGATGTTGAACCTTTTCAGGAATTGTTGACGAACGAAGTGAGCAATAAATGGGAAGTCAGTGATTTTGAAGGCTAGCTGACTGGATGATTCGTTGATTAGATGACTATGGCACCTTTACGTTATTGCCATAGTCATTGATTCTTGAACGAAAAATGTTATTCAATCGGCAGAGACAATACACCGCCATTAAGGTTTACCTTACTAAGCCACTCAGTTGGAATCGCGCCATCTTCTTCGTAGAAACACGCCGCTAATACCGCGCCAATCACAATTGCACGCCCGCAACTGTCACCGCCACATAAGATGTTGTCGCGAATGCCTTGTTTATAATTCTGAGCACCCGCAATGATGCGAATCAGCAGTGGGAACGCGGCACTCAGTTCACAATGCAGTCCAAACTTCTTCGCGGCATCTGTTATTGAAAGCTCAGGTTCAGCCAGTGCTTCATCGATTTGATCGTGTATAAACTTGCTGCAGGTTTGTCTTACCATTTCTACCGATTGTAGTGGTGAATTACCTTGTATCGCAGCTTGAATCAGTAGTGTGATGGCTTGTGCCCACTCTACCGCTTTATCGTTATTGTTGGTGACTCGCACTGCGCTATCGACCATCGCTGGTAAAGTGTGAGAAGTGTAAGTACACGCCACCAAAGGAATTAGCTTTGAAACAGCAGGTAGCTGGGTGTCATCTGCGCCACAAGCAGTGATTGGGGCATCAGCTAGCTCTAATTGATGTATGTTCAGCAAGCTCATACGAGTGGCTTTATCAATGTAGCCTTGCCAGCTGCCACCAAAATCAAACCAGAAGCGGAAGTGTTTAATGTAACTCGCTTCATTGTACTGTTGATTGTCGACTAGGCTGTCGACCATCGCCAATAACTGAGCACCGTATTGCGATTGATCGCCTGCGGTTTTTCCTTGGTGCGCGAAATATCCTTTGTCTTGATAATCGAACTGGTTTGGCGAACGAAATTCTGGCTCAAAGCCAGCTACCTGTAAGATCCTCTCTTGGTCATACAGCCAATGCAGCCCCATTGAAGCAGCGTCTCCAACCAATGCGCCCACAACGGCGCAAAAAGCTCTTTGTTTATGATTGTCCATGCTGAGTGAAGTCCTTGAGAAGAATCAATGAAATTGGGTACTGAAAGTATAGTGTTTAAATGAGGGGTTTGCTGTGTTTCGATAGATAGTTTTTAGCGAATTAATCCTGATTGGTCAATGAGTTAAACCAATCAGGTTAAGTTGATGAATATTATCAATTAGGTGTTGATGTTGGCCATCGATCTGACGCTCGAATTCACGCGAAAATAAACATTAATTTTAACGGTTAAGGTAAACACTCGAACGTTGTTCGATGACTTTGAAAATACGTGAAAGGGTGAAACATAGTGCGAAGTAAACCGCGCCTACAATCAGCCAGATCTCGAAGATCAAACCGGAAGAGTTCGCCATTTCGGTGCCAACAAACGTCATCTCTTGAATAGAAATCAGTGACACAATTGAGGTGTCTTTCACTAGCGAAATTGCCTGACCTGCCAAAGGTGGCGTAATCGCCGTTAATACCTGAGGGCCAACTACAAATCGATATTTAGAGAATGCCGACAACCCGAGTGAATCAGCCGCTTCCCATTGCCCTTTAGGAATGCTTTCTAAACCAGCTCGAATCACTTCAGCGATATAAGCTGAAGAGAGCAGGCCAATACAGATAACACCAGAGGCTAAGTTTTCCCAAAGGTTTGCAGGCCCAAATAGGAAATCTTGAACAGCGTTAATTTCTCCATTGTGTTCACGTAAAATGCTTTCTAAACCAAGTAGAGGGATCAGCTGGTTAGAGACAAAGAAGTAAAAGATAAACACAAATACCAATGGCGGAATATTTCGAACCAATTGAATGAAAATCAACGCAGGTGTTTTGAAGAAAGCGATCTTAGAGTGTCTTGCTACCCCTAACAAGGTACCGAAAGAGAGCGCTAACACCATGCTCCACAAGCTCAAACGCAATGTTGCGACCAAGCCTTGGAAGAAGTAAGGAATACTGCCTTGAGAAGGTGGAATAAAAATTAATGTGAACGCGTCTTCCCATCGCCACTGATAGTTGATACCGACAGAAGAACGATAATAAAGCCAACCTGCGAACGCACAAATGATGGCAAACAACACTCCATCTAATAGATTGAGGCGTTGATACCAAGGCTTCGTGTGAAGGTTGGGCTTGGGCGTTGATAATGCGCTAGTACTACTCACGTCATTCCTGTTTAAACATTAATTATTATTGGGTTGTTGCTTGGATCTAAAACGAATCAAATAAAGCTACTTAAAAAGGCTACTTAAGTTTTCGATGAGAAGGCAGTGCAAACAGCGCACTACCTTTATTTAGATTCGACAGATTAGCTCATATTAAAAAATGAGCTCAGTTTCATATTACTGACCTTGAGCAATCTGATCTTGCCAATCTAGAGTAGAGAACCAGTACTCGTAACGGTCTTTCAACCAACCGTCTTCAGTACGTGCTTTGATCCACGCGTTGAAGAACTCAGTTTTGTCTGTTTCACCTAGGCGCACAGCAAATGCTTCATTACCTTTTGATAGGCGTTCTTCAAATGGGATGAATAGAGTGTCTGCGTTTTTGATTGTTTCGTGCTCAGGTTTCGGGCTAGATGCGATAACTGCGTGTGCATTGCCGTTTAGCACTTCTTGGAACGCTTGAGCATCGTCATCGAACTGAAGTACTTTCGCTTTCGGGAAAGTTTCACGAGCCACTTGAACCGTGAATGCGCCGCGACGTGCTGCAATTTTCACACGACGAGAATCGAAATCAGAGATCTGTGTAAAGCCTTCAGCTAGTTCCTTGTTTGCTGCTAATTGAACACCTGAATGAGAGTAAGGTTCAGTAAACAGCACACTCTTAGAGCGTGCTTCAGTGATCGATAAACCACCGATGATCACGTCAAACTTGTTCGACAGTAGAGAAGGAATAATCCCATCCCACGCCGTCGGTACGAACTCAACTTTCCAGCCTGAATCTTCAGAGAGGCGTTTTGCCACATCGATTTCAAAGCCAACAAGGTCGCCCTGTTTGTTACGCATTGCCCAAGGTACAAAAGTCGACATACCAACACGTAGAGAGCCACGTTCGTTGATTTTATCTAGGTTTGGCGTTTCAGAAGCAAGTGCAGGCAAACTTACGGCAAGCGCAAGTAGAGCTGTAATTGCGGTTTTAAATAGCTTCATGCTGATAAATCCTTATTGTGTTCGCCAGTTAGCTCCGAGCTTATGCTCAAGCCAAGCTGCAACGGCAGAAAGTGAAAGTGTAAGAGCAAGATAGATGATCGCCACAGAGAACCAAATCTCAAATGGCATCGCGGTTTCAGAAACGATGTTTCTGGCTTCGGTTGTTAGGTCGAAAATTGCCATGACACTCACAATCGAAGAATTTTTAATAAGAGATATGACTTCATTTGTCAAAGGTGGCAAGGTGCGTTGAATTACCTGAGGAAGAATCACATCCCAATAAGTATAGGTCTTTGATAAGCCCAAAGATTGAGCGGCTTCAAATTGTCCTTTTGCAATACCGTTCAGACCAGCCCTAAATATCTCAGCGGTATATGCACCTTGGAAAAGTGCTAAGGCTAAAACGGCTGTGCTAAAACGATCCAGCCCTAATACGGGGCCAAACACAAAATAGAGCAAATAAATTTGTACCAATAGTGGGGTATTGCGAATCAACTCGACATAACTGGTGGCTAAAGTGCGTCCAACTGCGGAATTTGAATTTCGTAGCAAAGCTGTAGTTAAACCAATAACTAGCGTAGCGACCAAAGAAATCAAAGAGATATTGATGGTAACGAGTAGCCCTTCCATCAATTCTGCAGGCCACCATTCGCCGTCTTCATAAAAGGCAATGTAGTCGGGCACGCGTTCCCACTGCCAGCTGTATCCCATGGCTTGTGCGCCAGAATCGAGGATCCAGATAACAGCTGCCGCGAGTACAACAATTTGTACTAACGCAGATAGGGCAGGCTTCACTATTTTAAGCAGCATCAGTAAGTCAGAATCTGATTTAGGAACGCTTGAGTACGCTCGTGTTGAGGATTCTCGAACAGGCATTGTGGTGTATTGGATTCCACGATTTGTCCTTCATCCATAAATATGACACGGTCGGCAACACGCTTTGCAAAGCCCATTTCATGTGTCACACACACCATGGTAATCCCTTCACTGGCAAGCTCAACCATCACATCAAGCACTTCATTGATCATTTCCGGATCAAGCGCAGATGTTGGTTCATCAAACAATAGAAGTTCAGGCTTCATACAAAGAGAGCGAGCAATCGCAACACGTTGTTGTTGGCCACCAGAAAGCTGAGCTGGGTACTTATTCGCTTGCTCTGCAATGTGTACACATTCGAGATAATGCATCGCCGTTTTCTCTGCTGCTTCTTTGCTTTTCTTGAGCGTACGAATCGGAGACAGAGTCAGGTTTTCAAGCACAGTAAGATGGGGGAATAAATGGAAGTGCTGAAACACCATTCCAACCTGGCCAGGAGTGTTGAACTTACACGGGAGCGCTTGTTCTAGCACGAAAAGCTCGCCACTCTCGAAGGGTTCTAGCTGATTGATACAGCGGATCAAGGTTGATTTACCCGAACCAGACGGTCCGCAAATCACCACTATTTCTCCCTGTTCAATCTTTAAATCGATATCCTTTAGGGCATGAAAACCACCATACCACTTGTTAAGTGACTTAAACTTAACCATTTCCTTGAGATTGTTCAAATCGTTGTTCATACCTAGTAAAGAGACAGGTTTACCTTAACAATATAGAAATGTGATTGCACATAAAATTAAGAGCTTATGAGAATTTAATAACATCATGTAGGGCAAACAAAAAAACAGCGCCCAAATTGAGCACTGTTTTTTGATGTACGAGATAATAAAGAAATTAGTTCAGTGTGACGGCACAAATCATGTTTTGTGATTTATCACACTGACCGCATCAGCTTTGATTTATCGTTTACCCTATCTTTCTTATAGTTTTAGCAATTCTTATTGAATTGCAGACTCTAAGATTTCACGTGTTTTTGCTGGCGTGATCGCTTTGTTCTCGCCCAGCTCTAGGTAACCGTGAGATTCAAGTTGAGCGACAACTTTATCGACTGCTGCTGTTTTATTTGTTTCATAGCCATCGAACTGAGTTGGTACATCTAGGCTGTGGTAGAACGCTTCGATTGCATCGATAGTGCGTTCTGCTAGATCAGCTCCTGCTTCTAGGCCAAATACGTTACGACCCATTTGCTCTAGCTTGCCGCGCTTCGCTTCGATTTGGTTGCGAAGTAATGAAGGTTGAACGATCGCAAGAGAGCGAGCGTGGTCGACGTGCCATAGTGCTGTGAACTCATGACCAATCATGTGCGTTGCCCAATCTTGAGGAACACCTGTACCAATTAAGCCATTGAGCGCTTGGTTTGCTGTCCACATTAGGTTTGCACGCCATGCGTCGTTGTCACGCTCGTCATATTGCTTGCCAAGCACAAGTAGGTTTTTCAGCAGTGTTTCTGCGTAACCATCTTGAACCATCGCGTTTGTTGGCATTGTGATGTACTGCTCACATACGTGTACCCAAGCATCAACCAAACCGTTAATCAGTTGGCGTTCTGGAAGAGACTTCATTACATCTGGGTCCATAACCGCAAACTTAGGTTGAACAGCAGGGTTCATGAAGGCCAGTTTTTCTTGTGTCTCTTTACGAGTGATTACCGCACCCATGTTAGATTCAGAACCTGTCGCAGGAAGCGTAAGTACTGCGCCAATTGGTGTCGCTTCTGTTACCTGGTGTTTACCCGCTAAGATGTCCCAACCGTCGCCGTCGTATTTAGCCGCTGCAGCAACGTATTTAGAACCGTCGATTACTGAACCACCACCAACAGCGATAATGAACTCTACGTTTTCTTCTTTAGCAAGATTGACTGCTTTGTCTAATGTTTCTTTTGTTGGGTTCGCTTCAACGCCAGAGAACTCAATCCAAGCGTGATCTTTAAGTGAAGCGACTACTTGATCGTAAACGCCGTTGCTTTTGATTGAACCGCCACCGTAGATGACAAGTACTTTCTTTGAAGTATCAACCGCTTGGCTGATAGCGTTGACTTGGCCTTGACCGAAGTGGATAACAGTAGGATTAACATAAGTGAATTGCATTCTAAGTTCCTTGTGTAAAGCTGAATTTATTATTTTGGTTCATTGCTCAATTTCTATATTTGCATATTAGTACAGTAAATCAGGGTAATGAAGAGCTGATTCTCCAAATAAATTGCCTATTTCTACAAAATTGATATTCTAATCTACTCTAGTTTACATATTCTTAGCACTTGGAATGGAAAGTCGCCACTTATGAAAACACTCGCGCATTTATTACAGTCTTATGTAGAACACAAAGGTTGGGATGATCTTGAAGGAATCAGAGAAACTGAAATTGGCGGTGTATGGCTGTACAGGAGCAGTGTCGGGAATCTGCGTCAACCCTTCACTTACCAATCAGGTATTATCATGCTCGGACAAGGTAAAAAGAACATCTATATTGGTGACAGGCCTGTCACATATGCTGCGGGCGACTATCTAGTTGTCGGTGTGCCAATGCCATTGGAGTGCGAAGCCTTGCCTGTTAATGGTGAGCCATTGCTTGGTTTGTCGATCAGTATCGACTCTCAGCGCTTGCATAGCTTAGTCAAAAAGCTCGAAGACCAAGGCTTCCTAGAGAGCTACTGCAACAAGCACAAACAGAATTCGAGTGGCTTAGAATCGACGCCAATGGAAGAGCAGATGCTAGAGAGCTTTACTCGGTTGGTCAAAATGCTGCATTGCGACATCGAAGCCAACATATTGGGTGATGCCATGGTGACGGAAATTGTCTACCGCGCATTAACCGGTACAGAAGGGCGTGTGCTGTTTGACTTAGCTCATCATGACGGCCATTACGCACGTGTCGCTAAAGCGCTGTCTAAAGTGCATGAAGAGTATGACCAAACCATCACTGTTCAATCGCTTGCCGACGAAGCCAACATGAGTGTGTCTGCCTTCCATAATGCTTTTCGTAATGTCACCTTTGAGTCACCACTTCAATATTTGAAAAAGGTAAGACTCAACAAAGCCAAAGAACTGATTCAGCTAGAAGGCCTTCGTATCAGCGATGCTGCACGTCGAGTCGGTTATTCGAGCCCATCCCAATTCAGCCGTGAATTTAAGCGTCACTTCAATACCACGCCAAGAGCGGTGTAGTTTTTCTTTCTAGAAAGCGTTACTACTTGGTTCACAACCACTTTTCTCATGTATTTCCCCTGAGTCTCACATTTGTTTAATTATATGAGTAAATGTATCTAATTATGGATATTGTCATCTTGTTGGTATTGGATTATCGAATATATTATTAATGTATTTACATAACAGTAGCCCTGTAAATAATTAGTTAACTAGCCTAAGAGTTTATGCACGTATATAAGATAGTTAGCGCGATAATTAATCTAGTAAGAGCATTTTAGGACTATTAGTGTGAACAACTTATCAAATATAATCTAAATTGCGAAAAATATCCCTCGTTCTTTCTGAGATTGTATTCATGATTATTGAATGATTAAAAAATAAAGATAATCTAGCACTCGATAAAGCCCCTTATCATGGATAATTAGTCGTTTGATGACTAATTATTCTGTAACTTGCTGATTTATAGTCAACTGAGAGTCTGATGGATATCACGTTTACCCTCTAATAATTCACTTAACATGGCGCTACTTTAATCATTCTTTCTAATACGATTGTTCACTATAAATACGTATTCCTATATTATTTAAAGGATAATTCCTATGAGTAGCGATATCATTAAAATTTCAAGAAATACTGAAAACGCACCAACAAATTCTGTATCTACACAAACGGTCGCTTTTTCTCATTATAATAACTTTTCAGCTCAATTACCTGTTGACCCTAAAACAGGTGAAGTTGTGATTGGTGATATTAAAGACCAAGCAGCACAATGCTTAAATAATATTAAAGCCATTGTTGAAAGCATCGACCATGTTATGGATGATGTAGTGAAGGTTAATGTTTTCGTTAAGAATATTTCTGATATCGATGCTATCGATGAAGTTTACAAAAGCTTCTTTAACAACAGCATGCCTACACGTACCGTTGTCGGTGTAACTGCACTGCAAAACAGCGATGCACTAGTTCAAATGGATGCTTTGATTTCAAACGGTGAAGGCACTAAACCACAAGCACCTTGCACACTAGTTAAGGTATCAAGAAATACAGATAATGCACCTCAGAGTGCTGTATCGACGCAGACAGCGGCTTTTTCTCACTACAACAACCTTTCGGCTCAATTGCCTATCGATGTAAATACAGGTGAGTTGGTTGATGGTGGTATCGAAGCGCAAACGTCACAATGTCTATCAAACATTAAAGCGATTCTAGAAAGCATCGGTCATGTCATGAGTGATGTGGTTAAAACGACTATATACGTAAAAAATATCGCAGATACGGAAGTGGTAAATGAAGTTTGTGCTAAATTCTTCCCAAGCTATGTTCCTGCTCGTACCGTTGTTAATGCAGCAGAATTACCAATGGGCGCTTTAATTCAAATTGATACATCCGTTTCACATGGCGATGGCACACCGCCACAACTGCCAGAAGACACTTGCTTACTGGTTATTGAAGCTAATAATACAGTTGATGCGCCATTCATGCCTTATTCTCACACCGTTGCTTTCTCTCACTACAATCATATTTCTGGTCAACTACCACTAGATCCGAAAACCAATGAAATAGTTTCAGGTGGCATAAAAGAGCAAGTTGAACAATGCCTTAAGAATATTAAGGCGATCATTGAAAGTGTTGACCATAGGATGGACGATACGGTGAAAATTAATATTCAGCTTAAAGATGTTTCAGATATTGATGTGGTAGACGAGATCTACACTACGTTCTTTAATGCTGACTTACCGGCAAGAACAGTGGTAGGGGTTTCAAAGATTCCTATGAATGCTTTAGTGCAAATAGATGCAGTCGTTTCTAACTGTGAAGGTACACCTCCACAAGACGTCCTCGCTTAGATCAATTGAACCCCTTCGATAAAAGCATTTAAATTCAGGCTCTAGTTCCTAACAAGGAACCAGAGCCGATTCTCTGATTAGTGGCCCCATTCCAAGAAATATCCCCTTCATTAAGCCTCTTAACACAAGTTACTCGAAGTAATACAACTAAGCTTATCCCAGAGATATGGTGTTTATAGAGTTGAAGTGTTTTAATATGAAAAACAGATGCTTAACGTAAGAAATTCAGTTTATGCAATTTAGAGTTATTTTAATGTTGTGCCTAGCTATTATGGGGTGTTCATCCAAGCAAGAGTTGGCACCTGACCCAACAACCATCACACTTTTTTATGGCGATAAATCGATCTCCGCGGGTGTGTTAGAAGACAAAACATTTAATTCTATACTTGCAGATAGAGTTGAAAGCGTGACTTTTTCAGGCTCAATATCAAAGCAAGACTCTGAGTTCTTGATTAATATGTTAGTGATTAGAGAAACGAAAGAGCCACGTTCAACACGGCAATTGAATACCACGCTTCTTATGAAACCGGGAGGGTTAGTGGATGTTGGCGGTGTAAATAACGATGTGTTCAAGGTAATCCTCGAGTAACAAAAAAAGTGTTCAATTAATCTGATTTTTTGCTTTACCTCAACCTAACTTCAAGTCTTAAGCTTCTCTTAACCATTTAAAAGGAGCTTATTATGCAAAATAATTACGTAAAAGAACTTGCCGTTAAGACTTACCAAGAAGAAATAGCTAGAGAGAGTATGAAAGCTAAAGTCCAGTCATTTCACGCACCGAGTTTTTTCGGTGGTGTGTTGTTTTCGGTTATTTTAGTTGGACTGTTTTGATAAGTTAATCCTTATAATCTTTGATTCAGTATTAACTCTCATCATTCCAACTCACCTGAACTCTCACGGTATAATCTCTTAGGTTCGATTGTGATTTTAGTATCAGTGTTTAAAATGGCTTGTTAGATAAGCGATAGAGTATTGATTATGGATGTATTTTTACACTTACTTCACCCAAGCGATGTCAGTGCTTTATTGGAGTTTGAAGTCGAAAATAGAGAGTGGTTTGAGCAATTTGTTCCAGCACGGGAAGACCGTTTCTATTCCAATGCGGGTGCTGCCGAGCAAGTCATGAGCTTTCTAACTGGATACGATAATGGCGAGATGATTCCTATGTTGGTCAAAGACGCTAATGGCACTATATGTGGGCGAATCAACGTTCGTGATATCGACCAGAACGCTGAAAGTGGAGAACTAGGTTATCGAGTGGGGCACGCATTTGGTTCTAAAGGTATTGCGTCTAACGCGGTGAGGAAGTTACTTATCTACTTGGCCGAGCAATCCTCCCTTAAATATGTTGATGCCTATGCGCTAGTAGGTAATGTCGGTTCGAATAAAATTTTATCCAAGGCCGGTTTTGACTTAGTTGCGCATGTAGAGAATTACGTTGTATTTAAAGGGCAAAACCAAGACGCCAATCATTATCGTAAGGCTATATCTTCTTCAGTGAATGTTTGATATTTATTATTTGTTCTATCATCAAAGAGATAATAAATTTAGACAAGATGCGCTCACATCAATTGTTGTGCGAATCAATACAAAGATCATCGGAGATAAACCAGACGAGCATGCTGTTAAGTTTTGGAAAGGGGTTATTAGTGACTACACCTCAGGTAACTACGTAGAAGATCAATATCAGGGCGAAAAATGGGGCTTGGTGACAAGACAGGGCTTTAGTCACGATGCTAGTACAGAGTAAAACTTTATACATTAGAAGCTGGCAGTGTCCTTCTAGCCAGCTTCGAGCCTTTTTATTTCAAGGTTTAATGTTACGGCAACTTATAGATTTACGGTTACTTCTGAGATTTGTTACGTTCGATTACGCTAATAGCGATCGCTAAAAACAGGATGTCTTTCACTAGGAAGAAATTAGTAACTAAGATGCCATCCGATACTTTCCAAGTATTTGGCGTTGTAATTAGGAAGCTCAGTGTTACGGCAAAGATAGCCGCTGCTGCGATGCCAGAATAAAAGGCCACTCTAGAGTTAATGAATCCTACGATTAACCCAACAGCCACGATAATTTCTGCACCACCAACCATATTTGAAACCGCTTGTACTGAGAATAGGCTGTAGAGCCAGTTCAGCGCAGGGTGATTAGCGATAAGGGGTTCAATGAGCATAGCTTCGGTTGGGGTAAATTTGTAGATTCCAATCCAAGTTAACACCAATGCGACACCAATCACGCCAAGGTTATATCCCCAATTACTCTGTTTTAAATCATAGGTTTGAACATGCATAAAAATACTCCATTTAATAAAATCCTTGAATATGACCGTACAAGTAAAAATTTAATTTCGCTGTGATGATGATAATTAGTGAATTTATCTAGGTAGCTTATACATGTCCCTTTATCGTCTCGATTATAATGGAAAAAAAGTGATGTTGTGCGTAACGTAATTCAGTTAGTGATTGTTTATCTGACTGATTTCACTAACTTTTATGTATTTAATGAAGTATGGAATTCATGGTTCCCTGAAGGCTGTGCACCAAGCCGTGCATGTGCAAAAGCAGAACTCGCAAATCCTGAGCTATTGGTTGAAAAGTCGTTCATGGCTGCTGCGGGTGAAAAGTTTCAATAAGCGGAATTCGTTAATACAAGTAACAAACCGATAAAACAAAGCCACTCAGGTGAATCACTTGAGTGGCTTTTTCGTTTTAAACGCTACCCGAAACTAAATCGGATTAGGCATTAAGCGAGACCTTGATCTCTGGCCATCTGTTTCGCGATCTTCGGTGCGTGCCATAAGCATGGCAGTAAGATAAACGATACCGGAACGGCTGTGATCACAATGAACGACTGTAGAGCGGAGATACCGCCAGAACCCATTGAGATAAGCGCAATTGCTACTGCACCCATGATGATACCCCAGAAGGTACGTACGGCTGCATTTGGTTCTGTAGTGCCTGTCATTACCACACTGATGGTGTAAGTCATCGAGTCACCTGTTGTCACGATGAACGTGGTCGTCAGGATAAGGAACAGAATCGCAATCAAAGTAGGGAACGGCAGTTGAGCGGTAATTGCCAGTAGCACAGCAGGAAGGTTGAAGCCTTCGAACGCGCTAGAAATTACGCCTGGGTTCTCTAATTCAAACGCTAGACCACTACCACCAACGATACTGAACCAAAAACACGTTACTAGCGGTGCAACGATGCTGATAGAAACGATCATTTGGCGAATCGTACGGCCACGTGAGATACGAGCAATGAAAATTGCCATCATCGGACCATAGCCTAAGAACCAACCCCAGAAGAATACCGTCCAGCCACCTAGCCACGCTGTATCTTGGCGGTAGAGTGCCATTGGGATGAAGTTATCCACCATTTCGCCCATACCTTGTAGATAGCCATCAATGATAAAGCTCGTTGGGCCTACTAGCAGAATGTAGCCGATTAGGCACACTGATAAGATGATGTTGTAACGGCTAACCAGTTGGATGCCTTTGTTCACGCCGCTCAAAGCAGAAAGCGTGTACATTGCGATAGCAAAGATAATAACGATACTTTGAGTTGCAAAGCTGTCGGAAATGCCAAACAGTTCGCTCAGGGCGTAACTGATTTGTAGGCCAAGGAAACCAATAGGGCCGATAGTACCTGCGGCTACAGCCACAATGCTGCATGCGTCGACTACGTTACCAACCCAGCTGTTAATCGCTTTGTCGCCAAGGACAGGGTAAAGAAGAGTACGGGGCTTAAGAGGGAGGCCTTTATCGTAATGCAGATGCATTAGTACGATAGAAGATAAGCCACCTAAGATGGCCCATGCAAGGAAACCCCAGTGCATGAAAGATTGTGATAGAGCGTTGAACGCCATCGCTTGAGGATCAGCATTGCCATAAAGTGGCGGTGCTGAAACAAAGTGAGCAATTGGCTCTGCGGCTGCCCAGAACACACCACCGCCGGCTAGCAGCGTACATAAGACGATAGACATCCATTTAAAAGTGGTCATTTCAGGCAAGGCAAGCGTTCCTAAACGAACGTGGCCTGTACGTCCTAGTGCTAGCACTAAGCCGATAATGAAATTGAGAAGTAGAAGGACTTGCCAGAAAGCACCGAACCACTTGGTAGAGTAGTTGAAGCCGATGTTAACAAGTTCGGACAACACGGAGGTGTTGGTGAAGGCGAGTACGACAAAGAGGGTTAAAAAACTGCCACTAAGCCAGAAGACTGGGTTTCCGAGTTCCAGTTTTTCACCCAAAGATTGAGCTTTATTGAAATCGATAGAAGTAGATTCTGCGTTGATGTTTTCGTTGGCGACTTGCGTCAAGTTGGACATTATTTCTCCGCTAAATTTGGCTCTTTTAAGCCTATGTATTTCTCTCACACTTGCATAGTAATGTGAGGTTCGTCAAAAAAGCCGCAGATACTAACACATTTGTTACCAAAAAGTGGGCGAATTCATAAAAGAAGCTTGAATCGACTGTAAATCTCTACTTTTTGGCTAGTTTTAACGCGAGTTTTGTCTTGAATCCAGATCACATTCCCGATTTTAGATACGTTATTTTTAGCTTTCCGAAATAAATTAATATTAGTTGTTGGTGCAAAATAAGTGTCGAGTCATTGCATGCATACAGCAAATTAATGCGAGTCATTTTATAAATAAAGAATATTTTAGGTGTTTAATTTACGTTGTTACCTACAGTTGTTTTGCGAAGAGATTTAAGTGGTAAGTAAAGCCCCATTTAAATTAAACATCTTGAAACAACAACTTAAGGGATAGCTAACATGCACCTAAACCAAGGAAGAGTGGCCAAGACGGTTTTTACACTCAGTACTCTCACCGCGTCATGCTTGATGGCGTTCAACAGTTATGCGGCTGTTGATTGTTCAACGTTAGAAACGTGGGACTCTGCCACGGTATACACCGGTGGTGATCAGGTTTCACATGACGGCAGCGCGTACTCAGCAAATTACTGGAATCAAAACAACAACCCAAGCCAATTTGAAGGTGACTATGCACAGTGGAAAAAGCTAGATGTGTGTAGCGGGGATGGAGGCGGTGGTACACCAAATGAAGCACCAACGGCTTCGTTAACAGCACCAACGGCATCAGATGTAATTGTTGAAGGCGACAATGTCGTATTAAGCGCAACAGCACTCGATGCTGATGGCAGTGTTGCTTCCGTGGAATTCTTTGTCGATGGTGCTTCGGTCGCGGTTGTGACATCGGCACCATTCGATGCAGCTTGGTCTGCAACGTCTGGCAACCATCAAGTTTCAGTTGTTGCAACGGACAATGAAGGCGCAGCGAGTGTTGCAAGCGCGGTTTCTGTATCTGTTGATTCAGCACAGCCAGGGAATGAAGCGCCGACAGTTTCGGTTGCGCTTTCAGCAGCTTCGGTCGATGTTGGTGGTGTAGTAACGCTTACCGCAACAGCAGCAGACAGCGATGGCACGGTTGACAAAGTAGATTTCTATGTGGCAGGCGCTCTTATTGGCACAGCTGCAACTAACCCTTACACGCTTGATTACACAACCACTCAAGCGGGTTCTTTAGCGGTTTACGTAAAAGCGACTGACAATCAAGGCGCAACGACAGATTCAGCGCTGGCTTCTTTGACGGTGAATGGCACACCAACGGTGAGCACTTGTCGACCTGATGGCTTATATCAAACCCAAGGTGTCGATGTTCCTTACTGTACTATTTACGATGATGAAGGCCGTGAGAAAATGGGCGCGGATCACCCACGTCGTGTCATTGGTTACTTCACCAGCTGGCGTGCAGGGGATGACCCACAAGCTGCTTACCTAGTAAATGACATCCCTTGGGAACAACTCACACACATTAACTACGCTTTCGTGAGCATTGGCTCAGATGGCAAAGTAAACGTGGGTGATGTGAACGATCCGAACAACGCAGCGGTTGGTAAAGAGTGGCCGGGCGTTGAAGTTGATCCTAACTTAGGCTTCAAAGGCCACTTCGGTGCATTAGCGACCGCTAAGAAAAAACACGATGTTAAGACTTTAATCTCAATCGGTGGCTGGGCGGAAACGGGTGGTCACTTCGCCACTGACGGTAGCCGAGTGGCTGATGGTGGTTTCTACACAATGACGACCAACGCCGACGGTTCTATTAACCATCAAGGTATCGAAACATTCGCCACTTCAGCGGTTGAAATGCTGCGTAAGTACCAGTTCGATGGTCTGGATATCGATTACGAATACCCAACTTCTATGGCGGGTGCCGGTAATCCGTACGACAAAGACTTCATGGAGCCGCGTCGTCAATACCTGTGGGCTTCGTACCAAGTGTTGATGAAAGTGTTGCGTGAGAAGCTTGATGTGGCGTCTGCTGAAGATGGCAATCACTACATGTTAACGATCGCGGCTCCTTCTTCTGGTTACCTACTGCGCGGTATGGAAACATTCGATGTAACCAAATACCTCGATTACGTAAACATCATGTCTTATGATCTTCACGGTGCGTGGAACGATCACGTAGGTCATAACGCTGCGTTGTTTGATACAGGTAAAGACTCAGAGTTAGCACAGTGGAACGTTTACGGTACTGCGGCTTACGGTGGTATCGGTTACCTGAACACCGATTGGGCTTACCATTACTTCCGTGGCTCTATGCCAGCAGGTCGTATTAACATCGGTGTGCCTTATTACACTCGTGGCTGGCAAGGTGTGACAGGTGGCGAAAATGGTCTTTGGGGTCGAGCTGCCCTACCAAACCAAGCTGAATGTTCAGCAGGCACCGGTGAAGGTGAGAAGAACAACTGTGGTCATGGCGCTATTGGTATCGATAACATGTGGCACGATACCGATCCGAAAGGCAACGAAATGGGCGCGGGCTCTAACCCAATGTGGCACGCTAAGAACCTAGAGAAAGGTATTTGGGGTTCTTACGCTGAGGCTTACAAGCTTGATCCTGTAAATGATCCGTCGGATGTTTTAGCAGGTACTTACACGCGTAACTATGACAGCGTGGCGGTTGCTCCTTGGTTGTGGAATGCAGAGAAGGGCGTATTCCTTTCAACGGAAGATAAACAGTCTATTGATGTGAAAGCAGACTACGTTATCGACAAAGAGATCGGCGGTATCATGTTCTGGGAACTAGCAGGTGATTATAACTGTTATGTACTCGATGCGAGTGGCAACCGAACTTCAATCGATACGACAGAACAAGCGTGTAACAGCGGTAACGGTGAGTTCCACATGGGTAATACAATGACGAAAGCTATCTACGATAAGTTTAAGTCTGCGACTCCATACGGAAACAAAGTGGCGACTGGTGCTATCCCGACAGAAGCGTTAGATATTACGGTTTCAGTTGGTGGCTTCAAAGTCGGTGACCAAAACTACCCAATCAATCCTAAGATCACGTTTACAAACAACACAGGGCAAGCACTTCCTGGCGGTACCGAGTTTCAATTCGATATTCCAGTATCGGCGCCTGACAATGCAAAAGATCAATCTGGTGGTGGTTTAACTGTGATTGCTTCGGGTCATACTCGTGCGGATAACATTGGTGGATTAGATGGAACCATGCATCGAGTAGCGTTTACTTTGCCGACTTGGGAAGAACTTCCTGCAGGTGGTGTGTATGAGCTAGATATGGTGTATTACCTGCCAATCTCGGGCCCTGCTAACTATGCTGTGAGCGTGAACGGAGTCGATTATGCCTTTAGCTTTGAGCAACCAGACTTACCACTCGGTGATATTAGTTCTGGTGGAGGCAACCCTGGTGATGGCGGCACTAGTCCTGGTACTTGTGATACGGCAGGTATAGTCGTTTATCCTGATTTACCTCAGAACGATTGGGCGGGTAACTCAAGCCATGCAAATACAGGTGACCAAGTGGTGTACAACGGTAGTATTTACCAAGCAAATTGGTGGACAAGTTCCGAACCGGGTAGCGATGGCAGTTGGACTAAAGTTTGTTCGTAAGACAATGGTAAGAACGCAATAATTGATAATAGATATGAATGTATTATCCCAAATTATCAATGTATTAGCTTATTCTAAAAGTAAAATTAAAACGCCGCACTGAATCCAGTTCGGCGTTTTTGCTATAAGTCACAGATTGCGTATAGAAAGCCTTAAAAATAGCGACGTTCGTTCAGTAAAACTGACAAATATGATATAAAACAGTCTGCTTATATGGAAATTAGTAACGTTACCTAAAATTAGAAAATTATGGGGTAATCTTTGACAGTCAGACGTAAATACATTCTTAGTTTTTCAATTGTTCTGGCTGTTGTTTCTTTGATTCTTTCAGCTCTGCAATTTAACCGAACTAACGAATCACTATCAGAATCCAACCAATTTTTCTTTCGTACAATTGTGAACGCGAGTTACGATATTGTAGACACCACAGTTAACGAAGCAATAAAGACCTATCTAACGGGTGTGACCGACACGGTGACGTCTCACATGCTGCTTGTCAGCCCTGAGCAACAAGTCCAAGAAGTAAAAAAAATTGCTAATGAATTGACCATCGGAGAGTCGGGTTACATTTATTTGATGTCACCACAAGGTATCCACCTATACCATCCATTCCTTGAAGGTAAAAGTCGTGCACATTTAACGCATATTCGACAGCAACTGAGCGTAGAGTCAGGAATGTCACAGTATTACCACGCCAATCCACACGAGGTAAACCCACGCGCGAAAGTGGCATACTCCGTTAGGCTACCTGGAGGTAATGTCTTAGTTGCAACGACTTATAAAGATGAGTTGATGTATTTGGTTGATCTTGAAGCGCTAAAAGACAAGCTAAGAAAATACTCTTACGGTGATAGTGGTTACGTTTATATTGTTGATTTAGAGGGTGAATTAGTTCTCCAACCTAGCTTTGAGCATGAGCAGTTAAAGGCGTTAATCAATTACTCTTCAGAGTTGCTTATTGATAAAGTAATGATTAATCCAGAGGGGCATTTCAGTTACTCAATATCTAGAGACAACGGTACAACCAGTAAGAATATTTTCTATAAGTTTTACCCGTATTTGAATTGGGTTATTTCAGCTGGTGTCCTGGAGCAAGAGCTAAACAAAAATCATAGGTTACTGCTTGTCAGCTTAATGGCACTTGTGGTCAGTTTGCTCAGTATTATCGCGGTTTTAGTGCTTTATTTACGCCATCGCCATTTACAGATCTTAAATGTCGCGAGCCTTGACTACCTGACAGGAATTCACAGCCGGGGCAGCTTTATTGAACAGGTAAAGCTAAAAATAACAGATTGTTCGCCTTACCCTTTGCAAGGTGTCGGGGTTATCCTGTTGGATATTGACTATTTTAAGTTGGTTAATGACCAATATGGGCATGCAGAAGGCGATAAAGTGATCTGCGCAGTTGCCCAAACCTTAAAGTATTTTGTAAATAATGAACGCCTGATTGCTCGATATGGCGGCGAAGAGTTTATTTTGGTGACCTTTGACTGCGATGAGCGTCAGTTATATGAACTGTCTGAAGCAATTAGACATAGCGTAGAGCAAACCCAAGGCTTGGTGTCGCCAGTGACGATCAGTGCCGGGTGTTGTTATGCTCAAGTGCTATTTCATATCGAAGGTACGATAGATAAAGCCGACCAAGCACTTTATCAAGCGAAGGAGAGCGGTCGTAATAATTGTCAGGTATATCGAGAAAACGAATACCGCATCGCTTATTCATGAAGCTTTAGAGAACGAAAGACATAAAAAAGCCCAAACTGTGCTTCTGCCTTTTTTAGTACGAGAAGAACGGTTTGGGCTTTTTCAGAATTACTTGAAAGTGTTAGTCGCTAATCTAAGCTTTCGCTGCTTTCATCGCTTCCGTTTTTTTTTCCTTTTGCATTTTTGCAAGGAAGTAGATGTTTACACAAGCGATGAAGCCATTGGTTGCAACAACCGGCCATGCATCAATCATAACGCCGTATGCTGTAAAGAGAGTACAGCCAATAAAGTTAAGGACACGCAGACGAACGATGTCTTTCATTGTTAATGAAATTGCGACCATAATAGACGCAGCGTAACCTAAAATTTCAACCATATTGAATTCCATTGTTTGACCCTCTTAAATTTGCCGATACTTTGTCGGTACCAATTCTTCTCTTCATGAGATGATTGAGGAAGCTCCGTGCCTCGAATGGTCTGGTTATGTTTAACGGGGTAGACTATACCAAGTCCTTTTTTGTGATTAAACCCCCAAAACTGGCAGAAGTGAAGGTTAGCGATTACGCAAACGTTTAATGCACTATCTCTTAATATAATTACTGTTTATGTTGGAGCTTGAATTGATATTTACTCTTATATAGGTAAGGAAGCCACGAATGATAAAACGATCTATTTGTGCAACAAGGGGCATAAAGAAAGCAGCATTGTTGGCTTTGATTACAATTGGGCTTGTAGCTTGTACAACGCAAGAAATACCACCCACTCATAGCTATGGTGTGGTCACGAGTGGAGACTTCGATTTCATGAAACATGGTGTCGTAACGTACTCATGGCATCCTGAATCAGAGAAAGTCTACCTGTCTAAGAAATACGACAAGACGATGGTTACCGACCTAGTACGTGATGTAATTCGAGATCAATTAGCAGCGAAAGGCTATCAGTTGAGGCAAGATGGCGGTGTTGGCGACGTTGTTGTCGGTTTTGGTTTAGCTGAGGAGTCAGTACTTAATGACGACTCTATTTTCAATGCTATTAAGCTCTCAACGGGGGTACCATTTTATGACGGCGATGGAAAACTAGCAGAGAAAGGATCTCTCTATGTTGTCTTTTTCGTCCCTAACTCTGAAGTTGTACAATGGCAGGCGTTGGCTCAATCTGGAATTCAATCTGACTTAGAGCCAAATGAAAGTAAACAGCGTATAACAGGCTTTATTGAGATGCTATTTAGACACATGCCACAACGTTCAAACTAAACATTAAATACATTCACTGAGTCAATATTACTTGTTTAAAAAATGGACAGATCGCAGATTATACTTTTTTATTTGTAACTAAAGGTACATTTGCGTAAAGCAACGTAAAGTTCGCGCTTCTTTTGCTAGCATTTGTCTATACTGGTCAAAACGTTAACTTAGGTTTGATTCAATGAAACTGTTTTCCAAATACTCTCTTCCTCTATTAAGTATATTCATTGTAAGTAACGCAGCGATGGTTAGTAATGCAGCTGTCGCAGCACCTTCTATAGTACCAAGCCCACCTAGTTTAGGTGCAAAAGGGTATGTGTTAATTGATTTTAATTCTGGTGATGTGCTGGTAGAAAAAAATGCGCACACTAAGTTAAATCCAGCGAGCTTGACCAAACTGATGACCAGTTATGTGGCTGGGCAAGAGATGAAACGAGGTAACATCTCTGCTGACGATCAAGTACGAATCAGCGAAAACGCGTGGGCGAAGAACTTCCCGGACTCTTCAAAAATGTTCATTGAAGTGAACACCGATGTCGCAATGATGGACTTATACCGTGGTTTGATTATTCAATCGGGCAACGATGCTAGTGTTGCAATCGCAGAACATGTAGCAGGTTCACAAGACGCTTTTGTTGATCTAATGAACTCTTGGGCTACGTCTTTAAAGCTAGAAAATACCCACTTTGCTAATGCACATGGTTTAGACGCAGACGATCTTTACTCAACGCCTTACGATATCGCGCTTTTAGGCCGCGCTATTATACGGGATCTGCCAGATGTGTATGGCTTATATAGCGAGCGCTCGTTCAGTTATAACGGCATTACACAGCATAACCGGAATGGTTTGCTTCGTGATAGAAGCTTAACTGTTGATGGCATGAAAACGGGCTATACGTCTGGTGCTGGCTATAGTTTAGCAAGTTCTGCTACGCAAGGTGAGATGAGACTGATCGCTGTCGTGATGGGCGCATCAAGTGTTAAGAGTCGTGAGTCAGACAGCAAACAGTTATTGAGCTATGGCTTTCGTTTCTTCGACACGCTAAATCCGCATAAAGGTGGCGATCAAGTTGCTGAAGAGAAAGTGTGGTTTGGTGAGCAAGACACATTGAAGCTAGGTGTTGCAGAAGATACATTTATTACTTTGCCTAAGTCAGACAGTAAAAAACTGACTGCATCTATCGAGCTCAACTCTGAACTGAAAGCTCCAATTACAGAAGGCCAAACCTTGGGTGTAGTTCATTACACCGTTGATGGTGAAGATGTGCAAACTCAACCGTTGATCGCACTTGAAGCGGTTGAACAAGGCGGTATCTTCAAGCGAATTATGGATTACATTAAGCTGTTTTTTGCGGGTTTGTTCTAGGTAGAACAAATGGCAATCCGTTCGTGATGAAAGCTGAAATGTTTTGGGCGTTGTGAGTGAATCACAGGGCCCATTGTTGTTTATACACCGATGAAAGCACCGTCTTCGCTATCTTTATTAGCCGTGGCGGTCGGTTTCGATTACTATACGCAAAATTTAGCAATGTAGTCACTTATGACCATAGAGATAAAGAACGTAACTGAACCCGAAGTCACATGTGCCAATTGTCAGGCATGCTGTTGTCGCTTAGAGGTTATGATTATCACAGATACGGGCGTTCCTGAAGAGCATATTGCTTATGACGAATGGGGCGGTGAAACCATGCTGAGATTAGACGATGGCTGGTGTTCTGCAGTAGATAGAGAAACTCTGATGTGCACTATTTACGAAAATAGGCCTTGGATCTGTCGCGAATTCGAAATGGGCTCATACGAATGTGTGGAGCAACGCACAGATGTGATGGGCTAGACGCCTACAGTGTTAAAGTTAGCCGTGCAAGTACGTTACTAAGCTGCGATAAGCACATTAAAAAATCAAATTTCAGGGTTTTATATCTTAAGCAGATGTAGAACCCTGAATTGTTTTAACGGCACAAAGGGTAAGAGTAACAATTGGTCATCTAGAATTCTGACGGTACTTCAAACTCCATCCATTCTCCGGTTGTTGGGTGAATCAACTTTAGGTAGCCAGCGTGTAAGTGTAAGCGCTCGCGTTTGTATCCGTATAAGTCATCACCGCGAATCGGTAAACCAAGGCCTAATGGATGAGCACAATGCACCCGAAGCTGATGGGTACGCCCTGTCTTGGGGTATAGATGAACCTTAGTTTTACCATTGTTGCTACTGACCGCTTCCCAATAGGTTTCTGCATTTCGGCCATGCTTATGGCAAACCAGCTGTCTTGGTCTGTCTGTAATGTCACCACGCAACGGCAGGCTGATATCGCCAGATTTACCGTCTATTTCACCCTCTAAAAGAGCTGTGTATCGTTTCACTACGGTTCTATCGATAAATTGCTTCTGGATGTGTTTATTGGATTCGGCTGTAAGCGCCAAAATTAATAAGCCAGAGGTCGACATGTCCAGTCTATGGATGATCAAAGGGCCTGTCGCATTTGGGTAACGCGCCTTGATGCGTGTATAAATTGAGTCTTCGATAAACTTGCCAGGAACCGAGAGAAATTCGTCAGGTTTATTTACCACCACGATCTCTTTGTCTTCATAAACAATATCGAAAGATTTGCCGATTGCAGGGTTAACGATCAAAGGGTTATCTTCCAATTCAATACCGATAAGTTGATGGTCTAGAATCTCGAAGCTTTTGCTTTGGCAAACAGGGTATAGATTACCGTGTTGGCGAATTTCAGATTTTGGTGGTTGCCCCCACCAAAACTCAGACAACGCCAAAGGTTTTAGACCGCATTCAAACGCAAAGTTGAGCAACTTAGGTAGACAGCAATCTCCCGAGCCCTCAAGAGCATCTTTACCGTCTAATAATTCTAGCAAGCTCTTGGATTGCTTGGCTTGATTGATAAAGTGATAGTGCGATAAACGTTGAGTTTCCAATTGTGCCGAGATGACTTGGTAACCTTGCTTACGATTTTTCAGTTCACTTTCTATCGCATCAACTTGCGATTGTCGTTCTGCAATCTTCTGTTTCCATTCTATACGAAGTCCTTTTAAGTCTCGCTTTTCTTGGCTACTTTGGTTACCTAATTGCTTGAGTAGGTTCGATGCTAACTCTTGATTCCCTAATGCCTTTTCGTGATTGGCTTGCTCTCTGAGTTCGTTGCGCTGAGCTTTATTTGCGGCCATGGCTAACTGAAAGGACTCGATAGCTTGTGCTGATTCGACTTTTAACTCTTCAAGCTCTACCAATAATGTGTCCAGGTTGTGCGACTGTTGTAGCTTCTTAATGTCATTCTCTAGTTGCAACTGCAGAGCGAGGTTTGCACTATTTTGAGATTGAAACTTTTCTGAATCGAAGGCTGGTGGAACAAAGTTAATGTTGTTTAACTGATAGATCAAAGCCGGATCTAACTGCAAGCCTGAAAACGCAGAAAGGTAGCCCAACTCTTGCGTGGTTGGATTCTGAACAAGCAGCACTGCGTAGAGATTACCTTGCGAGGTTTCATTGACACCACAGTCCGTAAGCGACTGTTGAAGCTGCAGCATAGCTAATTCACACGTAGGGTGCGGGGTATAGTAATACGGAAACGTAAAGCGAGTCGGTAGCGCTAAATCTACATTCGAATTTACTAGGTGCAGAGGTGTGTATTGAGTGAGGTTTGCTGACATTAAGATCAAACTCTATGGCTGTTCAGTTAGAGTTCGATATTGTGGTCGAAATGAAGACAAATGAGAAGCCAAAGCCGAAGATAAATCGGCTTTGGCTTCATTAGTTTTTGTGTTTACCCTAAGGAGGCATACAATGAGTTAAACTCGATCAGTTCGAGTGTTCTAACTCCACTTGTTCTGCTTTTTGGTAAGCTGGGTGGCTAGTTAAAAGCTCACCGTATTTAGCGATATTCGGGTAGAGCGCCGTTGCTCCAAAGTTCCCTACGATTTCAACGATGAACGACATCATGAAATCAGCACCAGTGAGTGTTTCTGCAACTAGGTAGGTTTTACCTTCCAGTGCATTATTCACATAGGTTAGGATTTTTTGGCTTTCAGCATCTGCGTAACCGCTTAGGAAGTTGGTCTCGGCGCCGTCTTTCATCACAAAGATCTTAAGTAACATTGGTAAAATGCCTGAGCTTTCAGCGAAGTGAAGCCACTGCGAGTATTCTACGTATTCTGCTGTACCGCGTATTGGTGCGAACTTACCCTGGCCGTATTTGTCGATTAGGTATTCGGTGATAGCGCCAGATTCAGTGATCACGACGCCATCGTCTTCAATGACTGGAGATTTACCCAACGGATGAACTGACTTCAATTCTGGTGGTGCTAGAAACGTGACACTGTCTCGTTGGTATGGTTTGATTTGGTAATCAACACCAAGCTCTTCCAATAACCAGATGATACGCTTCGAACGTGATTTGTTTAGGTGATGTAAAGTAATCATTATTCTGCCTATTTTGCTGCTTCAGCTGATTGAGTTATTTAGGTTCGTTCGTTTTGATAACAAGCTTGCCGAAGTTCTGACCTTCTAATAAGCCCATGAAAGCTTGTGGTGCTTCGTCTAAGCCTTCAACTAGGTGTTCACGGTACTGCATTTTTCCTTGTGACAACCATTCTGTCATTTGTACGGCGAACTCGTTGTAACGATGCGCGTAGTCATCAAAGATAATGAAGCCTTGCATCTTAATACGCTTAACCAGTAGGGTACCAACAAGACTAGACATGCGATCTGGGCCTTCAGGAAGCGAAGTCGCGTTGTATTGAGAAATAAGACCACAAACAGGAATACGAGCACCGGTGTTAAGTAATGGCATTACTGCATCGAAAACTTTGCCGCCTACGTTTTCAAAATATACATCGATCCCGTTGTCACACGCTTTAGCCAACTGATCAGCGAAGTCGTCGGCTTTGTGGTCGATACATTCATCAAAGCCAAGAACCTCTTTAGCGTACTGACACTTCTCTTGACCACCAGCAACACCGACAACACGACAGCCTTTTAGCTTACCGATTTGTCCAACGGTTGCGCCTACTGGACCCGTTGCTGCAGCTACAACCAGCGTATCGCCTTTCTTCGGTTGGCCAATATCTAATAAACCCATGTAAGCCGTAAAACCAGGCATGCCCATGATGCCAAGCGCGTAAGAAGGGTGCGTTGGCTCTTTACCTAGTTTGATTAGGCCTTCACCGTTAGAAACCCCGAGATCTTGCCAACCGGTATAAGCCAATACCCATTCGCCGATTTCAAAATCGCTGTTATTCGACTCTTCAACCTGACACACGGTTGCACCGACCATCACGTCGTCAATTGCAACTGGATCAGCGTAAGATTTAGCGTCGCTCATTCGGCCACGCATGTATGGGTCTAGAGAAAGGTACACTGAGCGAAGTAACATTTCGCCATCTTTAATTGCTGGTGCGGCTACTGTCTCTAAACGAAAGTTTTCTTGAGTAGGTGCGCCAACTGGGCGAGAAGCCAATACGATGCGGCGATTGTCTTGTTGAGTCATTGGATGTCCTTAATTTTGATTATGTTCATTTAGAATTAGACCAGTCGTCTAGTCTTGTCGTCTAAAAATCCCGCCATCACCAAATTGATAAGAGGGCGGGTAATTTTTTATCAATAGCGATTAATACTGTGTATTTTTGTGTGATAACACACCTAGTGACCTGCATTTAGGTCTCAGTATTTAGTCGTTACCTTGTAAAACTTGCTTGGTCAGTCTCAGTGCCGATTCTAAGCTATGTGAGCTTTGACTTAACTTGCTTAGCAAACTTGCACCCAACCACATCGAGTAAAGGTTTTGAGCGGCATCTTGGCTGTTATTAACTTTAATAGAGCCGTCTTCAACACCACCAACAACGCAATTCTCAATCGTATGGGTGACTTTTCCAGCTCCTTTATGTAGAGCTTGGCGCATAGGATCAGAAAGATCAGACACTTCTGCACTGAGTTTAACCACTAAGCACTTATGAGCGTTGCAGGTACCATTTTCAATTTTTGTCCACAGCGAAAAGTAACTGATGATTCGTTGAAAATGATTACCTTCGCCATGCACTAAGATCGATTCAATTTTAGTTATGTAATTTTCAAAATAGTGTTGAATCAATGCTTCGCCAAACTGCTCTTTCGATTTAAAGTAGTGGTAAAACGAACCTTTCGGAACATCCGCTTCTTTGAGCAATTGCGATAAACCAACGCCATTAAAGCCGTTGTTCACTATTAATTGATATCCCACATTCAAAATATGCAGGCGAGTATCGTTCGTTTTTTCGTTCATGGACGTTACTATAATTTAAATTAGACCAGTCGTCTAGTGGTTGGTTTTTTCTGCATTGTGAAATCTTCATAACGTCTAAGGTAGCGTGCTCTTGAAGATTTTAACTTGTCGATTCAAGCGTGCACTAAACGGTAAGCGGATAAATACAAAAAAGCCCCGACATATCTAGCATGTTGGGGCTTAAATCAATGAGATTGTTGCTTGATTACTATTCGGTTATTTAATGGCAATTAGCTCAACATCAAAAATTAAAGTCGATGAAGGTGGGATAGGACCTGAGCCGCCTTTCCCGTAAGCTAATTTACTCGGGATAAATAGACGAACTTTTTGACCTTCAACCATGTAAGTCAAACCTTCTTGCCAACCTTTGATTACTTGCTTAAGAGCAAATGAAATAGGCTCGCCACGCTCAACAGAACTGTCGAAGACAGTGCCATCTATAAGTGTTCCGTGGTAATGAACCGTTACTTTACTGTTCTTAGTTGGATGCTCAGTACCAGTGCCTTCTTCAAGTACAAGATATTGAAGACCGCTTTCAGTTGTAACCACACCGTCTTTGGCGCCGTTTTCGATGAGGAACTGTTGACCTTGCTTGATATTTTCTTCGCCAGATTTATGGTTCATCCAAGTGCGGTAGATCATGAAGCCAGCCAAAATAAAGACAATGACCGGGATGATAAATTTAGACATAGTAAAACCTATTTATAGTTAATGCTGAGTTTCGTAGTTAATGCAGAGGGTGTTAATTAATTGACTACCGCTGTGACTATGGTTGAGTCAAAAGGAAGTTAATCGTTTTTGCGATCCCAGTAACATCTTGGTGACCGGCAGTCAGTACTTGATATTTGCCGTTGATGATAAACGTTGGTACTGAGTTGATTTGACCTTTTACTGAGACTTCTTCTGCTTTCTTAACGTATTCAAAAAGCGCAACCTGTTGCTCTTTATTCAGCTGGTATGGACTAACCAAACCACGAGAAGTAAATGCTGTTTCTAAAGCTTGTTGGCGTTGTTCAGGAGTCGCATCTGCACCCATTTGAACCGCACCGAATAGCTCATCCATGAAAGCGTGGTCAGGCGTTGCGTCAAGCTGCATTACCGCTGTGTAGTAGATCATCGCGCTGATTTGAGCACTTTCGTTGAAAGTCACATGAACTTTGCCAATCTTTTGGTCTGTCAGTGATTCAATCTCTGGAATTGCACTTTCCATTTGACGGCAATGACCACAATTAAGAGAGAAGATTTCAGTGATCGGAGATAAGTTAAATTCAGTCAGAGCCGCTGGAAGTGCTTCGTATTGAACACCTTGTTGTGGCTCATCTGTTTCACTACAGCCCGCGATAACAAGCACGGCAGCGAGTGCTGTAATGAATTTAGTAAGTGGTTTAAACATAATGTTTGCTCTAGCGTTGAGAAGTCGTGAGATTCTAACTATTTAGTAAGAATTGGAAAACAATTATAAGGTAAATAAATGCAAACAGTTCGAACTAGCGGGTGATGACAGGCTAGTTGACGGTTAACTGTGATCAAAAGCACTTTTTTTGGATGTGTTTTTTTCGTCTAAAGTTTTTGTCTAAAGTTTTTTTCTTGGTGCCGATATAGACATTAGTGAATGGTTTATCTGCATGAATGGTTGGTGAAGTAATGAGATATTTAGCGATAATGTTAAGCATAGCTTTGGCAGGGTGTGAAACGACGTTACCAACGGGTATGTTAGGTGGCGATCTGCTAGAAACCGCGCCACAAACTGATTACGACTTGATGCATCCTGAATGGGGTGTGGTTCAAACGACATCTTTAGCGAGTAATCGTGGTTATGCGATCCAAAACAACGCTCGTCAACAAACCACTATCACAACCAACTATGGTCGCGGCGTATCAACCAATGATCCGCTAGAAGTTTTCCTTAGACAAAACCGTATCGATTTTGAAGTTCTGCCGGGTAACCATGTGATGGTAAAGCTTGAACAGCATGTGAACTTTAAAACAGGCTCAGCATTTCCTGAACCTGCTTACAACCAATGGTTAGACACATTAGGTAGCTACCTTTCTCAACGCCAAGATATCGATGTTGTGATTGAAGGGCACACCGATAACACGGGCACAGATCGAATCAATGATCCTCTGTCAGAGCAGCGCGCAAAAGAAGTGAAAGCTCGATTGGAAAGTCACTACGTTTCAAGCCGCTCAATCTATACCCGTGGTTTTGGCGAGTATGTACCAGCATGTACTAATGCTTCAGCACAAGGCAAAGCGTGTAACCGCCGTGTCGAGTTAATGCTGATTGTGGCAAAGTAACCTTTTGAGCTGCCGCTACTCAATTGGTTTGATTTGTCTCGACTAGGCTTAAATAACAGAAATAAAAAATCCTTCACATTCGAGGGATTTTTTTGTATCTGACTTTCGCTATGCTTGTGAGCTTATGCGAATTGTTTTTCTAAGTAAGAGACGATGTCTGAAGACTCGTACATCCACTCAGTTTTGCCGTCTTTCTCAATACGTAGGCAAGGTACTTTCACTCGACCGCCGCCAGCTTCTAGCTCTGCACGGTGTTGTTCATTGTTTTTTGCATCGCGAAGTTCAAACTGAACCGATTGACGTTTCATCGCGCGGCGCACTTTTACGCAAAATGGGCACGCTTCGAACTGGTATAACGTGTGCGTTTTTGCTTGCTCATTCACTTTGCTTTGCTCTTCTTGAGAACGTTTCACACCACGAGGGCTGAAAACAAAATTCAATAGCAAGATGACACGACCTAAAAACCAACGGATAAACTTCATAACTCTCTCTACATATTTAAAATTAGCGTTACAATTTGCAGCATTATATACACAAGTTTTGTCAGATGCTCGCAACAAACCGCTAATATCTATTTTGTCCGTTCGATCGTGTGAGACTTAGCCACATTTAGTCCTAAACGCTTAGAAAGCCGAGTTAGGTTTGCACGGTCTGTTTTTAGAACTCGTCCCGCTTGTGCCCAGTTAAAATTGGCATCTTCTAACACTTCAGTAATGATGCTGCGTTGGAAATCGTCTGTTGCACCACGTAAACCGGCTGAAAGATCGATGGTTGGTGTTGATAAAGGCGTATTCTTTACTTGTGTTGTCGCGATGGGCTGATCTTGGTCTAGAGGCCCACAGTCTTCTTTTGTAATCGTAACTAGGTTTTTATTTGTGCTGCGCGCCAATGCTTTAAGTGCTGAACGGCTGATAACGTGTTCAAGCTCACGAACGTTACCTGGCCAACCGTAACGGTTTAGGAATACCAGAACATCAGAACGGAACTTAACTTGGTTGATACCAAGCTTACGACGCGCTTGTTCTAAGAAAAAACCCGCTAGCAAGCTGATGTCGTCATCACGATCTTTTAGAGCAGGCACCGCGATAGGGTACACGCTCAAACGATGGTATAAATCGGCTCTGAATCGGCCGTCTTCAACTTCTTGCTTTAAGTCTCGGTTGGTTGCAGCCAGAACACGAACATCGATGGTTTGGATGTTGTCTTGGCCAACAGGTTGGATCTCGTTGTTTTGCAGTGCTCGCAGCAGCTTGCTTTGCGCGGCCAATGGTAATTCACCAATTTCATCAAGAAACAGGGTGCCGCCATCTGCTAAAGCAAATTTGCCCAAACGGTTTTTATCTGCGCCGGTAAAGGCGCCACGTACATGACCAAACAGTTCACTTTCTACCAAGTTTTCAGGGATCGCAGCACAGTTAACATAAACTAGTGGTTTACGTTTGCGCTGTGATTGATGGTGCAGGGTGCGAGCTACTAATTCTTTACCCACCCCCGTATCACCGTGAATCAGGATGTTGAATTCAGAAGGCGCTACAACAGCGATATCATTTTTAAGCGCGACCATAGTGTCACTGTTGCCAATCAACTCGCCGCCGTCGCGTTCCCACGCTTCAACGTTTAGTTCTTCTAATAGCTGTTTAGACTGTTTTGCTTGATGCTCAAGCTGAGAGAAGGTTAATGCCATCTGCATGCTTGAAGCCGCAATAGCAGCTAGAACTTCTAGGTTACGAGCCGGAATATTTGCGAAAACATCGGGTTTCAGGCTGTCTAGCGTCAGAATTCCCAGTAGCTTATCGCCAAATAGCAAAGGCAAGCCCATGCAAGCGTGCATTGGCAGATCGCCATCATGGTCTATCAGCAGACCATCGAAAGGATCGGGTAGGGAACTGTCGGCATCGAAACGAACAGGAGAGCGAGACGCGCAGATTTCTTCAAAACGCGGGTGTTCTGAAATGATAAAGCGACGACCGAATGTATCTCGACTAAGCCCTTGCATTGCAATAGGGACTAAAGTGTCGCCTTGAAGGCTTAAAAGCGCGACACAATCACACGTTATGGTTTTACGAATGGCATCGATAAGGCGATTAAAACGATCTTGATCGTTCACACCACTCGCGAGGCCAATGGTCATTTCCATGAGGGTAGATGCGGAGATATCTTGCATAAAAAACTCTAACTGTGTGTGTTTATCTACATAATAGAGTCTTATAGACTTAAAAAAAAGGTCTTTTTGACATTTTTATAAGATGAATTTTGAGAATGAAACCAGTAATGACGGGGATTGATAAACTTGGCACTGATTGTGCTATGACAGTCGTGGAATACGTATTATAACGCTGATTGAAAAGACTATTCTTGATCTCAATCAATCAGGCTGCATTAATCAGGTTCCTCGATTTTTTGAAACAAAAGTGAGTCAAAATAACTCGGTTTCTAAAAATAACTAACGTTTCAGAAAATCGATAAGTCATTCTTAAATTTTCAGTAGTCAAAATGACATATAGGTCATAAGGCTCAGTGTTCGGAGTAAATTCATGCTTAACAATGCACATATCGAAATCATCAAATCTACTATTCCTCTACTTGAGAGTGCAGGCCCTGCTTTAACTCAGCATTTTTATCAACGTATGTTCACGCATAACCCTGAGTTGAAAGATATCTTCAATATGACTCACCAAAGAACAGGTCGCCAAGGCGTAGCACTGTTTGAAGCTATCGCGGCTTATGCAAAGAACATTGAAAACCTAGCAGCTCTTACAACAGCGGTTGAACGCATTGCTCAGAAGCACACCAGCTTTAACATTCAACCAGAGCATTACCAAATTGTTGGTTTACACCTGATTGAAACATTACGTGAATTAGCTGCTGACGCATTTACTCCAGAAGTGGAAGAAGCATGGACAGCCGCTTACCTATTCTTAGCGCAAGTATTCATCGATCGTGAAGCTGAACTTTACTTGCAGCGTAAGCAAGCTGTAGGTGGCTGGGAAGCAGCACGTGCGTTTGTGATTGCAGATAAGATTGAAGAATCAGCACTTGTAACAAGCTTTATCCTTCAGCCAAAAGATGGCGGTGAAGTTTTAGACTACACACCAGGTCAATACATCGGTATCGAAGTGAAACCTGAAGGTTCTCAATACAGCGAGATTCGTCAATACTCACTGTCTGATAAGCCAAACGGAAAATACTACCGTATCTCTGTGAAGCGTGAAGGCCAAGGTCAAGAAACGCAAGGTGTGGTGTCCAACCACCTACACGACACGGTTGCTGTTGGTGATGAAGTTAGCCTTTACGCGCCAGCTGGTGACTTCATTTATCAAGAACGCAGCAAACCGGTAACGCTTATCTCTGCAGGTGTTGGTGTTACGCCAATGCAGTCCATGCTTGAGTTCCTAAACACTAAAGAGAAAAACGAGCCAGTACTCTACCTTCACGCTTGTGAGAATGTAGATCAGCACTCGTTCACTACTCGCGTAAAAGACATTGTTGCCGACAAAGGTTGGGAAGCGAAAACGTGGTACATGAACAAAGACGAGTCTGCATGTGAAAACACACATCAAGGTCAAATGGATCTAGCATCTATCTCTGACACTAAAGGCTTTGAAGAGAGCGATTTCTACATCTGTGGCCCTGTTGGCTTCATGAAGAATATCGTAGAACAGTTAGATGCACTTAAAGTAGACCGCTCTCGCGTCCACTACGAAGTTTTTGGCCCTCACGCTAACTTCTAATCGTTCTCGCCTGATCTACTAACACTCGCCTGAACTATTAACACCTTGCCTATTCAAAGGCCTCACATTGTGAGGCCTTTTTTACATGTATGTACTTTTCTTATTTTACATTTTCTGTATCGCTAAATTACGCCGTCCACTTAGCTTAAATCCCCCCGTTAAAAAAGCGGTCGTTAATCGAACGCCTATTTCCGACCCTGTTATAACCTCTCACATAAATATTTTTCTCTCTCAGGGATAACTAGAAAACTTGCATTATCGTATGAAACGAATTTATTTCATTTGATAACGTGGTTCTATATGTTCTGAACGTGTAATTAACGTTTGCTAAAAGTGTTAATTTTGCTGATTTCATTAATAAAACTGTCATACCCTTCATCTAGTCTTTCGTTCATCAACTTACGGCACAGGTTAAGGAAAGAGATTGAACATCAAGGATGTGGCAGATCTTGCGGGAGTTTCTCCAGCAACGGTATCTCGATTTGTTAATCGACCACAATCAGTGGCTTTGACGACAGCTAACAAGATTAAGCGAGTGATTGAGACGACAGGATATCGAATTGAGAGAAAGTCACAGGCTCTTGAGCTCAACAAAAATCCGACGATTGGTGTACTGATTCCGAGTCTCCTTAACCCTGTCTTTTCAGAAGTTGTTGCGGGTATTCAGGAACGGGCGAGACATTTTGGTTACTCAACTTTAGTTTTAGACACCCAGTATGACAATGAACAAGAGCAACAAGCTGCGGTTGATTTTATTCGTCAAAGGGTTGAAGGAGTGATCTTGACGATAGCTAACGCTTCGGATAATGCGGCTCTCGAATTACTGCGGAGCTTTAAGTTTCCTTACTGTTTGTTGCACAACCAATCTACTGAAAATGAGCCTTGCGTTTACGTTGATAACTATCAAGCAGGTAAGGACGTCGCAAAGAAAGTTTTTGAATATGGGCATACAGAGATAGGGATGATTACTGGTCACTTTGCTTCATCCGACCGTGCGAAAAAACGATATGAGGGGTTTAAGCAAGGCCTACGTGAGAGCGGTGTCGAATTGAGCCAGCTTCTTGAAGTAGACCAAAACAAGCTTATCCCATTCACTGATTCTGAGATGACGCTATTCAATGGGGATTTTGCCCCTACAGCGTGGTTCTGCAGCAATGATTTACTGGCGCTTAAAACAATGAACGCACTTAGGAGTATAGGTAGACGAATCCCGCAAGATGTTTCGGTCGTGGGCTTCGATGGTATGGGGCTTGGGCAGTTGGTTTGTCCTAGCTTGGCGACGGTTGCTATCCCACATTTCGATATGGGGAAAATGGCTGTCGATATTTTGTTTAATGCGAAAGTAGGCTCAATCGCCCAGCGTGAATTTTCGCTGAAATATGAACTACAAATGAAGGGATCGCTTGGTGCGGTTCCGGTAACCACCCAATTTAGTTAACGGACGATTTGTTGGAGAACGCAATGGCACAACATCATTTATTACAAGCTGGAAAGTTATCAAAAATGAGAAAACTAACTAGCTTACTCATTGGCTTTGCTGGCGTCGCTTTTCAGGCTCAGGCATCCAATGCTATTTGTTACAACTGTCCACCAGAATGGGCGAACTGGGGTGGGCAACTTCAGTTGATCAATAAAGAGCTAGGAATACGAGTTCCTATGGACAACAAGAACTCAGGTCAGTCCTTATCCCAACTGGTTGCGGAAAAGAATAGCCCAGTTGCTGACGTGGTTTATTACGGTGTTTCTTTCGGTATTAATGCGACAGAGCAAGGTGTTGTAAGCGCTTATAAACCAAAGAATTGGGACCAGATACCCGAAGGCATGAAAGACCCACAAGGACATTGGTTTGCCATTCATTCCGGTACTATTGGATTTTTTGTAAACGTAGACGCACTTGATGGTGCTGACGTACCGACAAGTTGGGAAGACCTTTTAAAACCTGAATATCGTGGGATGGTGGGATACTTAGACCCAACGAGTGCCTTTGTTGGCTACGCGAGTGCGGTCGCAGTGAATGAAGCCATGGGAGGGAGTATTGATAATTTTGCCCCTGCAATCGAGTATTTCAAGAAGTTGGCGAATAACCGCCCAATAGTTCCTAGACAAACCTCTTACGCTCGTGTGATTTCTGGAGAGATTCCAATCTTAATCGATTATGACTTCAATGCGTATCGTGCCAAATACAATGACTTTACTAATGCTGCCTTTGTTATTCCTAAGGAAGGCTCAATTGCTGTTCCTTATGTAATGAGTAAAGTGAAGAATGCTCCGAATTCAGAGAATGCTCAGAAGATTTTAGACTTTGTCTTGTCAGATAAAGGTCAACGATTATGGGCAGAAGCCTACTTACGCCCAGTAATTGATGGTGTGATGAGCGAAGAGGCGCAAAGTAAGTTCCTCCCAGCTTCTGAGTACGAACGAGTAGGCTCTGTTGATTTCGCAAAAATGTCTGAAAATCAATCTACATTTGCGGATATGTATATTCGAGAAGTGAACTAATAGCCTATTAAAATGTTGGATGGCGGGGTTACACCCGCCAATATCTCTATGAAAAATGATCATATTTCCTTATTTCTGATTTTGCCAGCCATCACCGTTAGCTGTGCATTTTTTCTATTGCCAGTCGTGCAGTTAATCAAGGTTTCGCTAATAGATGGCGGTGCTATAAGTTACTGGCATATTTTAACTAGACCTATCTATTTAAAAAGTTTGATTTCGACAGTTGGACTGTCTGTTTTAGTAACTCTGGTTAGTTTAGCGATAGCGACCATCTCAGGATTGTTTTTAACTCGCTATGACTTTAAAGGTAAGCAGGTCTTGGTTGCAATGCTGAGCTTCCCATTGGCTTTCCCTGGTGTTGTTATTGGTTTTTTTGTCATCATGCTTTCAGGGCGGCAGGGGCTTTTCGCTCAGCTTGGCTTGATGCTGACGGGTGAACGTTGGATGTTTGCTTATACGATGGCAGGGCTGTTTTTGGGTTATTTATATTTTTCTATTCCACGGGTTGTATTGACCGTAATGGGAACGGCGGAAAAGCTCGATCACAATCTACTTGAAGCCGGTCGATCCCTAGGTGCAAATCGTTGGCAGATCTTTAAAGACGTGACGCTTCCGGCGCTAACCCCTGGCCTAATCTCTTCGGGTTCGATTTGTTTTGCTACATCTATGGGTGCATTTGGTACCGCGTTTACGTTGGCGACTAATATCAACGTTCTTCCTATGACGATATATACCGAATTTACGCTCAATGCCAATTTCGCAATGGCAGCTGCACTGAGTTTGATTCTCGGCCTAGTGACTTGGTTTTGTTTGGCGTTTGCTAAGCGTCATGGCAACGCATCTGCAGCGATGGGGGGATAATAATGAAAAAAGATAAATACTTTTACATGCAGCTGTTTTTCACATTGACGGTATGTGCATTCTTAATTGTGCCAGTGTTTATGTCGGTAGTTGCTGGTCTCACAAATAACTATTTTGTTGGTGTTAAAAGTGGGTTTACCTTTCGTTGGGTTGAACAAGTATGGGCACTGTATTCAGATACGATTTGGTTAACCCTACAAATAGCCATTGCAACCACGTTAATCAATGTTGTCATAGGTGTACCGTGTGCTTACGTATTGGCGAAAAGTAAAAGTCGATGGGCTTCTATTTTTGACGAGCTACTTACACTCCCCATTGCAATTCCGGGAATGGCTATTTCGTTAGGTTTGATTCTAGCGTATGGAGGGTTTACTGACTTCCGATCAAGTTGGATGTTTATTCTCGTTGGTCATGTGATTTTCACACTGCCTTTCATGGTTAAGTCTGTTCTATCAATTTTGCAGAGTATTAACTTCCGTGTTCTTGAGGAAGGAGCGGCAAGTCTTGGAGCGACTTTTTGGCAGCGATTTTTTGATGTGATTGTACCCAACTGCAAGGCTGGTATTGTCGCTGGTATGTTGATGACACTCACTTTGTCTATTGGCGAGTTTAACCTGACGTGGATGCTACACACACCATTGACGAAAACGCTGCCTGTTGGACTTGCTGATTCATATGCTTCTATGCGACTTGAGATAAGTTCAGCGTACACACTTATTTTCCTTTGTTTAATTCTCCCTCTATTGGTCTTGGCTCAAGCATTGAACAAGAAACCAGTGGTAAATAATTAAGATAAAAATCAATATGTTAGAGCAACAAAATGGCGTGGAAATTTCGCTAAATAATATTACGAAGACATTCCCAGATGGAACCTTGGCGTTAAAGCCGACAAATCTCAAAATTGAGGCGGGCGAAATCTTAGTTTTGCTTGGCCCATCAGGATGCGGAAAGACAACTACGTTGCGTATGATTGCAGGCCTAGAGTTTGCGGATGAAAATGGCGGCACGATTGAGTTTGGTGATCATGATGTTACGTGTTTGCCAATCGAACAGCGTAAAGTTGGGGTGGTGTTTCAGTCTTATGCTCTATTCCCGAATATGAATGTTAGCGAAAACATTGCGTATGGGCTTAAGGTTCGTGGAGTCGCTCCGTCTGAGATAACCAGAAAGCTAAAAGAGATGCTTAGCATGTTCGACTTAGAAAAATATGCGAGTCGAAATGTCCATCAGCTTTCAGGAGGCCAGCGTCAGCGCGTCGCTTTAGCAAGAGCAATTATCACAGAACCTGATGTTCTTTTACTTGATGAACCGTTATCTGCATTAGATGCTCTGCTGAAACAAAGGTTACGTGGTGATATCCGAAATCTCTTAAAAAAACTCGGTATTACAGCGGTATATGTCACTCATGATCAAGAAGAGGCAATGGCTATGGGGGATCGCATTGCGGTTTTAGACCATGGGGAAATTGCGCAAATTGGTTCAGCAAAAGATATCTATTTGAAGCCAGTTAACAACTTTGTTGCCGATTTTATTGGTCAAATGAACCGACTCGAAGGGAGTGTGGGTGATGGACAACTGATGTTGGATACAGGTAAACAGATTACTTTGTCTGATCAAGTGCTCTCACAGGTCTCTACTAATAAAGAAATCAGTGTAATGTTAAGGCCTGAAGATATTTTACTAACGCAAGTAACTGATGAAAACAGTGCACTAACTGCAACGGTTATTAGTACGGTATTTCTTGGCGACCGCACGCGCGTAACGTTGTCGGGCTTACAGAAAAACAGAACTCTGATGGTTGATTGTTTTGCTCGAGTTGATTATCAACTTGGTCAAGTTGTCGCTATCTCGTTCGCCCCCGAGCGGCTAATTCCTTTAAAGAAGTAATACTATGTTAATTGCACAACTGACAGACCTGCATATCAAGCAGGGTGGCAAGAGCGCCTATAAGAAAGTCGATACGTTGAAATGTTTGTATGATGCCGTCAATCATATCAATGCTTTACATCCAAAACCTGATTGTGTCGTGGTGACGGGAGACTTGGGTGATTTCGGAGTGCTTGAAGAGTATCAATTGATCAATAAGGCTCTCGCAGAGTTTGAAATGCCATTGCATGTTATTCCTGGAAATCATGATGATAGGCATAATTTACGTGATGGGTTATCGAATCTTGTATCCTTTGATCATCCGCAATATTGCAATTTTGTGGCCGAGAAAGATGAATTGATATTAGTAGGACTGGACTCATCTGTAATTGGCAAGCCATATGGTTATTTAACAACAGAAACACTGGAGTGGCTTGATTCTGTTTTGACTAAAAATTCAACTAAGCCAGCGATGTTATTTATCCATCATCCCCCTATGGAAGTTGGCCTTAATCACATGGATGTCCAGAATTTGCAAAACAGTGATGAATTATATGATGTCCTTAAAAGATATGGCAATGTGACTGGTATCTGCGCAGGTCATCTACATCGACCGATTACTGCCGTTTGGAATTCAATTCCAGTTTGGGTTGGGCCATCTCACAGTCATTCAGTCACACTCGATTTAGATCCGAACGCATGTTCGTCATTTTCGCTGGAACCAAAAGCGATTCAATTGCTAACGGTAAAAGGTCGGACAGTCGTTTCTCATATCAGTTACATTGATGATAGCGATGGACCTTACCCATTCTTTGACGAAGAGGGTGCATTGATCGATTAATAAGGTAAACAGGTTATTGACGTTATTGGTTGGAGCATAACATCTAACACCAACTAGCCAATAGCCAGCATATAAGTTTCTCATGTGCTTACGGTGCGAGTATCCGTGGTGATACGCGCTCCGTATTTTACTTGGTTTAGCTTTAAAGGCGCTTGATCTTCTTAGACATATATTCAGCATCAAAAAACTCTGGCCAGTACATTTTCACGTAACCGCCTGCAACCCAAATCACTAAGATGGTTGCGATGGTCAGTTCAAAGAAACCGAATTTATGCAGCCAATACCATTGTGGATATTCAGCGCCGAAAAACGTAGTTAGGCGGTGCATAGCTATCGCGCTGATAACGGAAGGGAAGGTGACGGCAGCAATCGAAGGCTGGAACTTTAGGCGCATTAATCGGATGTAGCATAAGTAAATGAGTAAAGTCATCGTGATAGCAATGCCTGCCAACGCGCCAGTAAGAATCGGGTCTGGATTGTCGAAATTTACCAAGTAAGCGGCTAAAGACAGGTTCACCGGAGCCGCCATAATGGCCAGTGTTGGCCTTGCTCGCCGGGGTAGATTTCCTTCGAATACTAAGCGGTACAATACCACTGGCAGCATAAGAAAATAGATGCCAATACAAGTGGCTGCAAGTGTTTCTGAAAAGACGGTGTGTCCAAATTGTGTGCCCGCTAACGAACTGCTTATCAAGCCCACCGGATACAGAAACCAACTTGGTACAATGTTCGACATTTTGAAATTGATGATCTGGAAACTAAAGAACAATACCATCATTGTAAAGTGCAACAACAACGCGCAGAACCAGACGGGGTAAGCAATGACTGCAGAGATCTCGGCTAAATAATCACACAGGATAAGAAGCGCCATGCTCATTGGTGCCATCAAACTACCACTTAAGGGATGGCGTATATCATTTAAGAAAGTGTTTAAACTCGTTAGGTAACGAAATAAAACGGGCAGCAATAATAGTGCGCCAAATGAAGCTAGGTAAGGGCGAATGATTTCACCAATGCCTGGGACATATAAAGCCCATGCTTGTCCTAGTCCAATTACTCCAAGTGCTAAAGACGCCTGAGATGGCGGCACATTTTTTACCTGGGTTAATCTTCTCCAGTTCAACGACTTGCTCCAACTTAATAATTTATAGAATGTGAGGTATTTATAGTATTTGAGTGAATTATCGAATGTCTGTTCTAGCTAGAACGTTCAGTTATGCCATCAATAGATGTTAAGAGCACTCAAATAATTTTGAGTGGATGATAGCAAGTTTAACGTTTGCTTTTTTGATTTTGATGCGGAATCGGGACATTAAGCACGGGGAAAGTGTGCTTTATTTCTTGAGTTATTTGTAATTAGCTAACTTTTTGTACTGACCTATCACAGAGATGTAATGCATACAATGTCGCTAACGTGCTTCATCTTGCTGTGGGAGATCTTGCTGTCTGAGCTTCTCGTTTTTCAGCGTACGGTTAAGTAATTGACTGTAAATTGGCTGCCCACCTAGCATTTGAGCAATGATAACTGCCCCTAAGCAAGTGATGATCAACGGTAGAATAAGATAGTAGTTATTGGTCATTTCAATAACCAATAGTATACCTGTAATGGGTGCTCGTACCGTAGCAGCAAACAAAGCTCCCATACCTGCAATCGCAAACATACCCGGTTCAATATTCAGTTCTGGGAAGAATGCTGCTGTAGTAAGCCCAAAGGCGTAACCAAAGAGTGTACCTAGTGCGAGCATCGGTGCAAAGATGCCGCCCGGAGCACCTGAACCGAAGCAAAGTAGGGTGGTGATAACACGTCCTAAAAAGATCAGCAGCAGTACGTTTGCACTGTAACCACCATTAGTGATATTCGGGATGATACCAATACCACCGCCTGTTAATTCAGGTATGTAAAGCAGTAACAAGCCAAAGCAGCCACCAAGCAGGGTGCCGGTTATTAAATAGCGTTTGCGGTCATTTTTGTGTATCGCAACAAATAAGTCTTGCGACAGCGTGATCAGTTTATTGAAAATTACGCCAAACAAACCGAACAATACGCCTAATAACAAGAACAACCAAAGCGCATTTAATTCCGGTGGTTGATATTGAGGCATCGTGATAACGGCCGATTGTCCATTGATGGAACGAAAAACAATATTGGCTGAAATAGCAGAGATGATCACTGCTTTGATCGAAATGAGCGAGTAGCGGAATTGGGGTCTCATCTCTTCGACGACGAACATGATTCCCGCTAGTGGCGCATTGAATGCTGCAGCTAAACCACCAGCCGCTCCTGAAGCAAGCAGCGAGTGTCGAGTATCATCATCTTTGACGCGAAAAATATCAGTTACCATACGACCAATACTGCCGCCCATTTGAACAGTCGGCCCTTCACGGCCTAAAACCATACCTGAACCTAGTGCTCCCATACCTCCAAAGAATTTGACTGGCAATACTCGCCACCATCGAACAGGACGCATTCCGTCCATAGCACCTTCAATTTCAGGTATACCTGAACCTGCGGCTTCTGGAGCAAAGCGATGTACAAGGAAATATCCAATAAAAGCGAATGCTGCACTGATAATAAAAGCGGCTAACCAAAGAGGAACAAAATTGGTAATTTCATCTTTTAGCCAATCGGTACGAGTTTCTGAAATGAAATGAACGGCTACTTCGAAATAGGTGCCAACAACCCCAGCAAGCACGCCAACGATACAAGAAAGAAAGAGGACAGAAGCGGGTGTTTTGTCTCTAGAGAGAAATTGGTTGATAGCATCCCTTGGCATTTTTGCGAGTAAGGACTGCTTAATTTTCTCTCTTCTGGTCATTGAGGTTAGGTTCCTGTGTCGATAAGGCGGGGGTGTTATGAATTATACGCTTCCTATTCATATCCTATAGTAATAAAGATGAAAAGTTGAATTTCATTTATGGAGTGCGTTCATTCCATTTATGGAATCTATGGGTAATAGTGGTATCACCGTCACAATTTTGATCGATTATCTGGCGGTGGCTTGAATATCCCCAAAAATGAACCATAGTTAAATCGTAAAGCAACATAACAAACCGCAAGGAGAAGTGAGGTTTTACACACAATTTGGATGGATTCAGAAATAAAGTTTTAGTTCCTCGTTAATTGTTCAGGTCGATATTTAAGGCTTCCTGATTCGCGAACTCACGATTGAGTAACGAGGGTGAGGCGTACTGATGAAGTACGCCTTTAGTTCGTCTGGATCATCCATTCCCGCTTTTAATCTCTCCTGCTTATCCCTTGCCATTCTATTAATTATCATTCCTCTATAAATCATTCTCAGTATAAACAAGCGATTGGGGTCAACTTTTCGTGAATTGAGTATATACTCCCTAAAAAAGGAGGACTGATATGACCAAAAAAGTTCCTACAAACATAATCACGGGTTTTCTGGGTGTTGGTAAGACAACCGCTATTTTGAACCTGCTAAAAAATAAACCTGAAAATGAAAGCTGGGCTGTTCTGGTTAATGAGTTCGGGGAAATCGGTATTGATGGCGCATTGATGACAGATCAAGGCGCTTTGATTAAAGAAGTGCCGGGTGGCTGCATGTGTTGTACTGCGGGCGTGCCTATGTCGGTGGGCATTAATGCTTTATTGCGCCAAAAGCCAGATCGTTTATTGATTGAGCCTACAGGGCTTGGTCACCCTAAACAGGTTATTGCGACGCTAACTTCAGAGCAATACACACCTTATGTTGATTTAAAAGCGACGCTTGGCTTGGTTGACCCACGAAACCTATCCAATGAAAAATACACCTCGAATCAGAATTTCAATGATCAACTGGGCAGTGCAGATGTGATTCTTGGTACTAAAGTTGACCTTGTTCATTCTGAAGACATCGATGTGTTCAATGATTGGGTGACGGATCAAACGCCAGCGAAAGTCTTCCATAAGCTAATTCACGATGGTGAAGTGCCATTGGAAGTGTTGGATATTGAAAGAGTATACGGCAGTGCTTCATCTCATATTGAAGCTCACCATCACGATCACGCTGAACAAGAGCCACAATTCCAACTTCCTCCCGGTGAAGCTTTCATCCGCAAAGAGAATAAAGGGCAGGGTTACTTTAGCTGTGGCTGGCTGTTTGGTGCAGAGCATAAATTTGATTTCGATGCGCTGTTCTCAATGCTGTCGGATCTGACGGCTGAGCGTGTAAAAGCTGTCGTGAATACTAATCAAGGCTGCTATGCGTTTAACGTCGCGAATCAAGTAGTATCAGTGAATGAAATTTCCCTTGATGGCTTTGAATCCCGACTGGAAGTGATCGATTCGCAGTTAATGCCTTGGGGTGATCTCGAGCAGATTCTACTCAAGTTGTGTGGTATCAAATAGCCCAATTATCCTGTTTGGAATGATGATTCTGGTGTTTGCTTCGCGGATGGTGAGGTAAACACCCGATTAAATGAGAAAGTTTGCGTTATATCACGATAAATGTGAGATAAATCACTCTAATTACTTTATAGTGCTCGGCTGAAATAAGAATGTAGGCTGTCTGCTTAAGGAACCCGTAACAATGTCATTTTCTTCTCAAGGTTTTGCTCCTGAATTAGTCAAAGCGTTGACTGAGTGTGGTTATGAAAAACTCACTCCAATTCAACAAAAAGCGATTCCAATGGCTCGTAAAGGCCATGATATTTTTGCTACTGCTCAAACCGGTACGGGTAAAACAGCGGCATTCTCATTGCCTGTTATTCAGCATCTATTGAACAGTGATAAAAAAGCCTCTCGTGGCACGGCTCGTGGACTTATTCTAGCGCCAACTCGTGAGCTTGCTGCACAGATCGCTCAAAACATTAAAGACTACGTGAAATACACTGAACTAAGCGTTGCTGCGGTTTATGGTGGTAACAAAATGTCTTCACAGGTTCGTCAATTAGAACTGGGTGTTGATATTCTGGTTGCAACACCAGGCCGTTTAGAAGAGCACTTAGAAGCGGGTAACGTGTCGATTGCTAATCTAGAGTTCCTAGTGTTTGATGAAGCTGACCGAATCCTCGATATGGGCTTCATCAATGCCGTTCGTAAGATCATGTTGGATGTAGAAACGTCTCCACAAATCATGATGTTCTCGGCAACAACATCAACTCAGTTAAACCAACTTTCAGTTGATATTCTACGTAAACCAAAGCGCATCAGTGTTGAACGTGAAAACTCAACGGCCGCCACGGTGGGCCACGTGGTTTATCCAGTGGATCAAGAACGTAAAACAGAACTGCTTTCTGAACTGATTGGTCGTAAAAACTGGCGCCAAGTACTTGTGTTTGTGAACTACAAAGAAACAGCGAATGACGTAGTTAAAGAACTTAAGTTAGATGGTATCAAAGCGGTTCTTTGCCACGGTGATAAAGCGCAAAGTGCTCGTCGTCGTGCATTAGATGACTTTAAAGAAGGCAGAGCTCGTGTAATGGTAGCAACCGATGTTGCAGCCCGCGGCCTTGATATTGAAGACTTGCCACACGTAATTAATTACGACATGCCTTTCCTAGCGGAAGATTACGTTCACCGTATTGGTCGTACAGGCCGCGCTGGTAAACAAGGTCATGCAATCTCTTTCGTTAACCGCGAAGAAGAGTTGACTGTTGTTCAAGTTGAAACACTTATTCAACAACGTATTCGCCGTGTCGAACAACCAGGTTATGAACCGAAGAAACGTGATGCTTACATTGAGAAGTTGAACACAAAATCGGCTTACAAAAACCGTCAGGGTCGCAAGAACAACGCGAGCGAAGAGCCTCAAGATCAAGCAAGTGCTGAGCGTCGTTTGACTATGATGAAGCGAATTAAAAACCGTCGTAAGTAATTACGGTTGGTGTTGAATAGAGCCACTGTTATGTGGCTCTTTTCGTTTGTATTTTTAGTAAGATTGTTTATTGTCATTACTACTTCGTTTCAACCTCGCTTCATTTCAAGCCCGATCAAGAAACAAGAACCATTAAATAAAAATAAGTCGATAGGTAATAATATGGATAGCGCACTACTTTGGGCTTTTATTCCCACGTTTTTCTTCGTATCAATTACGCCTGGGATGTGTATGACCTTAGCTTTGACATTGGGTATGAGCATTGGTTACAAACGTACATTATGGATGATGATCGGTGAACTGGCCGGTGTCGCTGTGGTTTCTGTCGCAGCGGTACTGGGTATTGCTTCTATTATGCTTAATTATCCATGGTTATTTACGGCCTTCAAATTTGTGGGTGCAAGCTACTTGTTCTATTTGGGTGTTCAGATGTGGCGTTCAAGAGGCAAGTTGGCGATCAGTACTGATAATCAAACAACTGAAGTGAACAATGATTGGGACCTTGTGGTACAAGGTTTCGTGACAGCAATTGCCAACCCGAAAGGTTGGGCGTTCATGATTTCATTACTGCCTCCTTTCATTAATAGTAATGTCGATTTGGCGCCTCAGTTGTTTATTCTTGTTTCTATTATTCTCGTTTCTGAATTTGTCTGCATGACCTTGTATGCGACAGGTGGTAAGAGCCTAAAACATATGCTGGGTAAAGCCGATAACGTTAAGTTGATGAACCGTATTGCTGGTACGTTAATGATGGGCGTTGGCGTGTGGTTGTTTGTGAGCTAATTCTGGTTAGCTAACGATGCTCAACGGGTTAGCTAGCTCATAGAATATAAAAAGAGCGATAGGGTATTTAGCCTTATCGCTCTTTTTGATTTGATTTAGCTAGCGAATAGAAGCTAGATAACAGTAAGGTTACTGATCTTAGCTAGATTTGCTTATTAAACCGCGATTTCACCGCCGTCTTCACGACGAATCACAACGGTAGATGCTCTTGGGCGAACTGAAACTCCTGATGGAGTTTCTTCTGCTGCATCGGTGCTGTATGGCCAGTTGCCAGGGTGCTGAATGTTTACAAATAATGACTTATAATCTGGGCTGATGGTAAAGCCTGTTACTTCACAACCGTTAGGGCCAACAAAGAAGCGCTTGAGCTCTGCTTGATTATCGGCACCAACCACTTCTTGAGTGCCATTTTCATCTGTCAGCTTTGATGGTACGACTGCGAGCATTTGATCATTAGTATAAGACGTAACTTCGTCTGCACCGTTATCGGTTTGAATCCACAAAATACCGCGGGGATCAAACGCTAAGCCGTCCGGACTCGCAAATTGGTTCATGTCAGTCAAACTTGAACGGTTAGTGTCGGCATCACCATTGGCTGGTGAACCGAACACAAAAATATCCCATGTAAAGTCTGATGCAGCTTCACTCTCATCCCAACGAATCACATGACCAAATTTGTTGTTCAAACGTGGGTTTGCTGCGTTTGTTTCATCGGTACGAGAAGTGTTGTTGGTTAACGTTAGATATACAGAACCAGTGTATGGGTCTACTGTACACCACTCCGGACGATCCATTGGAGTGGCTCCAACAAGGTCGGCGGCACCTGCCGTGTTTAGGATTATTTCTGCTAACGAGTTAAAGTTGTCCGCCAGTGTACCTCCAGAAACAGTGGTACTTTCTAGTGTTAGCGGCAGCCAAGTACCGGTGCTGTCTTCGTTGAAGCGCGCCACGTACAACGTACCTTCATCCATGTATTTATCACCAGCTGTCAAGCGATTTGAAGGGTTTGCATCTGCTGGGTCCCAGTTGGCTGTTGATTCAAACTTATATAGGTACTCAAAGCGAGAGTCGTGACCAGAGTAGAACACCACTGGTTGACCTTCTTCAAGCTTACCAAAAGTACAACCTTCATGACGGAAACGACCTAGGGCAGTACGCTTTTTGGCACGAGAGTTTTGCGTATATGGGTCAATTTCAACAATATAACCGTGACCATTTGCTTCATTACGGTAATCGTCAATTGAACTTGTGCCGGTCGGTTCTACGTCAAATCGAGTAAATTCATCCAAACGTTCTTCTGCATTACCTGCCAAAGTTTCCCATAAGTAACGTGTGTTTTGATCATCGATACCAATACGGTTTTGTTCTTCAGTTCGAATGCCAGTATTCACAAAGTACCCTGGCCAGTTTTCTTCACACGTTAGATAAGTGCCCCAAGGAGTAAAACCATTTCCACAGTTGTTTAGTGTACCGCGAGCTTGGCTGCCATCTTGTGAGAAGCGGGTTACGGTCAACTCTGTGTTCGCAACAGGTCCCGATAGGTCCATGACCGTTGCACCAGTATAACGACGGTTGAGTGGATCATTATCGACCAGTGTCCACATATTGTCTTCAAGTTGAATTCGTACGACAGATACACCATGAGCGTTAATTTCTTTACGAACTTCATCGACGATAGTGCGAACACCCCCCACAATCGTCGGGCCGCTGGGGTGCAGTGCGGAAGTATCTATGTACTCGTGGTTAATACATAGCAAGCCATCAGTATCACTGTCGTCTAGCGGGAAAAAGTGCATACCATCGTGATGCATGCCTAGCGCATTGAGCTGATCGGTGCTCGTATTACTGCCGTCATCTTTCCATGAGCTGCCCTGTGCGTTTAGAGGTGTTCCCCATGGAACTAAAACTTGTGCAACATACCCTTGTGGAACGGAAACCGCATCGGTAAGTGAACCCGGAATCGAATCAAAGTTCAGTACAGCACTTGAGGCGCCTGAACCATTACCGACAGAAGCATTTGGACTAGAAGAGTTACACCCGGAAAGTCCAAATGCACCAAAGGCTGTCATTGCGCTGATACCCAAACCGCCTTTCAATACGTTTCTTCTTGATAGGTTGGCGTCTAATACTTCTTCGAAAGGTTTGTTTTTGCTCTTGTTGAAACGAGTGCTATTAAATGTTTCCTTGCTCATCGCTACTGCTTCCTGTTGGCTGACTTTATTGTTTGTTATTCATGAGTAACCCAGCTATCAACGAATGAGTTAATAACTTGGGTCAATGTGTGACCAATCGTGAAGCAGTTAAGTGACAAGTTTTTATAGTTTTGATTAAGGTTTTGTTTCTGTAGCACGATTTTTGCCGTTAAGGCTATTGTGTAATACAAAACTCTTGGGGATTAGCTAGGAACTGTGTATAAATGCTCTATTAAACGAAAAGAGAGACAGTTATGAAATTAGATAAAATCGAAAACAAAAATCGTCGCCTACGCAAGAAGTTATACCTAGGTGAGTTCGCTATTTTAGGTTTTGAAGTAAGCTGCACGACTTCGATTGCTGATTTTGACCAATACGATGTGTTCATCGATGAATTTATCGATTTCATTGATAGCATTGGCCTGTGCTTTGGTGGCGGTGGTTTAGAGCTGTTCGAAGGTTTCTTATGTTCTATTGAGCGCTACCATTCAGTGACAGAAGCAGAGCAACTGCAAGTAGCGCAGTGGCTTGAAGCTCGCGCAGAAGTAAGCAAAGTTGAAGTAAGCGAACTTGTTGACGCAAACTACGCATTCTAAAGTGGTGTTGTTCGGCGAGCTCAGTTGGAAGCGAATAGAGCTTTCCTGAGAGAAGCTTTGTACATCACAGAAAGGCCCAGTCGGTATATCGACTGGGCCTTTTTGCGTTTGGTCTGCGCTATTCTTGAAGCATGACTCCTTATGTAATTCTCATTTTTATAACGAGATTTTCTATATACATATCAGTCTCTTATGCCTGACTTTCTGCATAGTAAGAAGTTTGAAGAAACTTGTGATAGTTTTATGAGAATTCAATGAAGTTGCTGATAGATTTGAACGTCATTCTTAGAGTCAACAACACAACAGTTCGTTCTGGCAAAGGTAACGGTGTACCGCTGTTATTCGTTTTGTTGGCAACGATAGGACTCGATAAAGGATGGAATCAAAATGAATAAACGTACTCAAATCAGCTTAGTGATCAGCTCGGCTATGTTGGCGCTTGGAACAAGTCAAGTTCAGGCGGCACAGCTTGAGGTGACCGTTACCAATGCCACGAAAGGGATCTACTTTACGCCTATCTTGGCAGCAGCTCATGACTCTAGCTTGTTCATGTTTAGAACGGGTGAAACGGCTTCTTCGGAATTAGAAGCTATGGCAGAAGGCGGCGCTATTTCAGGCCTATCTAGCTTAATTGCTAATGCGGGTGGTGTAGTGGTTGAGGACCCTGCAACAGGTATTCTTGATCCAGGTGTTGCAACGACATTTGATATTGATACTGGCAACTTAGCTTACCTGTCGCTAGGCGCAATGCTATTACCGACTAATGATGGTTTTGTGGGTTTAGATAGCTGGAAGATCCCAACTCAAGCTGGCACTTACAAAGCAACGCTCAACGGTTATGATGCGGGTACTGAAGCGAACGATGAATTGGCAGGCAGTATGCCAAACCCTCCATTTATTACCTTTGGTGCTGGTGGTACTGGTGTAGAAACTGCGGTGTCAAACGCTAAGGTTCATATTCATCCGGGTAACATTGGTGATAGTGATGCGGCGGGTGGTATCAGTGACCTCGATAGCAGTAGTCATCGTTGGTTAAACCCTGTCGCAACCATCACTATTGTTGTGAAGTAAGGGGGATCTATGAAAGCTAGAATTTTGTTTATCGCTGCATCTGTCGCCGTCTTAGCTGGCTGTCCGGACGATGACGACGATTACTACCGATATGATGTAAGTGTCACTAACCTCACGCCAAATCAACCTATGTCTCCACTTGCGGTGCTGACTCACAATAATAGCTTCGAGTTATTTGAAGTAGGGCAAAGTACCTCGGTCGAACTTGAATACTTAGCCGAAGGGGGTAGCAATGCACAGTTGATTGCGCTCAGTGACAGTGACGCCAACGTTTATCAAGGCATCTCTGGTAATGGTTTGATTCTTTCTGGTGAAAGCGACACTGTTTCAATCCGTGTTGAACCTAACCAAGAAGACTACCTCTCTGTGGCTTCAATGTTGGTTAACACCAATGATGCGTTTGTTGGTGAATCCGGTTTGTCGCTTAAGTCATTAGCCGTGGGTGACACCTTCGTTATGAACATGAATGTTTGGGATTCGGGGACTGAATTGAACGACGAGCTTGCTGCAACCATTCCGGGACCTGCCGGCGGTGGTGAAGGCTTTAACACCACAAGAAATGACACGGATGTAGTGAGCTTCCACGCAGGCATTATAAGCCAAGATGATGGCCTGACGACGTCGGCACTAAGTGGCAACCATCGTTTCCTTAACCCAGGCGCAAGAATCACAATTACTCGAACTGAGTAATTGACTTGAAGGTGCAATGAAAGAATTCCTGCTCTGTTCCGGTCAGTTTTATGTGGGCAAAATCCAAATAGAGCAGGGATCATGAATAGTGCTGCGGTAAATTTGATGGCAAACATATTGTTGGTTGAAGACGATGATGACTTGGCAGAACTGGTGCAGATGCATCTTAAATTTCAAGGTCATGATGTGGTCAGAGCTAATTTGATCGCAAAGGCTCAAGCGTTGTATAAAGGAGGTCAGTTTGATTTGATTGTGCTTGACCGAGGCTTACCTGACGGTGATGGCCTCGATTTTTGTCGCCTGCTGCGCCAACAAGAGGACTGGACACCTGTATTGATGCTAACGGCAAGAGACTCGGAACTAGACAAGGTGTCGGGTTTAGAAGCTGGTGTTGATGATTACATCACTAAACCATTTAGTGTGCTGGAGTTTCAAGCTCGAGTTAGGAATGTACTGCGTCGCTTAAGCCATGCTGAATCAACGGTTCAAGATACTTCAACCATAGAATTGGTTATGAGCTTTGGTGGCCTCACTATTCAACCAGAGCGCCATCAGGTTTCACTTAATAATCAAGATGTCCCATTGACTGCAACAGAATTTACCTTACTTCATTTTTTAGCCACACGACCGGGACGCGTATACAGTAAAGATGAGCTACTTGACTATGTTTGGAATACTCATCATTCCGGTTATCACCACACAGTGTGTAGTACGGTTAATCGCCTAAGAACCAAACTTGCCACGCCTAATAGCGATGATGATTTTATCAAAACCGTTTGGGGCGTTGGGTATAAGTTTGAGTCAAAATCATAGCATTCAATAAGCTTGTTTAGGTTAACGAACAAGAAAGAATATCCAGAGTTTACAAGGAGGAATCATGAGTTTTAAATCGCGCTTAGTACTGTTTACAAGTCTATGGTTTCTTCTGGTGAGTGTGGTCATTGCGTACACTTATCATTGGCAAAAAGAGACTATTGAACAAAGAACCAAGCAGAGCCTACATAAAGATCTGGCGGTGCATATGCGTGACGATAATCCACTGATGATTGGCACTGATTATAATCCTCAAGCGCTCAAATCAATCTTTCACACCTTAATGTTGATAGGTCCGGATTTCGACATCTATTTTCTTGATAGTCAGGGCAATATCACCACACATGCTGCGCCTGAAGGTACCCAATTATCGAGCCAAATCGATTTAGCGCCTATCCAACAGTTTTTAAATGAAGGGGCTTATCCTATCTTGGGAGAGGACCCGATTAACCCCGAGTCACCTAAAGTCTTTTCTGTTGCGGCGATTGAAGAGCTTGGTTCTACTGTCGGCTATTTGTATGTGGTTATTGGAAGTAATCGCCATACTGTAATTACTAATTCCCAGGTTGATACGCCATATATCGCGCTAGCAGGGCTTGTGCTGGTTTCTATCTTGGGCTTTGCAATTGGTGCGTATCTGTTAGTGAAACGCAGCTTGTTGAACCCAATAGAGGTGGTAACCAATAAATTGCAGCAACAAGCTGAACAAGACTTTAGGTTAGAACCTAATTTCACACACCAAGTACCAGAATTAGTGCCCATAGCACGCTCTTATCAATTGATGGCGAAACACATTCAACAACAATTCTTGCAGCTTGAATACCAATCCTCGCATCGTAGACAAAGCTTATTACAGCTCAGTCACGATTTGAAAACACCACTTTCGAGTGTGCTTGGTTATTTAGAGACGTGGAAGATTCAAAATCCGCAATCGGACCGACTGATCGATGTTGCTTACCGTAACGGCAACAAGTTATCGCAACAGCTGCATTCTCTGTTAGATAGTGCCAAGCTTGATAATCCCGTGCCTACTTATCATTATGCTTCAATTGACATCAATGAGTTGGTGGGAGAGTGCTTAGAGACAATACAAAGCCAATACTTGCAGAAAAATGTGCAGCTCAATATTGAGATACCAGATGGGACTAAGGCTGTAGGTGACAGTGAACTACTTGAGAGGTTGATCTTGAATTTGTTAGATAATGCATTAAGGCATAGCCCAAGTGGGACGCCGGTATCGATGAATGTTGGTCTCGAAGCTGATTCAAAACGGGTGAAAGTGGTTATACACAATGAGATTGAGTTGGAAGCACCTAATGGATCGTTGGGTATTGGGACTAAAATCGCTCAGTCGATATTGATGCTACACCACAGTGTGTTAGAAACAACAAAGGCAGAGAACTCATTTCAGCAAAGTTTTTACTTGCCTTCGGTATAGTTCTGTCTGCCTTCGGTTGAGATATATTCGAGTCTATGCGTTTTCTTTGTCGTCATTAACTTTGGCGTAGAAGTGAAGTAGCTCTGTTAGTTCTTTTACCCAACCAAACGCTTCTGTCGGTGCTTTCAATAAAATCTTCTCGACTTTTTCACAGTGAGTTTCAAGGCTGATGGCTTGCTCAAGATTAAACGACATCGCATAAAAGTGCCAAAGTAGTAGACGGGTCATTCGCTCGATGTTCTGTTGTGAGTTATCTGACTCGCTAAATGCAAGGTTGACCTCACTCAGCGCGATTGCGGTCATTCGAAGCATCGCATCAAATTTTGCTGATTGCATACGCTCTTCACTGGTCACTTCTTCCTGCTCAAACGTAAATAATTCCGTCATTGCATCTTCAGGGACAAGGCGATGAATCATTCTTAAACTAAATTCTTCTAGTTCTTCACGAGGCATGTTGTTTAAGCAAGTTAAAGTGTAATCGCGTTGCATGGTGTTCTCTTGGATCTGCAAAAAGGTCGGACAGTTTAATGGAGAAGCGAGCTCAGAAAAAGGAGATTTTAGATAAGCCTACGTTTGTAGGCTTATCTGTGTACTACAAGCCCTAAAATTGATGTTTAGGGTAACTGTATTTAGGTTGGAACGCAGCATCAGGCTTTGCTATGGCTTGGCGGTTGATACTGCATAGACTGGTCGTTTCTCATGAAAATGTTGCTCGCGACCAAGCTACCGATACAAATTGAACCAAGTGCTAACCAAGTCATGATATCCGGAATCTCGTTGAACAGTGGGATCGCCAACAAAGTTGCTATGGCCGGAGTTGCACTGCCAAATGCTGCTGAACGTTCTGCCCCTAACGTGTTTACAGCATACAAATAAGTGAAAGCAGCGATTAAACCTGCACCAACGCCTTGTACCGCTGAATGCACGGCAAGCTCTGTGACTGGCCATTGAGCAATTGGTGTACTCATTAAATGGCTAGGGAGGGTTCCTGTAAGGATAAGGACCAGCAACAGCAAGATGGAACAGAATGAAATGAAACCCGCACTCACAAGCGCATTAAGATTGGCAACACGTGCTGAGATGGTAAAAGTCGCCCACATTAAGCTGCCACACAAAAACAACAAGTGACCTTTGGTGTATTCAAAGTTAAAGCTGCTTAAGCTATTTCCTAGAAACAACAATATCCCGAGTAAAACAAGACCCAAACCAACGACACGGTGTCGGCTAAGCGGTTGCTTAAAAAAGAGCACCGCAATCCCTGTTACGAACAAAGGGAGCGTACCTGGAACCAAAGCACTACCATGTGAGACAGGTACAAATTGCATGGCTGTGCCCGCAACGAGTAAGTAGGGCAAACCACTACCCACAAACATGCCTACTAAATAATGATTGGGCACCGCTGCCACTGCATAACGCGCTTTCCACACTAAGGGTAATAATACCAATGCCGGAATGAGGAATCGGGTCAGTGCAATATCTGCTGGTGTTAGCTCTGAATTTGCGCCGCCTTTAAGTGAAAGGAAAAAGCTCGCCCAGATGAGCAAAGTGACAGTAATAGATAGATAACCAAGCTTCATAGTAAACACAGAAAGTGGATGATGGTTCATTATGGAGGAGAGTTCGTGCCTCTAGTTGGCAAATTACGTTCGAATTTAAGTTGGGTTTGATGATTTCTGCTAAGATGTAGGTAAATATTGATGAATTTGGCTAATTATCGGCATTTACAATGGATAGAATTGATAGACACCTTCTTGAGTTGCTGCAAAAAGATGGCAGGTTAACGACGGCTGAACTGGCGGATGAGGTTGGTTTATCGGCTTCGCCGTGCGCGAGGCGTATCAAAAGACTAGAAGAAAAAGGAATAATCGATGGTTATCGTGTGAGCTTGTCGCGAGAGCACGTTGGTATTGCAATGAGTGTGTTCGTTGAAGTAAGTTTAAACAACCATCAAGAAGTCTCGATTGATAAATTTGAGGGTGCAATTGTAGACATGGAAGAAGTGATAAGTTGTCACGTAGTGTCTGGTGCTTATGACTATCTATTAGAAGTTGTCAGCCCAAACCTCATGGCTTACGAGGCATTTACCAGAAAACTTCAACGACTCTCCAACGTAAAAGACATACATACCCATCTTGCAATAAGGCAAGTGAAGGGCAACGCGCCGCTTCCCATTTACGCCGATTAAGCTTGCATAGACCTGAGAGGTTAGATTTACATAGCGGTGGAAGTGAGCTGAAAACGAAATGGCTTGTTATTGAAACTTTAACGTTGCTGACCATTTACGAACTGAAATCACGTGGGCAATAAAAAACGGAGCACCTCGTTAAAGGTACTCCGTATATAATAGGTGCAAAACTAGTGATATTTAAAGTTAGAGATTGAACAATCCCCAGTTTGTATATTTATTCTGAATGAAAAAGCATGTGAATGATAATCTACACCATCATTCCAAATTGTCTCTCCAAATATCTTACATAGCTCTAGCTCACTTACTGAACCGAACTCTTCCATGTGTTTAGCGACAGATAAAAGTTTACCTCTTATCTCTGCAGTTCCTTCCGTGTTACTCAAGCAGTTGAAAGCCATAGTTTTTTGCATATTACCTAGCCAAAATGTTTCTTGTTATTAAGTTATATGAAGTTTCATGATAACAATTTTCTGGCGTTTGTAAATGTATTTTGTGATGAATATCTCACATAAGCGCTTGTATTGGTCGTAAATTGAACTTTATTGTTGATAGTTAAAACAATATGTTTACAACTTATTGATAAGGCGTTGATTTACTATTTATCTGAATGCTTAAAGCGCTAACTTAGAACTGCAGACGTTGATATATAAACAGTGTTTCACTACAACCCATCTCCACTTGAAACTTTGTCATGGCGTGCGGCATCGATCATAGTCGCTTCGTTATGGTATCGGGAAGATAGCTGACGAAACTTACCACTTAGCGTGTTTATATCTCTTGCAAGGGATTGTGAACCTACCACATGTAACGATGCACTCTCAGTTTGTCGGGGTAACTTTGAGCGTTCGCAATGCTTGGCCATAGACTGCCACGAACTTACCAAAGATTGAGTTTCATCCAATTCAGTAGAGACGACGTATGCCTGTTTTAGTAATGCTTCAGATACTTGATAAGCGGTATTCATATGATTTTTGAGCTGCACATTAAATCTATCTTCGTACTTTACCCAAAGCTCAATGACCTGCTTTTCCGTGAAATGTTTTGAGAGTAAGGTTTGTGATTCATAACTAGAGAGGGCTTGATTAAATTCTTTAGTGTATTGATTGTAACGATCTTCAGTTGAGATTTGACGATTCAAAAGGGTTCGCCAAGTTTCTTGGTCACAATGGTGTGCTGAAACTACATTTGTGCTTAAAGATATACTGACCATTAGAAGCTTAATCCGAAAACTCATGACTTTCCTCTACTTACTATGTTCACTATAGAGAGTATAGATGAGTGGTGACTGGAGTTGATGTACACTGAGGTATACCTAAAACGGAAGAGCTGGTGGATTTGATGAAAAAAGCGCTGATCGCTTCACTTATATTACTAATGTTGGGCGGAGGAGGTGCAGCTTACTATTTCCTCGTTATGAAAAAAGACTCAACACCACCAGAAAAAACCGAAGAGCCAATTGAAGATGTGGCTCAACAATCTGAATCTGATCTAGTACCTATAGTGGACCTTAAACCTGAGCCAGATCAGACAGAGTTTTACGTTCTAGACAGAAAACTTGAAGTACTAGAACAACCGGAAATTGATGGTTTGATAACGGATTACCTCTATAAAGGTGAAAAAGTTGAGGTACTTGAGAAACAAGGTGAATGGGCCAGAATTTCAGATTACATTGTTCTAAAAGAGGGCGGGCCTCAGATTGCAGAATGGATTTTAATGTCTGGGCTGTCTAATGACGAAGTGATTATTTCTGATCAAGAAAGGAAAGAGATTTTGGATTCTTACTTGATTAAATCTGATGATCTGAAGCTACATCGCGAGAAATTTCGAAGCACGGTAGCTAAGTTGATCTTTGAAGGAGAATGCGATCCAAGTGACTTTGAAGAGCTAGGTGGTTGGGTTAAGTCTGTAAGGTACATTGACCGAGACGTCTATTTTATTTATTGCGGTGGTCTCTCTCTTGAAAATAAAATTTATCTTGATGTAAATACAGATGAAATATTTACCAAGTAAAACCCGATTTGTCATTATTGTTTGATGTATTAATAATTCATATATTTTTATTTTATAATCTTTGGTTATGAAAATATAAAATACAAGCCCACTCTCTATCAGAGTGGGCTTTTTATTACCTATTTATAATATTTATAGTTAAGACTCTAGTTATATATGAAATTTTATTTGATGTATGGTAAATAAATTATAATGATTAGGTGGTAATTATTTCCCATGATTATCACTCAAATACTGCTTGGTTTTCTCGTTCTTCCTTTTTTCTTGAATTGTTTGATAATTGTTTTTTTAATAAACAATAAGTTACTGCTTTTTTATATTTCTTATTATGAAAAATCTCTTTTAAATTAATGGGTTGGATAATTTCATGTAAGCGAGTTGTTTCATAATACTTGTGAGGCAGGTCATATTTTTAGCGATAAGATTAAAATAATTAAATTTTGTAATAATACGTTTTGACTTTGACCTGTAGTGTTTAATTAAAGAGAAAGAAATTTTAATTATCGAATAGAAAATTATCTTATTAACTTCATTGTTATTTAATTGCTTTTAAGGGATGGAACTATTAATGAAAAAGCTTGCTTTAATTACAGGGTCAAAGGGCGGCATCGGCTCAGAAATTTCCTCTAAATTAGTTGTAGACGGATATCGTGTGATCGCGACATATTTTACAGGAAATCATCAATGTGCATTGGATTGGTTTAATGAAAAGCAATTTACTGAAGAACAAGTGAGATTGTTTGAATTAGATGTGACCAACACTGCTGAATGTGCGTTGAGCTTAAGCAAGTTGTTAGAAGAAGAAGGCACAGTCGATGTATTGGTCAACAATGCGGGTATTACACGTGACAGTGTCTTTAATAAGATGGATGCCGATGCTTGGAAAGACGTGATTGAGACTAATCTCAACAGCCTTTTTAATGTGACTCAACCTCTGTTTGCACCTATGTGCGAAAAGGGCAATTGTCGAGTGATTAATATTTCATCAGTGAATGGCCTGAAAGGGCAATTTGGACAAACCAATTACTCTGCAGCGAAAGCTGGAATGATTGGTTTCTCTAAAGCTTTGGCTGCGGAAGGTGCTCGTAGTGGAGTAACAGTAAACGTGATTGCCCCAGGTTATACAGCAACCCCGATGGTTGAACAAATGAAGCCAGAAGTGCTTGATTCAATTAAAAACCAAATCCCAATGAGACGCCTAGCGATGCCTACTGAAATCGCAGATGCAGTCGGTTTTTTAGCCAGTGAATCTGGTGCGTACATTACAGGTGAAACACTGTCTGTCAACGGCGGCTTGTACATGCACTAATGGATGAACTGAGGAGATGAAATGATGGAAAAAGTATTCATTGTTGCAGCAAAGCGTACACCCATAGGCTCGTTCACAGGGGCGCTAAAAAACGTATCTGCGGGTGAGTTGGCCGGGGTGGTGATTAAAGGTGCACTTGAGGCGACGGACCTTCCGTTAAATGCGATTGATGAAGTGATAGTTGGTAACGTGATTTCGGCAGGTCAAGGTATGGGGGTTGCGCGCCAGGCTTCCATCTATGCAGGGCTTCCCGAAGAAACACCAGCATATGGCGTCAACATGATCTGCGGCAGTGGTATGAAATCTGTAATGGATGCGGCGGCGCACATTAGGGCGCAAGACGCAGAGATTGTTGTTGCTGCAGGTGTTGAAGTGATGTCTCAAATTCCTTTTGTTGTGCCAGCTAGCATTCGTAACGGGCATAAAATGGGTGATATCTCGGTGAAAGATCTGTTGGTTGGCGATGGCCTAACCGACGCGTTTAATCACTACCATATGGGCATGACGGCTGAAAACATCGCCAATACTTTGAACATTTCACGCCTTGCTCAAGATAACTACGCATTAGAAAGCCAACAGAAAGCAGTATCAGCAATAGAAGCGGGAAAATTTGATCAGCAAATCGTGCCTGTAGGAGTCAAACAACGCAGACAAACCGTCACCTTTGATACTGACGAGTACCCCAAGTCAGATGCAACATTTGAAGGTTTGCAAAAGCTGCGCCCAGCTTTTGACCGTGAAGGAACGGTAACCGCAGGTAATGCATCAGGCATTAATGATGGTGCGAGTGCGATTATCTTAGCGTCTGAATCTGCAGTCGCGAAATATGGCCTGACACCACTAGTAGAACTAGGCAGCTACGCACAATCTGGATTAGACCCAAAAATCATGGGATTAGGTCCGGTTGAAGCTGTTTCAAAAGCGCTAGACAAAGCGGATTTGACGCTCGAAGAAGTCGACCTTTTTGAATTAAATGAAGCTTTTGCTGCACAAGCTCTTGGTGTGATGTATCAGCTTTCAGAGCAACACGATTTACCGCTAGAAGCCTTCAAATCTAAGGTGAATGTCAATGGTGGCGCAATCGCGCTTGGTCACCCTCTAGGGGCATCTGGGAATCGAATTATTGTTTCACTTATCCATGAGATGCTTGCTCGAAAGACAACTTATGGCATTGCTTCACTCTGTGTAGGTGGAGGAATGGGAACCGCTGTTTTGCTTAAAGGTATTGAAGGTTAGAACCTGATATATCAATGGCAAGCTTAGCAATTTAACGAGGTTATTTTTCAAACATCGTTAGCATAGCCAACGATGAGCCTTTATTGAAATGAGATACGCAAAAATTCATTAAACTATGTATTCATCAGGAGTTACTTATGTACACGGATATTTTTAAAACAATTACAGACCAAACTGAAAAGCAGTTCGAACCGTACTTGAAATTCAATAAGTTGGTGGCAAAGAACGTTCAAACAATGACTGAACTTCAAATGAATGCGTTGCAGACTTATACCGATATGGGTCTTGCACAAATGAAAGCAGTTAGTGAAATCAAAGATGTAAATAGCCTCACCGCTTTTAACGGCCAGCAACTAACGGCACTTACTCAATTGTCTCAACAAATGATGAGCGATAGCTCAAAACTGCAAGCTGCAGCAAAAGAGTTCAAAGAAGATGTTGAAACACTAACAACAGATAACTTGAAAACAGTTACGCCAGCATAAAACCAGTCGCCATCGAGCTACTACAGATTGGTCTGTACAGCACGGTGGCGATTTTCCGATTATTGGAGTCATGTTATGTTTCAACACTTCTTTTCGGACTACCTTGTTAAGCTTCAACAAACGAACCAGCAATGGTGGGAAAATTTTGAACAAAACAAGGAAGCCGCGCAATCTCCTCTGAATAAAGCGATGCAAGAACTGAATTTTGAAGATGCATCGAAAATTTTTGAGCAAGCCGCTAACCAACCCGCCGCTCTACTTCAGCTTCAAGCTCAATGGTGGGAGCAGCAGTTAAAAATATGGCAAAATACTGCGTTGATGGGCAACACCGAAAGTGTCATCACCGAAGACCGTGGTGACAAACGTTTTATCGATGAGGCATGGAAAAACGATCCGTTTTACAGCTTTATCAAACAGTCGTATTTACTATTCAGCAAGAGCTATATTGACACCATCAATTCTATTGAAGGCATTGATGAGAAAACCAAAGAGCGTGTGGCTTTCTTTTCGCGTCAGGCAATCAATGCATTGTCGCCAAGCAACTTTATCGCGCCTAACCCAGAGTTAATGAAACTGACGCTTGAGCGAAATGGTCAGAATCTTCTCGATGGATTAGAACAGTTGCAAGCCGATGTCGAAGCGAGTGCTGATATACTTAAGATTCGTATGACCAACAATAATGCCTTCCGAGTGGGGGGTGATGTTGCGAATACAGAGGGCGATGTCGTCTTCCAAAACGAACTTTTTGAGCTAATTCAGTATTATCCGAAGACACCACAGGTGAATGCGACACCTTTATTGATCGTTCCTCCTTTTATTAATAAGTACTATATTCTCGACCTTCGTGAAAAGAATTCGATGGTACGTTGGTTGCTTGAGCAAGGGCATAGCGTATTCATGATGTCTTGGCGCAACCCGGGTGAAGCACAAAAAGACCAGAAATTTGGCGATTATGTAACAGAAGGTGTTGTTAAAGCCGTTACTGCGATTGAAGACATCACGGGCAAAGAGCATATTAACGCAGCTGGCTACTGCATTGGTGGTACGGTGCTGGCTTCGACTGTTGCTTACTACGCTGCCAACCGAATGAAGAAGCGCATCAAAACGGCAACTTTCTTTACGACTTTATTAGATTTCTCTCAACCGGGTGAGGTTGGGGCGTACATCAATGAAACGATAATCAACGCGGTTGAGAAGCAGAATGATGCAAAAGGGTACATGGATGGCCGCTCGTTGAGCGTGACATTCAGTCTGCTTCGAGAAAACAGCTTGTACTGGAATTACTACATCGATAATTACCTCAAAGGTAGCAGCCCGATGGAATTTGACTTGTTGTATTGGAACAGTGATAGCACTAACGTGGCTGCGAAATGTCATAACTTCTTGCTGCGAGATCTCTACCTTGAAAACAAACTGGTTCAGGATAAAGGCGTCAAAGTGGGTGGAGTTTGGATTGATCTGAATAAGATCAAAATACCAAGCTACTTCATCTCGGCCAAAGAAGACCATATTGCTTTGTGGCAGGGCACTTATCGCGGAGCATTGAACACTGGTGGCAACAAAACCTTTGTTCTGGGTGAGTCTGGTCATATCGCTGGCATTGTTAACCATCCAGACAAAAAGAAATACGGCTACTGGCTGAACGACAATCTTGATGATTCTGCGGATGAATGGCTGAACAATGCAAATCACAACGAAGGTTCGTGGTGGACACACTGGGATCTGTGGCTACAGGGCTTTGAAACTGACGAAAAAATCGAACCTTTCAAGCAAGGCTCAGAACTTCACCCGGTGATAGGCAAAGCACCAGGCAACTATGTAAAACAGGTTCTGCCGATTGTCGATAAAGAGAAGGTTGATAAAGAGACCGCAGAGAAAGAAGCGCCAGAAAAAGAAGCTTAGGGTGTTAAGTCACATTCAATAATAAAGACATTCAACGTCAGATAATAAAAAAGCCACTGAAATAATCAGTGGCTTTTCGTATCAACTCATATCAGAAATAACTGGAAGAAGTTGGTGTAATCTCGATTTCTAATCGATTTCTTTGTCTTTACCCATAGATAAAATCCAAAGAGATACGGCTGCAACACCTGCAAAGCCACCAAGAATGATAACTGGCATAGCACTGTAACCTAGGATATGCCAAATTACGCTCTCTAAAGTACTCATTCAATCGCTCCTTATTGCCAGCCTTCAACGCCGTGCATGTCTGGTAGTTTATGTGCGATACCTTTGTGACAGTCTACACATGTTTTTTCGCCAGAAGCTAGCGCAGTCGAGTGTTGTTTGGCACTACGAGGGCTCTGTTCTGAGAAATCCATGTAATCAAACTGGTGACAATTACGACACTCAAGTGAATCGTTCTTTTTCAATCGAGCCCACTCGCGTTCAGCTAGATGAGCACGACGCTCTTTGAACTTCTCTTCAGTGTTGATGGTTTTCGCAATAAAGTGTGCATACAATTCTTTAGATGCTTGAACCTTACGAACAATTTTATCTGTCCACTCGTGAGGTACGTGACAATCTGAACAGATAGCACGAACACCCGAGCGGTTGGAGTAGTGGATCGTTTCTTGGATCTCAGCAACAATTGGTGCGTGACAACCAGAACAGAACTCTTCCGTGTTCGTTGCCTCCATACCGGTGTTGAATGCACCCCAGAATAAAAGACCACCCGAGAAACCCAAGAATAAAACAACGCCTACCGCTGCTTTACTTGGCGTCGCCAGTCTTTTCCAAAACGCTTTAAGTAATTTTATCATGTATAGCCTCTCTTACCGTCCGGCTACGATTAACGCAGTGAATCTACAGGTTTGAACTCGTTCTCTACCAATGGTTTAGCATTAGCTTGAGGTACGTGACACTGTAGACAGAAGTAACGACGAGGTGATACGTCTGCAAGTACCGCATCTTCACGGTTCATGTAGTGAGTTACACTTACTTTAGTCGCACCCATTTCTTTTGCGTTTTTCCAACTGTGGCAAGAAAGACACTTGTTCGCGTTCAGAGAAACTTCATAGCTACGAATAGTATGAGGTACTAGAGGTGGTTGGTATACGTAGTCGCTCTCTAACACTTGGTCACGAGGGAACTTTTTGAAGTCATCCGCTGCGCGAGTTGCTTCAAGTTCACTTGCGCCACGTAGAGACTCTACGCCACCAATGCCGCCTGGATTATCAAGCTCAGCTTGAGCTGCACCAGCTAGCAAAAGACCAGCTGATAGTAGGGCAGTAATCAGTTTTTTCATGGTTAATTTCTCCGCCTAAAGGCTAATTCTTTGAGTGGACTACTTCCTACAAAAAGTGATGAAAAAAGTAGTCGCAATATTAAATACGTTAGATCTTGTATCTAGGTTCCGAAAGCAATTGGCGCTTAAGAAACCTTAGTGATCTTAACTGGACACTTCTTGTAATCCGTCTGTTTAGACAGAGGATCCGTTGCATCCAAGATCAACTTGTTGATCAGAATTCTTGCATCAAAGAATGGTACGAAAACCAAGCCTTGTGGTGGACGGTTACGACCACGAGTTTCAACACGAACGCGTACTTCGCCACGTTTGTTTTCGATAAGAACTTCATCACCACGGCGCAGGCCACGAGCTTTTGCATCAGCAGGGTGGATGTAACAAAGCGCATCCGGTACTGCTTTGTAAAGTTCTGGTACACGACGAGTCATAGTACCTGTATGCCAGTGCTCTAGAACACGACCTGTACATAGCCACATGTCGTATTCATCGTTTGGTACTTCAGGTGGTGCTTCGTATGGTGCGTTGATGATCAGTGCTTTACCATCTGGCTTACCGTAGAAGTCCCAATCAGAACCTTTCTTCGCGTATGGATCTGAACCTTCTTTAAAGCGCCATAGTGTTTCTTTACCGTCAACAACAGGCCAACGTAGACCTCGAACTTGATGGTAGCGATCGTATGGTGCTAAATCGTGACCGTGACCTCGACCAAAGGCAGCATATTCTTCGAATAGACCTTTTTGAACATAGAAACCTTGAGCTTGTGCGTCGTCGTTAAGCTCTTGAGCTTCAGACAATGGGAACGCATCAACGTTGCCGTTTTTGTAAAGCACGTCATACATCGTTTTACCACGGTGCTCAGGTGCTTTAGCTAGAAGCTCTTCGCCCCAAACTTCTTCGACAGTGAAGCGTTTTGAGAATTCCATGATTTGCCATAGATCAGATTTAGCTTCACCTACGGTTTTAACTTGTTGGTACCATGCTTGTGTACGACGCTCTGCGTTACCGTAAGCACCTTCTTTCTCGATCCACATCGCTGTAGGAAGAATAAGGTCAGCCGCTTGAGCTGTTGCTGTCGGGTATGGGTCAGAACATACAATGAAGTTGTCTGGGTTGCGGTAACCTGGCAGACGCTCAGTGTTGATGTTTGGACCCGCTTGCATGTTGTTGTTACACATTACCCAGTACGCGTTGATCTTACCGTCTTTAAGCATACGGTCTTGAACAACAGCGTGAGCCCCTGGTTTCGGTGGGATAGTACCTTCTGGAAGTTTCCAGATGTCTTCTGCAATCTTACGGTGTTTAGGGTTAGCAACCACCATATCTGCGGGCAGACGGTGAGAGAACGTACCAACTTCACGAGCTGTACCACACGCAGATGGTTGGCCAGTAAGTGAGAATGGGCTGTTACCTGGAGTAGAAATCTTACCTGTAAGAAGGTGGATGTTGTACACAAGGCTGTTCATCCAAACGCCGCGAGTATGTTGGTTCATACCCATAGTCCAAAGTGACATTACTTTGATGTTTGGATCGGCATATTGCTTAGCCAGCTTGATCAGATCTTCTTGAGAGACGCCTGACATTTCAGAGGCTTTTTCAACTGTGTATTCAGCAACAGAAGCTTTGTACTCTTCGAAAGTGATTGCAGTCATGGCACCTGAGTTAGGGTTTGCTGCTGCTTTCTGTAGAGGATCGTCATCACGAAGGCCGTAACCGATGTCTGTTGTTGCTTGCTTGAAGTTCGTGTGCTTATTTACGAAATCCCAATTTACTGCATCGTTTTGAATGATGTAGTTTGCGATAAAGTTAGCAATCGCAAGATCTGATTGAGGTTCGAAGATGTAACCTGTGTCTGCAAGCTCGAAAGAACGGTGGTAGTAAGTAGACAGTACGTTTACTTTAACGTGTGGGTGGCTTAGACGGCGGTCTGTAATACGAGTCCATAGTACTGGGTGCATTTCTGCCATGTTTGAACCCCACAGTACAAATGCGTCTGCGTGCTCAAAGTCATCATAACAACCCATTGGCTCATCAATACCGAAAGTACGCATGAATGCACCAACCGCTGAAGCCATACAGTGACGAGCGTTTGGATCGATGTTGTTTGAACGGAAACCCGCTTTCATCATCTTAACGGCTGCGTAGCCTTCCATTACTGTCCATTGACCTGAACCGAACATACCAACACCCGTAGGGCCGTTCTTTTTCAGAGAAGCTTTCCATTTCTCAGCCATTACGTCGAACGCTTTGTCCCAAGATACTGGTGTGAAATCACCATCCTTATGGAATTCACCGTCTTTCATACGTAGAAGAGGAGTTTCAAGACGATCTTTACCGTACATGATTTTTGAAAGGAAGTAGCCTTTAATACAGTTAAGGCCTTTGTTTACAGGTGCTTCTGGGTCGCCTTGAGTTGCGACTACTTTGCCGTTTTGAGTACCTACTAGTACTGAACAGCCTGTACCACAAAAACGACAAGGCGCTTTATCCCACGTGATTTTTGTTTGATCAGAGCTAGCAATCAGATTGGTTGCTGTTGCTGGTAGTGTTACACCTGCAACGGCTGCCGCTGATGCAGCTGCGTTTGCTTTCACAAACGCGCGTCTTGTCATTTTCATACTTCACCCTCAAGTTGAGAATTATTGCTTCCAGTTTCTAAATCCGTTTCGTCGAGTTCAGTTTCGATTTGGTGGTAAACCAAAGCTGTCCCTAAAACGTTCTTAATGTTATTTATTGCTTCGATGGTATCCGTTACAAAACCTTGGTTTTCGGTTTCTAGGACCACGATGATCTTGCCTTCAGGGCTGTCTCCGAAAATCTCGGCGTTGTCGAATTGTTCGATTTCAGCTTTGATCTCGTTTAGGTGCTCCGGGCTCACATGCACGACTAAACTTGATATATGCACTTCATTTAGTGCCATAAATTGCTCTCGTTATTTTTGTTTTATGCATTACTCACAAGGATAGCTGAAGTAGGGCAAACTGCTACGCAAGCTCCACAACCGTTACACTCATTTAACTCGATTTTTGGTAGAGCAACACTGCCTGCTCTAAGTTGAAATTGAATGGCCATAGGTTCACACATGTCACCACAGCTTCGGCATTCAACATTTTGTTGGGCTAAGCATTTATCAGAGATATTTGCTTTAGCCAGCCAAGGCGTCTCTTCCTTGGGCTTGAAAATGGGTTCAGGACAAACGTCAGCACACTGATAACAAAACGTGCATTCGTCTTTAGAAAAGTCGACAGTAGGAAAACCACCGTCGCCAACAATGATGATGTGACTCTCGCAACTTTCGATGCATTTACCACAACGTGTACAATCATCTGCGAAGCTTTCTAGGCTTTTTATCCAAGGCAAACGAATCTGGCTTGAATCTACTTTTCGCCTAGAAAATAGGCGGCGTTTCGATAGGTCTACCACTGATTGCCTGCTAATGTTGCTAAGATGTTGTAATTGTAGATCATTGTTTTGTTAATATCTTGTCATTTATCCTCACAAGTAGTGTAGTTTTAGAAATATTTGTATAAATACCCCTTAAGGGCTAAATGGGATCCTATATTGTCTTAGATCAATAAATTACGAAGCGTTTGGTCACATATTGAATGGAGCTCTGTTTTTTGATGTGTGACAATAGGTTTCCGCTAGCCACTAATCTTTACCTAGGACATTGCTTTTGCTTATTAAACCGGTTTCATCTGTAACAAGTACAATAGCGAAATCTCTGCTATTTATATTGCTTCTTTCGGTTGCTACTACAGGTTTTGCAATCTTCACATTGGCGTCTAGTCTCAACGATGCAGAAGCAGTCAACGTGGCAGGCTCTATGCGTATGCAGAGCTACCGTTTAGCGCATGATATTCAAATAGAATCAGTTGATTACGATTCTCACATTCATGAATTTGAAAAATCTTTGTATTCGCCTTCAATGGCTGAATTGGTTAGCTGGGATGTACCAACAGACATAACGGAAGACTATTATTTAATTATTGGTCGTTGGCATGAGCTTAAGCGGGTATTGAATAGTGAAGACAGAAAACATTATTTAGTTTTAGTTGAAAATTTTGTTGCCGAAATTGATGGCTTTGTTTACAAGTTACAAGAGTACTCAGAATACAAATTGATAAAATTGGCGTGGGCTGGGGGAATCGGTCTAGGTGGCATTCTGGTCATATCTCTTTTTGTTGTTCATTTTGTTCGTAAACAAGTTGTTAAACCTTTACACGCGTTGGTTCGAGCAAGTCAGAGAATCAAAAACCGAGACTTTGAGGTTCAGTTAAACATTACGAGTAACAACGAACTGGGTATTTTGACCAAAACCTTTAACTCTATGGCCAAGGATTTAGGTGCTCTTTATCGAAATCTTGAGGATGTTGTTGACGCGAAAACAATAGAACTGCAAAACGCTAACCAATCGTTGCAGGCGCTTTATAATTCTTCACAAGAGTTGACCGTTACGCGTATCGCCCCAGAAAATTTTAGAGCGATTTTGCAGCACCTAGTTAGCCTTGAGGGCATTGAATCATTGAGGCTAGAGATTGTTGATAATTCAGGTCGCTCATTGGTCATGGACGAGGGATATGACTCGACTCAAGACCATGAAAAGTTCGAAATGAAGCTTGATGATAACGAACTTATTCTCGGTTATCTCTATTGCTCGTATCATCATGGGCATTCTACTAAGGCATTGATTGAGAGCTTTATTCAACTGTTATCGAGAGCTATCTATTATAATCGAGCTCAAAAGAAAGCTGAGCAACTGATTATTATGGAAGAACGGGCGACGATCGCTCGTGAGCTACACGATTCCTTGGCTCAATCATTATCGTATTTAAAGATCCAAGTGACGCTATTGAAGCGTGTTATTGGTAAACTACCCGAACAAAAGCACCGCGAGCAGTCTGAACAAATAGCGTCAGAGATCGGTAATGGTATTGCAGGTGCTTATACTCAATTAAGAGAGTTGCTCACTACGTTCAGGTTAACGATAAAAGAGGGTAACTTTGGAGATGCTTTGAGTACCATGCTTGAACAACTCAGTGAAAGAACGGATGCGAAGATTAACCTAAACAATAATCTTTCATCCATTGAACTTGATGCTCATAGTCAGGTTCATTTGCTTCAGTTGATTCGTGAAGCAACAATAAACGCCATAAAACACGCCAATGCTGACTTGATAGATGTATGCTGTATCGATGAGGGCGGTGAAGTGTTAGTCGTGATTAAAGATAATGGAGACGGCTTTGACTCAAGTAGTTCCAAAATGAACCACTATGGGATGAGCATTATGCAGGAGCGTGCGGCAAGACTGAATGGCGACTTATCGATTGAAGCAGCTCAAGGTGAAGGCTGTACAGTCATATTGAAATATAAAAGTTTGAAGGAAGTTAAAGTTGACGATTTGTAAAGTAATGCTGGTTGATGATCATCCATTGATGCGCAGAGGTATAAGCCAATTACTGAGCTTTGAAGACGAATTCGAAGTGATTGCAGAAGCGAGCAACGGCACTGAAGCAGTTGCTCTAGCTCATGAAGAAGAACCTGATTTGATCCTTCTTGATCTTAATATGAAGGGCATGTCAGGGTTAGATACCTTGAAAGCACTTCGTACTGATGGCTCTAGCGCTAACATTGTCATTCTAACAGTATCAGATAGCCCCGCAGACATCGAAGCTATCGTAAAAGCGGGCGCTGATGGTTACTTATTGAAAGACACTGAACCAGATGAGCTCATTGAATTGCTTAAGCAAGCGCATAGTGGTGATAAAGCCTACAGCAGTGTTGTATCTCGCTACTTAAATGATGCTGAGAGCCGTAACGACATCTTCGACCAACTAACTGAGCGTGAAATGCAGATCCTTCAAGAAGTTGCGAAAGGTTATCGTAACAAGCAGATCGCAGACCATCTGTTTATTTCTGAATCGACAGTTAAGGTACATATGAAGAGCCTTCTTAAAAAGCTGCAAGTGCCTTCTCGTACTGCCGCGACGGTTCTGTATCTAGAACGTTATGGTGAAATGAAGTAGGGCTTATTCTTTTGAAGTAAAACTATTTCAAGCCGTATTGTTTATTTCAAATGTAGGATCAAATAACATGAGCTTATTACGATAATCTCTCACGATACTTCGAATGATATTGAACTGTGACATTAAAAAAGGCGCTGAACTTACTAAGTTCAGCGCCTTTTTATTAGGGCATTTTATATCCAAATAATCATGTCTGTTTTACTGACAATTAAGCTGCCATTGGTACTAGAACAAGCGTACCGAAGATCACCGTGATAAGACCACAGATTACTGGTACTGAAGTACGTTTAACGACTTCAAACGGGCTGATTTTACCCATGCCAGAAGTCGCTACAATTACACCCGAAACAGGAGAAATTGTACGGCCTAAGTTAGACGCTTGAAGCATTGGGATGATTAGGAACGCAGGGTTCAAGCCCATTTTCGCAGCAAGTGACGGAGCCAGTTCTACGAATGCATAGAATGGCGCGTTACCAGAACCTGTCGCGATAGCAGCAGCAACTGTTAGACCAGTCAGGATAAGCATTAATGCGATACCGCCAGCGCCAGCTGATTCAGCAAGGCCGATTAGGTTATCAATTGCACCGATAGACATTAGGCCCTGAGCAAATACACCCGCCGCAACCAACAGCATTACTACGCCTTTAAATGCTTCGGCCATACCTTGGTAGCAAGAATCTAGGTCTTCTAGTGTTTTTTCGCCGTCAAACTTCTTCACAACGTAATCGATAACAGCGCCCACGAAAATTGAACCTACTACGATGGTGTAGATATCAAGTGAAAGGCCCGGAATGGTACGACCGTTGAATAGAAATACTCCAAAAATAGGTAAGAATGGAAGAGCAGCATAAAAAGCCGGCGCATTCGTTTCAATTTCTGAAACGTCTACTTTTTCCATTGGCGTGTTTTCTTTCTTATCTAGGTACTTGTTCCAGAAGAAAGCGGCACCCGCCATCACAATGATTGCACATATTGAAACAGGCAGTACCGTTTGAACAGCAAACACATCAAGAGACATACCTGATTTTTCTGCTGCGATAACCACATCACCCGACGTTGGTGAAAGAATGATTGCTGCAGGTGATGCACAAACCGCCACCGCTGCTGGACGAGAAATACCCATTGCCGTCATCATTGGGAATAGGGTCGCCATCAATAGCACGCCAAGGCCTGTTGCAGAACTTACTGCTAGAGACATTAGACACGCTACGATGTAAGCCGCAACAAGAAGTACGTATGGAGATTTGATAGCAGCAAGCGGTTTAGAGAATTGTTTTACTACCACATTGTTTGCGCCGATATGCGTCATGTAAGAAGCAAAGCCACAAAGAAGCATGATTTGCATGCCTAGGCCGCCTCCACGGTACTGAAGCATGTACTTAACGAATTCTAGTGAGTCGGTAACCATGTTACCTGTTGAAGCGACCTTAGCGGGTAAGACTGTGTGACCTATAAGGCCAGTAATAAGAAGTAGGGCAAGGCCAGCTGTCAGTAATACACCTGCCGCTTTATAGCCTTTCACAATAAAGTAACCAACAGCGATAGTAATCACTAATCCGATCAAGAGCTCTAACATAGAAATCTCCACAAAGTTTAAAAAAATATAAGAAAGTGTTTCAGAATATGACAATGAATGTACAGAAAACTGCACTGTGGCACGAGGCATAGTTGAGGTTGATATGATCTAAGACAAACATTTTCTTTGATGTTAATTGTGGTTGTAAATCATGAACAACTACTGTTGTTTAGATGTTAATAAACAAATTATCTATCTCAATAGAATATAACTTGGATCACCTTTATAGTGAGGAGTTGTATACAAAGGTGTGGATTTATAAATCTATGACTTTTGGAGCCTAACGTGCAGAACTAAAAAGAAGTGTGTATTTTTACATGATATCGGATTAATTTATGAACTGATGCCTACTGGGAATGGAAAGTTAAGTAGGCTTCAGCGAGAGTTGAATTGATGTGGAAATGCATAGCTCCTAACGTATTGGCTTAAGTACAGCTACTGACCGAAATAGTTGATAGTTAAACGATTAGTTAATGTTCAATTCAGGATCTGCATTCGAGTAAGTGGGCAGGTCGGCGCATATCACTTTTTTACAGAAGTGAATCATTCCGCGCTGAGTGACCAATAATAATTCATCATTATTTAGTGGGATATAAGCCATGGCATCTGAAGAAAGCACTGCACCTTCACTGATCATCACCTTTTCGTAAAATGTGAGCTCTCTATTTGGTATGATTTGTTCATGTTGAGTCTCGTCTAAAGAAATGTCGTGTTGAGTGACAGAGTAAGATCCTGATGACGTAAAGCCGACTTGCTTAGTTGATACGTACAATAAGTCATAACTGTCATTCTTCTTAAACTCGATATTAATAGCAGACTGGTTATGAATCATATTATTGGATGGGTTAATAATCGATGCTGTATTTGCTAAATAATGCCCTTCAAGGTGTGACTTGGGAATAAAGGTAGAAACCCAGCCGACTAATACGCCAAGCAGTACCACAAAAATTGCTGTATTCGTTTTATTATTCACAAGTCACTCCTTTAAATCCGGCAGGGAAGCTCAGAGATTTTCCTGAATTATCGATGATGATGTTTCGTCCCTTATATTCATAAAGCGTCACGTTGAATAACTCATTAAAAGTGAATTCGTCGGATTCGATTTTACAAGAGATAAAATGCTGACCAACGAGATCTTCGCCTAGGCTATTTCTATCTAAATAAGAAAACAGATAATGGGATAAACCTGCAGTCACTACAAATAATACAATCAGTGCTAGTACACTAATTGTTTTTTTCTTAGCCGCGGTTGGTGATCTTTCTGGCGCTGTGTTGTCTTCAGGTTGTTTCGTTTCTTGTATTGGTTGCGATTGAATTATACGCAGCGCGCGTTCTTTGTCTTGTGTCACTTGTCCTGCAAATCGGTAGCCTTTACCGCGCTCAGTGACGATGATTATCCCCCTTTTATCTTCTAACGCTTTTCGGCAAATCGAGATGGTTTGCATTAGGCTGCCATCTTCAACGTAGATACCTTTAGACACCCACACTTGTTCAATAAGAACTTGGCGCGTGATCACCTCATTGGGTCTCGAGATAAAAAACTTAAGTAGCTCTGATTCGTTAGAACCTATTGGGTACGTACGACCTGTCTTAAAGTGATGGATTTCACTCTCTTCTAAATTGACCTGTATATCATCATTGATAATAAATTCAGCAGACATCTGGGTTCTCATTGTTATAAGCGTTCTCACTTAAATATAACAAATACCACTATAAATATAAACTCACTCACTTTGTCTTATTTTATGTTTAAATAATTGAATTTGTTTGATTATCCCTCTTTTTATATTCCCTTATAAACCTTTTTGAGGTTGTTTAATGTGGTTTCAGGTGCTTGCCGCCAGTCGCTATTAGATCATTAACGGGTGACGCTGATTTAGTGGGTGTGGGTTAACTGCTCAAATTTCTTACGTAGTTTTATCAACGTGTCATTCCAACTCTGTGTTGCCTTGCTCTCTACGAATAAAAGTCGAGCTTACCTCCGACTCAATCGGCAATTCAAATAACGATAAATCGCATGACCACACCAGTTAAATGCGAAAGCTACGAAGGAGCTGTTTTGAAAGATTTCAATAAGCCGTATATATGTGGACTAATTACGCTTGCCTTACTCGGCTGTCAGTCTGAAGACTCGGCTCAAGATGCCGTATTGATATTGGTTCCCTACAACATTAATGAATTACCAAAACCGAACGATGGTTATGGGTATGACGAGGATGGAACAATATCCGGTGTCGGTGAAGACGTTGTCGTAATGTCATCGACTAACGACGCGTATTATCAGGACTACAACAACTCATACGCAGCCCTAGACGGTTGGGGACTTTGTGCAGAACCGATTTTGATTCCTCTAAAAAGTGTTAATTCTGATAAACGTTATCCACTCAATAACGAAACCTTAGCCGGGAATGTTGTATTAATTGATGAAATAACAGGTGATGAAGTTGACACTCAAATATCGGCCGATGGTTCCAATATAATTATTCAGTGCGAATCAGGATTAAAAGAGGGGACGACTTATTCGATCGTTGTTACTGACGGGGTAAAAACTGAATTTAATGAGCCTTTAAAAGCAGATGCCAGTTTTGATGAGTTGATTTATTCAGACGTCCCATTAAATAACGAAAAAGAAGAAGTCCTTCAAGATCAAGTATTGAGTGCTATTGAATCATATTATGCGTTATATCCAGAGAAAGGTATTCCCGTTTATGCTGCGCAGTTTAAAACACAGAGTTCGTATTCGTCGCTAGATGCAATGAAAAGAAACCATCTGCAATATGGTAGTTCATTCACCCAAGAAGAGCCTGTAATTGTAGAGGAAAAGCGGGGATATAACCTGTATACAAAAGTGCTAAAAATTCCGTCGTACTTACCTTTTACAAAAGAGAGGGAGGCGGAATGTATCGTCGATGAATTTGACCCGAAAGAAAATTGCCCACCACTGTATGAATGGATTACCAACACTTCCGGTAGTTTTCCAACTGCGGAGAATCCAATGCCTCAAAAAACAGAAGACCTTGAGATGACGGCAGATATATACGTACCAAAAGAGTTTAACTGGAATAGTTTTATAGAGTTACCTGTCGCTATTTTTATTCATGGTGTTACAGCAGAGCGCGGCACTGCTTCTTTAATGGCTGCGGAATATACTGATAAAGGTTATGCCGTGGTTGCGATCGATATGCCATATCACGGTGAGCGGATACGTTATGACTCAAGCCCTGAGCACGTGGAAATTAGTGCCCGAGCAAACAAAGCCTTCTTCATCAATATTGATTCCCCTTTAGCGCTTCGTTCTAACCTCCAGCAGTCTGTTTCTGATTTTCTGGGTCTACGCTATGCGTTGAGCCAAGAAGGTTGGGTTGATAACAATAACGTTCATCTAATTGGGCAATCGTTGGGAGGAATCATGTCGGTGATGGTAAGTGAATTCAGTCAAGCGTCTCGAGCACTTACGGCTAACTCAGACTTTACTTTCAACACTGTAAACTTTGTTGTTCCGGGACAGGGGCTAACTAACTTGGTTCTGTCCTCTCAAACCTTAGGCCCTGAAATGTCAGAAGGGGTTAAGAAATCCCCAGATGTTCAGCGCGGCATTGCTGAAACGGTGATACCAGATACATGTACAACAGAAGCAACGAATCAGCAGTGCATTGAAGCGCTTCGTGATTTTGTCGCACTTTCAACAGATAACGCGCTGCTTGTTAGTCAGCTAGAGGATGACATCTTCGATTTGGTTGTGACAGACCTTAAACAAGGGGTCCAAGCAACAATTGATAGTGCTGACCCTGCGAGCTTTATCTCTCGCCAAGTCGCTGCTGAGCAGCCAACTCTTTTGTTAGCTGCCGTTGGAGATTGCGGGGAGACTTGTGACGTTGGTGTTGACTATGTCCCAGATAGCGTAATTCCCAATACCGCGCCAGGTAACATTCGTACTGGTACTGAACCACTGATTACTGCGCTTGGCTTAGACCCAATAACAGGCACATCAGAAAATATTAATGAAAAGCGTGGAGCAGTACGAACCACAACCGGCGGGCATGGTACGTATCTGTTCCCCTATGAAGGTCCCGTTGATGAAAATGGCTTACCGGGCACACCAGGTGAAAACATGTCAGACGTTCGTGAAGCGGTGGACACTCAACAAATTGCCGTTGCTTCTATGGTAATGAGTGACGGTGCAGTAGTCGTCATTAATAACGAAGATCATATCGAAACCGAGGTGCCTCAAGATGAAGAATAAATTCTTACTGAGCACTGCCGCTGCTCTTGTCCCTTGCCTGACTAATGCGGCTGGCTTTCAACTTAACGCGCAGTCTGCAACCGGGTTAGGTCGTGCATTCGCCGGTGATGCAGTGATGGCAGATAGCGCGGCAATTGTTGCTAAAAACAGCGCTGCGATGGCTTACATCGAGCAACCAACACTCTCTGTCGGCGCTATCTATATCGATAGTGGTATTGATGTGTCTAGCGTTAGCTACACACCAATGATTGGTGATACTGAAATGTTAGATGACCAATCATTAGACGCAGGGACATTAGTTCCAAACATTCATTATGTACATCCAATCGAAGATTCTAAGTTCACTCTGGGGGCGACGGTGCACTCTAATTTTGGTACCGACGTAGAATTTGATAACTCGTTCGAAGCGGATGAGTTTGGAGGAAAAACGGCGCTTTCCAGTATCAATGTGGGTTTCGCTGTGGCTTACGAGTTGTCTAAAAAAATCAATTTGGGCATAGGGCTAGATGTTATTTACGGTGAGGGCGAAATATACCGCCAAAACTTGTTAAACGTAGATGCCGATGGTTTCGGTTTGGGGGCTAACGTTGGTGCGACCTATCAAGTCAATGAACATAACAAGTTTGGTATTACTTACCGTTACAGCCCAGATATCGAAGTGGAAGGTGACATTACTAAAGGTGGTGTCCCTGCCGACAAGATGAATGTTCCGTTACCTGACACTCTAGAGTTTTCCGGTTGGCACCAGCTCAACGAACAGTGGGCTTTTCACTACAGCCTGCAGTGGGTGAACTGGTCTGAATTTGACTCGCTAACATCTGACTCTTATGACGACTCAATTAAAGAGTATCAATGGAAAGATGCAGGGCATATTTCTGTCGGTGGTACGTACACCATGTCGAAAGACATCGTTCTACGAGCGGGTTATATGTACGACATTTCCCCAACTGATGAACTTACATCGTTATCAATTCCTGATGTTAACCGTCATTGGCTCACGGTTGGAGGGACATATAACTTCACGGCTGCCAGTTCTGTGGATATTGGTGTCGGATTTATCATCGGAGAATCACAAGATATTGACGAAAGCCTGACGACGATCCCAGGAACGAGTTCCAATATAACTGCTGATGTGACTGCCGATGCTCTCTTGATCGGTGTTCAGTATCAGCATCGTTTTTAACTTTTACTTTGGAGTTCAGAACGTAAAAATTTAGGAATCATATAAAAATTGCAGGGCTCGACAGTGAGTTGAGCCCTTTTCTCATTATTAGCTGTTTTAGCATTATTTAAATAGCTGGAAGCTCATTAAGTAAGAAATAGCTGCTTAGAAAAACGTTTTAATTCAGACGAATTCAACGGTTATGGTTATTAAAAATGAAATTTACAAAGCTTAGTAAAACAATCTGTTTGGCACTGTTTGCCTTACATATCTCTCCATCGTTTGCCCAAGACTCAAACTTAATTCCTGTGACTATCGAAAAAGCTCACAAACAAGCATTCACTTCTTCAATCAACGAGGTTGGGAAAATCAGGGCAACGGATTCTGCTGCATTGACATTTAGTGCCTCCGACAAAATTCTTAATATCCATTTCAAAGATGGAGATCCAGTTAAAAAAGGCGAACTGATCGCCCAGTTGGACAATACCAAAGCGAAAGCCGATTTAGACAAAGCAAGAAGCTCTCTAGCGTTAGCAAAGTCGAAATTAAAGCGTGTACAAGAATTACTAAAGAAACAGCCTGACTCGATGTCTCAACAAGATGTGGAAGAACTGGGCGAACAGGCGAACCTAGCCGCAGCTGATTTCCGTCAGAAAGAAGCGCTGATGAATGACTATTTATTGGTAGCGCCATTTGATGGGCAGCTAACTAACTTCACTCACTCAGTGGGCAGTAAGATTGATAGCGCAACCGCGTTGGTTAGTTTGATCAAACTCGATCCTGTTGAAGTTCAGTATTCCATTGGACAGTCGGATTTGGGCAACGCGAAGCTTGGGCAGAATGTTTCCATCCAAGTTGATGCATTTGTTGATGAAGCGTTTTCTGGCGTGGTGGATTACATTGCGCCAGCGGTGGACGAAAGCTCAGGTCGTGTAGAGGTGCACGCGCACGTGACTAACCCAGAGCATCGCTTAGTTCCGGGTATGTTTGCCAAAGTAAGTCAGATGACCAGCGAAGATTCAACGCAGATGGTGGTTTCTCAAAACTCCGTTCAAGCCAAAGATACAGAGCGCTTTGTTTGGGTCGTGAATGGTGAAAAGATCGATCAACGCATTGTCGAATTAGGTGTGAATACTAACGATGGTTACGTTGTAGTAGAGAAAGGCTTGAAGCTTGGCGATAACGTCGTTGTGACGGGACAACAGAACCTCAAGAAAGCGTCGTTAGTTAAGGTCATGAACCCAAATGCTGAGCAGAAAACCGTTGAGCTAGTAACTGAACCGACAAGCAAAGAGAACGCTCAACAGATCGCTGAACCTAAAGTAGAAAAGACCGTAACGCAGGTGGATGAACCACATCCGATTGAACCCTCGGTTGATTGGACGGAAGCATCGAAAGGTGTAGACGAAGCGATCAAGGAAAACAGCGAGCAAGCAGAGACCCGTGCGACTGTTGAGGATTCATCGAGCGAAACTCACAGTAAGGACACACTAAGCAAGGAAGCTGTAACGAAGGAGAATCTGAATGAAGCTTCCTGAGATTTGTATTAAGCACCCTGTATTTGCATCAGTTCTGAGTATCGCAATTGTCTTATTTGGCCTACTGTCATTTCAAAAGCTCTCGATCCAATATTTCCCAGAACATAAAACACCGTCGGCGACTGTAACCGCGGCGATCAACGGCGCGAGCGCTGAGTTCATGTCACGCAATGTGGCAGATAAGCTTATTACCGCAGCAACGGGCCTCGACAGCGTGAAAACCATGACGACGGACTGTCAGGAGGGCACGTGTAATCTAAAAATCATCTTTGAAGATGACATTAATGATGTCGAATACACCAGCTTGATGAACAACCTGCGCAGCAGCGTCGAAGCGATTGGTGATTTCCCGCCGAGCATGACGGATAAGCCAACGGTCACGGATGACTCTTCTGACACCAGTATGCCGAGTAACATCATCACGTTTGTGAATACTGGCAAGATGTCTAAGCAAGATATGTACGACTACATTAGCCAGCAAGTCGTGCCTCAATTTAAGCATATTCAAGGTGTGGGTGGCATTTGGGGACCGTATGGTGGCAGCGAAAAAGCGGTGCGAGTTTGGTTGCAACCGGATCGCATGATGGCGCTCAATATGAGCGCATCAGACGTGGTAGGTACATTAAGTTCATACAATGCGACGTTTACAGCGGGTACCATCAAAGGTCAGGTAAGAGATTTCTCAATCAACCCAGTCAATCAAGTGACCAGTGTTGATGATGTACGAGACTTGGTGGTCCGTGTTGATGACGGCAAGATCATTCGTGTCGGCGATATTGCAGAAGTTAAAATGGGAGAAGAAAGCTTAACCCCGAGTATTCTTCGAGTCGATGACAACTTAGCAATGTCGATTCAGGTGTTACCGCTAAAAAGTGAAAACCCAGTCACAGTAGCGAATAAAGTTAAGAAACAAATCGATGTGATTCAGCCTCAGTTGCCAGAAGGCATTGAGATGAAGATGGTCTACAACCAAGCGAATTTCATTAAAGCTGCAATTGACGAAGGGTTTATGACTTTAGTTGAGGCGATTGTTCTGGTTTCAGCGGTTGTGGTTCTGTTCCTTGGCTCTTTTCGAGTCGCTTCTATCCCGATCATCACCATCCCAGTGTGTGTGATAGGCGTATTTGCCGTCATGCATTTACTTGGGTTTAGTATCAACGTACTGACGATTCTCGCTATCATTCTCGCCATTGGTTTGGTGGTTGATGATGCGATTGTTGTGGCTGAAAACTGCTACCGTCATATCGAAGAGGGTGAAACCCCATTCAACGCTGCAATTAAAGGGTGTCGAGAGATCGTCTTCCCGGTGATTGCGATGACGCTAACTTTGGCGGTTGTTTACTTACCAATTGGCTTGATGGCAGGCCTAACCGCCGATCTATTCAGGCAGTTTGCGTTCACGCTTGCAGCAGCGGTGATCATCTCTGGATTTGTGGCGTTAACGCTCTCACCAATGATGAGTGCTTACTTAATGAAGCCAGTATCAACTCCGGCGAAGTGGTATCAAAAGGTTGATGCGAAACTGAATGTGTTATCGGATTTATACACCAAAGAGCTAGGCAAATGGTTTGATCGTAAGGCTCTGATGAGTGGTATTGCTTTAGTGCTGATCGCTTTATCGGCCTTAGCGGTTTGGAAAATGCCTCAAGTATTGCTTCCAACGGAAGATACCGGTTTTGTTGAGGTGACCTCTACACCACCAACAGGTGTTGGGCGTCAATACCATCTAGATAACAACGCGCAACTTAACAATGTGTTCAAAGGTGATAGTTCAGTAGAAGCGAACCTATCTTACATTGAAGGTATACCGACCAATCACGTTCTTTTGAAACCTTGGGGTGAGCGTGATCAGTCAGCGGATGAATTGGTAAACGAGTTTATCGCTAAGGCACAAAGTTCAGTCTCTGCTTACGGCATGTCCTTCAAGGTTCGCTCAGCAGATAACTTGAACATTGCAACCAACATGATCCTTCAACTGACGACGGTTAACCGTGATACCACTGTGTTGTCTGAAACCGCGAGCGAAGTCGTTAAGGCGCTTGAGGATTACGAGGGCGTGACCAACATTAAGAACTCAATGCTGCGTGACCAGTTACGTTATGACTTGTCGATTGATCGCAATGCGATTGTATTGTCTGGTGTTGATTACGGTAACGTAACCAATGCGTTATCGACTTTCCTTGGTTCTGTTAAAGCCGCAGATTTGCAAGCGGACGACGGTTATACATACCCAATTCAAGTTCAAGTAAACCGAATCGATCTTGGTGATTTCAAGGTTCTCGATAAGTTGTATGTGGATTCACAGTCGGGTCAAAGGCTTCCTTTATCTCAGTTTGTATCAATCAAACAAGTGACATCGGAATCTAACTTCAAGACGTTCATGGGTAAAGACAGCGCTGAAATCACCGCGGACTTGATGCCCGGATATACGGCGAGCGACGTGAAGGCATACATTGATGACACGGTACCAAGCCTGTTGAAACCTGCTCAGAGCTACGAGTTCAATGGCGTAGTTAAAGATCTGGTTGATTCAACCGCGGGCGCACAAGTGCTGTTCGTATTGGCGTTGATTTTCATCTTCTTGATCTTGGCGGCGCAGTTTGAAAGCTTTGTTGACCCGATGATCATCTTGCTGACGGTTCCATTGTGTATTGTGGGCGCGATTTTGACGCTTTCGGTATTTGGTCAAAGCCTCAATATTTACTCGAAGATAGGATTGCTGACACTGGTTGGTCTCGTGACCAAACACGGTATTTTGCTGGTGGAGTTTGCCAACGAGAAACGTAAATCTGGCGCGAGTGCGAAAGAAGCGGCGATCAGCAGTGCGCGTTCAAGGTTACGTCCAATTTTGATGACCTCACTGACGATGATCCTCGGTTCATTGCCATTGGCATTGGCGGATGGCCCGGGTTCATTGGGTCGCATCAATATTGGTTTGGTGTTGGTCGGTGGCTTATCGGTCGGAACTTTCTTCTCATTGTTTTTAGTGCCTGTCGCGTATGTCGGTATGGCGAACCTAAAGCAAATGGATTTGTTGACTCGATTGAGAACTAAACCAGCCTAATCTGGCTAATCGATTACGATTAACGTAATTGAAGATACAAAAAAGCGTCCACCAATATTATGGTGGGCGCTTTGTTATTTACTGTATTAGCCGTCTGAATAAGCTAATCCTAATCGAACCGATTAAAACAGAGCGTACTTATCTAGAATGGAGCAAAGTTATCAGGCACAATCGTAGGGACAGTCCAACGCTGATGAGCGTCTACCGATTCCAACCCTGAGTTGTGCTGTGGAATCTGTCCACGGTCGCCATACAACCACAATACCAAGTTCGAACGTTCACCACTTGTTATCGGCAGTGCCGCATGGGCAACGTTTCCTCTATGAATCATAGCGACACCGGGTGTGAATGTCGTTTCGTTCATCTTACCCGTAGCAGGATCATAAAAGTTAAGTTCTGACCCTGAAAACTCTTCATCTGGCATATTTATATTAATGTTGAGCGTGACAGAAGACGCATCAGTATGCAGGCGTAAAGAGGTATCTTTGTTCGCTTGATACTGAATCGAGAACCCAAAAGTTTGCGTATCGTAACCCATGATTTCAGGGAACAATAAGCGAGCGATAGGGCGCATGTAACTGTCGAGTAAATCTCGGTAAAACGCTTGGAAACTTGGCGCGGCTAAATAACCTTCAGATCGGCTGTCTAACATTGCTCCACCACGGTTAAGCACTATGCCGTATGGTGGGCGCAGCGGGATTTGAGCGTTAGAGACCGCTTCCAAGTAATCACGCAACTCAGCGAGACGTTCAGCATCAAAGAACTGAAACTTAAACACCCCAGGAGAGATCTCTTCGAGTAAGTCTTTTACCGCGATTTCTTTCTCTGGATCTTGCCAAGCTTCTCTAACAGCTTCACGCAGGCGGGCATCTAACAGCGAATCGTCGAAACCCAATTGACTGCCTTCCGCGCTTGCTTCCCATTCTTTCCAAGCCTCGCTGAACAAGCCCTTATTGTTGTCCCAAAACTGTTGTACAGAAGGAGCTCGTTGAAGCATCGCTTCTCGTGTTGGTAAATCGATGGCACGTGCGCGCTCTAGTTGATTAGATAACATAATGTGTTCGCTCCTTTTGTTTGCTTGCAACCAATCTATTACACCAAGGTTTGTAGATAAACGGGCCGCTGGGCAAAACAGAATTAACGTTTTCTATATAATCAGCGTGAAGGAGGGGTTACTTTAAGAAGCTTTCAGTCCTTGCTTAGGCGAGGTCATTTGAACGCAAGTTTAACTTAGCGAGTTGCGATGTCGTGGGCGTATCAGTGATAAAACAGCGTATGGATGAGATACCCACACGCCGTTTTCAAGTATCAGTAGTGATTTTAGACACAACTGATGGGGTGACATTCTATCTATGATCAATATTGATCTTCGAAAAGCTAACCGAGAATACTTGACCAGCAAACTCTCTTGAAGGCTTTATTTGGGCGTAAAGACCGGCTTTAAAGTAGTACTCTTCCTTTAACCATGCTTTTGACAACGTAACCTTGTTACCATCACGATCTTCTGTTTCGATGCCCCAAGGTAAGAAGCGCTCTGATAATTCGTCATTAATGAGTGTTGAAAGGTAAATACCTTGCTCATCGAGGCGAATCGTGTAATCCCAATCCAGGTTTGCAGGTGCGACTCCTAGGTTGACACTGAATGGCTGACAGTCGCTACACATTTTGTTTCCTGGTAGAAATGAATCGTTCAGAACAACACGTACCGGCTTATTTTCACCATCCCACTGCAATTTCACTAGCGCTTGTTTAATGTCTTTACCATGAATTTGGCCGAGAACGACTTTTGGGTCACTGCCTGTCACGTCTTTATTCGGGAACTGATCAACGCTCACTGTCGCTTTAAGTTCATGTGTCCCTGTTACCGCCCAGTTTTGGTCTTTAGTGCTGCATCGATTTTCGGTATTGAACTTATACAATTCACGAAGTTCCGAACGAGCGTATTTTGTGTTTGCTGTAGTTGAAACTTGACCACCAAGATCAACGGTGAATTTTAGACGTTCTTCGCCATTAACAGACTCACGAGAGAACCAAGGAAGATGAGTGTCGTTGGTTAAGTACTCTTTACCATTACATTCTTGGGGAATGAGCTCGGCTGCGCTGCTACGGCCATTGTTGTAGTAATCGTCACCACTGACTGGAAGGGTGATTTTCCATTGCTCGATGTTCCAATTGCAATCTGTGCATGTTTTAAGCTCTGCTTGTTCGCTTTTAGCATTAGCTTCACAGCCAGCGAGTAATAATCCACTAGAGATAAACGCAGCAACTTTGAGGTATTTTAAAGGTTGTTGATAGTTGAACATAAAAATAATTTGTAATACAAAAGGTGAGCAAACTTTATCGATAAACCATGAGGTTTTCATTGGCTAAAGAGCGGTTTTACATTTTGTTGACAGAGCTTTGAGCTACCGATCCCAAAAACACATCTCAATACAATTTTTCTAGTTATGGAGCTAGAGCTAGAGTCAATGAGGTTGGTTTTCGTATACGGCTTAGTAATGATTCTCTGAACGATCATGCAAATCCTTTTGCATGTTCGATGGGGAAGCGTAATTTAGAAATCGTAGTTGAGGTTCATTGAGCTGTAGATTTCGGCGTTACTTTGGTCTGATGCGACAGTGGTGTTGTAGATGTATTCGGTATCAAAAGTCAGAGCTAAATTGCCCATCAATATGTTCTTTAGATAGCCTTTGAGGTTGTAATTGGTGTTCTCTTCACCGTAAGCCATGTTAGCCGTTGCCCCCATAGAAAACGTTTCTGTGATCGTCAGAGAGCCATCAACACTGGCATTCACGATCAGTTCATAGTTCTCTTTGTTCGGGAACTCTTCATCGGAGGATTGCCGTTGACTGATTCGGTAACCCGGACCAGCAGAGCCTTGAAGTTTGATTCTTTCAGTATCATAAAAGTGGCGACCCAATCCTGTAGCCGTTATAAATTGCTTACGATAAGTACCAAAGTGGTCGTGTTCAAAACGTGTTGTTGCGACCAAATAGGTGACTTCGTTCAAGTCATAGCTGATGCCATAGTTGGTGGTATAGCGATTGGTGCCGTCTTCATCGTTTTCAGCATCGGTATAGTAGGTATCAAACTGAACTCGTTGGCCCCAGTTCTCTTTTTTGTATCCAACAGAGATTCCAGAGTTGATCGACAAAGATGAGCTGGTGTTTTGTGAGTAGATAAACCCGAGTTTGGTCAGGGTTGTAAAAGGGGATTCTTGAGCTTCTTCTTGTAAGTCAGAACCTTCGCTTAATACGACGTCGCCCTCGAGTTCTACTTCTTCAACTTCTTCGGCAAATACGGGCATAGAGATAGCGATTAGAACTAAAGGTAGCTTTATTAAGGATCGTGTGTATGAAACTGTGTTGGTTAATGGGCGCGTTGTTTGTGAGATAGCGTGTGTCGACATAATGGTTTGGTATATAAGGTGATTGAACACGATGAACGCAAGGTTAGTCGTGAAGAGTCGTCAATGATTGAATCGAAAATGCGAGTGAGTTACGACGCAATAGGCAAAGGCGAAAAGATCGTTTTTATCGCTGAGAACCCATTACCTCGATGAGGATTAAAATCTTCAATGTGGACAAAGAATTCAAGTGTCTCAGAGGGTTTATCGTCTTCGATTAATAAGAACTCGAGTAGTCCTTGTTCTACATGGCATGAAACGATGGTTTCGCTCGATTGATCTGCTGAAATCTGTTCAACGTTGACCAAGACGCTCGTCTCGGGTAAGACATTGAAAGCATCTTGCGCACATTTAAGAATACAGCTGCACACGTACTCACGATATAAGGTATTGCTTTCAGAAAGAGACATCGTTTCAAGCTTTACTTCGCCTTGGCACAATACCTTTTTTTCTTTAGGGATCACGTTGTGCTTATTAACCTGAATGTTGATTTCTAACAGGTGGCCATTCTTATAGGTATTGAAGTTATGGTTAATCAGTTTGGTGTCGACCACCGCTACGTTCATCAGGTTTTGCTGAGCTTTAGAAAGGGCAGACAACTTTGCTTGGCTATCGTTATTCAAAACGCCTTTCGATAACTGATTGCTTTTTACCCAGTAGCTGTAGTTCTGAACCCAATGTACAAATTCCGTTTTATATTGCTCTATGTCTTTTTCTGCTGCTCGCTCGACATTGCTTGTGAGGGTGTGAAACTTAGACTTGTTACCCAACAGAATATCTAGCCAGTATGGTTTGTATTCATCAAGCGCTTCTATGGCTTTGACTTTATGATCGAAGCGAACCGTTGGCATTGCAGGCGCAGGTTCCATGGCAATCGACTCCCAATTTACTTTTGGTGTCGGAATGGTATGGACGGATTGGATTAAGTGGAGGTGCTGATTGAATAAGCTTACTTCACTAACCGCGTTCTCAAGTTGTTTGGTATTCATCTACATTCCTGTCGACGGTTGTTCTTGTCATTTGGCGCCTAGTTTATGGTCAAAGCGCGAGAACAGTATTTAAATGAATGTGAATGAACTTTCGTGAGATTACTTGATATTGATTTAGGAATATTTGGGGGGAGAAAGTTGGGTTCATTATTGAGCTAACAGCACAGAAACACAGAGAACAAGGCGCTCTCTGTGTTGGTCATCTACTGTTATAGAAACTTGCTGATGAGTATTATCTCTGGCGTCTTGCGACCAAAGTAAATCTGTAATCGTTAGATGTGAAGTAGTTACGGCTGTACTCGAACACCGTGTTATTGGCGAGGTAACCTCGAGTACGTTTTTCAATGATAGGCTGAGTTGGGTCAATCCCTAACTGTTTAGCAACGTCTTCAGGCGGAAGAATCGGCACCAGTTCTTGCTCACTTCTATCAATCACCATGCCTTTGGTGTTCTCAATAAAGTCGTACTTTGATGTCTGCATCACTTGATAGGTGAGATCTGGGAATAGGGCAACAGGTAACCAAGTTTCTTCAACCGTGATTGGATTGTTGTCTATGAAGCGAACACGCTTTACGTAGAAAACTAATTCGCCTTCTTTAATATCTAGATGTTCAGACATCGCCAAAGAACAGGGCTTCATTTCAAAGGCTAGAACATCACTGTGTGTAACCACATCCAAATGCGCCCACTTTTTTTGAAAGCTCGACTGTTTGTAAATGTCGTAATTGATTTTGTTCTCTTTGACATAAGTGCCGCTGCCTTGAACGCTTTCGAGTTCATCATTTTCGATCAGGAGCTTGAGCGCTTGTCTAACCGTTACACGGCTTACAGAAAAAACTTCACGCAGTTGCGCTTCTGTTGGGAGTGCTTCTCCAACCTTATACTCACCAGAACTGATCTTTTCTCTTATTGCATCTGCGATTTGGCGATACATCGGGAGTCTTGCCATTTTTGCCTCGTTTGTGCGCTAGAACAACTAGACTTTGATTAACAACCTGTACCTTAAATACGTAAATTTGCTCTATATAAGCCTTGTTTTACAGGTTAGTGTGAGCGTCGTATCGGCGTTTTGTAGTACATATAATACAAATTAAACGATACATAACAAGCTTTCTTAAAGGATTTACCAATACGATTTAAATACAAATTAAATACAAATATGTATTGGTGAGATCGTGATCACGGATTAAATGTCTTGAAGTTGTATTATCACTATCGTCGGCAGGGACGACTGTCGTACTAATCCGTGACTATGGGACAAAGGTTATGAAACTTACTACTCTAACGAATAAGTCGCTCGTAAATCTGCAAACTACGTTTAGCAGTCGAGAAGAAGCGATTTACGCACTTGCTGACCAACTGGATCAGCAAGGCAAACTGCATAACAAGCAAGAGTACCTTGATGCAGTATTTGCTCGTGAAGAGCAAGGCCCGACAGCGCTTGGCGAAGGCTTAGCAGTACCGCATGGCAAGGCTGACGCGGTTAAAGAAGCTGGCTTCGCTGTAGCAACGCTTAAAGAAGACATGAAATGGAAAGGCTTGGATGAAGACGAAGATGTAAATCTTATCTTCCTAATTGCGATTCCAAATGCAGAAGCGGGTTCTACCCACATGCATCTGCTTACTGCATTGACAACTACATTGGTTGATGACGATGTTCGCGAAGCTGTATTAAAAGCGACAACCGCTGAAGAAATCTTTGCGCTTCTTGATGGCGACAATCAACAAGAAGAAAAACAAGACAAATTAGATACAAATGAGCCGACAATTGTATGTGTTACTGCTTGCCCAGCAGGCATTGCTCACACCTATATGGCGGCTGAGTACCTAGAAAAAGCGGGAAAAAAGCTTGGCTACAAGGTTCATGTTGAAAAGCAGGGCGCAAACGGTATTGAAGATCGCTTAACTGCGGAACAACTTAACAATGCTGTGGCGTGTGTTTTTGCTGCTGAAGTTGCGATTAAAGAATCTGAGCGCTTTAACGGCATTCCTCGAGTTGAAACACCAGTTGCAGAACCGATTAAACACGGTGAGCGCATTCTTAATGAAGCGATTGAAGAGTCGAAAAAAGGTAATGGTGCAGAACGCACAGTGGCTACTGACAACAAGCCTAAAAAGTTGCCACTGAAAACTGAGCTTAAACAAGCACTGCTTTCTGGTATTTCTTACGCAGTTCCTCTGATCGTTGCTGGTGGTACTGTTCTTGCGGTTGCTGTTCTTATCGCACAAATTTTTGACCTGCAAGATCTTTACGCAACAAAAGATTCTTGGCTATGGATGTATCGCAAACTAGGTGGCGGCCTACTGGGTACATTGATGGTGCCAGTACTGGCGGCTTACACAGCTTATTCACTAGCAGACAAGCCCGCACTTGGCCCTGGTTTTGCCGCAGGTATTGCAGCAAACATCATTGGCTCTGGTTTCCTAGGCGGTGTTGTTGGTGGTTTGATTGCTGGTTATGTGATGCGTTGGGTAAAAGAGCATGTTCGCTTAGGTCCTGCGTTTAACGGATTCCTTACTTTCTACCTTTACCCTGTGATTGGTACTTTGGTAGCGGGTAGCTTGATGCTATTTGTTATCGGTAAACCGGTAGCGTTCCTAAACCAAGGTCTAACGGATTGGTTGAACGGTATGTCAGGCACCAATGCGCTGTTATTGGGTGCGATTCTTGGTCTGTTTGTGTCATTCGATTTAGGTGGTCCGGTAAACAAAGCCGCTTACGCATTCTGTTTAGGTGCGATGGCGAACGGTGTTTATGGCCCTTACGCAATCTTTGGTTCAGTAAAAATGGTATCGGCGTTCACTGTAACGGCTTCAACCATGATTGCTCCACGCCTATTCAAAGACTTTGAGATTGAAACCGGTAAATCGACATGGCTACTTGGCCTTGCGGGTATTACCGAAGGTGCAATCCCAATGGCGATTGAAGATCCAATCCGTGTAATCGGCTCATTCTTACTAGGATCAGTGGTTACAGGTGCGATGGTTGGCGCGGCAGGTATTGGTCTATCGACTCCGGGTGCAGGTATCTTCTCTATCTTCTTGTTACACGATTCAGGTTTGGGCGCATTCTCTGCTGCTGCAATCTGGTTCGGTGCTGCGATTGTCGGCACAGTGATTTCAACTGTTACTCTTCTGATGTGGCGTGGTCACGCTGTAAAAAAGGGTAAGTTTGAAGCAAGTACTGCAACACAGAACTAACTGAATTTTGAGCTAGCTTCTAGCTCGCAATTAAAACACCGTATAAAAAATAACGAACAACTTGGCTGTCCTAAATGCCTGTGCTCCTAACGGTTTTATTCACACAGATTCTGGGCGTGGTTTTCTGCACCCTAAATTTAGTGGCAGCCAATTTTAACCCCTTGAAAAACTTTAATTTAGTCGTATTTGGGTTCGAACTTTAGTTTTACTCGAAGCGACACATTTAGGTAAATGATTATGACTACATCACGCGTACACATTACTCCTCACATGCACTGGGATCGTGAATGGTATTTCACAACAGAAGAGTCTCGTATTCTTCTTGTGAACAACATGGAAGAAATCATGAACCGTCTGGAGAGCGATCCAGAATACAAATATTACGTTCTAGATGGTCAAACCGCCGTTCTAGAAGATTACTTTGCTATCAAACCAGAAAACACAGAGCGTGTAAAAGCATTGGTTGAAGCGGGAAAGTTAATTATTGGCCCTTGGTATTCTCAAACCGACACAATGCAAGTTTCTGGTGAGTCAATTGTACGTAACATGATGTATGGCATTCGTGACTGCATGAAGTTTGGCGATGCAATGAAGATTGGTTACCTACCAGATTCATTCAGCATGAGCTCACAGCTGCCAATGATCTACAACGGCTTCGACATCACGCGTGCAATGTTCTGGCGTGGTTGTTCAGAGCGTCATGGCACCAACAAAACAGAATTCTTATGGCAGTCTAATGACGGCAGTGAAGTGGTGGCACAAGTGCTTCCGCTAGGTTACGCGATTGGTAAATACCTTCCACAAGACGAAGAAGGCTTGCGTGCTCGTTTAGATAAGTACTTCCCAGTGCTAGAAAAGCCATCGGTGACTAAAGATATCTTGCTACCGAACGGCCACGATCAAATGCCGATTCAAAAAGATATCTTTGAAGTAATGGACAAGCTTCGCGAAATCTACCCAGATCGCGAGTTCTCAATGAGTCGCTTTGAAGAAGTATTCGAGAAAGTAGAAGCAGCGCGCGACCAACTCGACACAATCAAAGGCGAATTCAACGACGGTAAATACATGCGTGTTCACCGCACGATTTCGTCAACACGTATGGACATCAAACTGATCCATGCGGAAATCGAAAACAAGATTGTAAACATCCTAGAACCTCTAGCGTCTATCGCTTGGACATTAGGTTTCGAATATCACCACGGTTTGATTGAGAAAATGTGGAAAGAGAGCATGAAGAACCATGCTCATGACTCTATTGGTTGCTGTTGTTCAGACAAGGTACACGCTGAAATCCTAAACCGTTACATCCTTGCGGACGACATGGCGACAAACCTAATCCACTTCTACAAACGTAAAATCGTTGACCATATGCCGGATCGCGAAGGTTGCGACAAACTGGCGATGTTTAACCTTTCTCCGTATGAGCGTGAAGAAGTGGTGAACACAACCATCACTATCCGTGCTCAAGAATTTTCTATCTTTGATGAAAACGAAAACCCAGTTGAATACTTCATCCAAGACAAGCGCCAAATCGACCCAGGTAAAGTAGACCGTCAAATCGTTCACTACGGCAACTACGACCCTTTCATGGAGTTTGATATTCAAATCAAACGCACTGTGCCAGCGATGGGTTTCACCACGTTACACATCCAAGGTAATGAGAAGGGCGCAGTTAAAGTCGCAGAGCAGAAAGACTACTTGCTAGAGAACGAATACTACCGAATTAATGTAAACGACAACGGTACTCTGACTATTTTCGATAAAGAGACAGAGCAAGTATTCGACCAAGCACTTCGTTTAGAAGATGGTTCTGATGACGGCGATGAGTACGATTACTCTCCATCTCGTCAAGAGTGGCTGTTGTACTCTGATGAATTCCCGGTAGAAACATCAATTGACCACCAAGGTTTCCAATCGGTAGCAAACATCGCTTTCCGCATGAACGTGCCAGCAAACCTTACAGAGCGTGAAGAACGCACGGGTCAAAATGGATTCGTTGAAGCGCAATGCCAAGTGGTATTGAAGCAAGGTTCTCGCCGCATCGAAGTTCGTATGGAATTGGACAACCAAGCCGACGACCACCGTGTACGTGTATTAGTACCTACGCCATTTATTTCTGAAACTGTGGTAGCAGATAACCAGTTCGGTTGTATTACTCGACCAACCAATGACCCTGCAATGGCGGTTTGGGAAGAAGAGAAGTGGAAAGAAGCACCGGTTCCTGTGTATCAGTTAATGAACTTTGCTGCGCTAGAAAACGGCAAAGCGGGTATGGCTATTATGTCGAATGGTCTGCGTGAATTTGAAGTGATTGCATCTAAAGGTGACGAAAATAGAGATACCTTCGCACTGACACTATTCCGTGGTATTGGCGTGTTGGGTAAAGAAGAGCTATTGCTTCGTCCGGGGCGTCCTTCTGGTATCAAGATCCCGACCCCAGATTCACAAGTGCGCGGCAAGTTAGTGTGTGAATTCACACTGTGTGGCTTCTCGGGTAACCACATTGACGCGAACATCATGGCGCAAGCACGTGACAATGTCACTCAAATCGAATGCTACAACAAGATCCCTTACAACGCGATGAAGCTGAATGTGGGCGAACAAAACCTACCAATGAGCTTCAGCTTGCTATCGAAGCAACAAGCGGGTGCGGTATTAAGTGTGCTTAAGAAAGCTGAAGACGAAGATGCGTTGATCATGCGTGTCTACAACCCAGCAGAAAGTGGTTCAGTATCGGACTCAATCTCTTTCACTCAAGCGGTTTCAAGCTGGAAAGAGACAAGTATGGACGAGCGCGTTCGTGAAGGTGATGTAGCAATTGAAACCTTTGGTGACTTGTCTTTTGGCGAATTATCTTTTGGTGAATTGGCATCTTGCCAAGCGAAAACATTCCAAATCAAATTCTAATTTCAATGACCCGCTCACCTTAGTGGGCGGGAATGGTGAACGACAATGAAAATTGTAATTGCCCCCGATTCATTTAAAGAATCACTCGACGCCCATCAAGTAGCGTCTTGTATTGAGCGCGGATTTGCTGACGTTTTCCCTCACGCAGAGTTTGTGAAAATGCCACTCGCCGATGGTGGAGAAGGCACCGTAGATGTGTTGTTAGCGGCGCTCAATGGCAAGAAGCAGCAGTTGCTAACGACGGATCCAATCGGACGGGATTGCTCGGCTTACTGGGCATCTTTAGAACAGACAGTTGATGGCGACAACGTAAAAACTGCTTTGGTGGAATTTGCTCAAGCATCGGGTTTAGACCGATTAACAGTAGAAGAAAGAGCACCGCTAATCGCATCTTCGTTTGGTACCGGGTTATTGATCAAAGATGCATTAGATCAAGGTGTTGAACAAATCATCATTGGTCTGGGCGGCAGCGCAACTAATGACGCGGGTGCTGGCATCTTACAAGCGTTGGGAGGCAAGTTATTCGACAAAAAAGGCAACGAGCTATCTGGTGGCGGCGCCGAGTTAAGCCAGTTAGCAAGCATCGATCTTGATGGACTGCACCCTAGATGCAAAGAAGTGACGTTCGTGGTCGCATGTGATGTGAATAATCCACTGTGTGGCGAAAGCGGAGCAAGTGCCGTGTTTGGTCCACAAAAAGGGGCTTCACAAGCTCAAGTTGAACAACTTGATACTGCGATCGATCACTTTGCCGATATCGCTCAAACACATACAGGTACTAATCACCGCGACACCGCTGGTTTTGGTGCGGCTGGCGGTACACCTTTGGGGTTAAGTCTGGCATTCAATATCCAAATTAAAGCGGGTATTGAGATGGTACTAGATGCTTTGGATGCAGATAAGGTTCTTGAAGGTGCTTCACTGGTCTTGACCGGAGAGGGACAGATGGACAACCAAACCCTGCAAGGTAAAACACCTTTTGGTATAGCTCAGCGCGCTCAAAAACTGAATATTCCAACCATTGGTATTGCAGGCTCTTTGGGTAAAGAGGTTGAAAAGCTTTACGGCTCAATGTCTAGCTTGTTTGGAACCGTACGTTCTCCTCAGTCTTTGTCTCAAGTGCTTGGTGAATCGGAACAAAACCTGATTCGTACCTCTCGAAACGTCGCAGCGACTCTGCAATTAGGCCAACAAATTTTATCTACTCCAACGCCCATGCAAAGTAAAGGCGATCAGTTAGCAATAAAAGACAACAGTGAGAATTACTATGCAAACTAATCTATTCAAGCTTGATAACGTTATTCAAAACTATGTTTGGGGCAGCCAAGTGGCGATGAATGATCTGTTTGGTATCGAAAATCCAAACAACGAGCCACAAGCTGAAATTTGGATGGGTGCTCACCCAAATGGTTGCTCAAAAATTGCTGAGAATGGCGAATTGCTTTCTGATTTGATCAAGAAAGATCCTATCTCAGTATTGGGTGATTACACCGTTCAGCGCTTTGGTAATCTTCCTTACTTGTTCAAAGTTTTGGCAGCTGATAAAGCACTGTCGGTACAGGTTCACCCTCGTAGAGATAAAGCACAGATTGGCTTCTCAAAAGAGAATGACTTAGGTATTGAATTAGGTGCTTCGAACCGAAACTACCGCGACGACAACCATAAGCCAGAGTTGGTTTACGCGCTGACTTTCTACAAAGCGATGAACGGATTCAGACCTGTTGCAGAAATTATTTCTTTATTTGAACAGGCGAACATTGTAACGCTTAACGAAGATCTAGACGCGCTTAAAGCTCTCCCAACATCCCAAGGTTTGAAACAGTTCTTTACTGTGGTGATGAGCCTTTCTGGAGAAAAGAAAACAACCGCGTTAAACGAGCTAAAAATCGCAATGGAACAACGTCCACGCACAGCAAAAGCACGTGAAGCCTTTGATCTGATTAAGAGCTTCGTTGACGAATATTCAGATGACATCGGCTTGTTCTCACCATTGATTCTTAACGTGATCGAGTTAGAGCCGGGTGAGGCGATGTTCTTGCATGCTGAGACGCCACACGCGTATGTACAAGGCACTGGCTTAGAGATCATGGCGAACTCAGATAACGTACTTCGCGCGGGTTTAACACCTAAGCACATGGATGTGGTTGAGCTGATTGATAACACCAAATTTGAGTCTATCAATCATGAAGACTTACGTTTGGCGCCGACTAAAATGGACGGTAAGTTAGGTTACGCAATCCCAGTCGACGACTTTGGTTTTGAAGTACTTGAGTGTGTTGAAGGAGAAAGCCGTTCGCAGTTTGTTCGAAGTGCAGAAATCTTATTCTGCATGACAGGTGAAGTATCAATTATGTGCGGAGAGAAAGCCGTGAAATTGAAAGCCGGTGAGTCTGCGTTCGTTTGCCACAGCGCAACCAGTTACCAATATCAAGGGAGCGGCACATTGGCTCGTGCGTTTAATTAGTCCCCCCGACATTAGCGCATTAATGTAACGCTTTATTGGTAAATCTCAGAGTTTATGTTCTCTGATTTGCCCATAGGTTCTCTGACCTATGGGCTTTTTTGTTGCTAGTTAAAATCGAGTAATGATTTTAGCTTAGGGGTGGTACGCAGCTACTTTGAAAAGCCTACTTTTACCCAGATCATACGGTGGTCAGATGAAACATCTTTACCGTTACCATAATCACCAATTCGTGAGTCATTGAATAACTGACGTCCTTCTTCATATGAAGCTGACCAATAAACACCAGATTCAATAATACTTAATGTGGCTGATGGAAGAGCGTAATCAACCGCAAGTCCAAATGTTGAAGTGATACGGTTTGGTTGTGGGTGAGATGACGATTTATCCACGGCATGTTCAGCTGCACCATAACTGGTCGGGTATAAATGACCATTGGTGACTTCTTGATTAACCAGTGCATCGTTGTGCAAGTCTTGCATTACAGAACTAATACCGTCTCCATCTACTGGGTCGAGGTTTTGATCACCCATCATGACAAAGTGCTTGCCTTGTTCTAGGCCACCCGTTTTTCCAGAATCATCATAGATGAACGATTTATTTTGAATGTATTGGTGCCAGAAGTCGACTTCTGCTGCGTTTTGCTCAATGTTCTTACCCACATCAAAAGCCGGAGGAGTAGGGTGAGACATCAGCAAGTGAACGGTTTCTGTCCCGTTTTTAGTTGGAATTAGGATCGGTGCATCAACGTGGTTTTTTGATGATAGACGAACTTCTTCCCACTCAGCAGTTGTGTACCACTCTTCGCCACAACCCATACCGACAGGGAACTTACTAGGATCATCACACACTGTGATTGTTGGGATGGTTGAACCTTCAAGATCTTTCCATTTAAATTCTTGAAATGTACGAGTATTTGCCGTGTCGATTTCGTATTTAGACATCAAAGCAAACGCGTATTGACCATGGTAGAAACCGAAACCCCACGCATCTCCGGGTAGTGTCCCAGGAGTACCATCATTGTCTAAATCAAAGCCAAATTCGTTCAATAAGCCGGTGTTGGTTGAGTAGCTTTCAAAGTATGGGTATGAGATTGGCTCTAGGTTAGCATCGCCGCCTGCACCTTCAATACTTTGAGCGACAGAAAGGTAGTTTTTCTGGAAGCCTTCTAGCGCCGATTTGTCGGTGCCAGTACCGTCATTGTTAAACTCAGCCATCATAAGTACGTCAGGACGATTCTTTTGAATCACGGCTGCTACATTACGGATCTGAATCACTTTGGCCGCTGTCTCTTTGTCTGCAGCACCAATCGTGTTATCCAAATAATCGGATACTAGCGTTGCCTGAACACTTGGTTCGATTTGCATTTCTGTTACAAGAGCTTCAAAGGTTGTTCGGTCAAAAGACAGGTTGTAAGTTGCGATTTTGACTTCTTCAGGTTGAACATAATCAGTGTCGCTGCTGCAACCAATTAAAAGAGCTGAAGAAATGGCGAAAGCGATAGATGTTTTTAACAATTTCATAAAATGGATCCGCTAATTGCATGAAAGAATTGTGGGATGCAAATGTTATGGAATGAATATCGTTCTGTAAGTGATAGTCGTCACAATGAAAGTTGATGATCGACATGGTGTTACATTGAAAGTGTGATATTTGGAACTAACCTTTGTTATTTTAGTAAAGACAAAAATTTCATATATTTAATTAGAAGCGTAAATTAAAAAGCCCTCATAGTAATATGAGGGCTCTTGAGTTAGAACTAAACAACGTTGTTATAGGGGTGTTAAGCGTATTGTTTTACTAAGCATATTGCTCCACTGTCATTGCCCAATTTCTCTTTTGTTGTTCAAAATTCATTTTGATCTGCTGGTATCGAACTTTAAGTACTGAATGCTCGTACTTTTTCACGACGTCTTCACGTTTGCTTTCAAGTAGCTGCTTTTTAACTTCATAGTACTCATTCATATTTGATACAAGTGCATCGAACTCTTCCTGAAGCTTGTCTGCTATTTGTTGCTTGTCGGCACGGTGCATGATCTTTTGCTGCGTGCGTTTCAATAGCATTGATGCTTCCGCTTTTTCAATACGAGCTTGAGGCGTTTTCTTAAGTTTACTTGCTAGACCCATCAATGAAGCGCTTTTAATCAACCATTTAGTGGGATCGTATTGCCACCAGTAAATGCCGTTACGGTAGTCGTTTTCAAAGATATGATGGAAGTTATGGTAGCCTTCTCCAAAAGTAAGAACCGCTAACACACCGTTATCACGTGCTGTATTTTTATCTGTGAAAGGTTGGCTACCCCAGATATGAGCAAGTGAGTTAATAAAGAAGGTTGTGTGATGGTTAAGCACTAAGCGTACCGCACCCACGATTAACAACATGCCAATCACATCGCCGTAAATCACACCTAATGCGATAGGGACTCCAAAGTTCATGAGAAGAGCAAGTAACACGTAGTGCTTATGTTGCCACATCACGATTTTATCTTTTTTAAGGTCACGACAGTTTTCGTAATCGGTGTACATCGCAGTGTTGTAGTTACGAATCATCCAACCGATGTGTGAGTACCAAAAACCGCGCTTGGCTGAATAAGGGTCTTTGTCGTTATTGTCGACATGTTTGTGGTGCACACGGTGATCAGAAGACCAATGCAGTGCGCTATTTTGGAGAGCAAATGCACCACCCAAGGCAAATAGAAACCTGAGGCTTGAATGCGCTTCAAACGCTTTATGTGACCAGAGGCGGTGGTAACCTGTAGTGATTGACAGATTGCAGAAAGTAAAACAGATCGCTAGCCATATCCAGTGCTCCATACCATAGCCAAAAAAGTAGCCATAAATGGGAGCTGCGACAACAGCAAGCAGCATACTAAAAGAGAATACAAAAATATTGAGCCAGATTAATGGCGGCTTTTTTGTTGATGATTTGTCGGCACTATTCATTAGCAAATTTCCATTGGGCTTACATCTGTACGCTAGAATATCAGCGTACACGTGTAAGTCAATATTGAAAGTGTAAACGTGTATTAGTATGTTTTGCTTAAATATTGTATAAAGGTAGTATGAAATGTAGTAGCAAGTCAGAAATGGAAGTACTAAGGGCTAATAAATGGAAATTAAGGTAGCTGAATATAAAGATTATGAGCGGATTGCCCAATTACATGCGGATAGCTGGAAGCTATATTACCGTGGGATTCTCGCTGATGATTACTTGGAAAATGATGTTTTGGAGGACAGATCTGTTATTTGGCAGACTCGTTTGATTAATCCTCCTTTTAACCAACATGTATTATTGCTTGAAGAGGGTGGTTTACTGGTTGGTTTTGTCTGTGCGTTTGGCAATCACAACTTTGAGCGTGGTACGTTCATTGATGCTTTACATGTGGATAATGCCTATCGTGGCCGTGGTGTAGGCAAGCGCTTGTTGTCTGAACTATCTAAGTGGTTGCAACAATATTATTCGGATTCGGGACTTTATCTAGAAGTGATGTCTGAAAATCACCAAGCTATTGCTTTTTATCAAGCGATTGGTGGAAAAGAAGAACTGGAACAGGTTTGGAATGCACCATGTGGAAGTCAAGTGACCGAGAAAGTAATCTCTTGGGAATCTCCCGTAGAACTTGAGCAGAAGACAGCGAGTGCTGTGTATTCTTAGTCGCTTCTCGTTGTGAAATTGTTCCTTACTAAATAATAAAGTTCAACCAAAGCTCCTTTAAAGCTTAAGAATAAAAATAAAAGCCCCGAGCATTAGATTGTTCGGGGCTTTTTTGATTAGGGTAGATGTTTCTAATGATTGTGCGTTTAGTCGCACCAAGTGATCTGGTTTCTACCGTTTTTCTTCGAAATGTATAGCGCTTGATCGGCGTCGTTGATGAGTTGCTCAACAGACCCAAGAGCTTGAGGCGAATGTTTCACACCAATTGAGATGGTAACTTCCAATCTAAGGTCAGAGGGAGACTCTAAAAGAGAACCAACTAATGATCTGATTGAGGCTTCGGTTTCGCCTTGCACCATGATCAAGAACTCTTCACCGCCATACCTAAAACAGTTACTGCTGCTCGGTAGTCTTTGTTTAATCTCGTTCGCCAATTCTTTGATAACCATATCACCCATTTGATGTCCGTAAGTGTCGTTAATCGACTTGAAATGGTCTATATCGATCATGATTGATGTAATGGATAACTGACGGTTAATACTAGGTTCTATGACTTGATGAAGATATAGACGGTTATAACAACCTGTTAGCGCATCTCTATATGAAAGCGCTTCGTATTGGCTAGATTGTTTACGCAGTTGGATGGCTTGTTTTCGCAGTTTTTCCGATTGAATAAAGCGTTTATGTACTTCAAAATCTCGTCTTAAGCACGCCGCCGCTATAAGGATGTAGGCGGATATGTAAACAGAAATCGTTTCAATTTCATGGTTAGGTTCAGCCGCGTACAGATAAGGGGATAAACCAATAATGTAGCTTAAAAATATGAAGGTGAGCGCGGTTATACTGTAACTCGCTGACAACCTTGAGAAGGTTCCGACATAGATCATCACAATGATGATGCCACCTTGGTAATCAAAATCCCCAAGCTCAATAGCGAAACGACCAACATAAACTAGAAATAGAGCACTGATTATTAAGAAAGCCGCTTCTAATTGTTGTAACGAGCTGGGCTTGTATTTAATGCAGTAAGATGCAGTAAACCACATGGCAATAACGATTATGGCTCTTAGTAGAGCTGGGATGATACATTCAGCACCGAAGTGTATGAAATCGGTGATCATAAACGCAAAAAATATTGTGATTGGAATGTAGATGGATTTTACGTACGGCAAATAAATTTCATTATCGAAATAGGTTTTAAATCTCTGATTTTTGAACCCAGAATAAGCGCGCATTAAGAAGTTAGCCGAAATTGATACACAATAATTTGCGTAGTATGTCACAGTGTTTCAGATTGTAAACGGCAGTTTCTATTGATTCGTCAGTATGTTAGCTAGATCAAAAAACGTAGAGTGAAAACATTCACGTTCTACCGAAATAGAACGTGAATAGCTTAGAGGCAGGAGTAAAAGTGAAGAACAGCGATTAGCGTTTGTTTTTTAAGTAACGCTTACGACGTTCTTCTTTCTTCTTAATTTGTTGTTCTGCTTTTAGCGCAGCCGCAGCTTCAACTTCGATCAGCTCTTTTGTTATCATTTCTGGCAGCTCAAGCGTTACTTTACCTAAAGTGCCGCTACGAAGTTCGTGAAGTAAGATTTCAGAACATTTATGAATATCGATATGACCCCCTGCTCGAAGTGCTCCACGCTTGCGACCAATCGCTTCCATTAATTCAATGTCAGACTCTGGTAGCTCTTCAATTTGGTAGCGTTCTTTAAGTAGGTTAGGGTACTGTTTCGCTAAGTATTCAACTGTATAAAAAGCAACTTCGTCGTATTCCATTGCTGTATCTTTAACTGCACCAGTTGCTGCTAGGCGAAAACCACTATGTGGGTTTTCCACTTTAGGCCAAAGGATTCCAGGAGTATCAGAAAGGATTACGCCATTTTGTAGGTTGATACGTTGTTGGCGACGAGTTACTGCAGGTTGGTTACCCGTTACCGCAATTGTACGCCCAGCTAAGCAGTTGATGATGGTCGACTTACCTACATTTGGGATACCCATAATCATAGTTCGGATGTTTTTGCCCATCTGTTCACGGTGAGGTGCTAGCTTACGCACTAGCTCCATTACGTGATTTACTTCTTCTTTTACGCTAGTGGTAATTGCAATCGCTTTAACGCCTTGTTCTTTCTCAAAGTGCTCAATCCAAAGTTGAGTGAGTTCCGGATCGGCAAGGTCGCGTTTGTTTAAGACTTTGACACAAGGCTTATCGCCGCGCAGTGAAGAGATCATTGGGTTTTCGCTACTGAACGGAATACGAGCGTCCAATACTTCGATGATCACATCAACCTGTGGGATAACTTCTTCGATTTCTTTGCGGGCTTTATGCATGTGACCCGGAAACCATTGAATAGACATAGAGATAAACCTTGATAAATATATTTGCTGCACATTGTAAGGGTTCGATAGGGCGTGTAAAGCCATATCTATATAGTGATGATAAAGATATGAACTTATCGCCACCTCACAATGATTTCAGTCGATGCTAGCTTCACTCGGGTTGATATTGCATGGGTAAGTCTTCATTTTTCCAACAACTATTGATGACGCTTGAGAATTACGCCCATCTTCTCGCCGAATGCGAGGGTTAAATACATGAATATTTCATCGTCATCGACCGCCCATGACTCACCTGAAACTAAGCTGCCCGTCTGCGGTAACTCACGGTTTAAGTAAATTTCAAGCGCTTCCTTATTGGTGTAATTCAGTTCAGTTAATGAGAAGGTGACTTTTGAGTCGACTCGTCTTTGCACTTGTATGTTGCTGGTAACGCTGGTTTGAAAAGGCGTAGTAACATCGGATTTGGGTTCGAATGTGGTAATTAAGCGAGCACTTTCTGATTCAGGGCTATCGATGATCAGTTGTGTGTTGATAAGCAGAGAGCGTTCGCCATAATTAACGACCGAGTGTCCGCTCCAAAAGCCAGTAAATGGTTTCGTTGGCGTGTAGCTGAGTTGGAATAAGAGAAAACCAACGACCACACAAACGGTCCAGATTACGAGAACTTTATGATGTTTGGATTTTAATCGCATAAGGTAACTTGCTCTTGATAAGTGCAATGAACGGTTACTTCATCGTCTTTTAAATATATAGCCTCAACCTGGCGGTTTTCATCTATTACTATTGTAGGCGTTTGGGATAGGGTATCGATGTGCTGGTTTTCTGCTTCGATTATAGAAACTCGTTCTAGATATCGTATTGGTGGGGTAAGCAAAGAAGCTAACCGGTAGCCAATCGCAATCGCTAGTAAACAACCAATCACGACAAGGGCTCCAAAACGTTGTAAACGGATTTCGTCTTGCTGTACGATTTTATGCGACTCTAAAGGCTTGGATTCTTCTGCTTGAACTTCCAATGGTAAATGGTTGGCAACGGGAGCTATGAATGCTGCTTCCACTGAGCAAGTCTCAGTGTTGTTTTTGACTAATTTCGGTTCGATAGCCAACAAATAACCTGTCTTGGGGATCGTACGAATCAATGAACGTTTATCATCACCCAGAGCAGTTCTTAATCGTTTGACCAATTGGTTGATCGTTACGTCTGTGGCATACGTGTTTTCGTAAAGTTCCTTAACGATGTTTTCTCTAGATAGTACATCAGGAACTCGTTTGATCAACGCATTCAACAAAGCCGATTCTTTTGCTCTTAATTGAGTCAGAACTTGGTTTTTGGATAAAACTCCTGAGGTTGATGAGTACAAGTATTCACCAATAAGGTACACAGGTGGCTCTAAAGTGAGTTTGGTCATAAATTAATAATAAGTGGGCAAATTGCGGAATAGAAACTTATTTAATTATGGCACTTTAGTCGTCATATCGTCATCAAATTTATAGGTTTTAGTACCAGTCAGTATTTCGCTAAGGCGATCGTGATACTAACTGATAAGTGAACCAACTTGTGAAACCGATCAGAAGGCGTAGTTTAAAGAAGCTGACACTAACCATTCTCGATGTGTAAAGAAGTCTATGTTTGAGTGGTTCTTTCGAGTTCCGGTAAACGTCGCGATGCTCCAATTTTCCCAACTTCCAAGATCTTTGTACTCATAAGCGATGAATAATCTATAACTATTGTCGGTTCTGCTTTGATCGAATATTGGATTATCTGCACGGTAATCGCTGTGAGCGTAGTTACCTGTGATAGCTACAGCATACGATGAAAATACAAAGAAGTACGATGCTTCAATACCATATCTGTTGTGTTGATTTGCTTTGCCATAAGCATCATGGAACGTGTAGCTTAAACCGTAATTGATGCCCGATTGACGGCTTAACATCGAAAGGTACTGAGCTTTAATGAAGTACGCCTGGCTATCTCGCTCTAGAAGCTGACTAGGGACATTGTCTTCCTCTACGTCTGCGTAGGCGTATGCCATATCTAGCGAAATATTCGTTTGTGAAAGGTTACTTAATTTCATGCGTACAGCACCGCCATCAACATCGGTTTTCGTGCGGCTTTCGTCGATTTCATATGGGTTAGTCCATACTTCGCCTGGAATTACGGTTGGCAAGTAGGCCACATCAACGGTTGTGCCCGAGTCTAATTGTTTTTGGTAACCAAACTCGAATGCCAGCGTACCGACCGATAAATCATCACGAGATGTACCCACATATAAACGGTGAGTTCGATCTGCACCGAAATCAAAATTCAAATTTCCCAGAGGAGTAAAAATGGCCTTGTCACCATAGTCGCCGCGGTTTGATTTTTTACCTAAATTTGGGTTGCCCTCGGTGTAGAGATTTGAATCTGAGTGTGTGTAGAGAGTAGCGAAGAGTATTTCGCCGCTGAGTTGATCCCACTCTACCGCATGTACAGTCGCTGTTACCGAGGCTGTAAGTATAGCTGTCAGGGCAATTAAAGACATTTTTGTCGCGTTCATAACAATCTCAATATTAGGCTTACCTTCAACTTTCCTTGTCGTATGGTTAGAAATCCGTTCTATTAAATCAATTCAAAAACATGCGATTCGACCTGAGGTGATTGGATTGCTGGTATCGACATCACATTAGAGAGTTCGACGTATTGGCTTGAACTCATGAATGAGAGGTGAATTATTCATGGAACCGGAAAATAAGGCTAATGACAAAAAATGACTTTATGGTTTTTAATTAAGTTATTGATATTTAATAATTATTATTAAATATCACTTTTGTAGGGTCGGTGGGATTACACATATTTAGAGAGGATTTAGTTGTTTTTAGATGTTTGGTTTCAAAAAATCGTTACAATCGACTCTAGAATTAATTCTTAGTAGGGAGGTGAGGTAAAGATGAATTCATGTCTGTTGTGACGCTTAAGTAACAGCAACATCTTTAAATTTTGTCCAACTTTGACTTAGTCGAACCTTCATTACGTCAACGTATGAATTTGTGAGTTAGCGGTTTTTATTCCTTTCTAGCAAACTTTCTGAGGAATGCTTGTTTAAGGTAAAATAGTGAAGCGTCTGATGAATTGGAAGATTAAGGCTTCAATTGATTTTTATATCTATAGTCATGCCTTGAATTTTACATCTGGTTGTATAATAGATTCTAAACTATTGATAAAATTTGCTTTTTTTATTGCTTCTTTTCGATTAGTAACATTGATTTTCTTATATATGTTGTATACATGTGTTTTTACCGTGCTTTCTGAAATAAACAGGTCGCTTGATATTTCTAAATTTGAATCACCTCTAATGACTCGTTTAAATATTTGAATTTCTCTTTTTGTTAGGCTGGACAGTATTACCTCCGACTTGACAGTATACGAGCGTGCATTGGACAAAATATGTGACATCAGCTTTCTCGGTAACCATAAATCATCGTCACATACTGTTTTCAAACAACGTGTAAGGTGATCGATAGGCGCATCTTGATAGATTACCCCTTTTAAATTAAATAAATTGAATAATTGCATTACGGTAATGCTTTGTCCTGTGATATCTTCAGGAACGTCATAGACCACCCACTTACTGGACTCTAGGTTTGATAGAGTGACGTTGATATCTTTTATATCGGTCAACAATAAATAGCTAATGATAACGACATCAAATTCTTTATGATTAAGTGAACGTTCAATATCTAAAATACATTCCCTATTAAAGGAGAAATCACTGTATTTTTCTATTTCTCGTTGGATAAACTGGTTGTTAATACCGTTGTCACCAATTAGGAGTATGTGTTTTAAATTATTCTTATGGTCATACATAACTTACTCCGCAACTAACAATTGATTTTTAATTTTATGATGTTGGATTTTATATAATTGGGTGCAATGTCTCATTTTTTATATAATTACATATTTACGGTTGTTGTGAAAGGCGAGGTTCAATAGAAATTTGTAATGTGTCGTCATATTGCCCTCCTGGTTTATTCTCTGTTTCTCCAATGACAAAACTCAAAGGAATAGGCTGACCAATTGTCGAAGCAAGACGTTGGATTCGTGCATCCAACTGATCAAGGTTTACTCTGTCATTATCTAGGGAGAGTTGATATGGGATGTCCCATTTAGTGTCATTTGATTCATGGCGTAACTTTCCTTGATAAGCTGATTCCAAAACAATGGTATAGCCTGTATTACTTTGAACCCACAAGTTAGGTGCAGAACGAATCACTTTATTTGAATATAATGTACCGAGATCAAGGTCATAGTGTTGTTGGGTTAGCCCATAAAAGTGAATTTTTGCAGCGGGTGGGACGTTAACTGAAACAGGCAGTGAGCTTGGGCTGATTTCTATTTGTTTGTTGTCTGAAGTATAAGAAGGCGAGACCTCTAAAAGTCCTCGATAGGTTCCTGACTCTAACCATTGTTTGCTTGGAAAGCGCATTTGTATCGTTGCGGATTGTTGACTGTCGGTTAATGACAGATGCCACTGATTAGCCACAGGCATGCCAACGAACCCACTCCATTCAAAGTTGAGCCTGTCTTGGTTTGACCCTTTTAACGACCGACTTGTATCGCTAAGTTGTAAAATCAGGCTCAACTCACAGGGTTCGCCGATTATGTTTGCATCTATACGGTAAGTATTTATTGTCGCAAAATTCCCTGCGCTGAAAACGTCATACTGTGATTGTGAGGAGACGGGTTGAATAGCCAATGCACTAGCTTCACACGCAAATGCAGAAGAAACATGGCTTATGGCGATGAGGCTTAATGCTCCACAAAGAAGTTGTTTATTCCACATACACATCTCCTAGTCTTATCAAGTTGTCACTGCGTTCACTGAGGGTGATGATGACTGATTCCTGTCCTTTGGTGTCGAGTACCAATTGATATTTACCTGGCTTTAATCCAGAGATTGCAAAAATTCCGTTACGATTAGTAAAGAAATCAATCGGTAATTGTTTTGCTTCACCAAGGTAATGTGCTACGCCTGCGACAAGTGAAATAGGGTTGTTACTTTGACGATCGAATAGCTTGCCAATAACGGTTAAGACAGCATCGGAGCCTATCTGTAGTTGGTAGCCCTGTTTATAACCAGGCTTAACCCAGAACGCACCATCACCTAAGTCATACCCAGGCGGTAAGTTATCGACTTCGTAACCGATCACTTGGCCATTATAAGCAACAAGATCAGGGACCATAGCATTGCCATCTCCTCTAAGATAGACACGTGCGTACTCAGCATCTTTTGTCGGGTCGATAGCCAGATCATTCTCTTTAAGGCTTTTATGTTTGCTAACAATCGCAAATGCTTCACGAACTGGTCTGCCGATCGTCACAGATGAACCTGCAAAAGCAAGTGCGCTGCTGATCGTCACGTCTGTACTATGGTTTCGTGTTTCACCACTAATATCTTCAAGCCGTGAAGCGTGAGTCGCATTCAATTCATAACGGTTGGCCGTATAGTTAATACCGGCATCCATATCTGCATCTGTTTCTTCGTTAGTTACAATACTTGCAAAGCCTGATATACCGCCGGTGTTACCAATATTATTTTGATAACTGTAATCTAATGCTGCTTCGTTGAGCTCTGTTGTGTAACGACCGACTACGCGAGTTTGTCGGCTAAGAGGCCAACTTATTGTGACTGTGGTACTAATGTCATCGTCTTCGGTTGCGTTATGTTGATAGCTCAAGCGTGCACTCCATGTAGCGGGAGTATCAAATAGCCCTGCTGATAGGCTCGGACTGATCAACCAATAATCGTTCTCTTCATCGACTCCTGTTCGGTAGTTGAGGGTCATAGCCGCGCGTAAAGACTGGCCTAGATAAATGGAGCCGAATGCTGAGGCAAAATGGGTGGTTAAGTTTATATCGACATTGGAAGCATCAAATCCTGTCACACCCGTAAAGTTATTGGTTAGATATTCGTAACTTACACTTAGTTGTGGGGTCAGCGTATTTGCACTGGAAAACTCTGCATCGAAAGCAAATTTATAAGCATCGCCAGTTCCAAATGTAGGGTGTTCGCTACGTGAAGCATTGAATTCAGTGACACCCCATGTAGAAGCAACTAAGGCGGTGGCACCATATTGGTATAGATCTTCACGGGATTGGAAATTAGTGCCTAAAGTTAACCAAGGGTTAATACCCACATCGATATAACCATGCAAAATGCGTTCGTCGGTTAGATACTCGATTTGCCCATTCTGTAATTCAGATGGTGCTCCATACATAATGCTATATTCGAACTCGCCGCTATTGAGCAAGTCGTTACCTGTCGCAATCGAAAACTCGATGCGTTCTTCATTACCCGAACGATCGGTGATGACCAGCACAATATCATTACTACCTTGCGCAAGAGGGATATCACTAAGGTTATAGCTACCGGCCCCTAGGGTTAACCGTTGAACTGCGATCCCATCAATATAGACATCGACATTAGATGCTCTTTGTAGTGTGAATGATTGATTAGCTCTTGGACGCGCGTTTCTAGTTGGAATAAGGGTGAAATCTCGAGTTAAGCCAATACCAAGAATGTCGGTGCTATCTTGAAAAGATTGACCGCTGTTGTACATATCGCCTAGTACCAGTCGTGTACCTTGTTCGGCAAAATCAATGTTTAGGCGAGAGCCTTCTCTTATGTATCTCGATTCTTGCGATGAGCCGTTTTCTAAATAGGATTCATACTCAAAATTTAGAAAGCCAATGTTAAGAGCGGAGTCGAATTGGCTACGATAAAGATCCTGTCTTGAGGAGTTTTGATCGATATATTGACTCTCGTTCGCGGAGAGGGCCAAGTTAATGTACCCACTGAACATACTTGGCTCTGCATAATTATAAAAATCATTCGCGCCATTCATCGACAGTTGCTGTGTTAAGCTAAATTCAGGCGGTACCGTCACGATACATTCTAATGACGAAAAGTCGAAACTAAGACCTAACCCTACGAGTTCAAATTGATGTTGAGACAACATCTCGTTATCTGTCGTGTTACTCAGTTTATTGATACCTTCTTGAGTCACCACTGAAGAAAGGAGAGTGAGAGTGCTTTCTTTAGGCAGCAATATCTCATTGTTAGCGGTAATGATAATATCCGCTTCACCCAATATAGTGTCACTTATTCTTAGTAACGAGGTGAGTTGAATGTCTCGCCCTGTCGGATTCAATACCATTTTTTGACTCCAAACGTTAGGAATGAAGGCGGCAAAATAAAAAAGTATCAATACCAAGATATACAAAAAATGCCATGTCTTGTGATAGGTTCTAGTTTTCATACCCATGGTAAGTGCCCACTGGTAAGTGATTTAAAGAAGAAGGCAAAGTTATAGTTGAGCGCGGTGGGACAAATTGTTCACCTAAAGCTTCGTGTACTTTTTGGTTTTGAGATTCAAGCCCTGTAAAATTAAGTAACGATGTGTAGGTAAACCGCGTCCCTGTATTGGTCAATGTGAGTTGCCCTTTTTCACCTATGTGCAATTTCACGTCTGGCTCAAGCGAAGAAGAGTGAATATGCAATAGCGCATTGTAATGAACTTGTAAGTTGATACCCGTAGCTAAACCTGTCGGCATATCAAATTTGGCGTTGTTCTGGCTAATATTCGCGGTACTAAAGCGAATGAAGTAACTCTGAGACGTTTTGAGTAATCTATTGCCCAACCATTGTATACGGAATACTTGACGCTCCCCAGGTGCTAGCATTGCAGCCGGAGGAAACACAAACATTTCTTCATTCGACAGTTCCGATGTTTCAAATGTGCCATCGGATAAAAAATTCAAACGGCGAACGTTGGCTTCAAGAGGGAGAGTCTGTGTCGAATTATTAGTCACAACCAGCTGTGATGTTGCTCTATGATCAGTGTTGAGCTCAATGACGGTTGGAAATAGTGTTATGCCAAACGTCTGTGCACATAAAAAGCAATAAACGAGCCCTCCGAAAATACAACGTCTCATCACTACTGATCCTGTTCTATTTCAATCGATAGGGTCTTAAAGTCATAATTTTTAAGTGGCATCATTTCAAAAAAACGCGTGGAATACGGAAGCACTAAAGTTCCTGGAATGCGCTTGGCGATTTCTACGCCTTTCAAATACGTTGAGTGTGTACCGTCTGATACTTTCCATGTTGTATTCGTTAATCGACCATAACTATTACCACTGTTAAGCACTTCTAGAACCCATTTGTTGTTCTTGTCATTTTGCTCGATACTTTTTATCTCTAACTGAGAAGTCGTGTTTTGTGGTCGTACGTTGATCAGCGTATTAAACTGAAGCAAGAGACTTACTTGTCCTTGGTTGCTACTCGCTCTCTCTACCTTCACCTGTTTAACAGCGATACGATACGCTTTTGATTCTGTGATGGAAGGATCACCTAAATATCGCACCATAATTGATTGCGATCGTCCAGGCTCAATAATCGCGGTCACCGGAATTACTAATAGCTCGTCATCTGCAGGCGTCGTAGTTTCTTTCCCGTATTCGTTCATCGTCATAAATACTGGAGACAATTCCACTGTTAGTGGTTCGGTAGATGAATTATCCACTCTCATTGTCATTTGAGCCCTTTTACCAAGCGGTGTCATTTCCATAGACATCGGCTCTACCTTGAACGCATGGGCAGATAAACACGTAAATGACAATAAAAGAAGAACAATCCATTTCTGCATGATCCATTTATACATATCGAGGAGCTCCAAACTAAACTTATGTCGGTAAGGTTTAAGATTCAGATTAAGTCGGAGGCCAACTAGTGGCCTCCGACTTACTGACCTCTAATTTGAGGTAATATTTACGGTTAATGTATCTGAGTAGCCACCTGCCCATGGCGAGGTTTCTGTCGTAACAATATCAATGGTCGCGGCAACACCAGTAGCTAATGCACCAGAACCACCATAAGAGTTACTCACTGAAACATCATTTTGACCTGGGCCCCCAGGAGCATTAAGTGTGAAAGGAGCTAGGCCCGAAGGGCTAAATGTTGCATCGTAGGTAAGAGCGTAGTCTTCGCTATCGTCTGACTCTAGACCACCTTCAGCACTTGTTAGTGTCACAGTTGCACCATCGACGTCATTACACTTCATGTTCAGACCGCCAACAGAAATGTTTTGAATTTGAGACACGTTACCAAAGTCCATGAGTTGTGTTGAAAGGCCGGTAACTTCACATACAGGTGAAACAAAACCAACTAACTGGACGTCACCAGGAGCGGCTTGAACTTGAGCACCAAAAATAGCAGTGGCTGTTGCTGCGTAGATTGTTAGCTTTTTCATTAGAAATTCCTTTATCTTAAATGATTGGCTCAAATACTGCTGAGCATTTGTTATTCTGCAGATACATTGCAGAGGTCTTACTTTGTCACGCTATGAATCGAGGGATAAACTTCGATTTCAATCACGTCTTTATAATAACCTGCGAAGTGCAAGCTATTTTCAAGTGCAACCCTAAGGCTCCCTTGTTGAGAGAAAGGAATTACACCAGAACTGTCTATCATTACAGGTGATAAGAGTTGACTGCTGTGTCGACTTTCGTTAAGACGAAGCTCATCTATTTGTAATGACAAATTATAAGTTTCAATAATATCAACGCCTTGTTGTTGATATTTTAGGCCACCGTATTTGGAGTTAATCGTTATACCCAATGGGCGGTTACAATACACATTAAAAGGTAACGATTGAACATCGAGATGTTCGGTAAATTTCATAACGTTGCCAGAGAAAAAATTTATTTCGCATCGATCTTTGATCTTGCCGTTAATTCCTAACGTTAAAGTATTGGCGCTGACATTAAATGAAAGTGACAACCCCAAAATTAACGTGGAGAGAGTGAGGCTATGAAGAAACCAACATACTTTGTACATAAGCTCACCTCTCCCTAATCGAATGTAACGTGTTGCTTGGTTAACAAAACTATAAGAGCTACAAAAAATGGCGAAGTAGTAAAAAAAGTTGATTATTATTCAGAAGTATGAGATTTCGTATGATTTTGAGTTGGAAGAGTGATACAAAAATTTAGATAACAATTTCATATTCAATTAGATACATAGAATTTACCTAAGTACCAGTTTGATTGAGAATTTTTATTGAATTGATAAAATTTAAACTATGGTCTACGCGTTTGTTTAAAGTCTTAGATTATGGTGACTTTACCTAAATAACTCTATTAATGTGATGGTCCTAAAAAATAAATACAACGTCTAAAATGTTTGTAGATAAATCCAATGGAGCGAAGTGAAATAGCAATGAAGGATGATGAATTATTAGAAATTGAAAATTATTTTCTATTTAAATTAACACCTTAAAATACAGCTTATAAAAGAAATATGTTAACCACTAATTACCGTACGAATGACAGTTAAATATAGCGAAGTTGTTCTGAGTGCATATTTTGGTTTTTTTCATCACCAGCCTAACTCTATTTAACGCACGGGATATCGCTTGAATTTGGGAGGAAAGGGCACCCTGCTATGTTTGGATGATTTATTAAAGATATTTATATAGGACAAAACGAGATTTAGTTTTGTTGGCGTTAATGTGGTGTTTTTTAAGACATTGAGGCTGGTGTAAAGGTGTTATTTTCCTTATAGGAACGGTTGATGACTCTTTTTAAGACGAAAAAAGGCTCCCCTTTGAAGAGAAGCTTCATCATTAATAGTTTATCGATGACAAATTAACCTAAAGTTAAAGTACATTTTCCAATTTTTGTAAGAAAGTCACGATATCTTCTGCGCTAATATCTCTATGGGTGACAAAGCGAACAGGGTTGCCTGGCGACATTGTAATGCCTTGTTCACTCAGCTCACTTGCGATGCGGTTAATATCAACAGACTCATCTAATTTAGCAAACACGATGTTGGTTTGAATGAAGTCAGGATTGACAGAGAAGCCTTCTAGCTTGCTTAGACCAATCGCTAGATTTTTTGCGTTCTCGTGATCGACTTTTAGTTGAGCAACATTTTCTGTTAGTGCCATTTTGCCTGCAGCGGCAAGAATACCGGCTTGACGCATACCCCCACCAACCATCTTACGCAGACGACGTGCTTTAGCGATGTACTCTTTGTTGCCCAATAGCAGTGAGCCGATCGGAGCGCCTAAACCTTTTGATAAACAAATCGTCATCGAGTCGAAGTGCTGTGCGATTTCTTTCACGTGGACATTTAAAGCGGCTGCCGCGTTGTATACACGAGCGCCATCCAAGTGCATTTGTAAACCATATTGGTTTACGAACTCACGAGCGTTAGCTAAATATGACATTGGCAGCACTTTACCATTGATCGTATTTTCTAGGCTCAGAAGTTTAGTGCGCGCAAAATGACTGTCGTCTGGCTTAATCGCAGAAGCAAGCTTTTTAAAATCTAATGTGCCGTCCGGGTTGTTCTCTATTGGTTGAGGTTGAATAGAGCCTAATACTGCAGCGCCGCCAGCTTCGTATTTGTAGTTGTGAGCTTGTTGGCCACACAGATACTCGTCACCACGCTCACAGTGCGCCATTAAACCGAGAAGGTTGGCTTGAGTACCCGAAGAAGTGAACATTGCAGCTTCAAAGCCTGTTTCAGTTGCGGCCCATTGCTCTAGTTCATTTACGGTAGGGTCATCTCCGTAGACATCGTCACCTACATCTGCGTTTGCCATTGCATCACGCATAGCTTGTGAAGGTTTGGTTACGGTATCAGAACGAAAGTCCATGTTTCTCTCCTAGAGTTTTATAAATAGCCACATAGTTGTGCTTTGCTCAAACAAGCGATGGTTTTGGTATCGGTAATTTGATCGCAGCGAATTTTATCGTGCAGTTCTTTTAAGCTAAGTTCGATGACCTCTATTACTTCATCTTCATCACACTCAAAGCGAGTCGTATGATTGAGGTCTTTTGCGACGAATAGGTGTTGTATCTCATCACAGAACCCTGCAAGTGGGGTAACTTGCCCTAAGCTTTGGAATGATTTGGCACTGTAGCCTGTTTCTTCTTCGAGCTCGCGTTGTGCACATTCAAGTGGTGTCTCATTAACTTCCATCGTTCCAGCTGGTAGTTCTAATAGCCATTTTTTGAGTGAAGGACGAAACTGGTTAATGAGGATAATCTTTCCAGACGACGTAATAGGTAGAATAACAGCCGCGCCAGGGTGGTGTATTGTTGTATGCTTTACCACGACGTTCGTAGGGAGCGTCACGTTCTCTTCTACTAGAGAAATACTTTTCCATTGATGGATAACTTTACTCATGCAGTCTTGCCACATTCCTTGTCAATTTATCGCGTTACTGAAGACGTGCACCACCTTAACGTCTATGGTGTCGAAAATAAAAGAAAATTTAGGCTCAGTTACCGATTTAGTTTCACACCGTTCGTGAGGTTACTCTCATATTTGGAATCTATGATTGCGCCAAAATTACGACCGTAACCATCTGATATAAATGCAACTCAATAATAAAATACACTTGTAACAAAGTGCTAACAAATGTATAAAAACATATCTACACTCTCAATTGTTCAAAGATTTTCGGAGTAACGCATGAACCCTTCTATTTCTTCACATGCTGACAAGGCGCTACTCTCTGAAAGAATCAATAAATTAGCGCAAGCTCTGTCTGACGGTGTCTATGAAAGAGAAGACACGATTAAGCTTTGTTTACTGGCTGCTTTAGCGGGTGAAAGTGTGTTTTTACTCGGTCCTCCGGGTATCGCAAAAAGCCTTATCGCTAAGCGTCTCATACAGGCTTTTGACAACAGCAGCTACTTCGAATATCTGATGACGCGTTTCTCTACTCCAGAGGAAGTGTTTGGCCCGCTAAGTATCCAAGAATTAAAAGACAACGGACGTTACGTAAGACTGACTGAGGGTTACTTGCCAACCGCGCAAGTCGTATTTCTTGATGAGATCTGGAAAGCTGGTCCTGCCATCCTAAATACGTTACTTACAGTAGTTAATGAGAAAACATTCAAAAACGGTAGTGACATTGAACGTGTGCCGATGCGTTTATTAGTCTCGGCATCCAACGAACTTCCAGATGAAGATAGTGGCTTAGAAGCGCTGTATGACCGGATGCTAGTCCGTGTGTTTGTAAACCGTATTCAAAACAAGCAAAATTTCAAATCAATGCTGACGACTGGTACATCTCAAGAAGCCGTGATTCCAAAAGGTTTAGCGATTACCGACATTGAATACCACCAATGGCAGAAAGAACTCGATAAGTTGGAATTGACAGATAATTCCTTCAACAAGCTGTTTGAACTAAAAACCATGCTTGAGGAGACAGTTAAGAAACAAGGCTCCTCTTCAGAATCAGATCTGTATGTGTCAGACAGACGCTGGAAGAAAGCCGTCAAACTGTTGAAAGCGAGTGCGTTCTTCAGTGGCAGAGATAGCGTGAATCCATTAGATATCATGCTCCTGCAAGATTGCTTATGGCATAGCCCAGAGTCGCGTGATGTGGTTCGTAGTGTTGTAAAAGATTTCGCACTTAACCGAGCATTTGACCAACAAGAGTCGAAAGCTCAAATCGAAATGTCTCGTGAAGAGCTAGAAGAAATTCAAGATGATGTTGAATCGACGTTGTCGGTTTCGTTATCGATGGAATCAACCAGTGGCTTGTTACGTAAAGACGTGTATCAACATGATATTAAGAACGCGAAGATGTACAGCGTAGGTAGTGCTTACAATTTAGTGAAACTGGTCTTACTGCAAAGCAACATGTCGGTATCTGAATCAGAGAAAGGTGACAGCCGCTGGGTATACGTGGCGAAAGATGATTTTGACCGTGTTCTTAAAGAAGGGCACGGTGATATTTACGGCTACGTCAACGAAAACAAAAATCTATGTCGTCTAAAGTTGGATCTTGATGCCTCTAATCAGCTCGTTATCAAAGATATTGCGAACCGCTCTGTGTTGGTTAGCGTTGTAACGACTGATGGGTTAGATCAAGAATTGTATAACAAATGGTTAAGTGGCGCTGAGAGAGCACTAGAACAGTTGACTGAAGCTGAGTTCAAGTTAAAGAGAGTCCGCACCGAGTTCCACGACGCATTACCTCATAACTACATTGATCCAGAGCTACCAAAAGCGATGGAATCAAGCTTACAAGCAGTAACTCAAGACCTTGAAACGACAAAAGTGAAGAGCAGTAAGATCGCTCAACGCATCAAGTTCATGAGTCAGTACTTCGAGTAAGGGGAGACAAGTATGTTAGGAGCAGATGGCTTAAACCTTGCTTTGATGGTTGCTGATTCGGGCATCATTGATACGGCGATGAATGATCTCATCGCTCGTTCTCAAGTTATGATGGCTGCTGAGAACAAAGGCGTCAAAACATCGGTAAAAAACCATTTAGTTAAATGGCGCGGAAAAGTGAAAAAACGCGTGACCAAAGTGTGTGAGACCGACCGCTTCCAAGAGGAAATAGCACTTTATCAAGAAGTGATTTATTGGAATGAAGGCCAGTTTTTTGATGACATAGACGGAGTCATCAAAAAGTTGGAGTGGCACTCTGCGTTCTATCTACAAGCACGACGTTTAATGGAAAACAACAAAGGCGTTTATAACGCTATGTTTCCACATTACTTTTGTGATCAATGGTATCAGTCGTTATCTGAAGCCATTAAGCAAGCTCAAGTAACCGAACTTGAAACAAGCAAAGAAAAAGTCTTAGCGGATCTTTATCAGCGCATGGAAACCATGAAGAACATGGACAAAGTGACTGAGTCAGGTGATGAAGGCAGCGTAGGGCGCTTGTGGGATATGGCTTCAGCTAAGTTGAGTAAAACTGACCTAACCGTAATGAAGCGTCATGCAGAGTTCTTAAATAAACATAAAGGCCTGCAAGAAATAGCTGAAAAACTCGGCCGTATGGCGGGTGAGGAAGACGATCCTTCGCTACACAAAGCCCCTGTAGAAGAGCTACAGATGGTTGAAGAGAAAAGCGATGAAGCGGTAGATGATATTGTCGGGATTCACGAGAGTGATGACTTGAACAAGATGCTACCAAACGAAACTATGTTCTTAGCTTATCCTGAGCTCGAAGTTATCTTTTATAAACATCTGGCGGACAAGCGCTTACTGAGTTATCAATCTCAAGGTAAATCTCGTACTTTACGCAAAGTGAAAGCGCAAAAGCCAGATAGTAAGAATATCGATATTGAAAAAGGACCGTTCATCGTTTGTGTGGATGCTTCAGGTTCAATGAGTGGATTTCCAGAGCAATCTGCCAAAGCAATGGCTTATGCCCTGATGCAAATCGCTCTCGCGGAAGAGCGAGACTGTTACGTGATTCTGTTTTCTTCTGAGCAGATTACCTATGAGTTAACAAAACAAGATGGTTTACGTGAAGCGAGTGACTTCTTAAGCTACTCATTCCACGGTGGTACTGATCTAGAACCTGTTTTGATGAAGTCAATTGATTTGATGACCGGAGATAAATACAAGAACGCAGATTTGATTGTGCTTTCTGATTTTATTGCACCAAAACAATCTGACGAAATGATTGCTCAAGTCGAAAAATTGAAAGAGCACAAAAACCGTTTCCACGCGGTAAGCCTATCTAAGTACGGCAACCCACAACTTATGACCATGTTTGACCATTGTTGGGCTTACCACCCAAGCCTTGTTGGCCGTTTTATGAAAAAGTGGTAGCGTTCGACCACTCCAATTAAATCCCTTTTGCTGTGTGTTTTTTGACTCAAGAGATTGAACATGCAGCAATTTGATTTAAATGTCAGCAAACGGAATTTAAATTCACTTTTTTGTTTGACTATCTTCCCTCAATCCGTAAAGTAAGCACCCGAACACAGGGGTAGCTTATTTAACTCCCTAAAGTGTTGATGTAAGAAGGCGCCTTGGCAGAGTGGCTATGCAGCGGATTGCAAATCCGTGGACCTCGGTTCGACTCCGGGAGGCGCCTCCATTCTCTTCTTCTTTTTGTTTAGACAAAGGGATGAGCAGAAGAATGACAATGCGATACTAGCTCAGTTGGTAGAGCGCAACCTTGCCAAGGTTGAGGTCATCGGTTCGAACCCGATGTATCGCTCCAAATTTTGTAATGTTGATTCATTTGACATTAAGATGGTGTTTTACTTTTCAGTAATCGGCATCGCAATAAAGAATTGCGTGCCCTGGTGGTGGAATTGGTAGACACAAGGGATTTAAAATCCCTCGGCGTTCGCGCTGTGCCGGTTCAAGTCCGGCCCGGGGCACCATCTATTTGATTGCTACTTTTGGTAGAAATCACAGAGTAGTTCTCTTAAAACACTCATTGAAGGCGCCTTGGCAGAGTGGCTATGCAGCGGATTGCAAATCCGTGGACCTCGGTTCGACTCCGGGAGGCGCCTCCAATCTTCAGAAAAAACCAGTCCTAGTGGCTGGTTTTTTCGTTTCAGATATACCACCGAACAACCTGCCTTCTAGCCCACTTATTTAACAACTCAATCATTATTCATGTCACCTGTTTCGCACTTGTGCCATTATTTACCATTACTCTGCGTTACTTTGAGTTTGTCGGCTGAGTAATATGTAAATAAACAGAAGTCACAAATTATTACTGTACTCAATTTGTTTCATTTATATGAGTGTTAACTCTCTTTAATTCATATATATAGGTGAGAGCATAGAACTTTATATTTCTTTAATTGTTCTATAAGAGGTTCTTAATATGCAATTTAGTCTAAAGAGAAAAATGGTTTTCTCTGTAGTTTTAGCGATTGCTGTTACATCTGCCATCCTTCTTTTTATGGGTTATAAGACTTTTCAAAGTAACAGTTGGCAATCAATAGAGAGTGAGAGTCGAAACACACTCCAAGCGCATGCAAAGGGCATCAGCGATTGGTTTTATGATAAGAAACAAGCAGTACACGGACTAAAACAACAAGTTCAACTTAACCCGTCATTAGATATAGTGCCACACTTACGTCAAACCCTTGTGTCTGGTGGGTTTGGGTTGAGTTACTACGGTAACAAACAAGGTGAGATGTTTCGCCACGATCCTTCATTAAATAAAGCGGGCTATGACCCTAGAGCTCGAGGTTGGTACAAACAAACTTTAGCAGAAAATCGCGCGGTCACTACTAAGCCATATGTAAGCGTCACTATGCAAACCTTAGTGGTGACCTTAACTGATCCTGTGACCGAAAATGGTTCGATTATTGGTGTGGTGGCGTCAAATCTCGCATTAGACAAGCTTATTGACGATGTCTTGGCCATTCAGGTTCCAGGTAATGGGCGAGCGATCCTAATAGATAAGCAAGGTACGGTCGTTGCCCATAAGAATAAAGATTTCATCCTTAAGCAAGTCAAAGAGATAGCACCAGAATTAAGTGTTGCTGGATTAAATAGTGCCGCACAAAACTTAACGACAATTTTTACAAAAGTTGATGGTTATGAGCGCGTCATCATGGCTGAGCCTATTAAAGGCACCGACTGGCTTCTTGTGATTGAAATGGACAAAGACGTATTAGAACAACCGTTGTTCGATATGCTGATCAGTCAGGTAACGACAGGATTGATCGTATTGATCGTTATGGCTGCGGCAACGTCGTGGTTTGTCGCTCGTCAATTGGTGGAATTAGGACGAGTGAGCGAAGCTTTAGCTGATATTGCTGAAGGGGAAGGAGATTTAACACAACGCCTCCAAGTATCGAGTCAAGATGAAGTCGGGCAACTTGCCGATAAGTTCAATGTGTTTGTCGATAGGCTACATGAGATGATGAAAAATGTTACCCAAGTTTCAACTGCCATGAATAACGGTGCAGAACATGCGAACACAAGCGCATTGAAACGTAGCGATAGCGTAAGCCGACAACAAGACGAGATCACTATGGTAGCAACAGCTGTAACCGAAATGGCGACAGCAACCTCTGAAATCGCGTCTAATGCAGACAATACAGCAAAAAGTGCAAGTCATTCTGTTGAGTTAAGCGAACAAGGCTTCCAACAAATGGCGAAGAGTCAATCATCAATCAATGAGCTGTCTATTGAGTTAACCAGCGCAGTCTCTATCATTAGTGAGCTTGAAGAACACGGTCAACAAATCGCGTCAATCTTAGCGACAATACGTGAGATCGCAGAGCAAACTAATTTGCTTGCACTCAATGCGGCAATTGAAGCAGCGAGGGCCGGAGAGCAAGGTCGTGGTTTTGCGGTGGTTGCTGACGAAGTACGAGTATTGTCACAACGTACTCATGCTTCAACGGAAGAGATTGAAGACAAGATCAAGCGTTTACAACAAGCGACTAGCGGTGCTGTTAAAGTAATGACACAAAGTCACGATATGGCAAAAACTAGCGTACGCGATGTGGATATGGCCGGAGAAAGCTTGGCTCAAATACGCGAAGCGATTCAGATGATCAGCGACATGGCGACTCAAATTGCCTCAGCCGCAGAAGAGCAATCTTTAGTGACCGCGGAAATCAACGCCAATACTGAGTCGGTGCGTGAAGTAAGTGACGTGATGGCGCTTGATGCGTCAGATGCAGTCTCGCAAGCCGACCAACTCAGTCACTTAGCTAACGATCTCAAACAGGAACTCTCTAGATTTAAATTATAAGTCCAGTTACAACCATACAGAGCACAAGTCGTTACAAGCTTGTGCTCTTTTTTAAGCAGCTAGCGTCAACTTGATTTGCTGTCTCAGTGTTTATCGAAGAAATCTTTATTACGGATATACTTACTCATAAGGTGATAAGAGAAAGGCCGAATCAACCAACTAAAGATCGAGCGACCAAGGCGAATGAGTGTTGGGGTGTTTTCATAGATTCTACCGTTGTAGAGCCAAAGCACTTTTCCTGTATGCCAATACATTAAAGGTAATGGCGGCATGAAGGTTACAATGTCTATGTCACAACAGATGCGGTAAGTTTTCTTGCTTAAACGGTAGTTCTTTTTAAAGCTCCAATCACCAATTGCAGGCTGGCCAAACGTGACGACTCGTTTGATGCAACCGGGATACTTTTGGTCTAGGTAGTCAGCAAATACACAACCAATAGCGCCGCCAGATGAGTGGCCGGTGATGGAAATTTTTTTTCCTTCTTTTAACAAAGGTATGAGCGTGGCTTCTAAACGTTCTATAACGGTTTGCCCTAGCTTATCTTCGTTACGACTTGGTTGGCTTTCTTGAAACATGAGATGATAGAAACCAGCATGAACACGATAGTTCAGTCCAATCCTTCTACAGCTTCTGGTCCATAATGCGAAGGTGAGTAGCCAGTCAGAAATACTGTGTGATCCCTTGATAACCACGACTACCTCATCTTTGTTGCTGCTCCATAAGACTCGAATCATGGTTTTACCAAACTGATTCTTTATGATGCGTTGTCCATTAGGGTCAAACCCGTAACGAGTTTGTTTAAAAACTCTAGGGTAAGCGAGGTTACATAGGACGGCATAACGCTCATATTGGTATCGTTTTAGTGGTTTCACATTTTCACTTCGTAATAAGAGTTACTTAAAACTCTAGAGGTTGAATGTGAAACGTGCATGAAAACGACGTTGTCTTTCTTACGCTACAGATAACCAGTGGGAAGAACTGACTTCAAACGATAATGTCCAGTCTATAAATTGAATTCCCCACCTGTGGTGATGCCATTGAAACTTAAGAACTATGTATAATAACCATACAAGCTGCAGTAATTTAAGCCTGTAAAGTTCGATATTTAATCACTTGAATTAAAAGATAAAATTTATTGTTGACGAATTTTTTCCATCCGTTAAAGTACACCTCGTTCTCACGGCCTAGGTCGCTGAGAGATGGTGTTTTACTTTTCAGTAATCAGCATTGCTTAATTGCGTTGCCCTGGTGGTGGAATTGGTAGACACAAGGGATTTAAAATCCCTCGGCGTTCGCGCTGTGCCGGTTCAAGTCCGGCCCGGGGCACCATCTATTTAGTTTCTACTTGAGAGTAGAGTGATGAACAAAGAGTGGTTCTCTTTAAACACTTCAATATATTTTTTATGTTGATAAGGCGCCTTGGCAGAGTGGCTATGCAGCGGATTGCAAATCCGTGGACCTCGGTTCGACTCCGGGAGGCGCCTCCATTTTCTTTCTTCTTTTTGTTTAGGCAAAGGGATGATTAGAATAATGACAATGCGATACTAGCTCAGTTGGTAGAGCGCAACCTTGCCAAGGTTGAGGTCATCGGTTCGAACCCGATGTATCGCTCCAAATTTTGTAATGTTGATTCATTTTGACATTAAGATGGTGTTTTACTTTTCAGTAATCGGCATCGCAATAAAGAATTGCGTGCCCTGGTGGTGGAATTGGTAGACACAAGGGATTTAAAATCCCTCGGCGTTCGCGCTGTGCCGGTTCAAGTCCGGCCCGGGGCACCATCTATTTGATTGCTACTTTTGGTAGAGATCAACAGAGTAGTTCTCTTAAAACACTCATTGAAGGCGCCTTGGCAGAGTGGCTATGCAGCGGATTGCAAATCCGTGGACCTCGGTTCGACTCCGGGAGGCGCCTCCATTCTCTTTCTTCTTTTTGCCTAGGCAAAGGGAAGAGTAGAAGAATGACAATGCGATACTAGCTCAGTTGGTAGAGCGCAACCTTGCCAAGGTTGAGGTCATCGGTTCGAACCCGATGTATCGCTCCAAATTATTCAGATATGGTAATTACGATATCTCAGTGTAAAAATCATCAACTCAAAACCAGCGAAAGCTGGTTTTTTTGTATCTGAAAATTGATAAGTTTATTAATCTTTCTATCTTCAATGGGTTATATCAGTCACTTTTAGGTATGGGGCTAGCCTTGATAGCATCGAAATATGTTATCAAGGCTTAGCTATTTGAGGGAGTGTCGTAGTATTGATAACAGCTAAAAAGATCGTACTGCCGCTGCGGCAATGATTCCTGCTGCGATTGCTGGTAGAGGTTTTTTAACGACGAACATGACGAGTGCTGTAGAAAATAGTGCCGCTCTAGCTCCGTTGTCACCTTCTACGGCAAGAGGTGTTAGAAGGGCGACTAATACAGAACCTGACATCGCTGTAATAAAACGTTGAACACGCTCGCTAATTGGAACAAATGACATGACATACACACCACCCCAGCGTGTTGCTAATGTGACTAATGCCATTGCAATGATTATCAATAATGTACCACCAACATTTGTTTCGATATTCATGATTTCTTCTCCTTCCAACAAGCTCCCAAGACTCCACCTGAGATAGCACCAACTACAACATGGCTGTTTTCAGGTAAATACCAATATGCCAACATTGAAGATGCTGCTGCTGAGGTCCAAATAGTAAAAATTCTTAAACTTTTAGGTCCAACGACGACCATGGAAAGTAAAAAACAACCCATAACCATATCGAGACCAAGGCCGACAGGATCTTGGATTGCGCTACCAAAGTATATGCCAACCCAAGTGCCAATGATCCAAAACGACCAAAGTGCTAAACCACCACCAACGAGCAATCCAAAACCGGGCTCCTTCCTCCCAAATGCATGGAGTGCCATTGCCCAGTTTGCGTCCGAAGCTATCAACATCACACCATATCGTTTTGTCGGAGGAAGTTGACGTAACCAAGGATATAGTGTCGCCCCCATCAAAAGATGACGAGCATTGATCGCGAATACGGTAATAAGAACTGGAATAAGGGGTACTTCTGCTCCCCACATATCCAACGTAGCAAACTGTGAAGCACCTGCAAAAACAAGTGTGCTCATTAACATAGTTGGAAATGCATCTAGTCCAGTTTGTACAGCAGCAACACCGAATGCGAGGCCAAATACGATCACAAACATAGAAAGAGGAAGAAGCTGTGTGAAGCCGTTCCAGACGTCGATACGTGTAAACTCGTGTAACTCAGTCGAGGAGCGTTGAAGGTGTTGAGTATTTTTTGTCATAGAGGTACCTAGCCAGCAGGCAATGGGGCAGATCCATTGAAAGATCTTGTTGTTATTTTGTAAACTGCATGTTTAACATCAATTGGTTAGGCTTTCAAACGTTATGTCGTAGATAAAATACCTGATCGGTGGCGAAGGCCGAATCTAGAAAGCTTAATTTAATCAATAACATGTCCAAACTATTAAATAAGAAATCGAGCACGCGGCTCCCTGTTTCATTCTCCTAGGAAGATCGAATAGTTTTCTTTACCTATACATGAGGGTTTGCACTGTCACAAATCGTGTATAACTCAGGGAAGGCAGTGTCTGAGTACGTGATTTAGACCAGATCAAGCTTAGTTTGAAGCGACTCATTACATCTTTGGAAATAGGCAACTGGCAAGTTTGATTCGTTGTCTCAGAACCTTGTGATGCGTCTTGAGTTGTAAAATGTCTCTTCTCAATGTCTACGGTTACTAAGCAAACCAATACACCTGTTAACTGACCGAGATGTACGTAAATGGAGTGGGGGGGAGTGTTGGAAAACAGCGGTTGTGATTCGAATCATTAAGTTATTCATATTTATACATAGTTGATCATGAAGCTGTAACCCTTTCATACCATATTACACTTCTTGTGCAATTAAATGAAAATGATTGTCATTCAATTATGTTATTGCTAATCTATTGTGAAAATTTACAACACAATGATTGATGCACTAAAGTGTATATAAAACCCCTCTAAACCCTATCAAAACTACGGTTATTCGTTTGCTTTGCGTTAAAATTAAGCACATCTACCTCTTTTGTTCTACCCCTTTCGGGTAGTTCGATTTCGTAATTGATTTACATCATATTTTCATTTTCTTTCATAATTCATTATTCGGTTAGTTAAGAAATATATAACCTTCAGGAATTCTTATGAGCAAGATGAAGCTAGTCGTAATCGGTAACGGGATGGTCGGTCATCGCTATATCGAAGATTTAGTCGAGAAGACAGATGTTGCGAACATGGACATTACTGTGTTCTGTGAAGAGCCACGTGTTGCGTACGATCGTGTACACCTTTCTTCTTATTTTTCACACCATACTGCGGATGAACTTTCTTTAGTTAAAGAAGGTTTCTACGAGAAACACGGCATTAACATGCTGATCGGTGAGCGTGCAATTAACGTTAATCGTGAGAGAAAAACAGTTTACTCGAGCACTGGCCGTGAAATTCAATACGACAAACTTGTTCTTGCTACTGGCTCTTTCCCTTTCGTTCCGCCAATTAAAGGCAACGAAGGTAAAGACTGCTTTGTTTACCGTACCATCGAAGATCTGAAAGCTATTGAAGCAACCGCTAAGAATTCAAAATCTGGTGTTGTTGTTGGTGGTGGTTTACTTGGTCTTGAAGCAGCAGGCGCTCTAAAAGCACTTGGCGTGACAACACATGTGGTTGAGTTTGCTCCTAAGTTGATGGCTGAGCAACTTGACCTAGCTGGTGGTAACCAACTTCGTCAAAAAATCGAACGTATGGGCGTAAACGTACATACAAGCAAGAACACGCTTGAAATTGCTCCTGAAGGCACTGAAGCTCGTAACGTAATGCGTTTTGCTGACGGAACAGAACTTGAAACAGATTTTATCGTATTTTCTGCCGGTATTCGTCCACAGGACAAACTTGCTCGTCAAATGGGTTTGGGTATTGCACCTCGTGGCGGTATCGAGATCAACGATCACTGTCAAACAACGGATAAAGATATCTATGCCATCGGCGAGTGTGCGTCTTGGAACCAAACTTTCTATGGCCTAGTGGCTCCAGGTTACAAAATGGCGACTGTTGCAGTCGATCACATTGTAGGTAACGAAAGCACATTTGAAGGTGCTGACATGTCTGCGAAGCTTAAGCTTCTGGGCGTAAAAGTAGGTTCAATCGGCGATGCAAATGGTCGAACTCCAGGTTGTAAGAGCTACGTTTATCAAAACGAAGAGCAGGAAATTTACAAACGCCTAATCGTTTCTGAAGACAACAAGAAGCTTCTTGGTGCAGTAATGGTAGGGGATACTTCTGATTATGGTGATCTTCTTCAACTTATGTTGAACGAAATCGATCTACCAGAACACCCAGATGCATTGATTCTTCCTGCTCATGCGGGTGCAGAAAAACCAACCCTTGGCGCGGATTCTCTACCTGAAACTGCAGTTATCTGTTCTTGTTTCGATGTAACCAAAGGCAAGATTGCACAAGCGGTTGCTGAAGGTCATCACACAATTGGTGATATTAAAGCAGTAACAGGCGCAGGTACTGGCTGTGGTGGTTGTATCCCGTTAGTAACTTCAGTACTAAATGCTGAGCTTGCTAAAGCAGGTGTTGAAGTAAAAAATGACGTTTGTGAGCACTTTGCTTACTCTCGCCAAGAGCTTTTCCATCTGATCCGTATCGAAGAAATCAAAACATTCGATGAACTACTAGAAAAATACGGTAAAGGCTACGGCTGTGAGGTGTGCAAACCTCTAGTGGGTTCTATTCTTGCTTCTTGCTGGGGTGAACACATCCTTAAGCCAGAGCTAGTGAAACTGCATGATACCAATGACAATTTCCTGGGTAACATCCAGAAAGACGGTACTTACTCAGTTATTCCTCGCATGGCGGGTGGTGAAGTAACGCCTCAAGCTCTAAGTGTTTTGGCTGATGTTGCGGCTGAGTACAACCTGTATACCAAGATCACAGGTGCACAGCGTATCGGTCTATTTGGTGCTCAGAAAGATGACTTACCAGCAATCTGGAAGAAGCTAATTGCTGCAGGTTACGAAACGGGTCAAGCTTACGCAAAAGCACTACGTATGGCTAAGACGTGTGTAGGCTCAACGTGGTGTCGTTACGGCGTTCAAGATTCAGTTGGCCTAGGCGTGATGATCGAGAACCGTTACAAAGGTATCCGTACGCCTCATAAGATGAAGTTTGGTGTATCTGGCTGTACTCGTGAGTGTGCCGAAGCGCAAGGTAAAGACTTAGGTATCATCGCAACGGATGCTGGTTGGAACATGTATGTATGTGGTAACGGTGGTATGAAGCCTCGTCACGCAGACCTACTAGCAAGCGACCTAGACCAAGAAACGCTGATCAAATACATCGATCGTTTCATGACGTTCTACATCCGCACGGCTGCGCCACTGCAACGTACTTCGGTATGGATGGATAACCTAGAAGGTGGTGTTGAATATTTACGTGAAGTCATTGTTGACGACAAACTTGGCCTTAACGATCAACTTGAAGCTGACATCGCTGGCCTAGTTGATAACTTTGCTTGTGAGTGGACTGATACTATCAACGACGAAGCTCAACTTAAGCGCTTTGCCCACTTCATCAATGCCGATGACCGTGATGAGAACGTTGTATTCGTTGATGATGGCCGTGAACAACACCGCCCAGCAACATTCACAGAAAAACACCCAGAAGCGAAGGGCGACATCCTTCACGTTGAACTGGTTTAATTGGGAGACGACATCATGGCATTTACCAAAGTTTGTAAGATCGAAGATATTATTCCAGGTACCGGTGTTTGTGCATTGGTTGGTGGTGAGCAAGTTGCTATTTTCCGCCCAACTAAAGCCGAAGAAGTGTTTGCTATTAGTAATACTGATCCGTTTTTCCAATCAAACGTTTTATCTCGTGGTTTAACGGTTGAGCACAAAGGTGAGCTTTGGGTGGCGAGCCCACTTAAGAAGCAACGCTTTAATCTCACAACTGGCGTGTGTATGGAAGATGAGAGCTTCAGCGTAAAAGCGTACAAAGTTCGCGTAACTAAAGGTGCGGTTGAAATCGCTGCTTAGTTTAACATCGACCTAGTCAGTTAAATCGCAAGATTCGATAGATCAAGGGTTCTAGTTCCCGGTATTGCCTTAATTCGGCAACTAGAACCTTTTCCTATCCAATTTTTACTTTTAACTTTTTTAAGGACAACCTTATGTCTCCTGATTTCAAACCAGCTGAATTCGTTCAAACGATGATCGATGTGGGTGAAGCTAAAACAAAGACAAGTACGCGTGATCTTCTGATTCGAAGTACAATGGCAGGTATCATTCTTTCTCTTGCTGTTGTTGTTGCTATTACAACTATCGTACAAACAGGTATTGGTATTGTTGGCGCACTAGTGTTCCCAGTCGGATTTGTTATTTTAAGTGTGATGGGTTACGACTTGGTTACTGGCGTATTTGGCTTGGCACCTCTAGCGAAATTCGACAATCGCCCTGGCATTACTTGGGGTCGTGTTTTACGTTGTTGGGGCCTTGTTGGCCTTGGGAACCTAATCGGTTCTCTAATTGTCGCTTTCCTTGTTGCAGTATCACTAACGGGTAATTTCTCCCTTGAACCAAACGCAGTTGCTCAAAAGTTCATTGCTGTTTCTACTGGTCGTAGCTTAGGTTTTGAAAACATGGGCATGGACGGGTGGATCACGTGTTTCGTGCGCGGCATCTTCTGTAACCTAATGGTATGCCTAGGTGTGATCGGTAACATGACTGCGCGCACAGTGTCTGGCCGTGTAGCGATGATGTGGTTCCCAATCTTCATCTTCTTCGCACTAGTCTTTGAGCACACAGTAGTAAATATGTTCCTATTCCCACTAGGTATGATTCTTGGCGCTGACTTCGGTATCGCAACTTGGTTGAACTTCAACCTTATCCCAACCATCCTAGGTAACATCGTTGGTGGTCTTTTCTTAGCATGTGTTCCTTTGTTCCTAACACACGCTAGAACTGCTCCTTCTCTAGGTGCTAAGTAATTGACTACCTCTGTTGAATAGAGCTAGCAGTTAAAACAAAATTAATCAGCCCCTCGCATCATGTTTGGGGCTTTTTTGATCGTATTTCGAAGTTAAGACTTAGCCTATTGGGAGGCCTAATAACCATCGATGTTAAGGGAATCGATGATCTATTTGGGCCGTAATAGATTGTTTTGTTATATAAACTTCTATCTTGTTTAGAATTAATCGTGAAGTTTTATCGAAACAACTGGTAGTCTAGAGGTAGGGATATTGGTAACTCATAGAATTTTACTGTGGGTGGCTAAACAGAATTAAGCTTGAAATATAACAAGCTAACTTTCGGAGCAAAGCATGTCAGAAGTATCGCCATCGAATGTTAATACAGGAAACAAAGGATTTGTTTCATTAGTGGGTGCGGGTCCAGGTGATCCCGATTTATTAACGGTTAAAGCGGCGCGTGTTATTCAACAAGCCGATGTTTTGGTTTACGACCGTTTGGTATCAAAAGATATCTTGGCTATGGCAAACTCAGAGGCAGAAATGCTGTATGTGGGCAAAAAGCTAGATCACCACTGTGTACCACAAGATCAGATCAACCAACTACTTGTTACTAAAGCGCAAGAAAATAAGCACGTAGTGCGCCTTAAAGGTGGAGATTCGTTTATCTTTGGCCGTGGTGGTGAGGAGTGTGAAACACTTGCCGAAAATGACGTAAAATTTGAAGTCATTCCTGGCATTACCGCTGCAGCTGGTGCCACTGCCTATGCTGGTATTCCACTGACGCATCGAGATCATGCGCAAAGCGTTCAGTTTATTACGGGCCACCTGAAGAAGGATGGCGAAGATATTGACTGGCGTTCACTTGCTCAACACAACCACACCATCGTGTTTTACATGGGCTTAAAAGAGAGCCCTAATATTCAAAAGAATCTGTTTGAGAATGGTATGCGTGCTGATATGCCTGTTGCCATTATTGAAAATGGTACACGTAAGGAACAGAAGGTGTTTCGCGGTGGGCTAAGTGACTTGGCGAATTTAGCTAGTCAGGCAAAAAGCCCAGCTTTGATTGTTGTAGGCAGTGTCGCTCAACTTCATGAAAAGCTAGCTTGGTTTAAAGAACAAGTTTAGCGTGTAACTGGTAACTGGTAACTGGTAACTGGCTCAATCCTTAATTAAGTCAATAGATAGCCGACTTGCTCTCAGGTTGACTAAAAGCGGATTAAATACTGCAGCGGCTATTTTGTCGCTGCATTTCTTGCTGTCTCATTGGCATCTCGTCAATGAGGTTGGTAAGCAAATTCCAATCTGTTTTTCCATTCCATCTATGTTTTTCTTTTCCGTCTTTTCCTATTAAAACAGCCGTATGTGACCCTTTAGGGATCTGATAGCTGTTGGTAACGGCCTTTAGATTGAACTCTTCATTTAGCCAAGTCGGAACGGTGTAACCACTTTCTGCAATTACCATGACGACGACATCTCGCTCGTCCAATTGACAATTATTAATTAGAACTTCGTTTAAAAAGTCTTTAACCACTGAGTCTTCAGTGGGAGCAAAATAAATCACACTTCGATGTGGTAAAACTTTTGAATGAGAGTAGACAGGATAAGCAAAGGCCGAGTTGATCGTTAAGCTCATAATTAATACCGTACTGATAGTCAGTAGTGTTAGTAGCGAAAACCACCAACTTGTGTTGTATGAATCGCTTGTTCCTCGCCATCGGCTTGGTAGGACGATGTTTGAGAATGATTTGAGTATCTGTCGTTGTTGCATAGCCAAACTCCATTTAATAAGCCTTTGCTCAAGAGCGAACTAACAACTCTCTCTATAAAGTGTAGAATCCAACACCACTACATTCCAATTCTATCGGGGAACATCGAGCATAGATCGCTTTGGTATAGGTGAACTTACGTTAACGATAGCCAACAGGTTCATTTTATTAAATAAAGCGACTCGCATTTCACAATTGAATAGAATAGGGTATACGGAAAATCTAAAGGTATGAATTTATGGAAAATATAGCAATTTTGGTCGACGTTCAGAACGTTTACTATACGACACGCGATAAATACCGTTCTAACTTCGACTATAACCAGTTTTGGTATGTTGCCACGGAAGGACGTAACGTAATTGCAGCCAATGCCTACGCTATCTCTAGTCAAGATCCTAAACAGCGTCAATTTCACCATATTCTTCGCGGTGTTGGCTTTAATGTGAAGTTAAAACCGTTTATCCAGCGCCGAGACGGCAGCGCAAAAGGGGATTGGGATGTAGGCATTGCGTTAGATGCGATAGAACTTGCCGAGACGGTTGATACAATTGTTTTGGTATCAGGTGATGGTGATTTCGAAATCTTGGTTGAACGAATTAAAGAGCGCTTTGGTAAACCTGTTGAAGTATACGGCGTTCCCGGATTAACGGCTCAAAATCTTATCGATTCTGCCTCAAAATTTGTACCGATTGAAAAAGATTTCTTACTATAAGAGAAATCTCGCATTTTATAATTGAAATCAATAATAACGATAATTAGAATGCAAACTATTATTATTTATCGGTTTGTATGATGTCGCGCGTTTTAGTTGTTGATGATGATATTCAGTTATGTGAATTGTTGGGTGAAGTGTTGGAGAATGAAGGGTATCACGTCGATACCGTTCATTGTGGTGAGTCTGCGCTTGAGTTTATCCAATCTCATCCCGTTGATTTAGTCTTGCTTGATGTAATGCTACCTAACCTCAGTGGGATACAAGTGGCAAGACGCATTTGTCAGCGTTTCGCAACGCCCATTCTCATGTTGACGGCTCTTAATGATGACGCTTCAATGTTAGATGGTTATCAAGCTGGCGCAGACCAATACATAGCCAAACCTTTCAACGTTCCTGAGTTGTTGACTCGCATTAAGGTTATCTTACGAAGAGTAGGATTTGAACGTCAGAGGCAATCTTTGGCTTCATCCAATCAGGGATTAGGCGAGCAGTTGGCTCGTTTACCGTTAACCGGTACTGAAAAAGACTTGCTCGATTATCTCGTTAAAAATGATGGCATCGTTGTCTCCAAATCTGATCTCCAAATCCATGTACTTAAGAAAGAACTGTGTCCTTTTGATCGTAATTTGGACATGCATATCAGCAATATACGCCGAAAGCTTGTGCAGGCGGGCTTGTCAAAACAACATATTAAAACTGTTCGTGGTAAAGGTTACAGTTACCTAGAGTCGTTAGGAGCATGAGTAAAAAACTGCTGCGTTGTCCTGACTTTATCGCCAAGCGTAAAGATGGTTTAACATTCCAACTTTTCTCGTACCTGACGATTATCATTATCAGCATTTTTATTTTCCAAGCTGTAGCTGAGAAGGCCTTGATGAAGGCATTACTAAAAGTCCCAGACTCTGTGAAGCACGAGATGCTAGACCTCGCATATCAAGCTAATGTGTTAATCGAAGAAGGGGACATGGATGAACTTGCCGACTGGGCAAACGCTCAGCAGTATTACCTATTTGTTTTGGGAAAAGACAATCACCCGATCACACATAGGCACATGCACCCACACTTTGAATTCAAGTTGCGTTTCTTAAGAACGTTAGATCATCAATTGGATGCCGTTGTGAATCGGCCGATATTTGGCCTACCTTTAAATGACGGTAAAAGCCTAGTTATCCAATTACCGCACCGGTTCCATCCCGCTAAGTCGTTTGGTTTGTACTCGTCCTTAATGAAGGTCTTTATCGCTTTCATCATCCTGTCTTTGTTCTCTTTAATTATGGCGCGTAGGCTACAACAACCTTTGGATCGTTTGCGAGAAGCGAGTCGACGTTTAGCGGAAGGTGACTTTTCGGTACAAGTCGTCTCTGAATTGAAATCAAATACACGAGAATTTAATGAATTAGCAGTGGATTTTGATCACATGACGTTTGAGATCAAATCTCTCGCAGAGAAGCAGCGTCGATTAATACGAGATGTCTCTCATGAACTCAGGACTCCATTAGCAAGGCAGAACCTCGCATTGCACTTATTGCGTAATAAAGTTGATGAGAAGAGTATAGGCTTACTAGATCGTATGGAAAGCGAAACAGAAGAGATGAATAAGCTGGTGGGCGAAATACTCGAGTTTAGCCGCTTAGAAACCTCTCGTTATGATTCCAAATTTAGCCTGATGCACCTCGAGCACTATTGCTCGATGTTGATCGCGCAGATGCAAAACGACTTAAAACCGAATCAAACTTTGGTTAGTGATCTAACGATGCCTACGCCGATGGTTAACGTTGATGAGCGACTGCTTTTAAGAGTTATTGGAAATTTGGTTGGTAATGCTATTAAGTACGCTGGCGAGAATGCTCATATCGTTATATCAACGCGCGAACTCGTTATCGATAAAAGTTACAGTGTCATATGTGTAGAAGATGATGGTGAAGGCATTCCTCATAGCAAGATTGCAGGCATTTTTGACCCGTTTACACGGATAGAGTCAGCCAGAGATAAACAATCCGGTGGTTACGGCTTAGGCCTTGCGATTGTTAAAGAAGCAATGGGCGTGATGAATGGGCACGTTACTGCTGAGAATAGAGACAGTGGAGGCCTTAGAGTAAACCTGATGTTCCCAATCGCCGATTAGCTGCCCGTCCCTGTAAAACAATACACAATAAAAAACGCCACTGCAGATGCAGTGGCGTTTTATTTTTATCAGCTAAGGCATAGCCATTAATTACGCCTTAACTTAAAAGCAAGAGCATCAAAGAAGCTAGATTATGCCTGTTGGCGTGCTAGTTTAACTTCTTCTTCTTTCTCGCCAGCTGCTGGGTCGTTAAAGCGAGCTTCGTCGAAAGAACCTTCAGACTTCGCAACGATGATCGTTACGGCACTATCACCTGTGATGTTTACTGCTGTACGAATCATGTCAAGAAGACGGTCAACACCCATGATAAGCGCGATACCTTCAAGCGGTAGGCCTACTTGGTTCAATACCATCGCCAGCATAACAAGGCCAACACCTGGAACACCCGCTGTACCAACAGACGCTAATGTCGCCGTTAGGATAACCATCAGGTAGTCACCCATAGTAAGGTCAATGTTGTATGCCTGTGCGATAAACGCTGTCGCAACACCTTGCATGATAGCCGTACCATCCATGTTCACAGTTGCACCTAGGGGTACAGTGAATGATGCTACTTTATTGTCTACACCCATGCGGTTCTTAGCTGTTTCCATTGTTACTGGAATGGTTGCGTTCGAAGAAGCCGTTGAGAATGCAAACATGATTGCATCTTCCATCTTACGTAAGAACGTAATAGGACTTAAACCGGTGAAACCTTTCAACATCGCACTGTAGGTAACCAAACCGTGCAGAAGTAGGGTACCAGCAAGCACTAAGAAGTATTCTGCTAAGTTCCAAATTGCACCTAAGCCAAGACCTGAAAACAGTTTTGCCATTAAGAAGAACACACCGTAAGGGGCTAGGTTCATTAGTAGCGCTACTAACTTCATGATAACTTCATTCAGATCTGAGAAAACCGCAGCGATACGTTCGCCTGGCTTACCTGCAGCACTAATAGCAATACCAAACAACACGGCAAAAACGATAACTTGCAGTGTTTTTCCTTCAGCCATCGCCTGGATAGGGTTAGTAGGGAACATGTCGATGATGACTTGACCCAAAGATGGTGCGTCCGCTGACTTGAAAGAGCTTGCAGCAGTAAGATCTGCACCTGCTCCTGGCTGGAATAAGTTACCGATAGTCAGAGCCAGTGTGATAGCAACGGCAGTCGTACCGATATAAAGTGCTAACGTCTTACCGCCCATACGACCAAGAGTTGATAGGTCTTTCAGTGAGCTTGTACCACACACTAGTGAAACGAAGACTAGTGGAACAACAAGCATTTTCAAACTGGCGACAAAGATTTGTCCGCCTACTTCAAAGAGTCCGTTAACGATGTAGTTGTTAACAAATCCGCTGTCTGCAAAAAGAGATTGAATGGCAAATCCCGTAAATATACCTACGACCATACCGAGGATAACTCGTCCAGTCAGAGACATAGGTTTCTTGGTATTCATTTAGAACACTCCTTATTATTTATAACTTTGACACCTTTTCAAAGTGAGCAGGAGATTAGCAGTCGGTTGATTAAATCGAAAAACAAAAAATTGCTTAGGCATTATAGATGTGATCAAAATCACTGATAAATTTGTAAAATAAACAAGTGTAATTAAACTTATTCACTATTTATTTACATTTATCGAGGCTTTTATACATAAAAACATCGTTTCAAAGGTAGTAAATAAGATAGAAGGTTTTCTTATCGGTTTTGGGGTTGGATTGATGGAGCAAATAACCTTGTAATAAAGTGTTGTGCACTTATTTGTGAATGAATCATTAAGTCAGAGGATCAAATGATGTGTTGAACGACAATTTCTGGTGGAGAGGACAAAGTCTTTCTAAGCGCTTTACAAAACTTTACGAATGCAAAGAATGTAAATTTAATGCAAATGGTAATAATTATCACTTATATTCACCTCCGAAATGACTCAGTGGTACCGGAAACGGGACAACAACGGACACAACAAAATAAAAAGTGTTCGAATAAAAGAATAAATCGGAGTAAAGGACATGTTTTCAAAGAGCCCATTGGCTTTAGTGATCGGCGCGGTACTAGCTTCACCGGCAGTACTGGCAGAAACAGTAAAAACAGATGAACATATGGTTGTTGAAGGTCGAGATTACGGCTACAAAGCCGACACGAACACAACAGCAATGCGCATGGAGGCGACTCAATTAGAGACTCCGGGACAAGTTTCAGTAATTGATGAGCAAATCATCGATGAACAGCGTGCAACAACCTTAGGTGACGTTCTTAAGAATGACGCGAGTGTCAGTGCTGGTGGTACTAGTCGTAACCGTGAGCGTTTTTCTCTGCGTGGTTTCTCGGTAGAGAGCTCTTCAGGCTTCCTGAAAAATGGCCAACAACACTGGTCTCACTACCGCCAACCAATCGAACTGTTAGAGCGTGTTGAAGTACTTAAAGGACCATCTGGCCTTCTTTACGGTATTTCTGCGCCAGGTGGTTTGATCAACATGGTAAGCAAGAAGCCAACTTACGATACACAAGTAAGTCTTAGCCAAGACATCGGTTCTAATGATCACACTCGCACGACTCTAGATGTAAGTGGCGCATTAAACGATGCTGAAACGTTACGCGGCCGCGCAATTCTATCTAAAGAAAGTTACGGTTCTTGGAGAAAGTACGGAGATGGTACTGAGCCACAAACAGAACGTTTTGTTGGTGGTGTATATGTTGATTACGATGTTACTGAAGACGTAACGGTTTCCGTTCATTACGATAAGACGAACGACGAAGGTAGCGTAGATTCTGGTGCACTATACACACTGGATGGTAACCGAGTTGGTAACGATAAACAGATCTGGGATGCGCAGTGGTCACAGATTGAAAATGATGTTGAAAACGTAGGTTTTGATATTGCTGCTAATCTAACTGATACATGGTCAGTGAAAACAGGTTTCAACTACCAAGATTTCGAACGTATAGATATGGAAAGCTACCCAAGCTTTTCAAATATGAACCCTGACGGTACGGGTACCGTGACTCAAGGCGGTAACTACCGTCATGACAAATGGCGTTTTAGAACGGCTTACGTAGATCTAACGACAACCGCCGATCTTGCGGGCACAGAACACCAATTACTATTCGGCGCTAACTGGTTAGGTTACAGCTACTACCGTGGTATGGATCGTTTCAGCAGTGGTGAATATGCACCAGATGCAACAGTACCAGTACCTTCAGTAGGAGCAACATCGCTAGGTAAGATGAGCACTTACGATACTTGGGGCTTCTACATTCAAGATCTAATTACTATCAATGACGAATGGCAAGTTCTTGCAGGCGCCCGTTTCGATCGTAAAGTAAGTTCTGGCGTTGCAGAAGAAAACGTAGCACCTAAGCTTGGCGTGATTTACCACCCAGTATCAAACGGTAGCATCTACGCTTCATATTCTGAAAGCTTCGAACCACAAGGTGTTGTTTCTAGCGGAAGCCGTAACTACACCAACGATGGTCAACTTCTTGATGCAGCAACAGGTGTATCATATGAAGTAGGTACTAAGTGGGAGCTAATGGATGAGCGTCTATTCGTATCCGGCGCAGTATTCGATATTACGCAAGAAAATATCTCGATGGATGTAGAAGACACTGCATCAGGTGATTGGACGAAGACACAAGGCGGCGAACAACTTCACCGTGGTGCTGAACTAGCTGCACAAGGCTTTATTTCAGAGCGCTTCTCAATGTCTGGTTCTGCAATGTACTTAGATGCGGAAATTGCTAATCATGAAACATACGCGGGCAATCGTCCAGTAGATGTACCTGAATTTGCAGCAAGTGTTTGGTCTACTTATGCCGCAACAAATGAAGTTGATGTAAACCTTGGTCTTATCTATGAAGGCTCTCGTTACGGTGATGATGCGAATACTTTCAAGAAAGATGGTTACGCCCGTGTTGATATGGGCGCAGCATACACACTTAAGTACGACGACTCTCTTGATTTCGTAGCGCGTCTAACAGTAGAGAACGTATTTGATAAAGAATACCTAGCGGGTGGTGGTTCTACTTCTTCAAGTCACCAATTTGCTGAGGACGTAGTTATTGGCGAAGGCCGCAACTACATGGCAACGTTACAGGTAAAATACTAATTTGTTAGTAGGGTACTATTGTTAGCCTAAATATTAAGGGGAGGGTTTCTACTTTCCCCTTTCGTGATTCTGCTATTTCGTAAAATATCCCTAGTAATGTGAGTGACTTTTAATGATAATGAGACTGCTTATCAATAAAACTCATTTGACCTTCTTCTATAGTAAATGACTACAATTATGAATCTTTTAAAAACTAGCCTAGCACTTGCCATCAGTTTGGTTGCAACGTCTTCTATGGCAAACAGCTTGGATCAAGCTCAATCAATTCAAAATAAGACCAATAACGCGTCGGCTTCGAGCCAAAAGGTTATTGATAAAAGTTCGCAAGCGACCTTGATGCTGCAAGCTGAGATTGAGCGTCTGCAAGAAGAAGTGAAGAATCTAGAAATCTATCACGACCATCTTGCAGCATTGGTTGATAGCCAAAACAAAGAAGCTCAGAGCATTGAAGCGCAGATCGACGAAATCAAATACACACGTCAAGGTGTTGTACCTTTGATGTATCAAATGATCGATGGCCTTCAACAGTTAGTCGAGCAAGATATTCCGATTAAGAAAGAGCAGCGTCTAGAAAGAGTTGAAAAGCTACAAGCAATGATGACTCATGCTGATGTCAGTGATGCAGAGAAATACCGTCGCATCCTAGAGGCATACCAAATCGAGATGGACTACGGCATCAAGCTTGGTGTGTACCAAGGTCGTGTCGCATTGGCGAGTGATAAAACGATCGAGGCAGATGTTCTGCACTTAGGTCGTATCTCTTTGGTTGCTCGTAACCTAAATGGCAGCCAGTACTGGGCTTGGAATCAAACAGATGCTCAGTGGCAAGAACTTGATTCTTCTATGAAATTTGAGCTCGTTAAAGCGTATGATATTGCTAGCCAACAAGCAGCCCCAAGCTTGATTACTTTACCTGTTTCTTTAACTGTTGCGGAGGTTAAGTAATGAACTTAAAACCATTAGCAGCATTGCTTTGTATTACGTCACTTTCATTTTCTGCTTTCTCAGCTTCCGACTCAACGGCTCAGCTCGTTAACAAAGCAAAATCAGAGAACCGTACTCAAGCTTCTCACAACGTAGTTCGTGAAGCTGACTTTAAAAAGACTGAACAAGAACTTAAAGCGATCAAAGCGGAGCTTGAAGCGAAACGTACATCGGTTCAAAATGCGACAGACGTTCTTACTCAAACCTTCAGCGACAACGAAAACAAGCTTGCTCGTTTAGAAGAAAAATTGCGTTTAGAAACGGGTAGCCTTGGTGAGTTGTTCGGTGTCGTTCGTCAAAACGCGAAAGAACTAGGTGCAGAGCTTAGTTCAACAGTAAATAGCGTTGATCGCGCTGAGCACACAGCGACCGTTGACCAAATTATCGATGCTAAATCCCTGCCATCAATGCCACAACTTTCTGGTTTGTGGATGAGCATGGTGGAACAGATCCAAGCAAGCTCAGAGCTTAGCAAATCTCAAATTGCATTCATCAATGGCGAAGGCAACACACAGTCTGTCGACGCTTATCGTTTAGGTTCAATTGGCTTAGTGACAGACCAAGGCTATGTTAGCTGGAACACTCAGCGTGAAGATGCAATTGCGTATCTGAAACAGCCATCAAATGGTCCAACGTTAGCGTCACTTTCTTCACTTGCGAATGGTGACATATCTAATGTCGTTGTCGATCCTTCTCGCGGGTTCATGCTCGAGCAATTAGCACTGACGCCAAGCCTAACTGACCGTCTACAAGCGGGTGGTGTGGTTGGTAAAGTGATTCTTGGCCTGCTGGCAATTGGTTTAATCATCGCATTGGTTCGAGGTATTTCTTTGGTTATCGCTCGCCAGAAAATTCGCGCTCAACTTAAGAACCCAGAGCAAGCGGGTGACAACCCTCTAGGTCGTGTTCTTGCAGTTTACAACAAAGAGCAAAACCAAACGGTAGAAGCGTTAGAGTTACGACTTTTAGAAGCGGTTGTTGATGAGCAGACTCATTTAGAGAAAGGCCTATCAATGCTTAAACTATTGGCAGCATTAGCACCAATGTTGGGCCTTCTAGGTACAGTAACGGGTATGATCGAAACATTCCAAGTGATCACACAGTTTGGTAATGGCGACCCTAAAGTAATGGCGGGTGGTATTTCGATGGCGCTTGTAACTACGGTACTTGGTCTGGTTGCTGCAATGCCTCTTCTACTGGCACACAACATTCTTAGCAGTCAAGCGGAAAACATTCGTAATATTCTTGAGAAACAAGGTATTGGTCTTGTTGCTGAGCAGGCTGAAAAGACCGTTGAATCAAACGCTGTTGTTTCACCAGTTGGGACTGCTGCGTAATGGATATTTTGTCGGGTTCTCTATTACCAGCGAGTTGGTTAACGAGTGACTGGCTGCTGTCTTTATCAAGCTTTATGGAGCAGGGCGGTTTCGTCTTGTGGTGGCTAGCGGCTGTTGTCCTAGTGTATTGGGTGCTTGTGGTTGAACGTGTGCTTTATCTTGCGTTCTACTTTCCTAAGCAACGCCAAGCTTGGATAGCGAAATGGCATGAAAGAGAAGATCACTCTTCTTGGCATGCCAAAGCCATTCGTGAAGGTTGGTTAGGGCAAGCGAGTATCTTGCTTAACCAAAACTTGAATTTTATTAAGCTGTTAGTCGCTATTTGTCCAATGTTGGGTTTGCTAGGCACTGTAACCGGTATGATCTCTGTTTTTGATGTTATGGCGACACAAGGCAGCAGTGACCCTAAATTGATGGCTTCAGGTATCTCGTTAGCAACGCTGCCAACCATGGCAGGTATGGTTGCTGCATTAGCGGGCATGTTTGTCCATGCACGTTTAGCGAAAGTGTGTAACCGCTTAGAATTAAAATTAGAAAAATCTTTAAGGAGTCAACGATGAGACTCGGTCGACGTCATTCTAAAAACGAAGAGGCTCAAATAGACCTTACTTCGATGCTTGATATTGTCTTTATCATGCTTATTTTCTTTATTGTGACCAGTTCATTTGTTCGTGAATCAGGGGTAGAAGTCAATCGCCCACAAGCTTCTAACGTAGTTAGCCAAAAGGATGCGGGCATCTTTGTCGCGATTACATCTGCAAATGACATTTTCATTGATAAGCGTGTCGTTGATGTTGAACGTGTACAAGCGACGTTAGAGCACTTGTTGCTAGAACAACCTGATGCTTCTTTGGTTATTCAAGCGGATGAACACGCTTACAACGGTACTGTTGTTAAAGTGATGGATGCCGCGAAAGGTGCAGGTGTTAAAAACATTGCGCTTGCTGCTGATAAGCGATGATCTTGGAGGATCTTCATAAATGATTCGCCTATTTCTTGCTTTACCGTTAGCGGGTGCATTGGGCTTAGCTCTGTTTTCTTTTATGGCCTGGATGGTCGACAATGGCCATCAAGGTTCACCAGACGATAGCGAGACGTTAAGTTTCAACATGGTAATGGTGGAACAAGAACAAGAAGTCCAAAGACGACAACGCGCAGTCCCTGAAAAACCAGAAATGCCAGAGCCACCACCGGAAGCGCAAACGTCTCAGTCACAGGCTGAAGTTACGCCTCTGAATTCGATGTCTTCGCTGCCTTCATTGGATTTGAATACATCGATTGACGGCCTAGCGATTAACGCACCGACATTTTCTGATTTTGGGTCGAACCAACAGGCAATGCCTCTGTATCGAGTAGAACCTCGTTACCCAGCTAAAGCGTTGAAGCGCGGCGCTGAAGGTTTTGTCAGTTTGTCGTTTACCATAGATGAAACAGGACGCCCAATCGATATTGAAGTGATTGAAGCCAACCCACGTCGCATGTTTGAACGTGAAGCGATACGTGCACTGAAAAAATACAAGTATCAGCCTAAGGTTGTGGATGGAAAATCAACCCCTCAATTTGGTCAAACATTTACCTTTGAATTCAAGTTGGATAAATGATGAAACAGATATGGATATTAATGGGCTTGTTATTATTGCCCCTTACGACACAGGCGCAAGAGCTATCCCAATATACTGCTATTCGTGTTCAAAAAGCGCATAAGCTTGCTCAAGATGAACAGGTTAAACAGGCGATTGAAGTACTTGCAGGTTTAGAGCTTTCTAAAGGATACGACAAAGCATATGTAGCTCGCATGCTGGGGGTGTTTTATTGGCAAGATGGTAAAACTGATAAGGCGATTCAGCAGCTGACTTATGCCGTCGATACTAATTTACTGGTGGATGAACAAGCTTGGGTAACGAAGCGTATGCTTGCTGATTTGTTGCTGAATGATCAGCAGTTCAAACAAGCACTTCCGCACTATTACGAGTTAGTGAAAACAGCGCCAGAAAAGGAAAAGAAAGGCACACTGTGGATGCGAATTGCCCAAGCTGAATACCAAATTGAAAACTGGTCAAAAACCCTAGTTGCAATTGGTAATCGAGACAAATTCAATTCGAAAGTAGAGTTGTCATCTCTATCGTTGAAGTTGGGCGCGCAGCTTCAGTTAAAACAGTGGAAACAGTCTATTCCAACACTAGAAAGCCTCATTGAACTTCAACCAGAGAAAGATAACTGGTGGCGTCAGCTTGTTGGTATCCAGTTAAGACTGGAGCGTAATCGTGATGCATTGAATACGCTGGCGTTGGCTGATCTGCATGGTGTTGAGCTAAAAGATTCAGACCGCAGGCTGCTTGCTCAATTATATGCGAAACGAGGCATTCCTGAGCGTGCTGCTCAAGAGATCGCTAAGTTAGATGGTGCGAACAGTGATGTTCAACTTCTGGCGGAGCAAGCAACTTACTGGCAGCTAGCGAAAGAGTGGGACAACGCGATTGAAGTGTGGACGTTAGCGTCTAAAAAAGACACTCGATACCACTGGAATGTAGCTCAGCTTTTGGTTCAGCAGGGTTATTATGATCGAGCGTTGGTTGTTTTAGACAAAGTGAAAGACAAAAATAAACAGGCCGACGTAGCATTGGCAAAAGTGCGTTCTTGGTATAAGTTGAAAAACTTAGATAACGCACTCGCTCAAGCTAAGCGTGCGAATAACATTGAACCCTCTTCTGAAGCAAAAGGTTGGATTAAATATCTAACTCAACTACGAACAGTAACCGAGAATGGAAATGTCTAATAGCTGTAAACAGAAGATAAGAGATAGTACATAAAAATGAGAAAAGCAAAAGGGTGCCATTTGAACGTTCAAATGGCACCCTTTTTGATATCTTGCGTTAAACTTTTGCGCGCTTGAGTGTCCGGGAGGGCAAACAGCGAAAACTAAGTTCTAAGCGTGAGCATTCTAAGCTCAAGGATTGCACATCGTACCGATTGGAATTGCACTTTGAATCACACCACTTTTATCAGCGATCCAGTTTATAGTGCAATCACGATACGGGTCTTTAAAGGCGTGCAAAGTATTGCCATTATCTAAAGGCTTTTTAGTCTCAACCCAAGCATAGTTTCGCGATTCCCAAAAACTGATAGGGCGCGAACGTTCAGTTAGGTACAGTGCTTGTATATCGGTTATGTTTGAGCCGATGTGTTTTTGGAGGCGGTCTTGCTTGCTTGCTATTTGGCTGGTACAAGCCGTCACCAACATGGCAAAAGCTAAAATAATAATACGCATTTTAAAATCCTTTTAAACTTGTGTAACTGTACCTAATTTATAATCAATAAGTTTAATCTACTCTAAACCGCATCACATCAATCGCTGAACACATACACACCTCAATGATGTCTATAGTGATCTCAGTGCAAAACCTCGTAAGTACTCATCCATGCACACTGCGTCCTTTGTCTTAAAGTTGCTCAATCCACCTGTTTAGCTCTTGTTGACCTTCAGCTTTTGTCGAACTTTAAACGGCGACTAAGCACCATGAATACAAGTTAGCAAGAATATGCATACAGTTCGATTACTTCCCGTGTAATGTTATGTAAATTTTCTTCTACCGCTCGGTAAACGTAAACAATGTAAATTGAATGCCAATACGAATGATTATCAACTAAATTGTCGCCATAAAATTTATAGGTATTGGTTTGTATGTCGTTAAAAAGTAGGGCGGTTCAATCATGGGCTCGTCGACTTCATGTTTATATTTCAATGGCGCTTCTGTTCGTTGTTCTTTTCTTTTCAGTGACAGGTATCACCCTGAACCGGCCTGAGTTATTTGAATCAACGCAACCCAATATCCAACGATCGACGTTAACGCTTCCTACGAATTTATTCATGATACAAGAAGGACGATTAAAAGCCGATGAAACGGCCTTTGAAACGTTTCTGTTTAAAGAAGCCAACTTATCTGGCGTTCCTTCAGGTTTAGATATCTACGCAGAGATTGAAGACGGTGAGTTGCTCATCGGCGAAGTGTCTATGGACTTCAAAGGACCAGGCTACAACGCCTCTGTGTTCGTTGACGTGACGTCTGAAATGGTAGAAATCGAAACAACCAATTACGGCGTTATCGCACTGTTGAACGACCTACATAAGGGACGCGACAGCGGTGAAGTATGGAAGTGGTTCATCGATATCACTGCACTGTTGATGATCTTCTTTGTGCTTACTGGCGTGTGCTTATTGTTACCTAAGAAAAAAACACTCAACACCTCCATCAAATGGACGGTATTTGGCTCTGCAATCTCACTTGCTATCTATTTTGTCGCCGTACCTTAATCGCTTGATTCAATTGATGGATTGGATTGAGCAACGAATGAAAGGTTAAACGGATTTAAAAGGTTGTTAAACATGAAAAAAATGAACTGGAGCAAGGCGCTTCTTGCTTTATCTCTTTTGCCAAGTCTCGGTATGGCACAAGCGATTCCTGATACGGCAAAACTTGATGTGAGCTTCGAACTTCCAAAGATCGATACCTCTATGTACGCACGCCCTTATGTGGCGGTTTGGGTAGAGAACAGTGAACGAAAATCAGTGAAAACTATTGAGCTTTGGATCGGTAAAGACGAATGGCTTAAAGATTTACGCAGCTGGTGGCGAAAGGTTGGTCGTTATGACCGTGAATTGGTTGATGCTGTGACTTCGGCAACGCGTCCTGCTGGCAAATATCGTTTTGCTTGGGATGGTAAAAGCGATGACGGTCAAGTTTTAGAACAAGGTGATTACACGGTTCATATCGAAGTTGTTCGTGAACACGGTGGTCGTAATTATCTTCGTCAAAAAGTATCGCTAACGGATTCAAACGCTTCTTATCAGTTAAAGGCTACAGAAGAGACGGGTGAAATTACTCTGAACTACATCGCTAACTAGTAAGTGCGAACAGTAAAACCAAGCTGAACAGAATAAACAGTCGTCATCGTAGGCTCAGATAGAGCGACACGGCTAACAATTATAAATAATGGAATTGAACATGATGAAACAGACAAAAATCAAAGCACTTGCTCTAGCGGGTGTGATGGCATTCGGCCTAGCAGCAACGACAACGGCACAAGCTCACCCACGTTGGATTTTGCCATCTCACTTCACTGTATCTAAAGAAGGTGGTGATTGGCTAACGTTCGACGTTACTGCGTCTCATGGTACGTTTGTTTTTGATAAGCCTGCTGGTAGCGAAAATGCTCATGTCATCATGCCTGATGGTCGCAGCGAGCGTCCTAACTTTGTTATTCGCGGGAAGCGTCGTTCAATCTTCGATTTCTATTTTGAAGAAGAAGGTACGCACAAAGTTGCGATTAACAACGAGCCTTCTTACTACACGCAATACAAAGCTGGCCGTCGTGATACCGTGAAGTGGATTAAAGCGAACAAGGCTGAACGTGACTCTGTACTTCCTAAAGAATCACGTGACGTGGTAACTCGAATCAGTTTCACTCGTGCAGAGAGCTACATCACTGTTGGTAAACCATCGGATTCAGTGTTCAAAATCGAAGGCAAACTTCTTGAAATGAAGCCAGTAACACACCCTTCGGACATTATTGAGGGTGAACCAGTAACATTCCAATTTTTCTACAACGGTGAAATTCAGAAAGACGTAAAAGCGGAGATCACTCGTGAAGGCACGCTTTACCGTAACCATCAAGAACAGATTGATGTTGTGAGCAATGAAAACGGCGAAATCACTTTCACTCCAACGGTTGCAGGTCGTTATGTAATGAAAGCGAACTACAAAGGTGAGTTGATTGACAACCCATTGGCAGATAAAGCAAGTGCGAACGTTCACCTAACGTTCGAAGCTCTGCTTCAATAATCTGTGATATCGGGGGCTAGCTCCCTGATTAAGCAATCAAATACTTAAGGGCTCATTTGAGCCCTTTATCGCTCAGTTTACTTCTGAGGAGTTGCACTGTGGCTAGGGTACGAACCATGACAATAAAAACAAAACTAAAATTAATAATTACTCCATGCTTGGCATTGGCGCTTGGTTTCGCTGCATTACCTGCGCAAGCACACTTTCCACTGATGAGCTGCTGGTTCGAAGGCAAAACCGTGGCCTGTGAAGCGGGTTACTCTGATGGTAGTAAAGCGATTGATTACGCGGTTGAGATGTACGATTACGAAGACAACTTGATTGCAAAAGAGATGACAGATAAACGTTCTATCGTTGAATTTCCCAATCCTGACACTGAGTTTTACCTTGTATTTGATTCAGGCCATGAGTTTCCGGTTGAAGTCGACGTTGTTGAGATCAGCGATAAATGATGATTCAAGGCGTACGTGCTGACACGGGTGGCAGAGAAGGAAAATGGGTAGGGCTGATCATTGTTTTCATTCTGAGCTTTGCCACGGTCACTATCCCGTTTCATCAGGCAGAATCCCACGTAAAAACGGTACTTGATCATCAAATTTTGGTGACGGATGTTGAGCAAGAAAACTTGGCGATGTTGTCAGAGCTACGTTTGGCTCATGAAGAGATTCGCGACCTGCGTATGGACTCAGATGGTGAATGGCCCAGTGTTGTGTCACTTAAAGATGAATGGGTCGCGCCTTTTGTTGAAGACCAGAGTTGGAAGCGAAAAGGTTCTCATGCTTGGTTATTGGACGAACGTGGTTACTACTTTTCTACGCCAAGCGAATACGATGCATCAAGTGAACATGGCTTTGCAGACTCGTTTATTTTGAATGCAAACAGCGTCTCTCCGGAAATCTGGATTTTTCTTGGAGGTGTAACAAGCCAGCCGACTCAGTTTGATGAACAAACTCTAGAATCAACAGGTTGGAAACTGGTTGTGAATGAATCAGAAATTACTGTTCAGCACGATGTTTCTTCTCATTAAGCAATCCGGCTTATAAAAACGCTCACTAATAATAAGAGATTGACTATGCGAATTATGACTCTGTTCATGTCGTTAATGGCGGTGCTATCAACACCCAATGCATTGGCAAAAGAGTACACAGTCGACAGCGAGAAGCTGACGGTTGGTATTACCCTACAACCCTACTACAGCTATGTAAAAGCAGTAGTGGGTGACAAAGTGAACATTCTTCCATTGGTTGATGCTGGGTTTAATCCGCATAACTACTTACCGCAACCCAATGATTTGAAGCGATTGAGCCAGATGGATGCGATCGTGGTAAACGGTATTGGCCATGACGACTTCGCACTAAAAGTAATCTCAGCCGCGCAACGTGATGACTTAGTGGTGATCGAAGCGAACAAAGAAGTGCCTTTACTTCCCGCATTAGGACAGTCTGTGGGTCAAGGCGCCGTGAACCCGCACACGTTTGTTGGACTTTCTACAACCATCCAAAAGGTTTACACCATCGCGAGTGAAGTATCTAAGCTCGACCCAGACAACGCGGCGTTTTATCGTAAAAATGCTCGTAAATATGCAAAAAAATTCCGCTTTATGAAGCGTGATGCGATGTTGTCATTAGGCGAACTCGATACATCAGGTATGAAAGTGGCGACCACGCACAATGCTTATGGTTACATTCTTCAAGAGTTTGGTGTTGATGTGGCGGCAGTAATCGAGCCAGCACACGGCGTTGAACCAAGTGCTAGCCAACTGCAAGAGACGATCGAAAAAATCCGCGCATCGGATATCGATATTCTTTTCTACGAGCTAAACATGCCAAACCGTTTCGTTGACACCATTGAAGCTGAAACAGGTGTACAGCTTTACCGCTTTTCTCACATGACGCACGGCGAGTATGAAGACGACAAGGTGGAAGTAGAAATGAAGAAAAACCTAGAAACGTTAATCGAAGCGATGAAATTTGCGGCGGCTAACCAAGCTGAAAGCGGGAATGCATAATGCTAGGTCCATCAATCTCAATTAATAATCTCGGTCTGCAATACGACAATAACGTCATTCTTGATGATATTTCGCTAGAACTTAAAGCAGGTGACTGCCATGTGATCATGGGACCAAACGGTGGTGGAAAAACTTCATTATTACGCTCTGTACTTGGCCTTACCCCTTTTTCTGGGCAAATCGATATTCATTGGCCTGAAAAGCCAAGTATTGGTTACGTTCCTCAAAAAGCGACCTTCGAATCAAGCTTACCTCTAACGGTAATGGATTTCGTGTTGCTTAACCAAACTCGAATTCCTCTATTTTGGCGTCGTAAATCCAAACAGCTGGATCTTGCATTAGCGCAATTGGATCGTGTGGGGATGGCGACTCGTAGCGATCGCCGTATGGGGCAGTTATCGGGCGGTGAGCAGCAACGTGTGTTGTTTGCTCAAGCGTTGTTGGATAACCCAAGCCTATTGGTGTTGGATGAACCGACTACCGGTATGGACGATCAGGGTGTTCGTTATCTTGAATCGCTCATTCGTGAATGTGTTGATGAAGGCCGTACGATTCTTGCGGTACATCACGATGTCACTGCAGTGCGCCGTCTTGAAGCCAATGTACATGTTGTGAATCGATTCTTGGTTGATAGTGGCCCGCACGAACAAGTACTGCACCCAAGTCAAATTGAAAGCTTATTCCAACATTACAGTAGTGGTTCAGCGATGAACAAATCGAAGGAGGTTGCGTAATGGATTGGTTACGACAACTTGCCATAAGTGGCGTTGAAGCGGGTTGGTTATCAGACAGTTTCATGTACGCATTCATGGTGAATGCTTTGGTCGCGGCACTATTGCTTGGCCCTTTGCTAGGTGGCCTGGGTACTTTGGTCATTGCAAAGCGTCTGGCTTTCTTCTCTGAAGCAGTTGGTCACGCGGCTTTGACCGGTATTGCTATTGGTGTTTTACTTGGCGAACCACCAGAGAACCCAATCATTGGTCTGTTCAGCTTCTGTATGATCTTTGCTTTGCTACTTCACTTTGTAAGAAACAGAACCAACGTGCCATACGATACATTAGTGGGCGTTTTCCTTGCGCTCGCTTTAGCGGTTGGTGCGGCATTGCTGATGTACGTGGCACGTAAAATTAATATTCATATGCTTGAGAACGTTCTGTTTGGCTCGATTCTCACGGTAACAGACCAAGATTTAGTAATTCTCGCAGGCAGCTGCGCACTCATCATTTTGCTCTTGATACCAACGTTTAACCGTATTCTGCTAACTTGTATCAGCCCTGATATTGCCAAGGTTCGTGGTTACAACACCAGCTTTTACGATTACTTGTTTGTTATGATGATCACCTTAGTGACAATTGCAGCCGTAAAGATCGTGGGCGCGGTTTTAGTCGGTGCGTTATTGCTTATCCCAGGTGCGACAGCTCGATTGCTGACCAAACGTATGGGAAGCTTTGTATTGCTTTCGGCATTACTTGCAACCATCGCATGTTTGGTTGGAACCGTGTTGCCAATGGAACTTAAATTGCCAGTGCCATCGGGCGCGTCAATCATCATCGTTTCTGCAACGTTTTTCCTAGCAGCAACGCTATACCGAATTGTAAGAAAGGCGTAATCATGACTTGTTTAATGAATCGTATCGCTAGATCAATAAAAGCAACGGCTCAATTGAGTGTGCTTGGTAGTGTGTTAATGGCTGGTTCTGTGCTGTCACTGAACGTGAATGCAGAAGATATTCTAACCAGTACACCTGTGACTTATGCATTGGCGACAGAGCTAACCAAAGGCACCGACATTACGACTGAATACCTTCCACCAAAACGATACGGTATTGATCGCTTGCCTAACTGGTTTGGAACGAAGGGCGAAAGCATAGTCCTTAAGTCAGGAGAGAAGGCGACAGTTGCATTGACGCTGACATCGATTTGGCAAGCTGATCCTACGTTCGTATACGCGAGACAAGGTAACATCCGCTTGGTTGAGGTTGATGTCGCTCAAGCGATTACACCGCGCGCGCAAGGTGTTGCAGCGCTGACGTTATCGAATGGTGAAGTGTCTAAATATGCCTGGTTAAACCCGACTAACCTAACGCGTATGGCGGCAATTGTGGCTGATGACTTTAAGTTATTGTGGCCGGCGCAAGCAGATACGATTGATAGCAACTTACAGCGTGTGATGCTTGATGTTCGAGAACTGATTAACAAGCAACAGGCGGTATTACTGGATAATGATGTAGATTCAGTGTTATTGCTTTCAGAAAGCTTGGAAGATTTTGCTTCGGGTAGCCAGCTGTTTGTTGAAGAACGGATGTTCAAGGCAGAGCTCGAATGGACAGAGCAAGACAAAGCGAAGCTCAAAGCGATGTTTTCGGAAGACGATGCTCTCTGGTTAGTGACCGCAAAGAAGCCAACTAACTTGATTAAGTCGCTGGTACCGAGTGAGCGTATCTTAGTGGTTGATTCTGTTGATCGTTGGGGTAGAGCTGGGATTAACCCAAAAGCGCCGTTTGCCCGTTGGGAAGTACAGCCATTTAAAGGCTAATCAGCGCGATTAAAATGGTAGGATCAAAAAAGCAGCCCAATTTGAGGCTGCTTTTTTTGTTCTTGTCCATTGTCTCTGTTTGGTGAGCTAGACAGGAGGACTGCGAGTTTTAACTTACTCTGCAGCTTTTGTCTCTTCAGCTTCAACAGTTGCTTCGACTGCACCTTTAGCTTGTTCTTCAGCTTCCATTTTTGCGCGGTCAGCTTTAGAAATATAGCGAGGCTTGTTGCTACCATGCAGTTTTGAATTCGCCTGTTTTTGCTTCTTCTTTAGAATTTGATTGATTTTTTTCTTACGGTTCATTGCTGCATAGCCTTGTATTTAGTTTAGGCGGTGGAGGATAATCATTTTAGCTCTAGAACTCAATATTTACATGGTACTCAGCAAGGAAAATATCACTATGCAGGCTATCGAGACCCGACGTTTACGATTAAGAATGATCACGCCTCAAGATGCGGCGTTCATTCAACGATTATATAGCTCAGAAGATTTCCTGCGTTACATTGGAGACAAGGAGATCAGCGATCCAGCCAAGGCCGTTGAATACATCGAAAACAACATTCTTAAGATGCATAAAGAGAAAGGTGTTTGTCTATTGATTGTCGAAATTAAGGACTTCTTAACGCCAATTGGTGTATGCGGATTAATTAAGCGAGATACGCTAGAGTCACATGATATTGGTTATGGTTTTGTCCCTGAAGTCTATGGGCAAGGTTTTGCATTGGAAGCGGCACAAGCGATAATTGAAGAAGCCAAGCATAATGCTGATATTGATCATTTAGTTGCCATCACTACCTCTGATAATATTCGAAGTATCGCATTGCTGACTAAATTAGGTTTTTTGTTCGAGCGAGTCGAAGACGTATTAAGTGAAAGTGTTAATCTCAATCTGTACGGTTTGTCACTGGGTAATTAAACATGTTCAAACATAACAACATTCTAAGAGGTGAGCTCGCGACGGAGTACAAAACTGTTATTGCGATGGTACACATCTACTGTAAAAATCATCACGGTGCACTTCGTCAGAATAACGCGTTATGTGAAGAGTGTGCGCAGTTGTTACGTTATGCCGAAACACGACTCGATAGATGCCCTTATGGCGAAGCAAAACCGACCTGTAACAAGTGTCCAATTCATTGTTATAAACCGCATCCGAAAGAGCAAATGCGTTTAGTAATGCGTTATGCCGGGCCAAGAATGCTACTTAAGCATCCTATTTTAGCTATTCGACATCTGATTCATGAAAAACGAAAATTGCCAGAGAAGCCGCTGCCGAATGTGTCGAATCGCCATATTCGTATGAATAAGAAGTAACTGGCGCTTAAAAGTAAGTTCGAAAGAAACGAAAAAAGGTCTGATTTATCAGACCTTTTTTGATGTAGATACGTTTCTGTATAAGCTTCAATATAGCTAGGTAACTGTAACTTACGCTGCTTGCGGCTCGTCGTAGGTCACCGTCAGGTTGTTGATCCAGCGTCGGCTTAGGTAACGATGGGAACAAATTGTCAGTTTCACCACTTCTTCCACCAACATCAAACCATAGATGTATTTGAAATCCCATCCAGCGACAAACGCGCCGTAAACACATACTGGAATGCCCACCATCCACATCGCGATGAAATCCATACGCAAGCAGAACGCATTATCGCCACCAGCGCGAATGATACCGTTGATGATCACCATGTTCAGCATGCGAATCACGACAGCAAAGCACATGATCATCATTGCAGGTGAAGCGAGCGGGTAGAGCGCATCTGTAGAAAGGTTCAGCCATGTTAGAACATGCTCTTTACTAATAAACAGTAGTAATCCGACAACTGCGCCGAAGCCAATGACGGCTTTAATGAATGTTAGTCCCATACTCATAGCGTCATCAAACTCATCACGACCGAGTGAGTGACCAAGCAGCACAGAACACGCGACCGATATACCAAAGAATATTGAGTAACACAGCGACTCAAACGGTGCGAGCATTGAGAACACGGCAAGTTCCGTTGTGCCCATGTGACCGAAGATCATTTGGTATGCCATGGTACCCATTGCCCACAGCACGGCATTCATCGTTAGGGGTAACGCAATACGACGGTAAGACAGCCACAGCGACGGACGATGTGGTGAGCTTGGCGTAGTTAATAACCAGTGCTTACGTATACGCATGTAGCTATACATCAAACCCACTTGAATCAATCGCGCTAAAGTTGTTGCTAGTGCAGCACCAGCAACGCCCATTGCTGGAATACCAAATGCACCCTTAATGAGAACAAAATTAAGTGCAATATTGAGGGCAATAGTCACACCACCAAGCAACAGCGGAGTTACTGTGTCACCAGAGGAACGCATGCTCGCTTCTACCACCACGACTATATGAGTGAGAAGTAGAACAGGGAATCCATACCACAAGTACGTAGCACCAAGCTCAATCACGGTGTGATCGCTGGTTTGCAACATCATTAAAAATTGAGAACCAAGAGTGATGATTGCAGTAACTGGCAGCAGAACTTTTAAGCCAAATACCATCGCGATGGATGATACTGTGCGCGCGCTTTTAGGGTCATTCTTTCCCCAGTATTGAGCGACTAGTGTTCCGTTTGCTGAGGCCAACCCTGCCATAATCATAATAGCGACGAAGTGCCATTTTGATGCAATTCCCACAGCCGCCGCTGCTTCCATGCCAAAATCGCTGACCATTAAGACGTCAGCAAGGGCAAGAATAGCAACAAGCGCACTTTGCAAAGCAACAGGCAAACCAAGTTTGATGATTCGAGGTAAGATGCTCTCTGGCTTGTTATTCATAGATGCGTTAGGGTTGATGTTAGTTGTCATAAGCTCTCCGATTTATGGCAGAACTATAGTGATTTGAGTGACGTAACAACATGTTTAAAAAACAACAAAACCTGTGCGAATCTGTCATTGATTCAATGAATCCAAAATCAACGTGGCAAGATGATGTTTTTCTCGCAGAGCATTGCAAAGAACGTTTTTTGACCGTTGAAGAAATCCCAGAGATGAAAAGTTGTGGTGTCTACATGGGTGGTATGGCGAAGCTGTATGACGCGTATTGGGTTGAACGCGAATCTGTGAATGTCCATACGCTGATTTTTACTCAAGAAGGGGGCGGTATATTGACGACCGAAACCTTCGTACAAGCGATTACGCCATGCACGCTGGTGGTTCTTCCTGCGGAAACGCCATTTCGTTTCGAGCTTGACCCTCAGTACAACTATTGGAAAATGGCTTGGATGCTGACGCCCGATACCTCGCAATGGCAACATATTGCGAGCTTAGGGCAGAGTATTGTACCTTTCGGAGAGTGTGAACAAATTTGGTCCTTGATGAATTTAGTTCATTTTGAAATTGGAGGTCGAGGCAGTTTTAGAAAATTGCTGATGAGCGAGATTATTCGAACTTTGACTGGCTTTGAACCTAAGTCGACTAGCACCACAGCACGTGTTCAAGCGCTCTATAATGAGATTGAAAGTAGTCTGCACCTGCCGTGGACTGTTTCTGGTATGGCATCGCGCGTGTTTATCAGTGAAGAACAGCTAAATCGAGTGACCAAGTCGCTGTTTAACGTTTCTCCTCGCAGCAAATTGATTCAGTTAAGAATGGACAAAGCGACCAGTTTGTTGAAACAGCAAGATTGGTCGGTATCTATGATTGCCAACCGTTTAGGTTATAAAGATCCCTACAACTTCTCACATCGTTTTAAAAAGCACTTTGGTTTATCGCCAAGTCAATATCGCAAGCGTAATCAAACCTCGGATTAGACCTTTGGTCTGCAGTTTCGGGTCTTGGAATCTAAATCAGACATTTGTGCGACTGCTATTTTACCCGAGGATATAAGACGATGTTCAGTATCAGCGTGTAATAATTGATCTAAGCAGTAAAAGTACGGTATTGAGATGTTTATCAGTTTAGTATTTTTACTCTATTATGTAATATCGTAAACATTGAAGAATACGTCTACTTATGCAATACGAGGTATATATGGAACAACTTACCAACGAATTAGGTGATTTTGTGCTGCCGTCCAAACTTGTTTTAAATAATAGAGAGTTTCAATCAGGTACTAAGATTGTTAGAAAACAGGGTTGCGGGTCGATTATTGGGACGCTCTCAGAACCTCACCGTAAAGTATTGTTCTATCTATACCAAAATAAAGGGCAAGTGGTCAGCAAGCAAATTTTGAAGAGTGTTGGTTGGGCTGGTAAAGCTGTCACGTCTGCCTCAGTGCTTGTCGCTATTTATGAGATCAGAAGGATTCTCGATTGTCGCTGCATTCAAACTGTTTCAAATGAAGGTTATGTTATGGAGCAAAGAAATAATCCTCTATTGATATCCTGTTAATATTTTAATAATAAAAATTTAATCTCTTTACCGTACGAGTTCCATTGATTATCGTCATTTTTAAAACGTCCACTTATAAGCGACGTTATATTAAAAATACTGAATCTGACTTTGTCGCTGGCTATATAGTAAGGGAATTATATAAAAATGGACTCTTATCCTGCATTAGAAACGAACCACTCTGAAAATAACGTAGTAATTGAACTCAATGGTAAGATAGTTGAACTCCACACCAAGCTCATTCGAAACGTAGAAAATGGATATGTGTTAGCAACGCTGCCGTTAGCCTATCGAAAAATTATTCTATTTATGAATCGACATCGTGGTGAATTATTCAGCGTTGGCCAATTAAAAAAGATTGGTTGGGAGAACGAAAAAGTGACTAACTCGTCTGTGATTGTCGCAATATCTGAAATTAGATCGTTATTCGGAGACGGTTTGATCATTACGATTACAGGTGAAGGATACGTATTCCAACCTTAACTTTGTTCTATTTTATGATCTTGGTAGTCTATCTTTCCTCCAGATGACCAACGACAAAGGGCCCTTAGTTTAGACGAAAAGTCATAACTCAGAGCCCCAAATTTCACTGTTAATCAACGATGTTTTTTCATACCGAGTTGTCGATTTTATTTCTTATATACAGGGGTTACTCTCCTGCGATCTGAAGTGGAGAACGCTTTAGGCTCGCAATTAACATGTAAATTGTTGTCGCTAACAGAGACGCAAATAGATAAGTGAATAACCCTGCTTGTGAACTCATGAAGGTGTCAGCAATCAATGGGCCAGCAACAGAACCGATGCTGTAGCAAAGCAGCATGATTTGAGTTACGGAAACCAAGTAGCTTGGATCTAAGTTACGACAGCCTAAGTTAATCGCAATAGGGTACAGTGCAAATGTTGCCATGCCCAAAACGAATAGGCTCATACCTAATACGTAGAAATCACGATTCAAAGTTAGCACTGCAATACTTGCTACTCCTAGCAAGCAGAACAAAGCCATCAATAATACTTGTCCGATGTGGTGAGATAACCAAGTCACCATTGGCTGTACAGCCATGCCACCCATGATTACCAAAGCCATCAAACCTCCGATGTCTTCGTGCGCAATGTTACGCTGCGCTAATTCTACTGGCATCAAACCGTAAATAGCACCTAGAGTAAGCCCTGATACGATGCAACCAATTAAAGCGCTGTGGCTCAATTTGCTGATCTGTTTTAAAGACAAAGACTTTGCATCGTGGATCTGTGGAGGTGTCGCTTGGCCGTACATTAATACAATGACCGCACCGAATAAAAGAGTGAACATTGCAATGAACGGCACGCCACCTGTAATTCCAAGGTATCCAATACCAAGCTGACCAACGGCAGAACCGCCGTATAGCGAACACATGTAAACCCCTAAACGTTTCGCACGTTGGGATTCGTCCCCGCTCATTAGCCAAGACTCTACAATCACAAAGATCCCTGCGACAGACACACCAGCCACAAAGCGAGCTAATAGCCATACCGCTTGGTGTGGGATCAATGGCAATACAAGGATCGTTGCAATGAAGACACTCAATGCGATGACGAACGCGTCTTTGTGACCAACGCGAGCGATCGCACGCTCAATCAATAACGTACCCGCTAAAAGACCTGCATAAAAGGCACTCGCTAACCAACTCGATAGATTACTGTCTAAGCCATACTCAGACAGCATTAATGGTAATGAACTCATTAAGTAGCCTGAAGCGATCGCGTAAAAAGACAATGCAATAACAGGAACAGTTATGCGAGTTGTTGGTTGGATGTTGTCCAATGCAGGAGCCTCTAAATAGTGAAAGAAACGATGAATTTTCCGCGACTATGGGGGAGAAACTGGATTGGGTAAAACGAATAAAAATGGTCGTGAAGATAAAAGAAATTTATCGTGTTTGCTGGCTAAAATACCGTTGTGATATTTCATGTTTTCGCGATATTTTCTGCGGTTAAATAGCCGATAAAGCGTTGTTCAAACGACTATTTAATTTGAAAGACGGAGAGAGGTTCGTTGTATTCATCAGATTTTAATTTAGGGCGTTTAATCGTGTTAGACCACTTCTTTTCGGTATTGTCTGGGCGAGCTTCCACTCCACTTACGAAAGGCATGTCGAAAGTTAGCGCTGTCTGAAAACCCAACGCGCTCAGATATCTCTTCCATGCTCATTTGAGTTGAAGAAAGGTAGTGTCGAGAAAGGTGAAAACGAACGTGGTCAAGTATCTTCTGGTAACTCGTATCGACGGCTTTGAGGTGCCGGCGTAGCGTTCGAGAAGACATCCCCAATTCTGATGAAATAGATTCTATCGAAGGGTAACATCCAGGTCTCTCTAGTAGCATTTGAGAGACTTTTTCTTTTAGGCTGGTGGACGCACTTACTTTTGCCAACATGTCGTCACACGATTTCAGACACATCTGCAGCGTGATGGTATTGGCGGTAGGAAGAGGCGAGTACAAACTTGTTGCATCAAACTGCCATTCAAGGCGATCACTATTGAATTCAACAGGGCAACGGAAAATCTCTGTGTAGAGGTCGCCGTATTCTGGCTTAGGGTAAGGGAAGCGGATCACTTGAGATGGGAATGGTTGTTGCAGTACTTCTTCACACAGGCTTTGAATTGCGGTGAACCAATATTCGCAACAAAATGGCAGCAGCGAGTCCAAGTCGATCAGCTGCTCGGCTCTAAAGTATCCAACGTTATCTTCTACTGACATCGTTTTTCTAAGTACAGGGCCAGCAAGCTGCAGATATTTAAATCCAATCAGCAAAGCATCTAACAGCGTTTCACTACTGAATACTGCATAACCTAGAACACCAAAGTCGCTAAACCGTGCCTGTTGGCCGACTCTTAACCCTAAACCGCCTTTATCAGTGTTCGCCAATGCGTTACTGAACACCGCCAATTTTTGCGCCAAGGTAATGTGGGTGTCTGGCGTGTTGAGTTGCAGAGCATCAATGTTACTGCCTTCCAATAATGCTTCGATATTGAGGGCGGGTGACATATAGCGATGCAGTAATTGAAGATCAAGAATACCGAATGCTTGCATATCGGGTTCGTAGACTGCGGTGTATTCCATAAGCTGCCTCTTGTTGAATATCGTTATCTTAACCGAACTTTTTACATTTACGCCTGTTGCTTGTTCTCACTTTCCCAAGCTTGTTCAAACTTTTGGTTTATGTTTGCAAGGTTTTACAAGGCCTTATAGATACGTGTCCGAATATCACCGGTTTTTGTCTTTTTGAAACCTGTTCGAAATGTTATCAAAATGTTGTAATTTAGTGGGCTGAACATTGGATCGTCACAAACATTTTGCTCAATAACTACTGTTTTGCTCAATAAATATTCTTACCTACATGACACACCAATGTGCAGGCTCTGATAGCAATAAAGACAAAGCTTATTACAACGATTAAAACGGCTAAGGCGAATCTGACCGTTAGGTTTAGCCGAATAAGGAGATCATGGATGCACAATCTTGCTGTTAACTTGGAGCGCAGCGCTTCGCTTTTCCCAAATAAAGTCGCACTGCGAATGGGGACGGAAGAAGTCAGCTTTTCTCAGTTGGAACAACTTTCTGGAAACGTCGCCGCTAATTTAAAGAGGCTGGGGCTCAAGAAAGGCGATAAGGTCGCGTTGTCGTGTCCGAATGTCACGTATTTCCCGATTGCCTATTATGGGATTCTGAAAGCAGGCTGCGTCGTGGTGCCTTTGAACGTGTTATTTAAAGCAAGAGAGATCGCTTACCACCTTAATGACTCGGATGCGAAAGCCTATTTATGCTTTGAGGGTAGTGAAGAGCTGCCCATCGGTCGCTATGGCTTACAAGGTTTCGAACAGGCAAACCATTGTGAACACTTTGTCGAGATGCCCATCCCAACCGGCGCAGACACGACTTCAGTAAGAAACGAGCAGCATGAATCAATCGCTGACTGGTTAGAACAACCTTTGATTCCTTTTGAGTCTATGGCTTGCCATGGTGATGATACCGCTGTGATTCTTTATACGTCAGGTACGACAGGTCAGCCAAAAGGAGCAGAGCTTTCCCACACCAACATGCAAACTAATGCGATGTCGTCACAGTATCTCATGCGACTGGAGTACAGCGACACCACAATGGCCACGCTTCCTCTGTTCCATAGCTTCGGCCAGACAGTGATGATGAATGCGAGTGTGTTAACGGGGTCGACCATGGTGTTGATTCCGCGTTTCGAACCTTCACTGGTGATCGATCAGATCATTAACCATAAAGTAAGCGTATTTGCGGGTGTTCCTACTATGTATATTGCGCTTCTAAAAGCGGGAGAAAAGTCCTCTAGTAGTTTAGAAATAACCAAACGATCTGAACAGGTTAAACATAGCTTAAGGCTTGGTGTGTCTGGTGGTGCGTCTATGCCTCTTGAGGTTATCCGACAATTTGAATCCCGATTCGAACTTCCGGTATTGGAAGGTTATGGTCTGTCTGAAACTGCGCCAGTTGCGACCTTTAACCATATTGATGGTGACCGCTTGTCTGGCAGTGTGGGTCAACCCTTGTGTGGTCACCTTATTAAGATTACAGACATCCAAGGTAACTCAGTCGCCATGGGCGAATTGGGCGAAGTCTGCATCAAGAGTCCAAGTGTGATGAAAGGCTATTATCAAAAGCCAGAAGCCACGTCAGAAGCCATCAGAGACGGTTGGTTCCTAACGGGAGATATCGGACGCACCGATGAGCACGGCAATTTATTCATTGTCGATCGCGTTAAAGACATGATCATCCGTGGTGGTTACAACGTGTATCCGCGTGAAATCGAAGAAGTATTGATGTGTCATCCCGATGTCGAAATGGTCGCGGTGGTGGGTGAACATCATGATCGTCTAGGCGAAGAAATTCATGCCCATGTTGTGCTTCATGAACATACACAACCTGATAGCGGGGCGCTGATAGCTTGGTGTCGTGAGCAATTAGCGGATTACAAATACCCTCGTAAGGTGTTTATTCGTAAAGCGCTACCAATGACGGCGACAGGCAAGATTTTGAAGCGAGAGTTACACCCACTAGAAATAGCGGAGGCAACCAATGGATAGTTATGATTTTATTATTGTTGGCGGTGGTTCTGCGGGTTGTGTCATGGCTTCGCGGCTGTCTGAAGACCCGAATATCACGGTTTGCTTATTAGAAGCGGGTGGTAAAGACAGCAGCCCGTTCATTCATACTCCGGTTGGCGTGGTGGCAATGATGCCAACCAAACTCAACAACTGGGCTTTTGAAACCGTTGAACAACCGGGTTTGAATGGTCGTAAAGGTTACCAACCGAGAGGTAAGACACTGGGCGGTTCTAGCTCTATCAATGCCATGATGTATGCTCGTGGGCACCGTTACGACTATGACACATGGGAAAGCTTGGGTAACACTGGCTGGAATTATGAATCGTGTTTGCCTTACTTTAAGAAAGCGGAAAATAACGAAGTTCACCAAGATGAGTACCATGGCCAAGGTGGTCCTTTGAATGTGGCGAACCTTCGATCGCCAAGCCCGATGTTGGAACGTTATTTAACGGCGTGTGAATCGATAGGTGTGCGTCGCAATGAGGATATTAACGGCGCTGCTCAGTTTGGGGCGATGCCGACGCAGGTAACACAGCTAAATGGCGAACGATGTAGTGCTGCCAAGGCTTACTTAACGCCAAACCTTTCACGATCGAATCTCACGGTCGTTACTAAAGCCACCACACATAAGGTCTTGTTTGAAGGCAAGAATGCGGTCGGCGTTGAATATGGCTCTAACGGGCAGCGTTATGAAATCCAATGCAGCAAAGAAGTGATTCTATCCGCTGGTGCCTTTGGTTCCCACCAATTGCTGTTACTGTCGGGTGTCGGCGCTAAAGGTGAACTAGAGACGCATGGCATCGAACAGGTTCATGAATTGTCTGGAGTGGGTAAGAACCTTCAAGACCATATCGACTTAGTCCATTCGTACAAATGCAGTGAAAAGCGTGAAACTTTTGGTATCTCGCTGCAAATGGCCTCTGAAATGAGCAAAGCTTTACCGTTATGGTACAAAGAGCGCCGCGGTAAGATGAGCAGCAATTTTGCAGAAGGGATAGGCTTTCTTTGTTCCGAAGATCATATCGCCGTGCCAGATTTAGAGTTTGTATTTGTGGTCGCTGTGGTTGATGACCATGCTCGAAAAATACATACCAGTCATGGATTTACGTCTCATGTCACCTTGCTACGACCGAAAAGTATAGGCACGGTAACGCTCAATAGTAGTGATCCCTATGATCCGCCTAAGATCGACCCTGCATTTTTCAGTCACCCTGAAGACATGGACGTGATGATTAAAGGCTGGAAGAAGCAGTATCAAATGCTAGAGAGCTCGGCGTTCGATGATATCCGTGGCAATGCTTTTTATCCGGTCGATGCCAATGATGACAAGGCTATTGAGCAAGATATTCGAAATCGTGCGGATACTCAGTATCACCCAGTCGGAACCTGCAAAATGGGAACCGATGATGATTCTCTGGCCGTGGTAGATAACAATCTTAAAGTCTATGGATTGGATAACTTAAGAGTCATTGATGCTTCTGTGATGCCAACATTAGTGGGGGCGAATACCAATGCACCAACCATTATGATTGCCGAAAAAATAGCAGATCAGATCAAAGAACAGTATGGGTTTAGCAAGCAACAAGACAATGAACAGGCAGAAGACGAGATGGTTGTATAATTAACAGAAACAGATATAACTGATTGTTTTACAGTAGGTTAGGGAGTCTTATTTTCGCAAGGCTCTCTAACCTATTTTTTGGCGCTTTCTTCAAGCACAAGCTAAATTAAAAGCGATATAAATACGGGTCTATTTGGCCAGAGCTTGATTAAGCCATTGATCAAATTGGCCTTTTGGTAACGCACCGTTAATCGTATCGACACGTTTACCGTCTTTAAACACCATCACCGTGGGAATACTTCTGATTTGGTACATCGCGGCAAGTTGTTGCTGAGCTTCAGTATCAATCTTAACGAATCGAACATCTCCCGAACGCTCTTTTGCGACGTCACTGAACACTGGCGCAAAGCCCACACATGGGTTGCACCATGTCGCCCAGAAATCGACAACCACAGGCTGTGAACTGTTCAAGATAGATTGGAAATTAAGTGACGTTCCCTCGATAGGAGCGCCATCGAGCAATGCTGTTTTGCATTTACCACAAGTTGGGCTTTCTGAAATTCTTTCTGAAGGAACGCGGTTTACGCCATTACAAGAAGGGCATCGTGTGTTGAATGTAGACATAACTTTCTCTTTTTATTGTAACTCCGTTGCTAACGCGATTTACGAATCACGCACGGAGCGCTTATACTGTTTAAAACTAGAATACGATACTTAAATAAAAACAAACAATAAACAGGTAAATGATGACAAAATTTTACGCCGAAATTACTGGCTGGGGAAAGTGTCTGCCACCAGCCGTGCTGTCCAATGATGATCTAAGCACTTTCATTGATACGTCTGACGAGTGGATTCGAACTCGAACTGGTATCGAAAACCGTCGTATCAGTCATGTAAATACCTCTGAACTCGCGACTGTTGCAGCGAAACATGCAATGGCGTGTGCTGGCCTAACCGCTGAAGATATCGATCTTGTTATCATCGCGACGTGCAGCCCAGATTCTCTTATTCCAAATACTGCGTCGAAGGTTCAACAGAACCTAGGCATTAAAAGTGCAGCGGCTTTCGACCTTAACGCAGCGTGTACTGGCTTCATTTACGGTGTTGAAACCGCGACTCGACTGATTCAAGCGGGTAACTACCGCAATGCTATCGTTGTCGGTGCTGAGCGTCTGTCATTCTTCATCGACTGGACCAAGCGTGATACTGCAGTTCTGTTCGGTGATGGCGCTGGTGCAGTGGTTCTATCTCGCACTGAAGAGCAAGTTGGCTTACAAGAAGCTCAGATCGGTTGTGATGCTGAAGGCCGTGATATTCTAGCGGTACCAAAATTCGGTACTTCTATGGACCGCTTTGCGGCTGATAACGGCTACTGGGACTTTGATTTCGTTGGTAAAGAGATCTTTAAACGTGCAGTGAAAGGCATGGGCGCAGCGGCACACACAGTATTGAGCCGCACAGGTATCTCAACCGACAACATTGACGTTGTTATTCCGCACCAAGCGAACATCCGAATCATTCAAACTCTGTGTGATATGGCGGGTATCGATCGCGAGAAAGCGTTTGTTAATATCCAAAACTACGGCAACACATCCGCAGCGACTGTGCCAATCGCATTGTGTGAATCGCTAGAACAAGGTTTCGTTAAGCCTAACGACAACATTCTTGTTGCGGCATTTGGAGCGGGTTTAACGTGGGGTGCTGGCCATATTAAATGGGGTAGCCGTGTTGAACCACTAGGTCAATCAGATGCTAAGCTTCCAGAAGCCGACAAATCTGCGTTAGAGCTTTTAGAAAGAGCCATTTTACACTGTAAAACACACCCGAATTCAGCGAGCGAATAACGCTGATGGATACAGTAACCAAAGTACGTCTTATGACTAAAGCCGACCTAGATGGGGCGGCTTTAGTCCACCAAGCAACGTTTGTTCGACAACAGAACTCAAAAGATTGGTTACAATGTAACTTAAATGCCGCGCCACGCTTTCTTAACTTTGTTGCAGAGAGTGAAGGTGAGATCGTGGGTTACATCATCTGGGTTCAGAAGAGTGGGTTTAGACCTGAAGCTGTATTAGAGTTAGAACAACTTGCGGTATTACCAAGCGCACAGGGTAAAGGATTGGGCAAAAAGCTGATTCTAGATTCCCTGCCGCAGGTAAAACAGCATTTGGCGGAGCAAGGCTCAACACTAAAGCATGTTTTAGTGACCACCAGAGCGGATAACTTTGCGCTGAAGCTGTATCAGTCGACATTGGGAGCAGAGGTCGAAACCACGATTTCAAACCTGTACTCTGCTGACGAAGTGCTTATGATAGCTCGCAATGTGGGTGAGCGGATCTGATCGCTGAGTTCTTAGAACCAATTATAATCAGCGGTACAAACCGACCGTCATCGATAAACGTTTAATTAGGGACTAATCTAGTCCCTTTTGTTATTTCTTAGGAAGTGTTTTGAAGAAAGTTTTAGCAATTGGCTACGTTTGGCCTGAACCGAATTCATCGGCGGCTGGCAGCCATATGATGTCACTTTTACGATTGTTCAAGAGACAAGGTTGGTCAGTTGAATTTGCAACGCCAGCTCAAGAAACCGAGCACATGATTGATCTCTCTGAAGAGGACATCACAAGCCAATCTATACAGTTGAATTGCGATAGCTTTGACCAGTACATCGAAGAGCTGCAACCCGATGTCGTGATGTTTGACCGTTTCATGATGGAAGAGCAGTTTGGTTGGCGCGTGGAAAAGGTATGCCCGAATGCCTTTAAGTTACTGGATACGGAAGATTTACAGTTCTTACGTAATGCTCGACACGAAGCGGTTAAGAAAGAGACTGAACTGACCAAAGCGCATTTGTACAGTGACTTAGCGAAACGTGAAATTGCTGCGATTCTGCGTTGTGATCTTTCGTTGATCATTTCTAGCTACGAGATGGAACTGCTTCAAGCTGAGTTCAATATCGATCCAAAACTGCTTCATCACTTGCCGTTCATGGTTGATCTCAACACTCTACCTGAAAGCACGAAAAGCTTTGAAGAACGTAAGCATTTCATGACGATAGGTAACTTTAGACACGCACCGAACTGGGATGCCGTACTTCAGTTACAGAAGATTTGGCCGAAGATTCGCAAGCAGTTGCCAGACACTGAACTTCATATTTATGGATCTTACCCGCCACCGAAAGCGACGGCTTTGCATAACCCTAAAACCGGCTTCCATATCAAAGGTTGGGCGAAAGACGCTCAAGAAGTGATGGAGCAGGCTCGTGTGTGTGTTGCACCTTTACGATTTGGCGCAGGCATTAAAGGCAAGTTACTTGATGCGATGAAGCTACAGACTCCGAACGTGACCAGTGAAATCGGCAGCGAAGGCATGTTGCCACAAGGAGAACTGCAATGGCCAGGTGCGGTTGCTGATGATGTCGACGAATTTGTTGAAGCTGCAGTTGCCCTTTATAAAGATGAAGAGAAGTGGCTTAAGGCACAGAGCCGATGTCATTCAATCCTTGAAGCGCACTACGAGCAGAATAAACTGGGCGACACATTGATTGAGCGATTGATTGCGTTAGAGTCGGATCTTGAATCTCATCGACTGGATAACTTCTTTGGTTCGATGCTCAAACACCACAGCATGGCGAGCACGAAGTATATGTCCCAGTGGATAGCTGAAAAGAACAAGACTAAGTAGCTTACATAATACAACCAATACAACCGAATTAAATCATAAGCCCTTAGGTTAACGCCTAGGGGCTTTTTTCATGCAGGGCGCTTGTTAATTCCAGACTTACAAAACGACACATACTCGCAGTATATTAGCATTGACTAATTTATATTTATTAGTAAACTCTAATTTATAGGTTGTTATGAGTTTATGATGTTTGTGGATAGGAGAGGTTTGTGCTTAGTTTGATTCCTTGGGATGCTTTTTTCGGCGGCATGTTGTTAGGCGTGTCGGCCATTGTTTTAATGTTGGGGATTGGTCGAGTTGCTGGCATTAGTGGCATTGTCAGCCGATTATTGCCAACTGGCACCAGCAACAAAGAACGTAAAGATGCGGATACAGCAAACACCGAAAAACACTGGCGTATCGCCTTTGTTGTGGGAATGGTCGCAAGTGGTTGGCTATTAATTCCGACGGGCTACCAACTTCCGCAGTTAGAAGAGATGAATCTCGCTTTAGTGATTATTGCTGGCCTTCTGGTGGGCTTTGGTACTAAAACAGCGAACGGTTGTACTAGCGGGCATGGCATTGTCGGAATGGCTCGTTTATCTAAACGTTCTATTGTTGCGACCTGTGTATTTATGGGTGTGGCAATCGTAACCGTGTTTATCAAGAATCTGACTGGCTTGGGGGCATAATGAAAAACGCTTCATTTACTATCGTTATCGGTTTGGTCGCAGGTATTCTTTTTGGCTCTGGCATGATCATCTCAGGGATGGCTGATCCTGAGAAGGTACTCGGCTTCTTAGACATTACCGGTAACTGGGACATTAGTTTGGCATTCGTCATGGGTGGCGCGCTATTGGTCTTTGCACCGTTTTATCATCTGGTCATTAAAAAGCGCGCTAAAGCCATCAATGGCGAGCCGTTAGATAGCCGTAACAATCCGTTGATAGACAGAAAGCTGATTCTTGGATCTACAGCGTTTGGCTTAGGCTGGGGGATTGCAGGCTTTTGCCCAGGCCCTGCGGTAACCAGCCTAAGTGGCGGCAACCCGACGGTGTGGGTGTTTATGATAAGCATGCTGGTGGGAATGTGGCTGGCGGATCGTATGAACAAAACCTGTTAGTAGCAAGCTTATAGCTGATTACATTGGCTTTGACGTTATCCGTTCTGAGCTGACCAAGCATAGAGGTTGACTCGCTTTCAGCACGAAAGTCATTCAGCCTCTTTCTATATTTACTGTTTCTATTATTTTCAGTTATCTACAATCTGCTGTTATCTAAAATCTACTATTTAATAGTCGTTGAAACTGGGCAGTGGTCACTGAGTTTGTAGTCCAGCACATCTTGCGTTTCAAATACCTTTTGTTTCGCAGGAGAAGCATTCAAGGACTTGCTCACCACAATATGATCAATCACTGAACGAAACTGATGTGTACGGTGATTATTGCGGTTTGAGCGTACCTTACAATCTGCTCGAGTTTTTCGTGTTGCCAACTGAGCATCGGTATTTTGCGTCATATCTTTCCACATCCAATCTCTTGAATAGGAGAGGTTATGGTTAAAGTCGCCCAGAATCGCGTAGTCTTCGCCTTTACGTTCTCTTTGCTGTATCCACTTATTCAGTTGTTGAGCTTGGTCTTTGAGCCTTGAACAGTCGCGGTTAGACTTATACGCGCCGCTGCAACCCGCCTTTAAATGCACTGACAACATATGAATTGGTTTTGAATCCGTTTCCACAACCATATAACTGGCAAACCTAAGCTTGCTGTTAGCACTCGTTTCCAGAGGAAAGTCAGCGTAGTCAGTGAGAGCGATTTCTTTACGAACCGCGAAGCCCGTATATTGGTTCACTTCTTTGAATTGTCGGTTACTGTTTTTGGGCAATGAACGATCAGACATCAAGATTTTGTATTGATCGCCAGCGATGCGTTGAATGGCATTGATGTCATCGACTTCCTGAAAGGCGACTACATCCGCATCTAAGGATTGAAAGTATTCTTCAAGTTTGTCGAAATCAGATTGATCGCGTTGGGCAGAAAACTTATTCACAGCCTCGTTGGTTGATAACCATTCGATATTCCAACTGGATATGGTCAAAGGTTCAGCAAATGTCTGGCTACTGAGTAAGCAAGCTAACATTATCCACTTTTGAAGTCGTTTCATCCCAAATATCCCTAATTTTGGTGTCCAATATAGTTGAGCCGTTATCCTACAACACTTACCAAAAATTCAACTCTTTTTAGCAGTTTTTTTATTGTTGCATTGTTTCTTTTCGACTTGAGAACTCACGTAATAATATTGGATTTATCTTGTTCAGCGTGCGCGTTTTATTGATCCAAATCAATACTCAAAGTTGGTGGTTCTCGTTAAATACGCCACAATATCTAGTGTTAGTTAAACGATAAATCGCTCTATATAGTGTGTTTGTGGATAAGTCTGTGAATACCTCAAGAGTAAGGAGAAGTGGTGAAATCAATCGTAATCAAGCGTGATGGCTCAAGAGCTCCATTCAGTAGAGATCGCATCCAAGCTGCAGTGGAAGCAGCATCAGACAAAGCCGATAAGGAAATTGCTATTTATGCTCTGAATGTGGCATTAGCAGTTGAGTTGAAGCTCGAAGACTACGATGAAGTTCATATCTCTGAAATTCAAACCATGGTCGAGAACGAGCTAATGCAGGGACCATACAAGTCTCTGGCTCGTGCCTACATTGAATATCGTCATGACCGTGACATCGCACGTGAAAAGCAAAGCGCTTTAACGCGTGAAATCGAAGGCTTGATCGAAGAAAGCAATGTTGATCTGATCAATGAGAATGCCAACAAAGACGGTAAAGTAATCCCTACTCAGCGAGATTTGCTGGCGGGTATCGTGGCTAAACACTATGCAAAAACTCACATTTTGCCGCGTGACATCGTACAAGCTCACGAGTGTGGTGACATTCATTACCACGATCTAGACTACGCACCGTTCTTCCCAATGTTTAACTGTATGCTTATCGATCTGAAAGGCATGTTAACGCATGGCTTCAAGATGGGTAACGCGGAAATCGACACGCCTAAGTCTATTTCTACGGCAACAGCGGTAACAGCGCAGATCATCGCGCAAGTGGCGAGCCACATCTACGGCGGTACTACGATTAACCGTATCGATGAGGTTTTAGAGCCTTACGTAATGGCGAGCTACGAGAAGCATTTATCTCTAGCGAAAGAGTGGGACATTCATAGCCCAGAAGCTTTTGCTATCTCTCGTACAGAGAAAGAGTGTTACGACGCGTTCCAATCTCTGGAGTACGAAGTAAACACGCTGCACACAGCTAACGGTCAAACACCATTCGTAACATTTGGTTTTGGTCTAGGCGAAAGCTGGGGTTCAAAACTTATCCAGCAATCTATCTTGAAAAACCGCATTGCAGGTTTGGGTAAGAACCGCAAAACAGCCGTGTTCCCTAAACTGGTGTTTGCGATTAAAGATGGTTTGAATCACCAGAAGCAAGATCCAAACTACGACATCAAGCAATTAGCGCTTGAGTGTGCGTCTAAGCGTATGTATCCAGACATTCTTAACTACGACAAAGTAGTAGAAGTGACAGGGTCATTTAAAACACCTATGGGTTGCCGTAGCTTCTTGAATACTTACGAAGAAAACGGTGAGTTGATTCATGAAGGACGTAACAACTTAGGTGTAGTTAGCTTGAACTTGCCACGTATCGCGATTAACGCGAAGCAAGATATGGCTAAGTTCTATGAGCTGCTTGATGAAAAACTGAAGCTGGCTCGTCGTGCTCTAGAAACTCGTATTTCTCGTCTAGAAAACGTGAAAGCGCGTGTTGCTCCAATCCTATATATGGAAGGTGCATGTGGCGTTCGTTTGAAAGCAGACGACTCAATCGCTGATATCTTCAAGAACGGCCGTGCTTCTGTTTCTCTTGGTTACATTGGTATCCACGAAGCGATGACCGCACTTTACGGCACTGACGTTCACCTGTACGACGACGGCGAAATGCGCACTAAAGCGCTTGAGCTGGTGGAGTACATGAAGCGTGAAGTAGAATCTTGGACGAAAGAAACAGGTTACGCGTTCAGCTTATACGGAACACCAAGTGAAAACCTATGCAGCCGTTTCTGCAGCATCGATACCAAAGAGTTTGGTGTGATTGATGGCGTAACAGACCGTGGTTACTACACAAACAGCTTCCACTTAGACGTACAGAAGAAAGTGAACCCATACGACAAGATCGATTTCGAGATGCCTTATCCTGAAATCTCTAGTGGTGGTTTTATCTGTTACGGCGAATTCCCGAACATGCAGAAGAACATCGAAGCGCTAGAAAACGTATGGGATTACAGCTACACACGTGTTCCTTACTACGGCACCAACACGCCGATTGATGAATGTTACGAGTGTGGATATAACGGAGAGTTTGACTGTACAAGTAAGGGCTTTACGTGTCCTAAGTGTGGCAACCATGACTCAACCAAAGTATCCGTAACACGCCGTGTATGCGGTTACCTTGGTAGCCCAGATGCACGACCGTTTAACTTCGGTAAGCAAGAAGAAGTTAAACGCCGCGTGAAGCACCTTTGATCTAACAAAGGATCCTAGTTAAGGTCTGCGATCTTTAGCTCGCTCACTTAGAAGAGCTACGGTTCAAGAAATAAGATTGGTATCGGCTTCATGTCGGTACCAATTCTTTCGTTTCAGTTCTTACAGCACTGCACATTAACCTATTAAGTAATAACGAGTTTTCAATACTGTCTTATGAATTATCATCAATATCATCCAATCGACGTTGTAAATGGCCCAGGAACACGCTGCACGTTGTTTGTGTCGGGTTGTGTGCACCAGTGTCGCGGGTGTTATAACCAATCGACGCAAAGGTTAGACTCTGGGCATTTGTTCACTCAAGAACTGCAAGACCAAATTATCGCAGATCTCCAGGATCCGCGAATTAAACGTCGTGGGTTATCGCTTTCTGGTGGTGATCCTATGCATCCTGCAAACGTGTCTGAAGTACTGAAGCTTGTTCAGCGTGTGAAAGCGGAGTGCGAAGGTAAAGACATCTGGATGTGGACTGGCTATGAACTCGATGAGCTTGATGAAAAGCAGAAGCAAGTATTGGAATACGTTGATACCTTGATTGACGGTCGCTTTGAACAAGATAAAGCAGACCCAATGTTAGATTGGCGTGGTAGTTCAAACCAAATTATTCATCGGTTCCGACTCTAGTAGACTTTCGTTAGTTAACGTCAACCTACATTGGTGCAAATTAGTAGCCTCAACTTCTCTGTTGAGGCTTTTTTATGTTATGACGTTCTAAATTTGTAAATTGATTGAATATTGAACTATATGGAATAGGGAATATTAGATTGCACCAGTCTCAACTAGAGTTATCTCCTAAAAATCAAAACTTTGATGAATTTCTGTTTCTTAAATTGTAAATAAAATGATAACTTGGAGGCCATTACTTGAATTTCAAAGGGTTGTGACTTTCATGTTTTCACATCTACCAAAACCAACTTTAGATCCAATTTTATCTCTTTCTGTCGCTTACCGTGGCGACCCTCGTACTGACAAAGTCGATTTAGGTATTGGCGTTTACAAAAACGACCAAGGCGAAACACCTATCATGAAAGCCGTTTCTATGGCTCAAGATATTGTTGTCGAGACTCAGAAAACCAAAGCTTACGTTGGCCTAGCAGGCTGTGAAGAGTTCAACCAGAGCATGGTTGATCTTTTGCTTAAAGGGACTTCTGCAATGGGTCGTGTTGCTGCGATTCAAACACCAGGTGCAAGTGGTGCACTTCGTATGTTGGGAGACTTAATGAAAGTTTCTCAACCTGACACGACAGTTTGGATTTCAAACCCAAGCTACGTTAACCACAAACCGGTCATGGAAGCGGCTGGCTTGAAAGTTCGCTACTACAATTACTTCAGTCCTCAAACCAAGCAAGTTGATACTGCAAAAATGCTAGAAGACCTATCGAAAGCGGGCCCTTCAGACGTAGTATTGCTGCACGGTTGCTGCCATAACCCAACGGGTGCTGACATCGATTTTGAAGCGTGGCAGGAAATTACTAAGTTATCGCAGAAAAATGGTTTCTTACCGTTTGTTGATATCGCTTACCAGGGATTCGGTGATGGCCTAGAAGAAGATGCAAAAGGTCTTCAGCATATGGCTAACAATGTTGAAGAAATGCTTATCACGACATCTTGCTCGAAAAACTTCGGTTTGTACCGTGAAAGAACAGGTGCTGCGATCGTTATTGGTAAGAACAGCGAACACGTTGGTAACGCAAAAGGTAAACTTCTAACTCTGGCCCGTTCAACTTACACTATGCCGCCAGATCATGGTGCGGCTCTAGTGAAAACAATTCTTCAGAATCAAGAGCTAACAACGATTTGGAAGCAAGAGTTAAGTGAAATGCAACAGCGTTTGTTAAATCTGCGCCAAAGTTTATGCGATGAATTGCGAAATACTTATAACACGTCACAATTTGATTTCATTGAAAGCCATAAAGGTATGTTTACTGTACTAGGCTTTAAAGAAACTCAAATGAATCAATTACGTGAAGAATATGGAATCTACGGTGTTGGTGATGGACGCATCAATATTGCAGGTCTTTCTGAATCTCATATTCCTTATGTAGCGAAAGCGATAGCCAACGTTTCAAAATAGAAGGTGACTGAATGTATAATTGGAAAGCGATTGTAACTCTAATGCTAAGTGGTGGCCTTTTTGCTTGCTCCACGACGACTCAAGTTCCTGTCGAACCAGAGCAAAAGCCTCAAATAGAACAACCTGTTGTGGATGACTCTTCAAAGACTGACGCAACTGAAGGTGAGAAGGTCACGGAACCTACAGAGAAGCCTGAAGAAGTAAAACCAACCGAACCAGAGAAAAAGCCAGTACCGGTTGAGAAACCAGTAGAAAAAGCAACGAAGACAAGCGATGGCAAACTGATTCTTGGAGAAGAAGAATGGGTGTTTGTTCCGGGCTTGAAAGAAGCGTTTAAAGCACGTGTAGATACGGGTGCAACAACATCATCAATCAGTGCGGTTGATATTGTTGATTTTGAACGTGACGGAAAAGATTGGGTTAAGTTCAAGATTGAACATGACGGCATCACAACCGAAGAGATCAGTTTACCAGTAGAACGCTGGGTTAAGATCAAGCAATCAAGCGCTGAAGGTACACAACGACGTGCCGTTGTTGTGGCTGCGATTCAAATCGGTGATCTAAAAGACAAAACCGAGTTTACATTAGCAGACCGAACGCATCTTGCTTTCCCACTTCTGTTGGGTAGAAGCTTCTTTAGAGACGTTGCGGTTGTCGATGTAGGACAAAAATACGTTCAGAAAAAAATAACTAAATAGCGTTAAGCGGTTTTAGTTAAAACGAGATCTGACACTTTTACTTTTGATAAATCGAATCCCTGCTAATGGAATTAGTGGGGATTTTTTCTTTTTATGGCCGAATAACCGACGAAATGCATTTAATTGTGCATTGTTCGCTATCCGTTCACTGTTTAACCTCGACAATGTGATCCTGATCTCTATATAATCCGCGCTTCGTTTTATGTTTAATCCATACTTTCGTACTTCTTATTTAGGCGCGTTAGTCCGTCTAATAATTATCTGTCAGTACACGCTTAGGAATTAGTTCTTTGATATCTACCGCGAACATCACAATGCAATTTGGCGCAGAGCCGCTGTTTGAAAACATCTCTGCTAAATTTGGTAACGGCAACCGCTATGGTTTGGTCGGCGCTAATGGTTGCGGCAAATCAACGTTCATGAAAATCCTAAGTGGTGCGTTAACGCCAAGCTCGGGCAATGTTTCTATCACTCCAGGGGAAAAACTGGGTGTTCTAAGCCAAGATCAGTTCGCATTCGAACAATACAGCGTTATCGACGTTGTGATCATGGGTGACAGAAAACTGTGGGAAGTAAAACAAGAACGTGATCGCATTTACTCTTTGCCTGAAATGAGCGAAGACGATGGTATGAAAGTCGCGGAACTTGAAAGTGAGTTCGCGGAAATGGATGGCTACACAGCCGAAAGCCGTGCCGGTGACATTCTAATCCAAGCGGGTATCGAAGAAGAGTTCCATTTCGGCTTAATGCAGCAAGTTGCACCGGGTTGGAAACTACGTGTTCTATTAGCACAAGCATTGTTTGCAAACCCAGACATCCTGCTTCTTGATGAACCAACCAATAACTTGGACATCCACACGATCAACTGGCTTGCTGAAGAGCTAAATCAGCGTAAGTGTACAATGATCATCATTTCGCACGATAGACACTTTCTGAACTCTGTTTGTACGCATATGGCGGATATCGATTACGGTGAGCTACGTGTTTATCCTGGTAATTACGAGTACTTCCTAGAGGCGTCGGGTTTGATTCGTGACCAACTTCTAGCAAGTAACGCGAAGAAAGCAGCTGAGATTAGCGAACTTCAAGATTTCGTTAACCGTTTTGGCGCGAACGCATCTAAAGCGAAACAAGCCAGTTCTCGTGCTAAGAAAATGGACAAAATCACGCTTGATGAAGTGAAATCGTCAAGTCGTATGAGCCCATCAATTGATTTTGGTGAAGGTAAGAAGTTACACCGTCAAGCGCTTGAGATTCAAGACCTTGGCCATGGTTTCGATGGTGAAACTCTGTTTACTGGTGGTAACTTATTACTTGAAGCGGGTACTCGTCTTGCGGTTATCGGTGAGAATGGCGTTGGTAAAACCACATTGCTGAAATGTTTAGTTCAAGAGCTTGAGCAAAACCAAGGTATCGTTAAATGGTCTGAAAATGCGTCTGTAGGTTATTGCCCACAAGACAGCACAGCTGACTTTGATAACGATTTGAGCATTTTCGATTGGATCTCACAGTGGCGTACTGTGAAACATGATGACCTAATGGTACGTGGTATTCTTGGTCGCTTGCTGTTTACCGCTGATGATGCGAACAAAAAGGCTCGTAACTGTTCCGGTGGTGAGAAGAACCGTTTGTTATTCGGCAAGCTAATGATGCAAGACATTAACGTACTTGTGATGGACGAACCAACCAACCACATGGACATGGAAGCGATCCAAGCGCTGAACGATGCACTAAAGGTTTACACTGGCACGCTGATTTTCGTCAGTCATGACCGTGAGTTTGTTTCGTCGTTGGCGACACACATTATTGACGTGAAAGACCAGCAACTGATTAGCTTCCAAGGAACTTACGAAGAGTACTTAGATCATCAGAAAAAGATGCTGATGGTTGCTCTGTAGAAGCAAATTGCTCGCTAAGTGTTAACACAGCTAATAGCGAGCGATAATTGAAAGTAATAAAAAGCCCCGAGCATGATTATGCTCGGGGCTTTTTTAATTCGAAGTTGTTACGTATTACTTCTCAAAGTACCAAATTGCTTATCAACGACAGCTACTTATCAACGAGACCTACTTATGGATGGATTATCTCTGAGGTGTAGATTTAAGTAAATGAAGCGAGACCAGATCAGTTAACTCGATAAAGTGATTCAACTGGATAAGGATAATCAACTAGATCAAGGTAACAAATCGAATCTAGCCTAGAAACCGAATCGAGCTGACATCAAAATTTGGTGTCCGTAAGTACCGTTATTACGCATATCTAGACCTACAGAAAGCTGATCTGTTGAGTGAAAACGCGCGCCAACACCAACAATCGAACGTGTGTCATCGTTATCGATCAACTGACCAAGGCGTGCATTGACTTCAACATTCGCCAAAATCCATGCTCTTAAACCGATGTTTACTTCAGTTTTGATGTGGTTGTCGTCATTACGTTCGATGTTATGCAGTAACATTTGACCTGTAACGTCAGCAAATTGACTTATTGGGCCGTGGAATCCCATACCTACCGCTGCGTCCCAATCACTTTCAAATTCTGAATCGATACGAGCAACAAAATGAGAGTTCTGGGTAAACATGGTTGTGACTTCACCACCAAACGTACTCGGGCTCGTACCCATGCGTAGCTCGAATGTGTTGTAGTTAAAGTTGTTTGCAGACGCAGAGAATGAACACAGTGCAGCTAGCCCTAGAAGGACTGTCTTGTTTGCGCGACCTAGCATGGTGACTCCATATAAATTGTATTTTCGGCATTATATACAAAAAAGCCTGCAATATGCAGGCCAATTTATTGAAGCTTATTAATTACAGTAAGTTATTTATGATTGCTGCTTAAAGAACTTGAATGTGATCAACTTCGATTTCAGGTGTTTTGCCACCTTCGTACTCGCCAAAGATACGAATTTTTGTGTCTGCAGTCAAAGGTGCAGCTAGGCGGATGTCATCGTCCAACTCAATTTGAATCTCGCTCTGTCCGTCAGAGAAGATAAACGTATCGCTTTTTAACTGACGAACAATCTTGCCGTCAACAACCGTGTCTTGTTCTGCAAACATACTTGTGTCTGAAAGTAGAGTTGCAACAGAAACTGTCTCTATTGGACCTGTGTAAGCAATAGCGTTCTCGTGTTTGCTATTGCTGTGGTGGTCACCAGCCATTGCGAAAGTAGGTGCAAGAATAATAGTAGATGCGATAGCCAATACAGTTTTTTTCATGATGAATCCTTAAGTGTTGTTTTGTTGAAACGTTTCATTTAGTTGATACGCTTCTTTTCGCTTGGAAGCTTTGTTTCGATGAGGCTATTAAACAACACTCGGTTTGAATGCAGAGTGAGTAACACATTCATTTTCCATTCATTTTATTGAGCATCTACTCGGCAATGGCGTTAAGATGGTGGCAGAGAAATATTGCCAACAGATAGCAATTACAAATCAAGAAATTAAGGATTTAGGTACAAATGCGATCACCTTTAAGCGCCCTTATGGTTCAAGGCACAACGTCAGATGCCGGGAAAAGTGTTTTGGTGGCAGGTTTATGCCGTGTCTTGGCAAGGAAAGGAATCAAAGTGGCACCTTTCAAACCACAGAATATGGCCTTAAACAGTGCTGTGACGAAAGATGGCGGTGAAATAGGTCGCGCTCAAGCCGTTCAGGCGCAAGCTTGTAATATTGAGCCGACGGTTCACATGAATCCTGTATTGCTAAAACCCAATTCTGATACAGGCGCGCAAGTGATTCTTCAAGGTCGAGCACTGAGCAACATGGAAGCGACCGGCTACCACGATTATAAAAAAGTTGCGATGAATACGGTAATTGATTCATTCGATCGACTTTCTGCCGAATATGAAAGTGTGATGATTGAAGGTGCAGGTAGCCCGGCTGAAATCAATCTACGTGAAAATGACATCGCCAACATGGGATTTGCTGAGAAAGCGGATATCCCAGTCATTATCGTGGCTGATATCGACCGTGGCGGCGTGTTTGCGCACCTATATGGAACATTGGCTCTATTATCTGAATCTGAACAAGCTCGAGTAAAAGGCTTTGTGATTAACCGCTTTAGAGGCGATATTGCGCTGCTTCAATCGGGTCTAGATTGGTTAGAAGAGAAAACCGGTAAACCAGTAATTGGTGTACTGCCATACCTGCATGGTTTTAACCTTGAAGCGGAAGATGCCATCACATCTGCGCAAGAGTCTGACGGAGAAGCTAAACTTAAAGTCGTGGTTCCGGTGTTAACTAGAATCAGCAATCACACAGACTTTGATGCACTAAGACTCAACCCTTCAATTGATTTACGTTACGTAGGCAAAGACGAGCGCGTAAATAACGCGGATTTGGTTATCTTGCCGGGTACAAAATCAGTAAGATCGGATTTAGATTACCTAAAAGAACAAGGTTGGGATAAAGACATTCAGCGTCATCTTCGCTTAGGCGGCAAGGTGATGGGGATCTGTGGTGGCTATCAGATGTTAGGCAATATCATCCACGATCCAGATGGTGTGGAAGGTGAGCCGGGCAGTAGTAAAGGATTGGGGTATTTAGATACAGAAACGATCTTAACGCAGCAGAAGACCTTAACCAACGTACGCGGCAACATGACACTTGATGGAAAAACAGCACCAGTAAAAGGTTATGAAATTCACGTAGGTAGGACCGATGTCAATGAAACGTCATTCCCAGTTCAGTTAGAATCAGGCAACCTTGATGGCGCTGTGAATCAAGATAACTCGATATTTGGCACATACTTGCATGGCGTATTCGATAACAGTGATGCGTTGTCGCTTATTTGCGGATGGGCGGGAGCCAACGGCGTAAAAGCGATTGACCATGAACAACTTAAAGAGTTGGGTATTAATCGAATCGCTGATGCTATCGAAGAGCATTTAAATCTTGACCTGCTTTGGCCTGAATTAAAGGTTTTGGCCTGAGCCTAGCGTTCTAGGTCATAAATAAAACGAATAATAGATAAGTGATTAAAATGAAAAAACTCGTCACCCTTGTCACCTTAGCATTTGCGACATCGTTGAGTTCGACTCATCTTTTTGCTGCTGAAAAACTACGAGTTTATGCCGCATCATCGATGACGAATGCAGTAAATTTGTTGGTTGAAGAGTTTGAAAAGAATCATTCTGTCGATGTGATTCCTGTTTATGCGAGCACCTCTTCTTTGGTGCGCCAAATTGAAAGAGGCGCGCCAGCAGACATTTTTATCTCGGCCAATGACAAATGGATGACGTATTTAGTCGACCGCCAATTGGTTTATAGTGACAATGTCACAAACTTGTGTGAAAACGAGCTTGTGCTGATTTCTCCGAAAGAGGTGCCAGTATCTTTGAATCTCTCAAAGGGTGAACAATGGGCTAAACTGCTTACCAATGAAAGACTTGCTGTAGGGAACACAATGTCGGTTCCTGCGGGTATCTACGCGAAAGAAGCGTTAGAAGCTTTAGGTGTTTGGAATGATGTTAAAGCTCGATTAGCGCCAAGCAACAATGTTCGTATGGCGTTGGCATTGGTAGAGCGTAGTGAAGCTAAACTTGGCATTGTCTACAAAACAGATGCGCTGCTTTCTAAAGAAGTGAACCTAGTGTCGACATTCCCATCAGACTTACATACCCCGATACGTTACCCTGTAGCGAAGTTGAGCGATAAAGTGGTTGCCGAAGAGTTCTATATTTTTCTAAGGAGCAAGAACGCGAAGAACACCTTGAACAGTTTTGGATTTGAAGTGCGCTAAATGATGTATTTATCGGAATACGAATATCAAGCGTTAATGTTGAGCTTGAAAGTTGCTGGGTTTGCCATCTTATGGCTTATTCCTATCGGCATTGGCTTAGCGTGGCTGCTTGCTAAAAAGCAGTTTATTGGCAAAAGTATTATAGAAAGCATCGTGCATCTGCCTTTGGTGCTCCCTCCTGTGGTTATCGGCTATTTGTTGTTGGTGATGATGGGCAGACAAGGGGTAATAGGTGCATGGCTCAATGACGTGTTTGGTATTGTATTCAGCTTTAGCTGGAAGGGTGCATCACTTGCTTGTGTTGTCGTCGCGTTGCCGTTAATGGTTCGCTCTATCAGGCTCAGCTTAGAAACAGTAGACTGTAAACTCGAAGAAGCTGCAGCTACATTGGGCGCTTCTCCGATCCGTGTGTTTTTCACCATCACTTTACCTTTGATGATCCCTGGGATCATCACCGGCACAATGCTTTCTTTTGCAAGAAGCTTAGGTGAATTTGGCGCGACGATAAGCTTTGTTTCCAATATCCCCGGTGAAACACAAACTATTCCATTGGCCATGTATACCTTTATCGAAACCCCTGGTGCAGAAATGGAAGCGGCGCGTTTGTGCGTCATCTCTATTGTGATTGCGCTTAGTTCGTTGATGTTATCTGAATGGCTAAATAGAAAATCATCACAGCGATTGGGAGGAAACGCATGAGTGCATTAGTCCTCCAGTATCAACAACAACTTGGTGAAACCTTTTTCGATATCGACTTGGAGCTGCCAAGTAGCGGTATTACTGCAATTTTTGGTCGTTCTGGCGCGGGAAAAACTTCACTCATTAATGCGATTAGTGGTCTAAAACAGCCAGATAAGGGTTTGATCAGTGTATCTGGAACCATTCTGTTTGATAGCAAGAATGGCGTTAATTTACCGACTCACCAACGCAATGTCGGTTATGTGTTCCAAGAGTCTCGATTGTTCCCGCACATGAAGGTGACGGCGAACCTTAAGTACGGTATGAAAAGAGCCGATCAAGCGCATTTTGACCAAATTGTTTCGTTGTTATCTTTGGGTTTGTTACTTGATCGTTATCCAGCTCGCTTATCTGGCGGAGAGAAGCAGCGTGTGGCAATTGGCCGTGCACTGTTATCTAAGCCAAGCATTCTGTTGATGGATGAACCACTTGCGTCTTTGGATCTGCCGCGTAAACGTGAAGTGATGCCGTTTCTGGAAAATTTATCTGAAACTGTTCAGATCCCGATCATCTATGTTACTCACAGTCTTAATGAGATTTTACGCTTAGCCAATCACTTAGTGATTATTGAGCAAGGCAAAGTTATTTCATCGGGAGTAACCGAAGAGGTATGGGCATCAAGAGCAATGCAGCCGTGGCAATCTTTCTCAGAACAAAGTTCGCTTTTTGAAGCGACTTTAGCTGAGCACAATGATGATTATGCGCTGTCTCGCTTAATGCTAGGAAAATCGACATCGTTATGGGTTCAAAAAGTGTCAAGTGAGATTGGTGCTTCGGTAAGGCTGCAAGTTAGGGCAAATGACGTCTCTATCGCACTAGAACAGCCACAAAGGACTTCGATACGTAATATTCTTCCTGTGACCATTCGAAGCGTAGAGACGCATCAGCAGGGCTCTAACAAACAGTCTGTCGCTGTCGAATTGGAACTAGAACCTGGATGTTATCTGTGGGCTACTATCACACTGTGGGCGCTGGATGAGTTAAACCTAGAAATTGGTCAACAAGTTTACGCACAAATCAAAGGTGTGAGTGTCACGCAGCGAGATATTGCGGTTACGCATTAAAGCGGTTTTGATGTTTTAGTTCAGGTTTCTTGGATTTAAGATTCGGCTTAGTTTTAGATTGGAATTGTAGCTTAGGTAGTGTGCATCGTTGATACCTTACGTGTTCGTACACTAAAATTCGATCTTGATTCCATGAATGGAAACACGCGTTACGTTTGTACTGTGTTAATGTATTTTTTACGCCAGACTTTATGAGTGTATGAGCATAACGGCGAACGACATGACACGATGGCAGCGCTGATACCATTAGCAAACATAAGATTAATGAAAACAAAAAAGCCGCGTGTTTGAAGCAACATGCGGCTTAGTCAATAAGTAATACTGTTAGCGCTCAGCCTAATCTAGGCTAGCCCCGACTTACTTAGTAAAAACTTCTTTAAAATCACGCTTCAAGATAGCATCACGACGAGCTTTCTTGATTTGTTTAACCATGTCTTTTACACAATTATGTAGAACTTGGTCTAGCAGTTGAGCTCGGTACTCTTCTTTTTCTTCGTCAGACATATCTTCTGGAAGTTTAAGAGTAGGGAACTCTTCCATCACGTTAACACCAGCGAAAGCTTGGCTAACACTGATTAGAGCGTGGAACTGCTCGAAGTTGTCCAAAACATTTTGTGCGCTTGCTGGAAGACTATTCCATGCTTCACGTACTGCTTCTTCAGACACTTCATGAATAGAAGTAACCATAAAGTGCATCTCTTTTGGCACTTCATCAAATTCGATAACTTGACGAAGCTCTGGCGAGATGGTCGTTAAATCGATTTCTTGTGGTTCGTTGTTTGTAGCGTCTGACATAGTATTTCTCTTTAAAAAGAAACAATGCTAAAAAGATCTGTAAAAAAGTCAATATAATATAGAGATTAGGGCATGATTTAAGCCCAAATTTGAGCTACTTTGAATATTCAACACTAGATAAAGGTGATGTGATGATAGAAAAGGGATCTTCGATGCGCATATTGCTGGTTGATGATGTTCAACTAGACAGAATGCAACTTGCGATTCGGCTTAAGCAACTGGGTCATATTGTTGAAGCTGTAGGCAGCGGCAGAGAAGCCCTGGATGTTTATTCTGACTTTGATCCTGAACTCGTATTACTCGATATTAGCATGCCAGACATGGATGGTTTTGAAGTCGCTAACGAGGTTCGTAGTCGGTTCCCAGAATGGGTTCCTATTATATTTTTGAGTGGTCACGAAGAGCCAGCAATGATCGCTAAGGCTATCGATGCTGGCGGTGACGATTACCTGATTAAGCCAGTTAACAAAGTTGTTCTAAATTCCAAGTTGATTGCGATGCAGCGTATCGCTCATATGCGACGAGAATTAAAGCAGAGTACCGCCAAACTCGAAGAGCTCAACATTCTCCTTCAACAACAGGCCAACGAAGACGGCCTTACCAAATTGTATAATCGTCGATATATGGATACTAAGCTTGAAGAAAGTATTGCATGGCATGGAAGACGTAATATACCTATGACAGTCATACTACTGGATGTAGACTTCTTTAAGCCCTACAACGATAATTACGGCCATATTCAAGGAGATAGTTGCTTACAGGGGCTTGCAAGCACCCTTAAACAGCTCTTTGTCCGTGCGGGTGAGTATGTTGGTCGTTATGGCGGTGAAGAATTTGTTTTAATTCTGAGTGATACGGACAGTGAAGCGGCTAGTCTACAGGCCATGAGAATCAAAGAAGCGCTTCATGAGATGAATTACGCACACGATCATTCAACGGTGTCTGATAGGGTGACAGTGTCACAAGGTGTGTTGTCGTTTATACCGGGAGGCGATGAGTCAATTGCGTCTATCTACGATAAGGTTGACCAAGCGCTTTATCAAGCTAAACAAAGCGGTAGAAATACCTTTATACAGCGCAACATTTTGGAGCTTGCTCGTTAATAGACAAGCTCCTTTCTATGTTTGAATTTAGACTTCTGATAGCAGCCTGCTAGGAAGTTATTTAGTGATAAGAGAAATGCCACACTCAAAGTTATGCCCTTTGGTAAAAACAAACAAGGCGATTGTCCTACCGCTGTTTTGCTCTGTTTTCCCTGCAATAGTGAGTGCCACTACGTTGTCTGATCTAGTTAGAAAGGATATCGAACGCACGTTCGCGACGAGCGTATTGCTTAACGATACGGATGTGTTTACTTTTGGTATTAATAACTTTGATCCCAATAAAGTTTTTCGTTTAGATAACGAAGACATTGGTTCCAATGATTCTGTGAGCCGAAGAAAAGATATTGCTTCGATCAGCTTTCCGTATACGTTTGAACTTCCAGAGTACATTGAAGGTAATCATCAAGAAATAACATTACGTCTATCAGCGTTGCGTATCGAGAAAGATGTTGTGTACGCATCGACAACGAAAAGTGATTTTCAAAAAGAATCAGTAGTTTCTGGTTATCTTGAATTTGCCAATGTTACCCAGTTGGATGAACACTGGAGCTTTAGCTCGGCGATTGGTAACCACATCTCTTATTATCGCAATGACTTTGAATATCGCTCATCATTACTTGAGCCTTATAAAGATCAACTGGATGGCGTGTATCTGAATACTGACGCATGGGCATACATCGTAGAACCTAAGGTAAAACTGACCTTTGAAGACAAGCATGACTGGGGAAAATACAAACTAAGCACCAGTTGGCATTACTTTAATGGTATTGGTTGGGGTGAGGCGAATGAAGGCAACATTGGGCACCCTGAAGGCTGGTACATCGCAAACGAAGCCAAGATCTTTTACGACTTAATACGCTGGGATAAAAACATTACTTCGATGTATTCAAGTATCAGAAGAATTGATATCGGGGGCGATACGGTTGCATCTATGGGAACATCGTCCTATTACGAAGGCAGTGTAGGCTGGTTGCTCAATCCTAATCTGTTTAATGATTGGGTGGACAATGTCGGGATTGGATTGACGATTAATTATGGAAGCAGTTTGAAAGGAGGGAGCTTAGTTATCTTCTTTAACCAAGATTGATCTTCCTCTCTGGTATTCATTGATTTTATTCTGATTAATGAATCGCGCTATGAAGCGTTTTAGCCATTCCCGATTAAATTACTTAGTTACTTAGTTACTTAGTTACTAACAATCAACTTGTTGCGACCCGTTTCTTTGGCTTTATACAGTGCGTTGTCGGCCAATTTTAAAACCTCTTCAGGGTGTTTGGTCGTCGTACTATCAGATACTCCAATACTTACCGTAACATTCACCACTTCTGTCGGGTTACTACTTTGGCCGCGCTTTTTCATACCCACTTCATGATCATCAGGGCGTTCGTGAGTATTACGAATAATCATGTCGTAATTTTGGATATCAGAGATGAGTGCCTGTAGGTCAGCTTTAACTTGGTCTGCGTATTTACCTTTAAAGATGATCGTGAACTCTTCACCGCCATAGCGATAAGCACGTGCGCCGCCACCAGTCTCAGTGATGAGTCGTGCGACTAACTTGAGAACATCGTCACCAATGTCATGTCCGTAGGTATCATTAAACGTCTTGAAGTGATCAATATCGACCATCGCCATCGAGTATTTACGCCCTAAGTGCTTCATATCGACTTCTAATGCATGTCGGCCAGGAATATTAGTGAGTTGGTCATTAAAAGCCATATCGTGGCTTGCTGACATCACATAGATGATTATCAATGTTCCAGACAAAGAAAACATCGTACTCGAAATATACTGTACATCAAAAAATGTGAAGGTAGATGAAGCAAGCAAGATAGCGCTATAAACCACAACGTCGATAGAGCGGTTATAAACCAAAACCAAAATGGCCGTTAAGCCTAATAAACAAAGGCTGTACAACACGAGCACAAATGGCAGCTTAGAAAAATCTCTTACCGTAAACAGTATGCCTTCGCTCCACGACTCAAAACCGCCCGCATGGAAGTGAGAAACAATAAGCTGTGCCCAGACCATAAACAACACCACAACCAACGCATATAAGAACATCGATTTAGAGTTAACGCCATTGTCGGGGAAGGCATAGACTAATAAGCAGGTAACTGGCAGTAGTGTGGCAAGGAGAGACAACTCTAATAATGTAGTGCCTGTGTTTAGCGGTGTTTGCAAACGAACTTGGATAATGAGATATGCGACAAGCATAGTCGAAGAGACCATTGCCATGCGGCCTTGTCTGAATGTATGACACAACAGAACGGCAACGCTCAATAGAATATATGGGAGGTTGCTAGCAAACCCTAAGTTTGACTCCGTCACGAGAATGACGTTGTTCATACCTACGAGTAACATTACTAATAAAAGTAAGGGAAAGCAAAATCGAAACAAGCTCGACGTTACAAAAGAAGATGCCATTTATGTGGAGAGCCTAAAGTGTACTGATGATCTTATAATTTAATTTTATACTTAGCATACGGTTAAACAAGCGATTGCCAAGTTTTTTGCGTAAATTAGAGCAAAAACATGGTCATAGGGCGAGATTGGTGCAACCATATTTATATGTATTTGAGTTGCTATTAACCGTAGAACGAACTACACAGTATATATGAGAAATTAATTCGCTGTTATAGATACTTAACAAAACGTACGCTGATAGTATCAATTAATGGTTAATCACGAATAAGCGAACCGTAATAACAGGCAAATAGTCACAGTGAACTGATAGCCCTGATAAACAGACAGTTAGGGTAATCAGGCCATTCTGATAAATGGGCAGTTATGAAAAACGGAAGTGACAACAAGCGGTTAGTTATAATAAGTTGTTAAGAGCAATATCATAAAACACTACAAACGGAGATGTAGTATGCAAATCAGTGTGGATGTACACAATTACATGGAAACGCTTGTTGGTCATGTTTTGACTACCGAGGAATATGTGTCTAGTTACACCAACGAACAACTGGCGGATCTCGCGTGTTTGGCGTTAGGCCAACTTAAACCGATTTACATTCGCTTTGATATCGATTTTCTTGCAGCCCTACCAGAAGACAAGTTAGTGCTCTATAAACGAAATAGTGAGATCGCGGTCAAAAATGCAGAAAGCATGATCATTGACGACCGAAGACGCGAACGTGACGACAATGTGCCCGTTATATTTAGTCAACACAATTTTGATGATGACGTAGAATTGCAATGGTGTGAAAAGCCATTGTTGAACAGCAAATAGTCATGATAGTTTAGAGTCAGTACGGTCATTTAAGGAGTAAAAACGTGGGATTCTTTTCTAGATTATTTGGTGGCAAAGAAAAAACTGAACAAAAAGTAGACATTGAGCCAGTAGAATACAAAGGGTTTAATATTTACCAAGATGCCATTGCAGAATCTGGTCAATATCGTGTCGCTGGGCGAATCGAGAAAGAAGTCGACGGTGAAATCAAAACTCATCGTTTTATTCGTTCTGATGTTGTTTCAAACAAAGAAGACGCCAACGAATTGATGCTCAAGAAATCGCAGATGTTCATTGATCAAATGGGCGACAATATATTTAGCTAACCAATTGGGGTTAGAATTGATGTTGGTCATCATTTAGAGAGCTTTCAGTGTATATGCTGAAAGCTCTTTTTAGTTTTAGGGATAAAGAACAGCTAGTAGGTTGTTATTTAAAGGATTATCAGAAAGTGGTTTGACCTCTTTGTTTGAGATGGCCAATATTGATTGAAATGAAGCGCCGAAAACTCAACTAAATCGTTATAAGTAATAACTTTTCCTGTTCTTTGAACAAAACGCTTGAAGTATTAGTTCTCGTTAGATACAAACGAATAAGTCATTGTGCCAATAGTCAAGGAATCGCTATGCAAATTGGTGTACCAAGAGAAACACTCGCGGGAGAAACGCGAGTCGCTGCTTCGCCGAAATCGGTAGAACAGCTTCTAAAATTAGGGTTTGAAGTTTGTGTTGAATCACAAGCCGGCGCGTTAGCAAGTTTTGAAGATACAGCTTATGAACAAGCTGGAGCAAAAGTTGTTACCGCCGATGAAGCGTGGAAGTCCGATATTATCTTTAAAGTTAACGCTCCAATCGTTGACGAGTCTAAAAATGAAATCGAATTGCTTAAAGATGGCGCCACATTGGTCAGCTTTATTTGGCCCGCTCAAAACCCAGAATTAATGGAACAACTGTCCACTCGTAACATCAACGTGATGGCGATGGATTCTGTGCCACGTATTTCGAGAGCTCAGGCGCTAGATGCCTTGAGTTCTATGGCAAACATCGCGGGTTATCGTGCTGTTGTTGAAGCGGCGCACGAATTCGGTCGATTCTTCACAGGTCAAATCACGGCAGCAGGTAAAGTTCCACCAGCGAAAGTGTTGGTTGCCGGTGCGGGTGTTGCGGGCCTAGCGGCGATTGGTGCCGCAGGTAGTTTAGGTGCGATTGTTCGTTCGTTCGACGTTCGTCCTGAAGTAAAAGAACAAGTAGAGTCTATGGGCGCTGAATTCTTGGAAGTCGACTTCCAGGAAGACACAGGTGCTGGTGACGGCTACGCAAAAGAGATGTCTGAGGCATTCAATAAGAAAGCTGAAGAACTTTACGCGGCTCAAGCGAAAGACGTCGACATCATTATTACAACCGCTCTTATCCCTGGGCGTCCAGCACCTAAGCTGATTACCAAAGAGATGGTAGACAGCATGAGTGCAGGTAGCGTGATTGTGGATCTTGCTGCTGCAAATGGCGGGAACTGTGAATACACGGTTGCAGATCAAGTGATCACAACGGCGAATGGCGTGAAGGTGGTTGGTTATACAGACATGGTTGGTCGATTGCCGACTCAGTCATCTCAACTGTACGCAACTAACCTAGTTAACCTACTGAAACTACTTTGCAAAGAAAAAGATGGCAACATTAACATTGACTTTGATGATGTTGTACTGCGTGGCGTTACAGTTGTTAAAGAAGGCGAAGTCACATGGCCAGCGCCACCAATTCAAGTTTCAGCTCAACCACAACAACAGGCTAAGCCAAAAGCTGTGAAACCTGAGCCAAAAGTTGAAGAGCCTGTCTCTCCAATCAAAAAAGTGGCCGGTATGGCGGTTGCCGTTGGTGCTTTTGCTTGGATAGCGTCGGTTGCGCCTGCTGCGTTCTTATCTCACTTTACCGTTTTTGTTCTCGCTTGTGTGGTGGGTTATTACGTAGTTTGGAATGTAAGCCATTCTCTGCATACACCTTTGATGTCCGTTACTAACGCTATCTCAGGGATCATTGTAGTAGGTGCGCTGTTACAGATAGGACAAGGAAGTGGTGTAGTCACGTTCTTGTCATTTATTGCCGTATTAATTGCAAGTATCAATATCTTTGGTGGCTTTACTGTGACCAAACGTATGCTTGAAATGTTCCGTAAAGACTAAGGAGTAACAGATGTCTGAAGGATTAGTACAAGCAGCTTATATTGTTGCTGCTGTATTCTTTATCATGAGCTTGGCTGGATTATCGAAGCAGGAATCTGCACGTGCAGGTAACTATTACGGTATCACGGGTATGGCAATCGCGTTGATCGCGACGATCTTTGGCCCTCACTCGTCAGGTATTGTGTGGATTATCATTGCAATGGTGATCGGTGGCGGTATTGGTATCCACTACGCAAAGAAAGTAGAAATGACCGAAATGCCTGAGCTGGTGGCTATCTTGCATAGCTTCGTAGGTATGGCGGCGGTACTTGTTGGTTACAACAGTTACATTGATGCTCCTGAAGCGGCAACACATGCAGAACACGTCATCCATCTAGTGGAAGTGTTCCTTGGTGTGTTCATCGGTGCGGTTACCTTCACGGGTTCTATTGTTGCGTTTGGTAAGCTTCGTGGCGTTATCTCTTCGTCAGCATTAAACATTCCTCATAAGCATAAGTGGAACCTAGCAGCTATTGTTGCCTCTACATTGTTAATGATCACGTTTGTTAAAGCCGATGGCAGCATGTTTGCGCTAATGGTAATGACTCTGATCGCATTCGCCTTCGGTTACCACTTAGTGGCATCGATTGGTGGTGCAGATATGCCAGTGGTTGTTTCTATGTTGAACTCTTACTCTGGTTGGGCGGCGGCGGCGGCAGGTTTCATGCTGGCAAACGACCTGTTAATCGTAACGGGTGCATTGGTTGGCTCGTCAGGTGCCATTCTGTCGTACATCATGTGTAAAGCAATGAACCGATCGTTTATTAGCGTTATCGCTGGTGGATTTGGTCAAGAAGTGGTTGTGTCTGATGGTGATGAAGAGCAGGGTGAACATCGTGAAACATCGGCTGAAGATGTTGCGGACATGCTGAAAAACTCTAAGTCAGTTATCATCACTCCAGGATACGGCATGGCAGTAGCTCAAGCTCAATACCCGGTGCATGAGATTACTGAAAAACTAAGAGCACAAGGTATCAATGTTCGCTTTGGTATCCACCCAGTTGCGGGTAGGTTACCGGGTCACATGAACGTACTGCTTGCTGAAGCAAAAGTACCTTATGATGTCGTTCTTGAAATGGACGAAATCAACGATGACTTCAATGAGACAGATACTGTATTGGTTATTGGTGCAAATGACACTGTTAACCCAGCAGCATTAGAAGATCCAAACAGCCCAATCGCTGGCATGCCTGTATTGGAAGTTTGGAACGCTCAAAATGTTATCGTGTTCAAACGCTCGATGAATACCGGTTACGCTGGCGTTCAAAACCCATTGTTCTTCAAAGAGAACACGCAGATGCTGTTTGGTGATGCTAAACAGAGTTGCTTGGGTATTTTAGAGCACCTATAAAAGTTAGAACATGTTGTAATACTAAGGAGCTCAATTGAGCTCCTTTTTTTGCTCGTAACGATGTTGCACGTATTTGGAGCTCTTACTTAACTGATGAAAGTTCCAGTTGCTCTCTTGTAAGTAGGTAGGCAGGTATGTTTCTAAATATCTCGGCGTATTTGTCTACAATCCCGCAAGGCAATCGTTGTCCCTTGAATCAACATTGTTTTTCACGCGGTTAAAAATTTATCTTTGATAGCGAATGGTATATATTTGTTTGATCTATATGAATTTGCGTTGGTTTGTGATCATCAAAAAAACATTGACTCTTCTTATTGCTACGTTATCAGTCTCAGTAAACGCCTTTGCTGACTCTTTGCCTGAGCGTATCGATAACTTTACCAAACTCTTTGATCATGAAACGGCCGTTGAATCTTATGATATTCGACTGCTTCAGGCTGATTATCCAACTCGGTTGATCATGCCATCTTCTATGCTGCCACAAACAGCAGAGTATCCGTTGAAAGACATCCAACGCCTATACCAATTATCTAAAACTTGCAGCGGAAAGTTGCCGTTAAGTCCTTTGATCACAGAGCCTTTAGTTTTCACTCGTGCATTATGTAAGGGAACGAAACTTTCCGACCGTTGGTTTAGTCGCAGTGGCTTGATTCACCCTGGTGGCGGCTCTTATGCTGCAAGGTACGTTGAGAAGTACCCAGAAAAGTTTGATGATTTGAAGCGCTTCATGCACATCCAAGAACGACCAAATACAGAGCATGACGAACTCTTATCGCGTTTACAACAAATGGATAACGAGGCCATAACCGCATTGTTAGCTGGCGCGAGTATGTTTGTTGAGCTTAATGAGATGTGGGTAAAACGCGGTGACCGCTACTATCTATACAAAGAATCGGTGTGGAATGAAAATGCAACGCTAGCCGGGTTGTCTTTCAGTTTGTCGTCAGAAGGCAACAGCTGTTTCGTGCAGCGCGGTAACGTGTGTTGGGAAATCGAAGATCATTCAGAACTGCTACAAGTCGCAATGTTTATCTTGGTTATCGCCAACATCATGCTGGTTTTAGGCTGGGCGGTTTACCGCTGGAATAGCAAAAAACAAGAAATGAAAAGCCGGATGTTGGTGCTTCAAATTTTAACGCATGAATTAAGAACGCCCATCGCGAGCTTATCTTTGACGGTTGAAGGGTTTAGGCGTGAATTCGAACACTTGCCAGAATCGGTATATGATGAGTTCCGTAGATTGTGTGAAGACACCCGTCGTTTAAGACAGTTGGCGGAAGCTAGTAAAGACTATTTGCAGTCGGATAACCAACCACTAGCCACTGAGTGGGTGCCAAGTGTTGAGGAGTGGTTGCAATATAAAGTTGAAGAAGATTTCGCACCGGGAATTGAGTTACGTGTGAATAAAGACATTGCTGCAAAAGTGAACGTATATTGGTTAGGAACGTGTATCGACAACCTAATCAGAAACGCCGTGAAGTACGGTGTGGCTCCAGTGATACTAGAACTGAATACTTCTGACAAGAAGCTGACATTCAAAGTTATAGATAATGGAGACTTATCCCGCAAAGATTGGGGACAGCTAAGAAAACCATTCGTTAGTAAGAGTGGACTAGGTTTAGGTCTGACAATAGTTGAATCTATGGTCGGAAAAATGGGCGGTCACATGACGCTTATCGGCCCCCCAACAACATTTATTTTGGAGATACCTTGTGAAACAGACATTGCTTCTCGTTGAAGATGATAAAAATTTAGCTGACGGTTTATTAGTTAGCCTTGAGCAAGCTGGATATGAATGTTTGCATGCTGAGCTGATCTCTGAAGTTGAAGGCTATTGGGAACAAGCGGATCTGGTTATTCTAGACCGTCAACTTCCTGATGGTGACTCAGTAGATTCGCTTCCAAGCTGGAAGAAAAAGAAAGATATCCCGGTTATTTTGTTGACGGCTCTCGTCACAGTAAAGGACAAAGTAGCGGGCCTAGATTCAGGCGCGAACGATTACCTAACTAAGCCATTTGCAGAAGCTGAGCTTTTCGCTCGAATTCGCGCCCAACTTCGCCTACCAGACGCTGAAGAACAAGATGCCTCAAAAGTTATCGCTCAAAATCTTGTTATTGATAAAGCGACTCGTGAAGTGTTCTTTAATGAACAAGAAATTACGCTAACGCGAACAGAGTTTGACCTACTATTGTTCTTAGCAAGTAACCTTGGCCGTGTATTTACACGTGATGAGCTGCTTGACCACGTTTGGGGTTACAACCATTTCCCAACAACGCGTACTGTAGACACACATGTTCTGCAACTAAGACAGAAGCTGCCAGGTCTAGAAATTGAAACGCTACGTGGCGTTGGTTATAAGATGAAAGCATAATGAAAAAAGCCTTACTTCCACTATTAATGCTGTCGAGCGTTATAAACACGGCGCACGCAGCGGATTGGTTTAAGAGCAGCGACGCTCTAACTCAAGTTCACAAACACCTTTTAGATAACGACTTGTCTCAGATGTTTGATTCGTTAGTGGAAGTTTGGCAAATCAACTCTTCTCAATCTCGAGAGGATCACCTCAATGAACTGTTCGCTCAAGCGTTGAACAAAGATTGTGGTAAAACCCTAACCAAGAAAACCTTACCTGATTGGATAAGTTCGGTAGTTGTCAAAAGACACATCATTCAAAGCCCTGGACGTGATACGTTTCGAGTAGCGATTGATGTTGAATCTAAAAACAACATTCAAGGCATCACCTTTGAAAAGTGGGTTGATAGAGTTGTTTCGTCTGATAGTGAATTCTCCAAAGACGACGAACTCGTCAATAACGCATCAGCAAGCCTTTACCATAAGCGTTATAATTTAGCATCTCAACTAGATTCGGGCCTGTATCGTGTAAGCGTTAAAGATGATGCAGGAAACTCGTGGAGCACTTGGGTTATCCTTGGTGAAATTGTCATGCGCCAACAAGTTCGTTGGGCATCAAAAGACACGTGGCGAATCGATAAAAAAGAACTGCTAAATCCATACTGTCCGCTACCTAAGCTTGAAGTCGGTTTGTACGATTATGTCGACGAACACTACGATAAGGTGTGGGGTAAGAGTTACGAGTCTGATTATCCAATGAGTTTGACGGGCGAAGAACTGCCTAATGATCGTTATGTATTAGCCGTTTCGATGGTGCATTCTCGCTGGCAAGGTGACATAGCGATAGAACAAGCACAAACTATCAGTAAAACTTATGATATTTCTAGCGAAGAAGAGTTAAAGTAATTTAGAATTGTGCCGTTAACTATGTAAGGGATCTCACAAAGATAAACGGCATGAAAAAAACTACAAAACTACTCGCAGCGTCAATTGCATTCGCCAGTCTTCCTCTTTCAGCAGCAAACTACGCCATTGAAGCGCGTGGTGATGCGATGGGTGGTGTTGGTGTTGTTTCAGCAAACTTCCTAACAGCTCCATTCTATAACCCAGCACTGGTTGCTATCTATCGTCGTAATGATGATATGGGTATGATCACGCCAAGTTTTGGTGGTAGCTATAACGACCCCAACGACATGAAATCGAACATTGATAGTGTTGTTGACGCATCAAGCACCGCCGAGTTAGATGCTGCTCTTAATAAACTAGACGGAAACCAAGCCAATGTTGAGCTGGGTGGTGTGGTCGCATTTGCGCTTCCTAATCAATTTGTCGCGGCAAACCTTTTCGCTAAAGCTTACACAGAATCTTTCGCGACGCCGAATGTTTACACCACAGGTTCAGATGCAGATAAAATCGAGTTGTCTACCGTTGAAGCAGTGTCTATTGGTGTAACTGAGGTTGGCCTTTCTTTAGCTAAATACCAAACCTTTATGGGCCAACACATTTCATTTGGTATCACACCAAAGATCCAACGTATATACACATACAACTACGTTGCTTCAGTTAATGATTACGACTTGTCTGATGTGAGAGAGAACAGTGATGGAGAAACTGCCTTTAACATGGATGCTGGTGCACTTTGGTTCTTCGGCCCGTTCCGAGTCGGCGTTGCGGCAACTAACTTAATCTCTAGAGACATTGAAACCAAAGATACAACTAAAACACTGACGAGTACTGGTGGTGCAATGCACCAAGTCGGCGGTAAATACACTTACCAACTTGAGCCAGTTTACACAATTGGTGCGGGTATCGTTTCTGACTACTTTACGTTAAGTGTTGATTACGATTTGAATGAGACTGAAAAATTCACATCGTTTGATGACAACGAACAGATGATTCGTATCGGTACTGAAGTTGATCTGTTGCGTCAGCTAAAGCTAAGGGGAGGGTACTACAAGAACCTCGCTTACTCTGACTCAGAAGGTACTGTCACAGCCGGTATTGGTTTGTCACCGCTAAATTTATTCCAGCTAGACATCAGCGCTAACTACACGAATGAAAACGCTATGGGTGCTTCAATCAATTTCCTTGCTAGTTACTAATACTCCTTATATGATTCTGCTCCTAAACAAAGGAGCAGAGCATGTTAAACGACTTACCAACCCTTTCTCACGAAGAACAACAGAAAGCTGTTGAACGAATTCAAGAAATGATGACTCAGGGCATCAGCACAGCACAAGCTATCAAAATGGTTGCTGAGCAAATTCGTGAAGAAATGAGTAAAAAAGAAGAGTAGGGCATCAGCCCTTCTTTTTTAACACCTTAATGCACTATAACTAAATATATTGCCCTCTAGCATATTATCTCGTACATACCCACTCTTTAGTCACCCTAATTTCCAGCCTAATCAAAACCCTTAAATTTAGTCAATTCAGCAAGTTACAGCGGAGTAATTTACTTTACAGGCTTTTCTCGGTTTATATTTGTAATTAAATTACAGCAAGATCTGAAAGTAAAACAATTGCTATTTTAGGTGTCAGCATTTGTGTCAGTGGTTCAATGTATGGTGTTTTTTAAGACTAGTGACGTTGTGACTTCTGTTTTTAGCGGATACGAGTACATGAATGTTTATAATCAGACAAATGAGGATTTCATATAAGAACAGTGCGAGATAAGTGACGACGGTAATGTTTAAAACCGATACCGCGAGTGACTTACCACCGCTTAGAGCAAGCTTTACTAGCCAAATACGCGTCTTTAAGAGCAAGTGTTTAGGAGACTTAGAGGCGTAGGGAGCTGTTTATAGAGGGATACGTATCAAGCAGAGAATGCTATCGATGACGTGATAACATATGCGTTATTGCAATGCCGATGGTGAAAGCGCGCTTAGAGGTGTCCGAATCGAACGTAGAGAGATTGAGCCCTTTACCTTGGGTCGATATAACGAACTCTAAACTATAGGTCCGTTCAAAGTCACACTGTAACTTAATGCCATCCTCTGACTTATGTAATGAGCCTACGGTACCACCATCGTGGTCTCTGTCTGTGTTAACGCGTATAGGGTATTTGTCTGGTGTAATAACGTAGCTCTTATTCATGAGCGTATTAAAAGAGATCAACGACACTAGAGTGATTGCGAGTCAAAAAATCGAAAGGAATATGTTGAGTTTTCGGAATGCTTTGTCACTCATTATATTACCTGCGCACGTGACGTGAATGTTATGCCGTTGGCGCAGTCCGAGGCTCTATTGATTAGCCTCGGTGGAATCTACATACCCACACTTACTTTATACAGGAAAGAGATAGGTTGAACCTGTAATTAAATCAAATTGAAGCGATATTACATTGATTTTGAATGGAATTTGAGCAAAAAGTGCGGTTTTTACGGGGTGTAAAGATTGTACTGTTTATTTATACAGTGTAACTGGCAGCGTATAGCGTTGTGTGAAAATAAAACTAAACACATGTTTATACGGCTAGACTTGATTCAGTATTAGAACATGCAAAGCTTATTACTTTTCAATCTTTGCATGCGCTTTAGTTGCAGTGTCACTTTTATATGGCTGGAGTTATAATTAGGACTTTTATGAGCCTCAACCTTTATCGATATCGACTTAAACCATTGTTATAAAATGGTTTATTGGCTAAAACCTGTACCATATTCGTGCTACAAATTTGACAATTCTACTTCTCGAAACTTTTTCGGCTAACAACTTAAACAACGTTGTAGAAAAGCGAACTCAACGCGGCCTTTGGCTTGGGAGCTGTTGGCACAGATGAGTTCTATCGCCAGTTCTTTCAACACGCGCCCGTATTGAGTTTGGCCAACTTGTTTGTGTTTCTCCTGATTCACTCGAAAAATAGAGTGCTTATCACTGTAAAATGCGATGGGCTTGCCGTGCTCATTGAGGTATTCACACGTGGTCATCATGTAGTCAAACGCGGATTCTGTCTCGCTGAATCTTAGGTTCATCAGACGGCCAGTCGCATCATCAATGAACACCAATAGGCAGCATTTGTCACAGCTGCCTTCAAACCAGTCATGATGGGAGCCGTCAATTTGGATAAGTTCACCCAAGCAATCACGACGGTAACGAGGCTGATAGACCCGAGGTTTGCGTTGTGAATGTGGAAGCCACAGTCCGTCGGCGATCATCCATTGACGTCAAGTTTCGTTTGATATGGGCTAGTTGTGCAGCTTAGATAACTTTTCTTGAGCGAGTGTTGGTGAGAAGTCGCTGTAGTTTTCACGGACAAGGCTTAGCACCGAGTTTCGATAACCACTTGAATAACGATGATTGCTAGGCTTACCGCGAGCGCGATGAGCCAATCCGCTCGCACCGTATTTACGAAGTCGGTTCATCAGGAGTTGGATGTGACGGACACTCAAGCTGAGGATCTCGGCAGCATCGGCCCGACGTATCCGTCGCTGACACACATATTCAATTACTTTAAAACGATTGATCTCTGAATCACTCATAGTCACCAGCATGTTGTTATGTCCATAGCGTTTACCAATATCAATTAAGCCTAGTGGTGATGAGCTAAAGGGACATTTTAACTTTAGAAAATAGTGACATTACTATCTGGGGTTTACAACCTAA